>CAWEHF010000001.1:0-137127 GCA_963808695.1 uncultured Acidobacteriaceae bacterium
ATCCGTTTTGTTGCAGGAACGGCACAAGCCCCGCGCGCATTCGATGATCAACAGGGCTGGAACCATTCAAGTTGGCAGCGAGAACGCTCTGGTGAAACTGAGAACGTCGCGCGACCCAGGTGGTCACAAAGGAAATGCCAATGCTGGACCCGATATTGCGCATGGTGTTATAGAGGCTGGTCGCATAGCCCATCTCCTGATTCAGAATGGGGCCCATGGTCAGCGTGGTCAGCGGCACAAAGAGAAACGCCATTCCTACGCCCTGCGTGATCTGATCCCAGAAGATGTCCCAGGTTCCTGAGTCCAGGGTCATGTGAGAATAACCGAAGAACGCCAGCCCCGCTACCGCAAGGCCGAACGTCAGCATCCATCGTCCGTCCCAGCCCTTGCCGAGTAGATAGCCCACCAGCGGCATGCAGAGCGCGGTGCCGATTCCCCGCGGACTGTTCCAGATTCCAGCGGTCGTCGCCGTCCAGCCCAGCAGTGTCTGCATGAAGAGCGGAAGCAACACCAGGCTTCCGTACAGCACAAATCCCATCAGCGTCGTCAGAACAACACCTGTCGAGAATGTCTGGGATCGCAGGAGGTGAAAGTGAACGATGGGGTCCTTTACCGTGAGCTCGCGGATTACGAAAGCCGCGAGGAACACGAGCGCGATGACACATAGTGTGCGGATGAAATTCGAACCCAGCCAGTCATCCTCCTGCCCCTTGTCGAGCATGATTTGCAGGGCGCCCATGCCCACGGCCAACATGCCGATTCCCCATGTATCGATGCGCGTCGATCCGCGCCGGATATAGGACGGATCGTAGACAAATTGCGAAATCAGAATGAGGCTCAAAACGCCAACGGGCAGGTTGATGAAGAACACCCAGCGCCAAGTATAGGTATCGGTGATCCAGCCGCCCATCGTCGGCCCGAGAATGGGCGCCGCAATGATTCCCAGGCTCCAGAAAGCCATGGCCTTTCCCTGTTCTTTGCCGGGGAATTCTTCGAGCAGCACGGCCTGCGAAAGGGGCTGAAGTCCTCCGCCGGTTGCTCCCTGAAGGATGCGAAAGATAATTAGCGCCGGCAGATTGGGCGCAAGCCCGCAGAGCAGGCTCGACAACGTGAATCCGGCCACCATCGCCAGCAGCAGCCGTTTACGGCCCATATAGTTCGCCAGCCACCCGGTGATGGGCAGGATGATGGCATTGGCCACCAGGTAGGATGTGAGCACCCAGGTTGCTTCATCCACGCTCGATGAGAGAGAGCCGGCGATATGCGGCAGGCTGACGTTGACCACCGAGGTGTCCAGAACCTGCATGATGGAACTGGACATCACCGCAATGGCTGTGAACCAGCGATGCGGAGAGACGGTCATTTCCCCCGATGCGGGCGCTACAAACGTCTGGACAGCCGAGCCCGCTATCAGCGTAGTACCAGGAACGCGGCCTGATGAACTTTCAGCCACTTGCCTCTTTCGCCGAATGCCGGCCTATCAGTTGCCGTATGCGTCACGGTCTCTCATCGGGCCGGTTTCCTTTCTTCCCTTGCAAACGAATCGGTTTCTGGCGGCAGGGACCGCACTTTCTCGCGCAGAATCCGCAGGGCGTGCTGAATTGCGCCGCGCTCGCGGGCGGGCACCGACGCCATAATGTGCGCGAGCCGGTCTTCGGCGGCCTGCCACGCGACGCGAACGGTCCTACGGCCGTTTGCACTGAGAGCAAGTGCAACTAACCGGCGATTACCCTCAGGAATCCTGCGCGTGACGAAGTTCTTCCCCACGAGCCCATCCACCAGCCTCGATGTCGCAGGCAGCGACAACCCGAGGAACTCCGCCAACATGGATAGAGAGGCTTCCGGACTACGATCCAGAAACACCAATGCGCGAAACTGAGGCACCGACAAGTCGGATCTGCCGTGACGCCGCATCTGCGCGCGGATAAATTGCAGGACTACAGGAATGGAATCCAGAATCTCGCTCGCGCAGCCTGCGGCGGAGGAGGTTCCATAACTTGATATTTGCAACCGTTGCATCTTGCAATTATCTTCCGACCCCTCGGCTATGGCAAGAGCGCTCTCGCCAAGGTTGTTGTCCTGTCAGGAGCGCTGAAACTGGATAGCGCATGCTAAGGAGCACGCCGCGTCGATGGTAATCTTTCGGAGTTCGCCGGCCAGAGCGCGTGGATCGATGTTTGCCGACGCAAATGCCTGTAGCCAGAAATCAGCCGCTGCATTTGCCCAAGATGTGCCATAACACATTTTCACAGCAGCGTAGAAAGCGGAGAGCTCTGCCTCGGCGGCAGCAGCAGCCAACTCCTCGTACGATATGCAGGATTCTCCGCTTGCCGGATTGTCGAGTAGCGCCGTCGTCAGTTGTGCTTGCATTGGAAGGTCTCGCCTACAGCCGTTGCTCGCAGTTCCGGTTGCATCGCTACCGATCAGGGCTGTAGCCGGATTCCGGGTCGCGCAATCCGTGGCGTAGCTTGGTTTGGGCATATGCTGAACTACGCTGCAATCACGGCCCGGCAAACAGTCTACACTGCACATACCACTCCTCCAGTATTCGGATGTATTTACTATACGAAGCGTTTATGAAAGCGTCAAATACAGCGAAATAACAGGGAAAAAGTGATATCCGATACCATACGAATGGTTTATATTAAGATGTTGCAAGGAATTGTCTGCAGTGCCATGCACTGTCGTCAATACTTTATTGACCGTATCGAGTCCCTATGAAGTCTGTCTCCAAACACGCCCCTCCACCAGGAGTGAAGCGCCGTGGGCGCCAGCGTAGCGTTGAAGCGCAATCCGCCATCCTGAGCGCTACATGCCAGTTGCTGGAGAAGAAGTGCCTGCGCGATGTCACCGCGGAGGCCATCGCGCATCGCTCCGGAGTGAGCAAGGCCACCATTTACAAATGGTGGCCCAATAAGGCTTTTGTTGCCTTGGATGCTTTCCTGATCCGGATGAACAGAGACGTTCCAACTCCCAACACAGGTTCGGCACAGAGAGACTTCACTGAACAACTCAAGTCACTGATGCATTTCTATACCAGTCATGCGGGGCGGCTGTACTGCCAGTTCATTGCGGAGTGCCAGAGCGACCCCACTTTCCTGGCTCTTTTCCGTGAGCGGTTTCTTCAGTCGCGGCGCAACGACGTGCGAGTCATGTGGCAGAGGGGAATCGCGCGGGGGGAAATCCGCAGCGACGTGGATGGAGAAATCGTCCTCGATCTCATCTATGGTCCTGTGGTCTTCCGCCTCCTGACCGGTCATGGCATGCTCAACGATAAACAGGCTGAAGCAATTGTCGCGACTGTATTTTCTGGGATCAAGGCGTGAAGTCTTTCCATCCCTCAAGCGCCTCTTGCGGGAAGGCGCAATGGATGGTTCCAACTGGCAGGGAAGGCCTCTTCTCGCTGGCCGGCCAGCTATGGGCAGCGCGGCAACCATATTGAACTGCATCGAAAGTGTGGAGGAGAAGGCAATGACACAGCAACAGACGCCGGTATGGTTTATCACCGGTTGCTCGACCGGTTTCGGCAGAGAACTTGCAAGACTTGTGCTTGCCAGGGGATGGCGTGCGGTCGTGACGGCGCGCAATCCCGATCAATTGAAGGAACTTGTTTCAGGGAAAGAGAAGAATGCGCTCGCCGTGCAGCTGGATGTGACGAGCCGGGTGCAGATCGTCCAGGCTGTCAAACAGGCTGAAGAAAGGTTTGGGCATATCGACGTTCTGGTGAACAACGCGGGATATGGCTACGTTGCAGCCGTCGAAGAAGGCGAAGACGATCAGGTTCGTGCGATGTTCGAGACCAACTTCTTTGGTCTGGTTAACCTGACAAAAGCCGTATTGCCGGGGATGCGCAAGCGGTGCAGCGGTCACATCGTGAATTTCTCTTCAATCGGAGGTTTGGTTAGCTTTGCCGCTACCGGCTACTATCACGCGACCAAATATGCGGTGGAAGGCCTTTCGGAATCGCTTTCGATCGAAGTGGCTCCTCTGGGCATCAAAGTGCTGATCGTCGAGCCGGGCCCGTTCCGCACCGACTGGGCGGGACGCTCGTTGCTTGAATCCAGAATTGTGATCGACGATTATGCCCAGACTGCGGGCGAACGCCGCCGGCAAACCCGTCAACGCAGCGGCAAACAGCAGGGAGACCCCGCACGCGCCGCGGAAGCAATTATCGAAGCTGTCGGCTCAGCGAATCCACCGCTCCACCTGCTGCTCGGCAAGCCCGCGCTGGAACTCGGATATAAGAAGCTGGAAGCCGTGAAGAAAGACTTGGACGCATGGCGGCAGACCACGATTGGCGCCGATTACCCAGAGTTCCAAGACGCCAGATGAGATGCATGATGCGGTGTGGCCGCCCAGCGCGCGGCCACCCGCCCCGCTTCGTCGCGATTTGAACTATACGAATCGGCTTGCGGAAATTGATGCCGGAACCGTCCGCTTGTGGGGATTGGGTGTGTCTGAACGGCGATTGCCGCAGCATGGCGAAAACGTGACACTGCGGCATTGCCCGGGAGCACTGGAGGAACCGATGGAAGTGATTGCGTTCAACGGAAGTCCACGGAAAACCTGGAATACGGCAACGCTGCTCGGAAAGGCGCTTGAGGGAGCAGCCTCGCAGGGAGCGGAGACAAAGCTTGTCCATCTGTATGACCTTGACTTCAAGGGTTGCAGAAGTTGTTTTGGCTGCAAGACAAAAGGAGGACCAAGTTACGGAAGATGCGCCGTAAGAGATGACCTGACGCCGATTCTGAATGAAATTGAGAGTGCCGACGCCCTCGTATTGGGCTCGCCAATCTATATTGGAACGGTTTCCGGAGAGATGAAATCGTTTATGGAGCGATTGATCTTTCCCTTTTTGCGCTACGCGAAAGACGACGATCCCGCACCGAGCCTCTTTCCCAGGAAAATCCATACAGGCTTCATCTATACGATGGGCGTAACCGAGGAGCGGATGAAGAAGCTGGACTACAAGAAGGACGTTGCCCTCAATGAAGGATTTCTGAGAAACGTCTTCGGGAGTTCGGAATCGCTTCTTAGTTTCGATACCTATCAGTTCGACGACTATTCGAAGATCGACCAGGACCGCTTTGATCCGGAGAAGAAAGCAACCAGGCGGAAAGAGCAATTCCCGCTGGATTGCCAAAAAGCGTTTGAGATGGGGAGGCGGTTGGCGGAGAGAAATTGAACGGTAGGCAGAGCGAGAAGTGCCTTGGTCAAAGAGAATCCTTCCACTTTACCATCTTTTCCTTGAGATCGATCGTCCTGCCATCCACCACGAAGGTGCCGTCTCCATTGGCGTGAATCGTCCTGCGCTCCTTGCGCTTTGGATCGATCCAGGCCTTGACTCCTTCGAGAATCACGATGTCATATTTCTTTACAATATCCACGAGCCTGCATTCGATGTTGGCAAGGCACTCGGCGATGAGCGGTGCCTTGACCTTCTTACCCGGCAAGGGTGTCAGTCCGAAGGCATCGAACTTATCGACGTCCTGACCCGAACAATTCCCGATCTCGACTGCCTTGGTTGCAAGATCGACCGTGGGAATGGCAATCACGCATTCTTTGGTGACGCGCAATGCCCGGAAGCTGTAGTCCCAAGGGCCGATAATGCAGCCAATCCGCGGAGGATTGAACTCCATCATCATGTGCCAGCTCATGGTCATGATGTTAGCGCGCCCTTTGTTCACGGTCGTTACCAGCACCACCGGACCGGGTTCAATCAGGTGAAAAGCCCGGGAGAGCGGTAGTTCCTTCATTCTTTCGTCTCTCCTTCCTCCGGTGACATTGTAAGCCGTTGGATCGCTAGGCTGTTCGCGATGCGAGTTCCGCCCCGGTGATTGAGTCCAGTGTACCGGTATCGTCCGTAGTGCTCTGCCCGCTCCGCAGGAGGCGAACGGGTACTGCTCCGGCAACCGCCAAGGATCTCGTTTGCGGATTGCCGGATCGCAGTCAGGCTTCGTCCAGTCCCGCGCGACTCCGCAAGGTCTCGCGGAACCCCGGCGTTAGTCCGTTCCCATCATCTCTGCGCTATCGTTGCTCTCAGTTCATCCGCCAAGGGTCTCTCCCTCTGATACTTGTCGTTGGACAGCACCTGCTCGTCCGGGGTCAGTTCGGTGAGAAAACCGAATCCTCTTAGGCAATCTGCGGTGATTTGGTCGGGGTCGATGACCACCGCGCGGTTGAGAAGTTGGCGGAGGTCATCCCAATCGAAGTCCCTGCCATCCTTGAACTTTTGCATCAAACGTGTTGGATCGAAAGAATCCCGCGCTTGCCACAGCTTCAGCACTACAAGGCGGCGGAGGAGTGGTTGATCGAGTGGTCGCGTAGCGAATACACCGAGGTCGTGAATGTCGCGAGCTTTATTCCGCTGATAGCAAGCGCGGAGCTTTTCAGCAATGATTTCGGGAAGCGCGAGGCAGGCAATGTCTACGGGCGCGAAAGGCAATAGTTTGAAATAGCTCTGCTCGATCTGTGGCCGGCGATCGGTCGGTAGAGTGGGTGTTTCACGGCGGCTGATCTGGAGCCTCACTTCGCTTACGCCACTCGCATTCCAGGCGTGGGAATAGGTTGGATTAACGCCCCACGACAGTCCGTCCTGTGTTTCGTAGTAGCTGTCGTCGGGAATGGAGAACTGGATTCCGTGAAAAGGCTGGTCGAATGCCTGCATCATTTCAAGAATGATTTCTTCGTGATCGTGTTCTTCGGTCCCAGTGAAATCCAGGTCGGTCGAGAATCGTCCATGGCTCCCAATGTACATCTTCCGGAGGCATGTTCCACCCTTGAAGGCCAGCTTGTCCAGAATGCCGCGTTCAGATAGAAGTTGGAGCAGGAAGGTGAGCACCACCTCCTTCTCTGCGATCATGATGTCGCGAAGGCCAGACTCAATGGTGTAACGCTGCACCTGAGGTTCTGTGAGCATCGTTAGCTGTCCTTTCTGACTGCCCTGCGCCGACCGAGCCCTGCGGTGCCGTTTAGCTCCTCTCCTGGGACATTGACGAATACACGCCAAGTCTCGTCGTAGCCACCGGCATTTTGTACTACCTTCGAGTGTGCCGGATTGGGTCCGAGCCATGTTTTGCGGCTGTGAGCGGCCAGTTGGTGGAGGCGGTTGCGCGCCTCGGGCGGAACATCCGCTTGGACGTGGTCGATGAGCCAGCCGAAGCGCCGCACCAAGGCGCCTGAGCCGGTTCGTGCGAGATAATCGGCCACCTTGCTCCAGTCACACTTGCGGCTAGCCGTCGCCAGGATTGTGGCGGCTTCTCCCACTCCGCCGGCCAACTCCGGATGATCGATACAGTCGATTGCAGTTTTTTCGCGATCGGAGATCATGACTTTGTATCCGAGTACATCGACCTGCTCAAAGCCGAAGAACTTGCTTGCGGCCGGATTTACGATCCTGACCTGCGCCTCTCCGATTTTGCGTCCCCGCAGCCGCACCGGCGTGACAACGAAGATTACGTTTCGGTGCTGCGTCGTCAGTCCATAGTGAGCCGCGGCAGTACTGTAGCCGATGTAGTAAGGATCGGCGATGCGGCTGGCGAGCGCTAAAAGGTTGCCATAGCCCAAAGCGTCGGGACCGTGTTCGGCAGGAATGAGTAGGTACGCGCCCCAACTCGCCCGTTCGAGCCAACCTTTATGGCGCAGCGACTCAATCACATGGTCGGCTGCTTTTGGGGTCGCACCGAGCAGTCGGATGATTTCCGCTCGCGTCGTCTCTCGCTGTCCGCGCTCGCTGAGATAGAGCACGACCCGGCTCTCCTGAGACGACAGAGTTCTGGTTGCGAATGTCATGTCGTCCTCCGCTGCAAAACCTCCTTAAAAAGGGGGTTTCGACGATGATCATAGCCCTTCATAAACGAATCATCAACCACTAATGAGCTAAAACACCCTTAAATAGGAGGTTTTGTTGCGCTTTATGCGCGCAGTAACCTGACGTTGAACGGTGACCATAAATTTGAAATGTGCGATGATATATATCACATTCCATTGCAGATACCATCGATTTCGCATTTTGAGCTGCGCAGGCCTAATTGGGTTCGTGTGCTACATTTTGGGGCGATATGTTTTTGGCAAAGATTCGTATCCACAATTTCCGCTGCTTTGCCGACCAGGCAGTTCATTTCCGGTCTGGCGTGAATGTTCTGCTTGGAGAAAACAACGCCGGCAAGACTACCGTCATCAAAGCGCTTGGTCTCGTGCTGGACCAAAAGGCTCGACGCCGGCCAGCGTTTTTTGATTTCCACCATCCGACTACAGATCGTACTGCACCACCCGTCATATCTGTGTCCCTTACGTTCCAGTCGTCTGAAACAGACACCGTAGAGGATAGGGCACTTGTGGCGACGTGGCTGACGAGACTTGAACCGCCGTGGGAAGCGCAGCTCACTTACACATTCGGCCTCGAACCGGACGACGACGCGAAATGCAAGGAGGACCTAGCCAAGATAAGCGCAGACGATTTCCCGGAGTATCGACGAGTGGTCGAGTCCTACCTAGACAAGTACGTCACCAAGACGTACGGCGGCGCACTCGAGAACCAGATGGAAGCAGAACGCGACTCGCTGGACAAGATTACCCTTCAGTCGCTCGACGCGCTCCGCGACGCCGCCAGAGAGCTTTTGACCCGAACCGACCCTCTCCTCAAACGACTCCTCAAACAAGTTCGCGACGAAGGCAAGACCGAGAAGCAGAAAGCCGAAAGCGCAAAGGAGTTGCGCGAACTCACCAAATCTCTGGGAAAGCACATCCGCGGGCGCATCAGTCTCGACCCACTCCTGCAACTCGTCAAAGACACTGGCGCACTAGAAGGCGGAAAGCCACATCTCGCTGATGATCTCAGCGAGGATGACCTCTTGTACGCACTCAGGCTCTACGTCGATGCCAATGGCGTCAGTATCCCCGCGGAGCTCAATGGATTGGGATACAACAACCTTATCTACATCAGCCTAGTTCTTGCGAGTCTTGACCACCAAGCGGACCCGGCTAGGCATGGAACAAATGTGAGCATTTTTCCCATCCTGAGCATCGAAGAACCCGAAGCACATCTCCACCCCGCGCTCCAGTACAAGCTCCTGAAGCACATTGAGAAGCGAGTGAGAGAGACCAAACGCAACCGCCAGGTCTTTATCACGACCCACTCTACACACATTACAAGCGCATCTCCGCTCGACCAACTCATTGTGTTTACCATTTCCGACAATTCGGGATCCCCTACCGTCGCGTATCCAGGCACGTGTTTCACGGACGACAAGGAAGGCAAAGCTTCGAAAGCATATGTCGAGCGCTACCTGGATGCAACGAAATCTAGCCTCCTGTTCTCCAAAGGCGTCATTCTCGTCGAAGGCATCGCCGAACAACTTCTCCTGCCAGTCTTTGCAGAATACATTGGCTGCTCGCTTGAAGAGCACCACGTTGCAATCGTCGCGGTCGGCGGTCTAACGTTCAAGCACTTCCTTCCCCTCTTCGGGGCAGGGACCCCAACGGCACAAGCACCGCACGCGCTGACCCGACGTGTTGCTTGCCTCATCGATGCAGACCCGACCAGAAAGCGCACCGATACCAGTCAGAAGTTCGTTAAGTGCTACCCCTATGAACTGCAAAGAGACACTGCCACCTACAGTTATAAGCCGATATCGGATGTGATCACAACACTCGCAACTCTGAGTGCCGGAAGAGACAATATCTTCTTGGCGCATGGGGAAAAGACGCTCGAGTATGACCTTGCGAAGGACAACTACACAGTCGTGCTTCTCATCACGAGTTCATGTACCCATGCAGTGGCCCTTCGCACATTTATCGAGGACCCCACATCAACTCCCAACGAACTCGCGGAAATCATCAATGTAGCTCGGATCGCCACCGAGCATCTCGCTGAGCAAGAGGGAGCAGCTCATGTCGTCGCTACGTGCTACCTTGATAGCGTTGAGAGTTCCAAAGGCGAACACGCATTCGCACTTGCCAACGCACTAATGGAGGCCAAAGGAACAACGGCGGTTCAGGGATTCACAGTCCCGAAGGCAATTGCCGAGGCCATCCGGTGGGCAAGCAGGCAATCCGAGCCCTCGAATTGAGGAACGTCGCCGACTACTGTATGACCGTGATCACCTCAGACACGCTCTTACTCCTCACGGACCGGCATGCCCGTGTCGCTGCCGGCCCGGGCGCCGGCAAAACATTCTGGCTCGCAGAGCACACAAAGAACGTCATCCGACGTTCAAAGAAAGTTCACCCACTTGCCAGAATCGCCGTCATCTCATACACAAACATCGCGGCGGATGAGCTCCGTCAAAAGATCGGGAAGGATGCCGTCAAAGCTGAGATCGGAACCATTCATAATTTTCTCTACCGCAACGTCATCAAACCGTATTTACACCTCGTTAAGAACTCCAATGGACAAATGGTCGTAAATATAGCTCTTGTGGACGGTCACGACGAACATCATGTGAACCACAAGAAGTTGGAATCCTGGTTGACTGCGGTGAATTACCGGACCGCCCTGCGCGATAAGGACCAAATCGACGTCATCAAGCGTTGTCTCGCAACTGTTCGTTGGAAACAACATGATGATCCGGCGCAGTGGGCTCTTGAAGTCAATCCGCCGGCATGGCTTGCTCGACAACTCTGGCGCCCAATGCAAGCAAAGTTCACACCCGATAATCTGCTTATTTACAAGAAGTTCTATTGGGCGGATGGCATTCTGGATCACGACGACGTCTTATATTTTGCAAATCGGGTCTTTCACGATTTTCCGCTTATTGTGTCGTGCCTCAGCGCACGCTATCGGTTTCTATTCATCGACGAGTTTCAAGACACTGTTCCAGCACAGACCAACATCCTCCGGCTCCTCGCAGGGCACGGAACCACTGTCGTGATTATTGGAGATGCTGAACAGTCTATATTCACATTCGCAGGAGCACACCCGGAGCACTTCCACACCTTTGCGCTCCCAGACCTAGACGAGTACACCATCGAAGACAACCGACGCAGCACGGATCACATCGTTGCATTACTTAACCACGTCAGAAGCGACGGTATTATCCAAAATGGCGTGCGAGCAACGGAAGGTGAACCTGTGGCGCTGGTTGTTGGCGACCCGGCAAGCGCCGTGCAACACGCCAAGTCACTTTGTGGTCAAGGCGAATCGCTGCTGATTGTCGCACGCAACGACAGCGTTGTCCAACAAACGGAGGCTCCCACCGCGGCTCGGGCAGTTGATCCTTGGGACGCAGTCGGGAATGCGGATGGCGACCGCAAGATTTTCCTGCACCAACTCCTCGCAGGCGTTGTCCTAGCGCGCGCAAAGCGGTATGGTCGCGCCGTCGAAACCATTTTGCGCGGCATCAGGCATACCAACGGCAAACTCAAAGAGCCATTTCAAAGCCCGACGCCACGATCCACACAACAGAGACGCGCAATCGCCATTACGCTTCTTGAGGCTCTCGTCGGGCTAGGAGCCAAGCTCGATTCGATGACACTTCGCGCCGCATACGAGCACTGCCGCAAGAGCCTCACGGCCGAGTTCTCTGGTCTTACGATCAAGCAAATCAGATCAGGGGTTTTTCTGGAGATATCCGAGCAGAGTACGTGTGACGACCTCTTGCGGACCGTCAGCCTTACGAGTGGCGAAGAGGTACGCGACGCTCGAACGATTCATCAAGCCAAGGGGACGGAACGACGAAATGTTTTGGTGTGTTTGAATGGCCGCAATGAAGTCGAGACCGAGGAACACCTCAGCCATATTCTCCATCCGAAAGCCGCAAGTGATGAGGAACAGCGCATCACCTACGTCGCCATCAGCCGTGCACGCGACCGACTATTTCTAGCCACCCCAACTCTTAACGCGGAACAAGAGCTTTGCGCTGGCGAACTAGGAATCACGGTCGCACGGCTCGAAAGCCGTTAGTGTGCGGTCGCGTTGGATCACGGCTGACACGCGCGGCAGAGCGGGGATCGCAGTGCAGGTGCTGCTGAACGACCGCAATCCATCCCGGAGGAAACAAGTACAGGGGTTCACCCCATTCGACTGTGCCCATTTTTGTACCCACCCTGGGTCAAAATAGGGCATAATCTGGGGTGTATGGATAGCAAATTGGAGAAGGGAGGCGACAGGTAAGCTGCACAAAGGATAGGAACTTATAGCAACCGGTAGCAGCAGGAGCGGGAGCAGAGCATTCGGCTGTTAACCGAAGGGTTGTAGGTTCGAGTCCTACCTGAGGAGCCAATTATTCAATAACTTACGAGAAATTAGCCCTTCGCTCGACCCCACTTTACCCCCACATCAAACAGCTACGCGCTCCCTTTCGGTCGGCGGCAGCTCGCGTCTCATTACCATCTGCACAACTTTGGAATTGGCCTGCTGTTTTGCACGGAGTGTACTGTTACCGTAGACATTCATCGTCGTTGCGACATTGCTATGCCGCATCAGCTTTTGCTGCACGCCAATCGGGGCTCCCGTCTCGTCCAATAGCGAACGATACGTGTGTCTGAAAGTGTGCCAGCCAAGCTGCTTGACTCCGATAGATTCTCCTTTAGGTCTGAGAATCTGGCGCTGGATGATCCCGGCATAAAAGCAGCGGCCTGTCAGCGGCGATGGAAAGACGAGTCCGGTTGTCCTTTCGCCTTTCCAACGATTCAGGACGGCTGAGAATTCCGGGTCCATTGGAACCTCGTCTTGGGATGCCTCGGTTTTCACTTTGCCAATGCGCCCGTTCACGACTCCCTGCTGAACCATCATCATTCCCGCTTCGAAGTCGATATGCTCCCAGCGTAGTGCGAGAATCTCAGAGACTCTCAGGCCGGTGCACATAGCAACAATCGACATGATGTTGTACGGCTCCCTCAGAACCGAAATCAACTCCTGGAATTTCTCAGGAGGCAAAATCTGAGGTTTGCGCTGTCGTCTGCTCGTGCCCCTCATCTTCACAAGTTCAATCGGGTTGCGCTGAACATCAATCAATTCCCAAAGCATTGCCCGCTCAAACAATAGGTGCAAGAGCGCACGAATCTGTCCCCGCGTTTTTGGAGAAAGATTCAGGGACTTCAGCCATTCAGTGACTTCCAGGGCTTTAACGGCAGTGAGTGGCGTCATAAACCACCTGGGCTCGATGTAGTTCCTGAGGTAGCTACGGTACCCCGCTGCCGTGCTATAGGAGATGCCATCAAGGATGGTGACCTCTCCCGGTTTTTGTTTAAGAATCTCCGCAATGCGCTCCTCATCCATGAACCGATTGATTACGAGCCCCATAGTGGGCACGTTCTGCACACGGTAGGCTTGTGGGCCATTAATGCGCAGTACGTGCTCCTGAAGGTGAATTAGGGCTTTGGTTTCGGTCGCGAATTCGAGGGTGCTGAGCGTGATCTGACGCATGGGGTTGCCTGGCTCCGCGTGGTTGCGGTACCGGTATTCCCAAACATCTGCGCCATTCTTTCGGAACACTTTACGGATACTTCCTCTTTGGTACCGATTGCGTGTGTGTCTCAAGGCTTATCTCCTCGATCACTTCACGCGAAACGGCTGGCTGGAATGATTCTCAAACGTGCCCAGCCACTCGTCAAGGGCGGAAAGCCTGAAGCGCCAGTATTTGCCAAAGCGAATGCACGGGATTTGATGCTGACGCGCCATTCGCTGAAGGGTCTTCGGATGAATACGGAGATGTGCGGCAGCTTCTTCAGCCGTCAACAGCGGCTCGAACGTCTGTTGCAGGGCATTCATCAGTGTCTGTTCATCTGAATTCATCCCCAAACCTCATTTCTCGTCGCTCATCCAGCCTGAGAAAACTCATTGCCTACGAAAGTGCACGTTGAAAGCTCGACGCCAAGACAACTTTTTCCGACGATATTTCCGGTCGATTTCATGACGTTCAGTGAAAATCCCTGACTTGACGTTTATTCGTCATTCATCTGACGGCGGGCCTCTATCGAAGTTCAGCTCAGCTCGGCTCGGCTCAGCTCAGCTCAGCTCGGCCCGGCCCGGCTCCGGCTCCGCTCCGGCTCGGCTCCGCTCGGCTCACTCCAGCTCAGGTCTGTCTTTCATTGCTGGCCCGTCGCCTCATCCCCGCGTTCGTCGAAGCGATTAACCGTCTGTCACAATTTCGAAACTTTTCATATAACCCTCCTCATCCATGTAGAGGCGTATGAAGCGGAATAAATCCCGTTGCCTATCGAACGCGGCGGCACTTTGCGCGGCCAACGCGTACCATATCGATTCCCGAAGAAACTCCCAAACGATATCGGAAATGAATTTCGGAAAAAGCTTGATCGATCTGGAGGACGTGATCCGACGTGCTCCTTTAGGTGCCGAGGTCATGAGGTCTTTCGTCAAGTATTTCGAAAGATAACGAGCCACGTTGTGAACCGTAACCCGCTTCACCCAAACCACCTTCGCGCCTCCCAGCCGATCCCACGTCTCGCTCACCCATTTGTGCGGAATGTACCGATCAAAGAGCACATGAAAATGCGGTGCGCCTTGTTGAGTGAATTCAAGGAGGCAGATGAAATTGAGTGCGACACCGTGTTTTCGTTTGAGGTATTCGCGGAATTTATTGAACGCGCGCCGGATGCGCCGAACCCGATTCTCTGGGCTCTCGTTTTGGCGCGGTGCGAGCGTGAGTGTCCAAAAGTAGGAGAGTCCGTGTTTGACGGCTTCAGCGCGAATCCGGTACTTAGCCAGGCGAGCTTTCTTTGGTCCACAGTATGAGCACGTCCAAGAGCCGCAGTTTACCCGGCGATATTGTGTACGACCCGTCTTTGGATCAATGCCACTGATGCTATAGCGCCCGCAGTGCTTACCGCGTCCGACCGGACGTTGGTAGCAGTCGGGTGCGGTGTGTCGATTATTCGTTATTGAGTCAAGTAAAGGAGGCACAGCGCCTTCGGCGCTGATGAGGGCTCCGCCCTCAAACTCCCGGGGCAGCTTTTCATCCTTACCGGCAGGCAGGGAAGTGAAGTCCCCGCCTGCCGTTTCACAGGGCGCGACGTGCCGTATAAGTCGCGGGTCGGAGCTGCCCAGGAACCGTTGCCCGCTCTGGTAACCGTTGTACCCTGCGATTTGAAAAGCGATCTGCGCGTCCACGTTAGCTCCCTTTCTTGTAGGCACGAGGTCCGCTACAGAGCGGGCAAAGTTCCTTGAGCGCGTAACGCCGCTTGAGCGCCTGTTCGAAATACCCGTCCTTGCGTTTCCAAGTGCGCGACACTCGCCAGGGGATTCCTTTGCGCGTTACTGCACCGAGTAAAGGAGCGCCACGGCCTGCGCGATGGGCCTTGACCCTTGCAGGAATGTCTGTGCTGAAGCCCAGGTAGTGCTGCGCCCCTTTGAAGCGCCGTGCAAAGTGAACGAGGTACACGGAGCCGATGACATGCCCATGACGACGGTGATTGAAGAAGCGCATCAGAATGGCACCCTTTCTGTAAGCACGATGTAGCGGCGTTTCCGCATTCCACGCGGAATACGGCTGATGAGAAACCCGCCGCGCTTTTTGGCCTTCGCCTCAGCCTTCTGCTTGTTGTTGTATGAGCCGTGGAAGAGGTACGCAAAACCTTCCCCGGCCGGTTTCCTTTTTCGCTTCATTCAGAGACCTCCGTAGATTCGGATTGGCGTTCAGAACGTGCGAATGGGTACGAATCAGTGCGGACAGGTTTTGGGACTCCGCAGAGATGAGAAGAGCGCTGAATTGCCTCCAGCGCCGCTGTATACGCCTCGCCTAGCGTGCGCTTGAGGGTAGGAGGGATGAAGACTCCATCGCCGCCACAGAGACGCCCCAGGCAGTCAAGGCAAAAAGTTGAAGCGCGCGAGCATTCTTGGGCTCGCGGCGACACTCCGACGGTCGAAAGCAGCCAGCAGATTGTTACCGCCGCCTTATTTCCACATTGGTCGCAAGTTTTCCGCACGATCCACACTCACTCGCTCCGGATTTGCCCTCTCCGGGCTGGAACGAAGTCGATTATGATTCGCCGTATACGCCAAAACAACATGGCGCAATTGGCGCAGATGCGCCAAAACTCCGAGAGGTTTTGGCGCAAAGTCGATGGCCCCTTGGGGACTCAATGCGGGGCATAGCGGAGTAAAGGAAGGATTGGAGCGAAATGAATCCAGAGCAGCGTGACAGGTTTCTCCGCGCATTTGATGAAACCGCAAAGTCGCTGGGGGATGTGACGCTGGATCAGGGACTCGAACTTGCGAGCTTCTTTATATCCAAACTTCACGAACTATTCGAAAAAGTGAAGACGCGCGAGCTGTTAGCTTACGAATTGGAACATAATGATGCGAGCCCGGAAATGAGTGAGATACTAATCTCATTTGTCGAACAGCTCCCGAAATTCGCGAGGTTCGCAGTGGTCGCGTTAGACAAGGCAGCTAAAAGGGACTTTCCTTCGCCCGGTGAAGGTAGGCCGACTCTTCCAGCCGTTACGCAATTGGAGATCGTCAACTACGTGCAGCAGCTCTACATTGCGAAAAAGGTGCCGGTCAGAACGGCTATGCAGCGTGCAACCACGAAATTCGGGTGGAGATTACGTACCATTCAACGATGCTGGAGTAAACGCGATCAAATTCTTGAGAGTGGCCCGGAAATACGCTTCGCCGATGTTCTCTCTGCATTCAAAGTGAAGTGGGAAGCAGACCGCAAGTCGGGGGTTCCATTGTTTTAGAGCGCAAGAAACTTGATCCTTCCAAGTGCAATTCAAAAGCGAGCTATGAAGGGACCTACAACCTCTGGTTGGACGGACAATTAGAAGAGTGATCCGATGGCCGGGATTCACCGCTCACGTACACTAGGCCGCGGCGTTCTGTCCGTCCATCGCTAGCTGGGGATGGCCGGGATTCACCGCTCACGTACACTTCTACGCGCTGCCGGGTGTGCAGAACACCTGCTGGGGATGGCCGGGATTCACCGCTCACGTACACTCTATTCCAAGGAGTACGCAACCAAGGTGGCGCTGGGGATGGCCGGGATTCACCGCTCACGTACACTTCCTAGCCTCAGTTGCCGTGATCTTCCCGCGCTGGGGATGGCCGGGATTCACCGCTCACGTACACTGGCGTGGGCCGCAACCAGGTGCGCACCATGGCTGGGGATGGCCGGGATTCACCGCTCACGTACACTTGGACCGGGGGAACGGGCGTCTCGGTTACCGCTGGGGATGGCCGGGATTCACCGCTCACGTACACTATCCGAAGATGATTACCAGCACATCTACATGCTGGGGATGGCCGGGATTCACCGCTCACGTACACTCTACGAACTCCACGTCCGAGCCGATTGTGCGCTGGGGATGGCCGGGATTCACCGCTCACGTACACTCGGCACCAGCGGCGGCATCGTGTACTTTTCGCTGGGGATGGCCGGGATTCACCGCTCACGTACACTTGTCAACACGCTCTACCCAAGTCTGCACTTGCTGGGGATGGCCGGGATTCACCGCTCACGTACACTGATCAACACGCGCGGCACTTGTGGCTCGTCGCTGGGGATGGCCGGGATTCACCGCTCACGTACACTAGAGGTAGGCCGGGGAACGCGCATCGCGGAGCTGGGGATGGCCGGGATTCACCGCTCACGTACACTTTCATTGCCGCGCTAGACATTATCCCCCCAGCTGGGGATGGCCGGGATTCACCGCTCACGTACACTCAATGTCGAAACCGATGCACTCGTAGCCTTGCTGGGGATGGCCGGGATTCACCGCTCACGTACACTGTCGCGCGTGAACGGGCCGTAGGCTTTGAAGCTGGGGATGGCCGGGATTCACCGCTCACGTACACTAAATCCATCAGGTCGTCGAAGCGAACGCTGCTGGGGATGGCCGGGATTCACCGCTCACGTACACTCTGGAATGGCATCGTCAAGGTCTGGACATTGCTGGGGATGGCCGGGATTCACCGCTCACGTACACTCGCCGCAGCATTCCCGGTGATCGGTGCCGGCTGGGGATGGCCGGGATTCACCGCTCACGTACACTCCAGCGAGGAGTTTTCAGAAGCATCGACCAGCTGGGGATGGCCGGGATTCACCGCTCACGTACACTCCTGAACGCTGTCACGCCCACACTTCCGGGGCTGGGGATGGCCGGGATTCACCGCTCACGTACACTGACCGGAATAGCGGGAGCGAATACCTCAGGCTGGGGATGGCCGGGATTCACCGCTCACGTACACTCGCAGCCGACCTGGATGCGGTCGAGGAAGAGCTGGGGATGGCCGGGATTCACCGCTCACGTACACTGGTCGCTACATGCTCGACCTCATCCCGTGGGCTGGGGATGGCCGGGATTCACCGCTCACGTACACTGAATACAGAGAGCGGGAGTGGTAGACTTCTGCTGGGGATGGCCGGGATTCACCGCTCACGTACACTAACGGCAATGATGCACATATTGCGCGACTAGCTGGGGATGGCCGGGATTCACCGCTCACGTACACTTAATCAGTTGCGCCCCATCGGTTACAAGCGGCTGGGGATGGCCGGGATTCACCGCTCACGTACACTTCCGCGCTTTAGCCGATCCGCTCCAGGCAGGCTGGGGATGGCCGGGATTCACCGCTCACGTACACTGCTTTCGTCCGGGCCTGGGATCAATTCAAGCTGGGGATGGCCGGGATTCACCGCTCACGTACACTCATCACACGGAAGCAAAAGATCAAGATGGCGCTGGGGATGGCCGGGATTCACCGCTCACGTACACTGCGGACTAGCGACTGGGCCGTGTAGACAGGGCTGGGGATGGCCGGGATTCACCGCTCACGTACACTTTCGCCAGGCTCCGGCAGCGCCAGTTCGTGCTGGGGATGGCCGGGATTCACCGCTCACGTACACTCTGGGGCAAGACGAGCCTGGCCACGCGTTAGCTGGGGATGGCCGGGATTCACCGCTCACGTACACTCCAAACAGGCTCTGCAGCATCAGCAGCTGGCTGGGGATGGCCGGGATTCACCGCTCACGTACACTGAACACTCGGGCGGTCGTCTCTCAGTTATGCTGGGGATGGCCGGGATTCACCGCTCACGTACACTCTCTGAGCCCGGCCGCCGGATCGTCGGGATGCTGGGGATGGCCGGGATTCACCGCTCACGTACACTGCAGCCACGCCGGGCTACCAGTTCGCGCTGGCTGGGGATGGCCGGGATTCACCGCTCACGTACACTCAACCCAGCTCCGGATATCTCGCGCATGTTGCTGGGGATGGCCGGGATTCACCGCTCACGTACACTTGAGTGCGAGGGCGCCAGACGGTACGAGTGGCTGGGGATGGCCGGGATTCACCGCTCACGTACACTGCCAAACATGCTCTGCAGCATCAGCAGCTGGCTGGGGATGGCCGGGATTCACCGCTCACGTACACTGGTCCCCAAGCTGACCCTTCTTCTTAACTGGCTGGGGATGGCCGGGATTCACCGCTCACGTACACTAGGCCAGCCGGAACCTGCTGATTTGAAGCAGATTCCGGCTGGCACTCCAGTCAAAAAAGCAGAATCTG
This sequence comes from uncultured Acidobacteriaceae bacterium, assembly GCA_963808695.1. Classification (GTDB taxonomy): domain Bacteria; phylum Acidobacteriota; class Terriglobia; order Terriglobales; family Acidobacteriaceae; genus Telmatobacter. The sequence continues at coordinate 19,471 of CAWEHF010000001.1, forward strand.
CTCTGGGATTTCTTCGGGATCACGCGGTTTTCTGCCATAAAACACCTCCATTTTGGCGAACTGGTGATCGGTGATCGCCAAAAGCCGGACCTGGCCGAGTGGCGGAATGCAGCTTTTCACCGTCTTCCGATGCACTTCCGCCGCTTCTTCGCTCGGGATAAACCGCGCATAGACCGAGAACTGTAACATCATGAAGCCGTCTTTGAGCAGTGCTTTGCGAAATCGCGTGTAATCGCGGCGATTCTCCGTGGTTTCCACGGGCAGGTCGAACATGGCTATCAGCCACATACACCTGTAGGCGGACAGGTTGATACGTCTCGGCAAGGCATCAACAGTGCTGGGAGATCGAGCTTCTCTCGCGTACCTGACAGGACTGAAGCCAGCGAACTAGCGGTGCGAAGCAGAATATCCGAGAGCGCCCGCTCCTCCCGTTCGATCCAATATCGCATGGTTACAGCTTCAATGAGCCATCTTTTTGCAGCAGAATCGAGCGGATCGCTGGCTGGATGGTTGGAAATCCACAAAGCCACGCTCCGGTCTATCAGCGGACGAAATGGCTCCATTAGATCGGCGGCCAGACAGAAGGGGTCGTAGCGGTTATGGTGCCGAAGTCCGAGAGAGGGATGCAGTCCAACGGCGCAGACTGCGCGGGCCACCGCTGCGCGAAGGACGGTATAACCGTAATCCAAATGACGATTCTGATCCGGGCCGGATTCGTTCTGGTCCGCACCACGGCGGAACTTCGACTCTCCAAATAGCTTTCCCCAATACCGTCGCGCGGATTGCGCTTCAAGGTTATCTGGATCACCGGAACGGACTCGAAGTGCAGAAGCAGTCAATCCTTCATCGGAGCTACGCAGTTCCTTGAGCAGGGCTCCTTGGGCGCGAATCTTCGCTTTGACGATCTGTTGCCAGAGTTGTTTTCTTTTGGTAACTCCGAGAGCTATTTGCGCGGCCAGCCGTTCGGTTTGCAGGCTGTGGACTTGGAGCGGCAGCGTCATCGCCACGGGAAGATAATACCTGTCAATGGTCACGACCATCGCACCAGCTTCCGCAAGTCGGGAAAGCACTGCCTCAGTGAGCGTGACTTGGGGATGGGCCAGTAAGAGAGTGTTGATGCCACTCACGGGAGTAATGAACGGCAAAAAACCTTCACGCTCGATTACGAGCTGCGAGTCTCGTACAGAAAGGCGCGCTGGATTGGCAATTTCAAGAATGCGATCGCTCATGATCTAACATCCAGCCGGGTGAACTCTCCCTAACGAATCGATCACAACTTTGGCTGCATCCATCTTGCGGAGAGCGTCGGCGGACGGCAGCAACCAGTCCTTAGCTGCGCGAATTTCATTAAGGAGTCGCGCATCATTGATGCGCACCAGCGTCAACGTTCCCTGCTCCCAAATACTTCGGACTCTCCAGAAAGAAGGCTTGCAGATGTCGTTGCTGTGGTCGCAGTCCTTATGCAATAGCAGTGTGTCGCCCCACATGAGCGAGAGCTTGAATACTGCTTCAGGAATTGCAGGAATGGTCCTTTGAATGATCGGCTGCTTTCTTCGCTGTCTGTCCATGGCTTCAAGTAGCGAGACAATCTGAGACTCCCAACGCCGTTCCCTTCCACGGTCATCTAGCAATGCGAAGATTGCGACGTGATGGTTACTCGATAGGGACACATTGCGTCGCCGTGAACCTTCAGCAATGCTCTCCACTTGAAGGGATTTCTTAATCCGTACTCGCTTGATAGGAACACATTGGCCGGTCTTGGTTATTAACTGGGGCCAATCTTCTAGCCGTTCACCGGGTGTCCACTTCTGGAGGTCTCCACCAAATTGGACAGCTTTCTCTCTAATTGATTCGCGTATCCTGGGATCGACTATATTCTCAATATCGGACGCCGAGAGGCCTGGTACCGGTTTGCGGATATGTACCACGTCCTTTCCATTTTCCTGGCGGGGACGGCCATAGTTAGTCTCATCGTGCAGTGCGCCAGTTAGCCGATGTTCGGGGCGATGCGAGATTAACAGCTGCTCTATGTGAGGGCGGATCGAGCTACCGAAATCCTTCCAGGGAACCTGTAGCTTTGGCGCGCTTCGTCCGCTACTCGGCCAATAAGGGTCTTGCGCGTTCGCACGGCTCAGAGCTGCAATCAGGCTTGGTCGGCTGAGGGCTATTGTGATGGCGTCTATCGCATGATGCCGATGGTCTGTCCGAGGCTTTCCCTTATTTAAGCCATTGGCGGAGGGACCGGGTTCTCGTAATATCGCTTCCAATCCCCAACCTCTTCGAAGAGTGGCAGTCACCATTCCCGACGAGGCGAAAACCATCTGGCTCGTGCCCACTTCAGTCTTTATGTCGCGCCCGCCGTAGAGAGTTCCAATAAGTTGACAGGCCAGTTTGCTTGAGTAACGAGTGTCGTTCAACTGGCGGGATGAAAAACCCTCCAATTGTTCAGTCGTCTTTAGTTCGAAACGAGCGAGTTTCCCGAGATTGCGCTTGGGCCAACTTCGTACGCGGTTCAGAATTGCCTCGTATTGCTCAGGGTCTTTGTATGCCTCAAACGGCGTTTGATTGCGTTTTATATTACGGTTTTCTTCGTGGTAGCAGAGCGTCTTGTTTTGAAAAGAATCGTCCGGGATGCGGCTAAACGGAATGATGTGCTCAACGTCGAATTGGGGAATCTGGCCGAATAGGGATGCAAATTCGATATGGCGTCCTGTATATGGGCAGATTCCACCGCACTCTTCATGCAGTAGAGCTTTCTCGATATCCGAGCGGGAGGGATTTTCGAATCCAGGCCCAAGCTCACGGAGCAATTTCGCCTTCGCCGAATCCCGCTCTTTTCCACGGGCGCGGTTTCGGGTGGCAGCTTCGGCGCGTTCCTTCCGGGGCTTCTTCAAATCCCGCGCCAATTCAATACGAACTTCTTCAGGTTTTGCGCCGAGATCCTGAATAAGAGCGTTAACCACCTTTCGCAATTCGGTGAGCGACCGTTCAATGGCAGGGTTGCGCAAAGTTTTGAGTGCTTCTCGAACTGGAGGAATCTTGGCATACACTTTTCCGCCGGAAAACCGGTTGCCGTAGATGGCGTTTTCCGCCTCCTTAAACCGGTGCCCTTGTCGCATCATTGGGATCAATTTTCGGATTGCTTTGCGCGAAATCAAGCAGTGACCAGATGGAGCCGGATGATCTGCCAGCCATTTTGCTCCCGGCTCATCCAGTTTCCAGTGCTCCTTGGCCCTTCGAATAAGAGGCTCTTCTTGCTCAATGGTTCGCCAATCCTCAACAACCTGACTTCTCTCGACATCAGTCATCGCAGCCCACCGGTTCCCAAAGACCGCTGTCATGAGTGACTGTGTGAAATTGCCTCTTAGTTTGGTCTCGCCGCCGCGCTGCAAGTTGAACCCGACATTCTCTGGCAGTTCGAGCGCCTTACGGATTTTCTTAAAAGTCGCCTCTGCCGAGTTCTGCAGCAAGTCGATGACGACCTGCCGCTGTTCTGCGGAGAGAGAAAAGCCGGTTACTTGACCGGGATACACGAGTTCCAGATCGTTGACCTTTTGTAGAACGCGAAATTCTTGCGCCTCCAGCGTGGCCCATGCTGCGCGGCGCTCGTTCGGCTCTAAATCACATCCGCCAATCAAGTGCGATTGCGCACTTATCGGACGCTGATAGAACAAAAGGCGCATCAACTCCCGGTGGAGTTCGTCAGTCAGCAATCCAGGAAAGCAACTCGACTGCTTTGTCCAAATCTTGGCAAATTCGTCCTCGTACATCTTGCGGCCAGTCCAGCGCCGCCGGACCTTCTGCGTGTGCGGATCAAGAGAGGCGAAGTATTCACCCAGAGTTCGAGAGTTGGCGAGACGCATCTCTTTATCCAATTCGTTGATGTCACCTTCGACGAGGCCAAGATCATCTTCCTTCTTCGCCTTGCCAATCGACCCTTGTCTGGCGGCCTTTTCCTTCCTGTTGGACCGATAGCCTCGACGTTGGCTCAGATGATAGAAAACTCGTCCTAATTCGAACGGCTCCAACGGGTCATCCAATGCGGCTTTCCGCAATAGGTAAAGCGGTAATTCAACTGCAACGTGGGCAGCATTTCCTTTTGCCTTCGACCATTTAGCGGAAATCTCAGCGTCGAGACTGTTGAGAATTGAATGTCGCTGCAGCGAGCCATCCGGCTCTTCTCCGCGGTAAAGGGGCAGTAGACCATTTCGTTGAAGCAACTTGAACAGGTCTCTTTGACGGGCGGCACGCCGACGCAATTGACGGCGAACGAGACGGGCAGCGCGGCGTGCAACCGCGTTCGACTCGTCTTGTCCCTTTTCAATGTCGCCGGAGACGGCTGGATCGAAGATACGGACACCAGCGCGGAGGAGCTTCGTTGGTTCGCCATTCTGGTTCATACCGATGGCTGCCCAACCTAAAGAAGCGCTGCCAAGGTCGATGCCGAGTGCATATCTTTGTCGAGTGGGTTCGGAATTTGCCATGCTTTCGCACCTATTGACATTGCGAATGAGGAGAGGTAGAAAGTATAGCAGTGTACGTGAGCGGCGATTGCCTGGCTGTTTCTCAGTAAGCTTTCGTCGTACGGTATCGGTTTTCCGTAACCGTTGAACGCCCCGGAGACGGGGCGTTCCTGTTTTGCGGCCAATTTGCACACCCAGGAGTGGTCATCGATGAACCTGGCAGGATGAGCAATCGGTGATTCTTGGGTGTAAATATGAGGGCGAAGACCCCTATTTCTCGGACCCCACAAATCCCCACAATTCCTTTTTTCTCGCCGTTCCACAGCATTTCTTTGCATTCCTTGCGGTTGCCAGCCGTTCGCGAAAGTGTCGTGTTAGTGGCTATTTAGCCTGTTCTGTTAACCGAAGGGTTGTAGGTTCGAGTCCTACCTGAGGAGCCAATAAAATCAACAACTTAGAGTAGAATTGAGCAGCCAAAAAATCTGCCAATTTTTCAAATTGTGCCCATTTTTGTGCCCACGCTCTTTCAAAATGGATGCCCTGTCCATAGCACTCTCAGTTGTTTCCCTCCTCAATGAAACGACTTGATCCTCTGCCGATCTTCGGTTGACCGCCGGCTTGCGCGAGTTCTCCTCCTGCTCCAATCTCCATTCGCACTGGCCAATTGGTATTAGTGCCAAACGAGAGAAAGGAGTGATCGATGGCAATTTTTCCGCGCGGCAAAATCTGGTGGTACAAGTTCTACTTCGCCGGACAGCAAATTCGGGAGTCGTCCAAATCAACCTCAAAGACGGTAGCAAAAAACGCCGAGAACCAGAGGCGGCGTGAGCTCGAACAGGGCTTCAACAACGTTCAGAAAAGGCGGGAAAATCGCGTCCGCCGGCTGCGAGATGTGGCCGAGGAATATCTGGCGGATTACAGACTGCGTTTCCGAGGGGTCACTTTCGCCGAATATGCAATCGGCCACGTGGTACGGCTTCTCGGCGACGCATTATTGGTTGACATCGATGAATCCACGGTCCTCAAGTATCAAACCGATCGGCTGAAAGAGTCGGCCGCTCCGAAATCGATCAATGAAGAGGTTCGGTTTCTTCTGACCCTCATCGGCGAGGCCGGCGACGTGCTTCGGGTCCGGCTACGCAAGAAAAAGAAGCTCAAGCTGCCCAGTCGCCGCAAGATCGGTAAGGCATATGAGCCAGAAGAGACCCAGCATATGCGGCAACTGTCGCGGAACTCGCGTTCCCCCCACATACATCTTGCGCTCACGATGGCGCTCAACGCCGGGATGCGCGACGCCGAGATCAAGTCCCTCAAGTGGGAACAGATTCATCTGGAGAAGAGATACATCCAGATCCTCGAAAGCAAGACGGATGCGGGCGACGGTCGAATCATCCCGATCAATTCAGTGCTGTACGAAGCCATTCTCGAACACATGGTGTGGTATGAGGGGAAGTTCAAAGAGATCCGGACAGAGTGGTATCTTTTCCCATTCGGCAGGCCGCGTCCGTGGGATCCTACACGGCATGTCACCACAATCAAGACAGCTTGGAAGAACGTTAGGAAGAATGCCAACGTCACGGGTCGTTGGCATGACCATCGGCATACGCTGATCACGCAGCTCGCCGAGGATGGAGCTGGCGAAGAGACGATCCGCCAGATTGTCGGCCACGTTTCGAAAGAAGTCCTCCGGGACTACCTCCATGTTCGTATGAAAGCAAAAGGAGAGGCGCTTGAGGGTATCGTGAAGCCCGCATCCGAAGCTGAGGCCGGGGAGTTCAATGAGCGATCATGGGCGTACTGGCACTATCGGCTTGGAGTTTCCGAGCCTGGCCAAGTGCCTGCTCTCCCCGAACGGAGAGTTGAGTGATGAGTACGTCTCCTCCTCACCTTGAGATACCTCCCGCGCCGCACCGGTTGAGCCTGCACATTTTCACTTGCGAGGTAACAGTATGACTGAGAAACGGGATAAGGTTCGTTGCCGCAGTTGCGAACTCGCCCAATGGAGTGATCGAGTCAGTTGCCGGCGTTGTGGGACGGCTCTGCCTGAGCCGATCGTGAGGATTGTTGAGCGCGTAGTGGAGAAGGTCGTGCTTCGGCAGGCCCCGCAATGCCTTCAGAAGCTCGAACAGGCCTCCAGATTGATCTCGACGGCAACCGAGCGGTTGACGCAGCAGTGCGTGGCGTCAGTAGCTCCAGTCGTCTTAGCGCAGGTTCCAGAGACGGGAGTCTTTCCGACGATGGCGGAGGTGGAGCGAGCGATGATCGTGGCGGCCTACGAGAGATCGAATCGCAGACCTCTCGAAGCTGCGCGGCTGCTGGGAATCGGGAAGACCACGGTGTATCGCAAGCTCAGAGAAATAGGCGAAGCGGCAGCGTGACGGCGACAGAGCCATCAATCTCCCTGGAACCGCTGGTCTTCAGCGGGTGCGAGTGATAGCGTATCTCTTGGGAGAATGTTCCAGCGAGGCCGTTACGGTCTCAACCAAGGCAACGAAGAGGGTCGGCTGCGGCTGGCCCTTTTCTTTTGCGTGGAGATTACCATGCCCAAAGGGCCATTTCTCCCATCGGATTTCAAAGCTACGAAGTTTTCAACCGCTGCGGACAAGACGGAGTTCGGAAATACCTTGCTGCGCTTTATCGAAGCGGAGTGGGCGTCGGCGCTCTTTACAAAGAGCCTCTATAACCGTATTTCCATGTGCTTCGGCCATATTGCTCATTACAACCGTACTCAATTCTACGAGGAGTGGTTTTCATCTCTTGCCGCTCAGGTGCAGTTCCTGAAACACACACTACGATTCCCCTGCTACGGAGATCCGGAATACACGTTTTCCGATGTCGAGAGGGCGATTCAGCGAGAAATTAACAACCGCAACTACCTTGCTCGGTATGAACTGCGTCTGGCGGAAGAGCAGCAGGCAACCGATCTTGCGCTGCTCAGGCAATTGGAAAACAAGTACAGGACGCCGTTGGTGGAGCGGGATCAGGAACCCCGAATTACTGCTCGACCAGTGGATCAGACTCCTGTCACGCCTGTTCAGGGCTCGTTGTTCTGAAGCCGTCTCAAATTCCAACCGAGCGCCTTCCGGCTCATTTGACCGGATTTCTGTCCGGGGGTACAAACCCCTCAATAACGCGGAGGGGCGGACGGCGCAATTCCCCCCAGGCAGCCACAGGAGGCGAGAGATGAAAACCTTAGAACCGACGCCCCGAGAGTTCAGCAGAGAAAGTTCGCAATCGTCTGACTCCGTCCCCGCTGACGATCGAACCAAGCTGGAAGAGGAGGCGCCAGGATCTACAGCTAACATCCTGGGTCCGCCCGCGGCGAATCGCCACCGGCTCCAGAATGAGCGTTCGGCCATCACGCATCACTTCGCCTTCGGGGGACATGAAGGCTATCTGACGGTTGGCCTCTACCGCGTCCATCGCTGAGAAGAGAACCGACCAACAAACGACCGCCCCCTCCGGCGCATCGGGCTCGACCTCTGTCGCCAGCAAAGGCAGTGTTCCCTGGCTGCTCGGCCTTGCCGAAGAGTACGGCGGCCTCACCGAGTCCACCAGCGGCAGCGTCTCCACCTTCAAGGGCAACGTCACCAACATCATTAAGGCCGTAGACAAAAAGAACTTCCAGGCGAGCTACGATGCGTGGCCTCATCGCCCCATGTTGGCTGCCGTTGAAAAGGCTTCATTCTCCATCGGCTTCAACACGGGCACAAGCAGCTCGTCCTCCTCAACATCAATCAACTCAAGTGGATTCAACAGCGCTACCGCGCACATCGATCTCTATAACCACCGCGACCCGCGCGACAGTCGGTGGCAGAACGAATGGAAGAACAAGGTCATCAACGGTCCCAATGTTCCGCAACCCGGCCAGCAATTCGATTACGAGCTGCTCACGAAGCATGCTGACATCTACCGTCAGTGGGCTGCTTCGGAGAACACAATTCTCCAAGCGCTTGTCAGATACCTGAACGACTCGAAGAATTCAGACGCGGACAAGAAATCCGAAGAGGCCACGGCTCTCCAAAAAGCGGCAGACGAGTACGACAACTCCATTTGCCCGCTCATAACGTCTGACCCGCAGCTCAAGGTCCTCGCCACGAGCCTTAGCAAGGTCTACACCCAATACGCCAAATCCAAACAAGAAGTCATCGACGACATCGACAACTCGCCCGTCTTCAGCTTCGAATACACCTTCACCAACCAGGGTTCGGTTCAACTCCCCAAATCCACCACCCAGACCTACGCCATCGGCGCCACCGCTCCCAATCTCTCCAACTTCAATTTCATCTACCAGCGCTCCCTTACCAAAACCAAGTCAGAATTTCAACTCACTGCCAACGCCAGCGTCACCCTCTACACCAACGCATCTTCCCAGTTGAATCTCACTCCGGTTCGCGATTTCAAGCTCACCACCGAGCTCGACATTCCCGTCCCGGCGCTGGCGGGATTCGCCAAATCCACGGTCTCCCTCTCCGCGCTCTACCAGAATCTTCTCCAGGAGCCGTTGGGCCAGAAGGTGACTGTCAACGGGGTCGCCGTCACTAACACCGGCAACATCGTTCTCGGACAGGCCAAGTGGACCTTCGCCGCGGGCACCTCGGGCATCTCCTTTCCCGTGTCGTTTACCGGCAGCAATCGCACCACCCTGATCAAAGAAACCGACGTCAAAGGCACCATCGGCATCTCCTACAACCTCGACAACCTGTTCGCCCAGAAATCCCAGTAGGTGCCCGAGAATCGTACTGCCGGTGAAGCCCCGCAAATCGTAGCGCCGGTCTCCACAGGCTGCGGAAAAACTCATGTTGGGGCCGTTTTGTAACAAGGGCACGGCTGGTAGGTCAGGGCTTCAGCCCTGATGCCGACAAAGCCCATGAAATGAGTCCGGGGCTTTAGCCCCTGAGGGATGTTTCTTGCGATCTAACTTCGGTCACGAGCCTTTTTCCGCAACCTGTCCCGACCCGCAGCCATTCCACCGGACCCCGAACTCCAGGTTGTCGCCCCGTCCACGTATCAATCCGGGAACCCGCCGGCCGCCGGCAGAAACCATTCGTGACAGGCAACTCCGATTCGCGATACCCTTACGGTGTGTGCGTGCTGCGCATACGAAGGAGTTTTTTGAACCCCAATGCCCATCCAACCCACCGAGAAAATCTGGCATAACGGCACCCTCATCCCCTGGGACCAGGCCAAAATCCACGTGATGAGCCACGTGATCCATTACGGCTCCAGCGTCTTTGAGGGGATCCGCTGCTACGGGCAACCGCAGGGCTCGGCGGTTTTCCGCCTTCCCGAGCACATGCAGCGGCTCATCGACTCGGCCAAGATCTACCGCATGGAGATCCCTTTTACGCTCGAAGAGCTTTGCGCCGCGGTCGTCGATACCATTGAAGCCAACGGCGTCGCGCCCTGCTACATCCGCCCCATCGTGCTGCGCGGCTACGGCGAAATCGGCGTCAACCCCCTGCGCTCGCCCATTGAGGTTTATATCGCCAATTACCCGTGGGGCAAGTACATTGCCGGCCACGGCGGCGCGGACGTCTGCATCTCAAGCTGGAACCGCCTGGCGCCCAACACCATGCCGGCGCTGGCCAAGGCAGGCGCCAACTACATGAACTCGCAGCTCATCAAAATGGAAGCCGAGGTGAACGGCTACCATGAGGGCATCGGGCTCGACGTCAACGGCCTGGTGAGCGAGGGTTCGGGCGAGAACATCTTCGTCGTCCGCAACGGCGTGTTGTTTACGCCGCCGCTCGCCAACTCCGCGCTCTCCGGCATCACTCGCGACAGCGTGCTCACCATCGCCCGCCACCTGGGCCTCACTGTCACTGAGCAGTCCATTCCGCGCGAACTGCTCTACATTGCCGACGAGGTCTTCTTCACCGGCACGGCAGCCGAAGTTTCGCCCATCCGCTCCATCGATCGCATCGTCATCGGCGACGGCAAAACGGGCGAAATCACCAGGAAAATCGCCGACGAGTTCTTCGGCATTGCCAACGGCCTTAAGCCCGACCGCTTCGGCTGGCTCACCCCGGTCAAGGTGGATTCCAGTGAGCCGGTTACCGCCTAGCTAGGACCTGCACGAAAATGGGTGCCCCACCCTCGCGACGTCTTTGTTTTTGTCGCTAGGGTGGGATAGCACGAACCTCACCAGATCACTGTCATCCCGAGCGCAGTCGAGGGATATGCGGTTGTTTTTCATCGAACTGCGGATTCACCGCCCTGGCGACCCATCCCAACGGCTTCCGTCTCAGGCTTTACCGGTTCATCGCTTAGCCCCGGCTTCCGAAACGTCAGCGCATAAAACCTGTTCTTCCCCGCGGGTTTCAAAAGCTCAAGATGAATCTCCAGCATCTCCGGCGGGACGAGGTCAACCGGCGCAGTCACGGCCTCTTTGCGGTTTTTAAAGTAGCGGCCAGTAATGGGGCCGCTCTCATACATCGCCTTCACGTGCTCCTCGGTCTCATCGGCAATCAGGATCTTCGATCCCGGCTTGGCCACGCGAATCATCTCGGCGATAGCCTTGGCGCGATCGTTGAAAAAGTTGATGCCGCCTACGTGAAACACCACGTCGAAGCTCTCGTCAGTGAAGGGCAGGCTCTCGGCATTGCCCAAAAACAGATCGGCATTGAACTGCCAGCGGCGCAGATTGGCCTGGCAATTCATCAGCATCTCCGGCGAGAGATCGATGCCCGTGAGCGATACGCCTGCTGGCAGATATTTGAAGTTGAGACCCGTACCCACCGAAGTTTCCAGCACCGAGTCTCCCGCCTTCACTTCGAGCGGTCCCATGTAACTCATCACGTACGCGTCCCGGTCCATGGCGCTGCACGCGCTCACCACGCGCTGTATATCGTCGTAAAAGCCGCCAATGGTTTCGTAAAGGTGATTGTATTTTTTATTCGCTCCGGTCAGATCGCCGGGACGCCGCATGTCGGGAATGCCGTTGCGAATGGGAAACCGCTCGCCGGCTCGCGTGATCAGCGCCTGGCTGCGGCCGTGGCCCGCGAGCTGCAACGCCTCTCCCGTCGCCGGGCTTTGTAACGTGCGTAGTGTTTCAGGCCGGCATTCCCAGCCACGATCCTTAAAGCCAAGCCAGAGCGCCCAGCCACTCAATAGCGTCGCCGCAGCAAGGCAGATCCAGGTGAAACTCATCCCCGGCAGCATCGCCGGCTGCGCGGCGCCGCTCACCGGCCGAAGCAACGCGAATCCCGCCACCAAAACGCACACGCCCGCAAAAATGCTCGCGCCCACGCGAATCCTGGCCAGCCGAAACTTCTGGTTCCACGCCCACACCAGCGTTGCCGCAAACCAATATGTGAGGAACACCGGCGCGCTGCTTCCAAAAACCAAGTTGACGTTCTGGAGCGGGAGGCTCTCATCGTGCCCAATCGCGTAGCCGGCCGGCAACCACGCGCCCGCAATCGCCGCGATAACCACTCCGAATAAGGGCAAATGAAGGGTTGAAAACGTTCCCGGCAACCGAGGACTCACCATGCGGTGAAAAGTAAAAGGGAGGGTGCTCAGCACCATGGCTGCCAGGCTCCAACCCAGAAACGCGAGCAGGGAACTGGAGTCGCTGTACAGCGCGCCATGCAGTAAGTGCGGCATGCCGAACAACACCGCCAACCCCACCATCAACACGAATCCACGCCACACGCGCTGCGTTCCCACAAACCACGCGCCCAGCACCGGACCGGTCCATACGCCCACCGGCGTGATAAAGAAACCGAGAACGAAAATCGAGACGACTACCCAGGAGGCAATCTGCTTCCGGCGAAGGGAACTGGAAATTGTGCTCATCTTGCGACCTTTTTTTCTGACTTTGTGTCGCCGCGTTTAACGTGGACTTGCTTGCAGGAAGTGACGAATGTTTTCCTCATCCGCTTTGTATTCGGTTGAGTGCGCGTAGCATGTGGTTGGGCGCGCGTCGCAGTCGGTCGCGATATTTCCGCGGCAGCTGTTTCCCAGGTTGCGAGCGCGGCCAGGGCCTTTTCGCCCCACTCCAGCGCCGCACGAGTCAGTTCCTTTCCCAGGCTCAACGTCAGCATCCAGTAGGGCAGGTGAGGATTCGCGGCCTGCTCCGCGGGCACGCTGGCCTCGATCTGCCTTACCACCTCAAGCATGCGCCGGTTGCGTTCGTTCACATCGCGCACGTGCGCTGCGGCCACGCTAGGGCCTGCTTCACGGCTGAAGAAGAGCTTGAGCAGAAATTCATTGCGCGGGGGATCGTTGTGAAAAGGCAATGCAAGCCATTCACGCAGTGCCGTGCGCCCGGCATCGGTCAAAACGTAGGTCTGGCGCACGCGACCATTCGAACTTGACTTCGAGGGCGCAATCAGGCCTTCCGCGCTCAGCCGCTTGAGCGCCGGATAAATTTGGCCGTAGCTCTCGCCCCAAAAGTACCCGATGCTGCTCTGGATGCCCTTGCGCATGTCGTATCCCGAGAGATCAGGCGCGACGGAGAGCAGGCCCAGGAGCGCATACGAGGTGGGGTTGAGGTTGGACATATCTAAAAGATACATCTTCCAGATATATTGTCAAGCTGTAACCGTCACCCCGCCCGGTGACTCTTGTCACCGCTTTTCCCCGGCCTTCAAAGCCATCATCATTGCGGAACCGCGGGCCCGGTTCACGGCTTGATTCTTGTATCCATCCTCTCCTCGTGCAATTTTCAGGCCCCTGCCGCAATGGTTCTTCTCTCCGTGCAACTGCGCCCGGGCCCGCGGCTCTCAGAAATGGGGTTCGCCTCCTCATGAACCAGCATGGACGCAAGATTGTGATTGTCGGCGGCGGTATCGCCGGCCTTTGCGCCGCAGTGTACGCGCTCAAGTGCGGGTACGAGGTCGAGGTGCTGGAGATGCACGACATGGCCGGCGGACTGGCCATGAGCTGGCGCCGTGGCGAGTACACCTTCGAAACCTGCCTGCACTGGCTGGTTGGCTCCAAGCCGGGGTCCGATTTTCACGCGTTATGGCAGCAAGTCTGCGATATCGACAAGTTGACCTTCATCGATCCCGAAGAGTTTGTGCGCATCGAAACCGAGAGCGGCGACAGCCTTACTGTTTTCACCAACCTCGACCGTCTTGAGGCCGAACTGCTGCGCCGCGCTCCCCAGGATGCGCCCGCCATCCACGATCTGATTCACTCCATGCAGGTTCTTGGCAAATTCAGGATGCTTGACCCCTCCGGCGGTTTCGCCGGCAACTGGCTCAATATGCTCCGCGATCTGCCCGTTTTTCCGGTTTTCAGCAGGCTCTCCAAGATCAGCGGCAAGGAATACGGCAAACGCTTCTCCGATCCGCTCCTCAAAAGATTCTTCTCGACCGGCGACATAGGAAAAATGCCGGCGCTCGCGTTGATTATTTCTTTGTCCTGGATGAATGCCGGCAACGCCGGGTACTGCATCGGCGGAGCGCAGGCCCTCATCCGCCTGATTGAAGAAAAGATCGCAAGCCTGGACGGAAAAGTCCGTTTCAAAGCGAAGGCGGCGTGCATTCTGGTCGAAGGCGACCACGCCATCGGAGTCGAGCTGGCCAATGGCGAAACTGTGCTGGCCGATTGGGTGGTCTCCGCGGCCGACGGCCACGCGACGCTCTTCGATTTGCTCGACGGCAAGTACATCGACGACGCGACGCGCAAAATGTACGACGAAAACGAGCTCTTCGCCTCGTATCTGCAAGTCTCGCTCGGCGTGGGGCTCGACCTTCACGATCAGCCCCCAATGGTCACTCGGATTCTCTCCACGCCGATTACGGTCGATCCCGAGACCGACCTCGACAATGTCGGGTTCCGCATCTTCCACTTCGACCCCACCTTTTCCCCGAAGGGAAAAACGGCCGTTACCTGTCTTCTGCCCACGCGCAACTTCAAATATTGGGCTGAACTGCGCGCCAACAATCTCGCCACGTATCACCGGGAGAAGAAGCGCGTCGCAGACACGGTCATCGGAGTGCTCGAAAAACGGATCCCCGGCCTGCGCGCAGCCATCGAGACCGTCGATGTCTCCACTCCGGCTTCGGTCTTTCGCTACACCGGTAACTGGCAGGGGACCATGGAGGGCTGGCTGCCCGAGCCCGGATCGGGTTTCCGTTCCCTGCCCAACACGCTTCCCGGTCTCGACCGTTTCATCATGGTCGGCCAGTGGGTAATGCCGGGCGGCGGATTGCCATGCGGTCCAATGACCGCACGGCCTGCCATCAAGGCCATCTGCAAACACGACCACGTCCCCTTCGACCTCCATCCCGAACCCTCGCATGCCGAGGAGCCGGTCGCCGTCTGAAGCGAAAAAAACCGCGATCTGACTCGATGACTTTTTGCCATTGAACCCGAGTGTTCGTTAGCCCCGGAGGGTCCTCAACCAAGCAAGAAAAGAGGGTGCCCCAGGTCTCGATTTTGAGACCTGGGATAGCACGAACCTCGACCAACCAGTCTCAACCGCGCAAGAACAGAGGGTGCCCGATTTTTGAGACCTGGGATAGCGTCGGCCCGCAGCCAATTATCATGTTTAAGAGTTCGACTGCAGTCCCGAAAGGCGCCCGCGCGTGAAACCCGACATGAGAGTTTCGTTGGCCGGTATTGAACTGGTCAACCCGGTCATCGCCGCCAGCGGCACCTTCGGCTACGGCATCGAATTCGAAGAGATCGTCTCGCTCGACCGCCTGGGCGCCTTTGTCACCAAGGGCATCTCGCTCGAACCCATGGCCGGCAACGCCCCGCCGCGCATTATCCAAACCGCGGCCGGCATGTTGAACGCCATCGGACTGCAGAACGTCGGCGTGGTTGAATACATCCAGAAAAAACTCCCGCCGATGAAGCGCTACCCCCAGTGCAAAGTCATCGTCAACGTCTTCGGCTACACGGTCGGCGACTATCTTGAGGTCATCGCGCGCCTCAACGACGCTGAAGGCATTGCCGCATACGAGCTCAACGTTTCCTGCCCCAACGTTCACGCTGGCGGAATGACCTTCGGCACTGATGCCGGCTCGCTCGAATATCTCGTCGGCCGCGCCAAAGCCGCCTCAACGCGTCCCCTCATCGTCAAGCTTTCGCCCAACGTTACGTCGGTGGCGCACATGGCTCAGATCGCCGCCAACGCGGGCGCCGACGTCGTCAGCCTGGTGAACACCTTTCTCGGCATGGCCATCGACGCTGAGACCCGTCAACCGCGCCTCAGCAACGTCACCGGCGGCCTCTCCGGACCGGCCATCAAGCCCATTGCGCTGCGCCTGGTGTACGAGACGGCGAAGTCGGTCAAGATCCCCATCGTCGGCATGGGCGGCATCATCACCCCTGAAGACGCGGTCGAATTCCTGCTGGCCGGCGCAACCGCCGTACAAGTCGGCACCGCCAGCTACGCCGATCCCCGCGCCGCCGAGCGCCTTGCCAAGGGCCTCGAATCCTGGTGCAAAAGTCACCAGGTGGAGCGGATATCGAGCCTGACCGGAGGGCTGGAGATTCCGCGCGGCTGAAGCGGCCTCCAAACGTCGGAAACTACCCAGAATCCTCTTTTTTGCTCCTCCATTCAGCTCCTGCGGGGCGTCGCAGCCGTGTCTGCGAGGGTTTCTGTGATCCATGACACCAGATAGCCGCGCAACGCGAAACGTGAGACTTGAACCAACTGTGACGTAGCTCACAGCGAGCTGTGTTTCCAGTGTGTACTTTCGCTGGTATCCATCGCTGGGCCCAAGGGGCCTTCGCAAATTTGCGGCCGCCTCAGGGGCTTTCACCGATGCCAGCACTGTAGGGCGAGCTATGCATGGATCATTCCATTTGGTAACCTGTGCCGAAGACGATTGGGTTGTATAGGCGCCCAGTGCAATAAGAGACACGGAAGGAGAGTTCTTGCCATGGAAATGCTCTTGATGGGTTTGTGTGTAAGTGTATTTGCAATGGCAGTGGTAGCTGTCGCGTTTCGCGCGGCCACGCGTTCTGAGACGTCCCAACCGGCCATGCGGCCTGAACTTCCGGCGGTGGAAGCGGCCAGCTCGGTCCGCTTTATCCCGAATCGTGTCGCTATTCCGGCGGAGGCGCCGCATGCGCAGGTTCCCATTGAGCTCCTGCTACTGCAAATTGAGAATCATGTGCGGCTCGAGCACGCTGTCGCGGAATCGTTCATCGGATTTCCCTCGGAAGCCTTGTTGCGCAGCAAGACAGCCTCAACATTTGTGAACTGAGAGGGGCGCATGACATTCGAACTGCTGAGCGGTATCGCCCCCGCCGAAGTCGAGCAGGTTCTGGAGCTCGGCAGCAGGCTCGTTGTACCCAGTGGAACTGCGCTGTTCCGGTTGGGAGAGCCGGCCGATTGCCTGTTCCTGACCATGCGCGGCTGCATCCGGCTTTCCTTGCCGATGCAGGTCCGGGGCCACGATGAGAACGTCCTTACGGAAGAAGTTTCCGCCGGTCAGACTGTCGGCTGGTCGGCCCTTATTCCGCCTTATCTGTTTACCCTCACGGCCACCGCCCCCGTTGAAGCAGAAGTGATCGCGATTCCACGGCGGGCATTACAGGAGTATTTTGCCGCCAATCCAGCGGCAGGGTATCAAATCACGCAAAACCTGGCCGCGGTCATTGGGCATCGCCTGCATCTGTTTCAGACCATGTGGCTGCGCGAAATGCAACATGCGGTGGAGGTGCGTTCTGCGTGACTCAGAGGAGTCGGCGATGGAGCTTACGATTCTGATCCTGAGAGGCGCCTGCGGCAGGGGGTGCAGGGAATGAGCGGTGAACAACTTTCCAATCCCCAACCTGTGCGCCGCGGCATCATTGGAATCTTCCTGGGTGGAGGCTTGCTGGCAACATTTGCTTCCTTTATCTATCCAGTGCTGCGCTATTTCGTCCCTCCGCCGGTGGTCGATCTTGGCGGGGACGAGGTGGTAGCCGCTAAGACCGGGGATCTGAAGCCGAATAGCGGCAAGATCTTCCGCTTCGGCAGCCGTCCAGGCCTCTTGATCTTGACCAGCGACGGCACCTATCGCGCTGTCTCCGCAACCTGTACCCACCTCGGCTGCACGGTGCAGTATCGCGGCGATCTGCGCGAGATCTGGTGTGCATGCCACAACGGAATCTACGATCTCAATGGCCGCAACGTTTCGGGGCCGCCACCCAGACCGCTCACTGTGTTTGATGTCCACGAGCGCGGGGACGAGATTGTCGTCAGCCGCAAGCGGGAGGCGTGACCATGTTCGCCGCGCTCATGCACTGGCTCGATGAACGACTTAATTTGGACGGGCTCATAGCCCCGTTCCGCCATAAGACCGTCCCCACGCATCGCCTGTCCTACTGGTATTTTTTCGGTGGCATTACCCTTTTCCTGTTCATCGTCCAGGTGCTTACCGGGATCTTGCTGCTCCTCTATTACCGTCCGGGCGCCAACGAAGCCTACGAGAGCGTCCAGTACATCACGACCAGGGTGCAGTTTGGCTGGCTGATTCGTTCCGTCCACGCATGGGCGGCCAATCTCATGATTTTCACGGCCTTTGTGCACATGTTCAGCGTGCTGTTTCTCAAGGCCTACCGCAAACCTAGAGAGCTGACATGGGTCAGCGGCATGCTACTTATGTTTCTTGTCATGGGATTTGGGTTCAGCGGGTATCTGCTGCCCTGGAACACGCTGGCCTTCTTCGCGACCAAGGTCGGCACCGAGATCGCCGGGCAGGTTCCGATCGTTGGCAAGCCCATCATGATCTTCCTGCGCGGTGGTGAAGAGGTCACTGGAGCCACGCTGACCAGATTCTTTGGATTCCATGTTGCCGTTTTACCCGGATTGGTAACCGTGCTGATCGCGGTGCACCTGTTCCTGGTTCAACGCCAGGGTATGAGCGTTCCCCCGAAACTGGAAGTTCAGTGGACCGCCAATCCTTTCGCGCGGCGGGAAATGAAATTCTTTCCCAACTTCCTGCTGCGGGAATTGATGGCTTGGTATGCGGCCATGGGAGTGCTGGGCGCGTTGGCGGCAATCTTTCCCTGGAACCTGGGCGTCAAGGCAGATCCATTTATGTCTGCCCCTGCGGGAATCAAACCCGAGTGGTACTTCCTCTTCATGTTCCAGACGCTCAAGCTGATCCCGTCCAAAGTGTGGTTCATTGACGGGGAGGTTCTGGCCGTACTTGCTTTCGGACTGATCGGCTTGTTGTGGCTTCTGCTGCCTTTTTTCGAGAGCGACCAACCCTCACGCATGAAAACGTGGATCACCGGCCTTTCAATCTTTGCTCTTATGTACGTGATAGGTATGAGTGTCTATGGCTTCCTTGCTAGTTAAGCTCCGGCCCTTCATTGCCGCCCGCTATGCCGGGCTGGCCGCGTACCTCGTGCTCGGAGCGTGCCTGAGTTATGGGCAAACTACGAACTCCTGCGTGGATTGTCACTCCGCGCTGCCTGAGCCCACGGGAATTACCCAGGAGAAGTTCAGCCAGGACATACACTCGCAAAAGGGCTTGACCTGCACCAGTTGTCACGGAGGCGACGCGTCCAACGTCGATCCAGACCAGGCCATGGGCCGCAAGGCCGGCTTTAAGGGCAAGATCGATCGCATGCAGATCCCGCAGTTGTGTGGAAGTTGCCATTCGAACCCGGCCTATATCCGCCAGTTCAACCCCAGCCTGCGCACCGACCAGTTGGACCAGTACCATACCAGCGTGCACGGCAAGCGCCTGGCGGCTGGGGACACCAAGGTCGCCGTCTGCATCGATTGTCACAGCGTCCACGATATCCGGCCGCCCACCGACCCGCGTTCCACGGTGAACCCCGTCAACGTGGCCACGACCTGTTCGCGCTGTCACTCCGACGCGAATTATATGAAGCCCTACGGGATTCCCACCGATCAGTTCGCGAAATACAAGACCAGCGTCCACTACGACGCGATGGTGGTGCAAGGCGATCTGAGCGCGCCCACCTGCACCACCTGTCATGGAAACCATGGCGCTGTGCCGCCCGGCGTCGACAAGATTCAGAACGTCTGCGCGACCTGTCACGTGTTCCAGGCCCAGATGTACGAAAAAAGTTCGCACCTCAAGGCTTTTCAGGACAAGGGTCTTCCCGGCTGCGTCGTCTGCCACAGCAATCACGGCATCCACAAGCCTTCGGATGCGATGCTGAGCACCGGGCCCGCCGGCGTCTGCCTGACCTGTCATGCGCGGGGCGACCACTGTGATCGCGACCGAGCATCCATCCTGGCGGATCTCACTCAACTGGACCATGCCATCCAGGACGCCGACCAGTCTCTCCGTCTCGCGGAGTCCTCCGGCATGGAAGTCAGCGAGGCTCGCCTCAGCCAGGGTCAGGCGAGCGATGAGCTCACCGAGGCCCGCGTCACAATTCATACCTTCCGGCCCGACCTCGTCGATCACGATGTTCAACTCGGCATGAAAATTGCCGCCGCCAACCTGAAGGCCGGCGAGGACGCGATGGTCGAGCGCAACCATCGCCGTATTGGGCTCGGCGTATGTCTCATCGCCATCGCGACTATGCTGATTGGGCTGTGGCTGTACATCAAGAAGATAGAAAGCTAAGCATTTCTCCTTAGATAGATTTCAGCCCTGCTCGACATGTTCTGCATCCAGGGCGACCATCAAGCCCATCGCATTGCGCATGGTGTACGAGACGGCGAAGTCGGTCAAGATCCCCATCGTCGGCATGGGCGGCATCATCACCGCTGAAGACGCGGTCGAATTCCTGCTGGCTGGCGCAACCGCTGTACAAATTGGCACCGCCAGCTACGCCGATCCCCGCGCCGCCGAGCGCCTTGCCAAGGGCCTCGAATCATGGTGCAAAAGCCACGCGGTTGAACGGGTTGCAAGCCTCACCGGGGCGCTCGAAATCCCCCGCTCCTGAATTCTTCCATCACAAGAAATTTAAGACTGCCCCCGCATATGTGATGAAGCGCACAGCGAGTTGTCTTTTGGGGCCGGTATTTTCCCAATTGATTAATCATAAATGTGATGAAGCTCACCTAGAGTAGCAATCCAAATCACATTTCAGCAGTTTCTCATCCAGCGAGGTACGCATGGGGCAGTCTGTTTGGCATTCGATGCAGCAAAAGGGATACAGCCGCAGAGACTTTCTGCGCTTCTGCGCCACGGCCGCGGCAGCGGCCGGGTTAGGCAAAACCGGGGCCGCACAGGTGGCTCAGGCCTTCGAGAAAAAAGAAAAACCGGCCGTCGTCTGGATGCACTTCCAGGAGTGCACCTGCTGCAGCGAGTCGTTCATCCGCGCGTCGCACCCGATCGTGGTCGATGCGCTGCTCGACGTCCTCTCGCTCAACTACACTGAGACGCTCATGGCCGCATCCGGCTTCCAGGCTGAGAAGAGCCTGAACGACACCATCGCCAACAACAAGGGCAAATATATTGTCCTGGTTGAGGGCGCCGTGCCCACCAAGGACGGCGGCGTGTACTGCATGGTTGGCGGCAAGACGGCCGAGCAGATTCTGCAAACCGTCGCCAAAGATGCAGCCGCCATCGTTGCCTGGGGCAGCTGCGCTTCAAACGGTTGCGTGCAGGCTGCCAAGCCCAACCCGACCGGCGCAACTCCCATCTCCAAGCTGGTCGACAAGCCGGTCATCAACGTTCCCGGCTGCCCGCCCATCGCCGACGTGATGATGGCCATTGTTACGCACCTTCTGGTGCTTGGCGAGGTTCCCGCGCTCGACTCGCTCGGCCGCCCCAAGGAGTTCTACGGCCGCCGCGTCCACGACACCTGCTATCGCCGCCCCAACTACGATGCTGGACTCTTCGTCGAGTCGTGGGATGACGAAAACGCGCGCAAGGGCTATTGCCTCTACAAGATGGGCTGCAAAGGACCGGTCACCTACAACGCCTGCTCGGTAGTGCGCTGGAACGAAGGCACCAGCTATCCCATCCAGTCGGGTCACGGGTGCATCGGATGCAGCGAAGCCGGCTTCTGGGATAACGGGCCGTTCTACCAGCACCTCAGCTCGTTCCCGGGATTCGGCATTGAGAGCACGGCCGACACCGTTGGTACCGCGGTTGGCGTGGCAACGGTGGCCGGAGTTGCGGCTCATGCCATTGTCACCAGCATTCGCAAGCGAGCGGTCATCGCCGAAGTCCATGCCGAAGACCAGGCCGAAGTTACCAGCAAAGATCAGAAGGAGTCGTAATCAGTCATGGCAGCAACACGCATTGTCGTCGATCCCATAACTCGCATTGAAGGCCACCTGCGGGTCGAAGCGGTGGTAGAGAACGGCGTCATCACCGATGCATTTAGTTCCGGAACGATGGTCCGCGGCCTGGAAAAGATCCTGATAGGCCGCGATCCCCGCGACGCCTGGGCCATCACCGAGCGCGTTTGCGGAGTGTGCACAACGGTTCACGCCCTGGCCAGTGTGCGCTCTGTCGAAGATGCGCTCGGCGTCGCGGTGCCCCCGACCGCCGAACTCATCCGCAATATCATGTTGACCACGCAGTACGTGCAGGATCACGTCATCCACTTCTATCACCTGCACGCCCTCGACTGGGTCGACATCGTCAACGCCCTCAAGGCCGACCCCCAAAAGGCTGCCGAGCTGGCGCAGTCGTTCTCCCAGTGGGATAAGAACACGCCGGCCTACTTCACCGATGTGCAGAACAAGATCAAGGCCTTCGCGGCCAGCGGTCTGGGCATCTTTGCCAACGGCTACTGGGGCCACCCGGCCTACAAGCTCCCGCCCGAGGTCAACCTCATCGGCGTCGCGCACTATCTCGACGCCCTCGAATGGCAGAAGGAGATCGTCAAGATCCACGCGGTCTTCGGCGGCAAGAACCCGCACCCGAATTACCTGGTCGGCGGCGTGCCCTGCTCCATCAACATTAACGAGGTTGCCGCCATCAACGGCGAGCGCCTCAATCTCGTCGCCCAGCAGATCGCCAAGGCCGACGAATTCATCAACCAAGTCTACATTCCCGACCTGCTCGCCGTTGCCTCCTTCTACAAGGATTGGGCCAACTACGGCGGCGGCCTGCACAACTACCTCAGCTACGGCGAGTTTCCCACCAAGGGCTACAACCATCCCGAGTCGTTCAAGTACGCTCGCGGCGCCGTGCTCAACCGCGACCTTTCCACGGTCTACCCGGTCAACGCCAAGGACTCGCAGGAGATCAAGGAGTACATCGCGCACTCCTGGTACGACTACGACGGCGGCAACAACGAGGGTATCCATCCCTGGGCCGGCGAAACCAACATCAACTACAGCGGCCCCAAGCCTCCCTTCGAGACCCTCGCGGGCTTCGACAAGTACTCGTTCCTCAAGACACCGCGCTGGAAAGACAACCCCATGGAAGTGGGTCCGCTGGCGCGCCTGCTGGTGTCTTACGCATCGGGCCACGAGGATGTGAAGGAAGTGGTGAACGCCACGCTGGGCAAGCTCAATGTCCCCGTCGCGGCGCTCTTCTCAACGCTTGGCCGCACCGCGGCTCGCGGCATCGATGCTGCGCTGGCCATGGTCTGGCTCAAGGAGTTCTATGGGGATCTCGATGGGCCGCGTGAAGATCAACGAGGTTTCAACCCATAACGGCGAGAAGTGGGAACCCAAGACCTGGCCGGCAGATTGCCAGGGCGTGGGCATGGTTGAGGCTCCGCGCGGTTCGCTGGCCCACTGGATCAAGATCCACAACGGCGCCATCGACAACTACCAGTTGGTGGTTCCGACCACGTGGAACGGCTCGCCCCGCGACGCCAAAAATCAGCACTCCTCGTTTGAGGCGTCGTTGATCGGCACGCCGGTGGCCAAAATCGACCAGCCGGTTGAGATCATCCGCACCATCCATTCCTTTGACCCGTGCCTGGCCTGCGCCGTCCATCTGTACGATCCGCAGGGCAAGCACCTCAGCCAGATTTCCTTCGAGTGATGACGATGAGTACACAAACCGTCAAAGTACGGGATGTCTTTCGCGAGAACGGCTCCGGTCCGGTCGAGTACCGGAGGGTGTATGTGTGGGAACTGCCGGTCCGCGCCTACCACTGGATCAACGCCGTGGCGCTCGTGACGCTTTGCGTCACCGGCTTCCTGATAGGGCACCCATTGAAGCTGGGGAATGCTCCGGAGGCGTATCAGCAGTACTGGTTCGGATGGGTCCGCTTCATCCACTTCGCCGCGGCCTTCGTATATGTCTTCAACTTCCTGGCCCGCCTTTACTGGGGATTTGTCGGCAACAAGTACGCCAAGTGGAACAACTTTTTCCCGCTGACCAAACAGCAGCGGCAGGAAATTGTGGACGTGGTCAAGACCGACGTGCTGCAGGTCAAGATGCACGGCTCGATCTCCACCGGCCACAACGCTTTGGCAGCCTTAATCTACTTCCTTACCTTCCTGGCATTCGTAGCGCAGTCCATCACCGGCTTCGCGCTCTACTCCAGCATGAGCAACTCGTCGCTGCCGCGAATGTTTACCTGGGTCGTTCCGCTCATGGGCGGCGAGATGGGCGTGCGCTTCTGGCACCACACGTTGATGTGGTTCTTTGTAGCCTTTATCGTCGTGCACATCTACCTGTCGTTCTACCACGACTACATCGAGGGCCGCGGCACGGTCTCGTCGATCATAGGCGGATGGAAGTTCGACCGCGAAACTCCGGAGGGACTTGCAGCCGTATGCAGGCTGCAGGAGAAACCAGCCGAAGTCACGAAGAAGTGGACCAAGCTAAATTGGCCGTAACGAATTTGTAGATGCGCGACCACAGGTCGCGCATCCACAATTCATGCGATGTCATCCTGAGCGACCGAGCGCGGAACGAAGAGACGGGCGAGGGAGTCGAAGGATCTGCGGTTGTTCTTGCGCACTTTCGTTTCGCACGAAACAACGAATGAACCCCAAGAGTTCATGAACTCACAAGGACCACCCTTGACCACCACCCCAAAAACGCTCATCCTCGGCCTCGGCAACGTCCTCATGGGAGACGAAGGCGTAGGCGTTTATGTCGCAAGAGCCCTGTCCAACGAACCGCTCCCCGCAGAGGTGGAATGTCTCGACGGAGGCACCGGCGGCTTCACCCTCCTCGAACCGCTCGAGAACGCCGACCGCATCATCCTCATTGACGCCGCCAACGACGGCAATCCGATTGGCACAGTCACCCGCACCACCCCGCGTTTTTCTCGCGATTACCCGCCGACCCTGACCGCGCACGACGTCGGCATGAAAGACCTGCTCGATATGTTCTATATCCAGGGCGGCCATCACGAAATCATTCTGTACGCCATTACCATCGACCCGAAGCAGCCCATCCGCATGAGCCTTTCGCCGGACGGCGAAGCCGCGGCCGCCGAAGCCGCGCAGCGAATTCTTAAAGAAATCCGCGATGGTACGCCTGCTGCGTGATGCGGGAAGAACACCCCGCTTCGGGTTGACGATCGTTGCTTCGGACTCGAATAATGAAAAAGAAGAATTGCGAGACGCACAGGCCCCTCAATCCAAGACGTTTCACCCCGCAAGCCCTTTAGGAGCAGATTTTTTCATGGCATCAGCCCCATCGTCTGCCGCGCCCCAACTCCACTCGGGAGTTCAGCCGCTCAGAGCCGCCGAAGGTTCCAGTTTCATCTGGCGCAAGCTGCACTCGCTGCTCGGCATCATTCCCATCGGCGCATTCCTGCTTGAGCATTTGCTCTCCAACTTCGAGGCCCTCAAGGGCCCCATCGCCTACGGTCAGCAGGTTCACTTCCTCAACAGCCTGCCGCTGGTCCGCGTGCTCGAGTGGGTCTTCATCTTCCTGCCCATCCTTTATCACGGCGCATACGGCGTGTGGATCTGGCTGCGCGGCAAGGCCAACGTCGTTTACTACCCGTGGGCCGGCAACTGGATGTACCTGGCCCAGCGCTACACGGGCCTCATCGCCTTCGTCTACATCGTTCAGCACGTCTGGCGTCAGCGCTTCTCCGGCATCATGCTTCCCGAGCACCCGTTCGCCGCCTTCAATAAGGTCCAGGTCGAGCTCTCCAATCCCTGGATGCTCGCCGTCTACGCCATCGCCATGATTTGCGTCTGCTGGCACTTTGCTTATGGCGTGTGGCTCTTCGCCGCCAAGTGGGGCATCACACCCGGCGAAACCGCCCGCCGCCGCTTTGGCTGGGTCTGCGTGGCCGGCGGAGTTCTGCTCTGCGCCATGGGCCTGGCCGGCATTTATGCCTTCGTCGGACCCATGTACCCAAACACTCCGGCCGACGTAAAACCGCCCGCCGTTTCCTCCGTCCCTTAGTCCCTCAGTCCCTTAGTCCCTTGTTTTTCGCGGCATCGGTTTGAAAGGAAGCTCGTAAATGGCATCACCCAAAATCATCGTGGTTGGCGGAGGGCTGGCAGGGCTGGCCGCGGTCATCAAAATCGCCGAAGCCGGCGGCAAGGTCGATCTCTTTTCCATCGTCCCCGTCAAGCGTTCCCATTCGGTCTGCGCCCAGGGCGGCATTAACGCGGCAAAAAACCTCAAGGGCGAGGGCGATACCACCGCCCAGCACTTCGACGACACCATCTACGGCGGCGACTTCCTCGCCAATCAGACACCCGTCAAGGCCATGTGCGAGGCCGCGCCCGCCATCATCGATCTGCTCGACCGCATGGGCGTGCCCTTCAATCGCACTCCCGAGGGCCTGCTCGACTTCCGCCGTTTCGGCGGCACGCTCTACCATCGCACCGCGTTCGCCGGCGCCACCACCGGCCAGCAGCTTCTCTATGCGCTCGACGAGCAGGTCCGCCGCTACGAGGCCGACGGCCAGGTCAACAAATACGAGGGATGGGAGTTCCTCTCCGCCATCGTCGACTCCCAAGGCATCGCCCGCGGCATCACCGCCCTGAACCTGCGCACCATGGAGCTCAAAGCCTTCCCGGCTGACGCCGTCATCCTCGCCACCGGCGGCGTCGGCGCCATCTTCGGCAAAAGCACCAACTCCGTGGTCTGCACCGGCTCGGCCCAATCGGCCGTCTTCCAGCAGGGCGTCTACTACGCCAACGGCGAATTCATCCAGGTTCACCCTACGGCGATTCCCGGTGAAGACAAGCTGCGGCTCATGTCGGAGTCGGCGCGCGGCGAAGGCGGACGCATGTGGGTTCCGCGCACTGCCGGCGACAACCGGCCCTTCAAGCAGATTCCCGAGAGCGAGCGGCTTTACTTCCTCGAGGAGTGGTACCCCAAGTACGGCAACCTGGTTCCGCGCGACGTTGCAACCCGCGCCATTCACAAGGTGGTTTTCGAGCTGGGCCTGGGTCTCGACGGCCAGCCCATGGTCTACCTCGACCTCACCCACATCGACCGCGCCACACTCGACCACAAGCTGGGCGGCATCCTCGAAATCTACGAGAAATTCGTCGGCGTCGATCCCCATGACGAGCCCATGAAGATCTTTCCCGGCATGCACTACACCATGGGCGGCCTCTGGGTCGATTTCGACCAGATGACCAACATCCCCGGCATCTTCGCCGCCGGCGAGTGCGAGTACCAGTACCACGGCGCCAACCGCCTCGGCGCAAACTCGCTCGTCAGCTGCATCTTCGGCGGATTTCAGTCCGGGCCCAACGCCATCCGCTACGCCCAAAATCTGCCCGCGGCCGAGGGCGACGGCGGCGCGGCAGCCGAGCTCAAGCGCCAGGCCGAAATCAATGCCAGCCTCATGAAGAGCGAGGGCACTGAGAACCCCTTCAAGCTGTGGCGCGAGCTGGGCGCAACCATGACCGAGCACGCCACCGTCACCCGCTACAACAAGGGCCTCAGGCTGGCCGACAACAAGGTCCTCGAGCTGCTCGACCGCTACAAAAACATCAACCTCAGCGACCGCAGCCAGTGGGCCAACACCAGTTTTGCCTTCGCGCGCGAGTTGAAGAACATGCTGGAACTCTCTCGCACCATTACGCTCGGGGCGCTTCTCCGCGACGAGTCGCGCGGCGCGCATTACAAGCCCGATTTTCCCGAGCGCAACGACGAGCGGTTCCTCAAGACAACCAAGGCCAGCTTCACCGGCGCAACCGAAGGACCGAAGTTCGAGTACGAGGACGTGGACATTCAGTACCTCAAGCCACGGCCGCGCCGCTACGACGCCGCGAAGTGACATTGGCGCTCGCGCCAATGTCATCCTGACGCTGAGCACAGCGAAGTGGAAGGATCTGCGGTTGCTTTTAGGAATTTGAATGGGAAACTGATCTCCGTTCACGAATCACGAATCACGAATCACGGTTCACGGCCCACGGCTCACCGCCCACCGTTCACCGTCCACCACCGAGGGGATTCATGGCAACTCGCACCGTATCATTTGAAATCAAACGCCAGGCCGCGCCCGATGCGCCCGCCGTCTGGGAGAAGTTCGAGCTCGAGTGGCGTCCCGGCATGAACGTCATCTCCTCCATGATGGAGATCGCCGCCAACCCGGTCACCGCCGAGGGCAAGCCCACCACCCCCATCACCTACGATTCGAACTGCCTCGAGGAAATCTGCGGCTCCTGCGCCATGCTCATCAACGGCAAGGCCACCATGGCCTGCTCCGCGCTGGTCGACAATCTCGAGCAGCCCATCCGCGTCGAGCCCCTCTCCAAATTCCCCCTCGTCCGCGACCTCCAGGTCGACCGCTCGGTCCTGTTCGAAAACCTCATGCGCGTCAAGGCCTGGGTCCCCGTCGACGGCACCTACGACCTCGGCTCCGGCCCCCGCGTCTACCCCCAGCAGCAGGAGGCCAATTACCCGCTCTCCAACTGCATCTCCTGCACCTGCTGCATGGAAGTCTGCCCGCAGTTCAACGACGTTACCAACTTCGTCGGCGCGGCCACCATCGCCCAGGTCAAGCTCTTCAACAACCACCCCACCGGCAAGGTCTTCAAAGAGGACCGCCTCCGCGCCCTCGCCGGCGACGGCGGCATTCAGGAGTGCGGATACGCCCAGAACTGCGTCCAGGCCTGCCCCAAGCAGCTCCCGCTAACCGAGGCCATCAGCGACGTAGGCCGCGACGTGGTAGTCCAAAAGCTCTCCGACTGGCTGAGGGGCTAAGAGCCGGGAACAGGGAACAGGGAACAGGGCGCGCGGTTGCACAGAAGCTGGGTTGATTTGTGCGGATTCTGCGTGGGTTCTGTACGGATTCTGCGTGGTTTCTGTACAACTATTTTGCGCCATATTGTTGATTCTGCTGGGGCGGGTCACTACTGCACAGTTCCTGCGTGCTTTTGAAGAAAAGACCTTAGTGCCGAAAAAACACTTGCTGCGCTCGGCTTGGAGGCGGGGCTCTGCGGGATTTGGGTTGCGGCTTCGTTTTTGGCGGCCCGGTCCCGGGCGCGGGCTTGCTGCCGGACGCGGTTGATAAATTCCAGGTTCTCGGGTGTCGTTTTCGTTTTGGGGAGCATCTCGATATAGGCCTGCACTGCAGCGGAGACCGAGGTGCAGTTGACAGCAGCCCAGGTGCGGGCGGCGGCGTAGGCCTTGTCGCTCACTGAAACGGTAATGTTCTTCATTTTTGTGGCGCAATCCTTCCTATTTAGAATTGTGCGCCGGGGAAGCTTAATTGCATGCAAGGGGCGGGGAAAAAAAGGGAGCGAGAGAGCAAGGGAACGACGGAGCGAGGGAGCAGGCCCGCCGCCCCAAGGTCGCCGTGGCGACCGCAAGAAGTTAGCCTAGGGCGAAACCCTGGGAACCCTCCTGAGCGAAGGTCGCCGCGGCGACCGGAGTCGAAGGACCTGCTTCTTGATTCTGTTTTGCGCTTTCCCGAAAAACAAAGAACGCGGTGCAGCCGCGAACCAACCTGCGCAAAACCGCCCTCAGCACTCGTTGCTGACTCCTTCGGGGCCTGGCCTTTTCTCGGGTTGCTCAATGCGTACTTAAGGGACTCTTTCATCTTTCGGCTCTGTCTCTGGCCCAGGATCGTTGCTAATGGCCTGTTTTACGCTCATCTTCACACCTTCGAGGAAGTACTCGAAACGCTTGAATGCAGCTTCGCTTATCACACTTGGCCATTGAAATTGCGCCGACAGCCCGTTTGACAGTGAAAAGGACTCTGTCTCCATCTTTATCTGCCCTCTTGAGGGAGGCACAATTGCGGGTGCGACGTTGCCCATAGGCGGCGGGGGAAAAATGTTCGGCGGCTGGAAATTTGTCTTCGATTCCTGTACTGGCGGCTCCGCCCGGATCAACTCCTTGTATGGAATCCCGCCCAGGTACCCCTCAAGAACGCCGTATTCGCCTTGCTCGCCATGCGTCTCAATTCGAAGGAGCTTGCGGGCCTCCGGCATCTGCAAAATGCCCTTTAGTTCCCATTGCACGTAGTCGCCAATTTTGGGGCCAGTGTCGCTTTCTTCTATTTCCTCCTCCGTTTTGCTAAAAATCACGTCGTCAAGAAGGCCCGCAAAGGCCATTGTCTTTCGGTAGTCCTTCAGAAATCCTTCGATCGTTGAATCGACGAATCCATGATGAATCAGAAGATTGGACTTCATCGCTGGCGGCATCTCCTTGCCCCATGTTTTCCAACAGTATTCGTACCATTTTGGAGACAGTGCGGCCTTCTTGATTTCCCCTCTCCGCTCCGGTGTGTCCTGATCCTCAAGAAGGATATGAATTGCCCGCTGGGTCAGCTTTAGGGCCACAATAGAGCCCTTCTCTTGCGCATCCTCAACAAGTCCATAAGCTTTTAGGGCGGCCAGCACCTTCTGTCCGCTGCTGCTAGTCGGCGAGTAATTCCATGCTTCCTTGACAACTGAGTCGAGCGGAGCCGCTGCCCGCTTGGTGTAGTCGTACATCTTCCGTGCAAGGCCAATTGCGTCTTCAAGTCCAACGTAGGGGTATGAGGGTCCACGTCCCATGTTAGTTCACCTCACATAGAACGATAGCACATTTCCAAAGCAAAGCAAACATGTCGCGCCGCGTTTTGAAAAATAGATTGACCGGTGGCGCGAAACCATGTACAAAGTCAGTAGTGAGGTGAAGCGATGTTCAGGAGGGTTTCGGCCCGTCGCCGTCCCGCCCACCGCGACGGCGGGCGCGAGCACGAAGGCCTGTAGCGCTCGTCTCTTGGCGGGAACGCGCTACAGGCCATGGTGGTTCAGTTAGTGGAGGGCGGCACAGCCGCGTTCGCTGTGCTGCCCCTCCGTTTGGCCATTGTAGTACAGCCAAGGCTTAGGCCTAAAGGACAATCGGTATGGCGCTGTACAGGTATTCAACTTTTCTCCACCTTGCTGCAGACACGGTCAAAGAGTTCGACAATCTGTATGCGCCGGGAACACGATGCAGTTGGTCCGGGATATATAGATGCCACGCTTGCGGCCATGAGATCGTGCACACGCACGACAAGCCTTTACCGCCGCAAAACCACCACGTACACAAGCCCGGCGTGGGGCCTATACAGTGGCGGCTGGTAGTGACTGACTATACTCCGTCAGCCTAGTCACAACTGACAACCAAACGGAAGGCGGCTCCTCTGGCGGTTGCGACTCGAGGAACCGTCGCGTTCTTTGTTTTTCGGGAAAAACGGCCCGGTTCGGCGCGGCTGAAGCCACGCCCCTTTTTGAAAGGAAGCGTGCCGCACGAGGTCAGATGAGCCTGTTGTCGGCGGAGGCGAGGACGGTATCAGCTGCCGCGCGGCTCCAGCCGATGCGCAGGTCCTTCACGCCATGCAACGCAAAAGCGCCCTCGGCGCTGCGTGGCGCGGTGATGGCGAAGAAGTCGGCGCGCTCCACATCGTGCAGGTAGAACGCGGGCCGCGCGTCGGGCGTGGCGTTGGCAACTTCAACGTGGCTCATCTCAAGGTTGCGCACGTGGCGCAGGAAGAATCCCGATGAAGGCGTAACGCCGAAGTAGCCTGGATCGGGATAACCGTCGATGAGCTCAGGCACGTTGATCCTGGCCTGGTCGGCCGTTCCGCCGCCAACGGTCTCGACATAGATGTTTTGGAGCTTGAGGTCCTCGATGGCGTGGCCGGGAATGCCGCTGATGATCGATCCCTGATGCGCGGGAGCGTTGTGGCACTCGAGGTTGCTGATGAGCACGCGCTTGAAGGTTCCCACTTTGGTTGTCTCTTTAGGCCCGCGCAGGCGCGCGCCGAGGCGCAGGAAGAGCGGCGGGCAACTGAGGTCGCGCATGGTTGTGTTGGTGATGGCGAAGTCCTCAAGCAGCGCGCCGTCGACGGTTTCGAGCGCGTAGCCCATGCTGCCCTCGAAGACGCAGTTGGAGACGGCGACGTTGATGAATCCGCCGTTGGACTCGGTGCCGAACTTGATGCGGCCGGTTCCGTAAGGGCGGGCCTTGGCGGGGAATCGCTTGAAGGTGGCGTCGAGAACAGTCCCGAGCTCGAAGCAGCCGGCGACGTAGCAGTTAGAGATGGTGATGTTGCGCGTGGGCCGCGGGTAGCCGAGCGCGTAGCTTGACTTGGGGACGATGGCGTCGTCCCACGGCGAGTTGACCGTGCAGTTGGAGACGCGCACGTTCTGGCAGCAGTCGATGTCGATGCCGTCGCGGTCGGTGTCGATGGTGAGGTTGTCGATGGTGAGGTTGTCGACGCCTGTGAGCAGCAGGCCGAAGTGGCCGCCCTTGAGGATTGAGAAGTCGCGCAGCAGCACGTTGCGGCAGTTCTTGAGGGCGATGGCCTTGTTGCCCACGCCGGCCTGCTCGGCGATGGTTATGGGATAGTCGCCGCGCGCGGGGCCGTTGATGCCGTAGCTGAGCCCGCGGCCGTAGATGAGGCCAGGGCCGGTGATGGAGACGTCGTGCAGGTCTTCGCCCCAGATAAGCGAGTTGTGCCAGTGGTTGTGGCCGTAGTCCTGATACGGGTCCCACGCGGTGACGGGCTCGGCCGCGTCGTAGGCGCCGCCGTTGTAGCCGGTCGAGTCGCCGGGCTTGGGCGACTCGGCCGCGAGAATGGTGGCGCCCTGCTCGATGTGGAGATGCACGTTGCTGCGCAGGTGGATGGAGAAGGTGAGGTAGACGCCCGCGGGAAAGAGCACCAGGCCGCCGCCTGCCGCCGCAGCTGCGTCGATGGCGCGGTTGATGGCCGCGGTGTCGAGAGTCTTGCCGTCGCCGGCAGCGCCGTAGGCGCGCACCACCTGCGGTGGGGCGGAGCTTTGGACGGCCACCTGCGGTGGGGCAGACTCTTGGAGTAGAGCATGGGCTGGGATAGCGCCGGCGACGCCGAGGCTACCGACGCGCAGAAAGTCGCGGCGCAGAAGAGGATTCGTGCTCATTGGGTAATTCTCTCCTTGGAAGATCTCAAGTGGAGCCAGAAATCTGATGGGTTGGAGGTGTTCAAAAGACTTCCCTCTGGGGCTAAAGCCCAGCTCATTGCAAAGGTTCTAATGGCGCGGCTGAAGCCGTGCCCCTTCAAGACAGCGGCTTTGGTTGTGGTCAGACTGCGAATCAGTCAAGATGGAAGACTTCTTCGAGCGGCATCAGATTATCATCCGCGCCACCGTTAGCCAGTTTCTCAAAGAAGGGCGCCATCTCAGTCTGCCAGCGGGCGTTGACCGGGAAGTCCTTCATGCGGGCGCAGCAGGCGGAAAAGTCTTCGGCCTCGAGGTAGCCGACGAGCAGGCCGTCGGGAGCGAGAAAGAGCGAGTAGTTACGCCATCCTGTGGCGCGCAGGGCATCGAGCATTTCGGGCCATACGGAGGCGTGGCGGAGCTTGTATTCGGCGAGCATGCCGGCGCGGACTTTGAGCGTGAAACAGATGCGCATCGGGGTTCCTATGAGGTGCGGATCAAGGCTAACACTGTTGGCGATAGCGAGCGGTTGGCCAGTTTGAAGAACATTCCCTCAGGGGCTAAAGCCCGCAGATGCTTTGCCTGATTCATGTACGGGCTAAAGCCCGTACCCTTCAAGCTAAAGCCCGTACCCTTCAAGCTGACCCACGATCGAATGCCGGCATGGCGTCAGTGGGCGACGAGCCCGGTGAACGGCGGCACGTAGGCCATGAGGTAGACGAGGATTCCGACGAGGGCGGCGAGCGCCAGGCTGTGCCCCAGAACCCAACGCAGGATGGTGCCCTCCTGGCCGTAGGTTTGCGTGGCGGTGGTGGCCACCACGATGCTGGGCGCGGCCACCATTTTGCCCATCACTCCACCGGAGGTGTTGGCCGAGGCCATGAGCACCGGCGAGATGTGGAGCTGACGGGCGGTCATGGTTTGCAGGCTTCCAAACAGCACATTGGATGAGGTGTCGGAGCCGGTCGAGGCGGTGCCGAGCCAGCCCACGAGGGTTCCAAAGAAGGGGTAGAGCGCGCCGGTGCGGGCAAAGGCGAGGCCGAGCGTGGCGTCGAGGCCGCAGTAACGGGTGACGTATCCGATGGCCAGCATGGCGGCGATGGTGATCATGGTGAAGCGGATGTTGATGAGGGTGCGGAGAAAAGCTGAGGCGAGGGAGCGGGGGCCGAGTCCCATGAGCAGTCCGGCGAGGATGGTGGCGATAAAGATACAGGTGCCGGTGGCAGTGAGCCAGTTGAAAGTGAAGATGGCGGCTTCGGCGGTGGGCTTGAGGACGACAGGCGGAACACGCTGGACGATCTGATTGAGGCCGGGGATGGCGAGCTTGATGGTGGTGTGGGCATCCATCCAAGAGGAGAAAGCGGGAATGCCCCAGGCAAAGACGAGCAGGCTGAGGACGAGCCAGGGCAGCCAGGCCTGGAAGATGCGGCGGGGATCGTGCTCGAAGCGCTGGTGGGTGAGTTGGGTAATATCGTCGCCGGTGGCGCTGAGGATGCGGCGAGGTCGCCAGAAGCGAAGGAAGACGACCAGGGCGACGATGGTGGTGGTGGAGGCGGCGATGTCAGAGAGCGAAGGGCCGGCGAGGATTCCGACCAGGCATTGGACAATGGCGAAGGTGAGCCCGGCGAGCAGCGCGGCGGGCCAGACTTCAAGCATGGCGGTGAAGCCGGCGAAGGCCCAGATGAGCCAGAAGGGAATGAGCGCGCAGAAGGGCGCGAGCAGGACGGCGATGGTCTTTGAGAGGGCGAAGGTGTCGAGGCCGGTGACGCCGTGGAGGGCGACGATGGGGATGCCGAGGCCGCCGAAGGCGACGGGTGCGGTGTCGGCCAGGAGAGTGAGTGCGGCAGCCTGCAGCGGGCGGAAGCCGAGGCTGATGAGGATGGCGCCGCAGACGGCGACGGGCGTGCCGAATCCGCAGGTGCCCTCAAAGAATGCGCCGAGCGCGAAGGCGATAAGAAGAAGCTGCAGGCGGCTGTCGGGAGTGATGTTGGCCAGGCTCTGCTGCAGCGTGACGAAGAGGCCGGTGTGGACGGTGAGGTCGTAGAGGAAGATGACGGGAAGGACGATCCAGCAGATGGGAAAGATGCCGTAGCCCGCACCGTAACTGGCGGCGGTGAAGGCCAGGCGCGCCGGCATGTGGAAAATGACGATGGCGACGGCGAGCGCGGTGAGCAGGCCGGCGAGCGCCGCGATGTGAGCCTTGACGCGCAGCACGGCGAGGGCGCCGAGAAGAACCAGAATGGGCAGCGCGGCAATGGCCGTAGAGAGCTGCCAGGTTCCGGTGGGGTTGTAGCCCTGCGCCCACTGAGCGCCAGGACGATTGGTAGCGAGGAGCCAGGCAACGGCAGCGAGGACTGCGAGCGTAGCCGCGCCGAAAGGAATGAGCGAGGCGGAGGATGAAGGATGGGCGGGCGCCGGGCGTGCCGAAGAAGATGATGGCGAGGGCATGGAACCTTTCGCAGGTCTGAGTTGCCGTTTTGTTAGCTATATCAGATGGGGATGAGTGGATGTCGAGATTGCGGGTGGATGGATGTGAAATGGAGTGCGAGCGCAGGTCCGACGGGTTCTTGACGGTTTGAAGAAGGGCCGCGACTGAGGTGACGGCGGCGCGTTAACATGATTGCGGCTTGGGGTGGTTGTCTCAATTGCTAAATACCTCCCTCAGAGGCTAAAGCCCCTAACTTGAGATGCTTGATTGGCACGGATAAATCCGTGCCCTTTCAAAACGTCGGCATGGGCAACGTCGGGATGGGCCCTGGGATGAATATCCAAAGGACAGATACAGGCGGATTGAACAAGCTATTTCCCGATGCGCGCGCGGCGCTGGACGGGCTGGTGCATGACGGGATGCTGCTGGCGATTGGCGGGTTCGGGTTGTGCGGAATTCCCGAGGCGCTGATCGTGGCGCTGCGCGATACGGGCGCGCGCAACCTGACCATTGCGAGCAACAATGCGGGCGTGGATGGATGGGGGCTGGGGCAGCTGCTCGAGAGCCGGCAAGTGAAGAAGATGATCTCGAGCTACGTGGGCGAGAACGCGGAATTCGAGCGGCAGTTTCTCAGCGGCGAGCTGGAGGTGGAATTCTGCCCACAGGGAACGCTGGCCGAGCGCATGCGCGCGGGCGGCGCGGGCATTCCGGGTTTCTATACGCGAACCGGCATTGGCACGGTGGTGGCCGAAGGCAAGGAGCACAAGAACTTCGACGGGATCACGTACATTCTCGAGCGTGGCATTCGTGCGGACCTGGCGCTGGTGAAGGCGTGGAAGGCCGATACCCATGGAAACCTGATTTACCGGCGCACGGCGCGGAACTTCAATCCCGATGCGGCTACCTGCGGCAAGATCACGGTGGCTGAGGCGGAGATTATCGTTAAGCCGGGCGAACTCGACCCCGATGAGATTCACACGCCGGGAATCTATGTGCATCGAGTGGTGCACAACCCGCAGCCGGAGAAGAGGATCGAAAAACGAACGACGAGGGACCAGGCACTAGGGACTAGGGACTGAGGGGCAACTGCATTTTATGGCGTGGAATCGGAATGAGATGGCGGCACGGGCCGCGCGGGAGATTGAAGACGGGTTCTATGTGAACCTGGGCATCGGCATTCCCACGCTGGTGGCGAATCACATTCCCGCGGGCGTGACGGTGACGCTGCAGTCGGAAAATGGACTGCTGGGCATGGGTCCGTTTCCGCGCGACAGCGAAGTTGACGCCGACCTGATCAATGCGGGCAAGGAGACGGTGACGTTTGTGGCGGGCGCAGCAATATTTTCAAGCTCTCAATCGTTTGCGATGATTCGCGGCGGGCACATCGACCTGGCCATCCTTGGCGCGATGCAGGTCTCGGAGCGGGGCGACCTCGCGAATTGGATGATTCCCGGCAAGCGTGTGATGGGCATGGGCGGTGCAATGGACCTGGTGGCGGGCGTTCGGCGCGTGGTGGCGCTGATGGAGCACACGGCCGCGGATGGAGGGGCAAAGCTGCTGCATGAATGCACGCTGCCGCTCACCGGCCAGGGCGTAGTGCATCGGGTGATTACAGATCTGTGCGTGGTGGATGTTACGGCGTCGGGATTTGAAGTAGTGGAGCTGGCCGGGGGCGTGACGCGCGAGATGGTAGAGCAACGGACGGGGGCTCCGGTACGCTTCAGTTCGGTCGAGTAGGTCTTGGCCCGGGACGCGGCGACGTTCCCCAGGCCGGTTTGCGCTTTTCAAGAAATGCCGTGACGCCTTCGCGAAAATCCGCGGATTCGCGGGAGAGCGCGTTGGCCTTAAGCGCCAGCTCGACGGCGGATTCAAGCCAGTCGTTGTGTTGTGAGGCGATGAGGTGCTTGGTTACCTTGATCGATTGAGGGCTGTTGGCGATGAGTGTCTCGGCAAGAGAATGCACGCGCTGCGGAAGCTCTTCCGGCGCAACGACCTCATTGACTAGGCCGATGCGATGCGCTTCTGCCGCATCGATGATGCGGCCAGTGAGGAGCAGATCCCGAACGTGCCTTCCATCGATCAGCAGGGCAAGGAATACAGACACAAGCGCAGGGACAAACCCGATTCGTACTTCGGTGAAGCCGAACTTTGACGAAGGGGTGGCAAGGGTGAAGTCGCAGATGGTCGCCAGGCCGGCGCCGCCGGCGATGGCGGGGCCATTTACAGCCGCGATGGTCGGAATGCGCAATTCATACAAAGTGACAAAGAGCCTTGTGATGCGTTCCGCATCGGCACGGTAATCGGCTGCGGTCTTGTTGTTCATTTCCTGAAGAACCGAAAGGTCGAGCCCGGAACAGAATGCATCTCCCGCACCTTTGAGTACCAGCACGCGACGATCGCTTGAAGCGGTGTTCTCCAAA
This sequence comes from uncultured Acidobacteriaceae bacterium, assembly GCA_963808695.1. Lineage (GTDB taxonomy): Bacteria > Acidobacteriota > Terriglobia > Terriglobales > Acidobacteriaceae > Telmatobacter. The sequence goes on from CAWEHF010000001.1 coordinate 56,911, forward strand.
ACGTGGATTAGTTCTCCCTGCATTTCGGGAGTCATGGAGTTGCGGCGCTCGGGGCGATTGAGCGTGATGGTGCGAATGGGGCCGGAGTCCGATACGAGAATTGTTTGATAGTTCAAATCGGTCCTCGTTGATTGGTTCGAATCCATTTTAGATAGTCGACAGTGGCCCTGGCATAGAAGGATTGCGAGTTTTTGCTTTTCGCGAGTTGGCGCCGCTTCACGGCGTGGCAGGTTAGCGGGTTCGCGCCGGCCCTGGGGCGGCTGCATTGAATCATGCGGCAATCCCGGGGTTCACCCTGGGCTATTCTCGATATGTCCCTCCGGGGCGCAGTTTGCGCCAGCGGCGATGCGGTTGCTGTTTTGGATGATTCGATCGTCCAGAGCAAGTGCGGGGAGCGCAGCTCCGCAGTCGGCGAGCGTGGCAAGCAGGACTTCAGTGGGGATGTTGCCGACCAGCTCGTCCTGCGCAAAGGGGCAGCCGCCGATGCCGCCGATGGCCGAGTCGAAACGGCGGCATCCGGCGTTGTATGCGGCGCGGATGAGCGGGGCAGCATCTTCGCGACGCGCATGCAGGTGAACGCCGATGTATGCGCCTTCGCTCGCCTCGATTGCGCCTTTTACAGTCTCGGCTATCTGCGAAGGAGTTGCGAGTCCTACGGTGTCGGCCAGAGAGATCTGCCAAATACCTAGTTCTGTGAGTTGTTTGCAGGCATGGGCAACGGCGTCCACGCTCCACTTATCACCGTATGGGTTTCCAAAGGCCATGGAGACATCAGCAACTACATTTCTCCCTGCGTCTTCAGCCAGATCGGTAACGGAACCCAGGGTGTACAGGGCTTCCTTCTCGGTCTGGTGCTGGTTGCGGCGGAGAAACTCCTGAGAGATGGAGAACGGAAAGCCGAGGGTGTTCACAGTGCCGGTGGCGAGGGCGCGTTCGGCTCCTTTTTGATTGACAACAATGCCGATGATTTCAACGTTGGGCGGCGGTTTAAGCAGCTCGAGCACGCGTTCGGAGTCGGCCATTTGCGGAACGGCGGAGGGCGAGACGAAGCTGACCGCGTCGATGTGCGTGAAGCCGGCACGGATGAGTGTGCCGAGATAAGCAGCCTTGATTTGCGGCGGGATCTGATGCGGCAGGCCCTGCCAGGCGTCGCGCGGGCATTCGATAATGGTGACATTGCGATCCATGAGTTTTCTTTTTTGCGCCGCAGGCGCCGTTGCCCGTGATGGCGAGAGCGATTCCAGAATTCGTGTGCCCTCTTGAGGGCAATGAAATGTGGCAATTTCTTAAGAAAAATGCCACTCAACAGTTGTGGCTCCAGGTACAGCAATTCTGGAATCGCTGTAGTCACCCTCTCGACGGATGCACTCTCAGTATCTCGCGCGCGATCACCATGCGCTGAATCTCGCTGGTGCCTTCGCCGATGGTGCAGAGTTTAACGTCGCGATAGAACTTTTCAACGGGATAGTCTTTGATGAAGCCGTAGCCGCCGAAGAGCTGCACGGCCTGTTCGCAGATGCTCACGGCCACTTCGCTTGCGAAGAGCTTGGCCATCGAGGACTCGCGGGTGATTTTGCGTCCAGCGTCTTTGAGCACGGCGGCGCGCTGGGTGAGCAGGCGCGCGGCGTCAAGCTCGGTGGCCATGTCGGCCAGCTTCCACTGGATGCCCTGGAACTCGGCGATGGCCTTGCCGAACTGGCGGCGCTCCTTGACGTATTTGAGTGCGGCATCGAGCGCGCCGCGGCCGATGCCGAGCGAGAGCGCGGCGATGGAGATACGGCCGCCGTCGAGCACGCGCATGGCGTCGATGAAGCCCTCGCCGGGGTTGCCGAGAAGATTCTCTTCGGGGATCTCGCAATCCTCAAAGATGAGCTCGCTGGTGTCGCTGGCGCGCAGGCCGAGCTTGTTTTCTTTCTTGCCGGCGCGAAAACCCTTGGTGCCTTTCTCCACGACGAAGGCCGAGAGGCCGTGCGTGCCCTTGTCTTTGTCGGTGACGGCGATAACGACGGCGACGTCGGCGTAGCGGCCGTTGGTGATAAAGGTCTTGTTGCCGTTGAGAATGTAGCGGTCGCCTTTTTTGACGGCGGTGGTGCGGGCGTTGCTGGCGTCGGAGCCGGAGCCGGGCTCGGTGAGTCCCCACGCGGCCAGCCACTCGCCGCCGGCGAGCAGCGGAATGTACTTGCGTTTTTGCGCTTCGTTACCGGCCAGGAAGATGTGATTGGTGCCGAGCGAGTTGTGCGCGGCGACCGTCAGGCCAATTGACCCGTCGACCGCCGAGAGCTCTTCGATGGCCAGCGCGTAATCGACGTAGCCCAGGCCCGCGCCGCCATACTCGTGCGGGAAGATGACGCCGAGCAAGCCCATGGCGCCGAGCTTTTTGATGGTGGCGAGCGGGAACTCGCTGGCCTCATCCCACACCGAGATGTTGGGTGCGATCTCGCGCGCGGCGAAGTCGCGAATTTCGCGGCGCAGGTGTTCCTGCTCTTCAGTCAATACGAAAGGGTAGAGGCTTTGCGCCGGTTCCAATGCGGTTTGCATTTCAGGCTCCTCCGAGGGGAATTCGAATCGCCCAGTGTGTGTTCGTTGATTAAGATGCGGTCGTCATTCGTTGGGCTCAATCTCTAGTGCTCATGCAGCCGCTGCTTGAGCTGAAAGCTAAAAGCTGATAGCTAGACGCTGTTTTTCATGTTTGCAGAACTCCGGGATTAAACTTCGGCGCTTCAGGGTTGAGCGCGCAGGCTTCAAGCGCGGCGATGAGCGTCGAGCGGGTTTGGGCGGGGTCGATGATGGCGTCGATCCAGAGGCGGGCCGCGCCGTAACGCGGATCGGCCTGGGCATCGTAGTCGGCGCGGATCTGGTCGTGAATGGCAGTTTTCTCGTCAGCGGAAAGCCGCTTGCCGTTGCGCTCGAGCTGTTTGGCGCGCACTTCAGCAAGGGTGGCTGCGGCCGAGGCGCCACTCATCACGGCATAGCGGGCCGTGGGCCACGCAAAGAGGAAGCGCGGATCGTAGGCCTTGCCACACATGGCATAATGGCCCGCGCCGAAGCTGCCTCCGATAATGACCGCGATTTTGGGCACAACACTGGTGCTGACGGCAGAGACCATCTTGGCGCCGGCGCGGATAATGCCGCTCCACTCAGCGTCTTTGCCCACCATAAAGCCGTTCACGTCATGGAGAAAGATGAGCGGCACAAGGTTCTGGTTGCAGTCCATGATGAAGCGCGCGGCCTTCTGCGCGCCCTCGGTGTAGATGACGCCGCCCACCTCGATGCGGGATGCGCCCGCCGAGGGGCCCATGGCGACGGTTTGCATCTGGTTGGTTTTCTGGTTGGCTACGATGCCGACGGCGTGACCGCCGATCCACGCGTAGCCGCAGAGAACAGTGCGGCCGAAGTCGGCCTTGTACTCGTCGAACTCGCTGCGATCGACGATGCGCGCGATCACCTCGCGCATGTCGTAGACGTTGCTTGCGCCGGGCGCGGGGTTGAGCAGGGTGTAAAGATCTTCGGCAGGGTAGCGGGGCGTGTCGCTTGCGGCGTCGAAGGCGCGGCGGCGGAAGATCTCGGGAGGGGGCGTGCGCTCGCCCATTTTTTCGACCAGCGAGCGCAGGCGGGCCAGGCAGAGGTGGTCGTTGGGCTCTTTAAAGTCGACGGTGCCGGAGATTTCTGCGTGCATGGTTGCGCCGCCGAGTTCCTCGGGGTCGGTTTTTTGCCCGATAGCGGCCTGTACAAGCGACGGGCCGGCGAGAAAGAGGCCCGAGCCTTCGGTCATGAGAACGGTGTCAGTCATGACCGGCAGGTACGCGCCACCGGCAACGCACATGCCCATGATGGCGGTGATCTGGGGAATGCCCATGGCGCTCATGACGGCGTTGTTGCGGAAGATGCGTCCGAAGTCGTCGGTGTCGGGAAAGACGTCTTCCTGGAGGGGCAGAAAGACGCCGGCGGAGTCGACCAGGTAGAGCGTAGGGATGCGGTTCTCCATGGCGATAGTCTGCGCGCGGAGAACTTTCTTGGCGGTCATGGGGAAGAATGCGCCGGCTTTGACGGTGGCGTCGTTGGCAATGATCATGCACTGACGGCCGGAGACTCTGCCGAGACCGGTGACGACGCCCGCAGCCGGAGCGCCGCCGTAGTCGGCATACATGCCATGCGCGGCCCACAAGCCAAGCTCGAGGAAAGGCGAGTCCTGGTCGAGGAGCAGACTGAGGCGCTCGCGGACGGTGAGGCGGCCCTTGGAGTGCTGGGCTTCGGCGGCCCTTGCGCCGCCGCCCTGGCGGATGGTGTCTTCGGAGGAGCGAAGGTCGGCGAGGAGCGACTCGATTGCGGTGCGATTGGTCCTGGCGCGCGAGGATGCGGGGTCGAGGGAGGAGCGCAAGCGGTTGTCGAGAGTCAGGTTTTCGGCCATTTTGGGGCGTTCTAGCGGGTATTTCGCCTCTCTGTGTGATGCATTCGGGCGGCGTACAGCGCAATAGTACGACGAAAGGCATACGGCTGGCTTCACGAATCGGCGGTGGGAAAGATGGATTCGGAACACACAGTAAGCCGGTGCGGGACAGGATTAGGTTACTATGATGACTGTGGGCTACACTTTGGTAATGTATGACCTAAATCACCGATTTACATGGAGTCAAATCAACGCTATAACAATTGGAACAGGGCAATGGTCGTCGCCGGGTCTGGCTCGGCGGAAACGCCGAGGGCCTTCTATTCGTGTCTCTGCTCACTTGTGTCCGCCGAATCGATAGTTGCAAGGAAGGGACGGATGGACGTTTTCTTCACCTTGGGATTCCTGGATCTGGGAGAATATTCCGCACAGGCAATTGAACGCGGAAGAGTCTATTGACCCTGATTCCCGTCCAGCCGAACGAGTTGAGACAAATCGGCTTAGACGCTGGAGCCACCGAGGGAAAACGCCGTGGAGCCGAACTTTTCGCCAAATCGAAGCACTGAAAGCTCCGAGTCGTTCGGGGGCAGCCTGTCGATCGCACTGATCGGCCCCAACGAACGGCAACGCTGGGCTTTAGCCAACGCCCTGGCCAAATGCCATGGGGCGAATGTGCGTGAGTTTTCTTCCTATCCCACATCGGTCGAAGACGCACCGCGCCTGCTGGAACAGGTTTTCGACGTCATCATCATCGATCTGGACGGTAACACGGAGTTCGCCCTCGATCTGGTCGACAGCATCAGCGTGAATGATGCAGCGACGGTTATGGTGTACTCGGCGACGTCGGATCCGAACCTGGTGGTTCGCAGCATGCGCGCTGGCGCCCGGGAGTATCTGACGCCGCCGTACGACGAAGATACGATTGCGGAGGCTTTGGTGCGGGCTGCTGCCGCTCATCATCCCAGTGCGCGCAGCCCACAGAAGAAGCCAGGCAGGCTGCTGGTCTTTCTGGGCGCAAAGGGTGGTTCCGGGGTAACGACGATTGCCAGCAGTTTTTCCATCGCGCTGGCCCAGAATGCAAGTGAAAGCACCTTATTGATCGATCTCGCGCTTCCCATGGGGGATGCAGCCTTGAACCTGGGGATTGCCGCAGAGTATTCAACCGACGACGCGCTGGGTAACGCGGATCAACTGGATGCGAGTAACCTGCGCGAACTCCTGGTCAAGCATCAGTCGGGAGTTTTGGTGCTTGCGGCTCCCAGCAAGGTTCCCGAAGTAGATGCCGACAGAAATATGATCGACAAGCTGATGGCTGTGTCGCGGCAGGCGTTCGACAATGTTGTGGTCGATGTTGGATCGAGGCTCGATTTGATGGACGCGAGCCTCTTCAAAGAGGCCACTACAATCTTTCTGGTCACACAAGCGGGCATCTCCGAACTGCGCAACTCGAATCGAGTGATTTCGCGGTTCTTCCGCGGGGATGGTCCCAATCTCGAGGTCGTTATCAACCGGTTCCAGTCCGGCTCTCCGGGCGTGACCGAGGACGTGATCGATAAGGCGATTGAAAGACCTGTGCGATGGAAGCTCCCCGACGATTATGCTGCCACGCGGGAGATTCAGAACACCGCGTCCGGCTTCACGTCATCGAACTCGGCAATCTCACGGATGATCCTGGAGATGGCCAGCTCGGTCACCGGCCGTCCGGTTCCCGAAGAGAAGAAGAGGGTTTTGAGTTTCAGAAGTCACAAAACAGAGACGGAGAAAACAACCATGGATGAGAAGCTCCTGGGCCTGCTCGACCCGGCGCCAGCGAATGCTGGACCGCCGTCGACCGTGCGGTGGCCGAAGCCCGATCCGATCGTTTACGGAACGGCGCTGGGAGAAGACCAACTCAATGCGACTGCGTTGGTCTCAGGCGCGCTCGTATATACCCCGTCAGCAGGGTATGTACTGTCGGCAGGTACACACTCGATCTGGGTTACCTTCACCCCGGCGCAGTCGGCCGACGGCCCAGTGGTTCAAACCGAGATTCCGATCCTGGTTTTGAAAGCGACGCCATCGATCGCGTGGCGGGAGCCGGAGTTGATGTTGTCAGGGTGCGCCCTGAGCGCCACCGAGCTCAATGCCGTGGCTACAGTACCGGGAACATTCGATTACACTCCCGGAGCTGGTGAAGTGCTCGAGGAAGGCCGGCACACGCTGACGGTCACTTTTACGCCGATTGACGACAGAAATTACACCGTGGCGGAGGCCGCGGTGGAAGTCACCGTGGTGAGTGCGACCCCGGAGATCAACTGGCCGATGCCCGATGCTATCACCTACGGAGTTCGCCTGAACGGCACCCAGTTGAATGCAAAGGTGAATGCACCCGGGACTTTGACCTACAACCCGGGCCCAGGCGCCCTGCTGGCAGCAGGAGAGCACACACTCTCGGCGACCTACACGCCAGAGGCATCAACCAAGTACCTGCCGACATCGGCTGCAGTGATGCTGACCGTGGCCAGGATGACGCCGTCAGTGACGTGGCCGGCGCCGGAGCGAATCCGCCACGGCACCGCACTCAACCGGGTTCAATTGAACGCGACGGCATCGGTGCCGGGAACGTTCACTTACACTCCGCGCCGCGGCGAGGTGCTTCCCCCCGGGGAGCACACACTTTCGGCGATCTTCACACCGGCGGACACCTTCAATTACACGGTGGTGGAGTCTACCGTCGAGCTTGAGGTTAGCGAGATATCCCCAACCATGATTACGTGGCGAGATCCCGCTCCAATTCCTTATGGAACGCAACTGAGCGACGACCAGTTGAACGCCGTTGCGTCAGTGCCCGGAACGTTTGTCTACAGCCCCGCCGCAGGCTGCGTGCTGGCGCCGGGGACCTATACTCTCGCAGTCAGTTTTACGCCAGAGGATACAGAGTGGTTCGAGGAGGCGCAAGCCACAGTATCTCTGGTTGTTGAAAGATCGCCTGCAATTGCTGCACAAGGTTCCACCTCCACAAAGGTGTCATCGACACCTGCCACCGCGCCGAGTTATTTTTCAAGCGCAGACAGCGAGCGCGAAGCGAAACAAGGCGGGTTCGTCAATTCCGCGCCAGGGATAGAACGCGAGAGGCGTCTTTATAAAGGCGCAATCTACGAGAGAGGAGAAGATGGCCAATGGCACCGACTAAGCGAATAGCGCCGGAATCACCGCCGGAAACGCTTCCGGAGGACTTCAGCGATTGGGACGGTGGGTCTTCTCCAGCTTCCCGGCCAGTAGAGACAAAGGAATACGAAGTGCGGGACGTTGTGCCTGCTCCCAGGGAGAGGGCGCCGATTCCAGTGGCAACTCCCCCGGCGCCTCGACCGGTAGAAAGAGTCAAGACAAGACCGGCACGGACGCATGCGGGAGCCGATTCGGATCTGGAAGCGTTTCTGCGGCGGCTGAGTGAGGTAAACGCCGATCAGGCCCCGGTGCTCCGGCAAGAAGCCAGCGAACCGACGAAGCATTGGCTACCCTCCGCGCCGAGCCCAGCAACTCCCCCGGTGCGGCAGGAGCCGCTGCCTGTGCCAGCCAAGGTGGCCCCGGTCGAACAAGAGCTTATTAGTGTGTTCCGATCCGGATACCAGGAAGCGGGGAAATCGGAACCCGGCAGCGGGAAAAAGCCGAGATGGGGCATGATTGGGGCTGTATCCGCGGGCGTTGTCGTAGTTGCCCTCGCCATCACCATTCCCATGGTTCTCCGCGGAAGAAGCATCAGCCTGCCTCGTCCCGCTGCATCGCCGACACAGGCCCTTGGCATCCAGGAGGGTACAAGTGCGCTGAAACCGTCACCGGCGGGACCTGCGAACGCGGCGGCGGCGACCAACGCAACCAGTCAGAAGCCGGCATCCGCGAACCAGCAGGCCGATGTCACCAATGACAATACGGATCAGACGCCGGTGTCGGCAGACATGATGAACCAGCAGCTCAGCGCGGCTTCGCAGGTGCCGCAAGGCGCCCGCAACAAGGCTCCGGTAGAGGATGCGCCGCCTCCGAGTGGTTTTGGCGTTGCCGGCATGGAAGCGATGGGCGACAATGGCGCGGCAGGCAGCGCCTTTAAAAGCGAGTCAAACATCAAGCTTGCCCCTGTGAAAGTATCAGCCGGCGTTGCGGGCGGCTTGTTGATTCGCAGGATCCCGCCCATTTATCCCTCCATCGCCAGGACTGCCCGTGTTTCCGGCACGGTGGTTTTGGCGGCTACCATTTCGAAGCGCGGGTTCATAACAAATCTGCAGGTGGTGAGTGGGCCGCCGATGTTGCGCCAGGCTGCCCTGGACGCTGTACGGAACTGGCTCTATAAGCCGTACCTGCTCAACAATCAGCCCACCGAGGTTCAGACAACCATAGACGTAGACTTTAGCCTGTAGCCGGCATTTCTCAGGATCGCTGAAAATCTGAACCGCCGGCCTCCTGACCGGGAACCTGGGTCCGCGCCGCAAGACGCATTGCTTTGTCCCGCCGGTACTGCTCAATCGCTATCAACTCAAAACTTCGTTTCAGGCCTGCGCTTGGCTGGCGGCGGGGACGATGGTTCCCGTGCACTCGCCGAAACCGATGCGGGGCAGGCCAGGCTTGCGGCACCAGGCGCGGAGGGTGACGCGGTCGCCGTCTTCGAGGAAGGTGCGCAGCTCGCCACTGGGCAGGCAGATCGATTCGGGGTTTTGGCGCTTCTCGAGCAGGCAGCCCTCCGAGCCATCTTCGGGGCCCGAAACGGTCCCGGTGGCAAGCAGATCGCCGGGGCGCAGGTTACAGCCGTTGCTGGTGTGGTGTGCGAGCATCTGCGCGGGCGTCCAGTAAAGGTGGCGGAGATTGGTCGTGCTTAGTTGCATGCTTATTGCGCCGGTGGTGCGCATGAGCCGCGACTGCAGATGAGCCTCGAGGGTGAGATCGATAGCGCCGCATTGCATTGAGGGCGGGCGCAGATACGGGAGGGGCTCGGGATCGCCGGGTTCGCGCTCTGGGATGGGCGCGCGGTCAGGCGCCAGAGCCGCAAGCGGCACAACCCAGCAGGAGACGGTAGTGGCGAAGCTCTTGGCCAGGAACGGGCCGAGGGGCTGGTACTCCCAGGTTTGGATGTCGCGGGCCGACCAGTCGTTGACCAGGCAGAGGCCGAAGATGTGCTGCTCGGCCTGTGCAATCGGGATGGGCTGGCCAAGGCGATTGCCGGATCCAACGAAGAATCCAACTTCGAGTTCGTAATCGAGCGAGCGCGATGGGCCGAAGCCCGGATTGCCGGAGGCTGACTTGGTCTGGCCGTGGGGGCGGTGGATTTCGGTTCCGCTTGCGACGATGGACGAGCTGCGGCCGTGATATGCGATGGGGATGTGCTTGTAGTTGGGGAGCAGCGGACTATCGGGCCGAAACAGCGCGCCGACGCGGCGGGCGTGGTGGATGGAAGCGTAGAAATCAGTGTAGTCGCCAATCTGCGCGGGGAGTTGCATTTGGGCGTCGCGCATGGGGACGAGGCAAGGAACGACGCGCTCGCGGATTGAGGCGTCGGCTTCCGCGCTCAAAAGAGCGATGAGTCGCTTGCGGAGTTCGGACCATGCCGATGGGCCGAGGGCCATAAGCGGATTGAGCCACTCAGCGATGCAGGCGGCGAGCAGCTCGGAGGGGAGATTGGCGAGCAGGCCGGCATGGGCGCAGGCGTGGAGGTCGAGGATCTGGTTGCCGATGGCGACGCCGATGCGTTGCCGTCCGGCGTGGAGAAAGACGCCGTAAGGAAGATTCCGAATGGGGAAATCAGAGGCGGGATCGTTGGCCGAATCGATCCAACTGGTCAGAGGCATCCGCTCTCTCCGTATTCGTGCCTTCCCACCCTAAACGCCCCCCCCGCTTCGCGACCCCACGGACGAAGACCTGTCAATGGGGACCCCGGCGGCGCGTTTAGGATGGGGCACCCAGGTTCGTTGTTGTTCATCGGCGAGCGAGCTCCGGGTTCGATTCGGTTGACGCGAAGTGCTTCTTCAATCCCTGCCAGCATTCGAAGTACTCGTGCTGCAGGATCCGCGTGTTCATGGCGAATTCAGTGGGGCGGATGGCGAGTTGCGTCTCAAACATGAAGGCCAGCGTGTTGCCCAGGAACTGCGGCTTGAGCTCAACGGCCGAGGCACGCTCGAAGGTTTCGGCGTCGGGTCCGTGGCCGGCCATGCAGTTGTGCAGGCTGGCGCCGCCGGGCAGAAAGCCTTCGGCCTTGGCGTCGTAGGCGCCGAAGACCAGGCCCATGAACTCGTTCATCAGGTTGCGATGGAACCAAGGCGGGCGGAAGCTGTGCTCGGCCACCATCCATCGCGGCGGGAAAATGGCGAAGTCGCAGTTGGCGGTGCCGGGAACATTGGATGGCGCGCTGAGGACGGTGTAAATCGATGGGTCGGGGTGGTCGAAGGAGACCGTGTTGATGCAGTTGAAGAGCGAGAGATCGTATTTGTACGGCGCGTAGTTGCCGTGCCAGGCGACGACATCGAGCGGCGAGTGATCGATGAACGCGCGCCACATACGGCCCAGGAACTTGGTGAAGATGTGGAACTCGCCGTCGCGATCTTCGAAGGCGGCGATGGGGGTTTTGAAGTGGCGAGCATTTGCAAGGCCGTTGGCGCCGATGGGGCCAAGCTCAGGCAGGCGGAAGGAGAGGCCGTAGTTTTCACAGATGTAGCCGCGGGCCTGGCGGTCGAGCAATTCGACGCGGAATTTGACGCCGCGGGGAATGACGCAGATTTCGCCGGGAGCAGCGTCGATGATGCCGAGCTCGGTGTGGAAGCGCAGCGCGCCGTGCTGAAGGACGATGAGCATTTCGCCGTCGGCGTTGGCAAAGAAGCGGTCGTGCATTGAGGAGTTGATGCCGTAGAGGTGAACAGCTACGCCGGTCTGCGTGGCGGGGTCGCCGTTGCCGCCCAGGGTGACGATGCCGTCGATAAAGTCGGTTTCTTTTTCGGGCAGCGGGAGCGGATCCCAGCGCAATTGGTTGGGAGTGGTGGGAGTCTCGTTGAACGGGCCGCTGCGGATGAGGCCGAGCGGAGCTTCTTCGTAAGGGCGATGCGTGACCGATGGGCGGATGCGGTAGGTCCAGGTGCGGCGGTTGACGGCGCGCGGCGCGGTGAAGGGCGTGCCGCTGAACTGCTCAGTGTAGAGGCCGAGCGGGTGAAGCTGCGGCGCGTTCTGGCCCGCAGGCAGAGATCCTGCAACTGCCTCAGTGGCAAACTCGTTGCCGAAACCGGATTGATAAGCGGACTCAATGGACATGTTCACCTCATTACAGGCGGCCCTGCATGGCGCGGCGCTCGGCCTCGTGCATGGCGTCGAAGATCTGGTCGAAGCTTGAGACGGCGAAGAGCAGTTTGTGCAGTTCGTCGACTTTGACGGGCGTCGAGAGCACTTCGTCGAGCTGGAAGTCGTGAATGGCGCAGTTGCCGCCAATTACGTTCATGCACTCGCCGTGGGAGCTGATGAGGCCGCTGCCGTAAACCTTGATTTCGCCGTTCTGGCGGATGACGCCGAACTCGACGGTGTACCAGAAGAGGCGGCCGAGTTTCTCGATTGCGGCGGCGTCTTCTTTAGCGGCGCAGACGCGGCCGTAGTGCTCGAGAAAGTCACCGAAGACCTGGTGCGCGTGCATGGGCACGTGGCCGAAGACGTCGTGAAAGATGTCGGGTTCGGGAGTGTACTCAATGGACTCACGGCTGCGCAGCCAGGTGGTGGTAGGAAACGCGCGCATTGCGAGCATCTCAAAGAACGCAGGCGCCGGCAGAAAGCCGCTGACGGGCGTCGAGCTCCAGCCGGTGCGCGGGCCGAGGCGAGCGCCGATGGTGGCAAGGTTGGGCAGGCGGTCGCGCTCAAGGCCGATGATTTCAAAGCCATCGAGGTATTCGCGCGCTGCGTGCTTTTCGAGCTCAGGCAGGGCGCGGCCAACCAGCTCTGTCCACACCGCGTGCTGCTCCTCAGTGTAGGCATCGTAGTCCTGGTCGATGATGTAAGACGCAGCGGCGGAGAAAGTTGCAGTCTGCATTCGAACTCCAATGCCTTACAGGTTGCCGCGGAGTTGCTGTTCGCGTTCGATGGCTTCAAACAGCGCCTTGAAGTTGCCTTTGCCGAAACTGCGGCTGCCTTTGCGCTGAATGATTTCGTAAAACAACGTGGGCCGGTCTTGAACGGGCTTGGTGAAGATCTGCAGCATGTAGCCCTCGTCGTCGCGATCGACCAGGATGCCGAGTTCTTCAAGCTTGTCGATGGGCTCGTCGATTGTGCCCACGCGCTGCTGCAGGTCGCTGTAGTAGGTATGCGGCACGCGCAGGAATTCGATGCCCTGCTCGCGCAGCTTGCTCACGGTATAAAGAATGTCGTGCGTGGCCAGCGCGATATGCTGCACGCCGGGGCCGGGGAAGAAGTCGAGGAACTCTTCAATCTGCGATTTCTTTTTGCCTTCGGCCGGCTCGTTGATGGGGAACTTGACGTAGCCGTTGCCGTTCGCCATCACCTTCGACATGAGCGCCGAGTACTCGGTGGAGATGTCCTTGTCGTCGAAGTGCTGGTAGAGCGAGAAGCCCATCACGCGGGCGTAGAAGTCGACCCATTGGTTCATCTGGTTCCAGCCCACGTTGCCCACCATGTGGTCGATGTGGAGCAGGCCGACGGGGCGCGCGACGGGATCGGCGAAGACGGCGCGGTAGCCGGGCAGAAACGGGCCGGAGTAATTGCCGCGCTCGACGAAGGTGTGGATGGTGTCGCCATAGGCGGCGATGCTGGCGATCACGGCGCGGCCGTGCTCGTCGCTGATCTCGCAGGGCTCGGCAACACTCACAGCTCCGCGGCGCGTGGTCTCAAGCCAGGCCTGGCGCGCGTCGTCGACCCAGAGAGCGATGGAGTGGACGACGTCGCCGTGGAGACGGACCTGCTCAGCGATGGGATGCGTGCTGCGCAGCGGCGTGGTGAGCACGAAGCGCGCCTTGCCCTGCTGAACCACGTAGGATGCGCGGTCGCGCCGGCCGGTTTCAGGGCCCGCATAAGCCACCAGCGACATGCCGAAGGCGGTGCGATAGAAGTACGCGGCCTGGCGCGCGTTGCCCACGTAAAACTCCACGTGGTCAGTGCCCTTGAGGGGAAGAAAGTCGGTGACTGTTGCGGGATGCTCCAATGCGCCAGTCGAAGGCGCCGAGACGGCGTGCGGGCTAGCGCTCATGCCAATTCCTCCTGTGCCGGGCTGCCTTAAGGGGAGGGGGAGGCTGGCGCCGCGGCACGACCTACGCAATTCCAGAGTTGCTGTATCCAGAAGCCTCGGCTTTAAAGTCGCCGCGACCATCAGGGAGTCGGCGACGTGGCGCGATTTCCGGTGAATACACTTGCTCTGGAATCGCCGTAATTGGCTTTCGAGAAAAGAATAGGACGGCCAATAGGCTCAGAGAATGGCGATTAAAAAGACTGAAGCGCCCCGCGCTTAAAGAGATTAAGATAAATGGCGCTGCGACTTAAGGAATGGTGGTATATGGCTCATCGAACAGTTCCCAGCGAAGTGCAACTGGACGCGATTGCCTGGAAGATTCTTGAAAACCTGCAGCGGGATGCGCGCATGCCCTTTGCGGAGCTGGGCAGAAGGGTGGGGCTTTCGACTCCGGCGGTGTCTGAGCGCGTGCGCCGGCTGCAGGACGCGGGCGTGATCACCGGCTACCACGCCGCGGTGGACATGGCCAAGCTGGGCGTGCCGATCCGCGTGCTGGTGCGGCTCACGATTCCCGGCGGCGACGTGCAGGTGAGCCGGTCGGTGACGGCGATCAAAGAGCTCAGCGAGATCAGCCGCTGCCATCGCATCACCGGCGCGGAGTCGTTTGTGATTGAGGCCGACGTGGTGTCGATACGGCACCTCGAAGCTCTGATCGACAAGCTCTCGACGCTGGGCGCAACCTCGACTTCTACGGTGCTGTCGTCGCCAGTGCACCGGCGCGAGTACCAGGCGAAGCAGATTGAGGCGTTCGATAAGTATCGGTGAGCTGGTGCGAGCATCTGTGCGCGGTGCTTGGGTAGACTTGGTGCATGGCCAAGCGAATTGGAGTGCATCTGGGAACCACGGGCGGGGCGTCGAACGCCGTGGAGCGCGCGAAAGAGATTGGCGCGAACACATTTCAGATTTTTTCTTCGAGCCCGCGCATGTGGCGCGCGCCTAAGGTCGATCCTAAACAGGCTGCGCGGATGAGAGAACTAAGGGCGAAGCTCGATGTGGGGCCTTTGGTGATTCACACAAGTTATTTGGTGAACGTGTGCAGCCAGAGTGACGAGGTGCGCCAGAAGAGCATTGATGCCTTTCGCGGCGAGATTGAGCGCGCGCTGCAACTGGGCGCTGAGTATCTCGTTCTCCATCCGGGGTCGTGGAAGGGATTGACGCGCGAAGAAGGGTTGAAGCTGGCGGCCGAGTCGATCGAGCGCGCGATTGACGGGCTCGCTTGGCAGGGAACCGGCTTCCATATTCTTATCGAAAATACTGCTGGAGCCGAGTTCAGCCTGGGAGGGGGTTTTGAACAGGTAGCCGAGCTGGTGGAGCGGCTGAAGGCCCATGCGCCTGTTGGCGTGTGTCTCGACACCTGCCACACGCACGTGGCGGGGTACGACCTAGTGACAACCGAAGGCTATGCCGAGACCATGAACAAGATTGCCGCAACAGTGACCTTTGACGCGGTGCGCGTGTGGCACTGCAACGATGCCAAGGCTGCAAAGGGATCGAAGCTCGACCGGCATACGCATATCGGCGAGGGGACGATGGGGCTGGAGCCGTTCCGCTGGATTCTGAACGATCCGCGGTTCGACCATTGCGCATTTGTGGCCGAGACGCCGGTGGATGAGCCGGGGGACGAGGAGCGGAATGTGAGGGTACTGAAGAGCCTGGTGGGATGATTTTCTCAGGAAACGGGCGCAGTTTATTGCTCCCCTGGGGTAAGATGGTTTCTCCGTGAAGCGTCGCTCCGGCTATGGGACTCGACGCGATTGAAAGGAGATTACTCAATGCCTAACATCGGCAAGCGGCTGGCGGTTATTCTGTCAGCCTCACTTTTGGTTCCGTATGCGATTGCCCAGCAGTCGCCCGGTAACAGTGCCGCGCCAAAGCCTCCAGACAGCCCATCCAAGGTATTGCTCGATTCCTGGAATGATATCGGCCGCAAGTTGACGGCGATGGCCGAGGATTTCCCCGAGGAAAAATACGACTTCAAGCCGAATCCTGCCCAGAGGTCGTTTGCCGAGCAGCTCTTGCATGCCGCCGGGGCGAACTACTACTTCATCAATCCAGCGATGGGACTGAAGGCTCCCACGGGCGACCCGAAACGCGCGGACTACAAGACCAAGGCGGACGTGGTGGCGTTTGTACGCAAATCCTTTGCCGATGGAGCGGCTCTGATCAAGAGCAAAGGCGACAGCGGGCTCAACGATATTTTCGTCGACCCTTTTTCTGGCCAGCAGGTCCGTGTGGGTGATTATGCGTGGGGATTCATTGAGCACTCCGGCGAGCACTACGGGCAACTTGTGGTTTATTACCGCGTAGTCGGATTGGTGCCGCCAGAGTCGCGTCCGAAGAAGTAAAGGCGGGAACTCTGCTCAGGCCCGTCAGGATGCGGAGGTATTCATCAGGCGCGGCTTGACCATTGCGCGTTTGCGGCGGAGACGCAGGTGGATGAGCCGGGCGACGAGGAGCGGAATGTGAAGGTGCTGAAGAGTTTGGTGAAGTGATCCATGCAGCCTTGCCATGTGGGTAGCATTTTGCTACCATGCTGTTAACGAGGTGATTTCGATGAGCCAGCCAGTGAAGCTTTCGGATGCACTTGTCTTGGATGCCAGGCTTGTTGGAGAGGTTCAGGAGCGTTCAATTGCCGGCCAGGTGGAGTTCTGGGCCAAACTGGGTCGAAGTGTGGAGCAGTTTCTGGATGGGCGTCGACTTGAATCGCTCGTGAAACGCGGAAAGACTGAGCGACTCTCAGATATGCTTCGCATGGTGGACACGGCCGCCGGTCGAAAGCGTGTTGCCGAAGTGCTTCAAAAAAGGCCGTACCCGCATTTCGAGCCATGTCCTGGCCGTACCGGCTTCCTTATCAGGACAGAAGCGGATGGAACGAGAGCGGCGGGAAGATTTGTGAATCGAGAGTTCGTCGTTGAGCCTGTCACGGCAACGAAGGCTCAAAATCTGCGGCCAGCAGTCAGATCGGCGCGGAGAGCGATAGCAGCGGATTGAGTGAATCAGAAAGAGAACGTTTGCTGCTCAACGCTGCGTTTTTCGGACCATGGCTGGAATCCCGTCCGATAATCGTAGCGCTTGCAGGCCCAAATGGAGCGGGGAAGAGCACTTTTTATGACTCCTTTCTCGCCAATGTGGGCCTCCGCTTTGTCAACGCAGATATTCTCTCTCTGTCACTTCAACTCGATCCATATGCTGCCGCAGGCCTGGCGGACTCAATACGCAATCAGCTTGTTGATCGGCGCGAGAGCTTCATTTTCGAAACGGTATTTTCAGATCCCGCAGGGGACAAGCTGGCTTTCTTAAAGGCGGCCGAGGCTGCGGGATACGCAGTGGCGCTGATCTTCATTGGACTGGAAAACGCAGGATTGTCCGATGAGCGCGTAGCTATGCGAGTCGCGGGTGGCGGGCATGATGTTCCGCGCCAGAAGCTAAGCCAGCGATTTCCGCGCACGATGGAGAACCTGAAACGCGCTCTGATCGAATTAAGCAACGTGATAGTGATTGACCACAGCGACTTAGAAATCGGATACAGAGTCGTTCTGCTCCGTGAAAAGGGCGCCAGTACCTGGATGAGCCGCAGGATTCCCAAGTGGCTGAAGCCGCTACTCCCGCCTGGCTAGCGCCACACTCCGTTTAAACTAGTAGCTTATGGCTGACGAGAAAGAACAACTGCGATACGACCCGGCGCCGATCGAGAGCAAGTGGCAGGAACGCTGGGCGGCCGATCCGAATCTGTACGCGGCGGAGGGCGCCGACAGCGGCAAGCCGAAATATTACGTGCTGGAGATGCTGCCGTATCCCAGCGGGCAGCTCCACATGGGCCATGTGCGCAACTACGCAATTGGCGACGCGCTGGCGCGGCATATGTGGATGCGCGGCTACAACGTAATGCACCCAATGGGGTGGGATGCGTTCGGGCTGCCGGCCGAGAACGCAGCGCTCAAAAACAACACGCCTCCGCGGGAGTGGACGCTGGCCAACGTGGCCGCCATGAAGCGGCAGATGCAGCGGCTCGGCTACGCCTACGACTGGGCGACCGAGATCACCACCTGCCTGCCCGACTACTACCGCTGGAATCAGTGGTTCTTTCTGCGCATGTATGAAAAGGGGCTGGTGTACCGCAAGAAGAGCAAGGTGAACTGGTGTCCCGAATGCGCCACGGTGCTGGCCAACGAGCAGGTTGTGAACGGCTGCTGCTGGCGGCACGAGGACACCAAGGTTGAACTGCGCGACCTGGAGCAGTGGTTCTTCCGCATTACCGTCTACGCGCAGGAACTGCTGGACGATCTCGCGAAGCTCGACGGCTGGCCGGAGAAGGTGCGCACGATGCAGCGCAACTGGATCGGGCGCAGCGAAGGGACGGAGGTTGATTTCTTCCTGGAAGAGATCAACCAGGGGTCAGGGGTCAAGGGTCAGGGATCAGAAAGACAGGGACCAGGGACTAGGGACCAGGGACCAGGGACTGAGAGCGCGACCGGCTCCGCTCAGGACGACAAGCGAGTCCGCATACGCGTGTTTACCACGCGCATTGACACCATCTTTGGCGCGACCAGCGTGCAGCTTGCGCCGGAGCATCCGGTGGTGGCGAGGCTGACCGAGGGCGATGCCGAGTTGAAAACGCAGGTTGATCGGCTGATAGACGAACAGAAGAAGGCGCGCGAGGCCGGCGACGTGGGCGCGATTGAGAAGCACGGCGTGCCGACGGGGCATTTCGCCATCAATCCCTATAACGGCGAGCGCGTTCCCATCTGGGTTGCGAACTACGTGCTGATGGACTACGGCACTGGCGCCATCATGAGCGTGCCGGGACACGACGAGCGCGACTTTGAGTTTGCGACCAAGTATGGAATTGAGATTCGCGAGGTGATTCGGCCAGTCCAAAACGAGGACGGAGCGAAGCTCCCATTCATTTCAGAAGACGGGGTACTGGTGAATTCGGGCGAGTATAACGGGTTGACCTGCTCCCAAGCCCAGAAAAAACTCCAAGAGGTAGCTGCCCGCAAGGGATTTGGGGAGGCGAAGGTCATCTTCCGCCTCAAGGATTGGGGCGTGAGCCGGCAGCGCTACTGGGGCACGCCGATCCCGATGATCCACTGCCCCAAGGATGGGCTTGTGCCGGTGCCGGACGATCAATTGCCGGTGCTGCTGCCGGAGAAGATTGAGATCACGCAGCAGGGCGGGTCGCCGCTGGGGCGCGTGCCGCAGTTTGTGAACGTGACTTGCCCCAAATGCGGCGGACCGGCGCGGCGCGAGACCGACACCATGGACACGTTCGTCGATTCGAGCTGGTACTTTTATCGCTACATTGACGCCAAGAATTCTTCTGCTCCCTTTGGACGAGAGCTTGCGGAATATTGGTTTCCGATCGACCAGTACATTGGCGGCGTGGAGCACGCGATTCTGCACCTGATTTATTCACGCTTCTGGACCAAGGTGATGCGCGACCTGGGCATGATTACCAACGGCGAGCCGGTAGAGCGGCAGTTCTCGCAGGGCATGGTGATCAAGGACGGAGCCAAGATGTCGAAGTCGAAGGGCAACGTGGTTTCGCCCGACGACATGGTGGCCCGCTACGGCGCCGACGCCACGCGCATGTACTCGCTGTTTGCCGCGCCTCCCGATCGCGATCTGGACTGGCAGGAAGACGGCGTGGCCGGCGTGAGCCGGTTTTTGGCGAGGGTGTGGCGGCTGGGCGCTCCGCGCTTTCGCGTTTTGGACGAGGGCAGTGGAAAGACAATCAACAGCGATCTCGAAAAGAAGCTGCTGCGCAAGATGCACCAGACGATTGCCAAGATTACAAAGGATTTTGAAGGGCGTTGGCACTTCAACACCTGCATTGCGGCGATCATGGAGCTGGTGAATGAGCTGCAGGCGGCCGATGCGCAGTTGAAAGTGGGCGAGGTCTCGGCGCCGGTGGTCGAGCAGATGCTGCGCAACCTGGCGTTGATGCTGGCTCCGTTTGCGCCGTACCTGGCGGCCGAATTGTGGGAGCAGCTTGGCGGCGAGGGTTCAATTCTTCGCCATCCCTGGCCCCAGAGCGATCCCGAGCTGGCCAAAGAGGATGAGATCGAGATTCCGGTGCAGATCAACGGCAAGCTGATCGCGGTGGTAAAGGTGCCGGCGGGATCGGATGCGAAGGCGATTGAGGCGGCGGCGCTGGCAGACCCAAAGGTGCAGTCGCGGATTGCGGACAAGACGATTGTCAAGGTGATCGTGGTGCCGGGCCGGGCCGTGAACCTGGTTATGAAATGACGGCGCTCGCGATACCAACGGTTCGCATTAGGTTGCGGTTCATGCGGCCGAAGGCTAATCGCCATATATCAGGGCACGACTTTAGTCGTGCCGAATGCCGCCTGAAATAGAGTGGGCTTTAGAGCATTTTCGGAAATAGTGTAGACCGGACTTTTCCTGGCGTCCCACCCTTTCCTCAGGAAAACGCGGAAAGGATGGGGCACGGAAGTCTACAGTAAAAGCAAAAATGCTTTAGCCCCTGAGGTAATTCGATTCTTCAATCGTCGACCAAGTCCCCGGTGCGTGGAACACAGTTGCTCGTGGTGCACATGGGCGCGGTGATGCGGCGGCCCGGGCTCACGCTGATTGAGATCGGCTGGCGATGGCTCGTGGGGATTCCAGTTCTCGTCGTGCTTTGGCAACAGGCTCTCGGGATTCTGGCTCAGTATCCGCTGGAATCTTCAGGAGCCGGCTCGATCGACTTCACCAATCCGTGGCTCATGGCGCAACAAATAGCCGGCGCGTGGAGCTACTACATTCCCCACGTGACGGCGGCGATGCGCTGGCTATTGCCGGCGTGGGCCGCGGCGTGGGTCGTGGTTTCCGCTCTGGGGCGCAACCTTCTGCTGATGCGCATCGAACCGCGGCTTCGCTTCAGGCCGGTCACGATGATTGTGCTGCACGCCGCGTGGATGGCGATGTTTCTGCTGGTTGTATATGGATGGTTCCGCTCAATGGAGTGGGTTACGGCCACGCACATGAGCGGTACGAATATTGACTCGGGGGGCGAACCGGACTTGGTGGGGTTTTCAATATGGACAATCTTTCTGTCGCTGGGATTCTTCACGCTTTGGGCGCTTGTGAACTGGATAGTTGCAGTTGCTCCGCTGATTGCGCTGCTTGAGGAGCGGGGCTCCGCGCTTTCAGCTCTTGGACAAAGTCTCAGGCTGGGAAGGCCGTTCACCGGCAAGCTGGTTGAGATCAACCTGGTGATGGGGATTGTGAAGATGGCGCTGGCCGTGGTGGCGATGGTGTTTTCAGCGGCGCCATTGCCCTTCAGCGATGAACTTGGCTCCGGCGCAATGCACGCGGTGGTTGCGGCTTCGCTGGTTTTCTTTCTGGTGGCGAACGACTACTTCCAGGTGGTAAGGATCAAGGCGTTCGTGGAGTTCTGGAAGATATTCAGAAGCGAAGAGGCGGCGAGTTAGAGCATTTTCAGGGTTGATGTATCCGGGCAGGGGCTAAAGCCCAAAGCTTTTGATGGGCGTTTTGCGGCACGACTAAAGTCATGCCCTGTTACAAGGCTTTGCCTCGGATACATCAACTCAGAACTCGGTCTAGCGATTCCCTAAAACAGCTTCAGCCGGATCACCAAATACTTCTTGGGATCGGAGCGCACGGCTTGAAGCAGGTCGTGGGCTGAGGTCAGCGTCTGGTTTAGATTGTCGACCGTGGTGCGATTCTTCACCAGCTGGCCCATGGTGCCTTCGCCGGCGTCGATGCCCTTCAGGATTCCGTCGAGATGCGTGACGGTGTCGTCGAGTTTTTGCGCAAAGGCCTGGTCGTGGACGAGCTTGCCCAGCGCGCCGTTGCCCTGGTTGATCTGGGCAACCATCTCGTTGGTGTTCTTCACCGCGGCATTCAGGTTGTTGTAGAGCTCATCGTCATGCAGCAACTTGCCCGCGGTGCCTTTGCCGTCGTTGAGCGCGGTGGTGATCTGGTCGAGCTTGTCGGCGGCGGAGTTGAGGCGGTTATACAGGGTGTCGTCGTTGATGAGCTTGCCCACGGTGCCCTGGCCGCTGGAGATGGCCTTGGTCATGGTTTCGAGATTGGCGGCGATGGCCTCAAAGTGATCGGCAAACTTGGGGTCGTTGATAAGGCGTCCCACGGCGCCGCGGCTTGAGTTGATGGCGTCAAGCGTTTTGTTAATCTTGCCAACGGTGCCTTGCAAATTCTGAAGTGAGTTCTGGCTGGCGTCGATGACATCCTGAAGGGTGGGCGAACCGGACGCGGTGAGTTCGGCGTCATTCCTGGGGGGCGGGCCGCTGGCGCGCGTGGAGTCGATATCGACGAAACTGTCGCCCAGGACGCCTGCCTGTGTGACGACGGCTGTCGAGTCAGTGTGCAGGCCGTTCCGGTACTCGCCGCCAAGCTCCATGATCACTTCAACCGGGAAGGGATTGCGCGAGGGCACCACGCGGATTCTGCGGACGTTGCCGATGGTTACTCCATCGAGGCTGACTGGAGCGCCCTCTTTGAGGCCGGCAGCATTTTTGAAGTAGCAGCGGAGGGTGATTTTCTGGGCGAAGAGGCCGCCGGAGGAACCGGACATGAGAAAGACCAAGCCGACAAGCGCGGCAAGGGCGGCCAGAACCAGTGAACCCACTCTCAGTTGCGACCACTGAATCTCTTTACGGCTTGGCACGTCACTCCTCTGGCTAGGGCCTGTTATGAACTTACCCGCCGGCGCGGAAGTCGATAGCAGTCTGTGGGCGGACCTGACGCCTTGAGAATAGCAGAGAAGGGCGGATCAGGCGCTGTCTTCGAGGACGACGCTGGCCATGGCCATTTCTTTGGTGTGGGTGAGCGAAACCGCGGCGCGGGCAACGCCCATGCGGGCGGCTCTTTCAGCAGCGCGGCCGTGAAAGCGTAGCGTCGGCCTGCCGCTCGGCTCCCTTACCACCTCGATCTCAAGCCAGCTTACCCCGTGGCTGATGCCGGTACCGAGAGCCTTGGCCGCGGCCTCCTTGGCGGCGAAGCGGGCGGCAAAGCTCTCGGCCGCAAGGCGCTTGCGCAGGCAATAGGCCTGCTCGCCGGCCGTGTAGACGCGGTCGAGGAAGCGCTCGCCGAAGCGATCGATGGAGTGCTGGATGCGCTCGATCTCAATCAGGTCGATGCCGGTGCCTACGATCATCCTGTATACGAAGCTACAACAGCGGACAGTGGGCAGTGAACAGTGGACGGTGGACGGTGGGCGGTGGGCGGTGGACGGAGCGGCGGTTTGGGTCCAATTACCTGCGAATGGCCTGGCGCGCGCCGGGCGGTGGTAACTGTAGCAAAGCAAGGCAGGGGCCGTTCGAGTTAGCAACAATGGTGATAATTTCGGGCCGTCATCCGATAAACCGTTTGCGAGGTTAAGGATGCGCCTAAATGAGCGAACGCGGGGGGCGATGCTTCCCTGGGCCATGCAGATGAAGGCGGTTGCTACCGACGAGCCGGCGCACCTGGTGCAAACGCTGACCGGCGCCATCCTCGGCTGCGGAGGGTGGGTGCTGTGCCGCGGCGCCAACGATACAGGCACCATCAACATGCTGTTTGAGTTTGAACGGCAGGCGTGCATCGACATTTACAGCGTGCTGGTCGGGGCCGGGCTGGAGCTGAGCCAGGCCGGGCATATGCGGTTTACCGAACTGTGCCAGTGCACCCGCAACCACAGGCGCGCTTGCGGCGACGAAATCGCCAGCATCGACCTGGAGATCAGGACGTTCCCGGTGGAGATAGCGGGGACCGGGACGGCGCTGGGGATTGGATAAGGTGTGCGGCGGGAGAGCGCCGCACTCCGCGGGCTGCGCAACTCGAAAGAGCTGCGCGGCCCGCGACGCTTTGTGACGATGGTGCGGGGCTGGGATCACACTTCCCCTGCTTCCTCAGTCCCTCGGCCCCTCGTTTCCTTGTTCCCTCGTTCCCTTGTTCCCTCGGTCCCTGCCTTTATCCCGCTTCCACCAGCCCGTACCGCCGCTGCCAGGCCTCTTTGAGCCGGGCGCGGATGCGGGTACGCTCTTCAGGCGTGACGCTGGGACCGGGATCGATGGCGAAGCGCGCGGCCTCTTGCTTGGCCAGCTCGAGGATTTGGCGGTCGCGCACGATGTTGGCCACGCGGAACTCGGGCAGGCCGGCCTGGCGGGTGCCGAAAAACTCGCCGGGGCCGCGCATGGAGAGATCGAGCTCGGCCAGTTCGAAGCCGTCCTGGGTGCGGACCATGGCATTGAGGCGCTCTTCAGCGAGGGGCGAGACACGAGGTCCGGCGATGAGGATGCAGTAGCTCTTGGCTGCGCCGCGGCCCACGCGTCCGCGCAACTGGTGGAGCTGCGCGAGGCCGAAACGCTCAGCGTGTTCGACCACCATGACGGTCGCATTGGGCACGTCCACGCCGACCTCGATGACAGTGGTGGAAACCAGGACGTCAACTTCGCCGCGCTGGAAACGGCGCATCATCACTTCTTTCTCGTCGGCGTCGAGGCGGCCGTGGAGCAGGCCGACACGCAGGCCGGCCAGTGCGCCGCTGCGCAGTTTTTCGTACATTTCGACGGCCGACTTGAGGCCGGATTTAGCGTTGGGATTCGCCTCCTGCGGCGCGCCGGGAAACAGCTCCGCTGTTTTCCTCTTTGAACGAGATTTGGGAGCCAGCGACGGGAAACTGGCGGTAGTTTCATCGCGTCTCCCACCCTTTCCGCCAGAATCGGGCGGAAAGGATGTGGCACCCTCATTGTCGTGGGAGAAGTCGAGTTCGGGCTGGTCGTCGCGCGCGCCTTCAATCACCGGGTAAACCACGTAGGCTTGGCGTTTCTGCGCCACCTGTTTGCGGACGAAATCCCAAACTTCTTCTGATCGCTCGTCTTCAACGCGGCGGGTGACGATGGGAGTGCGGCCGGGCGGCAACTCGTCGAGGACGCTGAGATCGAGGTCGCCGTAAAGTGAGAGCGCCAGCGTGCGCGGGATGGGCGTTGCGGTCATCACCAGCACATCGGGCTCAGGCTGATTGGGCTTCTTCATCAGCTTGAAACGCTGCATCACGCCGAAGCGGTGCTGCTCGTCGACGACCACCAGGCCGAGGCGATCGAACTCAACTTCTTCTTCAATCAGGGCGTGGGTGCCGATGACGAGCTGGGCGTCGCCGCGGTTGATGAGGCCGCGGTTATGGCGCTTGCGGTCGTCGTCGAGCGAGCCGGTCAGCAGAACAATGCGCGGCTTGCGGCTGGAACGCTCCAGCAGCTTGCGCGCGGCCAGGAAATGCTGCGTGGCCAGTATCTCAGTGGGCGCCATCAGCGCGGCCTGGTAGCCGTTCTCCATGGCCACGATCATGGCTTGCAGCGCGACGATGGTCTTGCCCGAACCCACGTCGCCCTGCAGCAGCCGGCGCATGGGCGAGGGCTCGCGCATGTCGCTCACGATTTCGCCGAGAGCGCGTTTCTGGGCTGCCGTCGGATGGAAGGGCAGCACTTCGCGGATGGCTTCGCGCACCTTGTCGCCGGTCGCGAACGAGATTCCCTGGCGTTCTTTCATGCGGCGGCGCTTGAGCTCGAGCCCCAGCTCGAGGTAGAAGAGCTCTTCGAAAATCAGGCGGCGATGAGCCGGTGTGGAAAAGCTCTGGAGTTGCGCGAAGGGCGTGCCTTCAGGCGGAAAGTGAACCTCGCGCAGGCTGGTTTCACGGTTGGGAAAGTCGAGGCGAGAGAGCATCTGCTGCGGCAGGCACTCGGGAACGAAACCGCGCGTGGCTTCGAGCAGGTTGAAGATGACTTTGCGTTGCCAGCGCGAGGCCAGGCGGCTTCCGCCCAGCGATTCGTAGACGGGCGTGAGACGGCCCACCTCAAGCAGGCGGGTTTCGGCGTCTTCGGTCTCGTCAGGCAGGATCTCAAATTGAGGTTGGATCATTTTCAGATTCGTCGACGAGCGCGAGGGTTCGACCTTGCCGTAGACGGCGACGATCTGGCCGGCGTGGAACTTGCCGTCGAGGTAACCGGCGTGGAACCAGAGGCACTTCATGGCGCGGCGGCCCTGGCCCAGGGTGATCTCGAAGATAGGGCCGCGGCGGGTACGCAGCAGGGCTGCGCCCCGCACCTCGGCGATTACGCTGGCGGTTTCGCCGGGCTGCAGCTCGTCGAGCGAGCGGGGATTCTGCCGGTCCTCGTAGCGGAAGGGCAGGTGGTAGAGCAGATCTTCGGCGGTCTGGATGCCCTTGGCGGCAAGCATCTCCGCGATGCGCGGGCCCACGCCCTTCACATACATGACCGGGGTATCGAGATTGGGCACAATTGGATGCTACAACTCGTCGCGCCGGGAACGCGAGCAGTCAGGGATCAGAAGAACAGGGAACGAGGGAAAGGAAAATCAGGGGTCAGGGACCGGAGTTCAGAGGAACGGCTGCTCGTTTCCTGCTCGCAGCTTCAAGCTACGGCTTGCTCAACCTGGGTATTGAGAGCGGAGGAAGAGGGCAGGAGGAAGGAATTTTGCTGCAGATCGCGGAGCAACTCGCTGAAGACCTGCCTGTAAGTGAAGCGGTCCGGCCAGTTGCTGAAGTTGGGGATGAAATACTCGCGGATTTCACGGGTGTAGTCTACGCCGGTTCCGGGGTCGATCTCTTGCCACTTCGCGAGCTCGTCAAGAGGACAAATGCCGATGGGGTAAAGAACGCGGCGGTCTTCATTCACGCCGCGGTTACATGCTTTTTGAATTTCCTGTTTCACCCACTGGCTGTTCATGCTGTTTTTTGAAAGGATTAGCAGCAGCCTGTCGTGCATTTGGATTGCGTGATCCGTTTGGTTTCTCATCCACTCGTCGGTGTGCGTGTTGTGCGGGGTGAACCAGCAGCGAAAACCGTTTGCCTCCAAATCGACAGAGAGGCGCTCAACAAATTCATGGTCCTCAGTTGCGTAGCAAATAAAGAGCGAGTGGTACTCGATTCCAGCCTGTGCCGCAACCAGTGAAGGGATGTAGGTAATAAGAGCCTCGGGAACACCGCAGCCGCGGAGGAAGGAGGGTGGAATTTTCCCGTCCGATTTGTAGATGGTGTCGATGCCGACGGTGGAAGGGCCGCTGTGAACCACGGCATCCAATCCTCTTACTCCTCTCAAATCGATATTGACGAACAGAGCTCTCGCGGCCCACGCGCCGGTCAGATCGGCGCCGTTGAGATCCGCTTCGCTTAGGTCAATCCCGATGAGGTTTGCCCCTCTGAGGTCGCTGCCGCTGAGGTTTGAGCTAAAGAAATTCACCTCGCCCAGGTGGGCGCCGGCCAGGTTTACACCATTGAGTTCCGCGCGGCTCAGGTCCGCCTCGCGAAGGTACGGCCGAATCTCGGGATTCTCGCGTCGCCATCGATTCCACGCTTCGACGCCTTCCAGCAACTTGTCCAGGTGCTGTGGATTGGCCATAAGACATTATGGCAGCGGAACAGGGCTGCAAATCACGGCTGCGTGGCCGGGAAAGGCACGAAGGGAATCATTGGAGTTATGAGGAGGCTCCTGGGGCGGGCGAGTCAGCGAGCCAGCAAGTCAGCGAGTCGGCGAGTCCGCGCTGGCTGAGCTACCCCGCCGGCTCCCCTGCGCCGTGTATGGTGGATGGGTTGGAAAAACAGTGCTTTGGGAGGAGCTTGGGATGCACGGCATGAACCGGAGGGATTTTTTACGGGTGACGGGAGCGGCAAGTGCGGCGACCGTGCTGGGCGGCCGGGTGCACGCGCTTGCGGCGATCGACGAACCTGCGCGCGCCATCGCCGCCAACGACCACATCCAGATCGCGCTGATTGGCGCGGGCGGGCAGGGCATGGGCGACACGAAGACCGCTCTACAGGTTCCCGGTGTAAAGCTGGTGGCCGTGGCCGACTGCTACAACGGTCGCCTGGAGCACTCAAAGGAGTTGTGGGGCGACGATATCTTTATCACGCGCGACTACCGCGAGATCCTGGCGCGGAAAGATATAGACGCGGTGATTATCGGAACGCCCGACCACTGGCACAGGCAGGCCAGCGTTGACGCGATGAAGGCCGGCAAGGACGTGTACTGCGAGAAGCCGATGATTCATCTCTACAGCGACGGGCCGGAGATGATTGAGGCGTCGCGGGCAACGGGGCGGATTCTGCAGGTGGGCAGCCAGCGGGTGAGCTCGATGATTTACGCCAAGGCCAGGGATCTGCTGGCCTCGGGCGCGATCGGCCAGCTGAACATGGTGACGGCGCATTGGGACCGGAACTCGTCGATGGGCGCGTGGAACTACACGGTGCCGGACGATGCCTCGCCGCAGACCTGCGACTGGCCGCGCTTCCTGGGCACGGCGCCCAAGATTCCCTTCAACGCCGAGCACTTCTTCCAGTGGAGGAAGTGGAAGGCCTATGGCAGCGGCGTGGCCGGCGATTTATTTGTGCACCTCTTCAGCGGAACACATTTCATTACTGGCTCGAAGGGACCAACGCGGGGTATGGCGACGGGCGGGCTGCGCTTTTGGAAGGACGGACGCGATGCGGCCGACGTGGTGCTGGGGCTCTTCGACTATCCCGAGGGGTTCAACCTGAGCCTGCGGGTGAACTTTGTGGATGGCGGCGAAGAGAGCGAGGGGCTGGTGTTCACGGGGTTGGAGGGGACGATGGAGATCGGCGGGAACGGAGTCAGCGTGAAACGGGTTCCGCGCGAGACCGAGCCGAGATTGACCATAGACACTTTCACCGAGGCCATGCAAAAGAAGATGCAGGCCGAGTACGACACGAAGTACCCGCTCAGGCATCCGGCCGGGAAGCCGGAGGCGGAATTCGAGAGGTACGTAGCGCCGGAGGGCTATTCCGACAGCTACGACCACTTCAAGAACCTCTTTGCCTCGGTTCGCTCGCGCCAGCCGGTGGTGGAGGATGCGGTTTTCGGCTTCCGCGCGGCGGGTGCGGCGCTGTTGAGCAACCTGAGCATGGAGCGGAATGCGGTGGTGAACTGGGACCCGGAAGAGATGGTGGTGAAGCAGAGAAGAAGTGAAAGAGTGAAGGAGTGAAAAGGGGGATTCGCGTGAGGCGAATCCCCCTTTTGCAATGGATGACCGTATTTCTTAAAGCCCTACGAGATCATCGGGAAATAGGCCTGGACGGCGCGCTGCAGGGCCTGATTGTCCATGTGGGCCGTTTTTTGTTCGTAGCGGGCCTGCCAGCAGACCTGGTTGACGATGTCGCGCGGATGGCAGCAGCGCAGTTCCTCGTTGAGCGTGTTGCGGATGAAATGAATGAGGTCTTCGGGGATGCCGTCGTCGAAGGTGACGTTTTTGTCGCGGGCGACGCGGCGGAAGATCTCGACAAACTGTTCCTCGGTGATGGTGCCCAGCTTGATCTTGGTCTGGATGCGACGCAGGAAGGCGGGATCGACCAGGCTGGACGGGTCGTTGTTTGAGGCGAAGACGACCAGCATCTCGAAGGGCATCTCAAGTTTTTTGCCGCCGATGAGCGTCAGGAAATCGATGCGGCGGTCCAAGGGCACGATCCAGCGGTTGAGCAACTCGTCGGGGCGCAGGCGCTGGCGGCCGAAGTCGTCGATGATGAGCACGCCGTTGTTGGCCTTCATCTGAACGGGGCCGACGTAGTACTTCGAAGTGGGGTTGTACTGCATGTCGAGCATTTCGGCGGTGAGTTCGCCGCCTACCAGCACGGCGGGGCGATGACACCTGACCCAGCGCTCGTCGTGGCCTGAAGGCTTGGGCATTTCAATGGCGCGATGGATGCCGGGATCGTAGACGGTGATGATCTGGCCGTCGATTTCGACGGCGTGAGGGATCCACACGGAATCTACGGCGAGCACCCGCGAGAGAACCTCGGCAACAGTGGTTTTACCGGTGCCGGCGGCACCGTAAAGGAAAATGGCGCTGCCCGAGTTGAGGGCGGTGCCGAATTTGCGGAGCAGGTCAGGGTCGATGACCAGGTGACTGAAGGCGCGCTCCACTTCTTCTTCATGCACCTCGACGTTCTGCACGCTCTGTTTGCGAGTCTGCGCCACGTACGACTCGAGAGCGACCGGTGCAACACCGGTGTACTGGCTCTGCTGCATCAGCTCGATGGCGCGGGTGCGGCCCTGTGCAGTGATGCCGATGTGGGGAATATTGCCGCTCATGCCGGTGACCTGGCAGAGCGATTGGGAGCGCAGGCGGCAGAAGATGTCGTCGGTGACTTCGTAGCTGAGCCTTACGCTGTCAGAGAGCTCGAGCATTGAGATGGAGCCGACCAGATAAAGGAGTTTGAGGACGAGCTCTTCAACGACTGCCTGGCGAACGTCCAGCTCCTTGAGACTGCGAGGCTTGCGATCGGGGCCGGATAAGGTTTCCTTCGTCACATTAATCGAGCTTTCATAGTCTTGCATCGAAAGCAGTGTGGCCATCGGGCTCTCCTGGGGGCTGCGATACCAATCTAATGGCAAATCGGGAGTCTGTGAGTCCCTCTTTTGTCGGGTCATTGGTGCCTCTTTGGTATCACGGTGTAAGTCCCTCAAAGGTGGTGCCTTGTTCTATATAGAAACACTCTGTGCCGGTTTCAGGCGGCAATTATCCCGAATATCGTATCTTAGAGTGTTCCTGCCTCTCTCGGGTTGCATTTCGGCTCGCGGGAATCAATCCGCTCAACAGCAAGTAACCGAGGCAGAAAAAAGAGTGGACGAGCCGGCCTTTGCTAAACTGCTCCAAGGCCGTTACCCGATTTCTCACCATCCACAATCAGGCCGGGAGAACCCATGCCAGTTGTCGAACTGACGGGAGTTACCAAAGCTTATCAGAGCAAAGTGGCAGTTGACCATCTGAGTCTGAGCATAGAAGCCGGCCAGATGTTCGGACTGCTGGGCCCCAATGGCGCCGGGAAGACCAGCTCCATCCGCATGATGATGGGCATCACGATGCCCGACTCGGGGCGGGTTGAGCTGTTCGGCAAGCCGTTTGACCGCGCCAGTCTAGACCGCGTGGGCTATCTGCCCGAGGAGCGCGGGCTCTACAAGAAGATGAAGGTACTGGACCAGCTGGTGTTCTTCGGCCGGCTGCACGGGCTGAGCGCCGAAGAAGCCAACAGGCGCGCGCTGGATTGGGCCAGGCGGCTGGAGATTGCCGACTCGCTCGACAAAAAGACGCAGGAGCTCTCAAAGGGCATGCAGCAGAAGATCCAGTTCATTGCGACGCTGCTTCACGACCCGGGGCTGGTGGTGATGGACGAGCCGTTCAGCGGGTTGGACCCGGTGAATGCAACGCTGCTGCAGGATGCGCTGCTCGATCTGAAGTCGCAGGGAAAGGCGATTCTATTTTCGACGCACCGCATGGACCAGGTCGAAAAACTGTGCGATTCGATCTGCCTGATCGATCGCGGCGCGGCAGTGCTCTCCGGCAAGGTGCGCGAGATCAAGAGCCGCTACGAACGCGACCGGGTGGTGGTGGAGTTCGAAGGCAGCGACGAATTCCTGAAGAGCGAAGAGATTGCCGAGGCCACCAACTACTCGGGCCACGCTGAGATCAAACTGAAGCCGCACGGCGACTCGCAGAAGCTGCTGCACCAGGCGGCGTCGATGGCGACCATTTACCGGTACGAACTGATGGAACCGTCGCTCGAAGAGATATTTATCCAGACCGTGGGAGGCAAAGCCGATGCGTAACATGCTGCTGATTGCAAAGCGCGAGTACCTGGAGCAGATTCGCGGGCGCGCCTTCAGGATGTCGACCATTCTGGTGCCGGTGGTGCTGGTGGGGTTGATGGGGATAAGCGCGTATACGAATCATAAGATCGGCACGGGCCAGCACCTTGCGATTGCGGCCGATAATGCATCGCTGGCAAACGACATCCGCAGCAACCTGCTTGAGGATAAGAAGGCCGGATACAAGATCGATGTGGTTGCGCCGTTTACCGCGCAGGATCACGCGAACCTGATGACGCAGGTGGAGAACAAAACAGTCGATGGCCTGCTGACGATTGAAGACTCAGCCACGAGCTCGCCGAAGGTTACCTATGAATCGGAATCGTCGATGGAGCTTGAGGACACTTCCAGTTTGAAAACTGCGGTGAACTATGGGCTGGTGAATCTGCGGCTGGCGCAGAAAGGCATGACGCCGGACCAGGTTAAGGCAGTGGTGAATACCGTGAAGATCGACACGGTTCAGGTGTATTCGAATGGCAAGACGGGCGAGAGCCAGGGCATGTCGCCTTTTTACCAGGCCATGATCATGACCTTCCTGATGACCATGCCGATTCTGCTGTACGGGCTGGACATGGCGCGCTCGATTGTGGAGGAGAAGACCTCGCGCATCTTTGAGGTAATGCTTTCTGTGACCCGCGCCGACGATATGCTGGCCGGGAAGCTGATCGGCGTGGGCGCGGTGGGACTGACGCAGATTGCCATCTGGGTTGCAGGGGCAGTGGTGCTGAGCGGTTCGAGCCTGGCCGCGGCACTGATGACCGGAGACATGAAGATTCAGTTCACGTGGATGGAGGGCCTCTTTTTTCCCATCTATTTTGTGCTGGGATTTTTCCTGTACAGCGCGTTTTTCTCGGGACTCGCTGCCACCTGTGAGACCGCGCAGGATGTGCAGATGTACCTGACCCTTGCGGTGCTGCCAACCTGGACCGCGTTCTTCATTCTGCCGTTCCTGCTGAGCAATCCGAGTTCGGCGTTGTCGGTCGCGGCTTCGATTTTTCCGCCCACGGCGCCGCTGGTGATGTTGCCGCGCATGGGACTGGTAACGCCGCCAGCGTGGCAAATCGCGCTGTCGCTGGTGCTGCTGGTGGCCAACATCTGGGCGGTTCTGTGGTTCGCGTCGCGGCTTTACCGCATCGGCATTCTGATGTACGGCAAGCGCGCCACGCTGCCTGAGATTCTCCGCTGGCTGCGGTATAGCTAGAGCCGTATCCGGCAGGTTTGTGCTTTCCCAGGTCTCAGAATCGAGACCTGGGGCACCCGGCGGTATAGCTAAAATCAAATGAGTGACCACCGAAGACAGCTCCAGGTTCACCTTCACGCAACGCTTCATCCTTGCCGTCGCCCCTCGCATCGTCTGGGCGGTCGTTCGGGTGCTGGGCTTCACCTGGCGCTTTGAAGAAATTGCCGAGGAAGGAGTAACGCCGCTGGTGGGCGGCGCGGGTGCGGGAGCCGAGATTTTCTGCTTCTGGCATCAGTGCGTGCTGCCCTGCGCCATCTATTACCGCCGCACGCGCGCATCCATTCTCATCAGCCGCAGTTTTGATGGCGAACTGATTACGCGGATTCTTAGCCTGTTTGGTTTTCGCGGGGTGCGCGGGTCAAGCTCGCGGAGCGCGCGCGAGGGTTTGCTGGGGCTCAGAGATGTGATTGAATCGGGCCGGCCGGCGATTTTCACCGCGGATGGGCCGCGCGGGCCCATCTATCGAACCAAAATGGGGCCGATCAAGCTGGCGCAGATGACCGGCGCGCGCATCGGCGCGTTTCATCTGGAGCCAGAGCGTGCGTGGACCATGCGATCGTGGGACCGGTTCCTGGTGCCCAAGCCCTTCACGCGCATTGTGGTCAGCTGGGCGCGGTGGACCGAGGTGCCGCGCGAGCTGGCGCCGCACGATTTTGAGGCGATGCGCGAAGAGCTGAACGCGGCCATTGAACGCGCGCGGCTGCGGGCGCGGGCGCATTTCGGGAAACCCAATGTCTGAATACTCTCATCCAAAAAGCAAAAGTACGGAGTACGTTGCGGATTTCGATTTCGAGCTTCCGGAGGAGCTGATTGCGCAGCAGCCGCCGGCCGAGCGCGGCCAGAGCCGCATGTTGGTAATGGATCGTGCGTCGGGCAAGTTCAGTGACGGCCATTTTCGTGAGCTTCCGTCGCTGCTTCGCGCGGGCGACCTGCTGGTGCTGAATGACAGCCGCGTGATTCCGGCCCGGCTCTACGCGCGGCGAACGCTGGTGCGCGAGCGCGAACGGCCCACGGGGCGCATCGAGGTGATGCTGACGGCGCCGGCCGGCGGGAATTGCTGGCGAGCGCTGGTGCGCCCGGGGCGCAAGGTTGCGAATGGCGAGAGGCTGGTGTTTCCGGGGCCGCAGGGAGAGATTCTGCTCCAGGCGGAAGTTCTTGAGCGCGGCGAATTTGGCGAGCGGCTGCTGGAGTTTGCGCCGATAGTCGATTTTTTTGCGGCGCTCGACGGCATTGGCCACATGCCGCTGCCGCCCTACATCCATCGCGACGATGCCGACGCCGATCGCGAGCGTTACCAGACGGTGTACGCGCGGGAGCGGGGTTCGGTTGCCGCGCCCACGGCCGGACTGCACTTTACCCCAGCGATGCTTGATGCGGTTGCGGCGCGCGGCGTTGAGATTGCGCGCGTGACGCTGCATGTGGGGCTGGGAACGTTTGCGCCGTTGCGGGTGGAGCGCGTTGAGGATGTGCGGCTGCACAGCGAGCGTTTCACGCTGAGCGCGGAGACGGCAGATGCGCTGAACCGCGCCCGTCGCGAGGGCCGGCGCGTGGTGGCTGTGGGGACGACCGTGGTGCGCACGCTCGAATGGATTGCGCGCGAGACTGAGGGTAGGGAATTCGCGGCACACTCCGGCGAGACGTCGATCTTTATCTCGCCGGGATTCGAGTTCAGAGTGGTTGGGGCGCTGCTCACCAATTTTCATCTGCCTCAATCGAGCCTGCTGATGCTGGCGAGCGCGTTTGCGGGACGCGAGCATGTGCTGGCCGCCTACCGGCACGCGGTGGAAGAACGCTACAGGTTTTTCAGCTACGGAGACTGCATGTTCATCCAGGGATCAGGGATCAGGGATCAGGGATCAGGGATCAGGGATCAGGGATCAGGGATCAGGGATCAGGGATCAGGGATCAGGGATCAGTAGTTAGATGAGCCGCGGCGCTTATGTGGTGGACGGAAGATTGCGGCCGGCATTAATCAGGAAGATTCGCCACGGGCGCTGAGGGGCTGCGATTGCGCTATCGAGATTCGGGATCGGTCACGTACCGTATATCCATGAGCCAGGCGACGGCAAATCCCAACGCTGAAAAAACAGGTGCGGCGGCAGACGCTGCGGCGTCGCAGACGGGCATTCTGCGCCGCATCTTTGGTCAGCACCTGATGTTCGGCGCTTTGCTCGTGGGGATGACGGTGACGCTGGCAGGGGCGCTCGCCAATGGATCTGAGCTCACGCAGGATCCCGACCTGTGGTGGCATCTGGCAGACGCACGGCATCTGTTCGCAGCACACGAGTTCATTCGCGTGGAGCCGTATGCGTTCACTGTTGCCGGGCAGCCGTGGGTGAATCCCGAGTGGCTTGCCGAGACGCCGTATTGGATTGGCTACAAAACAGGCGGCCTCCTCGGTCTGCATCTGGCCGCGGTAATCGCGTTCTGCGCGAATCTGCTGCTGATTTACTTTCGTTGCGCGACAAAATCGGGACATAAAGCGGCGGCATTCTGGACCTCGGTGGTTTCATTTTTTCTCATCGCGATCAACGCCGGCGCGCGGACGATTGTGATTGCGTACCTCGCCCTGGCGATTGAGCTGATCATTCTCGATGCCGCGGAGAAAGGGCGTACGCGGGCGCTGTGGCTGTTGCCGGCGCTGTTTTGCATTTGGATCAATTTGCACGGGAGCTGGGTGATCGGGCTGGGATTGCTCGGGCTCTACATCGTCTGCGGGCTCTTCCCGCTGAAGATGGCCGCGTTTGATCAAAGCGCATTTTCGAGTGCTGAGCTGAATCGGCTGATTGCGGTCTTTGGGGCCTCGGTTGCGGCGCTGCTTGTGAATCCATACGGCTGGCGGCTGATCTGGAACCCGTTTGACATGATGCTGAACCAGAAGCTGATGGTTTCGATCACGCAGGAATGGCAGCCGCTGAGTCTCGGGACAACGGTGGGCAAGGCTGCCGCGGTGTTTCTGGTGCTGATGGTGGTAGCCAATGTCAGGCGCGGCCGTAAATGGAAGGTGTATGAGCTCGCATTCCTGCTGTCTGGCTGGTACTTTGCTGTCTCGCACGAGCGGTTCGCGTTTCTGGCATGCGTACTGAGCGCGCCGATGCTGGCGGTCGGTCTGGCGCGCGCTTTTTTCAGTACGCCGAGTGAAAAAACAATTCCGATCTTCAATGCATTGATTGCCGCGGGAATTGTTGTTACGGCTGTGATGGTTTCTCCCGGTCCGGCTGCGCTTGAAAAGCAGTTGGCGCAGACGTATCCGCTCAAGTCGATCGCGGCCATCGAGCCCGGATGGCGGACGTTCAACGAGTATTCGATTGGCGGGATGATGGACTTCAACGGGAAGTCCGACTTTATCGACTCGCGCAACGATATCTTTGAGCATCATGGCGCGCTGACGGATTACGTGGCGATCCAGAACGGCCAGGACCCGCAGAATCTGCTCAAGCGTTACGGCGCAGACCGTGCGCTGATCCGCGTGAATTCACCCTTGGCGGCGACTCTTGCGGCCACGCCGGGCTGGCGCGAGCTGATGCGCGAAGGCGCGGGCGACAACGCGTTTGTGTTGCTGGCAAAGACGCACTGAGTTGCGGCAGCGCACTCCACGCGACCCTGTTACACTCAAACCCGTGCCCGACCAAGCCAAGCCGCCCGTCTTCCTGCTCGACACCATGTCGTTCATCTTTCGCGCGTATCACGCGATGCAGCGCTCGCGTCCCATGTCCACGCGTTCGGGACTGCCCACCGCGGCCACCTACGTCTTTGTCAACATGATCAAGAAGCTGCGGCAGGACTTTGCGCCCAGGTATTTTGCAGCGGTCTTCGATCCGAGCGGCGAAGTCTTTCGCGACGAGAAAGCGCGCGCCATGGGACCGCTGCGCAAGTGGAATAGCAAGACGCAGAGCTTTGAAGAGGTGAGCTACGAGGGGTACAAGGCCAATCGCGAATCGATGCCCGAGGATTTGCGCAGGCAGATTCCGTACATCAGGCGGTCGCTCG
Source organism: uncultured Acidobacteriaceae bacterium (assembly GCA_963808695.1). Classification (GTDB taxonomy): domain Bacteria; phylum Acidobacteriota; class Terriglobia; order Terriglobales; family Acidobacteriaceae; genus Telmatobacter. Next base: position 93,399 of record CAWEHF010000001.1, read on the forward strand.
ATGCGCTGCGGATTCCGATTCTTGAAGCGGAGGGTTTCGAGGCCGACGACGTGATCGGGACGCTGGCGCGCGAGGCTGCGGAGCAAGGGCATGAGGTGTACATCGTTTCCGGCGACAAGGACATGATGCAGCTCGTAACGCCGCAGGTCAGGATTCTCAATCCACAGAAGGACAACCTGGTTCTCGATCCCGAACTGGTGAAGGAAGTGCTGGGCGTTCCGCCGGAGAAAGTGGTGGACGTGATGGCGCTGCGCGGCGACGCGGTCGACAACATCCCGGGCGCGCCGGGGATTGGCGACAAGGGCAGCGTGGACCTGATTCTGGAATTCGGCAGCGTTGAAGCGGTGCTGGATCGCGCGGCGGAGGTCAAGCGCAAGACCTATCGCGAGTCGCTCGAGCAGAATCGGGACTCCGTCCTCTTATCCAAGGAACTTGTCACCATCGATTGCCGTGTGCCGCTGCCGCTTGATTTGCACGCGATGGAGACGCAGCCGCCGGATATTGAAGCCTGCCGCGAGCTGTTTACCGAGCTTGAGTTCACCTCGATGTTGCGCGAGCTTGCGCCCGCAGCGGGCGGGGCGACGGTTGAGATTGTGGAGGAACCGACAGCCGAGCAGATTGCCGCGTTCCTGAACGCCGCGCGGGCCAATGGATTCGCATTTGCGCTCAACTCCGAGGCGGGTGCGGCGAGCGTCGGAGACGAAGAAGAGGAGCAGAACGTGCCGATGACGCTGTCATTGCTGGATGTGGCCGAGGCTGCGGAGAAGAAGGCGAGTTTTGCGGTTGGAGTGAGCGCCGAACCGAACCGCGCGCTGCAAGCTGAATTGACGCCGGAGTTGCGCACGCTGCTCGAGGACGATTCCATTCAAAAGGCGACACATGATTTGAAACTGGCGATGCATGTGCTGGCCGAAAAGGGAGTTGCGCTGAAGGGCGTGGTAGACGACACGATGCTGCTCTCGTATGCGCTGAATCCTACGCACACAACGCAGTCGCTTGCCGACGTGGCGGCGCGCAACAATCAGCCTGCGCCGGCGACGCCTGCGGCTGGCGCGGCGTCGATCAATGCGCTCGTGCCGATGCTGAAGGCCGAGGTGGAGAAGGCCGGCGTGGAGCGCGCGTACAGTGAAATCGATCTGCCGCTGGCGCCGGTGCTGTTCAGAATGGAGAAGGCGGGAGTGCGCATCGACCTGGCGGTGCTGGACGGGCTCGCACAGCGATTCGGCACTGAAATTCAGCGGGTGGGCGCGCGCATCTACGAGTTGGCGGGCAAGCAGTTCAATATCAACTCGCCAAAGCAACTCGGCGTGGTGTTGTTTACCGATCTTGGGTTGCCGGCGCCGGTGGTGCGCGGCAAGGGCAAGGCAATTTCGACAGCGCAGGATGTGCTGGAGCAGCTTGCCGAGAAGCACGACGTGCCGAAACTCGTTCTGGAGTACCGGCAACTGTCGAAGCTGAAGGGAACTTACATCGACGCGTTGCCGCTGCTGGCTGACCTGGAATCGCGTGTGCACACTACGTTTCAGGCGGCGGCCACGGCGACCGGCAGGCTTTCGAGCGTCAATCCGAATCTGCAGAACATTCCGATAAGAACCGAGCTGGGGCGCGAGATTCGCGCCGCGTTTATTGCAGCTCCGGGGACGCAATTGCTCTCGGCCGACTACTCACAGATCGAATTGCGATTGCTGGCGCACTTCTCGGGCGACAAGCTTTTGATGAAGGCTTATGCCGAGGACATCGATATTCACACGCTGACCGCGAGCGAAGTGTTTGGTGTGCCCATCGACCAGATAGACAAGGAGACGCGGGGACGCGCCAAGGCTGTGAACTTCGGCATCGTTTACGGCATTTCGGCCTTCGGGCTGGCGGCGCAGCTTGGCATTCCGCAGGCCGAGGCAAAGGCCTACATCGACCGCTATTTTGCGCGCTACCAGGGCGTGAAGGAGTTCATTGAGAAGACGCTCGAGCAGACGCGCAAGGACGGATTTGTGCGCACCATGTTTGGCCGCCTGAGGCCGATTCCCGATATCGAGAGCCGCAATCCCAACCAGCGCGGCTTCGCCGAGCGCACGGCCATCAACACTCCGCTGCAGGGAACCGCGGCGGACTTGATCAAGCTGGCGATGATCGCGCTCGATCGCAAGCTGGCCGAGCGCAAGCTGAAGACGCGCATGGTGCTGCAGGTGCACGACGAGCTGCTCTTCGAGGTTCCGTTTGACGAGAAGGACGAGGTTACGGCGCTGGTGCGCGCAGAGATGGAAGGCGTAGCGAAGCTGAGCGTGCCGCTGATTGCCGATGTGGGCTTCGGACCGAACTGGCGGGACTTGAATTAGAGCGCAGCTCGCGGGCCGTTCCGGTGATTCAAATTCGCCGTAGAATAACGTTGGGTTGATTCTGAGAGGTTCACCGAAGAGCGGGGCAATGTCCTGGTCCGCGAAGAGCATCCCTCAGGGGCTGAAGCCCCGTTCACTCCAAGCGCCTTATTGGCACGACTGAAGTGGTGCCCTTTCAAGGCGCCGCGGGATCGGGACATCAGGGAGTCCGGCGCATGTTCCTCGAAGTTGCCAGGACGCTGTCGTTTTTTGTGAGCATGCTGGCGCTCTATCCGGTGGTTGTGGGCGCATTTTTCGTCCCCGGGAGCCATTGGCAGGACCGGCTGATTCTGGCGCTGGCGCGGATGGGGCTGGCCGGTTGCCTGGCGCTGGTGAGCGGCATTCTCTTCGCAACGCCGTGGCGCTATCAGGATGGAGCGGGGCGAAGATTGTTGGCCGCGCTGCCGGTGCGGATCTATCTGTGGACGATTCTCGGCGTCGCCATCATGTTTCTGCTCTCGTGGTTTCTTGAGGAGTTCTACGTGCCGTATCTGTGGAAGAGCCTGCCGTATTGAAGCGTTCGTGGTTCGTGAACCGTGGGCCGTGGTCTCCCACCCTTTTCACGATGAGGCTGTGAAAAGGATGGGGCACGAATGGTTTGGCTACTTCGCGGATTGCGAGGCCAGCCACTGCTTCAGGTTCTGCTCCTGCTCTGAGCGGAAGGCGATGCAGCCGTTGATGTGCTCGATTGCGTGCTTGAGCTCGACATCGGCGGCGGCAACCTTGTGCGTGGCAAAAAAGCTGCTTACATCATCGCGCGCGGTGGCCGAGCAGAACGATCCAGTGGCGCTCACCAGGTATTCGCCCATGCTTTCGGTGAGTTGGGCATGTACCTTATCCCAGTTCGCCTTCACGTAGTCCCATGCCAAGTCGCGGGTTTCAAGGTCGCGCAGGGCAATCACGAATTGGATGGCCGCGTCCTGGTTGCGCACTTTTGATGAGACCGCGAAATCGAGGGAGCGTTTGACCAGTTGCGGGTCGCGGAAGCTGGCGAGCAGCCGCAGCGCGCCAATCTGAATCTCGGGATCGGTCTCGTTTTCATAGGCCAGTTGCAGCTTGTCGAAGAGCGCGGCGTCGCCGTTGCGCGCTGCCACGGTGAGCGCGGCCTCGGCCAGCGTGGCGTCGACGGATGCCCGGTCAGTGAAGTATTGATCCGTGATCTTGCGTGCCTGCTCCACCACGTCGGGTGAGGCGCCGTAGCTGCCGATGAGGTAAAGCAACTGGGCGCGAAGCTGGCGTTTGTTGTCGTCGTCCTGGCCGGAGGGCGGGCCGAGCTTGAGATAGACCGGGGTGAAGGTGCGGTCGATCCAGCGGGCCAGTCCGGCGCGCTCCTCAGGCGTTGCGGCAACCTGCTCGTAGATGGTGATGAAGCCGTCGACGGCATTCGAGACCACGTCGGAGTTCGGATCGTTGCTGAGATGGGCGACGAGATCGAGGTAGTCGCCAACCGAGGCTGCGCCGGAGTGCACCTGGGCCCATTGGTCGCCGGTAAAGCTGATGCGCTCGGTGGGCGTTAATGCGGATTCGATGTTGGCAATAATGTTGGCGGACTGTTTGGGCGCATAGGCGCTGCGATAGTAGCCCGCGCCGCGGGCGTCGGCGAAGAAAAGGCTCGAAGCGGGAATTGCGAGAGTGCTCTGGTAGCTTTCGGCGCCCGTGCCGGGCGAGAGTATCTGGCAATCCTGCGTGTCTACGCCGGTCTTGAAGCAGACGGGCAGGGTCCATTGCTGCCATGCGCCTGCCTGGGTGCGCCCGGAGTCGAGGAAGAAGCGGCTCTGTTCGACGGTGACTTTGCCATTTGCCGGCGCGCCGAATTTCAGAATCGGCTCGCCCTGCTGGGTGATGAGCGAGTCCATGATCTTGTCGACGGGCTTGCCGCTTACGCGCGTCTGCGCATTCCAGAAATCTTCGGCCGTGGCGTTCGAGTAAAGGTGCGCCTCGAGATACGCGTGCACGCCTTTGCGGAAGGTTTCAGGGCCGAGATAGTTTTCAACCGTCAGCAGCACATCGCTGGCCTTGCCGTAGGCGATGCCGTCGAACAGCTCGTTGATTTCGCCGGGCGTTTCGGCCATGGCGCGGATGGCGCGCGTGGTGGGCTGGGCGTCGAGATTGAGCGCGTCCTGCTCGTCGACGGCGACCGTCTGCGGAACATGCCACTCGGGATGCATCGCGGCAACGGGCTTGTTCTCCATCCAGGTGGCGAAGCCCTCGTTGAGCCAGATGTTGTCCCACCACTGCATGGTTACCAGGTCGCCGAACCACTGGTGGGCCATTTCGTGAGCGATCACCAGGGCCACGTTTTCTTTGGCATTCACCGAGGCCGTTTTGGGATCGATCAGCAGATCGGTCTCGCGGTAGGTGATGGCGCCGAAGTTCTCCATGGCGCCGGCCTCGAAGTCCGGCAGGCCGATGAGGTCGAGCTTCTTGAGCGGGTAGGGAATGCCGAAGTACGTGTTGTAGTAGTGCAGAACGTATTTGGCGATATCGACGCCATAGGCAGTGAGCGCGACCTTGTCGGGCGTGGAGCAGACCCGAATAGCGACGCCGTCCTGGCTGCCGCTGGAGCACTGGAAGTCGCCGACCAGGAACGCGATCAGATACGTGCTCATCTTTGGAGTGGCGCCGAAGGTGAGCGTGTGCTTGCCCGCGCCGGGACCGGGCGTATCGGACGCGATGGCGGTGTTGGAGATGGCTGTATCGCTGGCGTCGATGACCAGCGAGACATCGAAGGTTGCCTTGAAGGCTGGCTCGTCGAAGCTGGGGAAGGCGCGGCGCGCATCGGTGGATTCGAACTGCGTGACGGCGTAGTTGCGGCGAGGGGTTTTTGAGAGATAGAAGCCGCGCAATTCGTTGTTGAGAATGCCGGTATAGTGAATGGTCAGCGTAGCCTTGCCCGCGGGGAGAGTTTGCGGAAAGGCAAACGTCGCCTGTTGCTTGTCTTCGTCGAGCGAGACGATGGCGGTTTGATGTGCGCCGCCGGCATCGATGGTGACGGATTGGAAGGCGATTTCAGCGTAGTTCAGCGTGATGGCGCTAACCGGCTGGGCAATCTTCACATCGATCTGCTCCACGCCCGAGAAGGTTGCGGCTTTGAGGTCGGGAGCCTGCGTGAGCTTGTAATGCGTGGGCGCCACGGTGGTGGGCAGCCGCTGCGCATCGGCGCGAGGAACGCAGACGAGAGAACAGAAGGCGAGAACGGCCCAAGACGCGAAAGCCGCGCGCATCAGATTCGCGCGCATCAAGGGAGAGAAGTGACGATTGTCCATGAGAATCCTTATTGGAGTTAGGCAAGGCAGCTGCGGTAATGGTCCGGGAGGGGAGACCTCGTGACGCATTGGCCGGGCAAAGGAACGCCTGCCGGGCGGCGGTGAGCGCGCCCAATCATTCGATTGTCACATATGGAACCGGGTTGGCGGGGCCAGGCGGCTGCGTTTCCGTAGTCCGGTGGGACGAGGCGTTCAGCCGGGGAATCGCGTTGATTCCGCAGGTTGCAAGGAAAGCGCTTATCAGGGCGCCGCGCAACTCTTATGCACCGGTACGGGTTGATTGAGTTAGAATGCCAGCCGGATGGCAGGGCGGAAAAAGCCGGACGACAACCCGCCCGCGAGACCGTGCATCGAACCGGCTTGTTCCTCTTTTGCCTTGTGAGTTTATGGCGGCAAGCGATTCTTCGTCCGCGGTTTAGAAAACGATGCGGAGAATCAGGCGCCTTTGTTGTCTCGGCTTGGATTTGAATCGCAACTCACTCGTAATCGAGTAAGGAGTATGAACACTATGAAAAAGGCATTGCGCTTTCTGCTTCTGGCGCTGCTGGTGCCGCTGATGCTGCAGTCGGCGAAACCGGCGACCGCGCAGTGGTTCGTCGGCATCCACGTTGGATTTGGGCCGCCGGCGCTGCCCGTTTATGAGCAACCGATTTGCCCGGGACCGGATTACATCTGGACGCCCGGCTACTGGGCCTGGGATGCCGATGACGGCTATTACTGGGTGCCTGGAACCTGGATTATCGCTCCCGAGCCCGAATTCCTGTGGACACCCGGATGGTGGGGCTGGGGGACCGGCGGGTACTTCTGGCATGAGGGATACTGGGGGCCGCACGTGGGCTTCTACGGCGGCATCAACTACGGATTTGGCTACTTCGGAACCGGATTCTGGGGCGGCCGTTGGCAGGGCGGGCATTTCTTCTACAACACGGCCGTATGGCACGTGGGTGGAGGCATTCGCAACGTCTACCGCGACGAGACCATCATCAACGAGCGAACGATTATCAACAATCACATCAGCTACAACGGCGGCGAAGGCGGCATAAGCAGGCGGCCCACTCCGGAGGAGGAGTCCTACGCCAACGAGCGGCATATTGCTCCGATTGAAGGGCAGAACCGGCAGGTGGAAGCGGCCCACGGGAATCCTCAGCTTCGCGCCTCGGTGAATCAGGGCCGGCCGGCGATTGCAGCAACGGCGCGTCCGGGTGAGTTCTCAGGCGGCGGCGTTGTCCAGGCGAGAGAGGCGGGCGGAGAGTATCATGCGCAGCCGATGGCGCACGAGGCTCAGCCAGGCGGAGAGGGTGCGCGTCCTGGGAATCCGGCGCACGCCAGCGAACTGCCGCAGCATCAGCCGCAGCATGTTGAAAGCACGGGTAATCCCAATCTGGACCGGAAATACCAGCAACAGCAGCAGCAGCTGGCCGACAGGCAGAACCAGGAACACCAGCAGTTGCAGCAGCGCCAGGAGCAGGAACACCAGCAGGCGCAGCAGCGCAACTACAGCTCGCAAAAGACGCAGCAGATGGAGCAGAAGCACCAGCAGCAGACCCAGCAGTTGGAGCAGCGCCATCAGCAGCAGACGCAGAATTTGACGAATAGGCAGAGCGGGCAGAAGAAGTAGGCAACGCACCGGACTGACGATCCAGGCCGTTGACCGCTTGAATCTGTGCAAACGTCCGTGCCCCATCCTCCTGAGCTCCGGTCGCTGCGGCGACCGGAGTCGAAGGACCTGCTTCTTGATTCCGACCCGCGGAAAGGGAAGGAAAGCACGAAATGATGCGGGCGGGCTGGGGCTCACGCGTCAGTTTTTTTGTGGAAGCGCAGCGAATCCAGAAAGAGCAGGCATGCGCCGGTGACGATGGAGCTATCGGCCACGTTGAAGTCGGGCCAGTGGTAGTGGTAGATGTGCACTTCGATGAAGTCGATGACCGCGCCATAGGCGAGGCGGTCGTGCACATTGCCGGTTGCGCCGCCCAGGATGAGCGCCAGCGCAACGGTGACGAGAGTGATGCGGTTGCCGAGCAGGACGAGCGCAGCCAGCACGCCGCTTGCCACCAGAAAGTTGACTCCGGTGAGCACGTGGTTGACCGTGCGCGCGGACGACCAGCCGGTGAAGAGCGAGAATGCCGCTCCTTCGTTGGTCCAGTGCGAGATGCGCAACACGTGGTCGATGACCGGGATGGCGTCGCCTATGGGAATGTGAGCGACGACCCAAATCTTGGTCAGGCGGTCGGCGGCGAACACCAGCGCGGAGATGAGCAGAAGCCAGGGGAGACGGCGCGGTGCGGAAAAGTTCACTGGGCTTGCTCCTCTTGAGCGGGATTCCGGCTCGCATTCGTGGTCTCCCACCCTTTCGCCAGAAAGACGGCGAAAGGATGGGGCACGGGGCACTCTGGGCGGTTCGACCTGGTCATTTGCGATCTAGCTCGCTTCCGTGGAGGTTGGTTGCGGAGGTTCGATGCCCATCTCACGCAGCGCAGATTGACAGCGTCCGCACACGTTGTGCCAGATGCCGTAATCGGCGGTGTCTTCGGTGTAGCGCCAGCAGCGATTGCACTTCGTACCGCTGGCTTGGGAGGCGCTTGCAGCCGGAGGAGCAGACGTGCCATCCAGGTTAACCCCGTGCGAGGCGAGTATCAGTACGGATGAAACGTTGAAGAACTCAGCGAGGGCTTCTTTCGAAAAGGAGTTGAGAAATGCCGCGTCGCCTGCATTTGCGCGGATTTCCACCTTCGCGTCCAGCCCTTTTCCGATCTTGCCCTGTTTGCGTTCCATCTCTATTTCGGCGAAGACTTCGTCGCGGACCGCAAACAGTTGCTTCCACTCTTTCATCGGCGCCGAAGGATCCTCGCTAAAAATCTCCTCGGGCTTGGGGAATAGCGCTAGATGCACGCTGGCTTCGCGGCCTTCTACCTTGGGCAGATACTCCCACACTTCGTCGGCGGTGAAGCTCATGATGGGCGCAACCAGCCGCACCAGCGCCTCGGTGATCTTCCACAGCACGGTCTGCGCGGAACGGCGCGCCTGGCTCGTGGGCGCAAAGGTGTACATGCGGTCCTTGAGCACGTCGAGGTAAAAGGCGCTCAGGTCCACGATGGCGAACTCGTTCACGGCCTGGTAGACGCGATGGAATTCGAATGCTTCATACCAGCCGAGGATTTTTTCGGCGAGTCCGCGAGTGCGGGCCAGCATGTAACGGTCGAGCGGCAGGAGCTCGGCTTCGGCCACCTGGTCGCGCGCGGGCTCAAATCCGGCCAGATTGCCGAGCAGGAAGCGGAAGGTATTGCGCAGCTTTTTGTAGAGTTCGGCGCAGCGGGCCATCAGGTTTTCGCTGGCGGCCATGTCCTCTCTGAAATCGACGGAGGCGACCCACAGGCGCACGATCTCGCCGCCCATGCGGTTGGCAATGTCGACCGGATCGACGCCGTTGCCCAGCGACTTCGACATGGCGCGGCCCTGCTCGTCGAGGGTCCAGCCGGCGGTTGCGACGTGCGAGTAAGGCGCGCGGCCACGCAAAGCAACCGAGGTGAGCAGGGAAGAGTGGAACCAGCCGCGGTGCTGGTCGCCGCCCTCCAGGTACAAACACTCCGTGCCCTTTCCTTCCTGGAACGATTTGTAGACCGGGTTCAGGTCGGGGTCGGCTTCGCAGACCGCCATCCAGCTCACGCCGGAGTCGAACCACACGTCGAGAATGTCGGTTTCCTTGCGGAACGATTCACCTGAGCAGTGCGCGCACTTCGTCCCCGCGGGCAGCAGCGACTCCACGGCAGACGTGTGCCACGCTTCGGCGCCTTCGCGGTCGAAGAGGTCGACGATCTTGCTGTTCAGCTCCGCGTCCATCACCGGCTGGCCGCAGCCCTCGCACATAAATACGGCGATTGGCACGCCCCAGATGCGCTGGCGGCTGATGCACCAGTCGGGCCGCGTGGCGATCATGTTGGTGATGCGCTCCTTGCCCCACGCGGGATCCCAGAGGACCTTGTCGATCTCTTCGATGGCCAGCTGCCGGAAGGTTCTTTCTTCGTTTTGGGCTGACTTTACAGGCGTGTCGAGGTTGATGAACCACTGCTCCGTCGCTCTGAAGATGACCGGGTGATGGCAGCGCCAGCAGTGCGGGTAGGAGTGCTGCAGCGGGCCGCCGCCCATGAGCGCGCCGCGCTCTTCGAGCATCGCGACGATGACCGGGTTGGCCTTCCACACGTTCATGCCGTCGTAGGCCGGCGGCTGGGTGAAGTGCCAGGCCGCGGGATCGAGGTGGATGCGTCCGCCGGCGTCGACGCGGCAGGTGGGATCGAGCCCGTACTTCTGGCCGGTGTAGAAGTCGTCGGCGCCGTGCGAGGGCGCCGTGTGGACGGCGCCGGTACCGGTGTCGGCCGTGACGTAAGTTGCCAGCACGCCCAGAACCGTGCGGTCGAGGAACGGGTGCTGAAAGTGGACGCGATCAAACACTGAGCCCTTAAAGCGCGCCACTTCGACGGCGTCCTTGAGCGGTTTGCAGGCGGCCTTGACGCTCTCAACCAGCGAGGAGGCGACGATGTAGACGTCGGCAGGGTCGTGGTCTCCCACCCTCGCGCCAGAAGAAAGGCGCGAGGATGGGGCACGGGAGTCTTGTGGCTGGTCCGACGGGACGGCCAGCGCCACGTACTCGAAGTCGGGATGGAAAGCCACGGCCAGCGACGCGGGAAGCGTCCACGGCGTGGTGGTCCAGATGATGGTGTAGACGTTGCCGGCGGCGAGCAGGGTTTTCAGCGTCTCGTCGTGCGCTTGGCCGTCGTCGAGCATGGCGTAACGCACATAGACGGAGGGACTGGTGTGGTTTTCGTACTCCACCTCGGCTTCGGCGAGCGCGGTGCGGTCGTGGATGCACCAATAGACCGGCTTGAGGCCGCGATAGACGAAGCCTCTCTCGAGAAAACCGTAAAACGCCTGAAGCGTCCGCGCCTCGTAGGCGCGCGCCATGGTTTTGTAGGGTGTTTCCCAACGGCCCAGGCAGCCGATCCGCTCAAATTGCTCGGTTTGCAGGTCGACGTACTTCTGGGCGTAGGCGCGGCAGGCATCCAAAACCGCAGGAGCCGGCATCTCCAGTTTCTTGCGGCCCAGTTTTTCGTCCACCTTGATCTCGATGGGCAGGCCGTGGCAGTCGAAGCCGGGGACGTAAGGAGCGTCGAAGCCGGCCATCGACTTGGATTTGACCACAAAGTCCTTGAGACCCTTGTTGAGGGCGTGGCCCAGGTGAATGGGGCCGTTGGCGTAGGGAGGGCCGTCGTGGAGCAGGTAGGCCGGGCGGCCCAGGCGGGCCTTGCGGAGCTCCTCGTAGAGGCCCAGAGCCTTCCAGCGGGCCAGCCGAAGCGGCTCATTGTGGGGCAGATTGGCCTTCATCGGGAAGGCTGTCTGCGGAAGGGTAAGCGTCGCCTTCAACTCCGGCGGAAGGGGCATCGTAACTCCATTACTTGTAGCTGACTTGGTCAAACTTCAGTTTAAACGGCTGGGCGGAGTTTTTTGGGTAACAAAGTAGGAGGCGCCGGCGTCTATTATTTATGGGAACTCAGGTTGGGCAGAAATACAAAACTGCGGAATTTGAGATTACCATTGAGGAGAATCGCGGCTCCGAGACAAGTACGCCCGGCATCAAGCATAATGGATTATCGGGCGTGGGATCGGTGACGCTGCAGTCTGTGCATGCGGGAACCACTGAGCCAGCAACGAATATGGGAAACGATTTACTGACAGAGACGAGCGCGCCGCCAGACCCGCTTGAGAGTCACCGGCTCGACGCCTTCCTGGGCAAGGCGTTTGAGGAGAAGCCTCTGTGGACGGATCTCTACGAAAGCATCCGCGACGTCTTTTTCCCGCCCAAGCTCCCTCCTCTTGTGCTCACATCGACTCCGATTCCGGTGCCCGACCGCATGGCGGTCAAGCCGAATCCCTGGGCGATCGGCATTTCGACGACGATCAATGGGCTGCTCCTGGCGCTGGTGCTGTATCTCGGGGTCAGGCAGGTGATCAAGGCCGTCGCGCCGATGGTTGCCACCGACATCGATATCAGCGACTACAAGGCGCCTAAAGATATGGACAAAGCCGGGGGCGGTGGCGGTGGCGGCGACCGCAGCATGCTCCAGGCCAGCAAGGGCAAACTGCCCAAGCTCGAAGACCAGCCGGTCGTGCCTCCGCAAGTGCAGACCCTTGAGAAGCCGAAGATCGCCATGCCATCGGCCATCGACGTACAGAAAAACATTACCCTGCCTGACAATCCGACGCTGCCCGATATAGGCATGAAGACTTCGGCCAATATCGTGCTTTCGAATGGCACCGGCAGTGGCGGCGGCATGGGCACCGGCAGCGGCGGCGGACTGGGATCGGGCAGCGGTGACGGCTATGGACCCGGATATGGCGGCAATGTTGGCGGCGGGCTCTACCACATTGGAGGCGGGGTCGCGCCGCCGGTAATTCTGCACGAGGTCGATCCAGAGTTCAGCGATGAGGCGCGGCGCGCCAAGTACCAGGGCATTTGCCTGATCTCGATCATTGTGGACACCAACGGCAATCCGCAGAACCCGAGGGTGGTGAGGCCGCTGGGAATGGGACTCGATGAGAAGGCGCTCGAAGCGGTCAAGCAGTTCCGTTTCAAGCCGGCCATGAAGGATGGCAAGACGCCCGTACCGGTGATGATTACCGTGGAGGTGAACTTCAGGCTCTACTGAGCGGAGTTCCTGAGAGAGGTTCGGCCAGCCAAGAGCGAAGCGCGCAAGCGTTTCGTTCATCTCGTTTATAGGGGCAATTCACGGTGCGATCCTCAACCTTTTGATGGATGCTCGCGCATATCGGTGCTCCCGTATACTGGCTGCTATGTTTTTGACAATTCGATCGGCAACACTCACAGCGCTGCTGGCGATTGCCGTTTCCCCATTCGCTTCCCCACAGTCCACAAGCCTCGCAATGCCGGAGTCAGGCGTGCAGGCCGCGTCGCCTCAAGCGCAGGCGCCTTCGGGAGGCGGCGTTGACACCGGAACTCCGCAGGCGCCGCAGTACGACGCAGAGAAGCGGCCCATTACCGCGGGTGGATTTGTGCAGTCGGGCCCGGTGATCTTTGAGGACATCTCTGAGAAAGCGGGACTGACCAAATGGACCCACAAGATGGGGACGCCGCAGAAGAAGTACATTATCGAAACCAACGGCTCGGGTGTCTGTCTGGTCGACTACGACAACGACGGCTGGCTCGACATCTACTTGGTGAACGGATCCACCTTCGACGCGCTCGACGGCAAGGAGACGCCGCCTCATGCTGCGCTCTTCCACAACAACCACGACGGCACGTTTACCGATGTGAGCGCCAAGGCCGGCGTGACCAACGACCGCTGGGGATTTGGCTGCGCGGTGGCCGACTTTGACAACGACGGCTGGCCCGACATCTTTGTGTCGAACTGGGGCAAGAACCGCCTCTATCACAACAATCACGACGGTACATTCACCGATGTAGCTGAAAAAGCCGGCGTCACTCTCGGCAACTGGTCCACCGGAGCAACCTGGGGCGACTACGACGGCGACGGATTGCTCGATCTCTTCGTGCCCGGGTACGTTCACTTCGATCGCGACAATCTGCCTTCGGGCGGCGAGAACGGCGTGGCCAACGCTTTCTGCACCTTCCGCGGAGTTGCGGTGAACTGCGGGCCGCGAGGACTGAAAGGCGAACCCGATCATCTCTTCCATAACAACGGCGACGGCACCTTTACCGACGTGAGCGAGAAAGCCGGCGTAGCCGACAAGCCCGGCTATTACGGACTCACTTCGCTGTTTGTCGACATCAACAACGACGGCAAACCCGACTTGCTGGTGGCCGATGACTCGACGCCGAATTATCTCTACATCAACAAGGGCGACGGCACCTTTGAGGACGACAGTTACGCCTCGGGCTACGCGCTGAACGAAGCAGGGCGCGAGACCGCGTCGATGGGCATTGCCGTGGGAGACTTCCAGAACAACGGCATGCTCGACGTGTTCAACACCACCTTCTCTGACGATTACAAGCCGTTCTATCGCAACGACGGCGACGCCAACTTCACCGACATCAGCTATCAGCTTGGCATTGCCGAGATCACTGTGCCGTTCCTGGGCTGGGGCGATGCGTTCCTCGATTACGACAACGATGGATGGAAAGACCTGATCATGGCCGATGGGCACGTCTATCCTGAGGTCGACAGGCAGCCATGGGGAACAAGCTGGGCCGAGCGGCCAATGCTCTTCCACAACATCGAAGGCAAAAAGTTTGAGCCGGTGGCTCCGGTTGCGGGCACGGGATTGGCGGACGTGATTGCAGGACGCGGGTTGGCCGCGGGCGACCTGTTCAACGACGGGAAAATCGATGTGGTCATCAATGTTGAGGACGGGCACCCGGTGCTATTGCGTAACGTATCGCCCGACCACAATCACTGGCTTGAGTTGAAGCTTGTGGGCGGGACCAAGAGCCCGCGCGATGCGGTGGGCGCCACGGTGTATGTGACCGCCAACGGCATGAAGCAGCGCGGCGACGTGCTGAGCGGCGGCAGCTACGGGTCGACCAGCGATCCGCGGCCGCACTTTGGGCTGGGACAGGCGACCAAGGTCGACGACATCGAGGTGCATTGGCCCAGCGGCAAGGTGGAGCACTTTACCGTGCCAGGCGTGGACCGCATTGTGGCCATCAGCGAAGGCGCCGCGAAATAAGAATGCGTGGCCGGCCGGACCGGATTTAGCACCAACGTGCCGCCCTGCGCCTTGCCGATAATTTGTCTCTGCTGGCGCATACTGGCCTGGTGCAAAGAGCTCACTCCAGTCGCCGTCTCGAATGTCTCCCAGGGGTTGGATTTGACCGTCAAAAAACGCGTACCCCCACCCCTTCCCCTTGAAATCACCAATAATCCGCGGTCAATAAAAGAATCAAGTGTAAGAAAACAAAACCTTTGGCTCTGTGGGTATGTTGCCTTATTGGTAAATAGAACCCCTCAAAAGGCGCCTGTTTTTGCGCTTTTTTTTGAAAAACAGGCCCTCAAATTGCTGAATTTGGGCCCGTTGAACTGGGTCCATTGACCGAGCTCAAAACGCAACGACGAGGCTCCAGCGGAATCTCGCCGTCATGTCGATCGCGTCGACTTAAAAAACCAGGCGCGAGGTGACGGCGATCTCGTGGTTGTAGGAATGGAAATGCGTGGTGGCAATCTGTTCGCCGGCGCCAACGCAGATCGCGAGGCGGCTCTTCGGCTCCTCGACGTGGATCTTCTTTGCAAACAGCAGTCCGGGCGTGGCGAAGGTCATGTTCTTGCCGCCGTTTGCGCCGCCAACAAACCAGGTTGAATTGATCTCGGCCTCAGGCCAGAAGTACTTCGCCACATGTGCCTGCACGGCGGTGTTCGAGGCAACGATCCGGCCGAGCTTGCGCGTGTCCAGCACCGGCAGGCCGCTGCCAAAGGTGCTCTGCACATCGATCATCTTGTAGCCTTTGCCGACTCCAAGGCTGGGAGTGACAGCGGCGTCGGTGCTGCCGTTCTTGTAGCTGCCGGTGGGGATGGTTCCCAGGATGAAGGCGCACACATCGTAGCTGCCGTGCTCGGCGTTGCCTGACGCAAAACGATACTTGAGCACAAACGACATGTCTCCGGCGCCGTCGACAACCTTGGGCGAGTTGTGCTCAAAGTAGCCGGGCAGGTTGATGTCGACCTCGGTGTTTGCCGCTGGGATCAGGTTCAGGCCCTTGCCGCCATCGTAGTTCCAGGTCTGGACGCCGGTGGAGGCGGTCTGGCGAATGAAATCGGTGCGCGCCACTTGGATGAGCCCGACATAGGTGGTGACGAGCGACGGCGGCCAAGCCGGCTGTTTGGCCTGCGTGGCTGAAGCGCGCTGCTCCCACTGGCCGAAGAAGCTTTGGGCGGGCAGTGAAGCGGTAAGCGTGAACAATGACAGGACGAGTAACGTCTTGGAATGCAATTTGACCTCGCTGAGATTCGGGGAAGAATCCAGAGGAGAATGACAGAGCGGTTGCGCGACCCACAACCAACTTTCGGATGAGTTCGCGCTCCATCCAACCGGGCCCGGCAGGCCCCTGCCCGGAAATTGCCGTCTGAAGTGGGTTGCGGAGCCGGCTCCTCCACCTTTCGGATGAGATTTTTCCGTATCTCCGGCACGATGGCAGGTGTTTTCAGAGATAAATACAATTGGTGCGCGATGCTTCCCCAAAACAGGTTGGCCATTCGAAGTTTGTATCTTGCAGCTGGTTTGTCTCTGGTTGCTGTGACTGTCACAGGTGCCGGTTCATGGCGCGGCATGAAGGCTTATGCCGCAAGCGACACGAACGGACACAGCGATACGAACGGCGTGAGCGATGCAGCGGTCAATCGCGCCATCTACTCGCAATCGGTCGCCGAGCACTATCACTTCACGTTCGGAGCGGACAAACCGTTTTTGCCGTCGAATGCGACCACGGATACAGGACAGTTCATCGACTCGAAGAGCTTTTTGCCCGCGAAGTACTGCGGCCATTGCCACCAGGAGGCGTATGCCGAGTGGAGGCAGAGCGCGCATGCGAACTCTTTCAAAACGCCCTGGTACACGAAAAACATCAATCTGCTCATCAATGGGCAGGGCATTGAATTCACGCGTCACTGCGAGGGCTGCCACAATCCCACCGCGCTCACCTCGGGCGCGCTCACCAAGGGTTCGCCGATCGACCGGCACTTTGATGCCGATGGCGTCACCTGCACAGCTTGTCACTCCATCCAGAGCGTGGACAAGCGCGGCACGGGCAGTTACGTGATGGCCCAACCGACGGTATTGCTGGATGAAAAGGGTGATCCCATTTACGGCGAAGTTCCCGACAAGGAGATCCTCGCGCACCTCGACCGCCATTCCGCGGCGGTGGTGAAGGACTTTTACAAGACCAGCGAGTTTTGCGGTGCGTGCCACAAGGCAGCGCTGCCAAGAATGTTGAACCACTACAAGTGGCAACGGGCAATCTTTCTATACGATGAGTGGCAGCAGTCGTCGTTCGGCAAGCAAAATCCGCTGCCGTTCTACGTAAAGCCGGCGGTCTCAACTTGCCAGACCTGCCACATGAAGCCCGAAGACATTAAGGCGCAGGACTACGGCGAGCAACCCGGCAAGATTGCTTCGCATCGCTGGCTGGGCGCAAATACCGTCATGTCGAAGTACTTTAACTATGACGAGCAGATGCAGAAGACGATCGACTTTTTGCGCACCAACGTGCTGAACGTTGACCTGTTCGGCGTTGAGCGCAACGGAGGCGAGGTGATTGCGCCGCTGGGCAGCGTGCCGTTCAATATTGCTGCCGGCGACGACCTGATTGCGGACGTGGTGATCCAGAACAAGGGCATCGGACACAACCTGGTTCCCGAGCAGCGCGACTTTTACGAGAGCTGGGTGGAGTTTGAAGCGAAGGACGCATCAGGCAAGACCATCATGCACTCGGGCGGGATCGAACCGAATGGATCCCTGGACAAGTCGGCGCACAGCTTTACCAACCGGCTGGTGAATGAACGCGGGACCCTGAACGATCTGCATCAGGTGTGGGATACGCGGGTGATTGCGTATAACAACACGATCAGCTCGGGCCGGTCGCAGATTGTGCGCTACGAGTTCACGGTGCCGAAAGATGAGACTGGACCGATCACCATCACCGCGAAGGTAAATTACCGGCGCTTCAACCAGCACTTTATCGACTTCGCCATGGGCAAACACTACGATATGCCGATTGTTGAGATGGCCTCGCGCACGCGGACGCTGGTGGTGGGCGCGAACGGCAAGACTGCGCCAGATGCGGCCGACAATCCCGACTGGATGCGCTGGAACAACTACGGCATCGGGTTGCTGGATGCGCAGCAGTACGCGGCCTGCGCCAATGCCTTTGAGCAGGTGGCGAAGTTGCGGCCCGATTACGCCGACGCTTTTACGAACATCGCCATCGCCGACTTCTCGTGGCAGCGGTACGGCAACGCGGCAGAGAATCTTGAGAAGGCATTGAAGCTTTCGCCGCATAACGCGCGGGCGCTTTACTACCGTGCGCTGGTGGATCGCATCGACGGCCACCTCGACGCGGCGATTGCGGATCTGCTTGAAGTGATCACGCAGTTCCCCAACTCGCGCGACGCGCACCGCGAACTGGGCTTCTCGTTTTACCAGCAGCACAAGTACCAGGAGGCGCGCACGGAGTACGAGACCGTGCAGTCCATCGATCCCGACGACCTGGCCGCGCACTATATCCTGTCCATTGTGTACCGGCGGCTGGGGATGAAAGAGCAAGCTGCGCACGAGGCAGCGACCTTTGCCGATCAGAAGGACGACCCGACGGCGCTCACCTTTGCGCTGGAGTATCTGCGCGCGCATCCCGAGATCACCGCGGAGAGCGTGCCATGGCATGTGCACAGGGACTCAGGCTCGTATGCGAAGAGTGGTGCGCCGCAGGTGCCGGACCAGGGATTGGGCCAATGAGACTGGGTTTCGCGGGGTTGGTGTTGCTGGCAGCGGGATCGGCGATGGCGATGGCATCATCCAGGAGCCACCGCGAACACGGGGCCGAGGTGTACTCTGCCAACGGCTGCCGGCACTGCCACACGATTGCGAATGTGGGCGGGCACAAGGGGCCCGATCTCTCCAGCGTGGGGCGCACCGCCAAGAAGGCCGCGATCCGCAAGCAGATTGTCTACGGTAGCAAGATCATGCCGGCCTTTGGAGAGATGCTGTCACCGGCTGAGGTCGACGACCTGGTCGCGTACCTGAGGTCGTGCAAGGCCAAGCCGGTATCGCAGGCCAAAGCGCCGGCGCAGCCCCCGGCCGTAACAACGGCGGATGCAAACGCGCAGCCCGGTTCGGAGTAGGAGCCGGAACGGGCAAAGCCGCGTGCCTGCTTTTCGGCGAATGGTCCGTAACCGATAACCGATCCGTATCCCAACGACTGCAAATCTCTGAGGCTGACTGAGCCGGTTCACTTCTGCTCGAGGTCAGCCTCAAATCGACGAAATCCTGAGTTGTAAGTCAGCGAGCCTTTCCCTGGCTGGCGACGCCGTGGATGGCCATCTCGATCTTTTCCCGATCGCCAAGATAGTAGTGGCGAACCGACTTGAGGTCTTCGTCGAGTTCCTCGACCAGCGGCACGCCGGTGGGAATGTTCAGCTCGACAATCTCATCGTCGGAGATGCCATGGAGGTACTTGACCAGCGCGCGCAGGCTGTTGCCGTGAGCCGCGACCAGGATCTGCTTGCCCGAGCGGATGCTGGGCGCAATCACATCGTGCCAGCAAGGCAGAACGCGCGCGACCGTGTCCTTGAGGCACTCAGTCAGAGGCAGTTGCTCTTTGGTCAAAGTTTTGTAGCGAGGGTCGCTGCCCGGATAGCGCGGGTCAGTCTCAGTGAGCGCCGGCGGGGGGACATCGTAACTGCGGCGCCAGATCTTCACCTGCTGGTCGCCGTACTCCTGAGCCGTCTGAGCTTTGTTGAGCCCCTGCAGCGCGCCGTAATGCCGCTCGTTGAGCCGCCAGTCGTGCTTCACCGGAATCCACATAAGGTCCATCTGGTCCAATACGACCCACGCGGTGCGAATGGCGCGCTTCAACACCGAGGTGTAGACCAGGTCGAAGTTAAATCCCTCTTGCTTCAGCAGGTCTCCCGCTTCATTGGCCTCTTGAAGTCCCTTCTCGGAGAGATCGACATCGGTCCATCCGGTATAGAGGTTTTCCTTGTTCCAAACACTTTCACCATGGCGAATTAAGACGATCTTGTACATGTTCCTTCCCTTCGTTGCTATCAATCAATGAGCCGGCGAGATTCACTTTAACCGCCGCCACGCGCGTTTGTCGGTGACGGCATCCTATTTCATTGTCTCAAAAGTGGCGGAAGAGGTTGCCCGGTGGACAAGACTCGGGTGCGGAAGAGCGGGTACACGGAGGTGCAGGCCGAGGGGGTGGAAAAGCAGACGGGGAGGGCGGACCAGAGACGAGCGACCAGGCAAATTGAGGAGTTGATTGCGGACAAGGGTGCGCCCGGAGTGATTCGAACTTGAGCCGTTTTGCGGGCGTGAGTGCAGCGGGAGCCCGCAGGCGAAATCCTGAGTGAGCGAAGCGAGCCGAAGGAACAGGGAAGAATGGTGCGCCCGGAGTGATTCGAACACCCGACCTACTGATTCGTAGTCTTTCAGCCTAGCTAAATACAGTGACAGCAAAATCAGCTACTTGTAGCTAAACTGCTCAATTTACAATGCTTATTATGTGTAGTATACTGACACCAGTAGTCACTCAGCGACACTGAAAGACACTGGAACAGTGACAGATTAGTGACAGGAAAGGTGCAAAATGAGCCGTATTACAAAGCAGGTAGTGCAAAAATTAGTGACAGGAAGACCTTTCGCCAGGATCGTGTGGGATGAAGAGCTGAAGGGCTTCGGTGCACGGCAGACCGAGGCAGGCACGGTCACCTTCGTTCTTGACTACTACTTCAAGGGCAAGAAGCGCCGATACTGCATCGGGCGGCATCCTGAGTTCTCCGCCGAGGCCGCGCGCAAAGAGGCAATGTCGCTGAAGGTCGATATTGCCGACGGCCATGATCCGGTAGCAGAGCGCCACGAGTGGAAGAGTGAGCCGAAGTTTATGGAGTTGGCCGCGGCCTATCTGAAGGATGCAAAGACGCGAAAGCGTGACAGCAGCCTCTACGACGACCGAAGAATGTTAGGCGTGAATGAGGACGGCACACCGAAGGACGATGAGGACGAGGCGCAGCGAAAGAAGCGCATTCTCGCAGTGCTGGGTGAGCAGCGGCTTGCGGAGATCAAGCAGAGCGACATTGCGCGGTTTCACGAATCGCTCAGGGAGACGCCGTATCAGGCCAATCGGGTGTTGGCTCTGCTCTCGTCAATCTTCAACTACGGCATTGCGCATAAATGGATCGAGTCGAATCCGGCCAAGGGCATCAAGAAATTCGACGAGGCCAAGCGCGAGCGATGGCTCACCGTCGAAGAGCTTCAGAAATTCCGTGAGGCGCTCGACAAATACAAGGATCAGTCTGCGGCAGACGTGCTACGCCTGTTGCTACTCACCGGCAGCCGGGCCAGCGAGGCGTTGAAAGCGTGCTGGGAAGAGTTCGACCTACAGCGCGGTGTCTGGACGAAGCCAAGCCACCACACGAAGCAGAAGAAAGTCGAGCATGTTCCGCTGAGCGCCCCCGCATTGAAGCTGCTTGAGAGCATGGCCCCTGAGAATCCGGCCGGCCCCCTGTTCCCCGGCAGAGCGCGCAAAGGCCGCAGTCGTGCTGCGCGTGTGTCGCTCAAGCGCCCGTGGATCGCAGCGTGCCGCGCGGCCGGGCTGGTCGAGGAGTACCTGATCGACGGCAAGCGCACAGGCAAGGATGGGGAACCTGTGAAGCTCAGGCGCTACCGGCCCACAGTGCGCGTGCACGATCTGCGACACAATTTCGCATCGCACCTAGCTTCCAACGGCGTCAGCCTCCAGGTTGTCGGCAAGCTGCTTGGGCACACGCAGGCTGCTACTACCATGCGCTATGCGCATCTCCAAGACGCCCCACTGCGCGATGCAGCGAACCAGTTCGGGCGCATCTTCGAGCAGACGCCGAAGGTTCGCAAGCGATCTTGAGCAGGTTTACTATCAAAAGATTCACAACAAATTGGAGTAGCGGAGGAAGGTGTGGAAAGGAAGCTATGCAGCGAGGGCGCAAGGTTGGACACCATTTACATGCAAAGCATCAGTGAATGGATAAGCTCAGAGGCGGACAAACGGTCATTCGCAGGTGCGTCGAAGGGTGAAACGCGTATTGCCGATTGGCAGAGTGTTTCTCAGCGTGTTGAAGCTGCCAAGACTGCTCACACAAAGGCGCAATGGGTCTTTATCGACCACGTAGTCGCCTGCTCAATTTGCAATGCGCGCCACTAGCAGGAGCGAATGTGAACTTGGTCATTTCTTCGCCTTGTCTATGTATATGGCAGCTTGTGCTTCCACGTAAGCAGGATCATCACACGTAGAGTTGGCGTCCGCATAGTCACCATCGCAAAAGTTGCGCCACATAGCCAAGTATGGGCCACAACCATCTAGCACCAGCGTGTATTTGTCGTTGTACAAGTGCGCTTTGTTTATCAAACAGGTTTTGAGGCGTCCGAAAATAGTTGCACCGACGGCCATTTCAGCGTGAGCGTTCACAGCTCGCTGCGCATCGGCTTCAGCTTGAGCTTTTTGCTCGGCATCCTTTACAACCTTATCTTGCGCAGCTTGATTGGCAGCTTCCGTACTGGGTGCTTGCGCAGGGCTGCTGTAGTCAAGCGGTGGAACGGGTTTTTCGGGGGCCGTGGGCGTGTTCGCCGTATAGATTACGCCGACTGCCAGGACAGCTACAGACAGCCAGAACAGCTTAGCTGTGGTACTCATTTTCGCAGCCATCAAAACCCCTCCGTTCTGGGTTCGCCTTACATCCTAAGCCTGTCGGCGACAGCGCGTAGGAATTGGCACTCGATGTAAGCCATAGCTTACGTGTAAGCCACAGCATACAGCGATGCTGAAGGCATGGCAACGGACATTTGCGTGCGGATCGGGAGACGGATTCGCGTCCTGCGGACAGAGCGCGGATGGACTCAAGCCATGCTAGCGGATCACGCCGAATTGACACGCGAGCATCTTTCAGAGCTGGAGAACGGGCACAAAGAGATCGGTGCCAGGGCGCTCGAAAAGATTGCATGCGTGCTGAGCCTGAATCTTCAACAATTCTTTGAGGGGTTCTGAGGCGCGCTGCCTTTCACTCTACTGTCAATTGATATAGATAAACTGATACTTAATCAGTGACTCTCAAAAGCAAGAAATCACACAATGGCCTTTGTTTATTGGGCCGTTTGCAATCAAACATTAATCTAACTTGAATGGTTGTCACTACACTGTCACTGTGAAGCTGTAAAAAGCCTGTCTGAGAGCCTCTGAGGCTGCCTGTGAGGCTCTGGAGCCCAGAATTGGCCTGTAACCCTGCCTGTGAGGCTCTGAGAGGCCAGAACTGACCTGTAAAACCTGCCTGAGAGTCTCTGAAACTGCCTATTAGGCTCTCAGGCTGCAAGAGAGCCTTAGTCGCTCACGTCTGGCAGCTCAGGCAGTGCGGCGCTTTTAGCTTCGATGATCGAACCAGGCGCTGGGTGCCCATCTCCGTCAGAACTCACAAAGACAAGTTCGATGAGTGGGGACGTTTCGCCAGCCTCGGGAAACTTGAAATCCGCAGAGATACGAGAACCCTCGGTCGATTCCCTGATTTCGCGCAGCGCCATCAAATCGCCTTTGACCGCCATATAAACCAACTTCCGCGCAAGGCACATAGACCAACTCGCGCCCTTAGGCAGATTCATTGCCTCCGCTACAGCATCAGGAGCACGATCTGCGAGCACAATCCGAAGGGACCGCGAAAGATGCGCGTCAACCAGTCGAGCTTTCCCACCGGGATTACCTGACACCCCAGGCTGAAACGCATGGGGCGAAGGATGCTCTTTAGAGTACGCAGTGCGCGGCGCGTTTTTCTTGCGCGGTTTCGACACAACGGATACGCCAGCGACCTTCTTCGGCTTAGTCTTCTTTTTCGTTGTCACCATGTCAGCAACTCCACGGCAGTGTCTTGCGACGGCCAGCAAGAAAGTCTGCCGAGATTTGTTTTTTGACTTTCAGCCACCGTGCGTAGGCCTTGCGCTCGCGGCGGCGCGTGACCTTCAGCAACGTGCGTAGACCGTGGTCATCCGGCATACCGGCGCGAAACCAGAGTTTGATGCGGTAGAGCAGACTAGCCTCGATGCGCCAAGTCCTGAACTCATCGGGCTCCGGTCCTGCATTGTCGTACCAGCGGAAACACGGAACCGGCTTGTCGAGCAATTGCTCGAATTCAATTAGGGCTTCGAGCTTGTGTTTGTGCCTGTCCATCATAGTCGTCTCCGATCTTGAAAAATGCCCCGCCGCAGTGCAGCGCTGCGGCGGGGGGAGTGGTGGCGCTGGTGCGACAACACTCACTGATGACCGGCGCCTGAAAGGAGTGGAGCGCCGGGTTTTTGAACGCGAGCCATGAGAGTAACTCGCGCCCAAACTTCAAAACTCTGGAGCGGGCCAGCGCGAGCAAGAAGAATAGAACCCGCGCTGACCGCTCTCGTTGACCGAACGGTGATGGTGGGCACCGTTCGGTGTCGGCTCATGCGTCAACCGCGAAGCGCGCGAGCCGAGCCTAAAACACACCAGAAATGCCGCCTTCAACCGCGCGGCCACCCCAAACTTCCTGCGTGCCCGTCGCGCTGAGTGCGTTCACTAGGTTGACCTGGGCATGCTCAAGAGCCTGAACGCGCTGTGTCAGCTCCACGCCTGCAAGCCTCATTTGCATCAGGTTCGGCATTGCGCGCAGCTCCTCTTGAAGCAGAAGCACCTCAGCCTCGCGCGCTTCGAGCGCCTCGCGCCAATGAACAACGTCCGGGTCGTCAGACAATACGTAGGCGATGATGGGTCGCTCGGCGTGCAACGAAGCTATAGATTCCTGCCTGCTGACAATCTTTCGACGCAAATTGTCCTCGGCTGCTTGCTGATTGAAAACGCGAACTTTCAGCTCCGCAAGCTCCGGTTGCTTAACGCGAAGTTCCGCTCGGACAAGGCGAAGGTTCTCGGTCAATTCGTTGCGGCGTTGTTCGGCCTGCGCGGCCCTGGCCCTTCGAAGTTCGGCCTCTGCAATCGCGACATTCGCTGTTTCGCTGCTCATTGTTTGTCTCCGTTGAATTCGGTTGTGCTGGGCCGACTGAAGCCGCGCCAGTCTGTTTCAAAGGTCACGGGTTCGGCGTGCTGCTCAACGTCATCCGAGCCCCGAAGTTGCGTGTACAAATCTCTCGCACCTTGAAGTTGTTGGATCGCAGCTCCGATTCTCCTGCCGACCATCTCTACCTCAACTCCAGCCACATTCTGAACAAGCTCGCCGCGCCGTGATTTGATGGTCTTGTGCAGGCTTCGCAAACTTCCAATTGTGTTACGCAGAATTTCGATTGTGTTGTCAGGCATTCGCTGTCCATCCTTTCGATTTGTCATTCATGAGCACTGATGTCTTCGTCTTCGTCTTCGTGGTCACTGTGCAAAGCTCCTTTCATGCGGTTATGCGACGGCCACCTTCGATGACAGGGAGGCGACGACCGGCACGGGTGAATTTCTTCGGGGTGACGGATGTGACGGGAGAACCTGTTTTACCTGTAGAGAGTTTGTTCTTGCCTTTGGAAAACTCTCTTACGGATGAATTGGGTTTACGTGTCACATCCGTCACCTCACCAACTGTCGCCAGTCTGAGCCCCACGAAGACGCGTTTGAATTTTGTTCTGCTGGCGGCATATCCACGCGCCTCAAGGTTCTGCGAAAATCGTTTCTGCGAACCTAAATACTCGCCAGCGTTCGCAGCCCACCCGCACCAGTTGCGAAAAAGTTCACCCGATTCAACTTTGGCGTTTGCAGACTTCACAGTGCACTCATCCAACCAACGGCCTAGCGCATCTTCTGCCGCTAAGTAGCTCTCAGTGGCCATGCTGACAGCCTTCGGCTGCATCAAGCCGACCTTCTGCCACATCAGACAACCTTCGACCGTCCACGCCAGTATTCCGCCCCACTCTTTTCGCAGTTTTTCCGTGAGCTGCGGATCGCGCTTGTCGGCGGGAATCGTGACGCTGAAAGGCACGAGGTTCATACGGCGCCGCATTGCCTCGTCAACGCTGCGCAATCCTGGCCTGTGGTTGCCTGAAATAACGAGCTTGAACTGTGGGGTGTATTTGAAAAAGTCTTGGCGCATGAATCGCGCAGCGATTGCGTCGCCTCCAGTGAGCGCCTTGATCTTGCTCTCGGCCCACCGTCTTCCATCTTCGGTTTCAGTTGCAGACACCATACGCGCACCGTGTAGCCCCGCAAGGTCGGTAGGGTGCGATTCATTGTGGGAGGCGATGAATGTCTCGATTGGAGCTGTCTTCGCATAGTCGCCCATTAAGCCCGCGATTGTGTTGACGAAGACGCCCTTGCCATTCGCACCCGTGCCGTACAGAAAGAAAAGCGCCTGATCGCGCGTCAAGCCTGTGAGCACATAGCCGCACATGCGTTGCAGAAAGCGTTGCAGATCTTTGTCGCCCGCCGTTATATCTGTCAGCACCTTCCGCCACTGGGGGCAGTCGCCACCGGGAGCGACGGTTGTAATCTTCGTGCAGTAGTCTTCGCGCTCAGCCGCGCGTGTCTCGCCGGTGTGGAGGTCTATTACGCCAGCCGGTGTATTCAACAGCCAAGGATCGGCGTCCCACTGCTGAATCGTTGCAGCGTGCCTGCGATCAGCGCGGGCCAAGCGTTCGACGGCAGCTACAGTCTGTGCGCTGCGAATTCGCTGCGCAGTTTGCTTTTTGCTGCACTGCTCGGCCGCATCGCGGCAAATCTTGCGGGCCTTGTCATAGACGCTCAGTGTGTCGTCGTGCTGCCAGCAAGCACCGTTCCACAGAAGCCAGCGGCCCCAGGCATCCACATAGCGAAGATCATCGCCGTACGTTTCGGTGAATTCGAGCGCCAGGGCGTCATCGGAATAGACACCAAGAGGATCAGCAGGCGTCGCGGCGATGAGGGCGTCGAGCAGCAGATCGTCGCCATTTTCCAGTGCAATCAGATCATCGGGTCCATTCACGCCATCCAGTTGCGGTAACGACGCGATGAAAACTTCCCGGCAGGCGTAGGCTGACGTGCTCAACTCCGCAGCTAGGGTGCTCTGCGCCTCCTTTACATCAGGGTTGGTTGCGGCGTTCGAATCGAGCAGTATGTAAACGGAATGCCCTTTGCACATTTCGAGCAACGCAGGAAGCGCTTTCTTTTCCTGGGACCATCCCCAGCAGCCGCCCATTGCAATCGGGATTAAATCGTTATCTGTATTCTGGCGCTCACCCCATGCTGTAAGCGCCAGAGCGGACTTCTCCGCTTCCACTAGTACAATTCGCACGTCGAGATTCTTCAGCTTTGCAGCAGATCGCGGATGTATATAGAGGCCGCTCGCGCCCTTCGGGCAAAGGTATTTGCCGTCCGGCTTGCCGTTCTTCGTCTCAGGGTAATCGCGCCGAACGCGGAGGGTGGTAATGTCGCCTGTGTTCTGGTCAAGGTATGGAAAGGCGATGCCCTGCATGTCGTGCGTTGACGGCCCAACTATGCCGAGCTGCCGCGCCTGGGTGTCTGTAACACGACAAACTCCGCCCTCGTCCAGCAGTGCTTTGGGAATTTTGAGCTTGGCGAACATCGCCAGATCGGCGGAGATTAGCGGGCTAGTCGTGAATTTCTGCCGTGGTGCCGTTCTCTTGCG
The DNA here is from genome assembly GCA_963808695.1 of uncultured Acidobacteriaceae bacterium. Lineage (GTDB taxonomy): Bacteria > Acidobacteriota > Terriglobia > Terriglobales > Acidobacteriaceae > Telmatobacter. Next base: position 120,372 of record CAWEHF010000001.1, read on the forward strand.
CGTTCCTCTCATGTGTGGTTGTCCTTTGTTATCGAGGTGCGGTCTGGAGCCGCTCTGTTATTCCACGCCGTGGCCCGAGCGCGGCTTTAGGTTTCAGGCCGCGCGCCGCACACGTCGAGCATTGCGCGTGCGAGCTGCGCGATTGACAGGCTTGCGTGAGGTACCGCCACCTTGCCCGTAGCCTTCGCACGCCTTCAGCCAAGCATCGACTGTTGCGCGCCGGTAGAAAACGTGTTTGCCAAGATTGATCCTTGGTGGTCCAGTTCGAGCGTCGTGATGGCGTTGGAGAGTGCGCAATGACATTCCCAACTGCGCAGCGAGCTGGCGCGGCTCGATCAGCTCTTGACGAAAGTCAGACGTGGACGTGGTGCTTTCAATTGTGGTGGTGTTCTTGGGAGTTCCTGACATGGAGCACACCTCAAAGCAGGCTGCTTTGAGGTAGCGCACGGTGAGGTGTTGATCAATGGTGCGTCAGCGCTGCACTACCGAAGCCATCGGTGCTGACACTCGATCTCGACCGCCGACCCTCTGCTGCGTTTCGAGCCCCTGAATCCAGTCAATTGATGACCGCTTACCCGCTCGGCGCCCACAGAGTCATCTGAGGCTGAAATGGAGATTACGCTCAGTGACGCTTCGTGTCAAGAGCTAAGTGATTGATATAGAATAAGATATAGAGTTGTATATAGTAATTAACTCGACATTTGCAGTGCACGCACTGATGTTAAGTGGTGACAGGGTAGTGACAGGAAAACACAGTTCGAGCACAGCCGTTGTCGGCTCTTACTGTATATTATTGATTTTAATGGATTAAGTGGTGCGCCCGGAGAGATTCGAACTCCCGACCTACTGATTCGTAGTCAGTCGCTCTATCCAGCTGAGCTACGGGCGCACTGGATCGGAGCAGGAACTTAGATAGATTAACAGGGTTAAAGCGGTGGCGCAACGCGGGTTGAGATGTGTCCGACGCGCCTTTCCATGCCTGCCGGGCTCGCATGCGCAGGCCGTCCGGCGCAGGTTTCCGGGGCGCAGGGCGAAGGGCGCTCCGTGACCGGCCATAGTTGTTGCGTCCTCTTACACAAAGCTCGTTTCGACAGACATCCCTCACAGCCAGCGAACCCCATTTGAGCGAAGTCTGACCTTAAGGACAAGGCTGATCAGAAGTTCTCCGCTGCGCAAACCGGAATTTTGCACCAAAAACGCACAGCCTAAACCTCTAGCCAACCGCGGCCAGTTGTGTTAATGTACTGGTTTGCCAGCCTCGCGGATTGCGCAATAAGAGCAACAGCATCAGGCAGTTGGAGCAAAGTTGAGGCGGCGAAAGCAGAAACGGAATGCCCGATTACATCTATCTCCTGGAAAACCGGCTTTCGGCTGACCAACGCCATGCGCTCGACAAGCTCAAGGGGGCGGCCCGGGACGCGGGCACAATTCTGTTCCTCACCGGTAGCGCGGTCCGCGACCTGACCAGTGGCCACGCTGTGCGCGAGCTTGAAGTTGCGATTCACGTAAATGCGCTCAAGTTGAAGAAACCACTGGAGAAACTAGGCGCCAAGGTGTGGGGCGAGGACGAAGCCTCCCGCACGCTTTATCTGTGTTTCCCAGGCACCGTGCGCGTTGACCTGGTGAGCACGCACCGGGTGGAGTATCCCAAGCCCGGCAAACCGGTTTTTCACCAGGCATCGATTCAGGAAGATCTTCGCCGCCGTGACTTTACGGCAAATTCCATGGCCATCTCGCTCAACGAGGGGTCGTTCGGGCTGCTCATGGACCCGCTGAACGGGGCCGCTGACATCGAGTCGCGAACACTGAGGCTGGTTTCGAACTACGGGTTCCTCGAGGAGCCGTCGCTGCTGATCAGGGCGACGCGCTACAAGGCGCGTCTGGGCTGGGAGTTGGACCAGCGGACGCTGGCTCGCTATGAATACGCGAAGAGCGAGGGCGTGATTGAGATGATGTCGGCCCATGCCCGTAGCCTGGAGTTGGAGCAGATTGGCCACGAGGAAGACGGCCTGAAGGTGCTGCGTGCGCTCGATGCCGGGGGCTGGATGAAGGTCCTTTTCCCGGCCTGGACCCCGGCCAAAGCGGACGAAGAAAAGTTGAAGGCGCTGCACGACCTGGCTGTGGAGTTGCTGATGCAGGGTGTTCATGCCGACATGTCGGCGGCGCAGATGCAGCTGCTCACCGCAAAGCTCACCCCGAAGGACCTGAGCGCCCTGAAGAAGTCGATGCTGCGGCCCGGTTTTGTCGAGGAATGGAACGACCTGGACGCGATTGCAGCCGGATTCGCCAAGGTTCTGCTGGCCAAGCAGAACGCTACGCCTTCGGCCAGCTTCAAGCAGTTTACGAGCTATGATCCTGAAGCGGTTCTGTGGCTTGGATTTACAAGCAAGGTTGGGGCGGTCCGCGAACGCTACGAGCAGTTCTTGAAGGTGTGGCCTGAGGCGCGCCAGCGGATACCGTATGCGTTGATGCAGGAGATGCGGATCACCCCGGAACTGCCGGGATACAGCGAGCTGGTTCAGAGGATTTTCCTGGAGTTGATTGACGGCAAGCTGACCACGCCCGAGGAGATGCGGGCCTGGCTCGAGCCGCATTCACCCCCGGCTCCTCCGCCGCCGGTGAGCGTGAAGCGCACGCGCGCCAAGCGGAGCGCCGAGGCGCGGATCAAGGAACGCGAGCTGGAGGAAGAGGGCGAGGCCGAGGAAACGCTGGGCGGCGACGAAGATCTGGACGATCTTGGCGCGGACGAGGAAGAGATAGAGATCGGGATCGGCGGCGGCCACTTGGACGAAGAGGTTGGCGAGGAGGCCGAGGAGGAAGAAGCCGAGGAAGCTGAGGATGAGGAAGCTCCTCGGGCCAAGGCATCTGCAAAGAAGGCCGCCGCCGCACCGAAAGCGGCGAAGACGGCAGCCAAAGCTCCGGCAAAACCTGCTGTGCCGAAGGCTGAGCCGACGTCAAAGCCGGAGCCGGCGGCGAGGTCCGAAGCCAAGAAGCCTGCAGCTCCGGCCAAGCCTGCAGTTCCGGTCCCGGCGGCAAAGCCCGCCGCGGCGCCCGCTGCCAAGCCTGCTGTTCCAGTGAAGGCGGATCAGGTTGCCAAGTTGTCAGCAAAGCCTGCCGCGCCGGCCAAGTCGACCGCCGCAGCCAGGACGCCGGCCAAGCCTGCCGCACCGGCCAAAGCCGCCGCCAAGAAATCGGCTCAACCGGCAAAGGCAGTCAAGCCTGTCGCAAAGCCGCCGGTAAAGAAGGCCGCAGCCAAGAGCCCCGCCAAGGCTGCGCCGGCCAAGCCGGCGAAGGGTAAAACGCCGGCGGCAAAGCCAGCCAAGGGCGCCAGGCCTGCGAAACCTGCCGGGAAGAAGCCCGTGCCCAAAGCAGCCTTAAAGAAGAAGAAGCGGTAGCAGCGTGCTGTCGGCGTTCGGAACATTCTCTTCCGCTCTCGCCATCGCAGAGCAGAGTAAAGTGAGAGAGAGCAGACCCATGCCCGGATGGCGAAATTGGCAGACGCAGCGGACTTAAAATCCGCAGACCCTAACGGGTCGTGGGGGTTCAAGTCCCCCTCCGGGCACCAATAGCATGAATAAGTTGCAGGCGTTCATCATTTGGTAAATAGCAGATTTTTTGCGAGATTCGCGGATTAGCATCCGCAGACCTTAACGAGATTTTAAGCGCAGGCCGAGAAGCAAGCGACCTCAGCCGCCCGTCCACAATCTCGATGAGCGTATTGGCCTGAAGTCGTCAGTCGAGAACACTTGGCCACGCTGCTCGTATCCGGAGTTGACAATGCACTCCGGTTCTCAGCTAACTTGTTCGGAGCTTTGTCCGCAAAATAAGTCATCTCAATGGGCCATTATGCCGCCCATTCATCGAATCGGCGCATGATCTCCATGAGCTTGCATCCCAGCAGGATGACAGAGCCCCACAATATGAAGGGAACGCCGTAGAGTATGAGATGCTTGCGCGAACGGGCCAACTCAAACACTCGTACCTTCACGATCGCGTACACGTTCGCTGCGAGATAAGCAACCACCAAACAGCTCACTACCAGGTTGTGCATGTTCATACTCCTCCTTTTACCGGCCTGCATCTCCGCGCCGATATTCATCGGTCAGCTCATCAAGCGAGGTCCACACCTTAGAGTTGAGACCATCCTCCGTCTACCGGAAGCTCTGCTCCCGTCGTGTAGGTTGCGTCAATCGCCAGGAATGCCACGGCTTTGGCAATTTCCTCCGGCTGGCCGATACGCTTCATCGGAACGCTTTCCTTCATCTGAAGGTAGGCCTGATCTGCCGCCTCCTTCGGCATTCCTGTCTTCAGGAGTATGGGCGATTCAATTGGACCCGGGCTCACCGCATTAACACGTATTCCACGGGGCAACAACTCAGCGGCAAGGCTCCGAGTAATTGCACGAAGCGCTGCTTTGGAGGCGCCATAGGCGCTCATGTTTGGCATCCCCTTCACGTTGGCAATCGAAGTGGTAAAGACCACCGAACTTCCTTCCGGCATGAGCGGCGCCAGTTTCTGGACGATGAAATACGGTCCCTTGGCGTTCAGGTTGAGCATCTCGTCGTAAAGTTCCTCAGTCACCGCCTCAAATGGGACAAATCGAACATATCCCGCGTTGACGAACAGCACATCGAGCTTGCCGAACGTCTCCTTGACCTTCTCCGCTAAGGCATCCATATCGGGAAGCGAGGTCGCGTCGCTGTGGATTACGATAGCGTTATCGCCAAGCTCAACCTGAGCCTCCTTGATCCTTGCAGAGGTGCGCCCAGTCACGATCACGCGGGCACCTTCGTTGATGAATAATTTGGCAGTCGCCAAGCCTATGCCGGTGGTTCCGCCTGTGATAAGTGCTGTTTTTCCTTTGAACCTGTCCATGTTGTCTCCTGTGTTTATCTGTCTTGAAGCATTACAAACGCGAGAGTACGATAATCACATCCGCAATGCAAGTGAGTTTCGTACGCGATGGTAACTAATATTGCGAAGCGCGCCCGAGGATGTCCAAAAGGCTTTATCCCCGACGAAGCACTCGACCGCCGACCGGCGCTCCTTCAGGACGCCCGCTCTCAAGGATGCTGGGTAAGAGAAGTCGACGCCAGAGACCTTGACGACGGCCTGCCACGCGGCTTCCTGGCTGGCGCGATCGTGGAGGTGTGGGTGGCGCATCGCCTCAATTGGGCCGGTGAGCTTCTTGGGCGCCGAGGCGAAGAATTGCCCCGAGACGTCGGTTCCGAACTCCGACGCCTGGAGGTACCGACGGGCCGCGGTCTCCGGCGTCTGATTCATGCCGGGAATGAGGTTCACGATTGGGATAAACAGATACTTCAACGCCGGGCCAGCGTTTCGCACCACCTTGGTGTCGGTCGCCGCACCGGGCGAGACGGCGTACACGGCCATGCCGGAGGGCAGCCGGCGGGCCAGCGCCGCGGCCCACCAAGCGATAATGAGCTTCGCGTCGGCATACGTCCGGTTGGGCACGTACTTCACGTTCGGCCCGTTGCGCACCAGGGCTTCCACCGCGGCGCTTCGGTCACCCTGGTGGTGCTTGGCCGCGAGGGCCGCCACGTCGGTGAAGCTGAACATGGGTACGTCCCCTCGGGCAGGTTCCGCGCCGGCGATAACAATCCGCGCGTTGGGGCTCAGCAGGTTGGCGCGGAGCAACCCGACAGTCAGTTGATGATGGCCGATGAGCGGGGCCTGAGCCGCCTCGACGCCCGCCGCAGTGAGCACGCGCTTCTTACCTGGGACCATCCCTGCATTGAGCAGTAGGAAATCGATCGGCCGACCTCGCTTGACCAGCTCGGCGAGGGCGGATTGAACGCTGGTCGGCGCGTCCAGATCCAGCTCCAGCGGCGTGAAGACCTGGGTCTTGGTCTCAGCCGCGAGCTGAGCGGCCGTTTCCTGGACCCGGGCCAGGCTGCGGCCGGTGACGATGATCTCGCGCCAGCCCTCGGCGGCGAGCATGCTGGCTGCCGCATAACCGAGCCCGGAGGTGGTGCCGGTGACGAGAGCGATCGAATGTTCCATGGGCGTCTCCGTGGTGAAGGGTGAAGGTCGTGCTGTTTTTCCTTGGGACCTATCCATGTTGTCTCCTGCGTTTATCTGTCTTGAAGTATTACAAACGCTAGAGTACGATAATCACAGCTGCAATGCAAGGAGTTTCGTACGCTATGGTAACTAATATTTCGAAGCGCCCCCGAGGACGTCCAAAAGGCTTTATCCCCGACGAAGCACTCGACCGTGCCGTTGAGATGTTTTGGGAGCATGGGTATGAAGGAGTCGACGTGGATCGGATCGCACGGGCCGTGAACGTCACCAAACCCGCGCTATACCGAGCCTTCGGAGACAAGTCCACCCTGCTGCTCAAGGCGGTCGAGCGCTATGCAATAACGTATGGAGCTCCCATAATGGCAGCTTTTCAAGCGGAGCCGGACATCCACAAGGCCGTGACCGCCTTTTGCGAGGCTACCGTCAACACCGCTACTGGCGACGCTCGCTGCGGCTGCATGATGGCCGCCGCTGCGCTGGGACAGTCGGAGCGGGTAACGGAGATCCGTTCGTATGCCGCGAAGGCCCTCACCGCATTCGCTGATATTTTCGCGAAACGTTTCGAAAAGGAGATGAAGGCGGGGCGCCTAACTCGCACACCCTCTGCCAAGGTGCGAGGCCGTGCGCTCGTTGACTTGATGCTGGGTTTGCAGCTTCGCGCCAAGACCGGTATTGCGCGCGAGCAATTGCTGCAAGACGCCCGAAGCTATGTGCCCCTGATTCTTGGCAAGCAAATCTAACGCACCTCTCGGCGGGGATGCGTCGGGGACTACGCGAACACGCTGTTGACCAAAGACGAGTGGCGCAAGGGTCGAAAGAAGGAGAGGGGACGTGGGATTGTCTGAGAATTTGGCTCAAAATAAGCCAGTTCCTAGTTTTCTTGTACCTGTAAGGGGCAACTGAGGAGTCCACCTATGACTAAGCACACGCTGTGTCGCGCCCACCCAGCTCTGCCTCGCGGAGAAGGGATGATTCCGCGTTACTACGCGGGAGGTCGAAAATGGTAAGCATTCCTAAGCATGTGCAGGACTTTTTCCCAGGCAAGATGGGTTGGGTAGCCACCGCTACAAAAGAGGGACTGCCCAACGTCACTCCCAAAGGATCAGTCCGAGTATTGGACGATCAGCACGTAATTTTCGCCGATCTCTTTTCTCTAAAGACCCGGCAGAACCTGGAGCAGAATCCTCGTGTGGCGGTGACAGTAATCGACGCGGCAACTCACAAGGGTTACCAGACCAAGGGGACGGCAGAATTGGTCTCGTCGGGTCCGCTTTACGACCAGATGGCAGAGCAAATGAAGCAATTAGCCCCGACATTGCCCTCGCCGACGTATGTCGTCAAGATCGCGGTGGATTCTGTTTACGACCAATCCGTAGGACCCGACGCCGGCAAACAAATTGCCTAGCGGCGTAGCGCAGAGTTATTTTTCTCCGAGAAAAATTACTCTGCGGTACGCCTTCACGGTACGCCTTCAAATGCGTGCGCGCGGGTCGGCGGGCAACAACACGCGATCGACCGACAAACCGCTGGGAGTTACGGGCGCATCGGTGAGGTTGCCGGTGTAATCGTGGATGCTCGACCAAGGCCAATCCTCGGGACGCTTCGCCAACCCCGCCTTCACCGGGTTCAGGTGAATATACTCCACCTTCTCGTGATATTCCCTCACCGTGCGCAGAGCGGGCGTGCGACATAGAAGTTGGAATTTGAAGAGTTTGTTTTTTTGTGGTATATATCCTAACGTATAGATACGTTAGGAAAAGGAGGCCTATGCCCGAGACTCTTCCTCAGCTCGAAATGCAAAGGGCTCAGGTGGTACAGGATATCGCCGGATTAGGGGATTTTCGCCGTGGTTCGATTACCAGCATTACGGCTCGCTGTGGCAAAGCCCACTGCGCCTGCCATCAGCCGGGACACCCGGGCCATGGACCGAATTTTCGTCTGACGCGTAAGGTCCAAGGCAAGACGGTTTCGGAGACGTTCTCCCACCCGGCGGCCTTGCGCAAGGCGGAGCGCGAGGTGGGGGAGTTCCACCGGTTTCAGGCACTGAGTGCAAGCTTGGTGGAGGTGAACGAAAAGATTTGCCAGTTGCGTCCGGTGGAGGGAGAAGAGGAGTTGAACGCGGCGGAAAAAAAACGACGGCAGCGATCCAGCAAGCGATCGCACGCGAAGTAAAGCAGCTCTTGCCGGTGATTTTCCGCGCTCAGCGCCAGAGCGGACGGCTCGACCTGGAGGCGGTGGAGATGGCGGTGCGCGCGACGGTGCATCGGGCCGGAGCCGCTGCTCTGGCCGAACTCCTGCGCTTCCCCGCCCCTACCGCCGAGCGCCGTACGCAGGCTTGTCCCTGTGGCCGAAAGGCTCACTACCGCGAGTTGCGCACGAAGCCCGTGCTGACGGCCGTGGGCTGGGTGGAAGTCTCCCGCCCCTACTATGGGTGCCCGGACTGTCACGCCGGCCAATTTCCTGCCGATGTCGAACTGGACATCCAAGACACGGAGCTCTCTCCCGGAGTGCGCCGCAGGCAGGCGCTGGTGGGCCAGGAGGCCCCCTTCGATCACGGGCGGGAACAGATGAAAGTCCTCGCCGACTTGGAGGTGACGGCCAAATCGGTGGAGCGTACGGCGGAAGCTCTGGGCGCCGATATCGCGCAACGCGAGCAAGGGGAAATCCAGAAAGCCCTGCCCTTGGACTTTCCCCTCCTCGCGGGAGAACCGATTCCCATCCTCTACGTGCAAATGGATGGGACCGGAGTGCCGATGGTGAAGAAAGAGACCGTGGGTCGGCCCGGCAAGGTCGCCGGTCAACCCGCCCATACGCGGGAAGTCAAGTTGGGATGCGTCTTCACCCAAACCCGGTGGGATCAGGAAGGCTACCCGATCCGCGATGCGGATTCCACCACCTATACCGGCGCGGTGGAAACCGCCGAGGAGTTTGCTCCACGCCTGTACCAGGAAGCCGGGAAACGCGGCTGGAGTCGCGCCCTCCTGCGGGTGGTGATGGGCGACGGGGCGGAATGGATTTGGAATCTCGCCGCCCTGCACTTTCCCGGCGCGACGGAGATTGTCGACCTTTACCACGCGCGTCAGCATCTGTGGGACTTGGCGCGCCGGTTGTACCCCAACGACCAGGAGAAGCAGAAAGGTTGGATGAAACTCCACCAGAAACGCCTGTTGGACAAGGGGAAAATCGCAAAGCTCGTGGGCGTGCTCCGCGCCCTCAAACCCCCCAACCCCGAAGTCGCGGAGAAGATCCGCACCGAGGCCGACTACTTCCAGAGGAACGCGCAACGCATGCGCTACCCCCGGTTCCGCCGCCTGCACCTCTTCGTGGGCTCGGGCGTCATCGAAGCCGGATGCAAAACCGTCGTCGCTTCCCGTCTCAAACGCTCGGGAATGTTCTGGACCGTCCGTGGCGCCAATGCCATCCTGGCCCTCCGCTGCGCTTGTCTCAACGGCCGCTTTGAGGATTATTGGGAGCGCCGCCGGGAACCTATGGCCGCTTAAATCCAACTTCTATGTCGCACACCCGCGCAGAGCGCGATCAAAGAAGCGCGGCTGGAACAACAATCCCACCTCTCCGCGGGAATGATTGATACGCTTCGTCGCGCCCACCTTGATCGATTCCATCACCGTAGAGATCGTGAGCGGATAAGGCGGGTAGAGAATCGCATGCCAGTGGTTGGGCAGGAGCACCCAAGCACTCAGGAGGAAGCCGTGTTTCTTGCGGCGTTCGTGGATGACCCCGCTCAAGCAGGCGAATTCCGAGGCCGTGAGAATCTCGCGCCAAGGTAAGACGCGACAAGTGATAAAGAACCAACTGTCGGATACCACCAGGCGCCGAAGTCGAGACATGACGCACAGTATATGCCTCAAACCCGTCACCGCAACACGTCGTTTCGGTATGAGTTCAATCCCCCATGGCGTACCGCAGAGTAATTTTTCTCGGAGAAAAATGACTCTGCGCTACGCCGCTAGGCAAAACTTTGGAGTATTTCGGAAGGTCTGCCCAGAATCCGCAGCGTTGCGATAGAAGCTAGTTGCGCGAAGGGGTAGAATGCTTGACCCTGCCCGCCGTCACAGAAGCTTCGGTCTGAACGTGGGACTTCTTGGCGAGCGGTGTGGCGATCTCCTGACTGTTTGCGATTGTAGCACCATTCTCAAGAAAGGCCGTTAATCAGGAGTTGCGAAAGCTTTATTGCGAAAAATGTATTGAAATCTCTGCCAAAGGAAAGGCCACTGCCATGCGTCTTCTGGTCACGATTACGCTGGTTCTTGTTGTAATGTTCTCGGCGCTCGAGCAAATTAGCGCGGCACTCGACTTCTCCGGTACTTGGGTTCTCAACGCCACGAAGAGCACGCTCCCGAAGGACAGCACAATCAAATCCCAAACAATCGTCATTGATAACAAGATGTCTGCGATCGTTTTCCACTACAAAACAGACGGTAAGAAATCGACGGAGACCTACACACCGGACGGGAAGAAGCGCGTCTCGCTGAACATGTCCTCAGGTCAACTGACTTCGAGCGCAAGCTGGCACGACTCAGCGCTGATCATCGAATCCACGCTGGATATAAAGGTCCCTAACGTTACCGTTGTTGTTACGGGGCTTAAGCCTATCATCGATGCGTGGACACTGTCGGCTGACGGTCGAACTCTCACGCACGATGCAAACGACCACAAAGAGATTTACGTCTACGAGAAGCAATAGGCGCGGCGGTGTGAAGGGAGAAAGGGTACCAGGTATCCTCTCTGCCCCTGCCCCCGGGATCAGTAGATTCGCCTGATAATTCCTCCCGTTTCGCAGTCGTGGCGGGTGGTCGCTGTGATTAACCTTACGCGTAGCTGCGGAACTGCGCCTTCGGCCGCATCGATCGCATCAACCGCTTGCTGATATGCAACCGAATCTCGGGCATCGAAGAATAAGGTTCTCTTCGATCGCGTCTCGTAAATTTCAGCTAAACGTTTCGGAAGCTGGCCAGCGGTGACGGTCTCCTTAATATTAACAATGGACAAAATCGAGTAACTCCCGTCCGCTTCAACCCGGAGGCTTCTCGGTCTTAGATGTGCATCTTCTACGCTCGGTGTTAGATGTTCATCTTCTTCGCAATGGGCTATGACGACGCCCACCGACAACCCTACCGAATGCTTGTGGGGGAAGATGCGGAAAATGATGGTGCCCGTTAGAACAAGCGCGAGTATAACAGTGGTCCGGTGCCGCTTCATGTGCCTCACTCCGGCTAAGATTGTACCGTCGTATGTATGCAACCGATTCCAATCAGGCGCAGTTCGACTGCAACGGTCTGCCTCGTCGCCCGTCCCATGATGACCTGAGCGGCGTGGCGCAAATTATTCAGGGAATGCGCTTCACCCGCAGGGCGATGTCGAGCGTATGCTCCGGGGTGCGGAATTCCTTTTTCCCGCCTTGGTGCGTGAACGTGCGGCTGGCGATGACCGAGCCCGAAGCAGGATCAATCCACTCTTCCCGGTAGGTTCCTCCCGGAATGTCCAAGATCAACGTTTCATGATAATGCCCCGGGTTCACAAGATAGTACATCTGGTCGTGTTCGAGTTGGCTGTGGTGATGATACAGCGCATACTGCTCGCCCGGCTGGCTGAGGCCTCGGCAGTAGGCTCCCTGCGGCACGCCGCTCAGCACAAAGCTTTGGTCCGGACGCATCTTGATGAAGTCGAAGCTGAGGATGAAGTTCTTCAAGTTGCGCAGCGCGCGTTTATCGGCCCCTCCTGAATCAGGAGGGGAGCTTTAAACTCCGGCCGGTGGCCGCCAGTGCGGCGGCCAGAGCAGGGCTCAAAGTGAGGAGGGGACGACGCGCAAGCGGCGGGGGTGGTTTTCCGGCAACCTCTGGCCCCCGCTCAGCTCCAGGCTCGAAAGCGACCGCTCCGATAAGGCGGTCTGGGACGCGAAACCGGCTTCTGCGCCAGCCGGTCCGCGCAGCTTTAGAGCGGTAGCCTGCTACTGCTTTCTCACCAGCCAGCTTGCTGGCGGCCGGTCGACTCAAATCCCGCCTCCCGGTGGGCAACGGGCAAAGTCAAATCCCGCGAGCAAGCTGGCGGGGAGGAAAGTGGCAGCAAGCTGCCGCACTCCAAAGCTCCGCGAGCGCGAACGGGCTCGGCGGAGGGCCAGGGGTGGGAACGACCGCCGGGGGAATCAGGGTCAAAATGCCTGTAGCCTATGGCAATCAACGTGCAGGGGTATGGGGTGTGGAATTGTCTTTGGGCGAAATTGCGCAGTTCAGGAACACTCTCTGCGGACGCAGAGCAGACAGCAGAGTGAACTTAGCAGGCGTGGCGTCGGCTGTCCAGTACTGGCTTCTAAGCCGGATTGCTGGCTGACTCCTTGCCGCGAACCGCGCGCCCATTGTTCCTCTCCGAAAGCGACTATGTTCATGAAAAGACGTACTGTTACGAGTAGAGCTGGGAGCAAAACCAGGGGGAACGCAAAACTCCAAGTTATTGAAACAAAGCCGGTTACTTGTAGTATGGTCGTCGCGGACGCTTTTTTTTGCGAAACCGCTCCAAAAAGCGACTATATTTATGAAAATACAAGTAGTTACGAGAAATCTGTGAAAAAGCAGGGCAAAGCCAAGTCACTGAAACTAAATAAGTTAAAGAGCCGAGGATCAGCGGTTCGCGGCAAAAAGATGTTAAAAATGCAGGATGATCCGACTATGTCTATGAAAACACAGGGTCGAGTGACAGAATGTCGATCGCGAAATCACACTTTTTTGATCGAATTGGCACCGGCTTTGAGGTCATTATGGACGGTTTTCGAGGCTTCCGGAAGCAATCATCTGGGGGAGGAAGGTCAACGCGGGACTTTCGCCATCCGTCAGTCCGCGGCATTCTGCGGCCCGCTCAAATTGGCCAGGAAGAGATTTCTATGATTCTCCTCGAAGTATCTCGATCCGAGCAAGCCCGATTTGCTGCGGCATTTCCCATCGATCTCCCCCCAAGGTGCTTGCCCGGCAGCAGCCGCGTACTTGGTTTGGAGGTCGGGGATTTGTTCGCTACAGGGGAAAACTTACGTCAGGGAAAACCGGCAAAACAGGTCCGAGCCACGGACGGTGTACAGCAAAAAGAATTAAATATACGTTCGAAGCCGGAATGTCATTGAAAACAAAGGAACGCAAGACACAATGCCCGAAAAGAATCAGACATTTAGGTCTTAATTTTCGACATTTACGTCGAACCGACACTCATTTTGCAGAAAAGTGCAGATTTTGAACGGCAATTTGGCAGATCGATTCGGTTTTTTGCAGATTCCGTCGTGCATACTCAATTCCATTCGCGAGTGATGGTGCCGTCCTATGGGGGAGTGCAAATGATAGTGATGGATTCCCCTGGTAGCTCGGGCGTCTCGCCCGCTGACGGGAGCGGCACGCTCCCGCCACTTGGGGCGTGGCCACAGGCCATGCAATGGCAGGGGCGGGACGCCCCTGCGCCAGCGGGCAGGATGCCCGCGCTACGGATGCGAATGTCACTCCATTTTGCCAAACTCAAACTCGGCGGCGGTTTGCAAAAGCGGGCAGGATGCCCGCGCTCTCAGGCTATGGATTTTCGCCTACCACGGTGATAATCTCAAAGCGTGAAATTAGTGAATCAAATGTATGTACTTTGGTTAATCGATCGGCCGCGGCCCGCAACTCCCGCGAAACCGAATACTGGCCCAGCCTCCTTCGGCACGGCATCCTCCGCTGACCTCGGGGAGCAGGCTGAGCAGATGCGGGAGGCAGTATGAGCACTGAGGGAATACGATTAGCCCTGGCCGTCAACTTGGCCGCGGCGCTGATGGTGGGGTGCAACTATAAACCCAACACGGCTCCGCCTTCACGCTCGACCCCGGCGACTCTCGCGATGTTCGGAACCGACACACCCATCTGCGATGTGGAATCGTTCGTGGTCACCATCACTTCCGCCAGCCTCGTTCCGCAGGGCGGCGGAACGCCCGTTCCGCTCATCACTTCCGCGGCGCCCGCCACCGTGGACTTTGCCCGGCTCGCCGACTTCACCAATATCCTGAGCCTTGCGAGCGTCACGCAGCCGGGGGCCTATACTGGACTGCAGATCACGCTGACAAGTCCACAACTGGTCGTCCTGAACACTGCGGTGAGTCCTCCGGTTCCGGTGACCGTGCCGGTAACCCTGACCGCTACGACGCTGACGATTGCGATCAGTCCGGCTCTGGTGCTAACCAGTGGCGCCACCAGCGGCATGATGATGGATTTTAGTCTGCTCCAATCGTTGCAGGTAAGCGCCACCGGGCAGGTTACGGGAACCGTCGACCCGCAAATTACCCTCACCTCTACCACCACCTCGGGCGCCACCGTAGGCGAGGCCACAGCGCTGTACGGAACTGTGCAGAACCTGAGCACCGCGGTCCCTGCCAATTTCACGGGCAGTTTCGGCCTTGCTGTGGACGATGGCACCGGGCAGGCCCTCACCATCCTGGCGAACAGCGACACGGTTTTTGAAGGCAACGGTGTCACGGCTTTCTCCGGGCTTACGGCGAACACTTTTGCGGAAGTTGATGCCACCGTCAACACCAGCGGGCAGATCATCGCCCAAACCGTCGATGCGGATGAGCCCGTTTCAGTCGCCGGCCAAAGTGCGGCCTTCCTGGGGAGAGTTATCAACCTCGTGCAGGATGGCTCCGGCAACGCGACTTCGTTCACCCTGCTCGTCGACGATGAGGTGCCTGGCCTTAGCGAAACGGTTCCGCTTCACGCCGGAATCACGGCGACGTTGGCGGGCACCACCAATTACTTTATGAACTGGGAATATTTGAACCACCAGGCATTCACCTTCGGCCCCCAGACGCTGGGTCTCGGGCAAAAGGTCGCCGTGTTCGGCACGATCGGTCCAAGCAAACCTCAGACTCTTACCGCGAACCAGGTCTTCCTTAGGCCGCAGAACGTGCTGGGAAATTTTCAGGCTTTGAAGGTGGCGGGATCCGATGGCGTGACCGGCGGCTTCACCATGGCTCCTTGCAGTGGATTGTTTGGCGGGAATATCATGACCATCTTGACCTCCTCCACGACCGCTTTCACGGGAGTCAGCGGGCTGGTCACCCTAACCGCCCCTCCAACTTTGGACACCACCGGCCTGATGATCTACGAGCAGAAAAACGGCGAGTCAACCACTGGGGTCCTATGGAACGACGCGCCAACGTGGATCATGCAGGCGCGAGGGGTGCACCAACTTCCGAAGTGAAAACCGACAATTTGTCCGCCCGGAACGAGACGGACGCCTGCCACGATCAGTTGTAAGCGTCTCGTGAATGTTGTGTCCCAGGCAGGAATTTTAGTGAACGTGGGACGCGGAAAAGGGCTCTAAAAGGAAAACCCCCGTGGCGCCTTGCGGGCGTGACGGGGGCTAGAAAGACTGGCAAAGGAAGAGTTTACACGCTGAACGAACTGCCGCATCCGCAGGTGGTTTTGACGTTGGGGTTTTCGAACTTGAACCCCGCGCCCTCCAAGGTTTCGACGTAATCGACCTTGGTCCCGTTCAAGTACATCAGCGAAGCCTGATCGACAAAGACTTTCAGGCCTTCGAATTCATAAACCTTGTCGATAGGATTGGCCTGACTTTCAAAGTTCATTTGGTACGAGAACCCGGAACACCCGCCGCCGGCGACCCCGACGCGAAGCCCGAGTGGCTGAGGTTCCTGCTGGGACATGATCTCTTTGACCTTGGACACAGCTTTAGACGTAAGCTCGATCGGCATTGAAACTCCTCCTGGGGTTAGCGCTAGGATAATCCCTACCCTTCCCACAGATTCCAAGTTACCAAACAATAAGGCGGAAATCAAGCGCCGCGAAGAATCCGACCTAGGGCACGCTCTGGAGCGCGCCTTGACTTTGCCCGGTGGCAAGTATAACTTTTGAAATTATGCAGTTGGCCATTGAGAAGGCGGAAGCCACATCAGCGGAAACTCTCCGCCAATTTTACGCGACGCTCCTGGAAAGCTTTGGGCCGCAGGGGTGGTGGCCGGCTCGAACGCGCTGGGAAGTGATTTTGGGCGCCATCCTCACGCAAAATACCACGTGGCGCAATGCGACCTTAGCCTTGAAGAATCTCCGCAAAGCGGGCCTTCTCGCGCAAAGATCCTTGCGGCAGGTTCCCCTCGTCGAATTGGAGCAATTGGTGCGCCCGGCGGGATTTTACCGGCAAAAAGCCAAGACCCTACATAATTTCGCCAACTGGATCGATCAGGCTCATGGCGGCTCTTTGGACTCACTCTTTTCCCTGAGCGTCGAGCAAGCCCGCGGCCAACTTTTGGCACTCAACGGCATTGGTCCGGAAACCGCCGACGCGATACTGCTCTATTCCGGCCGGCAACCCGTATTTGTTGCGGATGCTTATACCCGGCGAATCCTGTCGCGCCACCAACTGCTTCCGCAGGAGGCGGATTACGATTCCGCACAGCGATTTCTGCACCAGCATTTGCCGCCGGAAGAAGGCATGTTTAACGAGTTTCACGCCTTGCTGGTCGAGGCAGCCAAGCGCTTTTGCCACCGGAACGTGGCGCGCTGCGAGGAGTGCCCATTGGACAAGTACTTAATGGGAAACTCGAAACTGGAAATTGGAAACTCGAAACTGGAAAAGCGAAATTCGGGGCACGATTTGGGCATTGAATCTCGAGTTTCGGATTCGGCATAACGGTAAAACTCAGAGTTCTGCGTGAACGTCGAGTTTC
>CAWEHF010000002.1:0-732858 GCA_963808695.1 uncultured Acidobacteriaceae bacterium
GGTGGCCAGCTACACGCACCTTACCTGGGCGGAACTAGTGGAGGAGGTAAACCGGTTCAACGATCGGTTTTACTCGTATGCGCAGATTCTTCGGCGGATGCTGCATCTCTCCAGGAAAACGCATAATCCCAGAACGTTATCGGTCGTCTTGGTTGCCAACCTGAGCTACCGATCCAACCACCTTCTTGAGAGGCGTATTTTTGCCAGCCGGGTTTAGTCTCTCAATTTGGGAGATGCTCCATTTTCGTTTGCCGGCGGCAGAACGGCGATTTCTCTGCAGTGAAGCGTCCATTCAATCGATGCGAGCAGCCCAAGCCGCTCATCGACACCTATTTACGCGTAATCTGTGGGATTGGTCCTGAAAAACTCCGCAGGCTCCGGGAGCTTGCTCGGAACACAGCCCGACGGCAGAGCGAGAGGTTGGGATGGGGCTGCCGCGTTCAACCGTGAAGAACAACCGCAGATCCTCGCCCCAGCGAGCTTCGCCACGGCGAACCTTCGGCTTCGGCTTCGACTCGTCGCCGCGGCGACTCGCTCGGGGTGACATTGCATGGTCGAGTTTCGTGCCTTCCCACCCAATTTGCGCGTCGCCGTGGCGACGCGCGGATTGGATGGGGCACGGAGCTTTGAGGTGGGGCCCGCTTAGCGCGCAGCAGCCGCGTGGGCTGACGTCAGCTCGGCGTCCTTGGTCTTGAGATAAGCGTCGACGGCGGCGGCGGCTTTGCGGCCCTCGCTGATGGCCCACACCACGAGCGACTGTCCGCGGCGCATATCGCCGGCGGCGAAGACGCCTTCAACCGAGCTCATGTAGTTGTTGGTGGCCACGTTGCCGCGTGTATCGAGTGCGAGACCAAAGTCCTCAATCATTCCCTTACGCACCGGGCCGAGGAAGCCCATGGCGAGCAGGACCAGATCGGCATCCAGGGTAAAGTCAGTGCCCGGAAGAGCCTCGAACCTGGGCGGAGGGCCGACGCGCAGGCAGTGAAGCTGCTTGACGTTGCCGTTTTCATCGCCGGTGAACTTGACGGAGTTGACGCTCCAGTCGCGGATGCCGCCCTCTTCGTGCGAGCTCTCGGTACGGAGCTGCAGAGGCCACAGCGGCCAGGGGGTACTTGGCGCGCGCTCGTCGGGGGGCTTGGGCATGATCTCAAACTGGTGGATGCTCCTTGCGCCCTGGCGATGGCTGGTGCCCAGGCAGTCTGCGCCGGTGTCGCCGCCGCCGATGATGATCACGTGCTTGCCGGTGGCGAGGATAGGGGCTGCCGCGCCCATATTTGCCAGCAGCGCCTCTTCGGCGTCGCCTTCGTTGCGGCGGTTCTGCTGAGGCAGGAACTCCATGGCAAAGTGGATGCCGTTGAGCTCGCGGCCGGGGATCGGCAGGTCGCGTGACTGTTCTGCGCCGCCGCAGAGCAGGATGGCATCGTAATTTTCGCGCAGCGACTCAACTGTGACGTTGCCGCCGACGTGGGCGTTGGTCTGGAAGTTGACGCCTTCGGCCTCCATCTGCGCGATGCGGCGATCGAGCACGTGCTTCTCAAGCTTGAAATTGGGGATGCCGTAGCGAAGAAGGCCGCCGATGCGGTCGTTTTTCTCGAAGACAGTTACGGAGTGGCCGGCGCGGCGAAGCTGTTGCGCGGCGGCAAGGCCTGCGGGGCCGCTGCCAACTACGGCGACCAGTTTGCCGGTGGCTTGTTCGGGCGGTTCGGGATGGATCCAGCCTTCGTCCCACGCGCGCTCCACAATCGAGCGCTCGATGAGCTTGATGGATACGGGCGGCTGATTGATGCCCAGCACGCAAGCTGCTTCGCACGGAGCGGGGCAGATGCGGCCGGTGAACTCGGGGAAGTTGTTGGTAGAGTGCAGGCGGCGAATCGCTGCTTCCCAGCGGCTGTTGTAGACCAGGTCGTTCCAGTCGGGAATGATGTTGTTGACCGGGCAGCCGGTGTGGCAGAAGGGAACGCCGCAGTCCATGCAGCGCGCGCCCTGCTCGCGCTGTTTTTCTTCAGGAAACGGCTCGTAAATCTCGAACCAGTCCTTGATGCGCTCGCCGGGGTTGCGCCGCGAGGGTTGTTCGCGTTGCAGTTCGAGAAAACCTGTGACCTTACCCATGCTGCACCTCCGCGGTGGCTGCCACGCGTGGCGCCGTAGTGGGGGGATGATGTGCCGCTTCAGCAGAGGCGGCGCGCGCTACTCCCAGAACGCGCTTGTACTCATGCGGGAAGACCTTGATGAACCGAGGCTGCGCATCGGCCCAGTGCTCCAGGACCCATGCGGCGCGGGGGCTGCCGGTCAGGTCGCGATGGCGCTCGAGCAGGCCGCGAACCTTGTCCACGTCGGCAGAATCGACGAGGGGCTCGAGATCGACGCTGGCCGTGTTGCAGCGGCGCGCGCCAAAGTCGCCCCGATCGTCGTAAACGTAGGCGATGCCGCCGCTCATACCGGCGGCGAAGTTGCGTCCGGTTGAGCCGAGGACGATGACGAGGCCGTTGGTCATGTACTCGCAACCGTGATCGCCTACGCCCTCAACCACGGCGGTTGCGCCGGAGTTGCGGACAGCGAAGCGCTCGCCTGCGATGCCGTTGAGGAATGCCTCGCCGCTGGTTGCGCCATAGAGCACAACGTTGCCGACCAGGATGCTTTCTTCAGGCAGGAAGCTCGAGGTCTTGGGCGGATAAGCGATGATGCGTCCGCCGGAGAGCCCCTTGCCGAGGTAGTCGTTGGAGTCGCCTTCAAGTTCGAGCGTGACGCCGTTGGGTACGAAGGCGCCAAAGCTCTGGCCGGCCGAGCCGCGGAACTTGAAGTGGATGGTGCCGTCGGGCAGCCCTTCTGACCCGTAGCGGCGGGCGATTTCGCCGCCCAGCATCGCGCCGACGGTGCGGTGCACGTTGCGGATGGCGAAGCTGCCAGTGACGGGCGTTTTGGACTCGAGCGCTGCCGCGGACTTTTCGATGAGGATGTAATCGAGAGCCTGGTTGAGGCCGTGATCCTGAGCCTGGGTACGGCGGCGGGCCACGCGCGAGGGCAGCGTAGGCGAGTAGAGGATCTGGGTGAGATCGATGCCCTTCGCCTTCCAGTGCGCGTCGGCGATGGAGGCGTCGATGCGGTCGACGCGGCCTACCATTTCGTCGACGGTGCGGAAGCCCAGCTTGGACATATGCTGGCGCATCTGCTCGGCGATAAAGAAGAAGAAGTTGATGACGTGTTCGGGCGTGCCGGTAAAGCGCGAGCGCAGAACCGGATCCTGGGTGGCGATGCCTACGGCGCAGGTATTCAAGTGACACTTGCGCATCATGATGCATCCCATTGAAATCAGGGGCATTGTGGCAAAGCCAAACTCTTCCGCTCCCAGCAGCGCGGCAATGACCACGTCGCGGCCGGTCTGCAGCTTGCCGTCTGTCTGCACGCGGATGCGACTGCGCAGGTCGTTGAGCAGCAGGACTTGTTGCGTTTCGGCAAGGCCGAGTTCCCACGGCAGGCCGGCGTGCTTGATGGAGCTGAGCGGCGAAGCGCCGGTGCCGCCGGTGTCGCCGGAGATGAGCACTACATCGGCGTGCGCCTTTGAAACGCCGGCCGCGACCGTGCCGACGCCGACCTCAGAGACCAGCTTGACGGCGATGCGGGCCTGCGGGTTGACGTTCTTCAGGTCGTAGATGAGCTGAGCAAGGTCCTCGATGGAATAGATGTCGTGGTGCGGCGGTGGCGAGATGAGGCCGACGCCGGGGATGGAGTGGCGGACCCGGGCGATGACGTCATCGATTTTGTGGCCGGGCAACTGGCCGCCTTCGCCGGGCTTTGCGCCCTGCGCCATCTTGATCTGCAACTCGTCAGCGTTTACCAGGTAGTTCGTGGTTACGCCGAACCGGCCGCTGGCCACCTGCTTCACCGCGCTGCGGCGCAGATCGCCGTTGGCGTCGCGCTTGAAGCGCTCTTCGTCTTCTCCGCCTTCGCCGGTGTTCGACATGCCGCCGAGGCGATTCATGGCGATGGCGAGAGTCTCGTGCGCCTCTTTGCTGATGGAGCCGAAGCTCATGGCGCCGGTGGTGAAGCGCTTCACGATCTCCCTGGCGGGCTCGACTTCTTCGATCGGGATTGGCTTTTCAGCGTACTTGAGCTGGAGCAGGCCGCGCAGCGTGCTGAGGTTGCGGTTCTGGTCGTCGATGAAGTCGGTGTATTCCTGAAACGTGGAGAAGTTGTTGGTGCGGACCGCGTGCTGCACCTTGCTGATGGTGAAGGGATTGAGCAGGTGAAATTCACCTCCTTCGCGGTACTGGTACTGGCCGCCGACCACCAGGTCGGTCTCGGAGTCGGTGAGCGGCTGGTACGCGTAATCGTGCTTCATCTGCGCCTCGTGGGCCAACACCTCGAGCCCGACGCCCTCAACCCGCGACGCGGTTCCGGGGAAATACGCATCCACAAGCGACTTGTTCAGCCCCACGGCCTCAAACACCTGGGCTCCGCGATAGCTTTGCAGAGTCGAAATGCCCATCTTGGAGAAGGTTTTGAGCAGGGCTTTGTTGATGGCCTTGATGTAATTTTTCTCGGCGTACTCGGCGGTGACGTTCTCGGGCAGCAGGTCGCGGCGTTTGAGGTCGTGGAGGGTCTCGATGGCCAGATAAGGATTGATGGCGCTGGCGCCGTAACCGATGAGCAGAGCGAAGTGCATCACCTCGCGTGGCTCGCCGCTCTCGATAATGAGCGCGACCTGGGTGCGGGTCTTGTCGCGGACCAGGCGATTGTGAACCGCGGCCATGGCCAGCAAACTGGGGACGGGCGCGTAGGTGGCGTCGACGCCGCGATCGGAGAGGATGAGCAGCGTGTAGCCCGAGTTGACGGCGTGTGCGGCGCGCGTGCTCAGGTCGTCGAGCGCATGCTTCAGGCCTTTTTCGCCGTCTTCAGCGCGAAACAGCGCCGGCAGCGTGGTGGCCAGCAGATCGCCGGAAGAAACGCGGCGCAGCTTTTCCAGATCGCGATTGGTCAGGATCGGATGCGGAAGCTTGAGCGTGTGGCAGTTCTCCGGCTCCTCATTCAGGATGTTGCGCTCAGTGCCGATGTAGCTGATGAGCGACATGACGAGTTCTTCGCGAATGGGGTCGATGGGCGGATTGGTAACCTGGGCGAAGAGCTGCTTGAAGTAGTTAAAGAGCGGCTGCGGGCGATCGGAGAGGCAGGCAAGCGGCACATCGGTGCCCATGGAACCGATCGGTTCCTCGCCCTTGGCGCCCATGGGCGCGAGCAGAATGCGGAGATCTTCTTCGCTGTAGCCGCAGGCGCGCTGGCGGCGCAGCAGGGTCTCGTGATTCGTAGCGATAACGCGCTTGGGCTCAGGCAGCATGTCGAGCGTCACCTGCTCTGATTTGAGCCATTCGGCGTAGGGCTGGCGATGGGCCAGCTCCTTCTTGATCTCGGCGTCGGAGACGATGCGCTGCCGGACGGTGTCGACCAGGAACATGCGGCCAGGCTGCAGGCGGCCTTTCTTGCGCACGTCCTCGGGCGGAACGTCGATGACGCCGGCCTCTGAGGCGAGCACGACAAGATCGTCTTTGGTCACAATGTAGCGGCCGGGACGCAGTCCGTTGCGGTCGAGGGTCGCGCCAATCACCCTGCCGTCGGTGAATGCGATCGCGGCGGGACCGTCCCAGGGTTCCATGAGCGAAGCGTGGTACTCGTAAAAAGCGCGCTTGTCCTCGTCCATGTCGGGGTTGCCGGCCCAGGCTTCGGGGATGAGCATGGCCATTACGTGAGGCAGGGAACGGCCGGACTGGTAAAGGAACTCGACGGCGTTGTCGAGCGAAGCGGAATCGCTGCCGCCGGGCATGACGACCGGGAAGAGGTCGCTGATCTTGTGGCCATAAAGCGGGCTGTCGAGCACCGACTGGCGCGCGCTCATCCAGCTCACGTTGCCTCGGATCGTATTGATTTCGCCGTTGTGGCAGACGTAACGGTAGGGGTGGGCGAGCTTCCAGCTGGGGAAGGTGTTGGTGGAGAAGCGCTGGTGGATGAGAGCCATCGCGCTGGTGACCAGCGGATTGGCCAGCTCGAAGTAGAACTTCTCAATCTGCGGGGCCAGCATCAGGCCCTTGTAGATGATGGTGCGACAGGAGAACGAGGGAACGTAAAAGGTCTCCTTGTCGACAATGTCGGAGGCGGCAATCTCGTTCTCGGTCTTGCGGCGGATGCGGTAGAGCAGGCGCTCGAAGGCTTCCTCGTCGAGGCCTTCGGGGCGGCGGACGAAGAGCTGCTCGATGTAGGGCTGGGAGTTGCGGGCCTCACGGCCGATGGCGTCGCCGTTGACCGGTGTGTCGCGCCAGCCAAGGACGGCGCAGCCTTCTTCCTGGGCGATGCGCTCAAACACGCCTTCGCAGCGCAGGCGGCTGTGCTTTTCCACGGGCAAAAAGCACATGGCCACGCCGTAGGCGCCGGCCGCAGGCAGGTTGATGCCGAGCTGAGCGCACTCGCGCACAAAAAAGGCGTGAGGAATCTGGATGAGAATGCCGGCGCCGTCGCCGGTCTCCGGGTCGCACCCTGCCGCTCCGCGATGGGTGAGGTTGATAAGGACCTCGAGCCCTTTGCGGATGACTTCGTGGCTCTTTTCGCCCCGAATGTTCGCCACAAGTCCCATGCCGCAGGCATCGTGCTCATTCTGAGGGTGATACAGCCCCTGCGGATCCGGAATGCGAAGACCGATTCTCTCTGATTCCATGGCAGCCTTTTCCAAATAAACTGGTGCGGTTGACCGGTGTCGATAAAAAGACACGCTCAGCGGGCGATTTCAGCACTCGAAATCGCATTCTGCTGTAGATCGGAAAGGTTGTTTCGGAGCAGCCCGGCCGCACCCGGAACTCCACTTATTTTAATATAACGAAAAAATCAAGACGCCGCAGAAGTTCGTTTTGAGCGATGTGAAGAACTGGGTCTGGCCAATGGAGGTCTGTATCATGGTCTGGTGGCCGGCAAAGTGAGCGTAGAGAACACGATCCTCGTTACAGGTGGAGCGGGATTCATCGGCTCCAACTTCGTGCTGACCTGGATGAAATCGGCAGGGACGCAGCTCGTGAACCTGGACCTGCTGACCTATGCGGGCAACCCAGCCAACCTGGCCGGGCTTGAAGCCGATTCGAGATATACCCTGGTGCGTGGCGATATCTGCGACGCGGAACTGGTGGGTTCGCTGCTTGAAATGCACCGGCCCCGGGCTATTGTGCATTTTGCCGCCGAGAGCCATGTGGATCGGTCGATTGAGTCTCCTGAAGCGTTCATCCGCACCAACGTGCACGGCTCCTTTGTGCTGCTCAACCAGGCGCGAGCGTACTTTGAGAGCCTGACTCCGGAAGATCGCGATGGCTTCAGGTTCCTGCATGTTTCCACCGATGAAGTGTATGGCACGCTGGGCCCCGGTGATCCGGCGTTCAGCGAGACGACGGCCTACGCGCCGAACAGCCCCTATGCGGCGTCGAAGGCAGGATCGGATCATTTGGCGAGGGCGTACTTTCATACTTACGGGCTGCCGGTCGTGACGACGAACTGCTCGAACAACTACGGGCCGTATCAGTTTCCGGAAAAATTGATCCCGCTGATGATCTTGAACGCGCTCGAAGGCAAGCCGCTGCCGGTGTATGGGGATGGAAAGAACGTGCGCGACTGGCTGTTCGTCGAGGACCACTGCGCGGCGATCCGGAGGGTTCTAGAGAGCGGACGGGCGGGCGAGACGTACAACATTGGCGGAAATAGCGAGCGGGCGAACATCGACGTGGTGACGGCGATCTGCGATCTGGTGGACGAGATGCGGCCGCAGGCGGGAGGTCGCCCCGCCACAGCGGGCACGCGCGGCGACCCGCGGCGAAGGCTGATCACGTTCGTGGAGGACCGGCCGGGGCACGACCGGCGGTACGCGATCGACGCAAGGAAGATTGCCCGCGAGCTGGGATGGAAGCCGGCGGAGGGGTTTGAAAGCGGGCTGCGCAAGACGGTGCGCTGGTACCTGGAGCATAGCGAGTGGGTGAACAGCGTGCGGACGGGGGCCTATAGAGATTGGATTGCAAAGAACTATGCGGAGCGGGGAGGCCTCTGACCGTACGATTTCGCCTATCCGCATGGTGGTAGCCCACCCTTGGCGCAAAAAGGTCGTCGCGGCGACACGCACCAAAGATGGGGCACCTATCTTTTTGTACAAGGCGGTTGTGGAGGGACCACAATGATCGATGACCCAGAAGGCCGCAATTTTGACTTGAACATCGAGAAAGTGCTGGAAGGCTGGGAAGCCTGCCACGCTATTCGTGAAGTCATAGCGAACGCTCTTGATGAGCAGGCGTTGACCCAGACAGCAGATGTACAAATCAGCCGAACCCCTGATGGCGCGTGGCATATCCGCGATTTTGGGCGCGGTTTGAAATACGAACATCTGACCCAGAACGAAAACGAAGAGAAGCTAAAGAATCCCAGTAAAGTCGTTGGAAAATTCGGCGTCGGGTTGAAGGACGCGCTCGCAACCTTCAGCCGGCGCGATGTGGACATTCGCATCCGTTCTCGATACGGTGACATCACCCTTGGCCAGATTCCGAAATCCGGTTTCACGGACGTCGTCACTCTTCATGCTATTGTCCATCCTGCCCAGGACAGTTCAATGCTCGGCACGGACGTGATTTTACGAGGCATAACCGACGACGAAATAGCGAAAGCAAAGGGTTTCTTCCTGAAGTTTTCCGGCGAGTCGGTCTTGGATGACACTCCCTATGGACAGATACTGCAGAGGAATCCAGTCCGCAACGCTCGTATCTACATCACCGGAATGCTCGTGGCAGAAGAGGAGAACTTCGCATTCTCATTCAACATTACCTCTCTGACTGCAGCGATGCGTAAAGCACTCAATCGTGAGCGAACCAATGTGGGCCGGTCCGCATACAGTGAACGGGTCAAGCAAATGCTTTTGGCGTCCAAATCGACCGTCGTTGCGAATACACTCGCTAACGAGTTGATGAAGATCGAGAGCGGGACGAATCGGGAGGAAGTGAAATGGACGGACGTGGCCGTGCATGCATCTCAAGCTCTTAACGCATCCAATCAGGTCGTCTTTGTGACTGCCAACGAGCTGATTTCCCATACGGATGCGATCGATCACGCACAGGCGGATGGGCTCAGGATTGTTACAATTCCCGAAAACATCAGAGCCTCGCTTCAGGGGACCAGTGATATCCAGGGAAACCCCGTCCGTGACCTTTCTGTTTTCCAGTCCGAAAGAGAACAAAGCTTCCAGTTCAACTTTGTCGCCTATAACCTGCTCAGCCAACCCGAACGCGGCGTGTTCGATCAATGGAGGGTAATTGCTGATTTTGTTGGTGGTTTGCCAAGCAAGGTTCGCGAAGTAAAAATTTCTGAGACAATGCGTCCCGACTTCCTAACCACTAATGAGACAGTAGGCCTCTGGGATCCGGCCTCGTCGAGTATCGTCATCAAGCGTACTCAACTCCGAACTATATCGGATTTCGCAGGAACGCTTCTCCATGAGATAGCCCATGCAAGGAGCGGTTACGGGGATGTTACACGTGACTTCGAGTCTGAACTCACGAAGATGTTGGGCATGTTGGCGGCCTTGTATGTCAACTCAAAGAAAGGCGTGTTTTCAAAGTGGTCTCAATGATTGAGGGGTCAGAGTGTAGAGATATGAGGCGGCAGACATGAAAGGCATTATTCTTGCCGGCGGATCGGGGACGCGGCTGTATCCCGTAACCCATGTGGTGTCGAAGCAGCTTCTGCCGGTCTACAACAAGCCGATGATTTATTACCCGCTGAGCACGCTGATGCTGGCGGGGCTGCGGGAGATTCTTGTCATCTCGACGCCGCAGGACACGGGGCGGTTCGCGGAGCTGCTGGGCGATGGGCACAGATGGGGGCTGGAGATCAGCTACGCGGTGCAGCCGAGGCCGGAGGGGCTGGCGCAGGCATTCCTGATCGGGCGAGAGTTTATCGCGGGCCAGCCCAGCGCGCTGATCCTCGGCGACAACATCTTTTATGGGCAGGGATTCTCGCAGCAGTTGCAGGCCGCGGCGAAGCTCGAAGACGGGGCGACGGTGTTTGCCTACCCGGTGGAAGATCCGCAGCGCTACGGCGTGGTGGAGTTCGATAGCGCGGGCCGGGCGGTGAGTCTTGAGGAGAAGCCTAAGCAGCCCAAGTCGCGTTACGCGGTGACGGGACTTTATTTCTACGATCGCGAGGTGGTGAGCCACGCCGAGGCGCTGAAACCCTCGGCGCGAGGCGAGCTTGAAATCACCGATTTGAACCGGCGCTATCTTGACGCCGGCAAACTGAATGTAGAGATCATGAGCCGCGGCATGGCCTGGCTCGATACAGGGACCCACGATTCGCTGCTTGAAGCAGCATCGTTCGTGGCGACCATCGAGCGGCGGCAGGGGTTGAATATCGCCTGCCCCGAAGAGATCGCTTACCGGCAGGGCTTCATCGATGCGGCGCAGCTTGAGCGCCTGGCTGCTCCCATCAGCCAGAGCGGGTATGGGAAGTATCTGCTGGGACTGTTAAGGGAACCGTATTTTGCAGCGAAGAGTGGCCAGAGATGAAGATCGAAGAAACCGCTCTGCCGGGCTTGCTGGTGATTACGCCGAAGATCTTCCGCGATGCGCGGGGATACTTTCTGGAGACCTATAACCGGCGTTTGATGAGTGAAGCCGGGATTCCGGAGACGTGGGTTCAGGACAACTTTTCGTTCTCGAAGAAGAATGTATTGCGCGGGATTCACTACCAGGTAGCGCAGCCGCAGGGGAAGCTGATACGGGTGACGCAAGGCGCCGTGCTGGACGTGTCAGTAGACTTGCGGCGCAGCTCGCCGGCATTTGGCAAACACATGGCAGTCGAGCTGAGCGCTGAAAACGGCCGGATGCTTTGGATTCCACCCGGGTTTGGTCACGCTTTTCTGGTGCTGAGCGATGTTGCCGGCTTTGCCTACAAGGTGACGGAGTATTATTCGCCTGCAGGAGAGCGGACGATTGTATGGAACGATCCGGACCTGGCGATCCCGTGGCCGGCAGCGGCCAAAGATGCGATCGTGTCGGAGAAGGACGCGGCGGGGGCGCGGTTCAAAAAGGCGGAGGTGTTTGAGTGAAGGCAGCCTTGGAAGCTCCGAAATGACAATCGTCGAAGAAAAGACTGCGTTTAACACCCGGGCCAAGGCATCGATGCAGGAATATCTCAAGTCGCGAACGTGGCCGGAGAAGATTCGTTCGATCGAGCGGATGAACGAGGCCGCGAAGATCGCCCGTGCCTCCATGAGGAGTGCGCGGAAACGGGAAACAGCTGGGTCGGCCGGCGCCTGATCGAAGCTGCCAGCTCGCCTTATATCCCGCTCCTCGCCAGTGATATACTCACAAATCGGGTGTATGTAACACCGCCATTTTCAATTCGATTGAGGTAGTTATGTCCGGCCACTCGAAATGGGCCACAATCAAGCACAAAAAAGGCGCGCTTGATGCCAAGCGCGGCAAGATCTTCACCCGTCTACTCAAAGAAATTGCAGTCGCCGCAAAGGGCGGGGGCAATCCTGACACTAACGCCCGGCTCCGCACCGCCGTAGCCGCCGCCAAGGCCGAGAACATGCCGCAGGACAACATCAAGCGGGCGATTCAGCGCGGCACCGGCGAGCTGGAAGGCGTCAGTTACGAAGAGATTTCGTTCGAGGGCTACGGCCCGGGCGGGGTTGCGATCATCGTGGACGTACTCACCGACAACCGCAACCGCGCCGTGAGCGAGATCCGTCATGGCTTCGCAAAAAACGGCGGGAACCTGGGTGAGTCCGGCTCCGTCAAATTCATGTTTTCCAAAAAGGGGCTGATCGTGGTCGAGAAATCGGCGGCCAGCGAAGAGCAGCTGATGGATATCGTGCTGGAGCACGGCGGCGAGGACCTGAACGGCGAAGGCGATACCTGGGAGATCGTTACCGATCCCGGCTCGCATGAGGCGGTGGCGAAAGCCATCAAGGCCGCTGGGATTCCGACCGTTGCCAGCGAGATCACCATGCTGGCCTCGACCTATACCAAGCTCGAAGGCAACCATGCGGCCCAGATGATCCGGCTGCTTGAGGCGCTGGAAGATCTCGACGACGTGCAGAATGTCTATTCGAACTTCGACATGGACGCCGAGCAGATGGAGCACGCGGCAGGCTAAGAAGAGTACGGCATGAACGGGAAAGAGGCCGCCCGGTTGTGGCGGTCTTTTTTTGGGAAGAACAAAGAAACAGGGAATAGGGACCAGGGAATAGGGAACAGGGAGTAGGGAATAGGGTGCACGTGAGCCAAGGACCGGAGGGTGGGAAGACATTGAGGTGGATTTTCTGGATTTTTCCTTTGATGGTGGTGGCTGGAGCGCTCAGTGCCGTGGCGCAGACGCCCGCCATAAACTGCCAGGCAGCAGGCGCGATCTGCGATCCAGCCGACAACCCGGTTGCCCAGGTTCGCGACGATCGGAGCTGGCAGCTCGAACCCTTTGTGAATTATGGCAATGGGGTCGGAAACCGCGACCAGTACAGGTTCTTCTGGGCGGGAGTCGAGGTGGGCAAAGTTCTCACTCCGGTGGTGAAGGCGGGAATGCTCAGCGGGCAATTCGAGTTTGCCGCGAACGTGATGCCGCTTTGGCAGGCATACACTCCCGCGCCGCATGTCCAGATGTACACCTGCATCGTGGGCGAAGTGGCTACGCCGTGCGATCTGCCAACCGGCGGCGGCACGTTTCGCGGCGTCAGCATTACGCCGGTCATTTTCCGCTGGAACTTCGATACGCACTCCCGCAGGGTGCAGCCCTGGTTCCAGGGCGCCGGTGGGCTGATTTACACCACGCACAAGTTTCCGCCGAATATCTTGTCTAACCCCAGCCTGGGAATTGACGGAGGCACCTGCGTGTGGAATTTTTCGCCGCAAGGCGGTGGAGGCGTGCGTTTTTTCACCCGCGACAAGCGGTCGATCGATGTGGGCATTAACGGCGTCCACATCTCGTCGGCATCGCTGGGCGACCGTAATCCCGGCGTGAA
The DNA here is from genome assembly GCA_963808695.1 of uncultured Acidobacteriaceae bacterium. GTDB lineage: Bacteria > Acidobacteriota > Terriglobia > Terriglobales > Acidobacteriaceae > Telmatobacter. Next base: position 13,028 of record CAWEHF010000002.1, read on the forward strand.
TGGAAGCGTCCAGATTCAGGTGGGGTATTCATTCTGGAAGTAGACAGCGTTTAATGAATCTGGAAGTGAACGGCTTGGTAAAAGGGCACGGCTTCAAAGCCTGCCCTGAGCGGAGCCGAAGGGTGCCGAATCTGGCCAAAAACTCTGTGGGCTTAGCCCCTGAGGGATGCGCCGTGTTCGGGCAAGATCGAGGGAAGGATGAAAGGTCCGATTGTCGAGTGCGTGCCCAACTTTTCAGAGGGCACTGACGCTGCGCGCGTGGAAGCGATTCTGTGCGCCATGCGCGGCGAGGGCGTGTACCTGCTCGACTTGTCGATGGATGCCGACCACAACCGCTCGGTTGTGACCATTGCCGGAGCCCCGGCCGCGGTGGTCGAAGCCGCGATTCGCGGGGTAGGGAAGGCTGTGGAACTGATTGATTTGACGCGGCAACAGGGAGCACACCCGCGCATCGGGGCCGCCGATGTGATTCCGTTCGCGCCAGTCTCAGGCATCCGGCTGGAGCAGTGTGCGCTGCTGGCCCGGCAGGCGGGCCTCGAGATATGGCGGCGATTCGGAGTCCCGGTATTCTTCTACGAAGCGGCGGCGGCGCGGCCGGACCGGGCCAATCTTGAAGATGTGCGCAAAGGGCAGTTTGAAGGTTTGCGGGAGGCCGTGAGCAAGGACCCCTCGCGCCGGCCCGATCTGGGCGGGCCCGATCTGCATCCAACGGCCGGCGCCTGCGCCGTGGGAGCGCGCAAGTTTCTGGTTACCTATAACGTCAGCTTCGACTCCACGGATGTATCGCTGGTGCGGGCGATGGCCAGGGAGATCCGGGGATCTGCGGGCGGAGTCAGGGCAGTGCGGGCGATGGGTGTGCTTGCCCACGGACGGGCGCAACTCTCGATGAATATCCCCGACTTTGAGGCCACGCCGATCTCAGAGGTTCACCGCAAGGTGACGGGCCTGGCGGCGAAGCACAAGGCGCGGATCGCTGAGGGTGAGATTGTCGGTCTGCTGCCCGAGGCAGCCTATGAGCGGGAAAGCGAGTGGATACGTCAATTAAGCAGGTTCGATCCGGCAACCAAGATCCTGGAACGACGCCTGGAGACCCCGCTTCGCTGGCCCGGAGATTTGTGAGCCCAAAGAACCGGCGGCGCGAAGACGGGTAAAATAGTAAGGGCGATCGAGCCGGGATTTTCTTGAGGGTCCGGCGTATTATTTGAAAGCTGCCGCTGCAAGATACCAGGCAAAGGCTGGCTTTCCGGAGGATGGAATTGTCGAAAGTAGCATTGAAGTTATCAATGGCACTGGTGCTGGCGGCAGGGGCCGCATGCGCACCGGCGGCGCAGCTCTCAACCGACGCCCGCGGGGCCATTCCACACGATGTGCAGCAACTGGTGGTCATCGATTATCGGGCCATGCAGAATTCGACGGCAGCCATGGATCTGCGCAACCGCGTGATGCCGCCGGAGCTGAAGCAGTTTGACGAAGCGCTGCAGAAGTCGGGGCTGAACGACAATCACGACGTGGACGAGTTGGCGTTTGCGCTCTTCCGCTCAAAGTCTGACAGCGATTCTCTCGACACGGTTGGAATTGCGCAGGGGCAGTTCGACGTGCAGAGCATTGTGGCGGGCTTTAAGAAGAACAAGGTGAAGGCGACTCTGGTGCGCACCAATAGCATCTATCCCATGACCAAGGCGGGGATGGTGCTTTGCTTCGTCGACCCCTCGACGATGGTCTTTGGTGAAAAGGAAGCCGTGGAGAAGGCTCTGGATGCGCGCGACGGCCTATCGCCGAGCATGCTGAGCAACAACAACATGATGAGCGCCATGCAGAGCGTGGACTCCAATCCGCTGTGGAGCATCCTGGACGAGAAGGGGACCCAGACGATGATGATGCAGCTGCTGGGGTCGGCGGGATCTGCGGGCTCCGGAACGGACTTTGAAACCGTGCGCAAGAAGCTCGAGGCATCGTGGTACTCGATGGACTTTCAGCATGGCGTGAAGTTCGACCTGACCGTCTCTACCGGAGATGCTTTCACTGCGTCGACATTGTCGTCGCTGATGACCGCGGCGGTAATGGTGCGCAGGATGAGCAGCACCGACACTGAAAAACAGGCGCTCAACGCGACCTCGATTTCAGCCAGTGCGGGTCAACTGACCATCGACTATACGAGCACCGACAACCAGTTCAGCAGCCTGCTGCAGTCGCCGTTGTTTGGAAACGTGGTGCGGTAAGGCTCGGAGCGAATTGAGCGCGCAGGCCTTTACTCCGCCGCGGGTAAAGGCCTCGCCTTTAGCGTCAGTTCTTGTAATTGAGAGACGGTATCCACTGAACCTTCCCATCGGGAAGGAGAATGATCAGGTATTGGCCCTCGTCGCCTTCAGCCAGGGTCGTCCCTTGAAGATGGACCTGCTTGCCGGTTGAGTCGGTGTATTGCACCTTGAGCGGCCCTTTGCCCTGCACTTTGAATCTGTAAGGGTAGATCTGGCCGGGATTGAGCGTATCGATGCCAAAGCTCGCGCTCGGGTAGTCGATTTCGACCTGGTGGATGGTTGCCCCGGTACGATTTTCAATGGTGCTGTCGATGTGGTGAGACTGGCAACCTGAGATTGCCAGGCTCGAAGCAAGAACAAATGCTGGAACCAATGCGCGGAACTTCGTCATTCTCATTTTGAATTGCCCCTCAGAGTTGATTCTCCTTACCCTTTCCTTCGGCTGAACCATCGCCATCCTTTTGCGTTTCTTCGGGCAATGCGGACTTCAACTGCGATTCGACACGCTGCAGGCGCCTGAACAGCTCTGGCAGTCGCTCGAAGATGGCTACGGCGCGGAGCCAGGTACGATTGTCGAAGCCGGGGGAGCCGGAGATAATTTTACCCGGCGGCACATCGTGCGACACGGCGGATTGCGCGGTAAGAACGGCTCCGTCGCCCACAGTGCAATGGCCGGCAATGCCCACCTGCCCGGCAAGAATCACGTTGTTGCCGATCACCGAAGAACCGGCCAGGCCGGTTTGCGCGCAGAGCAGCGTGTCGTTTCCGACGCGCGATCCGTGGCCCACCTGAACCAGGTTGTCGATCTTTGTTCCGTCGCCGATTTCGGTGGCGCCCACCGTGGCGCGGTCGATGGTGGCGTTGGCCTGCACGTCCACGCGGCTGCCGATGCGAACCGGGCCGGATTGGGGAATCTTCTCCCATTGGCCTTCGTTGTTTTTGGCGAAGCCAAAGCCGTCGCCGCCGACGATGGCGCCGTTTTCAAGCGTGACGTGATCGCCCAGGACGCAGTTCTCGCGCACCACCGCGTGGGCGTGGGCAAAGAAGTGGCTGCCGGTCTTAACTCCGGGATAGAGCACCACGTGGGGCAGAATGGTTGCGTTGGGCCCGAGCTTCACGCCGGGACCGATGACCGCATACGCTCCAATGTGCGCGCCGGGGCCGATCTCAGCAGTGGGATGAATGACTGCGGTGGGATGAATGCCGGGCGGATACGCGGGCGGCGCATAAAAAATCCCAAGCGCGCGCGAGAACGCAAAATACGGGTTTTCGATGCGAAGTGTGGCTGCGGCGATCTCCTGAAAGCCGGGTTCGACGATGACCGCGGCGGCGTGGGTCGAGCGGGCCAGAGCGGTGTATTTGGGATTGGCGACGAAGGTGACGTCAGAGGGTCCGGCATCTTCAAGTCCTTTGACGTCAGTGACCTCTAGATCGGGGTCTCCGCGGAGTTCCGCACCCAGCCGTCTTGCAAGCTCGCCTAACTTCATCATGCAAATTGTAACGGATGCGCACAGATCGGGGATTCGTCTGAAGTGAGCAAATCCCGGCCGAGGCTTTCACTGAACTGGTTGTTGGCTGGGCGTCGCCGTCGCTGCACCTGTGGTTGCTGCGGGCTCGGGAGCCGGAGCCTGGAGGGTCTGTGGGCTCGATTGCGCGGCATGCAGCACGGTGTTGGGAACGATGCCGAGCATCAGCGTGGCGGCCGCGGTAAAGGCCAGGGCAGCAAGCGCGGTGACGCCCACGCGCGAATGCGGTTGAGCAGCGGCGTCGGAATCCGGGCGCTGCGCGGCGGCGAGAGCCAGGCGCAAATAATACGCCGCTGCGATCCCCGAATTCAGCAGGCCGATAATGGCCAATACGATTGCTCCGCCGCTGACCGCTGCGGTGAAGGAGTAGAACTTGCCGAAGAAGCCGCCGGTGAAGGGAATGCCGATGAGCGAGACGAGGAAGAAGATGAGCATGCTGCCGAGAAACGGCGAGCGGTAGAGCAGTCCGCGGTAGTCGTCGATGAGCGGCAGGTGCTCGTCGTAACCGCTCACCAGCGTGATAACGGCGAAGATGCCCACGTTCATCGCCGCGTAGGCTGCGGTGTAGAAGGCCGCGGCAGGAATGCCGATCTCGGGCGCGCCGGCGAAGGCGGCAAGCAGGTAGCCGGCATGGGCGATGGAGGAGTAGGCAAGCATGCGCTTGACGTTCTGCTGGCGCAGCGCGGCCAGATTGCCCACGGTCATTGACAGCACGGCGACGGCCCACAGCAGCGGCGACCACAACGAGCGCAGCGTGGGGAAGGCTTCGTAGACCACCCGGATGAGGAGCGCAAAGGCCGCCGCCTTGGGAGCGGTGGAGAGCAGTGCGACAACCGGCGTGGGCGCGCCTTCGTAGACATCGGGCGTCCAGATGTGGAAAGGCGCAGCCGAAACCTTGAAGAGAATGCCGACCAGCATGAGCGCCAGCGAGGCGATCACGAGGATCTGATTTTCAGCGCCGGGCGCGAGGTGAGCGATCTTGTAGATTTCGGTGCTGCCGGTGGCGCCGAAGATAAGCGCAATACCATAGAGAAGAAATGCCGTGGCAAACGAGCCGAGCAGGAAGTACTTGATGGCGGCTTCGGGTCCGCGCCCAACGTGCTTGCGGTATCCGGCCAGGATGTAGGTGGAGATGGATGAGATTTCGAGTGCGATAAAGACCAGCAGCAGTTCGATGGCCGAGGTGAGCAGGCACATGCCGACGGCGCCAAAGACAATGAGAGCGTAATACTCGCCCTGGTGGTGCGTGCTCGTGGGCAGGGAATCGAGCGAGAGCAACAGAGCGACCAGTACGATGCCGCAGATGAGCACGTGGAAAAAGACTGTGAAATTGCTGGTTTCAACGGTGCCGAAGAAGCCCGTGCCTTCAGGCAGTGAAAGCTGCCAGACGCTGGCCCAGATTGCGCCGGTGGCGCCGAACGATGCGACCCAGCCAAGATAGCGGCGCGACCAGCCGGGCGGCAACGACGCGTCGATAAGCATGACGGCGACGCCGGTGAGCGTGAGAATCACCTCAGGGAGGATGCGGTAGATGTCGAGCACTGGATTCATCGCTGGGCCTCCCCGCTGGAGTTGAGGTCCTGCGCGCTAGTGGACTGGATACTCCCGACGCCCGGCGGATGCACGCCGGTTTGAATCGTCTTGAACCAGAGCGAGGGCGAGACGCCCATCACCAGCATCAGGATCACGAGCGGAGTAAGCGCGGCGAGCTCGCCGAAGCTGAGATCGCTGGGCGGTTTTGATGTGGCGAGCGCGCTTTCGGGTCCGTAGAAGAGCCGCTGGACGAGCCAGAGCATGTACGCCGCGCTGAGGACGACGCCGATGGCCGCGATGATAGCGGCGCTGCGGCTGACACCGGTGAAGGTGCTCGAGAGAATGACAAACTCGCCAATAAATCCGCTCAGCAAGGGTAGGCCGATCATGGCAAGCGTTGCGAGAACGAAGTAGGTTGCCGTGCGGGGCAGCTTAGCGGCGAGGCCTCCGAAGCTGGCGATCTGGCTGGTGCCATAGCGGCTCTCAAGTGCGCCGAGCAGGACGAACATTGCGGCTTCGACGATGCTGAGGTTGAGGATCTGGAAGACCGCGCCGTTCCATCCGTTGAGCGTAAGGCCGTAGATGGCGAGAATGACCAGGCCGAAGTGGCTGACGGCGCCAAAGGCCAGCAGGCGGAAGAAGTCGCGCTGCACCAGCGCGAGGCATGCGCCATAAATGATGCCGATGAGGGCGAGAACCATGAGCAGCGGCGCGATTGCGCGAGCTTGAACAGGAAAAAGGCCGGCGTGGAAACGCAGCATGGAGTAGAGGCCGAGCTTGCCGGCGACCACCATGGCCATGGCGACGGGCGCTTCGTTGAATGTGTCGGCGAGCCAGCCGTGCAGCGGGAAAATCGGAACCTTGACGGCGAAGGCAACAACAAACGCTAGAGCGGCCCACCAAAGCGCTGCAGATGGCAGTGCACCGCTGGCGATGTAAATCCGCAGATACGAGAACTCAAAACTGCCGGTCTTCGCGTAAAGCCAGAGGATAGCAACGAGCAGCGGAGCTGAGGGAATGAACGTGAAGAGGAAGAACTTGAGCGCGGCTTTGGGGCCGTCTTTGCGGCCATACATGGCGATGAGGATTGCCATGGGGACCAGCGAGAGCTCCCAGAAACCGTAGTAGAGCAGCAGGTCGAGCGAGACGAAGACGCCGAACATGGCCGTCTGCTGGACCAGAAAGAGGGAATAGAAAATCTTGCGGCGAGTTTTGATCGTGTTCCAACTGGCGAGGACGCCGATGGGCGCGAGCAAGCCGACGAGGACCACGAGCCAGAGGCTGAGGCCGTCAACGCCGACGTGGTAGTTGATGGCCGGGCTCTCGATCCAGGGAATGTTGCGCTCAAACTGGAAGCCGCTTTGACCGGCAACAAAGTGCGCAGGCAGATGCAGCGTAAGGCCGAAGGTGACCAGCGCCGTGAGCAGGGCGATCCAGTTTGGCAGCTTGGCGCGGTCGGGCAGGAGCGCGATGAGGATTGCCCCGGCCAGCGGAACCAGCAGGATGAGGGTGAGAATAATGGGATCGAATTGGTTCATCGTGTCAGCGTCCCATCCAGTGCACGTCGATTCCGTGTGCGCCTAAGTACGTTCCTATTGAGGCGTAGAAGACGAAGAGAAGGACTGCTGCCGCACCCGCGGCGAGCCAGGCCGCGTAAGACCGCAGATTGCCCGATTGCCAGCGCTGCAGAATCGCTCCGCCGAAGGTGGCGATGCCACCCAGCAGCCAGGCAGCACCGCCGAGGATTGCGCCATCGACGACCCAGCCCAGGATGTAGCGCGAGATGACGAGCAGCGGGCGAACGAAGACGGCATTGTAAATCTCGTCGACGTAATACTTGTTGGCAAGCAGCGTGTAAAGGCCGGGCACGGCGGCGGCAATCTGCGCCGGGCGCTCGGTCTTGCGGCGATAGTACTTGTCGGCGATCAACCAGCCCTCAAGAGCGACGGCAACGGCGAGAATGCTCAGGTAGAGATCGAGGTGCGGCGTAGCGGATTCGGCAGAACGAGCGCCAAGGACGGGCGACAGGAACGCGCTGAAACGCTCGATACCGATCCAGCCGCCACAGACCGAGAGCGCCGCAAGAATCACGAGCGGCCCGAGCATGGACGAGGGGCTCTCATGTGGATGGGCCTCGCGGCTGCGCGATTCGCCAAGGAAAGTCATGTACCAGAGGCGCAGCATATAGAGCGCGGTGAGCAGCGCTGTGACGAGTCCCACGAACCAGAGGACCTTGCCGCCGGTTCCCTGGACAAATGCGGCGTAGAGGATCGCGTCCTTCGAAAAGAAGCCGGCGAATGGCCAGATACCGCAGATGGCGATGACGGCCGCAGTCATGGTCCAGAAGGTGACGGGAATCTTCTTGCGCAGGCCGCCCATCTTGCGCAGGTCCTGCTCGCCGCCGAGCGCGTGGATCACCGAGCCTGCGGCAAGGAAGAGCAGCGCCTTGAAGAAGGCGTGGGTCATGAGGTGGAAGATGGCCGCCGAATAGGCCGCGACTCCGCAGCCCAGGAACATGTAGCCGAGCTGCGAGATGGTGGAGTAGGCGAGCACACGTTTGATGTCGTTTTGCGCAAGGCCCATGGTTGCCGCGAAGAGAGCCGTAGCCGCGCCCACTATGGCGACAACGCTGAGCGCGAAGGGCGAGCGGTCGAAGAGAAAGTGGAAGCGCGCGATCATGTAGACGCCGGCCGTGACCATGGTGGCGGCGTGGATGAGCGCGGAGACGGGCGTGGGACCCTCCATTGCGTCGGGCAGCCAGACGTAGAGCGGAAGTTGCGCGCTCTTGCCGGTCGCGCCCATGAGCAGGCAAAGGCAGATGGTGGTGAGGATTCCTCCGGTCCATGCGGGGCTGGCCGCGAGCTTGGTTGCGATCCCGGCGAATGTCAGTGTTCCGAAGTTGGCGAGCAGCAGAAAAATGCCAATTAAGAAGCCGAAGTCGCCGATGCGGTTGACGATGAAGGCCTTCATGCCGGCGCTGGCGGCCGAAGGCTTTTGGAACCAGAAGCCGATGAGCAGATACGACGCGAGACCAACGCCCTCCCAGCCAACAAACATGACGAGCACGTTGCCGGCGAGTACGAGGGTGGTCATGAAGAAGAGAAAGAGATTCAGGTAGCTGAAGTAGCGCGCGTAGCCTGCATCGTCGTGCATGTAGCCGACGGAGTAGATGTGGATCAGGAATCCGACGCCGGTGACGACCAGCAGCATGACGAGGGAGAGCTGGTCGAGGGCGAACGAAAAATCGATGTGAAGGCCGGGAAGGTTGAGCCACGCGACGGGGCAGGTTTCAACGATTGGAGCAGATACCGGCGTTGCGCCAAAGAATCCGCCAACATTGCTGAGCACTGCCACGAACGCGCCCAGCGGCGTGAGAAGGGCAATTGTGGTCACCAGCCACTTCGGCAGGCGAGCGCCGAGGATTCCGTTCAACAGAAATCCCGCGAGGGGCAACAGCGGAATCAACCAAAGATGGAGCAGCACGTTCATAGTTTCATCAAATCGATGCGATCGACGGACAGCGTTGCGCGGACGCGGAAGACGGCAATGATGATGGCAAGGCCGACCGCAGCTTCAGCGGCGGCCACCATCATCACAAAGAAGACAAAGATCTGTCCCTTCACTGCGTGCCACTGGTGCGCGAAGGTGACAAACGAGAGGTTGACGGCGTTGAGCATGAGCTCAATCGACATGAAGACGGTGATGACGTTGCGCTTGATCAGGAATCCGACGACGCCTAGACAGAAGAGCGCAGCACTCAGGAGCAGATACCAGGTGAGAGGCACGTCTTGTTGAAGGAAGCTCACTTCGCGGCCGTCCTTTCTCCGCTGCCGAGGCGGGCGAGTGCGACTGCGCCGAGAATGGCGATGAGAATGAGGACTGAGGTGACTTCAAAAGGCAGCAGCAGATCGCGAAAGAGCACGGCGCTGAGTTCCTGGGTATCGGTAATGGGCTGGCTCGCAGAGGAAGCGCCGAGGCCATGGGCGTGCAGAATGACGGTGGCAAAAAGCGCCAGAAGCACGACCACGGCTGGAAAGCCGATGACGCTCGCGACACGGCTACCGAGGGTGCGTTCTTCGCGGCCTGCGTTGAGCAGCATGACCACGAAGACAAAGAGCACCATGATGGCGCCGGCGTAGACGATGATCTGGGCGATGGCCAGGAACTCCGCGCCGAGGAGCAGGTAGAGAACCGCCAGCGACGTCATAACCACAATCAGCGAGAGAGCGCTGTTGATGGGATGGGTCTGAAGCAGGAGATTGATTGCTCCAGCGAGGCAGAATCCGGCGAAAAGGAAGAACAGGATCAGATGCATCGTACTCAGACTGTTGGCGCGAGCCGGGCGTTGCGAGCCGGCCGGGTTAAGGGAAGGATGAGCGGAAATCCTTCACGATTGTAACTGAGCATTCTCTCAGCTGTGCCTCATCGGTAAGCCAGCCAAAGGCTGGTTCCCACAATGTTGAGGATGGCGAGCGGCAGCAGGAATCGCCATCCGAAGTTCATGAGCTGGTCATAACGGAAGCGAGGCAGCGTGCCGCGCACCCACACATAGAGAAACAGGAAACAAAAAACCTTGAAGACAAACCAGAAGATCGAAAGCAGCGAAGCGAGGATCGCGCTTTGCGGCGGAGGAATGAGATTTTCGAACGGGCCCGTCCAGCCGCCCAGAAAGAGCAGCGTCGCCACGCAACCCACGTTGATCATGTTCGCGTACTCGGCCATGAAGAACATGGCGAACTTCATCGAACTGTATTCAGTGTGGTAGCCGCCGGTAAGCTCGCTCTCTGCCTCAGGCAAATCGAAGGGCGAACGGTTGGTCTCAGCGTAGGCGGCCATCAGGTAGATAAAGAAGGCGACGAATTGCAGGCCGCCGAAGATGTTCCAGGAGCCGATTCCGTGCTGGGCCTGCTGCTCCACGATCTGGCGCAGATTGAAGGTGCCGGCGCGAAGAACCACGCCCACGAGCGAGAGGCCGAGAGCCAGTTCGTAGCTGATGAGCTGGGCCGAAGAGCGAAGCGAGCCGAGCAACGAATACTTGTTATTCGATGACCAGCCGGCGAGGGCGATGCCATAGACGCCGACGGAAGTAACGCCAAGGATAACGAGCAGGCCGATGTTGACATTCGAGATATCGAAGAGGTCGACGCCGTGCGGGCCAGCCCCCGGCCTGCCAAAGGGAATGACGGCGATAGAGATGAGCGCGCAACCGAGGGCGAGGATGGGTGCGAGCAGATAGAGCGGACGGTAGACGGCGGTCGGGATGAGGTCTTCCTTGAGGAACGACTTTGCGCCGTCGACAAGAGGCTGCAGAAGGCCGAAGGGGCCCACGCGGCTGGGTCCCCAGCGATTCTGGATGCGGCCAACGAGCTTGCGCTCAAGCAGCACGGTGTAGGCCACTGCCAGCAGCAGCACCACCGTGACCACGGCCACTTTAAGCAGACTCCAAAGAAAAAATTCGAGAATCGTCACGTGCGTTTGAGCCTTCTGCCTTGAAACCTTCAGGGGCTAAAGCCCCAAGATTTTTCTCTGTCCTTGATGTACGGGCTAAAGCCCGTACCTTTCAACTAAAGCCCGTATCATTCAAACGAGATGCGGTGTTCAGTCTGCGGCTGTCTCCGTCAGTTCGTGTGCCTGGTGCTGTTCAAGTTGCGTGAGTCCCCGGCTGTAACGGCCGAGCGTGCCGGAGGTAAAGAGCTTGTCGTGGGTGGGCAAAATTAAACCGGAGTTGACGAGCGAGGCGACCGGAACGAAGCCTGCAGTGGCTGCGAGTTCGGTGCGCACGTCGTTGCCCGCGAAGAGATTGAGCCGGTCAAGTGCATAACCGAGGACGAGACGATTGATCTCGTCGAGAACCGCGAGCGGATCGAAGGGGCTGAGCTTGGGTTCAAGTCCGTTGGCTTCAAGCCACACGGAGTGACGGTCGGCCTCGCCGGACTGCGCGCCGCGGGACTGGCCGAGATCGGCGGTAACGCCGGATTTGCCGAATGGAACCAGCGCGCGCACCTTCTCGCCCATGGCTTCTGCAAGGCGGACGATGATTTCGAGATCGGACTTCACGCCGGCGCGGTCTGCAGCTTTGCGAACCAGTTGCACGTCACCAAAGGTGCTGGTGACGGTGCCGGATTTTTCGTAGAGGCTCGCGGCGGGAAGAACGACATCGGCCAGAGCCGCTGTTTCAGTCAGGAAAAGATCCTGCACGATGACAAAGGTCTTGCTGAGCAATGCGGGATCGAGCTTGTGGCTTGATACAGGATCAGCACCCACTACGAGGAGAGCGCCAAGCTCACCGTTTTGCGCGGCCGCCAGCATCTCGGGCAGCGATTTGCCGGTAGCGGCGGACAGATTCGGGTACTCGGCGAATGCGCCGGGGACGGTGACGGAAACGTAGCCGGGGAGCAGGTCAGGGAAGAGACCCATGTCGGCCGCGCCGCGCGAGTTGGAGTGGTCACCGAGATAGGCGAATTTCACATTGTTGCGCTTCAGGCCCCAGGCGACCAGCGAATCGAGGTCTGCGCCGCGAAACTCTTCGCCAAAAATAACGACCAGCGACTCTTCTTGAGCGACAGCCTTGGCAAAATCGGAGCTTGCCGCGTCGAGCGTTTCAGCAAGGCTCGCGTAACCGCCGGCCGGCGCGCGGTATGTGGCCTTGGCCTGGCGTTCCAGCTTGATCGGGTTCGCATTCGCAACGTAAAGCCGCGCGCGATTAAGGCGCACATCGGTGCGCAGCATCCATGCGAGCAGCGGATGCTCGTCAGTAGGATTGCCGCCGATGAGCAGGATCGCCGGAGCAGCGCCGATCTCGCGCAGGCCCGCGGTTTTGCCGGTGTGACCCGCGAGGGAACGAGCGAAGGCTGCGTAGTCGGTGGTCCGCTCGTGATCGATGTTATTGGTTTGGAGAACCGTGCGCGCGAATTTCTGCAACAGGTAGTTCTCTTCGTTCGTGTTGCGGTTTGAGCCGATGACGCCGATAGATGAACCGCCACGAGTGTCGCGAATTGCCTTGAGGCTGGCGCCGGCGACGCGAAGCGCGTGCTCCCAGGTGGCGGGCTCAAGCTCACCCCTTGAGTTGCGGACCAGCGGTTTGGTGAGGCGGTCAGCGCTTTCGACGAAGTCGAAACCGAAACGGCCCTTGGCGCAGAGAAAATCATTATTGATGCCGCTCTTGTCGCGATTGTCGGCGCGAACGATGGCCGAGCCATCGTTATCCTGGCGCACGCCCAGCGTCACTTTGCAGCCATCGGCGCAGTGCGTACAAATCGTTGAAACGTGGTTCATCTCCCAGGGCCGCGTCTTGTAGCGATAGCTGCCGCTGGTGAGCGCGCCCACCGGGCAGACGTCGATGCACATGCCGCACTGCTCGCAGTCGAGCTGGTTGCCCCCGGCGTCAGCCCCGATTACGTTGGGTGCGATCAGTGAGCTTGCGCCGCGGTTCTGCACGCCCAGCGCCCACACGTCCATGCCTTCGCCGCACATGCGAATGCAGCGGTAGCAGAGAATGCAACGCGGCCGGTCGTAGAAGACTGCCGGCGACCACTGCTGCTCGTCGCGATGATGCTTGGCCTCGGCATAAAGGCTCTCGCCCGCGCCGTACTTGAAGGTCATGTCCTGCAACTCGCATTCGCCGCCTGCGTCGCAGACCGGGCAGTCGAGCGGGTGATTGCCAAGCAGGAGCTGAATGGTGGCTTTGCGGGCCTGCGCAATTTCAGCCGATTCGGTGATAAAAACCTGGCCCTCGGCGACCGTGGTGGTGCAGGCGGTCTGCAGCTTGGGCACCTTCTCCTGGCGCACCACGCACATGCGGCAGGCAGCCTGCAGACTGAGGCCGGGGTAGTAGCAGAACGCGGGAATCTCGATGCCTGCCTTGCGGCAGGCCTCGATGAGCAGCGTTCCGGCCGGGGCCGTCAGCTTTTTTCCGTCGACTGTGAAGGTTACGTCGGGCATTCGTGTCCTTAAGCGGCCTGGTGCGTATCCAGTTGTTCGGCGGCCGGCACATCGACCGCAAGCTTCTGAATAACGAAGTACTCCACGTCTTCGAAATCTTCGGGCTTGAACTCGACGTTCCGCGTTTTCGGCTCGGGAAGCGGCTCGCCTTCCGCGGCTAGTCCCCGGAGATGGAACTCCAGCGCTTCTCGCATCATCGAACGCATCTCTTCAAGAGTGTCCCCTGCCGAAACGCAACCAGGTACATCGGGAGCATGACCGGAGAAGTTGCTTCCTGCGCATTTTCCAAAGACCACCAGATAATTCTTCGTCATTTCAACCCCGCTTGTTTGAGAATACTGTGGACGTCGAGTTTCGTAAGGTCCTTGCTTCCATGGAACGGGACTGTAACGAGTCCGGGCTTTATTTCATGCTTGAACTGCATGTGGCTTCCACTTTGCCGGACCAACTTCCAACCTTCTCTTTCAATCAACTTGATGATCTCTCGCGCTTTCAACGAACCGTCCTCTTGGCTGCCGCGGAGAGGAAGTTCCGTTGCCAGCGTTTCAACTGCTTCGTTTCTTCAGGGGCTGAAGCCCCGTCGATTGGTTTCCTGTCTTCCGGCACGGCTGAAGCCGTGCCCTTTCAAAGCTTTTCCGGGCTTGAAGGCCATTTCTTACCTCGCCCTCGTTTCAGGGGCCTGAAGGCCCCAGCTCCCTCCGTTACACAACGGTCAACTGCGGCACGCCATGTTTTGCATACGGGCACGGCTTGCCATTCAAGTGATCTTCAAACTCTTTGCGGAACTTCTTCACAAATGCTATGGTCGGCATCGCGGCCGCATCGCCGAGCGGGCAGAAGGTGCGGCCCAGCATATTCTCTGCCAGGTACTGAATGTTGTCGATGTCGCTGGCCGCGCCAAATCCAGCATGGAAGCGGGTAAGCGATTTCTTGAGCCAGTCGGTGCCTTCGCGGCAGGGGATGCACCAACCGCAACTTTCGTGCGCGTAGAAGCTGATGGTGCGCAGTGCGAACTCGACAATACAGGTCTGGTCGTCGATCACGACGACGCCGCCCGAGCCGAGCATCGAGCCGGCCTTGCCGACCTGGTCGAAGTCCATGCCGAGGTTCTCGATCTCTTCAGGCAATAGGACCGGAGTAGACGAACCGCCGGGAACCACGGCCTTGAGTTTGCGCCCGCCGCGCACGCCGCCGCCCACTTCGTAGATCATCTTTTTGAGGTTGTAGCCCATGGGCAACTCGTAAACGCCGGGGCGTTCAATGTGGCCGCTGAGGCTGAAGAGGCGCGTTCCGCCGTTGCGGGGCGAACCAACCGCCGCGTAAGCCGCGCCGCCCATGGCGATGATGTGGGGCACCGACGCGATGGTCTCAGCGTTGTTGATGACCGTAGGTCCGCCGTAGAGGCCGACGACAGCAGGGAAGGGCGGCTTGATGCGTGGAATGCCGCGCTTGCCCTCGAGCGACTCCATCAGGGCCGACTCTTCGCCCACTTCGTACGCACCCGCGCCGGTCTGCGTAATCACCTGAAACTCGGTATCTGAGCCGAAGATGTTCTTGCCCAGGAATCCGCGCTCGTAGGCGTCGGCGACGGCCTTTTCAACGATCTCGATCAGGTAACGGTACTCGCCGCGCAGGTAGATGAAGCCGATCTTTGCGCCGATGGCGAGACCCGCGATGATGGTGCCTTCAATGACCGCGTGGGGATCGTGCAAAAAGATCAGGTGATCTTTGCAGGTGCCGGGCTCGCTCTCGTCGCCGTTGACCAAAACATACTTGGGCTTGGCCGATTGCTTGGGCACAAACGACCACTTCATGCCGGCCGGGAAGCCCGCGCCCCCGCGGCCGCGCAGGCCGCTGGCCTTCATCTCGTCGATGATCCACTCGGGGCCCAGCGCGAGGCATTTCTTTGCGGATTCGTAGCCGCCGAGCTCAACGTAGCGATCGATCTTTTCTGCGCCCATGCCAAAGCGGCGCGAGACGATCTTGACCTCGTCGGGATGGGAGACCAGGCGCGGCATCAGCGGCTCCCTTCCGCGCGGGCTTTCCCGCGATAGCCTGAAAGAATTCCCGGTACGTGATCGGGATTGAGCTCGTCGTGAAAGTCGTAGTTGACCTGGATGGCCGGCGCCCAGCAGCACGCGCCGATGCACTCAACTTCTTCGAGCGAAAAGACGCCGTCAGCCGTGATGCCTTTTGGGCCGATGCCGAGCTCTTCCTGAAAGCGCTCGTAAACTTCATATGCGCCGCGCAACATGCAACTAATGTTTGTACAGACCTGGATGTTGTATCTGCCGGTCGGCTTGAAACGCAGCATGGAGTAGTAGGTGGCCACGTTGCGCACTTCGAGCTCGGTGATACCGATTCGATCGGCGACTTCGGCAACCACCGCGTCAGAGAGGTAGCCGATCTCGTCCTGCGCGTAGAGCAACATGGGGACCAGGGCCGACCGCTTGACGGGATATTTCTGAACCAGAGCGTCGAAGCGCGCGGCCAGCTTGGGCGAAAAGATCGACATGGTCTCGGCGCTCACGGTCATCTCTCCCTCCCGAGTGCCGGTGATGGGCCCAGCATGATTTCCCGCGCCCACGCTTCTGCGGCCATATCCATCTCTTCTTCACGCTCAGGGCTGCGCAGCCGGCCGTGATCGGTCAATTCCAATACCCCACTTGTTCCATTTTCGCGCGTCCAGGTGACCGCGTTGTTACGG
Organism: uncultured Acidobacteriaceae bacterium; assembly: GCA_963808695.1. GTDB lineage: Bacteria > Acidobacteriota > Terriglobia > Terriglobales > Acidobacteriaceae > Telmatobacter. The sequence continues at coordinate 28,993 of CAWEHF010000002.1, forward strand.
CGCTCAAGATGAAGCCAGCGCTCTTCGTTCCTTGCCGCGATGCGATGCGGATCAAATTCGATCACGGCCTCAATTCCCTCGTGCAGGCCGTGCACCGCGGTATAGCTGCGGAGCAGGGAGGCCAGGGCGGAAAAAAGCTCTTCCCAGAGCGCCTCCGCAGAATGAACCGGCGTGGGCATCAACGATCAATCTCCCCCAGCACAATGTCGATCGATCCAATCACTGCAACCAGGTCGGCGATCAGCCGCCCCTTGCACATGGTCTCCAGCGCCTGCAGCGTGGCAAACGAGGGGTAACGCATGTGCACGCGGTAAGGCTTCGCCGTACCGTCTGAAACCACGTAGTAACCCATCTGGCCGTGCCCGCATTCCATGCCCTGGTAGACCTCGCCCGCGGGAACGGCAAAACCTTCAGTAACGATCTTGAAGTGATGGATCAGGGCCTCCATCTGCGTCTTCATCTTTTCGCGATCGGGCAACACGATCTTGGGCGCATCGGCCTTTACGGGACCGCCGGGCATGCCGTCGAGCGCCTGCTGGATGATCTTGACGCTCTCGCGCATCTCAATGAGCCGCACCTCATATCGCGCCCAGGTGTCGCAGCCGTGCGAGATGGGCACCTTAAAGTCGAACTTTTCGTAGCCCGAGTAGGGCATATCGCGGCGCAGGTCGATGTCAACGCCCGAAGCGCGCAGTGGCGGCCCTGTGACGCCAAGAGCGATGGCATCCTCGGGCGAAAGATAACCCACGCCCTTGAGCCGGTTGATGAAGATCGGATTGCCGGTAAGGAGATTCGAGTATTCGTCGATCTTCTCGGGAAAGGTCTTGATGAATGCCTGCACGCGATCGAAGAAGTCGAGCGGCGGCTCCATGGAAAGACCGCCGATGCGGAAGTAGCTGGTCATCATGCGCTGGCCGGCTACGGCCTCAAAAAGGCGGAGGATGTCTTCGCGCTCGCGGAAGGTGTAGAGAAAGACGGTGAGCGCGCCGATGTCCATGGCGTGCGTGCCCAGCCAGATGAGGTGCGAGTTGAGGCGGCTGAGCTCGGTGAGCAGCACGCGGATCCATTGCGCGCGATCGGGAATCTCGAGGCCGAGCAGCTTTTCTACGGCCAGGCAGTAGCAGAGATTGTTCGAGAGCGGATCGAGATAGTTGATCCGGTCGGTCATGGGGATGACCTGCTGGTAGAACTTGGCCTCGCAGGTCTTCTCGATGCCGGTGTGCAGGTAGCCGATCTCAGGCCGGATCTTGACGATGACTTCGCCGTCGATTTCGACCACCAGGCGAAGCACGCCGTGAGTAGCCGGGTGCTGCGGACCCATGTTCAGCACCATGTGCTGGCCGCCCACGCCGGTGAGTTCGGGAGCTTCGGTCACTGGAGCCATCAGCGGTAGCCCTCCACCGGGTAGTCCTTGCGCAGCGGGTGACCCTTCCAGTCGTCGGGCATCATGATGCGGCGCAGATCGGGATGACCGTTAAAGTGGATGCCGAACAGATCGAAGACCTCGCGCTCGTAAAAGTTCGCAGCCCGCCAGACCGTGGTAATTGTGTCGATCGACGGATCGGCCTCGTCGACCAGCGTGCGGAGACGGATGCGCTCCTTGAAGGCGTGAGAAAGAAGATGGTAGCTCAACTGAAAGCGGGGCGCGGCAGGGAACCAGTCGACAGCGGTCATGTCTTCAAAGAAGTTGTAGCCGGCCAGGCGCAGCGCCTCGGCGGCGGCGCGAATCTCTTCGCGTGGAACGGTGAGGGTGAGCTCGTCGAACTCGAACCTGGCGTCGGTGAAGGCAGCGCCGTTCCAGGCTAGAAGAGCTTTGATGGCAGGGTGATGAGGAAGCGCATCGAGCACAGCCTGCCTGCCAATGAGAGCTGGTGATGAGGTCATTCTCTGTGCTCGCCCTTTCAATCTAGCTGCCCGCGTCCAGCCGCGGAGATTTTTTGATTCGTGAGCCCTTGATTGGCCTGCGCCCGAAACTGATGAGCAGCAGGGTTGATGCGGCGCTTCGAAAGCCCGTTCAGAGGTCCGCCTTGTCCGTGCTCCAGTCGAGTACGCCCTTGCGCACAATGTAGTAGAGGCCAACGGCAACAAAGCCCAGATAGACAACCATCTCCCAGAAGCCGAAGAGTCTGTAGCCGGTGATCGCCGGCAGCTTGCGGTAGATGACTGCCCAGGGCATCATGAAGACCGCTTCAACGTCGAACAGAATGAAGAGAACGGCAACCATGTAGAAACGGACGCTGAAGCGTCCGCGCGCGTCGCCGACGGCCTCAATGCCGCACTCGTAGGCGTCGAGTTTGACAGCAGTATTGCGATGCCGGCCAATGAACCACGAGGCAACAACCATGAAGGCGCCGAGGAGAATCGCGGCCAGAACCTGCATGAGAAGCGGCAAATACTGCCAGTAATAGGGAATCGTCACAGCTGGTCCCCAAAAAAGAAAAATACGCCCGCCGGAAGGGCAAAAACTGGGTGTTCGAACTCCGGCAGCCCTGGTTTGAGATTAGGTTTTCAGCCTCATCCCGTCAAGGCGCGATGGGATGAGAAAAACCCTGCCCCATATGGATGTGAGAAACCTCTAATGATTTTGTGAATCAAATAGACGTTGACATGCACGAAAGGTGTTGAAGCCATTGAACTGTGTATAGCTTGAAGCTCTCGCGAGGAGATGTGAGCTGGGTCACTTGCTGCCGATAAAGGTCAGCCCATAATCGCGATGTGCTGATGGGGAGATACAGTACGTACGTCATCTGAAAAAGCTGCGCAAAGGGCCGAAGAAGACGGTGAGGGCCAAAACCATGGTGACATCCCCGACGACTGCATTTCCAGTTATCGAAAGTGCCTCAGTCACAGCGGTTCAGAGAGTGCAGACGAATCGCCGTCGTCGCATCGGCACGGGGGCCGGTCACGCCCTCGAGAAGCTGGGACACGCCATTGATTACCTCACGGATGAATACATCCATGAGGGCGGCACATTCAATCGCAACGACGCGAAGTTGCAGGCAGTCGAGATGCTAATGGCAATCAATCGTGAGATTTACTTTGCCTGCCCTGAAGTGCCGACCGTCGGCGATCGATGGCGCGCCTGGCTGGGTATGCACAAGCACTGATCGCAAGCCGCAGCGGAAAAACAACATACGACATTCGAAATGCGCAATCGGCAGCGTGCGCCCGGCTTTGCATGCTGAAGGCAGGCTCGGCGCGTTCGAGGGCGCCCTATTGGCCCAGCGCCAGAACCGCAAATAGAACCAGCCAGGCCAGGCCCATCGTGTGCCAGAACCATGCTGTGGCGTCGACGACGATTTGCCTCACCTCAACCCGCCGCAATTTGTGGAGCGCGAAGAGGCAGAAGACGAGGGCCAGTACGCCGGCGACGAGGTGGGCTCCGTGGAGTCCCGTGACCACATAGAAGAAATAACTGGCCGGCGTTGACCTGCTATCGAATGCGAACCCCTGCGCCGTCAACTGCTTCCATGCGATCAGCTGGCCGGCCAGAAACAGAGCGCCGAGCACGAGCGTAGCACCGAGCCAGGGGAGCGTGCGGCGTAATGCGGGCCTGCCCAGGCCGAGCCACTCTTCGAGAACGTCGATCTCGCGAAAGATATGCCGCCGCGCCACCTCCATGGTGAGGCTGCTCAGAACGAGCGCCGCCGTATTGAGAAAGAGGATGGGAGGCAGCAGGACAGGCTTCCAGTCGCCCACCTGGCGCATGAGCGCGGGATCGAGATGGGTGCCGGCCTGGCGCGCGTAAAACAGAATGACGAGGACAACAAAGAACATCATGTCGCCGGCCAGCGCGCAGAAAACAAAGGCCCGTATCTTGTAGAGCAGTTCGCGCGGACCACGCCTGGAATTTCGCCAATCGTCGTCGCCGCCCCCGCCACCTCCGCCGGTTGGACGGCGGTCGACTGGCGGCTTTCCGCCCGTACCGGGGGATTTCCGATCGACATCCGCGGGGAGGGGAGTGAAGATCGACGGCATTCAAGACCTCTCGAGCCTGTTGGCAGCAGGCCCTTACCAAGAAGGTACTCTTACTTTTGGTTGGACGCATCCGGAATCGGAAAAGCGCAGGTCTTGGTGCCGCGAAATGGGGTTCGCAAGGGTGTTAAGAGCAAATAGATCGCTTGAGGAGAGGCTTGGAAGGCTCAGATGGATTTCGAATTTGCCGCTTTGACGCCTTCGACGAAGAGCCGATGGACGCGGCGGTTCGACGAAAGTTCAGGGTGAAATGTGGCCGCCATCAGCGATCCCTGGCGCACCAGCGTTGGAAAACCTTCGCGGAAGGCCAGCGCCTCTACTTCTTGCCCGATCTCGACAATGCGCGGGGCGCGGATAAAGACCATCTCAAGCGGCCCGCCGGGGAGCTTTGTTTCGGCTTCCAGGATCGTGGAGTCGATCTGCCGCCCGTAAGCGTTGCGCTCCACGACCGCATCCAGCAGCCCTAGGGAGCGCTGTGGCGGGTTGAGAACCTCGCGCGCCAGCAGGATGGCGCCGGCGCAGGTGCCGAAGACGGGTTTCCTACCGCAAAACTCCTTGAGGGCCTCGAATAAATGGCCCTTCTCAAGGAACTTGAGCATGGTGGTGGATTCGCCGCCGGGGAGGATGAGGGCATCGATGCCAGCCAGCTCCTCCGGCTTGCGAACCTCGCAGGCCTGCGCGCCGGTTTCTTCGAGGGCGGCGGCGTGTGCGGCGTAGTCGCCCTGAATGGCGAGGACACCGATGCGGGGATGTTCGCGGCGATATGCGACTCTGGCTTCCTCTTGGCGCTTCTCTTCCTCTTCCGCTCGGAGGCCCTCGACGAAGCGCCGGTTACGCTCGCCGCAGAGGGCCAGAAAGTCGTCGCCGAGCTCCGGGCCGTGCGGGTCGAGCAGAGTGTCCTTGATAGACGGTTTTTGTTGTTCTGCTTTGGTCAATGGGTGCTCCGCCTTGGGCTTGAGTCATTCGACTGGGAGCTCATCGGCAAACTTGGCCTCGAGACAAGTTTATCTGCTGGCTGGTCTTTGGAATGGGGGTTGCCGGCCGGCCGACCGTCTGCACGGATCAAACCAGGGAGCCGGCCTGCAACAAGTTATTCCATTGACAATATATGTGATAAACTACATGATTGCTTTGATGGCTGGGAAGTCGAGTTCACCGACGAGTTCGGAGAGTGGTGGGACGGGCTGACCGAGAACGCGCAAGACGATGTGAGCTTTGCGGTTAATCTCCTCAGAGAACAGGGCCCTGCCCTTACGCGGCCCTACGCCGACACGGTACATGGCTCCGATTTTCCCAATATGCGCGAACTTCGCATCCAGCACGAAGGCCATCCATATAGGGTTCTGTATGCGTTCGATCCTCGCCGCACAGGAATTTTGCTCATTGGCGGCGACAAGACGGGCAATCCCCGCTGGTATCGGGAGTTTGTGCCGAAAGCGGATGCCATCTACGCGCAACATCTGCGTGAGATCGGAGGGAAGTAGTCATGGCGAGAAACTTTAGAGAGTTGGAAGCCAAGATGTCACCGGAGCGGCGGGCGCGTGTGGCTGCGCGGGTGAAAGAGGAACTTGCAAAGATGCCGCTGCATCAGCTTCGCAATGCCCGCGAGATGACGCAGACCCGCCTGGCCGAGCTGCTGGAGATGGACCAGGGCAATATTTCGAAGCTCGAGCAGCGCACCGATATGTACCTGAGCACGCTGCGCAGCTACGTGGAGGCGATGGGCGGTGAGCTGGAGATTCGCGCGGTGTTTCCGGAGGGGGTTGTGAGGATCGAGTTGCTGAATAAGCTGCCGGCGTGATCGATCCGCTATGCCTGCAAGGGAATCAGGCACGAAGTCCTTCGGCTCGCTCCAGAGGCATGATCCGCACGACGCGCTCCATGATCTTTTTATCCTGTTCCGCCTTCTTCAGGTCATAGGCTGCTTGCAACCGCATCCACACTTCCGGTGAGCCGCCCAGCAGCCGGGAGAGCTTCAGGCACATGACGGCGGAAAGGGGCCTGCGCTCCGACAGAACGTCGTGCAGCAACTGGCGGGAGACGCCGAGAGCCTTGGCCGCCGCCGTTACGGAGAGGCCAACCGAGGGCAAAATGTCTTCCTTGAGAATCTCACCCGGATGAACAGGTGGCAATCCGCTCTTTCTCTCCATAACGTCCTTCTTGTCCGCCATCTTCCTTCGGTTATGCTATCAGCATGGAACTGATCTTCGAGGTGCGCGAGGCGGAAGAGGGCGGCTATGTGGCCCGGGCGCTGGGGCAGTCGATCTTTACCGAGGCCGAAACATGGCAGGAGCTGCGCGAGAACGTGCTGGAGGCGACGAGCCTCCACTTAGAAGATGCGGCGGAAAAGGCAGTCACGGCGAAAGGCTCCAGGGGGTTCAATTTCGGCGCACCTCTGCCATCCGCACAGCCTACATCTCAGCCCTCAAATCCCTCTACGCAGCTCGCGCCCAGCGCGTCAGCCCTCCGGAGTCAACCTATGTCCATCTATCACCGGCTCGTCATTGGACTTCTAATTATGCTCGTCGCGGTCCCGGTCCTGAAGACCCGGGCCAAGCGCCGCCTCAGAAAGTATGTCCTGCAGTGCCCAAAGTACCGGCCGCAGCTCGAAAAGTATCTCCTGCGGCACCCAGAGGATCGGCGGCAGTTCGAAGGGTACTGGCAGCAGCTCGATGAAGAGAATGCCCTTCGCGAGCTCTCCCGCCAACTGTTCATCGGCCGGCGGCTGCAGGACATGATGATCGACGTCCAGGATGCCGCGTATCGGCCATTCCCGAAGCCAGAAGAGGTGGATAGGCTCGCCGCGGAGTGGCGGCATACCCCGGCCGGGCAGGCCGCGCTAGAAGACTACCTTAGGCTCAACGCCGAGGCCGCGCGAGAAGAGCAGGATAGGCTCGACGCCGGAGCCGAACTCGAACGCGCATTCGTACGCGAGCAGCGCCCATAGTTCCATCACTGCTTCGGCTGATTGTTCTGCCAATCCCACCCCGACCCGATCGCGCCACTGGCCACCGCGGCAGGAATCAGCGGGCGTACCGTCCGTGCCGCCAGCAGCGCCGGGTGACCCATCACGGGTGCCCCACACCCGCCGAAACCGGCAGACTTTGGTCGCCGGTAACGTATACGGACCTCGAAAATGCGCCGCAGATACGGGAAATATAGGATCGCGTGGACAGCCAGGCAGAATTGTATGAGTGGATAGAAAGGCATCGTACTAAGCCGAAAGCAGTGCGGCCGACTGGTAGCCCGCAATAGCCTTAACGCGCTCCCGCAAAAAATAGGTCTGTCTGGGCGTCGCTCAGGCCGCCATTCTTCAGCATGGCACGCATTTGTTCCTCCGTGCCGTATTCCGTGTCCATCACGTAGCCGGGTTTTTTGTTTTCGGAGTCGTGTAACCGCAGTTCGTATTCCTGCGGGTCTGAGCCCGGGATTTTTTGGAGGCCCAATACCTTGTACATGGCACAAATTATACAACCAGTGTGGCTGCGGGAAGCCTTGCGAGGAACGATCCCTAGCAAATGCGCCAAGCATCGATTCTGAGTCGGGAATGGTCGAATGGTACTCACTCGGCCTTTTCCCGCTCGTTCATCCTCCCCACCACCATGTCGTCAATCTCCATGTCGATGGCGAACTTGCGCATCTCGGCAACCTCTTCCGGCTTGATACCGAGAGTCTTGTAAATGGCTTCATCGTGTCCGGCCTCGTAGCCGTCGACGTAGCCTTCAGCGTGTCCATCCCGCTTCGCCAGTTGGTAGAAGAAGCTGATGCCTAGAACCATCGCTACAATCTTCACCCATGTGGTGGTGAAGTAGATATTGGCGACCACACAGCCGAGAGCGAGGACGACCAGAGTTATGGTCAAGCCCACATTGACACGCCATTCGCGGTAGTCTGCGCGGATACGGGCGTAGTCGTCAGCGGTGAGCTTAGTCAGTTCCTTAATCTGGAGGGCGTTGAGGTTGGAATTACCCCACGCGATGCTCTGACCTAACTGATGCTTCAGCCTGTAGGCTTCGACAACCGTCATGGTATTCGGGTCTTTCGTCTCGTCGGACATCCTTGCCTCGTCTATTTACAAGGACCGATTGTACCCCGCTACCTAGCAATCTCCGTGCACTGGCTAACGCAGGTTCTCACCAGCCGCGGGTCTGCAGCAGTTCCTTTTCGTCGAGTCCGGCGGCGGCGAGGCCCTTCATCGTTCCGGTTACCTGCTCGCTGACTTCGGCCAGGATCTTGGGATCGTTGAAGTGGGTGGTGGCCTGCACGATGGCCTTGGCGCGGGAGATGGCTTCTTCGCGCTCCTTGGGATCGTTCTCCACATCGAGCGGCGTGGCCCGCTCCTTCATGAAGATTCCTGACCCGACAAAGATGGCCTCGGCTCCGAGTTGCATCATCAGGGCCGCATCGGCCGGCGTGGCGATCCCGCCCGCTGAAAAATTCGGCACCGGCAGCTTGCCTGCCTCGGCCACCATGCGCACCAGCTCGTACGGGGCCTGCAGGTCCTTGGCCGCGGCGTAGAGCTCCTGCTCGCTCAGCACGGTCAGGGCCTTCATCTCTTTCACAATCTGGCGCATGTGCTGGACGGCGTGAACCACGTCGCCGGTTCCTGCTTCACCTTTTGTGCGGATCATGGCCGCACCCTCGGCGATTCGCCTCAGGGCCTCGCCCAGGTTGCGCGCGCCGCAGACGAAGGGAGTGGTGAAGGCGTGCTTATCGATGTGGTGGGCCTCGTCGGCGGGGGTCAGGACCTCGCTCTCGTCGATGAAGTCTACGCCCAACTCTTGCAGAATCTGGGCTTCGGCGAAGTGGCCGATGCGGGCCTTGGCCATCACGGGAATGGAAACGGCCTGGATGATCTGCTTGATGAGGGCGGGCCGGGCCATGCGGGCCACGCCGCCTTCGGCGCGGATCATGGCGGGGACGCGCTCAAGGGCCATGACGGAGGTGGCGCCCGATTCCTCGGCGATGCGCGCCTGCTCGACGTTCATCACGTCCATGATGACGCCGCCCTTCAGCATCTCGGCCAGGCCCACCTTCAGGCGCAGTGACGTTCCCGTAATTGCTTTATTTCCATTTGCTTCTGGCATTGTCGTCGTCCTCGGTCCGGGACGCTTTCTACCCACATAGGGCAGGCAAAACGTGGTCCGGCTGCAATCTTCAGTGTATCAGCGAAGTGAATTCCAGTGGCGGATGGGCTTGGGACTGCTGGCTGAACGCAACGGCGACTGGCACTGCCGACGGGTACTTATCCCCACTGCCTCGCCGGCTTGCATCCAATTTCATCCCTTAGGCGCACAATTGTCGCGTATGGATTCATATGACCAACTGCTCGACTGTCCGGGATGTGGCCGGTCCGTACCCCCCGCAAAAACCCACCCCTCCCCCCGGAAATGGTTGGATTTTGGGCGAGTCGCGACCATCTAACATGCTTATTATTAATTATATACGCTTTTCATTCTCTTTAGCTTCTAGTAAATACAACCCACAAAAGACCACCTGTTTTTGGCCCGTCTTATGCGAAAAAGAAGCTTGAAGACTCGGTTTTTGCTGTGCTCCGTTTCGATCGCGTACGCATCGGCAACCAGCCTCAGTTCGGCATCTTGCTGAAGAGGCTGTTCGACGTCGACTCAAGCTGCGCGATCACATCTTCCAGGGCCGTCTGCTGCGTCTCGGTCAGCGACAGTTGCGTTGAAACGGATGCAACATCGGCCTGCATCAGGCCGGTTTGCGCGGCCGTGAGCTGCGTCTGGGCATTGGTGGCCGCGGTCGAGGCAGCCGAGAGTTGAGTAATCGAATTGTCAATCGTCACCCGCTGCTGCGAGACGTAGTTCAGCGCCGCGCCAAGCGCCTCGGTGTCGTCGACTGCCTGGCCGGTGTTCACCGTGCCGCTTGAGTAGTCGGCCGCCAGCGCATTCAGCGCGCCGAACACGCTCACGCCGGTGTTTCCGCTGCCCAAAAAGATCTGGTCGCCGGGCACGTTCAGCTGAATCTTCTGCCCGTTGGGCATCTCCAGGTAGTTGATGTCTTCGTCGCCGTTATAGCTCGTCACAGCCGGCGAAGTTACCGCGGAAGTGGCAAAGGGTGCGCTGCCGGTCTGCCCGCCGGCAAAGATGTACTGCCCCTGGTAACTCGTGTTCGCCAGCGACTGCACCTCGTCCAGAATTCCCGCGATCTGGCTGCCGATTGACTTCACGTCGCTTGCGCTCATGGTGCCGTTGTTGGCGCTGGTCGCCAGCGAAACGGCCTGCGTCAACTCGCTCACTACGCTGCCCAGCGCTGAATCCGCGACTTGAAGCTGGCCGGTCACCAGGTTCGAGCTCTGCGTGAACGAGTCATCCTGCTGAATCTGGTTCAGCAGCAACACATTTTCGCCCGCGCCAACAGGATTCTGGCCCAGCGACGTGATGCTCACCCCGCTCGAAAGCTCCGAGCTCAACTGCTGCTCGCTGGCCTGGGTCTGATCGAGCGAGCTCACCAGGTTCGTAATGTAGGTCGGATCAACCCGCATCCTGCTCCTCCGCAATTTTTTCGGCAGCCTTGTCGTTTTCGCTGCCCGGCGCGCCCGACTCCAGCGCCTCAACCTATTCCCTGTTCCCTATTCCCTACTCCCTGTTCTTACGACACCGCCGTCTCCACGCCCAGGTTCAGGGCCGAAGTAATAACCGTGTTCAGCATGGTGAAGACCTGCGAGGCTGCCTGGTAGCTGCTCTCCAGCGTCGACATCGCCGCCGCCTCATCGTTCAGATTCACGCTTGAAAGAGCATTGTTCTGCGTCTGCAGTTGGGTGACCGAGGCGTTCTGCGCCGTATTCTCGGTTTGAACCTCTGAAACCGTCGAGCCCAGAGTGGTGACGAAGTTCGAGTAATAATCGGTGGGGGTCTGCCCGTTCACGATCTGCTGACCGCCCAGGCTGGCCATGGCAATCGCATTCGAGTTGTCACCCGTGCCGTCGCCCAAACCCGCCGCTGCAATCTGGTTGGGATCGGTCATGGTCACTGCCATGGCCGCGGCGCTGCCCGCAACCTGCGCAGGCTCGTTAAAGATGTTAAGCGGATTGGCAACCGTGCCCGTCACTCCATCCAGATCGGTACCCGCGTTGTTCTGCGCATTCACCTGGGTCGAGATGCTGTAGGCTAGCTGATCGAGCGAGCTGAGCGCGTTGGGAATGTCCTGGTCGCGCGCGGTGAGGTATCCGCCCAGCTCTCCTCCGCCCGCAGTGAGCCCGGCGGTAATGTCGTTATCGCCCAGAAAGAAGTCCGTGACTCCGTTTACCGTTCCGGTGGTGAGCTGATAGCTCTGGCTGTCTGAGACCAGCAACTGCCCCGATGTGGTCGTGATCTCAAGGCCGTTGTTCTCGGTGGTCACTTCGTTGACCCCGATCAGCTGCGACAACTGGCTCAGGTCCTGCTGTCGCTGGTCCTCCAATGTCCCGGCGTCGGCATCCGGCGAGGTGGATTCGATCTGCTGGTTCAGCTGGGCCAGCGCGCTGGTCAGCGAGTTTACCTGGCCGGCAATTCCCGATGCCTCCTGGTCGGTCGCCGACCGCTGCGAATTCAGGCTGGCCGCAGCACTCGAAATATCGCCGGCAAGCGTCGATGCGGCTGAGAGCACACTCTCGCGCAACGCATTGTCGGTGGGGTCGCTCTCAAGCGAGGAGAAGGCATCGAAGAAACTGGTGATGTCGCTGCCGATATCGCCCGCGGTCGAGCTCGAGGAACCGGAATCCGGCGTAAACAACGCCTGCATCTGGTTCAGCGCCGCCAGCCGCGTGCTCGATGCCGTTGCGAGTTGCTGCTGCTGGTCCAGCCGCTCGTCAAGCACCCGGTCGCGTTGCGAGGTTGCACCGGTTTCGGTCACCCCCTCGCCAATCGTAATCCCATTCACCGTGATCGGCGCGTTCTCCTGCCAGTCAGGCGTCTCTTCCGTATAGCCGGTGGTGTTGGCGTTGGCCACATTGTTGGCCACCACGTTCAGCGCCGACTGGTCGGCATCGAGCGCGCCCGAGATCAGGCCAAAGGCGGAGTTAATTGTTCCCATGCCCAGCCTCCGCATCCCTCTGGCTGAAACTCAGGCAGCCTTCAGAGCTTACCCGGTACCCTGCCTTACCCGCGCGCAGCTCCCGCAGCCGCTCCATGACCTTCAGATTGGCGCGCGTCGCTTCAAGCACCCGGGCAAAGACCGCCATCTCGCCCCGCGCAGCGCGAGCCTGGCGGCTGAATTCCTCCCGCTCATCTTGCGTCTTTGGAGGCGGTATTCGCGTCAGCGCCTGGCACGAGAGCGCCAGTTCCTCAAGCCGCGCAACGTCGAGCCGGGCCAGCGCGCGCGTCGCTTCAGTCACCAGCTCTCTCAGTTCAGGCGTGGACGCGTTCGTACCAGCCGCCCCTCCTGCTGCGTCGATCAGCCGCATCGCCCTTCCCACTCTCGTCCGAACATTCTCCGGCTCAGTTCGCGCCAGCCAGCATGGCGTCGACCATCTTCGCGGCCACCGCCAAGGCGGGAACGTTGTACGTTCCTGCGGCCAGCGCGGCCTGCACCGCTGCTACCTTCTCCATGCAGACGCCGTCGCCCGCGCTCTCCTGCGAAACTTCGCTGCCTGCGCTGCTCAAGGTGGCATGGTCGCCAGTCAGTTCACTCGCCCCGGCCTGCGCTCCGCTTCGCGTCGAAGCAGGTGCCGTCGAGGGCGTTTGCACCCCAAGCAGCGACCTTAGACCATCCAGATTGTTGCGCACGTCCATATCCATTGCCTCCTGGCCAAGCTATCGGCAATATTCTCTAATCACGATAGTCATTTGTTGCTTCTCATTACGGTATTGCCGTGCAAATCTCTGGTTACCGTCCCGGTTTTGCCGTGGTTACCAGAATGGGAGAGCTGGCTCACAATCCGGTCGGCAATGCCGAAGCCGCCCCGCTCGCTCAGCGCCTTGCCCAGCGACTCCGAGGCAAACTCGCCCAGTGTCCCCCCCGATCCTGCCCCGGAATCAAGCACCCCGTCAGCGCCCTCATCGTCTCCGGTCAGGGGATCGCTATCGGTCATGGGCTTCAGTAACTCCTTCATCATCTGCGCCTCAAACTCGTGGGCCGCATGGACAAGCTTCGGCGACGGCCCTCCGGATTCTTGTGTGAGGCTGTCAACCACACGTCCGTCTAATGCCCCAACCGCCCCAATAACCGACATCACAGAACCTCCAGGTCGGCCTCGAGCGCGCCGGCTTCCTTCATCGCCTGCAGGATCGAGATCACATCCCGCGCCCCCGCACCCGTTCGCTGCAATTCCTGGACCAAATCCTCCACCGTGGCGCCTTCCTTCAGATCGATCCGGTTCACCGGACGGTCCTGGGCCTCGACCTGGGTCTGCTGAACCACCTGCGTGGTTCCCGATGAAAACGGCCCGGGCTGCGAGACCTCGGTTCGCGAAATCACGTTCACGCTCAATCCCCCATGCAGAATCGAGACCGGCTGCAGACGCACCGTTCCGCCAATCACCACCGTCCCGGTGCGCTCATTCACCACCACTCGCGCCCGTGGAAAGACATCCACCTCGACCGTCTCAACCTTGTCCAGCAGCGCTGCCCGGTCCTCATCGGGCTCAGCTTGGATCTCGATCCGCCGGCTATCGACGGCGTTTGCCCGCGCCCCACCCAGCGCCCTGTTGATGGCCGCAGCCATCTGCTCGGCGGTATGAAAATCGGCGTCGTTGAGCACAACATGGATGGTGTTCAGCTGCTTAAGATCGAACGGCACCTGCCGCTCCACCAGCGCCCCGCCAATAATGCGGCCTGTGGTGGGGTGGTTCAGCTGGCGTGAGTTTCCTCCCGACGTGGCCACATACCCGCCCAGCACCAACGATCCCTGCGCCTGGGCAAAGATCTGACCGTCCGGTCCATAGAGCGGGGTCATCAGCAGGATCCCGCCTTCAAGCGAGCGCGCATCCCCGGCCGAGGAGACTGTGACGTCGATCTTCGAGCCCGGCGGGCTGAAGGGCGGCAGCGTAGCCACCACAAACACGCCGGCCATGTTCTTGACCTGCATGTTGCTGGCGCTGTTTGAGCCCGTTTGCGGAACCGTCACTCCCATCCGCTCGAGCACCGAGACCAGGGTCTGCGCCGGAAAGACGGTCTGCGAACTGTCGCCGGTACCGCGCAATCCAACCACCAGGCCGTATCCAACCAGCTGGTTGTCGCGGATACCTTCAATCGAGGCGATATCTTTGATCCGGGCTTTCTCAGTCGAAACCTGTGTCCGGCCTGAATCCGCAGCAGCAAGAACTGCGAGAATCAGGAGAGCCTCCAAAATAAGGCAGCTCGATTTGCAACCGCCCTTTCGCGTTCTCAAGAAAATCCGCATCCTTCGCTCACTACTTCCGCACGCTAAGTTCTCTGCTCGGTCTTGCCCTGGTTCCTGCTAAAACACCAGAAGCTTTTCGAGGAGACGCACCAGCGGGTTTTGCCGGTAGGTCGAATCGTTCACGATACCCTTGCCCGTAACCTCAAGCTCCAAATCGGTCATCGCCGTCGAAAGCACCTGGTTCTGGTTGCTCACATCCTCGGGCCGCACCAGCCCCCGAAGCCGTATGAGCTGCGTCTGTTCTGAGAAAGTCAGTTGCCGCGTCGCCTGCACCACCAGCATTCCGTTGGGCAGCACATCCATTACCTCGGCGCCGAAGGTCGTAGCCAGGCTTGAATTGGTGGTGCTCTGGCCCTGCGCCGTCAGCCCCGAGGAGGCGCTTGCCCCGATCAGGTTCTGCAAGCTGTTCGAACTCTTGAGGGCGCCAAACAACGAGGTCAATCCGGAACTGGCATTCGAGGCGCGCGAGTTCTTCACCTGGCCATCGGTCGAGGCGGCCAGGCTTTCAGTCACCACGATCGAAACCACGTCGTGAATCCGGAAGGCCTTGGCGTCCGTGGCCAGCCGCACCATCCTCCCATCGGGACTCCAGATCGAGCCGGGTGTGCGAACCTCCGCGGCCTGCTGCGCCCGTACCCGCCCGATGTAGGTCTCCAGGGCAGTTTCGGGAGGACTGGCCTTCGCAGTAGTCCCCTGAGGGCTCTGCTTCTTTGCCGCCAAATGCGGCGGCGCCAGCCAAGTAAGCGCTGCCAGCACCAGGACGATCGACGTGATCTTCCGCTTCATGGCCGCGCTCCGGGGTCAGGCGAGAGCAATGCACGGCCCCGTGCAACGGCGACGGCTCTCACCACACGCCCGCCGATCGAAAGGCGGACGCGAAGGGTTCCACCTTCAGCAGCCGGAGTCAATGCGATCGCTTCAAGAACTGCATCGAGCAGACTGGTGTGCTCCTCGACGATCAGGGGTTCGCCGGCATGAATCAGTGCGGCGGGCGCGCCAGTTTCGAAGACACTGCGCACGGACCCGAGGGAGGTTCCTGCGGGTACCGGAGACGCCTTTCCTCGGCCAATCAACACCATCCGCCCTGGCCCACCGGGATGTTGCGCGTCCCGCTCCAGCAGCCAGCGATCACCCGTCGCGGGATCGTCAATCTCGCGAACGAGTTCCTCCCTAAGTCCCGGATGGAGAGACGAAGTGAGCGTCAATTCAGCAGCAGGGGCCCCTCCGTTGCCGGACTGCGCAAGCAACGGAAGTGCTGCCAGCAGCACCAAGGGTAATCGTGACTGATCAACCGCTCCCACTTCCTCCCCTTCGCAAAAACCTCAAGCATCACCCCGGTTTAGTGGGTCATGTTGTTGACCTGCGAGTACATATCGTCGGCAGCCTTCACCACCTTCGAATTGGCCTCGTAAGCCCGCTGTGCCAGCACCATCTGCACAAACTCCTGCACCACGTCCACGTTGGAATTCTCGAGATACCCCTGCTGCAGCGTTCCCAACCCCTCGGTTCCCCCGGGATTGCCCAGCACCGGATCGCCCGAACTCAGCGTGGCCTGCAACAGGTTGTTGCCCATACTCTCGAGACCGCCGGGATTGGGGAAGGTCGCCAGCTGAATCTGCCCAAGTTGCGAGGGATTCTGCTGGCCGGCCAGGGTCGCATTGACCACGCCGTACTGGGTAATCGTGACCGCCGTTGCGTTGGCAGGGACGGTAATCGTGGGAATGACCGGGTCGCCGTCGGTGGTCACAATCGTTCCCTGGTTATTCAACTGGAACTGGCCGGCCCGGGTGTAAGCGATGGTCCCGTCGGGCCGCTGCACCTGGAAGAATCCGGCGCCTTCAATCGCCACGTCGAGGGGATTGTCGGTCTCGTTCAGCGAACCCTGCGTGGTGATCACCTCGGTGGCGGCCGATTTCGTTCCCAGGCCGATCTGCAGTCCTGCCGAGACCGTGTTCTGGCTTTGCGCGGCGCCCGGCGTCACCATATTCTGGTAGACCATGTCCTGGAAATCGAGCCGCAGCTGGCGGAATCCGGTCGTGGACGAGTTGGCCAGATTGTTGGCAATGGTGTCCAGATTCAACTGTTGCGCGCTCATGCCGCTGGCTGCCGTGTAAAGCGCTCGAATCATTCTTTTCCTCGCTTTGAACTAAACCCGTTTTTCCTTCGTCTTGGACTTGATCCGCTTTTCCTCGTCTCGGACTAGATCCGTGGAAGATCCTCACTGGCAATCTTGTTGAACTCGGTGTGGAACACTGTCAGCGCCCGCTGCATCATCTCCGCCTGGCGCTGCATTGCGATCAGGTCAACCGTTCCCTGAACCACATCCTGATTGGCGGCCTCGATCGCTCCCTGGTGCACCGTCGCGTCCCTGGCGGCGACAGGGGTCACATTCTTCGGCGCCGCGTAGCGGTTGGCGCCTTCCGGGGTCAGCTCGGCGCCGGCCGGGAAGGTGAATACGCCGGCACTCGCCACCACGCCGCCATTCACCGAGAGGGCGCCATCGGAGCCCACCGAAACTTCGCCGGGCGGCACTGTGATCGCCTGGCCAGAGGCCGAAAGCACCGGCTCGCCGGCTGCGGTCACCAATTGACCGGTGCGGGCGCGGTGGAAGCTGCCGTCGCGGGTGTAGCGAACTCCATTGGAGGTCTGGATGGCAAAGAATCCCTGGCCCTCGATGGCCAGATCAAATGCATTCCCGGTCTGCTCGAGCGCTCCCTGCGCCATGCTCAGCCGGTCGCCGCCCAGCAGGCCGAAGTTGTTCAGCGTCTCACCCAGCTGAGAATCGAGCGCGTCGGGCCCAAGCAGCACGGAGCGAAAGAACTCACGCTCGGCGCGGTATCCGGGTGTCTGGGTGTTGGCGAGATTGGAGGCCGCAGTGTCGAGCGCCTGCGTCCGCGCCACCAAACCCGTCATCGCTGCGTAGTAGCCGCTGTCCATGCAGCGGATGAGTGCAGAAGGAGGACCGAAAGGGGGAAGAAAGGATTAGAAGAAACTTGGTTCGCGGGGCTCGACGCGCCCCGCCAACGAGACGCAATCGGTCAGTCAATGCGCGCCCGTCCCGCCTGAGCCCGCCCATTCAGTTGAAGTCCCCAAAGCCCGACCCGCCCAAAAAACTGCCCAGGTTACTGCAGGCCGTCGCAGACGATGGTGACCGCAAAGGTGTGGTCGGCGAAGGTATACACATGATGAAGTTGGAACTCCGGCGCCTGGACGCGCAGCTTATAGTCGCGGCCGGTGATGACTGCCGGCACGGAAAGTCCACAGTGGGCTGCGAGCTCGGGCACCTTTCCCTTCCAGGACCCGGCCAGCATGTTGCAGACCTCGCCGATAGCGTCCTTCACCGTGTCATCCACTTCGGCGAATTCGATGCCGGTCATCCGCGCCGCCACCACCAGCGCCGTTTCGCTCGCCAGTTTGAAAACGCATGCGCCGCTCAACAACCCGCCGAAACCCACCACCGCGGTCACTGACTCGGCGTGGTGGGCCGGTATCTCAGTCATCGCGCGGCGGCACTTGACGCCCATCATCAGCTCGAAGACCTCTTCCACGCTCGCGTCGAGATTCCTGGGATCCGCAACCTGGGCAACTGACTCACGCAGTGAAACCGCCATCGTACGCTCCCCTGTACCCCTTCCGCATCTACTGCTCTCGTCCCGCCCCGCCTGCCTGCTCGCGATGGCACCGCTGCGCACACCGTTCAACAACATCGCAGCCCCCCTCAAGCCGTCTTCACCAGGGGCAATACGCGCTCCTTCACCTGGTCCGGAGTAAACGGCTTGCGGATGTATCCCTGAGCTCCCGCCTGAATCGCCTGCTTCACATGTTCCTCGCTCGACTCGGTGGTGATCATCACCACCGGCACACCGGCGGCCAGATTCTGTGCGCGAATCTGGCGCAAAAACTCCAGGCCATCCATCGAGGGCATATTGATGTCGGAGAGGATCAGGTCCACGGAACTAACCCGAAGCACTTCAATACCCTCGACTCCGCTCCCGGCCTCATGAACCTCTTTGAGTTCCAGGCCGGCCTGGCGCAGCGCACGCTCGACAATCTTGCGCATGACTGAGGAATCATCAACGATCAGAGCTCGAATCTCACCCATTCCGGCAATCCTCCACCCCTTGTGTATCGGCATTGGAAGCCGATCCATGAGGAGCGACCGCGCTCCATCAGGACCAGCTTCCCGGGGCATCCGTTCTACAGAGGGGATCG
Source organism: uncultured Acidobacteriaceae bacterium (assembly GCA_963808695.1). Taxonomy (GTDB): domain Bacteria; phylum Acidobacteriota; class Terriglobia; order Terriglobales; family Acidobacteriaceae; genus Telmatobacter. Next base: position 47,524 of record CAWEHF010000002.1, read on the forward strand.
TCGATGCGGCCCTTTGCAGACAGGAGAGCCCCAGGTCAGTGGGAAAGGTTGGAGGCGATCACGTCGCGGATGTCGCTCGCTCGAGACATTGTCCCGGTTGGCGGCCGCATCCACATGCGGAGCCAGAAACAGTCATGCACCCGCACCAGCCGCGAATCGACAGGCCGCGCCCGTTCAAGGGTGCGGGCCAGCGCCTGGGCCAGCGAGGCTTCCGACGAGGCTTCCATCAGTTCCACCGCGGGAAACGCCGCCCTGAGCATCCGAGCATGGGCGGGAGCGAAGGTGGATCCAGCCACCAGCCCGCACTCCACTCTAAGCCCCGTCATTCGCTCCACTCCCAGCGCCAGCACCGGATCGAGCCGGTCTTCGAAACCCAAATACAGGATTCGACCGGCTGCCATGCGCAGCGGCAGCGCGCCAAAGGCGTCGACAAACAATCGCGGCACCAGTGCAGCCAGCCCCTCAACATCGTGAAACTCAGTGCTCAGCACCGGGCAACTCCATTGAATCCCGAGTGCGCGTGTCACCAGCTGCTCGCTCACTCCCTGCCCGCGCACCAGCCAATAGCCCAGCCGGCCGCCGCCCGCGGACCGCTGCGCCTCGAGAGCGCCGCGCAACTGGACGCCGTTGATCCAGCCCTGTTCGAGCATGGCCAGTCCCAGCGGGACGCGATGGCTGCGAGCCTCGCCGGCGGCGGTGAGGGCATCCATCTCGCGCCGGAGCGCCGCCTCGATCATCGTCCTCACGCAGGCGGCCGAGCAGCACCATCCCGCCTCGAAGACCGGAGCCGAGCGGGGACGAAACAGCTTCAGCCAGCCGGAGGAACAGCCGGGATTGGCGCAGATGGTGAAGATTCCCGTGCGGGCGGCGACCGGGAACGATCGCGCCGCAGGCGACGGCGCGGGCTCTTGGGCGAGTTCGCCGGAATAGGCGGGGACCAGTCCGCTTTCACCGGTTTGAGAATTCCTCTTATCCGGGAAGCGGCGGATCAGAACAGGCATCGGATACTCTCCAGCCGCTTTTCGGGCGCGGCCACATCGGTCACGCGCAGCCCAAAGTTGCCATTCACCAGAACTACCTCGCCATGGGCCACAATCTTGTCGCCCACGATCAGGTCCACGGGATCGGCGACGTGACGGTCGAGCTGGACCACGTCTCCCGGTCCGAGATCGAGGATCTCGCCCAGCGGCATCTCCCGCGATCCGAAACGGAGCGAGGCCTGGAGTTCGACATCGAGCAGCAGTTCGAGGCCCGGGCTCAGCCGGGGCGCCGGCGCATTGGCCGCGGCTGCCGCCGGTTTAGGGGCCGAAACAGCAGCTGTGGCGGCGCACAGATCCTCGCGCACCAGAACCGTCCAGGCGTGGTCACCCGAGCGCAGTTCAAAGGCGCGGGTAACCTGGCTCAGGCCCGGGATCTCCGAGAACTTTTCAATCCACAGTTTGGTTCCGCTCCTGGCCAGCAACTCCCCGGCCACGGCGTTACAGGTCTCTTTCAGAATCTCAGCCCATCCCGCTTTCTGGTCCACCCCCTCGCCCATGAGCGGAGCCTCGAGAATCGCCTCGTCGAGCAGGATCGAGAACTGCCCCTCGAGGTCTCCGGAGAGGGTTGCCGCAAAGCCGAACGATCCTGCCGTAAACGGCCGGGGCAGCGATTCGGCCAGCTGCGGTTCGCCGGCCAGGGCCTGGGCAAAGAGATCGGTGGCAACCTGCGCCCAGTAATCGAGGTAGGTCTTCATGGCTCGAACTCCATTGGCGCGCCGGGAACCGGGTCCGTTGCCGTCATTTCAATGCGCGCGGCACGATGCGGGCCCTGCCGTACGGCCATGGCCCGCGCCAGAGTCTTACCGCCCACGCGCCAGACCGGCGAAACATTGGCGGCCAGGTTCAATCTGAGAACGCTCCCGGGGGCAAGGTTCTCAATCTCGGAGGCCCGCACCGAGACGGTGGGAAGATCGAGCGAACAGCCAAAGTGAATGCCGCGGGCCGCGGATTCGATCCGAGCCCTGGTCTCCGCCGCATGGCGGCGGCTGCGCCCCCAGTCGGTTGTGAGCCGGCGCAGAATCGTGTTGGCCACGACTGCGGGAAAAGCCAGGTTGAGCAGACCCGCGCAGTGAGGCATGCGAATCTCGAAGCTGAGGCACAGCGTCTTCTCGGTCACCGCCATGATGCGAGCGGCCTGGGTCTGCATCTGGCGCCGCTCGAAGCTGAAGCTCAGGCCCACCGGTTGCCAGGCCAGCGTCAGTTCGCGGCAGATGATCTCCACCACGCTGCCCAGGATCGATTCCTCGATGTCGGTGAGCTCGCGCAGCGGTCCGTCTTTGCCTTCGCCCCCGAGAAGCAGATCGATAATCGGCGGAGCCACCGCCAGGTCGAGATGCAGCACCGAGAGCGCGCCCAGAGGCTCCAGCCGCACCGAGGCGACGTAGCTGATCTCGGGGATTCTCAGCAGAAACTCATTGAACTGGATCTGCTCTGCCGATACCAGGTTGACCTGGAACCGCGTCCTCAGCCATGCGGCCAGATTGTGAGTCAGGTTGCGCGCGAACAGGTCGTTCAACATGCTGATGGCGCGCAACTGTTCATTCGAGATCTGGCCGGCCGAGGAGAAGTTGTAGGGGACCACCCGTGCCTTGACCCCAGACCGGGTATCGTCCGGAACGGCGCTGCGCGCCGCCTCAAAAAGCGCGTCGATCTCGTCCTGTTTGAGCGTCTTTTCCATCGGCTTCCCCTTGAAAGGCCCTTACCCGCGCCGCGCCCGCCCCGCGGGCTGCGCGCGATCGAAGGCGCCGCGCGCCGACAGATCGCGCAACGCAGCGCGCAGGTGAACTACGGCCGAGGCATGCACCTGGGAGACGCGCGACTCGACCACGCCCAGCGCCAGACCGATCTCCCTCATGGTCATCTCTTCAAAGTAGTAGAGGGTCATCACCAGCCGCTCGCGGTCGGGCAGATTGGCGATGGCATCGCCCAGCCGCTCCTCCATCTCGCCCCTCAGGCAGCGAAAGAGCGGATCCTCGTCGGGGCGGCCCGGAACATAGGCCAGCTCCTCCTCGCCCGAGTCCTCGTTGCGCTCCATGTGCAAGGTGCCGATCTCAAGACCTTTCAGATCGCCCAGCAGTTGCTGGTAGGTCTCGAGATCGAGGCCCATCGCGGCGGCCACCTCATGCTCGCCCGGCGCGTGGCCCAGGCGCGCCGTCAGAACCCGGATCGCCTCCTCCACCGCCCGGCCTTTGCGCCGGAGCTCGCGCGGACTCCAGTCCAGGGTGCGCAAACTGTCAAGAATCGCGCCCCGGATGCGGAACTGCGCGTAGCTGCGAAACTGCACTTTCTTGGCCGGGTCGAACTTGGCAAAGGCGTCCAGCAATCCCACCACGCCGGCCGAGACCAGGTCTTCAATGTCCACGTGCTGGGGCAGCCGCTCGTGAATCCGGCGGGCCAGAAAGCGGACAATGGGCAGGTGCTCGAGCAGCACCCGCTCCTGTTCGCTGGTCAGCATCCCGCCCTCCGAGGCCGCCGGCGGATAAGCCACCATCCCAGCCGGACGCCCTGAAGTCTTTGCACTCACTTGACGAGCCGCCGCCTCGATTCCCATCTTTCCCGCCAATCCTCGAACTCGTGGAGATTCCGATCAAACTTCAGAGAAGATCACCCTGCACGAGAGATCACCGCACCGTTCCCACCGGCCTGAGGCGCACCTCCGGGGGTATCTCCCCCGGAGCAACCACCGCCAGTCTCGGAACCACCGGCTCCAGCCATCGCCGGACGTGATAGCGTGCCGGACTCGACACAAGGAGCACGGGAAGGGCCGCACCGGGATTGGAGCCGATAAGTTGCCTCACAGAATCGGCGAGACGGCGCACGACCGGCGCGCCCGCGCCGGTCTGGGCCGGCAATCGGGCCCCGGCCTCAGGAGCCAGGCTGGAGATGATCTCCTCTTCCATCCCGCGATCGAGCAGCAGCACCGGCAACTGACCTTCCTCGTCAAACAGCGGCCGCACCAGCCGGCGGCCCAGCGCCTGCCGCGCCGCCTCGACCAGGGCCACGATGTTCTTGTTGGCCGGAGCGGTCTCGAGCAAAGCCTCAAGAATCGAGCCCAGGTCGCGGATCGAGACCCGCTCGCGCAGAAGCTGTTCGAGAACCCGGCTCACCTCGCCGAGGGAAAGCAGCTTGGGTACCAGCTCCTCGAGCAGCTTGGGGTGGCTGTCGTTCATTGCATCCATCAGCCGCTTGATCTCGGCGCGGCCGACCAGTTCCCAGGCGTGGCTGCGAATCAGTTCGCCCAGATGGGTGGTGATTACCGTTACCGCGTCCACCACCGAGTAGCCGGCGGCGACGGCCTGGTCCTCAAGAGCAGGCGCGATCCAGATCGCAGGAACCCCGAAGGCCGGCTCGCGCGTCTCCTTGCCGGTGAGCGGCCGGCGGCCGGGCTCGCCCGAAACGGCCAGCAACAGCGCGCCCTCGGTCTGCCAGCGGCCGATCTCGATGCCGCGCAGCGAGAAGACATATTCGCGCGGCTTCAGTCTGAGGTTGTCCGAGATGTGTACAGGGGGAATCAGGAATCCCAATTCGGCCGCTAACTGCCGCCGCAGCGTGCGCACCCGGCCCAGCAGCTGGCCGCCCTGCTTTTCGTCAACCAGCGGAATCAGCTGGAATCCGATCTCCAGGGTCAGCTCTTCGAGCCGCAGCAGGCCGGCCATCTCTTCGGCGTTGGCTTGGCGGGCCTCGCCGGCCTTCTTTCGCTCCGCCGGTCCGGCATCTTGCCCGGCTGGCTGCGGCGGATGGGAGGCAACCCGTCTCGCGCTCCAGAACAGGATTGCGGCCACTCCCATAAAGGCCAGCTTGGGTAATCCCGGAATCAGGCACATGCCCATCGAGACCAGGCTGGCAAGATAGAGCGTTGCGGGCCGCGCGAACAGCTGCTGCCGGATCTCCGCGCCCAGCATGCCGGCAGAGTTGGCGCGGGTGAGCGTGATGCCCCCGGCGACCGAGACCAGCAGCGAAGGAATGATCGTCACCAGGCCGTCGCCCACGGTGAGCACGGTGTAGGTGCGCGCCGCCTCACCCAGTTCGACCCCCTGCTGCAGAGTGCCAATCAGCAGGCCGGCAACGATGTTGATGGCCGTAATCAGAATCGTGGCCAGCGAGTCGCGCTGATTGAAGCGCGCCGCGCCATCCATCGCACCGTAGAACTCGGCCTCGCGCGCGATCGCCTGGCGCCTTTTCCTCGCCTCGGCCTCATCGATCAGGCCGGCGTTCATGTCGGCGTCGATGGCCATCTGTTTGCCGGGCAGAGCGTCGAGGGTGAAGCGCGCGGTCACTTCCGCGGTGCGCACGGCTCCATGAGAAACAACCAGGAACTGAATCGCGACCAGGGCCAGAAACAGCACAAAGCCCACCACGTAGTTGCCGCCCACCACAAACTGGCCGAAGGCCTCGATGACGTGGCCTGCGGCCGATGTTCCCTCTTGCCCGTGCAGCAGAATGCGGCGGCTCGAGGCGATGTTGAGCGAGAGCCGGAAGAGCGTAAGCAGCAGGAGCAGTGTGGGAAAGACCGAGAGCTCCACGGCGCGGCGAATCTGGATCGCGGAAAGAAAAACGATGACCGACGCAGCCATCGAAAGCGCCAACAGCAGATCAAGCACCGGCGCCGGCAGCGGAACCATCATCACAAAGATCACGCCGATCGCCGCCAGCGGCAGCAGGTGTTCGCGCACCCGCTCGAGGATCGATGACCTCCGCGCAAGGGATCCGGCAGCAAGTGCGGCAGTGCTCATTGGGCGCCTCCTCGAAGCGGTGAAACAGCAGTTGCGGCGTGGCCTTGAACGGCCCGGCTTTGAACCGATTGGGCGGCGGGCTGCATATTGCGCCTGCGTTCGCGCAGCTCTTCCTCCACCCTCTGGCGGTAAAGGTAGGCCAGGATCGCGGCCACCGCGGCATAAAGCTCTACTGGAATCGCCTGGCCCACCTCGACGGTGCGGTAGAGCGAACGCGCCAGCGGCGGATTCTCGACGATGGGCACGCCCGCCCAGCGCGCCTCGGCCTTAATTTCCTCGGCCAGCAGGTTGCGCCCCTTGGCCAGCACCCGCGGCGCCTCCATGGTCACGAAGTCGAAGCCCAGGGCCACGGCATAGTGCGTCGGATTGGTGAGCACCACGGCAGCGCGCGCCACATCGGCCTTCACGCGGCGGCGGCGCATCTGGCGCTGCAGTCCCTTAATGCGGGCGCGAATCTGCGGGCTGCCCTCGGTCTCCTTGTACTCGTCGCGCAGGTCCTGGCGGCTCATCTTCAGGCGCGACTCGCGGCTCTGCCACTCCACCAGGTAGTCCACCGCAGACCAGGCAAAGAGCAGCCACGCGGCCGTCAACAGGAGTCCGTAAACGTCCCTTCCCAGCTGTTCGAGGCGCGCATTCGAGAACGGCGGCAAGCTGAGCTGGCGGCTGATCCGTTGCAGCGCGAAGACAGCCAGAAAAACCGCGGGCAAAAGCGACTTGCCCAGCCTTGCCGCAGCGCGCAGCGAAAACAGATTCTTGGCGTTGGTCAGAGGATTGATGCGATCGATCTTGAAGCCGACGGCTCCGCCATATGCCGTCACGCCGCCGGTCTGTACAATGCCCACCACAAGCGCCGTCGCGGCCACCGCCGCCATTACTGCTGCTGGCGGCGCCAGGATCGAGATCGTCAATTGCCGCACCGCGGCGAGCGTCGGCGCAATCGTTGCCGGTTCCCATCTTGCCGGCGCACCCAGGAGGAGAAACTCACCGAGCGAACTTCGCCAGGCCTCTACAATGCGGCTGCCCATCGCGCCCAGCACAATCACTCCGGCCAGCATGCCTGCAGACGCGGAGAGCTCCCGGCTGTGCAGCAGGTCGCCTTCCTTGCGCGCCTTCTCGCGCCGGTGCTGGGTTGCCTGTTCGGTGCGGTCGCCGGGCACGGATCACCCTCCCCAGCCAAGCGCGCCGTGCGCGGCAGGCGCCGCAATCAACCGCTCGGCCATGTTCAGCAGCGAGTCGAACCGCGCCTCAATAAACCGCGGCCAGAGGGCCAGCGAGCCGGTCAGAATCACAAAGCCGGCCAGTGTCTTGATGGGTACGGTCAGCATCATTACCGGCAGCTGCGGGCTGAGCTTGCCGAGCAGGGCCACGGCCACTTCCACCAGCATCGTTGCCGCCAGTACCGGCGCGGCTAGCTCGAGCGCTGCCAGAAAGACTCCGCCCGCGGCCCGCACCAGCATTTCGGCCGAGGGCGCGCCCAATGCGAAGCTGCCCAGGGGCGCGATGCGAAAACTACGCACCACCGAGGCCAGCAGGACGCGGTCAAGGCCCGAGGTAATCACCACCAGCAGGCCCATCATCTGGAAGAGTTCACCCATAATGGGCGTCTGTACCGCCGAGTCGGGATCGAGCAGGTTGACCAGCGAGAAGCTGAATTGCAGCCCCACGACCTGGCCGGCGAAGATCAGCATCTCGGTCAGCAGCGTGAGCGAAAGTCCGTAAACCAGTCCCACGGCCAGCTCGCCGATCAGTCCGGAGACGCTCAACGACGCCTGCGCGCTGGGCAGCGAAGCCACCAGCGGCGCCAGCAGAAACGCCACCGCTCCGGCGAAGACGGCTTTGGCGCGGATGGGCAGCGAAGTTGAAGAAAAGAAGGGCGCGAAGACCACCATCCCGCTCACCCGCACCAGGGCCAGCGTCATCGCACTCAGGAATGTGGTCCAGTCGGTCATCGGATGCTTGTGGTCCTCTATTCCCTAGCCCCTATACCCTGTCTTTTCACCCCAGAAACCTGTGAAAGTCCCCCAATAAAACCCGCGTATACGTCGCCATCCGTTCCAGGAACCACGGCATGCCGGCCAGTAGAATCAGCGCAATCGCCGCCAGGCGCGGCACGCTGGTAAGCGACTGCTCCTGCAGGCTGGTCAACGTCTGCACCAGGCTCAGCAGAAAGCTCAACAGCGCTGCCGAGATCAGGATCGGCGCGGCCAGGATCATCGCTTCCTTCATCAGCTGGCGCAGCAGTTCGGCAACCATGTCGGGCGTCATGCGATCTTCCTCAAAAGCTCTTCAAGAGCGAATTCGCCAGCAGGTTCCAGCCGTCGACCATCACAAAAAGCAGAATCTTGAGCGGCGTTGAGACCACCACCGGCGGCAGCTGAAACATTCCGATCGAGGTGGTGATCGACGCGGTGACAATGTCGATCAGGAGAAAAGGCAGAAACAGCACCGCGCCGATGGAGAAGCCGGCTTTGAGCTCGGAGAGAATGTATGCCGGAACCACGACGCGCATGGGCAGATAGTCCGGCGCCGCGGGCCGGGAAATCTGTCCGGCCGCGGTGAACAGGGCCAGGTCCTTCTCGCGCGCGTAGCGCAACAGAAAGTGCTTCACCGGCACGGTGCCGCGCTCGATCGCCTGCATCCCCGAGATCTGGCCGGCGCGATAGGGTTCCACCGCCTGTTGATCCACCTGGTTGAGCACCGGCGTCATCAGGAACCAGGCCATCATCAGCGCCAGCCCCATCAGAGTGGGGTTCGAGGGCGCGGTCTGCGTTCCCAGAGCCTGGCGCAGAAAGTGAAAGACCACCAGCAGCCGCACCAGCGGCGTCATGGCCATCAGAATCGCCGGCAGAAGCGTGATGATGGTAAGGACAAAGAGAATCGTCCAGGGCGTCGAGTCGGAGGGATGAAAGCGCGCATTCAAATCCGGCAAGAGCGGCGCCGGGGCTGAGCCGGCTGCAACACGCACCAGGGCCAGCATCACCATGAGACTCTCGCTGACCGGTTCGAATTCTCGCGGACCGAACCCCGCGCCGCTCCCGCCGTGCAGCCGTCGAGGGCATAGAACGCAGGCCCGCCATCTGCCGAGGTTGCCACCAGCAGCCGCCTGCCGTCGGCCTCAACCAGCGCCAGCGACTGGCGCGGCGCCAGCGTAATCCGCTCCAGCAATTGCAGCCGCGGCTCATGCCGCCCGGTTCGCGCGAGCCTCCCAAGCAGCCACCCGGTCCAGCCGCCGATCGCCGGCTTGCTTTCCGGCTTCCTGTTCGTTTCCTGCAACTCCGTCCCCCGCTTCATCTCTCTTTTCACTGCCACTTGCATCCACGGTTCGCGATTTGATCTGACCCGACGGGGCCGCCTCACGCCAGCCGCGTCAGGCGCACCACGAGTTCAGTCTCGATCACCTCAAACTCGCTCCAGGCCAGCTGCACCGCGCCGGCCTTCAGCGGCAGGTCCACTCCGTTGTTCCATTCGGACTCGATCAGCCGTCCTGGTTCGAGGGCCAGCAGATCCCGCACTCTGAACTCGCGCAACGGTATGGACACATCGAGTTCGACCGGAAGCCGCGCGACCTGCGCTCCAAAAGTCTTCGCGTTGGAGTCGACATCCACGTACTCAGCCGCCGCCGAGGCCGGAACCAGAGCCCGCTCCTGTTGCGTGGCAACAGCTATCTGGGCTCCGGCTGATCCAGCTTCTCCCTTCTGGCTTTGTCCCGCTGAACCGGGAACTGTCGCACCCCGGCCTGGCTGCAGTTTCGCCGCCGGGCCAGGCGCTCTCTGTTCCTGGCTCGCCTGACTCGAAATGCCCGCCGTTTGCGCCGCAGCCATACCGAGCGAGTGGGAGCAGCAGGAGGACCAGAGGTGCAGCGAAAGGATTGGAATGGTCTAAGAATTGCGCGGGGTTGACTGCAATTCTCACATCAGGCGCGACTCACCAGAATTTGAGGTCTGGCGAATTCTCTGTGAGCCGCGAGGTGAGCGGTGCGATTTGTGGGGCGCGTGTGGAATGCCGCCAAAACGACAATCGGATCGAGAATGGCCCAAAGATGGCAAAGATCCGGGGTTCCGTTAATGCAACGAGCAGATCGTTCTCGAGAGATTGTGGCGTTTCCCGGGTCCAGTTTGCGCGCTTCGAAGCTAATCCTCTGCATTTACGCCGACGGGCCCGATGCGAGTTACGCAGTTATACTCAAGGGCGAGAGGGAACAAGGAGTGTTTGAGCCGCTGCGCTTTATCTGGAATGCAACTCGAGGCCACCGGCTCACGCCGTGGCGAAGCGATTATCTGCGCTGGAGGATCGAGACCTATTCCGGCAAGCGGGCCGATACACTGACTGCGTCGAGCATCTTTTCGTTCATCTGGGCTTCGCGGTGGGAGCTGTTGAGCTTTCTTGCGTGGACAGGGCAGGTTGAGCGCGAGGCGCGGCGGAGACCTTGAAGCGGGGCGCAAAGACGATTGTCTAAATGAAGCGATGCGGAGTTTTTCAGGAACAACCGCAGATCCCCGTTCGACTACGATCGTCCGCCGTCGCGCCCGATCTCCGCTCAGGGCAGGCTTTCGACTCCGTCCGCAGCGGCGGACGTCGCTCAGGATGACAATCCATTCATTCTTCGGACATCGCACGCTGTGACATACCATTGAACCGAATGATCAAGTTTGCCTTAATATCACTGCTGTCCGTTGGTCTAGTCCTGATTGGGAGCACCGCCGCGCACGGGCAGCAATTGCCTCCCATTGAGCCTCCCAAGCCGATGCCGAGCACGGCTCCCAATGCACAGACTCTGCAGATAACTACGACCGAAGTCCTGGTGCCGACGCTGGTTGAGAAGAAGGACGGCGACGTGGTCTACGGGCTCAAGGCCAGCGACTTTGTTGTGGAAGACGACGGGGTTGCGCAGAAGATTCGCGTGCAGGAGGAGATGGACACAGCGCCGGTGGCGCTGGTGGTGGCCGTGGAAGAGGGCGGATCGAGCGTGCTGGAGTTCGATAAGCTGGCTCACCTCGGCCCGCTGCTCGATGAATTTCTTGCCGAGCCCAGGAGCCAGGTGGCGCTGGTGGGTTTTGATTCGCAACCGTACCTGATCCGGGACTTCACTCATTCAGGCAACGAGATCAATGACGAGCTGAGGCACCTTGAGCCGGGCGATGGCGGCGCGGCGATTCTGGACACAATTGCGTATGGCGTGAACCTGCTTGAGCTGCAGCCGAAGGAGTATCGGCGGGTGCTGTTGGTGGTGAGCGAGGAGCGCGACCACGGCAGCAAGCACACCAAGCCGGTGCAGTTGATCAAGAGCATTGGCGAGTCGGATGTGCTGATACTGAGCGTGTCGTTTTCGCCGTCACGCGCCGAGTTTCTGCACGACGCGGCCGACAACGGCGACGACCACATATTGAACATGGTTTCGGCGCTGGTCATGGCGGTGAAGGCCTTCAAGAAAAATGTGAGCAAAGAAATTGCCGAGATGAGCGGCGGCGAGTACACCACGTTCACCAGCGACAAGAAGTTTGAGGCGCGCGTGGTTGAGGCAGCTTCGCATACGCGCAACCGATACCTGATTACATTCAGCCCGTCGAACCCGACGCCGGGACTGCACACCATCAAGGTGCGGACCGTGGTCGACTACGGCGCGCGCATTGTGGCGCGGGCGAATTACTGGTCCGATCAGGGGCAGTGAACGCAGGTTGCCTGGCGCCGGGGAAGGTGGCTCGTTCGCGTTGTGGCGCCCTATGGCAACTTTTAGACGGCGCGTCGCACAGCCATCGCGAGTGAGAGACGCGAAATGCCGGCAAGCAGGATGCTGATGCCGATAAGCAAGCCGATGGCCCACTCGCTGCTCGATGGCCAGCCAATCGTGATCAGCAATCCCATGATCAAGGTAAGCGTGCCGTCAAGGAAGAACCATTTGGTGCCCGGCATCGGACGAAGGCGAATTGCCAGGATGAGCTCGAGAAGGCCCTTGGCAAATAGATAGAGGACCAGCAGGAGCGTAAGGGAAACAAGAGCGGTGACCGGGCGAATCAGCATGTAGAGGCCAAGAGCCAGATAAATCAGGCCAAGGGCCAGTTCCCAAACGAAGCCGCTGGTGCTGCGCATATACCAGGCAAATACGAAGTGAAAAGCGCCGCTGAAGGCCAGAACCCAGGCGACGATGATGGCGACCGCGATGCCTGCCGCCGGCGGGACGGCGATGGCCAATAACCCCGCGACGATCATGAGGACGCTCAGCGCGATTCCCCATCCGGCCGACTCCTTGATAATTCCCCCAATACCAGGCGTGCCCATTCTTTCCTCCATTCCAGATGAGTATGTTGAAGACGCTCACCGTAAACGAACTGCAGACCGGATGTCTTCCGGTTTGCTCGATCGGCAATCACGGGAACACGTGAATTCGAGTGGCTAAAACTATACACAGAAATCAAGACGAAAGCTGTAACTAATATTTACTACGGCGGCAGGGGTGCGGGGGAATTACTGGCTCGATCGAGACCGCAAGCGCTGGTGTTGCACTTAACGCTTCGCGGTCGCGGAAGGCGGGCCGAGCAGGCTGACCTTTACCGGCTTCTCTGACGCAAGACAGATTTTGACGATCTCGAAGACGATGGTGGTCGCCCAGGTGACAGCTATCCAAACGAATACGGCTTCAACGGGCAGCCCGGCCCAGGCGCCGATGAACAAGCCCATCATCTGTTGCGGCTGGTAGCCCCACCAGCCATAAGGCACGGCGAGCGTCGCCTCCCAGAACATGCTGATGAGAAGCATGATGAATAAGGTAAGGCTGAATGCGCGCCAGTTGATGAGCCTGCGGGCAGAATCAAAGAGGCTGGCGGAAGGAACCATTGCGCCCAAGACGAGAACCGTGAAGTAGGCGGGGAAGCCCGAGGGATCCTGGGAAAGGAACTTCTTATAGAGGACTGCCACGGCGATGAGGGCGATTCCACCGATAAGCGAGGCGGGATGGAACTTGAGAAGGCGGCGGATCTGGCGGGACTCGTTCTCGTAGTCGGGGATGGCATAAGCGGAGAGCCAGTATTCGTTGAGCCAGAGGTAGATGAGGAGGACCGCGACGAATCCCGAAAAGTAGAAGAAGTACTCCTCGATGGGAACGCTGCCGCCAACAACAGGAGTGTCGATGCCGAGCGTTGCTCCCTTGTTGGGAAAGGTGAAGAACCGCGAGGCGAAGAAAACGTCGAGAGCGCAGCCGGTTGGGCCGAGGACCGCAATGGTTCGCCAGAAGGCGCGCTTCGGAATATCGACGCCTTCGGCAGGCATAAGCCACAAGCCGATAGCTGCGATGGGAACGAGAAAGAGTAACAAGCTGTATGTGTAGCCGTGGGGCGTGGGATCAGGGCCGGCGATGGAGATGGTGGCGGGAATGCGGACGGTATGAAGCGTGATTCCCGCTGGGATGGCGACAAAGGCGAGCATGGCAATCACCAGCCACGCGCTCTGCTTCGGGCTTGGGGGATTGGGGCGCATGAAATTGAACCTTTTGAGAAGATGAGCCGGATGGGTGAGATTGTATGCCCATCGACGGCGCCGGATATGGAAAATCAGGTGGTATGCGGTATAAGACAATTAATTACAACTATTTACTCGTTTGACGACAAAATGCCGCGAAAAGTGTGGCATAATGTCCGTATGAGTCAAGCTGCTTATCTTCCGGCTTCTCCTCCGCCTTTCGCATTTGATTGGAAGGATATAGAGCGTGGTTTGCCGCTCTCGATGCTGGACGAGTTTTCAGCCTACTCGGGAATTGCTGTCAAGGATCTGCTGGAAGTAGTGATCCCTCCTCGGACGCTGAAGCATCGCCGGGCGCGCAAGGAGCCATTGAGCATCGAGGAATCGGACCGGCTGGCACGCGTGGCGAAGATGTATGAGCTGGCGGCGAAGGTTTACGGAGATCGCGACGATGGTAGGGAATGGCTGTTGAGGCCGAAACGACGGTTCGACGAGAGAACACCACTGACGATGCTACGCACCGAGAAGGGCGAAGAGGCTGTTGAAGAGTTCCTGATCCAGATTGACGAGGGAATGTTTGCATAACAGGAAATGTTGCAAGCGGCGTTCAAAATGAGAACATTTTGGCGCATCAGCAATTATCCCGATCTGAGCGGAGAAGGCTCCAAACGCGCTTCAGCGCGTTGGCATAGCAAGGGAAAACTCATCGTTTACCTGGCGGAAAGTCCGGCGGGTGCAATGCTCGAGCGACTCGTCCATCTTCTCGACACAGAAGGGCAGCTTCCTCGTACCTATGAATTGCTAAGAATCGAGGCATCCGAGGATACGGCGAGCAAAGACCTGCTACCGCTTGCGGATGTTGATTGGAAAGATCGCCTGGATTTGACGCGACAGATTGGCGAAGCATGGCTGGACTCGCGCGAAACACCGCTTGCCCGCGTACCATCCGCAATCTTGCCCCACACTTGGAATGTTCTGCTGAACCCTGAGCATCCTGATGCGAAGAAGCTTGAAGTTGCAGAGGTGATCAAGGAGCGCTTCGACGCTCGGCTGTTCCGGTTTGGGGCGCGTTGAAGGAGGTAGCATTGCAGGCTGTGGTTCGTCTTCGCCGCAATTTCCCCTTCGAGAGCCGTTCATGTTAATCTCGTTAAAGACACTTGAGAAGTGGACCTGAGAAAAATTGAGGAGTAATTCACGCCGTGCTGGCGACTCAAAAGAAAACTGATCTGATTCAACGCTTCCGCACCCACGATACCGACACCGGATCCCCCGAAGTCCAAATCGCGATTCTGAGTGAGCGTATTGGTGAGCTTACCGAGCATTTCAAGACACACAAAAAGGATCACGCATCCCGGCGTGGGCTTTTGATGCTGGTGAGCAAGCGCCGCCGTTTGCTGGATTACCTGAAGTCGCACGATTCGGACCGCTATCGGGACGTGATCGGCAAACTCGGAATCCGCAAGTAAGCAAGAAAGCCAACGTTGACCCGGAAGCGCCCAGACCGGATATTGGTCACGGCCCCTGCTCGCGAATCAAACTGGGGCCATGGTGTACCTGGCGGCCCGCAAATGCCGCCGGGGCTTGCGCACCGGTATTGCCAAAAGCGGGCTGAAGGGGCCGTGGCAATTCAATCACGCCAAAGACGTCCCTCCGGGGCTAAAGCCCCAAGCTATTTTGGTGCAGTCGATGTACGGGCTGAAGCCCGTACCCTTCAGACTGGCGCCTGCGCGAATCGCGCCTTCCCCCACACAAGTTTCCCAAGCGAAAATAACGAAACGAGGACACTATGTCTACGAAACATGAAGTAGCCGTCGAGCTTGCCGGCGGCAAGCGACTGGTATTTGAAACCGGCCGCATGGCCAAGCAAGCCAGTGGCGCCGCCCTGGTGAGCACGGGCGAGACGGTCGTACTGGCAACCGCGGTTGCCTCACCCGATCCAAGGGAAGGCGTCGATTTCTTCCCGCTCACGGTGGATTACCGCGAGTACACCTATGCCGGTGGACGCATTCCGGGCGGTTTTATCAAGCGCGAAGGACGCCCAAGCGAAAAAGAGATTCTGACTTGCCGTCAGATCGATCGGCCACTGCGCCCGCTGTTTCCCGATGGATTTCGCAATGAAACGCAGCTGATCGCGCTGGTTCTCTCCGCGGATAAGGAAAACGATCCCGACGTAATTGCGATCAATGCGGCCGCCGCGGCAGTTGCGCTCTCCGATATTCCGTTCAGCGCGACGGTTGGCGCGGTTCGCGTAGGCCGGGTGAACGGCGAGTTCGTGGCGAACCCCACTTATGCCGAGCGCGGCGCGACGACCGTAAACATTATGGTCGTGGGCCACAAAGACGGCATCGTGATGATTGAGTCGGGAGCCAAGGAAGAGACCGAGGAAGTGATTCTGGCGGCCATCGAGTTTGCGCACGGCGAGATCAAGAAGATTGTTACCGCAATCGATGAGCTGGTGGCAAAGGCCGGCAAGCCGAAGCGCGCGTTCACGGCGCCCGAGTTCGACGAGGCCTACTACAACGACCTGAAGGCGAAGATCGGCGACCGTTTGAAGGACGCGCTCGATACCAAGACGCATGGCAAGACCGAGAGCTATGCGCTGATCAAGCAGATCAAGGACGAGCTGGCCGCCGCAATTCCTGCCGAGGAAGCAGCCGATGGCAAGAAGAAACTGGCTCATTACTATGAGCTGCTGCGCGAGCGGATCTTCCGCGAGCAGGTGACCAAGGACCGCATTCGTCCCGATCGCCGCGCCTTCGACGAGATTCGGCCCATCACGATTGAGACCGGCGTGTTGCCGCGCACCCACGGTTCGGCGCTGTTCACGCGCGGTGAGACGCAGGCCCTGGTGACGGCGACGCTTGGAACGACAGACGACGGCCAGCGGCTGGAGAGTTACGAGGGCGAGCAGCGGAAAAACTTCATGCTGCACTACAACTTTCCGCCGTTCAGTGTTGGCGAGACCGGCCGCATGACCGGTGTTGGCCGTCGCGAGGTGGGCCACGGAGCTTTGGCGGAGCGCGCAATTACCGCGGTGCTGCCTGGGCCCGATGAATCGCCTTATTCGATGCGTATTGTGTCTGACATTCTGGAGTCGAACGGCTCTTCGTCGATGGCATCGGTTTGCGGCGCGAGCCTGGCGCTGTTTGACTCGGGTATCGCGCTCAAGGGCGCGGTTGCCGGCGTGGCGATGGGCCTGGTGAAGGAGGGCGACGATTACGCCATCCTTACCGACATTGCGGGCGCAGAAGACCACTACGGCGATATGGACTTCAAGGTGGCCGGAACGCGCAAGGGCATTACTGCTCTGCAGATGGACATCAAGATTGGCGGCCTGACCCGCGAGATTCTTTCGCAGGCCATGGAGCAGGCACGCCGCGGCCGTTTGTTCCTGCTCGACAAGATGGACGCCGCGCTGGATGGACCGCGGAAGGAGCGCTCGCAGTATGCGCCGCGCATCGAGACGCTGCAAATTCCGGTGGAGAAGATTCGCGACCTGATCGGCAAGGGCGGCGCGACGATTCGCGGCATTGTTGAGCAAACCGGCGCCAAGATCGACGTGGACGATACCGGCAAGGTGAGCGTTGCATCGAGCGACGGCGAGGGCCTGAAGAAGGCACTGGCGATGATTAACGATGTGACGGCCGTGCCGGAAATAGGCAAAACCTACCTCGGCAAAGTGGTTCGACTGGCTGAGTTCGGCGCGTTTGTTGAGATCTTCCCAGGCACCGATGGTCTGCTGCACATCTCTGAGATCGCTGAGCATCGCGTGAAGGATGTGAAGGACGAGCTGCGCGAGGGCGATCAGGTAATGGTGAAGGTGCTGGCTCTCGAAGGCAACCGCATCAAGCTGAGCCGCAAGGCGCTCATCAAGGAGCAGAAAGCCAAGCTGGCCCACACTGCTCCTGTTGAGGGCGGGGAAGGCGAGGCTGCACCGCGCGAAGCAGCGCCCGCAGCTCCGCGGCCGCGCCATGAATTCGACGAACGCCAACCGACTACGAATCAGAGCACGATTCTGATCGAGGGCGGCGATGACTTTGACGAAGAGGGCGGGGAAGAGTTCGACGAGTCGACCGAGCCGAACTTCAACCGCGCCGACGGCGTGCCGGTTCAGGCGGGAGGCGCACAGCCTGGCGGTGGTGGTGGACGTCCACAGCAGAACAATAACCGTCGCCGTCGCCGCCGTCGTCCCGGTGGACGTGGTCCTGGCGGCAATTAGGGCTAAAGCGATTCCACTCGATCTGAGAACACAAAAGGCCTGGGCAAAATGCCCGGGCCTTTTGTGTTGAGGCGCAGATCGGGTTCGCCGAAAACACAGGTCAGGAGGCGAGCGGAACTGGATTCGGTTGCCTGTGAGAAATGGAGATTAATGCGTTGCGGGCTCGCTTTGAGCTTCGGCGGCAGTGAAGGAGCGCTGCTGGATGCGCGGCCCGGGGACATTCAGCTCGGTTCTGCCGGCGTTCTTATCCCCGTACATCCTGAGATCGGCGGCGATGCGCAGCGATGCTGCATCGTTGGCGTCTTCAGGGAAGATAGCAATTCCTACGCTGCCGCCAATGCGCACAGAGTGGCCATCGAACTCGAACGGCTCTTCAAGAAGCTGCATAAGGGAATTGCCGACAAGGCTTGCGATTTCACGCGAAGTGGGTGATTCGAGAATGATGGAGAACTCGTCGCCACCGGTACGCGCCACAGTGTCTGAACGGCGAACACGGCCGTTGAAGATCTGGCCTACCCGCTGCAACAGCAGATCGCCTATGTGGTGGCCAACGGTGTCGTTCACCTGTTTGAAGTGATCGAGGTCAACCAGCAGCAGCGCGGTCTGTGTACCGGAGCGGCGTGCGCGCTCGAGAGCGCCGATCAGCCGGTCTTCAAAGAGCCTGCGATTGGGCAGGCCGGTGAGTTCATCGTGCAGCGCGAGATGCTTGTTGTGCTCGATCTGATCTTCAAGTTGGAGCAGGATCATGCCCACGGCAACCACATACTTGGGCAGGTTCCAGACTTCGCTCTCAACGTGCACGTTGGGATAGAGATATTCGAGGGCGGGTCCGAATACGAAGACAGATGCCCAGGCAAGAAAGCCTGCGATGGTGATCAATGTACCGGTAGTGGTGCGCTTGTACGTTGCCCAGAAGTGTATGCAACAGCCGAGATAGACCGTGAATAGAACTGCGTCGAGGGCGAGGTCGGAGCCGTTCGGCTGATATTGAAAAACAAGAAGAAATGCCGACAGTCCGCAATAGGTGCTCACGAGGGCCCAGCGGAGCGGGTGGGAGAACCCGCGCGAGGTAACCAACGCAACCACCAGCGGGCCGGCTCCGATAAAGGCCGCTGCGGGGACAAACATCCACGAGCCGGAGGGCGCTGCAACCGAGAGGGCCAGATAGAAAGTGTTGGTGGCAAAAAGCACGATGGCCATCAAACGGCTCGAGAGCTTTTCGCGGTAAGGAACACAGGCCCACATAAAGATGAGGCCGGCCCAGACCAGGGAAGCGTAGCCAAGCAGGGTCAACAAGTTTTCAAGGAATGCGTTTTGAACCTGGAAGAGGAAGGCCGCGAAATGCAGATCGACGAGCAGCCATCCCGTGAGCCAATAGCCTGAAACCGCACTGCGCCCCCGATGAGCCACCGAGGCAAAGGCACAAGTGAGCAGTGCCACCGCTGCAAGATCTGGCAGTTTACTCCAATCCACCCGTCCCACTCCTGATACACGTTACTTCAATTTAGAATCGACGAGGAGCGCAGGGTCTCCATAGTGTTTTCTAATGAGTCGGGAATCCTTCGGGTAAACTTCAGTAACATTTTTGACCATATCTGAATATGCGCGCGGATCGCAGAATCGCACAGGGAATTCAAGTCATTGATTAGAGGCATGATTTCGATCTCGGTCAATCAATCGAAGGAGTTGTTAACTGGCGCCCGAGCTTTCTTCAGGCGGCTGAAGCTCGCCACGATTTTGCCGATGGAGGAAGGGTGAGGTGTGCTCGTGGCAACGCATGTCCCGAGCACTTGCGCGAGCCGATGATATCGATCAAGAAATACCTGGATTCTGACGATTTGCAGTCGGAACCTGAGCCTGAACCAGAGGGAAAAGAAACCGTGCGAGCGGCTCTCTCGGCCTATGGCTCTGCGCTAGTGGAAATGGGCAACTGCAGCCTGGACGCATGTCCGGGACTGGGCAGCGATTTAAAGGATCATCTAGCCAATCTGAAGGCAGGTCTGGCTGTCACGATGGGCGCCAAGGCTCTGAACGCGACAGAAGCCTCGGCGAAAGAGGAACTCGGTGCATGGGGACGGCGATCTGCGAAGCATTATCAGGGTAAAGCGCGCGAAGTGAAGGAGCTGCTTCTGGCGATGGCGCGCACTGCCGAATCGCTGGGAGCCAGAGACCAGCGCTGCGCGGGACAGATCGAAATCGTTACAACCCGTCTGAAGAAGATCGTCAGTCTTGAAGATCTGACCGAGATTCGTGCCTCGATTGAGAGAAGCGCGGTGGAGCTGAAAAGCTCAATCGACCGGATGACTGAAGAAGGAAAAGCCGCGATCGATGAACTCAAAACTGAAGTTTCAACCTATCAGGCAAAGCTTGAGGAGGCTGAGAAGATTGCATTTCACGATGGGCTCACTGGGCTGCGCAGCAGGCTATGTGTTGAGACGCTCATCGAGGACCGGATTGCCGGCGGCGCCAGCTTTTGTGTGGCCATATCCGATCTAAACGGCTTTAAAGCAGTGAACGACCAGTACGGGCATGTGACCGGCGACGAGCTGCTCAAGCAATTTGCAGCGGAACTCAAGTCGGCATGCCGTTCGACCGATGCCATCGGCCGATGGGGCGGCGATGAGTTCATCATCGTCTTCGACGGATTGCTTACAGATGCCGAGCAACAGATTGAGCGGGTGCGCCGGTGGGTGTGCGGGAACTATGAACTGCGCACACCTTCGGGCACGGTCAAACTGTGTGTCGATGCGTCCATCGGACTCGCGGAGCACAAACCGGGCGAGCTGCCGAATGACCTGGTAGCACGGGCCGACGAACGGATGTACGCGGAGAAGACTCGAGCGCACAAAAGCGGACCGGCAATTGGAGAAACGCGGCGGGAACAAATGGCGCAGGTGCGTTGACGCCGGCGAATCGACGCCGCGTGAGCGGATGAACTGACGCGTGATTCATCCAGATGCGAGTTTTCTGTGACCGCCATCACGCTCTCGCATTTTTCCGCCCTTAATTGCACAGCGTTTCTTCCGATTCATTTCTGAACAGCTCCCCGCTCTATTTTTTCTTCCTAATCTTGAGTTCTTTCTTGCCGAGCGAGATGGTGGAACTGCGCCTACTTTTAGCAACCGCTAAGGGTGCAGCGATGAGATGGCGGGAGGGCCTCTATTGGGCGCCTGCTATTGCGAGGAAGGGCTCATGAGGTTATTGATTGCCGAAGACGACAAGGCGCTGGCCCTGTTCCTGAGCAGGGGACTTGAGGCCGATGGACACCGTATCCGTCTGGCCTTCGACGGGGACGCGGCGGTGGATGCGTTCCGTGAAGATTTGCCGGATCTCACGATTCTCGATCTCAACATGCCGGTGAAAGACGGCGAAACCGCGCTCGAAGAGATGCGCGCGCTGAACGCCGACTTGCCAGTGCTGGTGCTGACCGGGCGCCAGGAGGTGGACGCGCGCGTGCGCTGCCTCGACCGGGGCGCAGACGACCTGATGATCAAGCCGTTCAGCCTGCACGAGCTGCGCGCACGGTGCAGGGCGCTGCTCAGGCGCAAACGCGACGCCAAGCTCAAGCTGCGTGCAGGCGATCTGGAGCTTGACCGGCTGGATCACACCGCAAGGCGCGCCGGAGAAGAGATCGTACTCACCAATAAGGAATTCGCGCTGCTCGAGCACCTGATGCTGAATCGCGGCCAGTGCATCGCGCGTGTTGAGCTGCTGGACTCGGTGTGGAATATGGAACCGGCCCAGACCACGAACATTGTGGATGTCTACATCAACTATCTGCGCCGCAAGCTGAAGGACCCTCCCCCGGGGCTGTTGATTCGAACCGTGCGCGGGCGCGGCTACCTGGTGCCTGCAGAGGCAGAGCTCGCGACCATCAGGCTGCCGGCAATGCAAACCAAACCCGCTCCCGCTCCAATCATCTTTGCCAGCTAGCTATCGCCAATTCCTGTTCTTTTTGACTTTTTAAGGAGACAATCTCATGCAGCCCTTCCCGGTTCCCGCAGTTCCTCCAGCTCCTCGTTTCCGGCAACGCACAGCCCTGGTTGCCAGCGCCGACCGCAGCTTTCGCCAGCGGCTGGCGCACACGCTCACCGGCCTGCGCTGGAGTGTGCGCGAGGTCGAGGGCGGCGCCGCGGCCTGGGCTGAAGCCGAAGCCACACCCCTCGAAGCCGTTATCGTCGACTCCTGGCTGCCCGATCTCGTTCTGGCCGAGTTCATCGCCGATTTTCGCAGCAGTTTTCCCAACGTCGACGTTCTCTCCGCCGATGGAACTGCCCATTCGGATTCGCCACGGGGTCCGTACCGGCAGGAGCTTCTTTATGCGATGCGCCAGAGTCAGGACGGCGACACGGCCGCCTGGAACACGGCGCCCGGGTTGGCGGAGGCTCGATCGGCTCCGCCGGGTCAATCCATCACGCCCTGGCCGCCGCCGGCAGACCTTTCGGTGAGCGATTCCTCAAGAACTGCGCGGCCGAACGCAGGGGAGCAACCGGCTCTGGAGCAGATGCCGTGCCGCGTTGAATCGACTGGACGCACAGAACGGCAACCCGTCGTCGAACGGCTGCCGGAGCTGATCGGCAGTGCCGCGTGCATGCTTGAGATCAGCCGCCGGGTTCGGCTGGTTGCGCCGCGGCTTACGCCGGTATTGATAGAAGGCCCGACCGGCTCGGGCAAAGAGATTGTGGCCGAGGCCGTGCACCGGCTCTCGTCCCGCTCCCGCAAGACCTTTGTCGCCATCAACTGCGCGGCGATTCCCGAGTCGTTGCTTGAGGCCGAGCTCTTCGGGCATACCCGCGGCGCATTTACCGGCGCGGTGCAGGGGCGCATGGGGCGGATTGAAGCGGCAGACGGCGGCACGCTGTTTCTGGACGAGATCGGCGAGATGCCGTTGGCGCTGCAATCGAAGCTGCTGCGTTTTGTGGAGTGCGGAGAACTGCAGCGCGTGGGCGACAACGAGACGGTGAAGGTGGACGTGCGCATCATCGCGGCAACCCACCGGCCGCTGGCCGAGCATGCGCAGCTGGGCAGCTTCCGCTCCGACCTTTACTACCGTCTTGCGGTTTTTCTCATTCGCACCCCCGCCCTCTCTGAACATGCTCAGGATCTGCCCCTGCTTGTGGCCCATTTCATGCAACAGCTGGGACGCCAGGCTCCGTTGAAGCGGCTGGACGAGACCGCGATGGCCACTCTGGCGGCGCATGACTGGCCGGGCAATGTGCGCGAGCTTGAGCACGTTCTCGAGCGTGCGGCGATCCTGGCCGGGGACTCGCCGGTGCTGACCGCGGCCGAGATCGACTTTGGGCGGTTGGTGAACTAGGCGGTTGGGCTTTCGCAACGGAATTTCGGCTAGAGCATTTTCGGAAATAGTGTAGACCGGACTTTTCCTGGCGTCCCACCTTTTCCGCAGGAAAACGCGGAAAGGATGGGGCACGGAAGTCTACAGTAAAAGCAAAAATGCTTTAGAGCATTCTTGGGGTTTGAGTTCGTTCATGGGGTCTCAGTTAATGAGCAAAGGAGGGCCGCCGCATGCAGGTTGAAACGATGCTCAGCGATCAGATCGCGCGCTTCCTGGACCTGGCCACGGCAGAAGCCAAGCTGACCGCAGCCAACATGGCCAATATCGACACGCCCGGCTATAAGACCGTGGGGATGGACTTTGAAGCCGAGATGCGCGAGGCGATGAGCGATGTAGCCGGGAGCCGCGGACCGAAACGGGTGCGGGTGATCGATGTGGATGGCCTGATTGCGCGGCCTGACGGCAACAACGTCTCCATGGATCGCGAGGGCCTGAATCTTGCCGAGTCCCAGCTCAGATTCAAAACCGGCGTGGCGCTGTTACGGGAAGAGTATCAGCGCGTGATGGACGCCATTCACGCCGACGGCGGCAAGTGAGTTGGGGCGCTTGATGCGTGTTCGGTTCACGAATCAGGAGTCACGAATCACGAAACAGGAGCTTGATCGATGAACCTCTTTGGAATGATGGACGCATCGGGCGAAGCCATGCAGGCGGAACGGGTTCGCGCCGAGGTGGTGGCCGCCAACATGGCCAATGCCGAGACGACGCGCACGGCCACCGGAGGAACCTATCGCCGCCAGCACGTGGTCTTTGCCGCCGACAGCGGCGACACGAAGTTTCTCGATTCAATGAGTACCGCCTCCGGCAGCACGAATGCCGGGCTTTCGCCGGGATCGGGGCTGGCCTCTCCGGCAGTGGGAACGACGGGCAGCGTTGCGGTGGCGCCGGGCGTGCATATCGCCGGGGTGGTCGAGGACCCCTCGCCGCCGCTGCGCCGCTACGATCCGGGGCATCCCGATGCCGGGCCGGATGGTTACGTCGCGTATCCCGACATCAACCCCATTACCGAGATGGTTGACCTGATGGGCGCCACCCGCGCCTACGGCCTCAACAGCTCAGCCGTGCAGGCCGAGAAGGGCATGATCACCTCGGCGCTCGAGATTGCGAAGTCGTAAGGCAGAAGGCTGCCGGGATAAGGAGGCACAATGTTACCGTCGATTGCCCCAATCAACACCGCGCTTTCCGGATTGACCGCGCCGGCCCCGGCTGCCGGCGGGTCAAAACTCGCTCCGGGACTCTCTCCGGGACTGTCTTCCGCACTCTCTCCAGGCGGCAACGGCGGGCAGGGCACTCCATTCTCCGATCTGCTCACCGATGCGGTGAGGCAGGTGGATGAACTGGAGTCCCAGGCCCGCGCGGCCGTAACCGGCCTGATGACGGGCAACGGCGTCGATGTGCATCAGGCCATGATCGCAACGCAAAAAGCGGATATGACCTTCGAGATGGCGCTGGCCGTTCGCAACAAGGCCGTGCAGGCCTATCAGCAGGTGATCGGGATGCAGTTTTAGAAGGCCGAAAGCAATCTGATCGGGCACAAAACGAATGGCACCTGGGGCACAACTCGAGAAGACCGCGCCGGCAATGCCGGGGCAACCGCAGTGGGCGGATCGCGTGGCCGGCGCATGGGGACGGGCGCGGATGATATGGGCCCGGATGGCTCCGGGACAGCGCCGCGGTGCGGTGATTGGCGGCGTTCTGGTTACGGTGCTGGTGGCGTCGGTGATCTGGCTGATGGCCCGGCCGGATTGGCGCACGCTCTACAACGGCCTCGACCCAGACGATGCCCGCCAGATCAGCCAGGTTCTCGCGCAGGCGCAGATCGGCTTCGACATGACGCCGGATGGAACCGGAATCCGCGTTCCGGCAGCGATGCTCGACAAGGCTCGCCTGGCGGCCGCGGCCAAGGGCGGGGTAAAGAGCGGCAGGCTGGGTTTTGAGATCTTCGACAAACCCAACTGGGTGGGCTCGGAGTTTGACGAGCAGGTGAACTTTCAGCGGGCCCTCGAGGGCGAGCTGGAGCATACGGTCGGCGCGCTGGCCGATGTCGAGTCGGCGCGGGTGCACCTTGTATTGCCGCACGATTCGCTCTTCCGCGACGAAGAGCGGCCGGCCAAGGCCTCGGTGGTGCTCAAGCTGCGGCATCTCACGCTGGCCGACGGAGAGGCTGATGCGATTCGCAATCTAGTGGCCTCGGCCGTGGACGGATTGACTCCCGATCATGTGGTTCTGGTGGACGCGGCGGGCCGGCTGCCGCTGGGGCCAAAGACCGCTGAAGCCATGGAGCTGAGCCAGGAGCAGGCGCTCGAAGACAAGCTGGTGGCCACGCTCGAGCCGGTGACGGGCGTGGGCAACGTTCGCGCCTCGGTGACCCTCGATTACGACGCAGCCGCCACCGATACTACGCAGGAAATCTACGATCCCAATCAGACGGCGACGCTCTCGATCGAGCGCACCGAGGAGAACTCCGGCGGCGAGCCGGTGGCTGCCGGGGTTCCGGGGACGGCATCGAACGCGCCCAACACGCAGGCATTGCCGGTTTATCCGAAGCAGACTACGCCGCCCCAGACATCGAAGACCGAGTCAGGCACCTATGGAGTATCGAAGACCGTGAAGCATACGGTGGAGAATCCGGGGCGGATTCGCCGGCTTACGGCGGCCATCGTGGTGAATGACCGGCTGATGCAACCGGCAACCAGGAACAAGCCAGCCCTCTGGCAGCCGCGCACAGCCGACGAGCTGCGCAACCTGACCTCGCTCGCCCAGGCAGCGGTGGGGTTCGATCAGTCCCGGGGCGACGCGTTGACGGTTCAGGATCTCGCCTTCGACCAGAATCGCGCCGCAGCGCCGCCGGCCTTGCCGCAACAGGTTCTGACCGCGGCAGAGAACTCGCCGGTGCTGATCAAGTACCTGGGGCTGCTGTTGGCGACATTCGTCATTCTTCTCTTCGGTGTGCGGCCGGCGCTCAGACGCGCTGCATCGGTCGCGCTGGAAGCAGGCAAGGGAAAAGGGCACGAGCTTGGTCCCGGTGAGGCGGCGACCGCGAGCGCGCTGCCGATATCTCCGGCCGAGGTCGATCCCGAACGCGTGCGAACACAGGAGATCTTCAACCAGGTGACATCGCAGATGAAGCGCGAGCCGACGCAGAGTTCGCGGCTGTTGCAGAGCTGGATTCATTCGGATTAGCAGGATTCAAAAGGACGCTCGAACGTGGCAGAGTCGACGGCAACAAGCGGTGCAGCACGGCGCAGGGGCTCGGAGAATCTCTCCGGCATCCGCAAAGCTGCGATTCTGCTGGTGGCGGTCGGCGAGGATCTGGCAAAAGAGATTCTCCGCGTACTGCCGGAAAACGACGTGGAGCGGTTGACCGAAGAGCTTGCCGACCTGCGCGGCGTGTCGCCCGAGCTCTCGGCCGGCGTGCTCGAGGAGTTCTGGGAGCTGCTGGAGACGCAGAGCTTCATGGTGCACGGCGGCATCGATTACGCCAGCCGCCTGCTGGTAGACACCTTCGGCAAGCAACGCGCCGACGATTTGCTGATGCTGGTGCGCCGCGCGCAGGAGGCTGCGCAGGGTAACCTGGCCAAGCTGCAGCGCACCGACCCGCAGCAACTGGGCAAGCTGCTCGACTCAGAGCATCCGCAGACGATCGCGCTGGTGCTGGCCCATCTCGATCCGCGCAAGGCGTCAATGGTGTTGGCCAGCCTGAGCGAGGAGCACAAAGTGGTCGCCGTCCAGCGGCTGGCCGAGATGCGCCAGTTCTCGCCGGAGATGGCGCAGAAGGTAGCGCACATTCTGCATCGCCGGCTTGAGAGTGTGGGCGATGCGGCGCGGAAGAGCTATTCAGGCTTCAAAGCCGTCGCCGATCTGCTGAACCGGCTCAATGCCGAAGAGGCCAAGAGGATTCTCGAGAGCATCGAGGAGGCCCAGCCGGAGCTGGCCCTCGGCATCCGCAACCTGATGTTCACGTTCGAGGACCTGATCACCGTTCCCGCGGCCACCATTCGCGAGATCGTATCGGGAGTGGACAAGCGGCAACTGGCGCTCGCATTGCGCGGCGCGAATGAAGAGCTTCGGGCGCAGATCTTCAAGGCGATGAGCTCGCGCGCGGTGGAGATGTTGAAGGAAGACATGGAGGTTCTGGGTCCGGTGCGTTCGCGCGAAGTGGCGCAGGCCCAGCAGGAGATTCTGAACCTGGCGCGCCGGCTCGAAGCCGAGGGCAAGGTGATTCTGAAGCTCGAAACCGGCGACGAGATGCTGGCCTGATCCGGGCAACTGGGCTGGCGGCGGTGCGATTGATGAGGGCGAGTTGATAAGGGGTCAGTTCAAATCTCCGAGGGCCGGGAGGCCTTCATCCCGTCGGGAGACCGGCGGTACTGGAATCGGTCGCCTGTGAGAATTGCGGAATCACATAAAGTCTGAGGAGAAACCGGTGAGCCAGATTGAGATCTTCGAATATCCACCCACCGGCCGAGAGCAGGCGACGCCGCTATGGAACGGGTACGAGGACTCGGAGGGCGAAGCTGCGCCGGAAACCGAATCAAACGCACATCTCAACCACCATGCCGACTGGGAGAAGCGTCTGGCCGAGGAGACGCGTGAGGCCTTCAATGCCGGGCGCGAACGTGGCCGCGAGGAGGCGCGGGAGACGGAGCGAGAGGCCCTGATGAACGCCCGCCGGCAGGAAGAGCGGCGCATGGCCGGCGTGATGGAGAGCTTTGCCGAGGCCCGTGAAAGCTATCTGCGCGCGGTCGAGAGCGAAGTAGTCAAGCTTGCGCTCGCGGTTGCGGCGCGGATTCTTCGCCGCGAGGCGCAGATGGATCCGCTGCTGCTGACCGGCGCGGTTCGCGTGGCATTGGGGCAGCTCTCCGCAACGACCGAGGTCCGGCTGCATGTGCCGGCAAGCGATCTTGAGCTCTGGCGCGAGGCAATTGCTCTCATTCCGAACCTTGCCGTGAAACCTGCGGTGCTGGCCGGCGAAGGGCTCCGGCTTGGCGACTGCGCGATCGAAAGCAATTTGGGAACCGTCGATCTGGGAATTCGTTCGCAACTGGGCGAGATTGAACGGGGATTCTTCGATCGGGCCGGCGGCGAAGTACGCAGCCATGCGAATAAGGAGCTTCGGGCATCGCAGGAGGCGAGCTGATGGCCGCGCTGCTGGGTCGTTACTTTGCGCGCCTCGAGCGAAGCCAGCCCTGGCGCTGGCGGGGCCGGGTTGTGGAGGTCGTGGGGCAGACCATCGAATCGACGGGACCGCTGGCATCGGTTGGCGAGTGCTGCGAGATCATCGACCGGATGGGCGGCCATCACCTTGCCGAAGTCATCGGGTTCCGGTCCACGAATGTGCTCTCAATGCCCGTCGAGGATATCGATGGGATTCGTTTTGGCGATGAGGTCGCAGCTCTGGGCAAAGGGTCCGAGATCGAAGTGGGCCAGGCTCTCATGGGACGCGTGCTGAATGCAATGGGCCACCCGATCGACGGGGGCCCGTGGCCTGCGAACTCGCATTCCATGCCGCTTGACGGCCAACTTCACTCGCCGCTTGAGCGCACACCGATCCGAACGCCGCTCGGAACCGGTATTCGCGTGATCGACGCCATGCTGACGGTGGGCCGCGGGCAGCGCGTAGGCATCTTTGGCGGATCGGGCGTGGGAAAAAGCACGCTGATCGGCATGATGACGCGCAACACCGAAGCCGATGTGACGGTCGTAGGCCTGGTAGGCGAGCGCGGCCGCGAGGTGGGAGAGTTCCTTGAGGATGCACTGGGTGAGGAAGGGCGTGCGAAGTCGGTCGTGGTGGTGTCGACATCCGATGATTCGCCCCTGAAGCGGATGCGCGCGGCGCTGGCCGCGACAACCGTAGCCGAGTTCTTTGCCGAGCAGGGCAACAGCGTCCTCCTGGTGCTGGACTCGCTGACGCGTTTTGCCATGGCTGCCCGCGAGATTGGATTGGCGGCCGGCGAGCCGCCCACGGCCAAAGGGTATACGCCCTCGGTCTTTGCCCGCCTGGCGCGATTGATCGAGCGTGCCGGGCAGTTCCGCAAGGGGTCGATCACCGCGTTTTACACCGTGCTCATGGAGGGCGACGATCAGCAGGATCCGCTGGTGGATGCGGTGCGGTCGCTGCTCGACGGGCATATTGTGCTCTCTCGTGCGCTCGCCTCTGAGGGCTGGTATCCGCCCGTGGCAATCATGGACTCGATCAGCCGGTTGATGCCGATAGTCGCCGGGGCTGAACATCGCGAGCAGTCGGCTTTGGTGCGCAAGCTCGCCGCAATCATCTCGCGGTCTGAGGACCTGGTACGCATCGGCGCCTACAAACGCGGCGTCGACGCGGAGGTCGATCGCGCGCTTGCGGCGCGGGGCGCAATGCGGGAGTTTATGATCCAGGATGCACACGAGCATATCGGTTTTGCCGATTGCCTGGGCCGTCTGGCAGCGCTGGCCGCCGAGGTGTAGCCGATGGCCTCCCTGCGGCTGACTGAGCGCATTCTGCGCATCCGCCAAATGGAAGAGGATGAGAGCCGGCGGGCGTTGGAACGGGCGCTGGCGGAGTTGGCCGAGCTGGAACTCGCGTCGCGCGCGGCGCAACAGAGAGAACGCGCCGGCCGCGGCCTGGTAGCTGCGAGCGCAAGGAGCGGGGAGATTGCCGACCGGATTGCCGGCATGGAAGAGTCCCGGAGCGCCAGCCGCCAGGCTGTGGTGCTCGCACTGCGAATACGAGCCGCGGAAGACGGGGCGGCATCGCTGCGACAGGATTACCTGAGCAAGCGAACCAGCAGGCTGCAGGCTGAAGCGCTCGCGGAGACGGAGAGGGCGCGCGAAGCCGCAACCAACCTTCGCCGAGGCCAGCAGGCTCTCGACGACTGGTACCTGAACCGGGTGCGCCTCAACGAAGATTGGGGTCATGATGAAGATCGGAACTGAGTTCATGCCGGGCGGCGGGGCAGCGATCGGCGCGCGGCCTCGGATGATCCAGGCAAGACTTGAGAAGAATCCCACACTTGTTGGCGTTTCATTCCTGATATGGAACATCCCGTCCCAGTTCCTGACAGCCTTCTAACCGCTGTCAGCCTCCTTTGGCACGGATTCTGCTCGTTCCTCTCGCGTGACACTTGCCGCAAGCTTCGAAATCGTCGTCGGGAAGGCTCCAGGGCAGGGAACAAGTGGGGCAATCGGGGCAGTTGGGGGATCTGCGGCGTTGGGGCCGGTTGGGGGGAACGGGGCCAATACGACAGGGCTCAGCGGGAGTTCAACATCAGCCGGGATCGCCGCTCCGCAGAGTTTCCGGTCGAACTGGCAGCAGATGGTCGCGGCCCTCAACAACTTCGCTGACGAAGAAGCGCCCCCGATGGTCGCGGCAGGCAGTTCGCAGACGGTCGCAACCAAAGATCCAACGGTTTCATCGTTTTTGAATGGGAACCTGCCCCGCGTTGATTCGGCGAGCCGGGCCATGGCGGAGACGCTGCAGCCGGCGAATACCCAGTCAGCACAAGCCTCCGTCACTTTGGCGCATACTGCCGCGATCTCTGAACAAGAGGCAAGCCCCGACGCCAAGGAAGAATCGGATTCAGGCGCAGCTTCGGTTCGAGCTCCAGCCGGACGCGCGAAACCGAGTGATTCCGACCGTCCGGCGACGGCGAAGTCAACGCATTTGCCGGCAGGTTCGCCGTCACCCAACGATGTAGCGACAGCGATGGTTGCCCAGTTCATTGCACCTGTTCAGCCGGCGATGATGGCGAAGACGCCGGTCAGCAGCGGCGCGCAGCCTGCAACCGAATCTACAGCCAACGAGAACGTCTGCGCGCATCCGGCGATTGCGCCTGCGAGTCCAGAACCGCGGGTTTCGGAATCAAACGCAGCACTGCCGGCGCCAAAAACGGAATCATCCGCGCAGAATGCCGTAGATCGGTCGCCCGTGCCGGCGGATTCAATCGCTGACGGAACTTCTGCATCTCATACGGTGATTGCAAATCATTCACCAGAGACAGCGGTGCTGTCACCGGCGATGGCCGCAGTGTGCCCGGTATCGAACAGCCAGCCGGATGCAACTTCAAAGGGCCTTTTCGTTGGAGCCCCGGCAGAACCATCTACGTCATCTGCCGTCGATAACGGAGTCCTGAATTCGTTCTCATCTGTCTCCGGTGCGGGGGCAGTCCGGCCACAGATTGCCGCGGCGCGGGCTGCCGCCGGCTCGCAGAGTGGTCGAGTCAATCGCGCCGATAATTCCCAACTGAACCCTGCGGCAGTCGAAGGCTTGCACAGTCAGCTCAACGCCTCGACCGGAGGTTCAGCCGTAGTCCGTGACCCGGCTGGCGCCATGCCTTCAAATCCCGGCCCGGGGCCGGCGGTTGAGACCGCCTCAGGCACTTCGACGGCGGAGACATTCACCGCACTCGACGGCGCGAGCAATTCGATGCACGCCACGTGGGTTCATGCCGGCGCGCATCAAGCCGAGGCGGGATTTGAAGATCCTGCGCTGGGCTGGGTTTCGGTTCGGGCGGAGGTGAACGCGGGTGGCATCAGCGCAGTGGTCTTGCCGGATTCGGCCGGCGCTGCGCAGGCGCTCGGAGCGCACATGGCCGGACTGCACGACTACCTCGCGGAGCAGCACAGCCCGATCGAGAGCTTGACCCTGGCGACGGCGCAGAACTCGGGAAGCGACACGGGCCTGGGCCAGGGAGCGCAGCACGAGGGAATGCAGCACCGGGGCCAACAGCAATCGGCCGAGGACAACCCGGCCAGTGCGCAGGCATTCAGCTCAATCCCGCGCACCCCGACCGCAACCGCGCCGGCGCAAACAACGCACTTGAGCAGCGATGAGATTCCGGCCGTTCTTTCCGGATCGGGCGCGAGATACATCTCGGTGATGGCATGAACCTGGGCTTAGTTAGGCAAGATGGCGGGCAGGAGAGCCAGAAGGATTGCGGGACGGATAGCAGGCAAGGAAGCAGGAGATTGGGGATTCAACGGCAACAAGGAGGACAGCATGGCAGCAGCAGCGATCTTTCATCATGCGTTGATGGGGGGGCAGGCGCAGGCGGCGAAGGCGGCGACACCGCTGGACACCACAACGTCCGCCGCGGGGAGCACCAGCGGGTCGAGCGATTCAGACACATCGGGCAGCTCGGCGACGATCTCGGCAAATGACTTTCTCACGCTGCTGGTGACCGAGATGCAGAATCAGGATCCCACCGCGGACACCGATCCCAACGAGTACATCGACCAGCTTGTGCAGGTGAACAGCCTGGAGCAGTTAATCGACATCAACCAGACGCTCTCGGGTGATGCAAGCGGGGCGACGAGCTCGTCGTCATCGAGCACTGCGAATGCAACATCGGGCAGCGACCCAACCGCGACTGCCGGAAGCGCTGCCGCTGCTCCGGCCGCAGGCTCAAAGACCGCCGAGATCATGCAGGCGATGCACATTGGCGGCGGATTTACGCTCGGCTCGCTCGGCTCTCTTGGCTCAACAGGTATTGCATCGGCAGCTTCGGCACACGCACCAGGTGGCGCCGCCCGGGCACAAGGTGCGCCGATCGAGCAGGGCAACCTTGGCGTCCAGAAGACGAATCCCGCAGCCAGGCGCGTTGGCCATGCGCTCGCCGGGCGAACTCACGCAGCCGCCGGCGTCGCGACATCAGCGGCGAACTGACCATTAACCCGGCCCGCTCATTGGCGCGCCTATCGCAGTACACATCAGAAGGAGATGCATCATGGCAAGTTTTTCTATCCCGCTTACCGGACTTGAGTCCGACTCGACCGCGCTCAACACGATCGCCAACGATCTTTCGAACATGAACACCACGGGCTTCAAGGCTCAGAACACCGATTTCACCAGTCTCTTCTACCAGCAGATCGGTTCCACCGGCTCGGGCGATCCCATCCAGGTGGGCGCGGGCGTGCAGGTTGCGTCGAATGAGACCGACTACACGCAGGGGTCCATCAACTCCACCGGCAACTCGACCGATGTGGCGCTGAACGGCAACGGGTTCTTCGTGATCTCGAACGGCCAGGGAGGGTACGAGTACACCCGCGCCGGCGACTTCACGCAGGACACGAACGGCAATCTCGTCACCTCCAACGGGCTGAGCGTGATGGGTTATCCGGCGGTGAACGGCGTGGTGAATACCAACGCGCCGCTGACAGCCATCAACATTCCCGTAGGCCAGGTGCAGGAGCCGCAGGCCACCACGTCGCTCACGATGACCGCGAATCTCGATTCGGCGTCGGCTGCGGGCACGCAGTTTCCGGCCGAGGTCACGGTGTATGACTCGCTGGGCGATCCGCAAACGCTCACCATCAACTACCAGCAGACCGGGGTCAATACATGGAGCTATTCGGCGTCGCTGCTGGCAACGGCTTTCGCGGGTGGAGTTGCGCCGGCGCCGATCACCGGCACCATGACCTTTGACGCGAACGGGAACCTGACCACCATCACTCCCACGGGCGGAGCGGCGGAGACGGTTGGAACCGCGGCCGGCGACGTCAGCGGGATTCCGCTGGCATTCAACAATCTTGCCGACGGGGCGAACAACCTGAACATCAACTGGAACGTGCTCGGCTCAGGTGGCACGCCGACCATCAGCCAGGTGGACACGGCTTCCGCGGTTTCTTCGGCCGACGCCAACGGATACGCGAGCGGGCAATATCAGAGCTTCACCATCGGCTCCGACGGAACCGTGACCGTGACGTACTCGAATGGGCAGCAGCAGAACGTCGGGCAACTGGCGCTGGCGAACATCACCAATCTTCAGGGGCTGCAGCTCGAAGGCGATGGCGATTATGGGACCACGCTGGCCAGCGGAACGGCTGCAATCGGCGCCTCGGGAACAGCCGGCCTTGGCACGCTGCAGGATGGAGCGCTCGAGGCCTCGAACGTGAACATCTCGTCGGAGTTCAGTGACCTGATCATTGCCCAGCGCGCCTTTGAGGCGAACGCCAAGTCGGTGACCACGTTCGACACGGTCACGCAGGACACCATCAATATGGTGCATTAAGACAGGGGTCAGGGACCAGGGGTCAGGGATCAGTCTGGAAGTGCGGCGGCGAGGCTCCTTTGGGGTCTCGCCGCCGGTAGCTTGTAGCCTGTAGCTACCGGCCACCGTCCACCGGCCACGGTTCACCGTTCACCGGCCACCGGCTGTCCTTCTGAGGTGCATCATGACTGACACAACCGTAAACGTGAAACAGGCGGTGCCGTTTTTCGGAGTCAGCAACATGGAAGCTTCGCTCAAGTTCTATGTTGACGGGCTCGGGTTCAGGATGACCAACTATTGGATTCCCGATAGCGCCCCCGATTGCGCTTCCGATCATTCCGGCGCCAAGCCCGACGGCAGAATTCGCTGGTGCTGGCTCGAGCTCGGGGCTGCCGCCATCATGCTGCAGGAGTTCCTGCCCGAGCGCCGCCCCCCCGATCCCCACCTCAAAGATCCGCTTGGAACCGGAGTCAATATCTGTTTTCAGTGCGAAGACTCGCTGGCGCTTTATCGCGAGTTCAAGAGCCGCGGAGTCGAGACGCGGCAGCGTCCCTTTGTGGGAAACAATTTGTGGGTAGTCGGGCTCACCGACCCCGACGGATACCGCATCGAGTTCTCAAGCCCCACCGACGCGCCGGAAGAAAGCGAGCTGGAAGAGTAGGGATTGCGGGCGCGGATCAACCCCCTCTCGTCCCACTCAAGCGGAGCTTCAGTGGGGCACCCCTATTTGTGTTTGGTTTGCCTCTTGAGATTTGCGTGGGGCATCGCCCAAGTCCCTATTTACGGCCATTCGGTGGGGTGCCCGAGGGTGCCCTCTTTGGCACGCCATGTGAATCGCTACTCAAGGCAGACGTGGATACGGGCTGAGTTATTAACGAAAACGTAGTGGCGCGGTCGTTGTTGCTCCCCACCAGCGACGCTGCAGATGTTAGCGTCTGCGATCCGTCAATCTTGTTGAGAACCACTGATCGTCCCAACGTCGCGGCGTATCCGGAGCTGTCTGAAACCTTGATCATCGGCTCGCGCGCAGGAGGACTCTCGATGAGTACGCTTCCTAACTTGTCATCTCCCATTACAATTGCGCCGTCCCTCATATAGGTCGATCCCGGGCTGCCTTCCTGGCTCAGCGAGATCAGCCCGGAGTTCTCCGCCGTCGTGATGATCACTCGAATTTCCCCCTTTTTGTCGAGCAAAACCAACCCTGAAGACCCATCGACCGCGTTTAGCATTCCTGCGGGCTTGCCGTCGCCTGTCATCAATACGAGCTGTTTCACCTGAAGCTTGTTTGCGCTTAAGTCGGGCCACCCGTTTGAGGACGGGGCGCTCATGAACTCCCTCATCAGCAGCACCAGCAGAAGGACACAGGCACCAAACAAAACGATCGCCAACAACCGAATCTGTTTGCGCAGGCTCGCAATCACACTGATTTCGGATTCATCCGGCTGCATTCTGCACTCCTTCGGGCGGAAGTTTTAGATCGTTAAAGACCATTGGCAGTCCCCGGTACACAGCAATCCACGGGACACCGCCTGACAACAGGAAGACAAGGGCCCAGGAGAGCCAAGCCCCTGCAAGTCCAATTGTGCCTACTGAGCCGTCGGGAACAGCCGCTATTACGCCGATGTTCATTGTGTCCAGAACGAGCACGACACACCAAGCAGTCAGAAAGAAAAACGCCAAAGCACAAATTGGGCGTTCTGGGAAGCGGGGTTCACTAGACCGCCGTACAATCTCTCGGACTCCCATTGGTCGAATTGAACCGGAGGCAAGAAGAAACTCAGATCGCGACCAAAAATACGCGATAGGGAGCGACGGCGCATTGATAATGACCATGACGATCCGCTGCCATTGGGGCCAAGCGCTCACGGCAGTTGACTGGACGGGCGATATCGTCAAATAGGCCAAAGGCATGAAGAGTAATCCAGCGGCGTTAAGCACCAACCACGAATTTGAAACCAAGCCAAGGAAGGAATTCGCGTGGTACCAATTTAGTCCGATTATGAGCCGAGTCGGGGCCAATATCTGGCCGTTCCTTCTCCTGCTCTCCAATGCGGCCCAACGTTGCATGAGGACCAGAAAGCACCCAATCAAGAGGAAGGTCCAAGCCCACTCTCCTCTAGTCAAATCTTGAGAGTCATCCGTAAGGGCGGAATATATCCCGCCCCCCAGCAGCGCCCAGAGCGTGAAGAACAGGATGTGCGGCGCGTATGCGTACCATCGAGCCGGAAGGTAGAGGAGGAGGATCCGCCGAATTCGGGAAGGGGGAGTTCCGGGTCGGTAGCACCCCGCCGTAATATCAGCCAGCTCTTTCTGCGCCCTCTCCTCTGCTTCTCGCAGTTCCGTTCCCAATTTGTCGTCGCCTGGGATTCGGCTTGTCGCGTCTACAAAACCCGCAAGACGGATAGCTTCCTCCATCGACCGCTTCCTCCGCCCCTTGGCCGACCACTCTGAAAGCGTCTTTAGAATTCCGAATAGGGCTGTGATCCCTGCCCCAAATTTGAGCGCGAATTCCGCATATTCGCCCCAAGGAAAATTCGGAGTGCTCGAAACAGTTTGCGCCTTGTCCTGACCGAAAGCCACTTGGCAAATAGTTGCCAGACATACCGCTGCAAGACAGAGTGTTAGCCCATTTATGCATCGCGACCGCTTAGGTGCCATTGGATCCATAGTCGCGCTAGCCGACGGAGAAATGCAAGCCAATCCCTCGGACGAATATTTCTCGGCTGCGGATCACTCTCGGCAAACGCCGTTGTCGCCTGCGATCCCACGCCTCAGAATCGAGACCTGGGGCACCCTCGGGGCGTGGTGAGTTTGCTTCTTCAAGGCCGGGCCGTCTGACTGATCAGGCATTTATTGTGGGGCGACGGTATAGGTTTTCCACTGCGTCGAGAAACTCCTTGTCGTAGCACTCGGCAGCCTGGAAACAGGGGACAGACGGGACGTTCCCCTTATCGTCAAGAACCAGAGCCAGCCGGCCTGATTTTTTCGTTGCTGGGCGCCATCCCTGGGCACAATCCTCGAACTCTACATCTGCCACTGTCTGAACCTCCATTTCCCCGCGTTGCCCAGGAAACACAGGAAACAGGGGACAGACGGGACGTTCCCCTTATCGTCAAGAACCAGAGCCAGCCGGCCTGATTTTTTCGTTGCTGGGCGCCATCCCTGGGCACAATCCTCGAACTCTACATCTGCCACTGTCTGAACCTCCATTTCCCCGCGTTGCCCAAGCACTGAGCTTGCAAAGAGATAGCCCGGCAGGACGCATTTGCAGGTAATTATTCCTCTTTGGCGCACAATTCTAAATAGCAAGGATAGCGACAAAATATGAAGAACAGCACCGCAACCGATAAAGGGCGAACGGGCGCCCGCACCCAGGCTGCCGCTCCTGGCGCCCCGACCTCCCCGGCCCCACACGGTCCTGATCACATCCGGCCTCAACCAAGAAAAACCAATGCCCACTGCGAAGCTGTGTAACTGTGACCGCAACAAAATAAACCACTTAGCTGCCAACCCCCTCCAAAGTTTCACAGTTTGGCTGTGAAACAGTGCCCTGACCCCTGTTCCCTGATCTTCACCTGCCTTTGATCTCAATAAACACGCCGGAGCCGTGAGCCAGCCGGGTTCGGTGGTCGTCGAGAATTGATGCTTCGGCCCAGTACTTGCGGCCTTCATGTTTCGTGACGCGGCCTTCGATGCGGATGGGCGAGCAGGAGGGGACGGGGCGGAGGTATTCGACCTTGAGCTCGCGGGTCATGGCCAGGGCGTTGCGGGCGCGGACGGATTTGCTCATGGCTTCGTCGAGCAGGGTAGCGATGACTCCTCCGTGGAGGTAGCCGGGGTGCCCCGAGAAGTCGTCTGACACCTGGGCTATGCAGACGACCGTGAGGTCGGGGGCGAGCTGGAACTGGAGTTGCAGGCCGGAGGGGTTGGCGGGGCCGCATCCGAAGCAGCGGTTCGAGGCCTGGTGGGCGAACGGGGTGAGGTGCTCGGCTTGCGGTGCGGGGAGTTTGTGGTGGTGGTCGTGGGTGAGCTTGTGGGTGTGTGGGTTCAAGCGGCCTCCACGGGATTGGCTGGGGGATGGGCGGCGGCGGTGAGGACTGAGGCGAAGACCTCGCGGTCGACGTTGCCGCCGGTGAGCACGAGTCCGATGCGACGGCCGGGGAGCTGGACTTTTTGCTGGAGGGCTGCGGCGAGCGAGGCTGCGCCGGCGCCTTCGGCGAGGTTGTGGGTATCGCGGTAGAGGGCGAGCATGGCGGAGGCGATTTCGGCCTCGGATACCAGGACGAACCGGGCGACGTTGGCGAGCATGACTTGGAGGGCGTCGGGGTGGGGACGGCGACAGGCGAGGCCGTCGGCGATTTGGGTGTTGGCGGGCGCGTCGACCACGTGGCGGTGGTGGAAGCTGAGGGCGGCGGAGGGGGAGAGCTCGGCTACGACGCCGACGATTTCAGTGTCGAGGCCGAGGGCATTGCGGGCCGCGGCTACTCCGCAGATGGATGAGCCCATGCCGACGGGGACGTAGATGGTGTGGATGGGCGGGACGGACTCGAAGAACTCCATGGCATAGCCGGCGGTGCCGAGGACGAGCAGCGGGTGGAAGGATTCAACGAACTCGAGGCCGCGCTCGGCGGCGAGGGCGCGGGCGAATTCGAGGGCGGCCTGGAAGTCGTGGCCGTGCTGGATGAGTTCGACGCCCTGGGCGAGCATGGCCTGGTTCTTCTCAGGGCTGTTGCCGTGGGGAACTACGATGACGGCTTTGAGGCCGAGGAAGCTGGCAGCGAGGCCGACGCCCTGGCCGTGATTGCCGCGGGTGGCCGCGACGACGCCGGTGAGGGATGGGTGCTGATCTTTGAGCCAGCTGAGATAGATGAGGGCTCCGCGGATTTTGAAGGCGCCGGTGGGGGTGTGGTTTTCGTGCTTGACCCAGGCTTCGGCGCCGAGGCGCTGATTGAGCAGCGGCCAGGTGTATTGCGGGGTGGGCGGCATGAAGCGGTAAACGAGGGCGCGGGCGGAGCGAATCTCGTCGCGGGTAGGGAGCAGCATGAGAAAAGGATAAATGAGGTGGGGGTCGTCTCCCACCCTAGCCGGAAAAACAACGACCCGGCGAGGGTGGGGCACCCGGCGACCTACAATGACGTTGGAGAGTGAGCGGGGTTTTCTGGACGGATCTCCCGCTCTCCCGCTATTTCTGTGACCCGCCTGTGAATCCGCAATCATTTTGCATACGGTGTTTTTCTTTCGTGCTGATCGGCATGACTCTGGCGCTGGCTGCGTGCCGGGGCAAGCCAGCGCTTACTGCCCAAGAGCAGGAAGGGCAGCGGGTTTATGACGTGGGTTGCGCGCACTGCCATGAGGAGAATGACCTGCGGCTGAAGAAGGTTCCGCCGGATTTGCATGGGCTGTTCAGCAAGGCAAAGCTGCCGGATGGTGAGCCGGCGACCGACGCCGAAGTGGAGCAGGTGCTGATGAAAGGCAAGGGCATGATGCCGTCT
The DNA here is from genome assembly GCA_963808695.1 of uncultured Acidobacteriaceae bacterium. GTDB lineage: Bacteria > Acidobacteriota > Terriglobia > Terriglobales > Acidobacteriaceae > Telmatobacter. Next base: position 86,789 of record CAWEHF010000002.1, read on the forward strand.
TTTGCGTACCAGATGAGCAGGGAACGGATGGAGGCGGTGATCGCCTATCTTCATGCCGGGATTCGGAAGGAGTGAGGGCTTTGAAATTGGGCGTGGGGGCGGGGCAGAATCGGCATTCGGTGTAATCTGCATCACGGTATACTGGGGTTGCTATGGCGACCGGAAAAACATTCTATCTTGAGACCTTCGGCTGCCAGATGAATGCCCATGACTCAGAGAAGGTGATTGGCACACTGCTGAACCGGGGCTACCAGCAGGTGGAAACGGAGGAAGAAGCGGGGCTTATCCTCTACAACACCTGCTCGATCAGGGACAAGGCCGAGCAGAAGGTCTTCCACCGGCTCAACGATTACAAGGCACTCTATAAGACCGGCAAGCGGTTCGGGGTGCTAGGGTGCGTGGCGCAGCAGGAAGGCGAGAAGATCTTCGAGCGGGCGCCGTACGTGTCGCTGGTGTCGGGGTCCGCGTCGTATCGCAATCTGCCCGAGATGCTGACGCGGCTGGAGGCCGGGGAAAACCGGATCACTGGGCTGGACGACCGGCAGACCGAAGAGACGTTCGAGACCGAGTTCACGGCGCGGCAGAATCCGTACCGGGGCTACATCACCATTATTGAGGGCTGCGACAAGTTCTGCTCGTATTGCGTGGTGCCGTACACGCGGGGCAAGGAGCGCAGCCGGACTTCGACGTCGGTGCTGGCGGAGGCGCGGCGGATTGCCGATTTGGGATTTACCGAGATCCAGCTGCTGGGCCAGAACGTGAACAGCTATCGGGATCCGGAAGGGAAGCGGAGGTTCTCCGAACTCTTAGCAGCCGTTGGGCAGGTGCCTGGGATAAGGCGGGTGCGGTTCACGACCAGCCACCCCAGAGACTTTACGCGCGACATTGTGGAGGCGATCGACGCAACTCCGACGCTGTGCGACCATGTGCACCTGCCGGTGCAGTCGGGCTCGGCCAGGGTGCTGAAGATGATGGCGCGCGAGTACACGCCGGAGTGGTACCTGGAGCGCATCTCGTGGATAAAGGCGGCGAGGCGGCCGATTTCGCTCTCGACCGACATTATTGTGGGGTTTCCGGGCGAGACGGAGGACGATTTCATCCAGTCGATGAACCTGCTGGCCGAAGTGCAGTATGATTGCGTGTTCGCATTCAAGTATTCGGCCCGGCCGAACACGCCGGCGCTGGTGATGATCGATTCGGTGGCGGAGACGGAGAAAGCGAACCGGCTTCAAGTGCTGCTTGACCGCCAGCGCGAGATACAAAGAGTTAATTATTCGAAGCACATAGGGCAAGTAATGGAGGTAATGATTGAGGGGCTAAATCCGGCGCGAGGGCAGGTTTCGGCGCGCAGCAGCCAAAACAAACCAGTGAATTTTGTGTCGAAGACGCCCATCGCACCCGCGCCCGGCAGCTACTTGAACGTGAAGATTACCGGAGCTTTTCCAAACAGCTTGACGGGCGAGGCCGTCTAAAGACAGGGACTGAGGGGCTAAGGGGCTGAGGGACTTGGTATCAGGAACAGGAATCCGGGCCGGAAAAGAAGGCGGACGGCTGTGATAGCGCAGAGTGAGCGGGCCGTTGAGAGAGGGGGAACCATGGATGTTGAGGTAAGAATCCGCGGACTGGTGATGGATCCGGCTACGAATATGCCGATCGTGGTTCTCAAAGACGTGGGCTCCGACGCGGTGATGCCGATCTGGGTGGGGATCTTCGAGGCCAACGCGATCGCCATCGAGATTGAGAAGATGTCTGCGCCGCGGCCGATGACGCACGATCTGACTCGAAACCTAATGCAGCACTTAAATGGTGAGCTGGAACGTATTGTTATTACAGAGATTAAAGACGACACGTTTTACGCGGTTTTATGGCTCAAGCAGGCTGGAGAGCGGATTGCGGTGGACGCGCGGCCGTCGGATGCGATTGCGCTGGCGCTCAGGGCCGATTGTCCAATCTATGTGGCCGAGCACGTGATGGCGAGCGCGAAGCTGAACCCGAACGGCGCCGTCGAGGGACCGACTGCGGAGCAACTCCGCAACTGGCTTGAGGGCCTGAACGACGAGGATCTGGGCCGGTACAAGATGTAGCCGAGGCAGGTCATCCCAGAGGCCCACTGATCCTTCTCGGCTATTGGGAGATGGGGGACTTCTGGCAGGGAGCCGGGCTGGGTCGAGCTTTGTTAATCCACTTTATAACCAGCAGAGTAGAGAGTTTTTTGAATCGAAGGCCTGCACTATACAGAATATCTGTTATCGGACATCGCATATATCTGAAAAACTGCCCCTAAGACCCTCTAGTTACGGATTCCGGCCAGGAGCGACTCGACCTCGGACCTCTCTTCGGCGTTGAGGCCAAGGAGCGGCGAGCGGGTGCGGCCGCCGTAGAAGCCGTTGAAGTCGCAGGCGTACTTGATGCCGGGGATTCCGAGTTCGTTCACAATGCGCCCGTTGGCGGAGAGAATGCGCGCCTGCTTCTCCCCAGCAAGCTTCTGGTCGTGATCCTTCCAGGCGAGGTAGATTTCGTCGCACGCCTGGGGCGCAAAGGCGGCGATTCCCAGGATCGCTCCGGTGGCGCCCGCGTCCAGCGAGGCGCGGACCTTTGAGCCTGCTCCGCTCAGAACCTGGAAGCCGACTTCCTTCGTACGGGTTTTGATGGCCGTGGCCGGTGGGGCGGTTGCGGCCACGGCAACACCGCCGGCCAAGTTCCCTGCCGGGACGAAGGTGCCTGCGGACTCGGGCTCGGCTGCTGGAGTGAGCATACGGGCCGTGACAGCTTCAAAGATGGGCGTGACGGTCACGGTGCGGCGGCGTGAGTTCTGCGTGGCGGCTACGGTCGCCTTGATGCGGTCGACGCTGCCGCTCGAGTCCTTTATGCCGATGATGTTGGGGTGGTCGGCGAGCTCGGCGGCCAGTTCAACGGGAATCTGGTACGGGACGAATTTGGGGATGTTGTAGAGCACGACCGGGAGAGGCGAACGGTCGGCAACGCTCTCGAAGTAGTTGCGAACGGCAGCCTTTGAAAGTTGCCCGGCATAGTAACTGGGCGGGCGAAGGAGCACGGCGTCGTAGTGGAATTGAGCGGCAGCTTCGGCGAGGGCGACGGTTGCGCCTACGCTCTCGCGGCCGACCCCGGCGATCAGGACCTTTTCGGGAGAGGAGGCTTCGGCGGCGACGCGCAGGACCTGCCGCGATTCTTCATCGTCGAGCATGACGGCCTCGCCGGTTGAGCCAAGGACGACCATTCCGGCCAGCAGGCTGCGCGAGTAGCGGGCCATGTTGGCCTCGAGCTTGGGGTAGTAGATCCGCTCGTCGGAGTAGAACGGGGTGGTGACTGCGGCGAAGATTCCCTCTAAGAGCATGACAGTATTGTAGAGCCCTCCCGATTCCCTGCCCGGCTATTTCCGTCGGTTACGGCAGATTGGGAGATGTTGTGCATGCGGGTGACCAAGAGTGGCCCCTGGGGACACCATTCCTCGTCCGCGATACGCCAACTCAGGCGCACGCACCCCCGAAGTCGATTGGCAAGTTTGCATCCACCTTGCGTCGTGGAGGTATTTCCAGCTCGGAAACTTCTCTATTAATGGGGCCTATTAACTAATAATGTTCCACATGGAACGCGAAATTATAGGAGTTTCTTCCTGTTTTTCCAGAGTTTTTTCCACAAACAGCGCCGTTCACGAAGGAACTCTAGAGGGTAGTGGGTCAGTTTGAAAAAACCGTCCCTCAGGGGCTAAAGCCCACCGGTTTTTGCTCGATTTAAGTACGGGCTGAAGCCCGTGCCCTTCAAACCGACCCCCTACGTTTTAGACCGGCCATTTGCCTCGTGGAGCTGCTGCAGAGCATTGACCGTGGTGTGGTGGCGCTGCATGGCAGCGATGCCCTCGGCGGCAGCCTGGGCGGCGGCCAGGGTGGTGATGGTGGGGACACGCGCGAGAACCGCGGCGCGACGGATGGCCTTCTCGTCGAAGAAGGTGTCCTGGCCGCGGGGGGTGTTGACGATGAGCTGAATGCGGTCGCCTTTGATAAGGTCGACCGCGTTGGGGCGGCCCTCCAAGACCTTGAAGACCCGCTCGACCGTCATGCCCGCCTGCTCGAGCACCTTGGCCGTACCTTCGGTAGCGACGATGTTGAAGCCGAGATGTACGTAACGGCGGGCGAGCTCGATGACCGCCTCTTTGTCGTGGTCGTTGACAGTGAAGAAGACCGTGCCGCTGGTGGGAAGAATCTGGCCGGCTGAGAGCTGCGCCTTGGCGAAGGCCTCGCCGAAGCTGCCGGCTACGCCCATCACCTCTCCGGTGGATTTCATCTCCGGTCCGAGGACGGTGTCGACGCCGGCGAACTTGTTCCACGGAAAGACCGGCGACTTGACGTAGTAATGGGTTCCGGTGCCGAGATCCTGGCCGCTGGCGAGTTCGTCGGGTAAAAGCTCACGGAGGGTGCGGCCAGTCATGAGGCGGGATGCGACCTTGGCGAGGGGAATGCCGGTGGCCTTGGAGACGTATGGGACGGTGCGAGAGGCGCGCGGGTTCACCTCGATGACGTAGACCCGGTCGATGCCTTCGGCGTCTTTTTGAATGGCGAACTGGAGGTTGACGAGGCCGACCACTTTGAGCGCGAGGGCCAGCTTGCGGGTGTAGGTGCGGAGGGTTTCGAGAGTCTCAGGCGCGATGCCGACGGCTGGCAGCACACAGGACGAGTCGCCGGAGTGGATGCCGGCTTCCTCAATGTGCTGCATGATGCCGGCGATCAGCACGTCGTTGGAATCGCAAAGCGCGTCGACGTCGACCTCGACGGCATCCTCAAGGAAGTGGTCGATGAGGACCGGGCGCTCCTGCGAGTACTCGACGGCCTCGCGCATGTAGCGATCGACGGCGGCGGCGTTGTAAGCGATGACCATGGCGCGACCGCCAAGGACGTAGCTGGGGCGGACGAGGACCGGGTATCCGATGCGCTCGCCGACTGCCAGGGCTTCGGGCACACTGGTCGCGGTTCCACCGGGGGGTTGCGGTATCTCCAATTCTTCAAGTAATTTACCGAACTGCTTGCGGTCTTCGGCCAAGTCAATAGACTCGGGCGAAGTGCCGATGATGGGCACGCCGGCGGCGCGGAGGCGCTGGGCCAGGTTGAGCGGTGTCTGGCCGCCGAACTGGACGATCATGCCGATTTCTGCGCCGGACTGGGCCTCATGGTTATAGACGGCCAAAACATCCTCAAGCGTAAGTGGCTCAAAATAAAGGCGGTCGCTGGTATCGTAGTCTGTTGAGACGGTCTCAGGGTTGCAATTGACCATGATGGTCTCGTAACCGTCGTCCTTGAGCGCGAATGCGGCGTGGCAGCAGCAATAATCGAATTCGATGCCCTGCCCGATGCGGTTGGGGCCGGAGCCGAGGATGATGATCTTGGGCGTGGAGGTCGGAGGCGCCTCGTCTTCCTCGTCGTAGGTGGAGTAGAGGTAGGGCGTCATGGACTCGAACTCGGCGGCGCAGGTATCGACGAGCTTGAAGACGGGACGGATTCCCTTCTTCTCGCGCAGTTCCCTCACCCGTTTTACGCCTTCGTGGCCCTCGAGTTTCCACTCGGTGGCAATGCGCTCGTCGCTCAGGCCCAGGCGCTTGAGCTTACGCAATTGCTCGGCCGGGATGGTGTCAGGGCTGGTTTTTGAGATTGCCGACTGCTCGAGGGTGATTTCGCGGATCTGGTAGAGGAACCATGGGTCCATGCCGGTGAGCCGGGCGACTTCGCGGACGCTCATGCCGCGCTCAAAGGCAAAGCGGATGTAGCCCAGGCGCTCGGGTTTTGGGGTGACAAGCATTTGCGTAAGGCGGCGCGGCTCGAGGACTTCGGCTCCGGTTTTCTTGCCGGTTTCGAGCGAACGCCAGGCCTTCATCAACGCTTCTTTGAAGGTGCGGCCCATGGCCATGACCTCGCCGACGGACTTCATCTGCGGGCCGAGCGTGTCGTCTGCGCCGGGAAACTTCTCGAACTGCCACTTGGGGATTTTGACCACTACGTAGTCGATGGTGGGCTCGAAACAGGCCGGGGTCTTGCGGGTAATGTCGTTGGGGATCTCGTCGAGGGTGTAGCCGACGGCGAGCTTGGCGGCGATTTTTGCGATCGGGAAGCCGGTGGCCTTTGAGGCAAGGGCCGAAGAGCGGGAGACGCGCGGGTTCATCTCGATGACGGTCATGCGGCCGTCGACGGGGTTCACGGCGAACTGGACGTTGGAGCCGCCGGTCTCGACGCCGATTTCGCGCATGACGGCGATGGCGGCGTCGCGCATCTTCTGGTATTCGCGGTCGGTGAGGGTTTGCGCGGGAGCGACTGTGATGGAGTCGCCGGTGTGGACGCCCATGGGGTCGAAGTTCTCTATGGAGCAGATAATAATGACGTTATCAGCCAGGTCGCGCATGACTTCGAGCTCGTATTCCTTCCAGCCGAGGACGGATTCTTCGATGAGGCACTCGTGGACGGGCGAGAGGTCGAGGCCGCGGGCGAGGATCTCCATGAGCTCCTCGCGGTTGTAGGCGATGCCGCCGCCGGAACCACCGAGGGTGAAGCTGGGCCGGATGAGGACCGGGAAGCCGAGCTTGCCGGCGAAGTCGAGGCCGTCGCGCAGGTTGTTGACCAGGGCTGACTTGGCTACCTCGAGGCCGATCCGGATCATGGCGTCTTTGAAGAGGAGCCGGTCTTCGGCCTTCTTGATGGCTTCGAGCTTTGCGCCGATAAGCTCGACGTTGTAGCGGTCGAGGACTCCGGAGTCGGCCATGTCAACGGCGAGGTTGAGGGCCGTCTGGCCGCCGACGGTGGGAAGCAGGGCGAACTTGCCGGCGTTGGACTGGCCGACGAGCAGTTCCGATTCGATCCGAATAATTTCTTCGACGTACTCGTGGGTGAGGGGCTCGATATAGGTGCGGTCGGCGAGCTCGGGGTCGGTCATGATGGTGGCTGGGTTGGAGTTGACCAGCACCACCTCGTAGCCCTCTTGTTTCAGAGCTTTACAGGCCTGGGTACCCGAATAGTCGAACTCGGCCGACTGGCCGATCATGATCGGGCCGGAGCCGATCACGAGGATTTTTTGAATGTCATTTCTGCGTGGCATGGTTGTTCTGCTTCTACCTTTGTTCTTACGCAATCTCAAGACGCATCACTGAAGCATTGCGTCGGGCAACTTGAGGTCATTCCATGTTTTGATTTCCGGGATAAGGCCGAAGACCGTTGGGCCATTTGGCCCGAGTTCGGGCTTCCGGATGGGCCTCTCTTGCTCATTTACGAAATGTTCAAGAATTGATTTAAAGAATTTGCCCTGCTCGACTTTCCAACGAACTTCATAGGCCCACCCCGGAACCGCGGGATTTCCTTCCTCTTCTTCTTGTGGCGCCGACCAATCGATTTGCTCCCCATAAATCACCTGGCGATCTGCAAGGCAAAAGAACCTGCGCGTTTCATCGCCAGCTTCCGAGTCCATGCTCCATTCCTCTACTAAAACTTTTTGGTTCGTATGCCAGACTTCCGCGGTGGCAAAGAAGTCTGTCTCCTGGTCGTCTATTGCATGGGAGAGGCCCTTGACAAGTTTCCAGACCTCACCAGGACGTATTGCATAGCGAATATCTAGCGCCCGCGGATTCACGCCGCACAGCTCAGCAATTCGCACCAGCGCGGCCTCCGTCCGACCGGCTCGAATATCACTCAAATATCTGTCGAACGGGGAAAGCCGCTTAGCTCCTTGCGCAATGGAAAAAGGACTCGGCAACGTCAGAAGTAACAAGAACGTTGGGAGTGCTCTTCTCATCCCTTCCACTCCTCCATCATTTTGCGGAAGTCGCGGAAAAGGTAATGGGAGTCGTGGGGCCCAGGGGCGGCTTCGGGGTGGTACTGGACGCTGAACAACGGCAGAGTCTTGTGCCGTAACCCTTCAAGAGTCTGATCGTTAAGGTCGAAGTGGGTAAGCTCGACCTCGTTGGCGTTGATGGAGTCGGGATCGACGGCGAAGTTGTGGTTGTGGGCCGTGATTTCGACCTTTCCGGTGGTGTTGTTGCGGACCGGGTGGTTGCCGCCGTGGTGGCCGAATTTGAGCTTGTAAGTGCGGCCACCCAGCGCCAACCCGGTGAGCTGGTGGCCCAGGCAGATGCCGAAGACCGGCACACGGCCCAGAAAATGACGAATTGACTTGACGGCGTAGTCGACCGGCTCGGGGTCGCCAGGGCCGTTGGAGAGGAAGACGCCGTCGGGCCTCATGGCGAGGACGTCGTCAGCCGACGTTTGGGCGGGAACCACAGTGACGCGGCAGTTTTCACGGGCCAACATGCGCAGAATGTTGTGCTTGATGCCAAAATCATAAGCTACTACATGAAATTGTGGCGCTTTGTTGGTCAATATTAGAGAGTTAGGCAGCAGAGGATTGCCCGCCTGGTTGCGTTCGTCCTCGGAATCGAACTCGTAGATGGAGCTGGTGGTAACGACCTTGGCCAGATCGGTGCCGTCCATCTTGCGGATGCTTCGGGCTCTCTGGACGAGGGCATCGGGATTGTCAACGTTGGTTGAGATCACGCCGCGCATGACGCCGTGAGTGCGCAGGTGGCGAACCAGGGCGCGGGTGTCAATCTCGGCCAGAACCGGAACCGCGTAGCGCTCCATGTACTCATCGGCGACCTGCTCAGAGCGCCAGTTGGAGCTGATGGCCGAGAACTCACGGACGATGAGGCCCTCGATGAAGGGCTTGGCGGACTCATTGTCAGCGTGGTTGGTGCCGTAGTTTCCGATCTGGGGATTGGTGAGAACGACGATCTGGCCGGCGTAGGAGGGGTCGGTGGCTATTTCCTGGTAACCGGTAAGTGATGTATTAAAAACGACTTCGCCCTGGCATTCGCCTGGATGGCCAAGGCCAAGGCCACGGAAGATGCGCCCGTCTTCGAGCGCGAGGATTGCCTGCATTGCCGCTCCGAGGAGTGGATTCAATCGATTTTAGCAGGTTTTGTGCAGTGGATTTCTCGGCAGTTTCAGTCTTTTAACGGACCACTCCGGCATCCTTCGTCGGCCAGTAAACAAAGACCGCTTTTCCATAGATCAGCTCGTGGGAAACGGGGCCGAACTCGCGGCTATCAGATGAGATGGACCGGTGATCGCCCATCATGAAGTAGTGATCGGGCGGGATGGTGATCTCAGCGTAGGAGCGGTCGTCACGGTACTGCTCGGGGACATAGGGCTCGTTGATCGGTAGCCCGTTGACATAGACCTGACCCTGGATGATGCGCAGGCGGTCGCCGGGCAGGCCGACGACCCGCTTGATATAGCTCTTTTCCTCATCTCTTGGGTAGCGGAAAACGACGATGTCGCCTCGACTGATTGCTTCTACGTGATAGACAAACTTATTGATAAAGAGCCGGTCGCGGTCTTCGAGCCGGGGCAGCATGCTGGTGCCCTCGACGCGGACAGGCTGGTAGAGAAAAGTAATGATGAGGACGGATGCGAGGGCCGAGAAGACCAGGTCGCGCAACCAGAGGCCAAGCGTAGCTGAGCGTCTACGCGCCGGAGGCGAAGGCTGCTCAGTGACGGTACCAGAGTTGGGGCCTGTTTCTGATGGCGGTCCGGGGACCATCGCCATGGCTCTCTTCATCCTTGAAAATCGATTCGCTGGAGCCTTCATGGTGCATGCCCATCGTAACAAACCAGTTGTGCACAAGTGTCGCACACCGCGCAGGCCGCAGGAGAGGGTCCTTTACCAAAGTATAGACGAGAACCGGGTAAAACGGTTCCAACCGCTCCCGCCAGATTCACGGAGAATGTGAATCCTCTTTCGCAGCGTGGCCGATTGGCCGGCTTCGACATAAGTATTTGTGATTGCTGGACATGGCCCAGTGGTAACCCTCGCAGGTAATTACCCTTTCGGTGCATTGCCGGCAATCACGAGTAGTGCTGGAATGTTGACAATCGCGAAAGGAGAGCAAGACAGCTACAACTGTCGCGCATCAGATATGGCAACCTACCTTCCCTTCTCTGACGTTGTTGCTGCCTACGGCTATAGGCAGCCTCCGCCGGCAAAGCAACGCGGCAACTTAATGATGCTTGCTCTGGCTTACGTGGTCATGGGAGGCGCTCTGGGAACAGTTGCGGGCACCAGCCTGGCCATGGCAACCTCTCACCCTGCCATTCCGACGCTGGTTTTTCAGGTCGCACCTCCCGTCGAGGCCAACTCAACCGTCGATAATCTTGTTACACCTGCCCGGCAACCTTCCGGACTGACAAGCCAAGGCGTTGTTATGCCTGCCATCATAGCGAAACCCTCACCGCTCAAGCTCACCAAGGCCAGCTTTCAAGTAACTCAAACTCACCACCACCGCTACGCGCACCACCGGAGAGCCCTGCTCAAACAGGTCGCACTCACGGCCGCTTCCACTCAAATCGCAATCCCGTCACACGTTGCAGCTGCGGCGCCGGTATTTCCGGTCGTGGTTTCAACCGGGACAAAGAACTACAAGTTCTTCAGCGAAGGAGACGCCACGGTCGCAGACTTTGACGCCTCAATGGGCAGAATCGAAACCTACGAGGGCAGAACATTCGTGCTCGGCGCTACGACAATGGCGTCGGCTGGAGCATCGTTGCAAGACAGTGGAACGAATGTTCATTACCGTTGTGACCAGAGCGGCAACTGCACGTTGATGCGGGCCGGCCTGGTAATGCAGAACGTGAGGCTGCTGTAACGGCGACACGCGTTGGCCGGGGCACACCTGACTAAGCCAAACGTGAACCGGGCCGCTGAGCAGCCGATAGCAGCAGACAATAGCTCGACCTTTTGACCAGACAACCAACTCCCTAACCTGACAGCCAACTCCTTAACCTAACAACCGACCCTCTAACCTGACCGCCAACTCTTTAACTTGACAACCAACAGAAGTTCAACCTTATTGACAGCCAAACGACCCAGTCGAGCAGACCATCTGTTCCCGTGCGGGTTTGGGAAGTGGTTTAGCCTGTTCGGTAGCAGGAACCAGAGTCGAATTCGCTCCCGCGCTGCCGGCCACGTTTGACTCCTGGAGCTTGAGCGGTTGCTGGAGAAGCATCTCGACCTGGGTGCCGGAGGGAATCGCGACGTCGGCGTTGCGTGTGAAGAGCGAGACGAGGCCGACCGTCGCCAGGCCAGCTCCGAGCCCTGCCAAACCGCCTTCAATCGGATGACCGGTTGAAGCTCCTCCGATGGTGCCTACGCCTGCTCCCGTCGGAATTGCAACCTTTGCCGATTCTCCCGCGTTGCGACCTTTGCCGCCATCCTCCTCAATTGTTCCCTCCTGGTCGGATTTCACGCTCTGGTTTTTGGCTCCGGGCAGGCTGTTGACCAAGCCGGGAATTTCAACCACAGAGCCATTGGGAAAGATCATCGAAGTGAAGTGCATGTCGAGCTGAGACTTGCCCGTGATGCGTCCCCCGCGAACGACGCGGTCAATCACTCCCTGGACATAGACCCCGTTGGGGATCATGACACGGTTGCCCACAACCACCGGGAATATCGAGGTAAGGTAAACGCCGTCTCCCGGTTTGGCGCTCTTGGTGTTGATGGCGCTCGAGAGCTGGAGCAGAACTTTGGTTCCCGCGGGAACGGTATAGGTCGGACGCTCCGGAGCGGAGGGTTGGGCGGCCGGTTGATCGGCGGATTGAGCGGCGGGTTGCGTCGAAGCTGGAGCCGGAGCCTGACCAAGAGCCGTGTGCCCGGCTAGAAAACTGCCCACAAACAGAACCGGCATTATCCTCTGGAGCAATCGCATGCAAACCTCCCGCGAACTTCCCTATAGACTTGCTGTCCGCAAACAAGGATAGCGCGCAAGTTGTTGCCTTACCTGGAAAAAATCGGACCGAGGGACAGCTGAATCCAGGTTCGAGCTAAGATTCCAGTAAGCCATGGTGCACAAAGCCACAGTTCCAGAGGAAGGCGAAAGCCAGCCGGATCCAAGATTCGACCCTGCTATTCGGGTGCTGGAGACTGCGATCGCCCAGCGCGCCTTTCCCGGCTGCGCATTTGGAGTTCTCGCTGGCAGCAGGGTGGTTTTGAGTGGAGCGCTGGGGCGATTCACCTACGAAGATGATTCGCCGACGGTGACGCCGGAAACGGTCTTCGACGTGGCCAGCATCACGAAGGTCATTGCGACTACGGCAATGGCCATGCTGCTGTACCAGCGCGGTCAATTCGACATTGATATGCCCCTTGGGGAGATCTTGCCAGGCTTCGTGGTTGGCCGGCCGGCCGGCGACCGGGCGCGGCACGTGAGGTTGCAGCATCTGCTCGCGCACAGCTCGGGGCTCCCGGGGTATGCCCCTTTATTCAAGACCGCGCCTTCACCGGCCAGGCGCTTCGGAGGTTGTCTGGAATTGCCGCTCGAGGCCGAGCCTGGCACCCGAGCAGAATACTCTGATCCCGGGTTCATTCTGCTGGGCAAGGCGCTGGAAGTCATCGTGGGTGAATCGTTGGCCAAGTGGACACACCGGGAGATCTTCGCAGCGCTCGGGATGACTGCGACCCGTTTCTGCCCTCCCGAGCATAGCCGGCCGTTGATTCCGCCTACAGAAGAAGACACAACCTGGCGCCACAGGGTAATTCAAGGCGAAGTTCAGGATGAGAACGCGGCCGCGCTGCATGGAGTTGCGGGTCACGCCGGTCTGTTTTCAAACGTGCCTGACCTGTTGCGCTTCGCCGCAGAGATTCTTTCGGCTGAATCGGAGCCTGGCGCTGCGGAAGCTGGAGCTTTCCTATTCAATCGGACGACGGTCGAGACCTTCGCCGAGCGGCAGCCGCCGGAGGGGAGCTCGCGTGCACTTGGTTGGGACACGCCTTCAGAGAATTCGACCTCAGGGCGGCATTTCTCCAAGCGCTCCATTGGGCACCTTGGGTTTAGCGGCTGCTCTTTGTGGATCGATCTGGAGGCCCACATTGTGATCGTGCTTCTCACCAATCGAACCTGGCCAGACCGGTCGAGCCGGCTGATTCGCGAGGTCTGGCCAACCTTCCACGATGCCATTCGCGAGACCCTGTGAGCGTGGTCAGAAGGCTTGACCATAAAGAATATCGATTTACCGGAAGCAGTCAAAATCTAACCCCAAAACCACTACAAAGGCGACCCCTGACCCCGCGTTTTCAAGAGAGATTCGGGGAAAAGAATCGTCGGATAATTCTGAGTTATTGCCAGCTTTCCAAGCTACAATTAAAAATTGGGGACCGATGCGATGTTACCAAGCATAACGATGCAAGAGGCGCCCGGAAGCCATAGAAATGGCACCGGAAATTCAGAAGCCTCGCTGCTCGAGCACTTGATTACAGAAGGCCAAAATGAGGCCTCACAGGGTTTCGACACTAAATCCGCACTTGATATTGCCCGCATTATCAACCACGAAGACGCGAAGATCGCGGGCGCCGTCAAGAAGGCACTTCCAGAGATTGCCCAAGTGATCGATCAGGTGGCCCGCTGTTTGCGCGATGGCGGCCGGCTGATTTACATAGGCGCCGGATCGAGCGGCCGGATCGCTGCTCTCGACGCTTCAGAATGCCCACCGACATATTCCACCGCTCCCGGACAGGTGCAGTACATCATGGCCGGAGGGCCGAAGGCGCTGGCCTCGGCCGTTGAAGTGAACGAGGACTCAGAGGAACTTGGCCAACGGGATATCGCCCGCCGCCGGCCCACCCGCAAAGACATTGTGATTGGGGTATCGGCTTCAGGCCGCACACCGTATGTAGTTGCAGCCACCGCCTACGCCCGGGCCCGCGGCGCCCATACCGCGGCCGTTACCTGCAATCACGAGACGCCGATTCAGTCCGCAGCCGACACCACGATTGTGGCCGAGGTGGGGCCTGAAGTGATCTCAGGCTCGACGCGGATGAAAGCGGGCAGTGCCCAAAAGATGATCCTGAACATGATCACCACGGGCGCGATGACGCGGCTGGGCTACGTGTACGAGAACCTGATGGTGAACGTACACATGCAGAACTCGAAGCTGGTTGAGCGAGGAATCCGGGTTCTGATGGCGACCTGCCGTATCGACCGCGCCAAGGCGGTTGAGACCATCAAGAGCGCCGGCCGCAGCGTGCCGGTGGCACTGGTGATGTTGAAAGCGGGGGTTGACAAGCCGGAAGCAGTACGGCGGCTGGCCAAGTCTGACGGCAACGTAAGACTGGCGATTGAAGACAACGTGCTGGAGCTGTAAAAAGAAGCCGGGCCGGCGATTCTTCCGGCCCTCCAATCCCCTGAATCCCCAATGTCCCTCTGCAGGTCTCCCGCGGTTACTCCCAGTGGCCGGAGAGCAGCAGGAATGAGCATCTAAGTATTGGCCCGGTCAATCGTTGGGGGCGAGCCGTCTTTAGTAGACTCATCCACAGCATGTTTCTCTCCTCTCGAACCGTGTGTAGCCGTTTGCCGTTTGCGCTGGCGCTGTGCGCTTCCCTCACCTACCTCACTCGAATTTGCCCCGCCCAGGAGACCCATCTCTGGACTCAATCGCAGTTTGAGGAGTTCGAGAAAGGCACGCCGCAGGGCGTGGCGATTGAGAGCGACGGACACCTGCGCCAGGGACCGGGCCTGAAGAATCTGCTAACGACACCCTCGACGTTTGTGTGGTCGGTGGCAGTGGACAAAAGCGGTGTGGCATACCTGGGGACAGGATCGCCAGCGACGGTGCTGCGCGTTGGGCCAGACGGCAAGGCGTTCGCGCTGTTTGAAAGCAAAGACGTGAGCGTGCAGGCGCTGAAGGTCGGCCCAGACGGCGGGCTTTATGCAGCGACGTTGCCAAGCGGCAGGGTGTTCAAGCTGAACCCGGCGGCAACGGCGATGCAGACCGACGAGAACGCCACGGTGGTGTTTGACGTTGCGAAGGCCGACGACGGGACGAAGGGTGGGCCGGAAAAAGCGGACGGCGACAAGACCGATGGGGACAAATCAGGACGGGAATCGCGGTACATCTGGGACCTGACCTTCGATCGGGCGGGCAAGATGTATATAGCCACGGGGAATCCCGCTGCCGTTTATCGCATGGATCTCTCGAAGCCGGGATCGCCGCCGGAGCCGTTGTTCAAGAGCGATGAAGTCCACATTCGCTGCCTGGCATGGGATGCGAAGGGAAATCTGATTGCGGGATCGGACGGATCGGGGCTGGTTTATCGCATTGACGCGAACGGCAAGGGATACGTGCTGTTCGAGGCGCCGCGCAGAGAGATCACCTCAATCGCGGTTGCGGCCAACGGAACGATCTACGCGGCGAGCGTGGGCGACAAGAGCCACAATCCCCTGCCCCCGCTCCCGGTGCAGGGTGCGGGCCAGATAAGCATCACGATTGTGAATCCGCAATCGCTGCAAGCAGCAAACGAAAGCACGTCTGTTCCTGAAGGCACTGAGATTTATGCCATTACCGAAGGGCAGGCGCCGCGCAAGGTGTGGGCAAGCAAAGACGACATTGTGTACGCGCTCGCGGCTCGCGGCGATGGGTTGGTGGCGCTGAGCGGCAATCGAGGGCACATTTACCGCATCAAAATGGGCGGGGGCGACGATGGCAGCTATGCCGACGTGGGGCACCTGGACGCGCAGCAGGGGTTGTGCCTGGCTGAAGTAAGAAGCACGGAAGGCACAGGCGGCCTGATGATCGGCACTGGCAACACCGGCAAGCTGGTTGAACTGGGCGCGTCGGAGAGACACGAATATGCGAGTGATGTGCTCGATGCCGGCGCGATGGCCCGCTTTGGCCGCGTAGAGATCGAGCCAGGCTCAACTGGATACCAGATCTTGACCCGCAGCGGGAACATTGAACAACCCGTGCGCGGCTGGACCGATTGGGAACCCCTGAAGGATGGCGTTGTGGCGTCGGCGCCGGGGCGGTTCCTGCAATGGAAGGCGGCGCTCGAGCCGAACGGAATACTGGGCAGCGTTGGAGTGAATTATCTGCCCGTGAACGCGGCGCCGGTGGTTGACGAACTGATCGTGGTGCCGGGAGTGCGCTGGACTCCGCAGCCGCCGCTGCCCAACCAGCCGACGGTGAGCATTTCGCTGCCGTCGTCGGGCCAGGGTGTGACATTTGACGGCAGCACGAGTTCGAGTACCCCGTTGCAGACGGTGAAGGACCGCACCGCGGTGACCGTTCGCTGGGCGGCGCACGATGACAATGGCGACGATCTGATCTACTCGATTTACCTGCGCGGGGATGGTGAGACTGTCTGGCGGCTGCTGAAAGACAAGATCACCGAGAAGGCCTATAGCTTCGACGCGGAACTGATTCCCGATGGCGGATACCAGCTAGAGGTAGTTGCATCGGATTCTCCCTCGCACACGCCTGCCGATGCGCTGACGGGAGAAAAAGTGAGCGACCGGTTTGTAGTGGATACCACGCCGCCGGTGGTGACGCTGAAGGCAGAATTGGAGGCAGGCGCATGCGAGCACGCGCCGTGTTTGAAGGGTATACACGTTTCCTTCGACGCTGAAGATGCGACTTCGCCCATCGCGCACGCCGAGTATTCGCTTGACGTCGGCCCCTGGCAGTACGTAGAGCCGGTCGGGCGCATCTCCGACTCGAAACGGGAACACTACGAATTGCATATTCCCCTTTCGTCTTTTCCAGTGATTCAGGGCGAACACTTGATCACAGTTCGCGTCTATGACAGATATGACAACGTGGGCGCGGCCAAGATTGTAGTGCCGGCAGGCGCAAAGTAGACCATGCGTTTTGAACTGGGAATTGCGGCGCGGTACCTGAAGGCCAAGCGCAGACAGGCCGTGGTCGGCATTGTGACTGTCATCTCCATCACCGGAGTGGCAGCGGGCGTTGCGGCGCTGATCATCGCGCTGGCGATCACCAACGGGATGCGCCGCGATCTCGAAGACAAGCTGGTTGATTCAAGCGCGCATATCGAGCTGCTGCAGGCAGACAAGATGGGCATCAAGGACTGGCGGCCGCTGATAGCGCGTCTCGAGAAGGTGCCGCATGTGGTGGCCGCTTCGCCGGGACTTTGGGAGCAGGTGCTGGTGGCGCGCGGCGCGCGCGACGGCGGCGCGCTGGTGCTGGGCGTTCTGCCTGACGATGAGCGGAGGGTGAGCCACATCCTCGATCACGCGACTCCGGGGGCGATCGCGGCGCTGCAGCCGGTTACGCAGGGAGCGGCTTCTTCGCCAGGAGCCTTGCCGCCAATTGTTCTGGGCAGCGATCTGGCCGATACGGTGGGCGCCGCGGTGGGCGACTCGGTGATGCTGATCAGTCCGCAAGGCGACCTTACGCCGTTGGGTGAGATTCCGAAGTACGTTCGCTTCAGGCTGGCGGGAACATATCGCACAGGCTTTTATCAATACGACTCGCAGATGGGCTTTCTGCGCCTGGCCGACGCGCAACACCTCTTCGATGAGCCCGATCTGCTGTCGGTGATAGGGTTTCGGGTCGATGATCCGAATCAGGCGCCGGAGATTGCGAAGTCCATTGAGCAGGCTGCTGGCAAAGGCTACATGACCACGAACTGGACTGAGGAGAACCGCGAATTGTTTCGCGCCCTCAGGCTGGAACAGATCGTTACATTCATCGTGATTGCGCTCATCGTGATGGTGGCCGCGCTCAACATTCTTATCGCCCTGACCATGATGGTGATGGAAAAGACGCGCGACATCGCTGTGATGATGAGTTTTGGCGTGGAACCCGGGCAGGTGCGGCGCATCTTTCTGCTGCAGGGATTGCTGATCAGCGTGATCGGGACCGCGATTGGCCTGGTGCTGGGATACGTGGCTTCATGGGCCGGCAGCCACTACCACATTCCGCTCTCGCCGGATGTCTACTCGATCGATACCTTGCCCTTTGCGCCGCGGATGATTGATGGCGCGATCGTGTCGGTGGTTGCGATTGGCGTCTCGCTGCTGGCAACGCTTTACCCCGCTTGGGCGGCGGCGAAGGTACTGCCGGCGGAAGCGCTGCGGTACGAGTAAGTCAGTTAAATTCAGCAAATAGTTGCAATGTGACACATTTTGTGTCACATTTAAACCATGCCAAGCGTGAATCTACGTCAACTCCGTGACACCCGCCAGCTCATCGCATGGCTTGATGCGGGCGAGGTGGTTGAGTTGCGCAAGCGCAACAGGGTCGTGGCAAGGATCGTTCCCGAATCGCCGAGGCCTGAGCCGGTCGAGTGGCCCGACTTTGAAGCGCGGCTCAAAAGCATTTACGGCGACCGCATCCTGACTCCAGTTGCCGATCTGATTGAAGACAGAGAGAATAGCCGCTATTGATCGTTTACGTCGATACAAGCTTTCTGGTTGCCGCCTACATTCCCGATGCGCATTCCGCTGAAGTGACGCGCCGCTTGTCGGCCAAGCCGAGGATTTGTCTTACTCCTTTCAATCGTAGCGAATTGGCAAATGCGACCTACAGGCAAGCATTTCTTGGACGACTTTCACTTGCCGCGGCTCAACTGGCATGGAACAGCTTCGAAGGCGATTTTCGTGCGGGCATCTGGGAATACCGGGATTTTCCCGATCAGTCCTGGGAGACGTGCGCCGGCCTCGCCCAACGATACTGTCCGTTGCTTGGCGTCCGGACTCTCGATTCTTTGCACGTGGCTTGCGCACTTGAGCTGAGAGCTCAGAAGTTCTGGACGTTCGATGAGCGGCAGGCAAAGCTGGCTGAAGCCGTAGGCCTGGACACCACTGCTTGAATACAAATTCCAAGACATCTAAACCGGCGTGATGATGCCGCCCAATGCGTGGCGCCGCGGCAACACAATGCCGCGATGATCCACTTCCACCGCCGCTCCGCGGTCTGATTCTTTGGATAAGATTTCGCGGAGTGTTAGGGCTCCGCCGCAGGCCGGACACCAGTCAGCCTTGGTCTGATCGGCCAGGACCGCGTGGCATTGGGTGCAGATGCGTTCCATGCAAATAGACTAGCTGATTCGCGCAGCCATCAAGCGGCTGGCTGAATCTGGCGGGCGATGGCCGAGGCCCAGGCACGAATATCCTTCCAGTCGCGAACATCCGTCGGGTGCATGTCTTTTGCCGTGAAGGCGGGCAAACGCCGCGCCAGGCTGAATGGAAACGGCATGTGGTTTACATCGAAACGCCCGCCCAGGATCTTGACTTCCAACGGCTGAAACCAGGCATATCTCTTCAGTTGTTTTTCTGCCTGGTCGCCCGCCTTGCTGAACTCCTCGGGCTTGCCTTCAATGGGGCCGAGGACGAAAAACCATTGAGGAAGCGCACCAAGTTGAACCCGGAAGCGGCTAAGAAAACGGTGCAGTTCGCCGGGCATCTGGCCCACGTAGAGCGGAGCGCCGAGAATGGCCGCCCGGTAATGGCCGAGCCTCCTGAGGTCACGCATCCGGGCCACCTCGACGGGGAGTTGTGCTTCCCTGAATACCTCGGCAATGACCTCGGCCACCTCGCCGGTAGAGCCGGTTCGCGAAGAATAGGCGACCAGGATGGGTGCAAGCATAAGAATCACCTCGGCTGCGACGGTCCTCGCCCGCCGGCGGAATCTAAAGGCGTGCGGGCACTCGTTTTCTTGAGCAGAGCGCCGCTCGAAAGCACACACTTCACTGGCCATCCGCCGGAGGGCCGACCTTGGGCGAATTGTGCCCCAGACCGATCAGGGCCGGATGTGAGATCGGTCACAACGCAGCGTCCTTGTGCCGGCAGTGGGCCCCCTGGGGCCACTGAAACCCTGGCCCGGTACACTGGGTTCATGCATCCCCCGGTCCGCCTTATTGCCATTGACATGGATGGAACGTTACTTCCCGCGCTTTCACAGACGGTGAGCCGCCGTGCTGCGCTTGCGCTTCGCGCCGCCCAGGAGGCCGGTGTAACCGTGGCCGTTGCCACCGGGCGGCGGTCGGCGTACACCGTTCCGCTGCTGGAAGGCCTGGGCCTGCGAGCGGATACGCCGCTCATCACGTCGAATGGTGCAGTGACAAAGACACTGGGCGGCGAGAACATCGACCGGTGCCACATGGATGCACAGGTAGCGCGGGGGCTTTGCGGGTTGCTGCGTGGATTTGGGAGCGTAGTCTTTACCTTCGACCGGCCGGGCCGGGGCGAGCTGGTGCTTGAGAATCTCGAACAGGCTCATGGACGCATCTCGCTGTGGATCGAGGCGAATCGGAATGCGATTGAAGTGGTGAAGCCGCTGGAAGCTGCGATGCCCGACGGAGAAAACCCTATTCAGGGCATGGTGGCGGGTTCAATAGGCCAGATGCGCGCCGCTGAGACGGCTCTGAAGGCGAGCGAATGGGCTTCAGCTTGCGAATCGGCGTGCACGGTGTACCCGTCGCGCGACTTGTCGATTCTGGACTTGCTGCCGCCGGGCGTGACCAAGGGATGGGCCCTGGCGCGGCTGGCTGCGCGGCTTGGCGTCGACCGCAAAGAAACCATGGCCATAGGGGACAACTGGAATGACGTTGAGATGCTGGAGTGGGCCGGGCAAGCCGTGATGATGGGCAATGCGGCCGGGGAGCTGCGTACCCTGGCGAAGACGCGCGGCTGGAAGCAGGCCCTTCCGAACGATCAGGAAGGCGCGGCTGTTGCGATTGAGGCGGCGCTTCGCAAGCGATCTACCGAGATGCGTGAAACCTCGGCTACGATGGATTGACGGCCGGCAGAATCAAGATTTGTAGAAATGATCAGACAGGGACTGACAGTTTTGGCGGCGGCAATTGCGGGCCTCATGGCCCTGACGCCCGTCCTGCGCGCGGCCGAACGGATCACGCTGAACAACGGCTTCGTAATGCGCTGCGATCATCACGCCCAGGTTGATGGCCGGGTGCGGCTTTACCTGAGCGCGGGCGAGGACAACTACATTGAGTTTGCGCCCGAGCAGATCGCGACCGTGGAAGCTGTGCCCGATCCTCCCGCGCCGATGGCACCTGCCGCGGCTCCGCTCAAGCCGAATGGGAAGCTGACGCCTGCCGACCTGGGAGAGATGCTGGCTCGCGCCGGCAAGGCTCACAACATCGATGTGGACCTGCTGGCCAGCGTGTTGAAAGCTGAGAGCGGGGGCAACCCCCGCGCGGTGAGCAGCGCCGGAGCGCAAGGGCTGATGCAGCTGATGCCACAGACCGCTAACCAACTCGGGGTGAGCGACAGCTTTGCGCCCGACCAGAACGTGCGTGGAGGATCAACCTATCTGGACGCGTTGCTCAGCCGTTATAACGACAATCTTGCCCTGGCGCTGGCGGCTTATAACGCCGGACCGGCAGCCGTTGATAAGTACCACGGCGTTCCTCCTTACAGCCAAACGCGGGCGTATGTGGCGCGGGTGATTCACGAGTTTAATCGCCGGGTGCTGGCGCGCGAAGCGCAGCAGAGACAGGTGACGCGGGCAACGCAGGCATCGGGAACCAGGTAGTCTCGATAATTCTTCCCTTTCGCTCCATCCTTTACACTCTTCTATACAGCCGTTCCACGAGCCTTATTTGTTGTGCCTCAGGCACAGTTTTGGAACGCGACGAATGCGGGCAGCCAGGGACATTCAAGTTACGGGCCGAATTACTGGATGAGTCCCATGGCAGACGGAGAAGTCTTGAAAAAGGGACAGTGGATTCTGGGGTTGGTCGTTCTGGCGCTTCTCGCCGGCTTTGCCTATTGGGGCCGCGACAGAATCCACTTCGATTTCGGGCTATTCCGCCGGCAGGTTGCACAGGCTGACTGGCGGTTGATCGCGCTGGCCACGGCATGCATCTACTCCGGTTACTTCTTCCGCTCAGTGCGCTGGGCGCTGCTGGTGCGGCACAACAAGAGAATTGCTCCCCTCACTCTGCTCGGGTCGCAGGTGATGGGGTTTACCGCGGTGGCGCTCATCGGTCGCGTTGCCGACCTGGTGAGGCCGTACCTGGTGGCGCGCAAGACCGGCCTGCCGGTGAGCTCGCAGCTTGCTGTTTACATTGTCGAGCGCCTGCTCGACGCGGGTTCGATGGCGCTGATCTTCTCCGTCGCCATGTTCTGGATACCTGCCGACCAGATCATTCGCGGAACCACCCACGCAGGTGTGATGGCCAAGCTCACGCATCACAGCCCGTTCCTCGCGCTGCTCGTGGTGCGGTACGGAGGGCTGGTTTTCACACTCCTCGGTGCGCTTTTCCTGGTTGCTGTCCGTCTGGCTGGTGAAAAGGTGGCCTCCTTTCTGGAATTAGGCTTTGGGCTGATTTCAAAGAACCTGGGACATGCCGTTGGGAACAAGATTCGCACGTTTCACTCGGGGCTCGACACGATGCGCTCGTTCTCTGACTTTGCGGCCGCGGCAAGCTTGTCGATTTCGATGTGGATCCTCATTGCGCTTTCCTATTTCGAGGGGTGCAAAGCGTTTGTGGCCAGCCCTGCGCTAGTGGCGATTACCCCGCCCAAGTGCATTCTGCTGATGATTGCCAGCGGCGGAGCCAGCGTATTTCAGTTGCCTGTTATCGGGTGGTTTTCGCAGATCGGACTGGTGGCTGTGGCTTTGGCTGCGATTCTGGGTGCCTCGCCAGAGGCCGCGACGGCCTGTGGCGCAACCCTGCTGCTGATCACGTTCCTGAGCATTATTCCTGTGGGGCTGATCTGGGCGCAGTTCGACAACGTAAACCTGCGCAAGGTGACGGTAGAGAGCGAGCATGCAGACGAGGCGCTGGCGGCGGAGTAGGAGCCGTACCTGTTTACCAGCTTTAAAGAGCAGGTGGAAGCGGAACTGACGGCGGCGCTGCTTGGGGCTCGGGTTTGAACCACTGCTGCGATTCGGGCCGGAAGAGGAACCACGCCAGAAGCGCCACGAATACCACGTGGATGACCAGGCCGAGGGGCTGGTAAAAGGCCGCGACAATCACGTGAAAGCAGATCCAGCCCAGGGCCAGCCAGCGTGCCCAGTTCTTCGCGCGCAGCAAAAAAATCCCAGCAACGACGGCGAGCGCGCCCGCAGAGTAGATCTCAACTTCCTCAGGGAGCGTGGGCGGAACAACGTTGAACTGCCAGACGCGGACTCCCGTTGAGATGATGCCTATGGCAATAAACAGGAAGGAGAGCAAGGTAATGGTCGAAGGGCGGGTCTTCATGGTTTGGTACTCAGTTTAATCGGATGCGGCCAGTAGCCGGATGCGATTCGGGATTCACCGTTGTTCCGGCAGCGAAGTTGGCGAAGCGGCGCTCACGGCGTCGGATGCGGCGGCGCCAGCCGAGTAGCGAATTGTCTCAGGCCCCACCGCGCCGCCAGTGAGCAGCATACTCATCGCCTGCTCCATGGTCATTGCGGTATCGCTTACGCGGCTCATGGGCAGCACCTGCAGAAATGCCGAAGTGGGGTTGATTGCGTTGGGAAGCAGGACGGCGGCAAGGGGCTCGCCGGTGTCCGCGTCAGCCATCGTGCGGGTCAGAAAACCAATGCTCTTTTGACCAACGATAGGAAAATCGACCAGCACGACACGCTGACTCGATGGCTTGGTGGTCATCATGGTATCGATCAACTGGCGTACCGACGTGTAGACCTTGGCGATGAATGGCAGCCGCTCCAGCGCCGACTCAAAGAGCCGAAAGGCCTGCCGTCCGATGACCACGGAGGTAATGCGGCCAACCACGTAGAGCACGGCCAGGGTGAGAAATATGGCCAGCACCGACTCCATGAAGGGATTGCTGAACCAGCCGAGCGGAAAGACCGAAGCGAAGAACCGCACCATCGGCAGCCCAGCCTTGGCCAGCGACGTAAACAGGAAACTGAAGATCAGGTAAGTGACAAACAGAGGGCCGATGGTGATGACGCCGGCCAGGATGCTTCCCTGCACACTGCGAACGGACCTTGCGAAAACTGATTTCACGCTTCTTTCTCCGATATGAGGATACGCGAAGGATTGGAGAGGTTTCCTCTCAGGGGCTGAAACCCGCGAACATTTTGCTGGGCCTATGTACGGGCTGAAGCCCGTACCCCTCAAGATGGCCCCGTACCAAGCCTGCCCAAACCCGGCGCAACCGACTATAGTGAGAATTTGCGCAAGCTGAACGGAGAATGAACGGGATGGAAGAGCTGAGACCTGTGGGAGTTGCAATCGAGAAACCGAAACCCGAGAACGCCGGAACAACGCCTCGCAGGCCGGTACAGATCGTGCGTCCGGTGGAGCAGCCTTCCACGCTGGAAAAGACGGTAGGCGTGCTGCGAACGATCCTGCCCCTCGCGCAGAAGTTTCTGCCGCTGATCGACGGGCAGATTGGAACGGTAGTTTCGAATCTTATCGGCCCACAGACTTCGCCGCGGCAGGTGGCCCAGACCGTGTTGCCATTGCAGGAAGGCCTTGCTCAGCTTGAGAAGCAGCACGTTGAACTGCGCACCCAGGTGGCAGGGCAGAGCGCAGCACTGAAACTGATGGATGAGCAGCTCGAGACGGTAATGAGGCTTGCCGAGGAGGCAGCCGAAGAGCAGCGGAATCTGACGGCGAGCCTGGAGAAGATGCGCCGCAAGGTGAATCTGGTTGCCATTGCCGGGCTTGTGCTGCTGGCGGCCGTGGCGACGCTGAATGTGGTGCTCTTTGTGCACATCCGACGAATTATTCCGTGAGGTCAGAAGCGCAATTCCGCGATGAGGTGTTCAAAACCTGGACAATCGGACCACGTTTTAACAGAGTGTCTTAACTGTTGAGACTTTCGTAAATCGCTTTTGAGTTATCGTAAGGGCTTGAAAACGCCAGTTTTGGAAACTATTTTCTAATATCAATATAGTTTTCAATTATACGAACTCGAACTTCCCGAATCCAGCTAACCTCGACAGCCTTTGTGACAACGGCTGTTGCCAGTCGTATTTTCGCGAGACTAGTATTCCGGATAGTTCGATAGGGTCGCTATTCTGGGGCGATCTTGTCCCAACCTATGCATGCAGTTGTTCCCAAGTTCACAGAGCTTCACTAACAAGCGGCGCCAGCAGGCCAGGGCGTGCGCGAATGGAGTGTCTCGCCATGGCATGGTATGCCTACTGCATTGGGGAAAAGCAAGCCTTTCCTGAATTAGCTCGCCATCGTAAACCTGTTCCGATGGAATCGGTCCTCGGAGTAAGCGGGAATCAAGTTTTCTTGTATCCCGCCAGTGATCTCGCCGTGATCGTAAGCGAGCACAACCCACAGGAACCCCTCAACCAGAAGTCCGGCGTCGAACATGCACGGGTCATTGCCGATTGCTTCCAGCATTCCACGGTACTTCCCTTCCGTTTTGGCACCGTATTCAATGACGATGATTCGCTGCGCAAGTCGATCCGCTCCAATCAGCGCCAGTTTCTGGGCAACATCGATAAGCTGCGCGGCAAGACCGAGATGCACCTGAAGATCTTTGTCGACGACTGTTGCGTGAAGGAGATCGAACGCCACATGCCCATCGAAAGAGTGGGGCGCGAGTACCTGACCAACCTGCGCGAGAACGCAACCCGGGCGCGCGAGCGGCAAACGCGGGCGCGCGCCGTCAGCTTTCAGATGCATCGGCTGTTTATGCCGCTGGACGAGGAAGTGAGTTGCCGGCTGACAGAAAACGGCAAGATGGTGCTCGACATTGCTCATCTGATCGATCGCAAATGCGTGGAGCGGTACCACAACAAGTTCGCATCGACGGTGGTGATGATGCGCGAATGCCAGATGCAGCTTTCAGGCCCCTGGCCGCCGTATCACTTTGTTCACCGGCTCATGCGGGGCTCGCACTCGCAGCCGCAACCGGCGGTGCTGGCTGGCGCAGTGGTTCCAGCGGCCGTCGAGGCGCCGACCGTGGGGATGATGACGGCGGCGATGGTGTAGTGCTGCGCTCGGTTTAAGACAGGAAGGCTCCGGCCTTGGCCGGAGCTTTTTTGTTGGTTAGTTGTCGAACCTGTTCTCAGTCGTAGTACTCGAGCCCGAGGTGGGTGATCAGGTCTGCGCCCATGATGTGGCGCAGGGTGTTCTTGAGCTTCATGGACTGGATGAAGAGATCGTGTTCGGGATAGAGCCCCTCGCGGGTCTGGGGCGACTTGAGATAGAAGCTCAGCCACTCCTGAATGCCGATGGACCTGAGTTCGGGCGAGCGCTTGGCGAGGTCGAGGAACAGAACCAGGTCGAGCGCGATGGGCGCGGCCAGAATCGAGTCGCGGCAAAGGAAGTTGACCTTGAGCTGCATGGGGTAGCCGAGCCAGCCGAAGATGTCGATGTTGTCCCACGCCTCTTTTTCGTCTCCGCGCGGCGGGTAATAGTTGATGCGGATCTTGTGGTAGAGGTCCTTGTAGAGGTCGGGATAAAGCTCGGGCTGGAAGATGTACTCGAGCGAGCCGAGCTTCGACTCCTCCTTGGTTTTGAATGACTGGGGATCGTCGAGGACTTCGCCGTCGCGGTTGCCCAGGATGTTGGTTGAGAACCAACCATGGACGCCGAGCATGCGCGCCTTGAAGGCCGGCGCCAGGACGGTCTTCATCAGCGTCTGGCCGGTCTTGAAGTCCTTGCCGCAGATGGGCGCGGCGTTCTTTTTGGAGAGACAGACCAGCGCCGGGATGTCGACTGTGAGGTTGGGAGCGCCATTGGCGAAGGGCACGCCCTCGCTGAGCGCGGCGTAGGCGTAGATCTGCGAAGGAGCGATGCCGGGAT
This sequence comes from uncultured Acidobacteriaceae bacterium, assembly GCA_963808695.1. Classification (GTDB taxonomy): domain Bacteria; phylum Acidobacteriota; class Terriglobia; order Terriglobales; family Acidobacteriaceae; genus Telmatobacter. The sequence continues at coordinate 113,321 of CAWEHF010000002.1, forward strand.
CGTTGGCCTCGAGACCCTTCTCAAAGTTCTGGATGCTCTGGTGAACCGCGGTGGGCTCCAGGAAGATTTCGGTCGAGCCGCACCAGATCATCACCACGCGATCGACGGTCTTGCGGAAAGCGCGGATATCTTCGATCACCTGGTCGGCGAGCTCGCGCTTGGTCTTGCCCTGCTTGACGTGGGTTCCGTGCAGGCGCTTGACGTAGTACTGATCGAAGACGGCCGGCATGGGCTTGATGGTTTCGAGATACGGCTTGAGCTGGGCGAGAATTTCGGGCTTCAGCACCTGCGCGTGCGCGGCCGACTCATAGACGTTGTCTTCAAAGATGTCCCAGCCGGTAAAGACCACATCGTTCAGATCGGCCAGCGGCACAAAATCCTTGATGAGAGGCGATTGGTTCTCAGTGCGCTTGCCCAGGCGGATGGTGCCCATCTGGGTGAGCGATCCTATGGGCTTGGCCAGCCCGCGGCGCACGGCTTCAACACCGGCGATCATCGTGGTGGCAACGGCGCCCAGGCCCACCACCATCACTCCCAGCTTGCCCTTGGCGGGCTCAACTGCGGCGGTCTTTTGGCCGCCTGTTTGTTCCGTCGACATGTCCTTTACAACCTTCCTTCATGAATGATTTCGAATTGCAATGATCCGATTCGTGCACTTTCCGATTTTCAACCAGTTATCAAGTTGAACACCGCGACCCCGAGGCAGGCAAATCGAGCGGGCCTGTTCTCCAACGGCTCCGGCATCGCGTTGTTTCTATGCTGCATTCGCGCTCCTTCTGCGATTCAAGTGCGACCAGACGAACCACACCACACCCAGCAGAATTGCCAGTTCGACCACCAGGTGAAAGCGATGAAACAATTGTTCAAGACGCGGATCGGTATGCCAGCGTTCACCCAGCTTCATGCCCACCCAAGCCAGGCAGGAATACCAGATCAAGGAGCCCGCGGTGGTGTAAATGTGAAAGCGCAGCCGCGCCATTTTGGCGATTCCGGCCGGAAAGGCGACGAAGGTTTGCACTACGGGCAACATGCGCCCCACCAGAATCGCGACGGAACCGTACCGATCGAAGAACCAGGTCATGCGGTCGAGGTCGTGCTGGCTCATCAGGACCCATTTGCCGTAGCGCACCACCAGCGGCCGTCCGCCTTTGGCGCCAATCCAGTAGGCCACCGCCGAGCCCAGATTGCATCCCAGCGATCCCACAATCGCCACCAGAAGCAGGTTGAAGCGGCCCAGGTAAACCAGGTACCCGGAGAAAGGCATGATGAGCTCAGAGGGAATGGGAATGCCGCTTGAATTCAACGCCATGAGCGCTGCGATCCCGGCGTAACCGCCCGCCTGAATGGTTTGAGTGATGAGTTGAACCAGCAGCGCCAGGATCTTTTCGTTCATGAGCCCTTTCAGTATAAAGGGAGTAGCCGTGCCGTGTTCGCCTGGAGTGTTGGCGCCAGGGTGCATCGACAAACCAATGTGGCCGGCTTGTTCCTGTCGATAGACCCCAGGGGAGAGATTCGACCGAACAATCATTAATTCGTTCTTACTTCTTTGATACGATAGACTTAAAAGATAAGTAGAAAATTTGGAGGTCCCCGGTGGCTGAGCTTCCCCCTGTACCCCTTACCTTGGAGGGATCCGGCGTCCTGCATCAGTTTTTTCGGTTTGACTGGAAAAGCTGGTGGAACACGCCCAAGGCCGACCGCGAACGCATTGCGGGCGAGGCCACCCGGCTGTTGGGCGAGCTTGAACGCGCGCCCGACGATGCTCAGATGCGGAGCGCGCTCTACTCGCAACTGGGACACAAGGGCGACCTGATCCTGGTTCATTTTCGCAAGAACTTTGGCGCTTTGAACCAGGTGGAGCTCGACCTGGCGCGCAATCCTTTGTTCGACTTCCTCATTCAGGTTCACTCGTACGTGTCTGTCGTCGAACTTGGACTGTACGAATCGACGCGAAAGACCTATGAGGAAGCCTCAGCCAAGGGCCTCGAAACCAACGGACCCGAGTGGCAGGCCGAGGTTCAGGCGACGTTGGAGCGGCAGTCCCGCGCCATGGCGCCCAGGCTCTACCCGTCGGTTCCGGATACCAAGTACTTCTGCTTTTATCCCATGGACCGCAAGCGGGGCGAACAGGTGAACTGGTACAAGGTGCCTTTTGAAGACCGCCAGCAGATGATGCACGCCCACGGCCTGATCGGCCGGCGCTACGGATACCAGGTGAAGCAGATCATCTCGGGGTCAATCGGCCTGGACGACTGGGAGTGGGGCGTGGATCTGTTTTCCGACGATCCTGTGGCCTTCAAGAAGCTGATCTACGAGATGCGGTTCGACGAGGTGAGCGCCGTCTACGCGCAGTTTGGCCAGTTTTACGTGGGCATCCGGCTGCCAATTGAGAAGCTGCCGGCGTGGCTGAACGGGAAGGTGGATTTGTAGCGTCGGCAAACGAGCTGCTCGACAGTAAGGTAATTATGCCTTACCATAGAGATCGAGGTGGCTCTATGGCGACGCTTACCGTAACCGCAAAAGGCCAGATCACTCTGAAGCAGGATCTACTGCGGCATCTCAAAGTCGTGCCTGGCCAAAAGGTCGACGTGGAGAAGCTGCCGAATGGCCGACTCGTAGTTCGGCCTGTTACACCGAAGGGCTCGATTACTGCTTTCAGCGGATCGCTCGCAAAAAAAGGAACGCCCCGGTTCACAATCAAACAGATCAATGAAGCCATCGCCGACGGTTGGGCTGGAATACGGTGAGAATTGCTGCTGACACGAACGTATTGCTCCGCGACGCGTTACAAGATGACCCGCGCCAATCGCCAATAGCTTCAAAAACCTTACAGCGCGCCGATCTTGTGGTAGTGTCCACTCCTGCGCTGTGTGAATTCGTATGGGTGATGCGGCGGCTCTATAAAAGATCTGCCGCGGAAATTGCTCTCTCTATTCGCCTTCTGATGAGCGGCGACAACGTCGAGACGGACAGTGCCGCCATTGAGGCCGGCTTGGAGATTCTCGATAAGGGCGGCGACTTTGCCGACGGGGTCATGGCCTACGAGGGCGAGTGGCTCGGCGCAGAAGAGTTTGTCAGCTTCGACAAGCAGGCTGTGGCGATGCTGAAAGCGCAGGGGAAGCGGGCGCGGCTGCTGTCCTGATATCCGCTGCTCCCCAAAAAGCTGAGCGCGTTCTGGGCAGCGTTCGTCCAGATTTACGTGGAACGCTGAGCGGAAAGCTGTGGGTTGCCTTCAATTCACGCTTCGACGCGAGGCATTGAGACGAATACTTCATTTTCGATTGCTCGATGCATCGGTTGTCCTTGAATCTGTAACCAGTACACGAAATCCTGTTTATCCGAGCAAGTGCAGTACAAGACGAATACTTCAGCAGGCGAAAATTCAGTGCAAGTGGGGTTCCCGGATACAGGTCTCATGAACTCGCTTACCCATCCATATAGTTCCTCTGCCTTTCCTTTGTTTTTTGCCCAGCACAACATGAGCTTCACGGGAGAACGGACATATAAAAGCTTCTCGAAGTCGTGCTGAAATGCTGCTCTGTCCTTCACCTTATTATCGTGTTCCGATTCTGCCACGATGACGAGACCCCTTCCACTGGCATAAGCGACATAGTCCCAGAGAAACTGCTTCTCGGCTTTGCCGCCTCTTTTATCGGGAAAGCTACCAAGTCCTTTCTTATCTGCGAACTGCTGTAATAGGCAAATATTACGGCTTGTCCATCCTGTCCTGCTGTTCGTGTTCCCGATCTTTTTGCGCAAGAATGCAACTAACTCCTCTGCAAGTTTTCGATTTTGCTCGGCAGATTTTGGAAAGTCCATGGTTACTAAGTATCCTAGGCTCACGATCGAGCAAATCAAGAAAATTACCGAAGATGCCTGGGCGGGCAAACGATGAGGATCGCTGCGGGTGCGAATGTGCTGCAGCGTGCGGCTGTGCGCGATGACCCGCAACAGAACGTCCGTCTCAAGGATCGGTTTGGCCATTCAATCGAATGTCGGCTCGCTCGCCGCATCCACGATGACCACTTCGACCGAACCTTTTTGCGATTCCAGCTTCAGGCCGAGCTGTTCCTGCAATGCCGTGAATAGCCCCGGATAGGCGGCATCCGGAGGAATACCATTGCCGCGGTCGCTAGTCCAATTCAGCTTGAAGTCGTAGTCGCCTGTAAGGCCGGTTCGATTGACGACCACGCGGTCGCCGATCTCGAATTGCGTGGAAAGAAAATCGGCGAGACTATCCATGGAAATCGCAGTTGCCGTCATAGCGCCATTATGTACTGAGAGACTGTGATTCTTCTCTTCGGACGACGACGGTGTGAGCTTTGATTCTGACTTTCGGGCGACCAGCGCATCAACCGGGATGGTTCGGACGCCCGGGCTTACCTTCAACTGAAAACGATCTGCCAGGAGCGACTGAAGCATGAGACTGCGCTCTTTGCCCCATTGCTTTCGGTTCATGCTCTGCATCTTCAGGGTTTCAGCGTCGTCGGCTTTGGCTACGATGTCGAAACGATCGGTCTCGATCCACTTGGGGCCACCTAGGACCTGCGAATCGGATTTGAGGCCGTAGGCTACTTTGACGATCTGCCGAAGGGTATAGCCTTCGATGGAGAGGCGGCCTGAGGAGTCGTCCCAGTTTCGATCCCCATTCTCCGGCCTGCTCGGTTTGATCGTCGCCACTTCGAAGCTGGGCTGCTGCTCTACCGCCGCAGCGGCCGGCGCCTGCTGCGCGATTGCGCAAGAAGCATTCATTATCGCGAATGTAAGCGAGCCTGCGGTGACGCATTTTGAAAGCATGCCAGGTTGAATGTATTCTTGCACTCGCGTCCTTTCAAACGTTGAACCAGTCAGGTTATTAGTAACGCCTACCTGCAGCGCTCAACCCGAGAAGGAAAATGACTGAAAAGAAGATTAGCAAGAAGAAACGTCGGAAGAATCGGACCGCGACGGTCAAATCTGTTCAAATGACGCAGAGAATACGTGGCCCGCTTGCTCCGGAACGCGTGGCCGCTATTCTGAAGGCGCTGGATGAGGCTTACCCAAACGCACAGTGCGCGCTCACGCACAGTTCGCCGTGGGAGCTGCTGGTGGCGACGATTCTTTCGGCGCAGTGCACCGACGCGCGCGTGAACATGGTGACGCCGGAGCTGTTCCAGCGCTTCCCTACCCCGGCGGCTATAGCCAAGGCCACACAGATCCAGATCGAAGAGCTGATTCGCACAACTGGATTCTTTCGCAACAAGGCCAAGTCGATTCTGGGCGCGGCGAAGATGGTGACGGAGGAGTTTGGCGGGCAGGTTCCGCAGACACTCGCCGAGCTCATCACCATTCCAGGCGCGGCGCGCAAGACGGCTAACGTGGTTCTCGGCGTGAGTTTTGGCAGGGCCGAGGGAGTGGTGGTCGACACGCATGTCTTCCGCATATCGCGCAGGCTGGAATTGGCCAAGGGCGACACCGCAGAAAAAGTGGAGCAGGAATTGATGCGCGTGCTGCCGCAGGATCGCTGGATCGGCTACAGCCACCAGATCATCCATCACGGCCGCAAGGTGTGCATGGCGCGCAAGCCGAAGTGCAGCGAGTGCAGTCTGGAGACGCTGTGCCGGTCGAAAGACAAGACCTGGGAGAGCTGAAAAGACAGCAAGTCAGCGAGTCAACGGGCTGGTCTCATCGGCCCTGGTACGCTGAAGGAGCCGGGATCGCGGCAGGCGGAAGATTGAGGATGCGCGAGAATTCGGCAATCTTCACCCAATAGACAATCCACAAGACGAAGGCGGCTGGACCGGCGAGAAAGTTGATGATTGGGATGATTCCACAGCAGCCGCAGATGCACATGGCCATTCCGATGGTCTGTCCGGGCAGCGGATCGGGGCACGGGATGCCGCGCCGCCGGTTCTCGTTGCCAAGCGACTTTGCCAGGCCCATGACAACGAAGAAGCTCCAGATCAAGCTGAAGATCGGAATGAGCAGAAGCCAGACCATTCCCGGCTCCATGGTTCTCGAAACCGGAGCGCATTTGCCCAGTGCGTTTTGAAGCGTGAGCAGATAGAAGATCGCCGGAATGAGAAACAATATTCCGATGAAAAAGAACAGCATCAGATGCACGGGATGAAACAGCATTCCCATATTCCCTCCTCAAAGTTCGGCGCGATTTCAGGTTGAGGCGGATTTTAGTGCGGCGCAGGCGACGGCGTCTACTGAAAAGCGAGCGGGTCACCAAGTCAGCGAGTCAGCGGGCATTTGATCAAATTGAGCCGAAGTACTTGGCGAGCGCAGCAACCAGGCCGGGAATGTCGCTGGGGCTGGCTTCGGCGGCTGGTTCCCAGCCATGTTCGCGGAGCGTGGAGCTGGTAACGGGGCCGATGGAGATGGCGGCGACCGAGGCCAATGGAAACGCGATACCTGCGGCACGGGCAGCTTCGGCCAGGTGCGTGACGCTCGAGGAGCTGGTGAATGTCGCCGCATCGATTCCCTGCTGGAGAGCGGCGCGTAAGAGGCCGGGGGCGGCCTCAGGCGTCACGTTGCGATAAGCGTCGACAACGTCGACGATAGCTCCGGCTGCGCGGAGGGCGTCTGGAATCACATCGCGGGCGACGGCGGCGCGGGCGAGGAGTGTCCTCTTCCCTGTAACATGTCCGGCGATTGCCTTGACCAGCGATTCGGCCACGTAGTTCTCAGGCACCAGCGCGACAGAAAACCCCGCATTGCGGGCTGCGGATGCGGTTGCAGCACCAACGGCCGCGATCTGGGGCAGCGCGGCCTGTTCGAAGGCCGTGCCGAGGCTGGCCGAGCGTTCTACAAGAGCTTTCACGGCGTTAGCGCTGGTCAGGATCAGCCAATCGTAGGAATCGAGTGAGCGGATTGCGTGATCGAGCGGCCCAAAGCTCTCAGGCGGCTGGATCTCAAGTACGGGAACCTCGACAGGAGTCGCACCAAGCTCACGCAGTGCGATCGAGAGTTTGCCCGCCTGGTGAGCGGCACGCGTCACCAGCACGCGGCGGCCGGCAAGCGGCAAGCTCACTTGGCGGCTCCTGCAATGGGCGTCAGTAACGCGCCGGCGCCCTGGTTGAGCAGCATCTTTGCGGCGCAGCGGCCCAGCGCGACTGGATCATGGTGATCGCGCGGCATGGTGTGGAAGATGCGAACGATGGCGCCGGTTTCGGGCGAGGCCACAACGCCGTAGATCTCGTCGTGCGGGCCGTCGCTGCCATCGCTGCGTATGTTTGACAGATTCTGCCGGCAGTGGATGCCGATGGGAACCTGGCAGCCGCCGCCGAGTGCAGCCAGGGCTACGCGCTCGGCGGTGACGGCAAAACGCGTGTCGGGATTGTCGAGGAACGCGAGAGCTTCAATGATGCCGTAATCGTCCTTGCGGGTTTCAATGCCCAGCGCGCCCTGTCCGGCGGCGGGGCAGAAGATGCTGGGGTCGAGGCGCTCGCGAATCCAATCGGTGCGGCCCAGCCGGTCGAGGCCGGCAGCAGCGAGCAGGATGGCATCGACTTGCCCAGCGCCCAGCTTGCGTAGGCGGGTGTCGACATTGCCTCGGAATTCAATGGCTTCGATATCGGGCCGCAGCGCCTTAAGCTGCGCACGGCGGCGCTGGCTGCTGGTGCCGACACGCGCGCCCTGGGGCAGAGATGCCAGGCTCGTGTACTTTGCCGAGACGAACGCGTCGCGGGGATCGACACGCGGTGGAACTGCTGCAAGGGCGAACTGCTCAGGCAAATCGGTGGGCAGGTCCTTGAGCGAGTGAACGGCCAGGTGGACACGCCCGCTCGCCAAGGCTTCCTCAATTTCCTTGGTGAACATGCCCTTGGAGCCGACCTCGGCAAAGGTAATCTCCTGCAAGCGGTCACCGGTGGTTTTGATGATCTCGATTTCGACGGCATGACCTTGTGAGTGCAGCAGGTCGGCAATGTGGTTAGCCTGCCACAGAGCAAGTTGCGACCCCCGGCTGCCGATGCGTAGGTTCATCGGTGCGACTCCATATGTTGTTCGGGGACGGACTTTTCCGGCCCGGGTTCGGCGCTTGCGGCCTGGGGCTCTGCTTCCGGCGCTTGCGCCGGCGGGGCGGTAGAGACAGACCAGGTTTCGCACAGCATATCGAGCCGCGTGGAGTCTCCCTCGCGCGCTGCCTGCTTGAGCGCCTGCATGGGGGGATGCAGGAATTTGTTGACCAATCCGCGGGTGAGTGCTTCGACGGCGGCCATCTGCTCAGCCGTGAGCGTACCCAGCCGCTTGTGAATGCGCTCGATCTCGCCCACGCGAATCTCCTCGGCCTTGCGCTGCAGGGCGACGATGGCCGGCCCGGCATTGACGGTGCGCTGGCGTTCGTGGAAGCGCTCGACTTCGGCGGCGATGATGCTCTCGGCATCGAGAGCCTGGCGGCCGCGCTCTTCAAGGTGCGACGCGGCTACCTGCTGCAGATCGTCGATGTCGTAGACAAAGATACCGTCGAGCTTGTTCATCTCGGGATCGACGTCACGCGGGACGGCGATGTCGATGAAGAACATGGGACGGTTCTTTCGGGCGTGCAGAAACCGCTGCCCATGCTCGCGACGGAAGATGGGATGCGGCGCGCCGGTGGAGCTGATGACGATGTCGGCGCTGGCGGCGGCTTCGTAAAGCTGCCCGAAATCCACTACCTGAGGCTTGACGCGGCCTTCGAACTCCTCAGCCATGCGGCGGGAGCGTTCGGCGGTTCGGTTTGAAACCATGATGGCGCCAACGCCCTGTTGAACCAGATGGCGCGCGGCCAGCTCGCTCATTTTGCCGGCTCCCACCAGGAAGACGGTGCGGCCATTGAGCGAACCGAAGATCTTACGCGCCAGCTCGACGGCGACCGAGGCAATGGAGACGGAGTTCGAACCGATTCCCGTCTCGGAGCGAGCTTTCTTGGCCGCCGAGAATGCACTTTGCAACAGGTGGTCAAGATGCCCGCCGACTGTTCCCGCGGCGCGGGCCACGGCAAAGGCTTCCTTCACCTGTCCAAGAATCTGCGGCTCGCCCACAACCATCGAGTCAAGGCTGGCGGCCATCCTGAAGAGGTGCGAAACCGCATCCTTGTCGCGATACTCGTACAGGTGAGGATTCAGCAATTTGGGCTCAACGCCGAAGTGGTCGGCCAGGAAGCTGCTCACGTTCACATCAGCGCCTTCGACAGCGGCCAGCATCTCAACCCGATTGCAAGTGGAGACGATCATGCATTCGGCTACGCCGGGCATGGCGGCCAGGGCCCGCGTGGTGTCAGCCAGCTCGTCACGCGAGATGGCCACGCGCTCGCGCAGCGCGATGGGCGCGCTCTTGTGATTGACGCCGATGAGAGTGAGCGTCATCGGGGACCGAACCTCTGAACCTGGCTGAAGAAGTTGACGCACCAGACGGCCATCATCACAACAAGTGCGGCGCCTGAGACGTAGGCGGCCTTGCGCCCGCGCAGGCCGGCGCCGCGGCGGACAAAGAGCAGCGTGACGTAGATGGCCCACATAACGTAGGCGGCCAGGATGTTGGGATTGAGGAAGTAGGATGCGCCGACCGAGGTCTCCTGCACCAGGACCGAGCCGAGGATGAGGCCGACGGTCATGCAAGGGAATCCGAATTCGAGGGTCGCCAGGGCGACGCGCTCCAGGGTGTCGAGCGGCGGCAGCCATTCGAACGAGCCCCATTTCGAAGTCTTACCGGGTTTGAGCTTGGATTTAATGCGCCGCTCCAGCGCGAGGTAGAGCATTGAGGCTACGAGGCTGAAAAAGAGCGCCGCGTAGGCCAGCAAGAGGGCGATGATATGGGCGACAAGCCAGGCATCGTAAACGCCCTGGCTGGGGAACTGGTAGCGGTTGGGACCCAGTGCGGGGATGAGAACCAGGAAGAACGTGGCCGGTAAGGCAAAGATTCCAAGGGAGATGCCGTCGTAGAGCCACCAGACCAGGAAGAAAATGCCGGCTACCGCAAACCCCAGCAGGGACTCAATTTCGTGCTCGCCCACGGGCATGAGCCGATGGGCTTGGACAAGCATTTCCACGACCGAGACGAAGTGGAAGAAAAACGCCATGCCCCCCAGGTGAACGCACCACTTGCGCCAGCGCTCCCGGGAGTAGAGAACCGCCGGGAAGACCGCGAAGGCTCCCGCCGCGTAAAGAATGGCCGCAACTCGTAGCCAAAGAAGGTACATGGCAAGGTTTACGTTAAGGTGTAACCAGCCAGTATACTGTGATGCAAATCACCATATGACGCTGCAGGAGTTAGCGTTCGGTTGCTTCGTCACCGGGGATTGGCGATCCGGTTGCGCGCAGGAATTGGCGACCCGGAAATCCTCACCTGAGCGCGATACTCTTGAAGGCAACGTGATCAGGAAAGAAGAACAATCCGTAGCTGCTGAATTGCCGTTGCCGGCGGATGCCGCGCCGGGCGAGCCCACCCTCCTGAACGGCTCAACGCTGCCGGATGAACAGACACCCTCGGGAGAGTTTGCCCTCACTTCCCTGCCCGCGCGCAAAGATAAGGACGCACAAGAACTTACACCGTTCATGCGGCAGTGGACCGAGGCCAAGCGCCAGAATCCTGACGCGTTGCTGTTCTTCCGCATGGGCGATTTTTACGAGCTCTTTTATGACGATGCGGCCATTGCCAGCCGCGAGCTGGAGCTGACGCTGACCGCACGCGATCGAGAGCGCAGCATCCCCATGTGCGGCGTGCCGTTTCATGCGGTCGAGGGGTATTTGTCGCGGCTGCTCAGGAAGGGCTACCGGATTGCGCTGTGCGACCAGATGGAGGATCCGAAGCTCACGAAGAAGATTGTGCGGCGCGAGGTCACGCGCGTGCTTTCGCCGGGGACGGCGCTGGACCCGACGGCCAGTCCCGAGCAGAACAACTTTCTGGCGGCGATGTGCGAGGTTGGTGGAACGCGCAGTTCCGAGGCTGAGCCAGATCCCTCCCACCCTGGCGGGAAAAACCACCCCGCTAGGATGGGGCACCCAACTGACGTGGTCTGCGGAGTGGCGCTTTTGGATGTTTCGACGGGCGAGTTTCGGACGGCGGAGTTTCGCGGGGCGGCGGCGCGGCAGGAGGCGGTCGAAGAGATTCTGGTGGCCGGAGCGCGCGAGGTGCTGCTGGCGGCGAGCGCGGAACCGCCGGCGCAGCTTGAGCGGATCGCGGCGCGCACCCGGGTGGAGGACTGGGTGTGGACGCCGAGCTTTGCGATTCCGCTGGTTGAACGGCAACTGAATGTGCGCACGCTGGAGGGATTCGGGCTGAGCGGCCACGAGGCTGCGGCCATTGCCGCCGGTGCGGTGCTGCATTACGTGCGCACCACGCAGAAGAACGAGGCGCTGCATATCGATTCGCTGCGCTTTGAAGAACACTCAACCTCGCTCGAGCTTGACCAGGTGACGGTGAGAAACCTCGAACTGGTTGAGCCGCTTTTCCAGGGACAGGACGAGCGCGTAACGCTGTTTCGCACCATGGATGCATGCCTGACGCCGATGGGCAAGCGAATGTTGCGCGCCACCATTCTGCGCCCGCTGAATGACGCGGCGGCGATCGAGTTGCGGTATGAGGCGGTGGCCGAGGCGCACGGCGATCTGGTGAGGCGAGAGGAGATTCGGCGGGCATTTGCGGGGATTCTCGACCTGGAGCGGCTGCTGGCGCGCATCAGCCTGGATTCTGCCGGGCCGCGCGATGTGCGGGCATTGGGCGCGAGCCTGGCCAAGTTGCCCGCACTGAAGGTTGCCCTGGATGCGATGACGGCGCCCGCGTGGCGGCAGATTACGGCTCGTCTTGACGCGCTCGAAGATGTGACGGCGCGGATTGCGCAGACCATTGTGAGCGAGCCTCCGTTGACACTCGCCGATGGAGGAGCCGTTGCGGCGGGAGTGGACGCGGAACTTGACGAGCTGCGATCGATCTCGACGAGCGGCCGCCAGGCCATTGCGGCCATCGAGGATCGCGAGCGGCAGCGGACGGGTATCGGATCGCTGAAGGTGCGCTACAACTCGGTGTTTGGTTACTATATCGAGATCACAAAGGCGAACCTGGCGCTGGCGCCGGCCGACTACGAGCGCAAGCAAACGCTGGTGAATGCGGAGCGGTTTACTACTCCGGAGCTGAAGGAATACGAGCGCAAGATTCTATCGGCGCACGATCGGTGCATCGAGATCGAGAAGCGTATCTTTGCATCATTGCGGACGAAGGTATTGGAAGCGGCAGGAAGAATCCGGCGAAGCTCATCCGCTGTCGCCCAGGCCGATCTGCTGGCCTGCTTTGGGCACCTGGCGGCTGCGCGCAGATATTCGCGGCCGAAACTCGACACAGAGCCAGTGCTCGAAGCTGTCGCGGCGCGGCATCCGGTGATTGAGAAGTGGATAGAAGAGACCCGCGAGGGACGGTTCATTGCGAACGATCTCTACCTGAGCGCAACGGAGGATGGGCCCAGCCTGTTGCTGATCACCGGGCCGAACATGGGCGGCAAGAGCACCTATCTGCGCACGGCGGCGATGCTTGTGCTGATGGCGCAGATGGGCAGCTTTGTGCCGGCAGACAGCCTGCGATTCGGGCTCGTCGACCGCATCTATACCCGGATCGGCGCCAGCGACAATGTGGCGCGGGGCCGATCGACTTTCATGGTTGAGATGACCGAGACGGCGACCATTCTGAATACTTCCACGCGGCGGTCGCTGATTCTGCTTGACGAGATGGGCCGTGGCACGGCGACCTTCGACGGGCTCAGCCTGGCGTGGGCAACGGTCGAATACCTGCACGCCGAGACCGGCGCGCGCACGCTGTTTGCCACTCACTATCACGAGTTGACCATGCTGGCTGAGAAGCTGCCGCGAGTGCGCAATTTGCGCGTGGGAGTGAAGGAGGCTGCGGGCGGCATCGTCTTTCTGCACAATATCGAGCCGGGCGCGGCAAGCAAGAGTTACGGCATCGACGTGGCAAAACTGGCTGGCCTGCCCCCTACCGTGATTGAGCGCGCGCGTCATGTATTGCGCCAGCATGAAAGACAGGAACAGCAGAGCGTGCAAGTAGAAACGGCTGCGGAGCCCATGCAACTCACCATCTTTACGCCGCTCTCGCAGCGGATTGTGGATCGCATTGAAGCCACCGATGTGAACTCGCTCACGCCACTGCAGGCGCTGAACCTGCTTGAGGAATTGCAGCAGGAATTAAAAGAGACAGGGACTAAGGGACTAAGGGACTGAGGGACTAAGGGACGCATGGAGAGTTTGCGTGAGGCGGCGGGGAGTTTGCTGGTGGTTGGGCTGGGAGGCGCGGAGCCAACGGGCGTGGAGCGCGCGTGGCTCAAGCTGGTGCGGCCCGGAGGCGTAATTCTCTTCAAGCGCAACATTAAAGATGCAGCGCAGACGCGGGCGCTGCTCGATGAAGTAACGAGTTCCTGCGCGACACATGCGGTGCGCTGCGTCGACATTGAAGGTGGCACCGTGAACCGCGTGCGCGATGCGCTGGCCCTGCTGCCGTCGGCGCAGGCAGTTGGCGAGGCCATGCGTAAGCTGCGAAGGCCGCGGCTGGCGCGCGAGCACGGCGAGCTGATTGCACGCGCAACTGCTGCATTCGGGTTCAACACCACGCTTGCGCCGGTGGTGGACCTGGCGCTGCCTGAAGCGGCTGAAGTGCTGGGCTCGCGTCCGCCGGGAGCCAACGCGGCAGAGGTGACGGCGTATGCGCAGGAGTTTCTGGCCGGCCTTCGAGCGCATGGAGTTACGGGTTGCGGCAAGCACTTCCCGGGCTTGGGCGGCGCGTCCGGCGACACGCATTTTGTGATGCCGGAGATCGACCGCACGTGGAAGCAGATTTGGAACGAAGACCTTGTACCCTATCGAGAGCTGCACCGGGAGATGCCGATGATCATGATGAATCATGCGGCCTATCCCGCTACGCCGGGCAAGGTGCGGCCGGCCAGCGCATCGGCCTTCTGGATCACAAGCGTGTTGCGCAAGAAGATCGGCTATCGCGGCATTATTCTCTCTGACGATCTGGAGATGGGCGGCATTCTCAAGTTTTTGCCGGTCGATCAGGCGGCGATTGCGGCGGTGGTTGCCGGCAGCGACCTGCTGGAGATTTGCCATAGCCCCGAACTGATTCTGCGCAGCTATGAGGCACTGCTGAGCGAGGCCGAGCGATCGTCCGCATTTCGCAAGCTGTTGCTGAACCGAGCCGTGGAAGTGAAGCGCAAGCGTCAACGCCTTTACGCACGCGGGGCACTCCGTGCTCTGACTCTCAAGCAACTTGAGGCACTACGAAATCGCATCGCGCGCTTCCGCGATCTGATTGCGGGGAGCGAGACGGACGCCATCAATCCGAGGGCCGCTGCGCCGGCGGAGACCTCATGACCGCGCGCGCAATGACGGTTGCAGGAATCATGAGCGGCACATCGGCCGATGGGATCGATGTGGCGGTGGTGAGGATTACGCCCAAGCGCAATCAGCCTTCGCTCAAGCTCATCGCACATGAGGCGTTCAAGTTTCCGCAGGCGTTGCGCCGCGCGGTGCTGGATGCGATGAATGCCGAATCGATCTCGACCGCGGAACTTGCGAGGCTCAACTGGCGGCTGGGCATTGCGTACGCCGAAGCCGTGGACGAAACACTCAAGCGGAACGGCCGAGTGAAGATTGACCTGGTCGGTTGCCACGGACAGACGCTGTATCACCAGGCGCGCGCAGAGGCTTATGCCGGCCGCAACTTCGCGTGTACGTGGCAACTGGGCGAGGCGCAGGCGATTGCTCAGCGCATCGGCGTGCCTGTGGTTTCAAACTTCAGGCCGGCGGATATGCTTGCGGGCGGCGAGGGAGCTCCGCTCGTTCCGCTTTTGGATTACGCTTATTTCGCCAACAACAAGCGGGGTCGCGTCCTGCAGAATATCGGCGGCATCGCCAACCTCACTGCAGTTCCAGCCGGCGCAGGACCGGAAAAGCTTGTCGCCTTCGACACTGGGCCAGGCAACATGGTGATCGACTGGCTGGCGCAGGAGCTGTTTGACCAACCGTTCGATCGCAATGGAGCGATTGCAGCGCGCGGCACAGTGCTCGAGCCGGTGCTGAAGGAGGCGCTTCGTCATCGCTACTTCAAGCTCGCGCCTCCACGCACGGCCGGTCGCGAACAGTTCGGCAAGGCTTACGCCGCTGACTTTTTGAATAAGTGCCGGAAGCTGAGCAAGCGCGGCGAGGATGCAGTGGCCACGGCGACTGCGCTGACGGCCGAGAGCATTGCGCTTAGTTATGAGCTGTTCGCAAGGCCACAAATGGAGGGCAAGCCGGTGGACTACATCGTTTCGGGCGGCGGTGCGCGCAACGGAATCTTGATGCGAATGCTGGCGGCGCGCCTGGAGACGCTGGGTTGCACGATGCGTGCGCCTGAGGAGTTCGGCCTGCCCGCCGAAGCCAAGGAGGCCGCGGCTTTCGCGCTGCTCGCATGGCAAACCTGGCACCGGATGCCGGGCAATGTGCCGGCTGCTACCGGCGCGTCGAGGGCGGTGATTCTCGGGCAGGTCACGTATGCGTAACCAACGTGGTTCCTTCGCCCTCAGGCAAATACACGTTTCTTGAAACGGCGGAATTGACGGGGCGGTAGGCTCCGGTCTAACGGATAAGGCTCCAGAAGTGCCACAGGCCGTAAATGCAAATCGCGGTGGCTCCCTCAATCGCCAGCGCCCAGCACACGCCCTTGAAGACGGCCCGGCCCTCGACGACTGCATCAGCCGGCCACTCCATGCTGGGGCTCGTGCCCCTATCTACGCGCTCGGCGCACTGCAGCAATGGAACAGACAGAGAACTCATCTCGAGTGAGCGTGAGAGGCGGGGAACTACAACGCTTGCCAGATTTGAGTTGTCGAATGGTCTAGTCGGCATATTGGCATCTTCCTTCGACAGATATCGGCACTTCAATGGCCCAGATGGGTCAGGGTCGATCACATCCGGGCTAGGCAATGGGCAGGGACATGTGATCGACATCTCATTATGGTGGGGTCTCAGCAGAACAGTGAGTGACTTACATCACTCGACTGCGAGTCTCGATTTCGTGATCATTCCAACACACGAGCCCAGTTTGATAGTTCATTGCGGCAGCCGCACATATGGGTGCATCGCTGGCTCTTGAGCGAGTGGTGACTCAATACCGTCTGAATAACGGGGCCTCGCTGGCGTGGCTCAACCCGTGCACTTTCAGATAACGGGCGGAGAACCAACTTTTTTGAAGGCTTTACCGTCTACAAACGAAGGGGACGGCGACGTTCCGGCCCCCAAAGAGGAAATATCCCGATTGAAAAAGAAAGACTTATGACGAGGACTAACAAGATCCCGAAGACGTTTTCAGCGGCTCTGGTGGCATTGGTACTGTGTCTGGCCGCGCAGTTTGCGACGGCCCAGCAGACCGCGACCGACAAGTTCCTGGGCGCCATTACGTCAATCAACGGCGACACGCTGACCGTGAAGACTACGCAGGGAGATTCGCGGCAGGTCCAGGTGCCCGCGAACGCAATCCTCAAGCGCGTTGAGCCAGGGCAAACCAATTTGAGCGCCGCGGTTGATATGCAGTACATCGATCTGGCGGTTGGCGACCGGGTTCTTGTGAACCTCGACCCCAACTCGACGTCGGCTGTGCCCGCTGCGTTGCGCGTTGTTGCCATCAAGGCGACTGACGTTCAGAAAAAGCAACAGCAAGAAGCTGAAGAGTGGCAGCGCGGGGTGGGCGGCCTGGTAAAGAGCGTCGATACCTCATCGGGCGTCATTGTGTTGTCAGCCGGCGCCGGACCGACCGCGCAGACGGTGACGGTAAAGACGACTCAGGCAACCATTCTGAAACGTTACGCTCCGGGTTCGGTTCGTTTTGATGAGGCGGTGACCGCGCCCATTACGGCGATTCAACCGGGCGACCAGTTGCGCGCAAGGGGCCAGAAGAGTGCGGACACTCTCACTGCCGATGAAGTGGTTTCGGGAGGATTTCGCAATATTTCAGGGACGATCAGTTCGATCGATCCGGCAAACAAGACCCTCGTGGTGAAGGACCTGGTAACGAAGAAGCAGGTGACGATCCACATGGGAGCGGAGACACAGATGCGCCGCTTGCCGGACCGCATGGCGCAGTTTATTGCAATGAGGCTCAAGGGGCAGACTCCGAGCGGGTACGGTGGAGGAGCGTATGGTGGCGGAGCAAACCGGCCGCAGAACGCTGGCGCTGGCAGCGGAACGGGCAATGGCGCTGGAGGTAGTGGCGCAGCCGGCGGTGGGGCAGGAAACGGCGGTGGCGGCTGGCAGGGCGGTCAGCGCAGCGCCGGGGGCGGTGCAGGCGGCGGCACGGGCGACCTTTCCCAGGCGCTTAGCCGGGCGCCCACGATTCAGCTAAGCGATCTTCAAAAGGGCGAGGCGGTCATGCTGGTTTCAACGCAGGGCGAGTCGGAGGTTACCGCCATCACGGTGCTGGCAGGCGTTGAGCCGCTGCTTGAAGCTCCGGCGAGCCAGGACCTGCTTTCGAACTGGAGCATGGGATCGAGCACGCCGGAAGCAGCCCAATAGAGGCCATCACAGGCTGGTCAAGGAAAAAGAGAGGAAACGTGTACTTAAGAGTTCGTTGCTTTGTTCATATTGTTCTCGCATTGGCGCTGGCCGTGGTTGGGGTGATGGCGCGGGCCCAGGTTGCCGGACCGTCTGGTGGCGCCCAGGCCACCGCGACCGCCGCGCCGGCCGCTACCGGAACTCTTCACGGCCACATTGCCGACCCGACCGGTGCGTTAATTCCGGGCGCGCAGATCACGGTGACAACGGCCAAGGGCGCCAAGGTTGCGCAAACCAGCGCCGATGCCGCAGGCGGTTACTCGGTGCGGGGGCTGGCGCAGGGCAGCTACATTATTCAAGCCACGTTTCAGGGCTTTGCCACATTTGTTTCCACGCCGATTCCGCTGGCCGCGGGCCAGACCAAAAATGTCGACATCAAAATGGCGATCGAGGAAGCGCAACAGCAGGTGGTGGTGAGCGATGAAGGCGCGCCGCAGGTAAGCGTCGAAGCCGGCCAGAACTCCAACTCGATTGTGCTCAAAGGCAGCGACCTGGATGCGCTGTCGGATGACCCCGACGAACTCTCCAACGAGCTGACCGCGTTGGCCGGTCCCTCGGCTGGCCCGAATGGCGGCCAGATCTACATTGACGGCTTCACCGGCGGGCAATTGCCTCCAAAGTCGGCAATCCGCGAGATCCGCATCAATCAGAACCCCTTCTCCGCAGAGTTCGACCGCCTGGGCTACGGGCGCATCGAGATTCTTACCAAGCCCGGAACCGATACTTTGCACGGCCGGTTCTTTGTTCAGGGCAACGACGATGCTTTCAACACAGGGAACCCGTTCACCGAGGTAATTCCGGCCTATCACAGCATTCAGGCCAATGGAACCGTCAGCGGCGCGCTCTCAAAATGGGCCTCATTCTTCTTCAGTATTGAACAGCGCAACAACCAGGACGCCAGCATCTACACGGTTCAAACCGCCGACCAGGATTCGCCGTCGGGCGTCTACTATGTCCCGACGATAAACGGAAACACGGGCGACATCGCCGCGCTCGCGGGCAGCCTGTTTAACCCGTCCACGCATACCAATGTGTCGCCCCGGATCGATCTTCAGCTTGGGCAAAGGAACACGCTCACCCTGCGCTACCAGTATTTCCGTAACAGCTCCACAGGCTCGATCGGTTCTACGTCGCTGCCTTCGCAGAACTCTACCTCGGATTCGACCGAACACACGGTGCAGGTGAGCGATTCTCATGTGATCAGCGAGCGGGTGGTGAACGAGACGCGCTTCGAGTACCGGCGCGCCAATTCCACTGAGACGCCGACCAGCACAGAACCCATGGTGAGTGTTCCCGGGTTCTTCACTTCCGGCGGCAACGGTTCGCAGGTTGACAACAGTCACAGCGATCACTTTGAACTGCAGAACATAACCACGATGTCTGCCGGCGCCCACGCCATCAAGTTTGGCGCGTGGCTCCGCGACAACCGCCAGGCGACTTCGACCGATGGAAACTTCAATGGCAGTTTCAACTTTCCCACTGTCTACGACTATGCCGGCGCTCTGAATAAACTGGCCACCGGCACGGCCTGCCCCACTGCCCCATCGTCAAGCGACATAACCTGCGGCAGCGTGAATGCGCCCAACAAGCTCAGTTACACCACAGGTCCGATGGGCTTCGAGGGAAATGTGTTTGACGGCGCGCTCTACGTGCAGGACGACTGGAAGTTCCGCTCGTATCTCACGCTCTCGGGGGGCTTGCGCTGGGAGACGCAGAATCACGTTGCCGACCACAATGACTGGGCTCCGCGCGTGGCGTTTGCTTACGCCCTGGACGGACATAAGAAAGGCGCGGTTTCAAAGACCGTGTTGCGCGGTGGATTCGGCATCTTTTACGACCGGTTCGGGATCGGCGACTTAATGGGCCTTGAGCAATTCAACGGGAATCCGTTGAAGAGCCAGACGCAAACGGTCATCAGTAACCCGACTTGCTTTGACCCGACGAGCCTGGCAAATGCCGAGTCGCAGAGCTGCGGTACGGGCAGCGGAGTAAGCTCGCAGATCCAAACCGTCATCTCCACCTACCACTCGCCGTACACCGAGCAGTTTGGCGGGAGCCTGGAGCGGCAACTGACGAAGAATTCGACTCTGACGCTTACCTATCTGCATTCGCTCGGCGTACACCAGTTGGTGCAACGCGATGCGAATGCCTATCTGCCGGCAACTTACCAATTTGGCAGTCCGACGCTGACCGGCGTGCGGCCCTATCCAACCAACCCAGCCGATCCATCCGTCGGCCCCCTGATAGACCAGTATTTCCCTGAGGCGGTGTTCAAACAGAACCAGCTGATCGTAAACCTGAGGGCACAGTTTACAAAGAACCTGAGCGTGATGGGTTTTTACAACGTCACCAGCGCCAACTCCGATGGCGGAGGCGGTTCGAGCCCATCTGACTCATACGACCTGAAGCAGGATTATGGCCGGGCTGGGTTCGTCAGGCCGCAGATGGTGTTCCTGATGGGCACCTACAACGGCCCCTGGGGACTGTCGTTTAATCCATTCCTGATTGCTCAGGCCGGACGCCCATTCAACGTGGCGGTTGAAAACGACCTCGCCGGCGACAACTTCTTCAACGACCGGCCGGGGCTGGTTTCCTCGTCAGACTGCGCGGCAACTGCCGGGCCGCAGCCCTCGCAATACGCTATGACGCCGTTCGGCTGCCTCGACACGATCCCGGTACCAGGGGAATCGCTGCTCGGAGTTAACATCGGGGATTCTCCGGCTTCAGTGGCGGTCAATCTTCGCATCAGCCGGTCGTGGGGACTCGGTCCGAAGGTTGAAGCTACCGGCGGTCCGAATCAGAGCGGTGGCGGTCCTCCTCCAGGTGGTGGCGGCGGACGCGGGGGCGGCGGCTATGGCGGTGGACGCGGGGGCGGTGGCTTTGGCGGCTTCGGTGGACCTTTCGGCGGCGGCGGCGGGCGCGGCCCATGGGGCATGGCCAACACCGGCCGCAAATACGCACTCACCTTCAGCGCGCAGGCGCTGAATCTCTTCAACGATATCGACTATGGCAGCCCGTCGGGTGTGGTTGCGCCGGCATGGGATTCGTCCACTGGCGTCACGGGGCCGGGAAGCCGTTTCGAGAAATCGACCAGCCTGGCGGGCGGAATGTTCGCATCGCCCACCGGTTCGGCGGCACGCAGAATTTTCATTCAGGCGGCATTTCAGTTCTGAAGACAGACGTCAGTGGTCAGTGGTCAGAAATCACAACGCTAAAATGCAAGGGGCATGGGGCCGGAGAGCGAAACTCCGGCCTTTTTCTTTCATATTGCGCGGCCGGTTACGGCGCCGATGAAACGAGCGACGTATACAGGGTTTCCCATTCTTCGACTCGGGATTCGATGTCGAAGCCGATTTGAATGCGGAGGCGCGCGGCGCGGCCGATGGCCAAACGATCTGCCTCGGGTTTACGCATCAGTTCGAGCATGGTTTCAGCAAGAGCCTCGGGGTTGCGCGCGGGGACCAGCGAACCAGCATCGCCAACCAGTTCGCGGACACCTCCCACATCGGTTGCGACAACCGGCTTTTCCATCGCCATGGCCTCGGCAATCGCCAACGGCATTCCTTCCCAGGCCGAACTCGAGACAAATCCATCGGCAGCATCGAGCAGATCAGGCAGATCGCGGCGCAGCCCCAGGAATTGCATGCGGCGGCCCAAGCCGAGATTTGCCGCGAGCGTGCGGAGTCGCGTTTCTTCTTTCTCGCTTCCCTGCCCGGCTATCCGCAAACATGCTTTCGGATCAACTTCAAGGATGCGGGTGAATGCTCGAAGCAGGTCGGGATAATCTTTCGCGGCGGTGATGCGCCCGGCGGCGAGCCACACAAATTCGTCGTCTGCGCCGAGGCTTGCTCTCGTGGATGCGCGGCGTGATGGGTCAGGGGTGAATTCACCCAGGTCGATTCCATTGGGAACGACAGTGAATTTTTCGGCCCGGATAGCCCTGAGCCGCAGGAACTGCTCGGCAACGGCTTGGCTCACTGCGGTTGTGTGCGTGCACAGCCCCTCCGAAAGCCGGTAAGCAAGCATGCGATGCCAGCCGCCCTCGTAGACATTATGAATCGTCGAGACAACAGCGCGACGGCCCGCAATTGAACTCACCAGCCGCGCGATCATGTTTGCATGGAAGCCGTGGCTGTGAACGATGTCGGGTTTAAGCTCGCTGAGAATGCGGCCCGCGCGACCGAGCGCCGCCGCCAGGCTGAACGCGTTCTTGCGAATATTGAGGCGAATGACTGGAAGCGTGGTGGGCCATTCTTCTCTCGCCTGCGGCAGCAGCGTTACCAGCGTCACGGAGTGACCGCGCTCGACCATGCGCCCGGCCAGCGCGAGCACCTGTTTCTCCGCGCCGCCTACGCCCAGCGAGGCCAGCATGTATACGATCCGCATTCGAGCATTTATCCCGAAGGTTCGGATCGATGATAACGCGCGCCGTCAGTTGCCGGTTTTTGGAAGTCTGCGCGCGATGAGCGTGTCGATGAGCGTATCGGCCGCAATGGCGCCTGGGCCAAGGATGAGAATGAGCAGCGCTGCGAACCAGTAGGTATAGGGCGTTGCGCCATAGAAATCGCTGGGGTTCGAGAAGAAATGGGTGAAGTTGACGCGGTCGTCGGGAACGCTCAGGTAGGCCATGGTCATGTTGACAAACAAAATGAGCGAGACCGGGCGCGAGGCGATGCCGACAAAGAAAAGCGCGCCTCCGATGAGTTCCACCAGCGCGACGGCGAGCGCCGTTGCACCCGGGGCAGGCAGATTGAGCGCGGCAAAGAAATCTGCAACCTTATCCAGATGCGTCAGCTTGCCCCAGCCATCCTGCATGAACTGGAATCCCCAATAGAGGCGAATTCCGAGCAGCAGCGGGCTGCGCAGGTGGTTGAGCGAGGCCACTGCGCTGCGATATGCGGAGAATAATTTGGCGATCATCATTATTCCCTTGTGCCGCTCAAATCATGCGCGCAGATCCATCCAAGTTCGGCCCACTGGTTGAACCAGTTTTGCAGACCTGGCTGCGCGGCGTGGGGCAGGGATGCGCGAATCGGCAAACCCCGCTTCGATTGCTTCGGCAAGTGTCTGACCTTGGCTGAGCGCATCGAGAATCCGGTAGGCTTCGCGCTTCAAGCGCAGGTAGAAGACCGAGAACTCCACGCGATGCGCGACCAGCCAGGTGGGCTTGCGCCGGAGGCGCGGCAGCTTTGCCGGCGGTTGATCTTCTTCGTCGGAGTCAACGCCCGCTTCGCTCGTCTGCCGTTTTTCGCGCTGATGCAACTCGAGCACGAGATCCTCTGCCGGGTAGTTCAGCTCCATCAACTCGATGTGTGGCTGCAAGGCAAGCCGCGAGGAAGCGTCGAGCGCGGCGATCTGCTCGAGCGACAGCGGCGTCCGCTCGGCCGAATCGAAGGCCACAACGAAGGCCCATTCGATCTTTGCAATGTCGACCGCGAGCGAATAACGGCGCCCGGCAAACTCGGGATGCGCAGCGAGCCACCCCGGCAGATGCGAGCCGATATTGCGCATGGTGAAGGAGCGGCTGGGATGTTCGTTGAGGTACGCCACTGACAGCGCCTCAAATCGGCGCGAGCCTAACACAGCCCGCAGGGCCACAAAGTCCTCGGCTAGTCCGGTCAGTACACGGAACCAGTACTGCCGGTTGTAGATCTCGAGGCGCTCGAAGGCGTTGAGGCGGCTGTTGGGCGCGATAAACGATTTTGCAACGTCGGCCATGGCGCGGCCGTCGGCGGCGCGTTCGCGCATGTTTTCGTCGGAGGTCAGCGGCTGCATGACTGCCGCGGCCATTTCGCGCTGGATAGATTCGAGGTTCATATGGCGATCTCGTCCGGAGTTGAATGGAGTGTTTTCCCAGGTCCCAAAATCGGGACCTGGGGCGCCCATGTAAAGTGCCCGAGCCGGAAGTTCATGGCGCGGCCTCAACGAGTTCGGGCGCCGGCTGCTCACGGTGCAGGTAACGATTGGCTTTGAGCGCTTCGGCGTGCACCTCGTCAAAACTTGGGATACGGTCGTCCCACTCGAGCAGCGTAGGGGTTGGCCCGCAACGCTCAATGGCGCGCGCATAGAGTTGCCAAACGGGATCGATCACGGGGTGGTCGTGCGTGTCGAGGATGTATTTCTCGTAGCGGGAATGGCCGGCGATATGAATCTGGGCTACGCGGTGCGCGGGGACAGCATTCACATAGTCCATGGGATTGAATTCGTGATTCTTGGCGGAAACGTAGACGTTGTTCACGTCGAGAAGAATGCCGCAGTCGGCGCGCTCTGCTACTTCGGCGAGGAACTCCCACTCGGTCATCTCCGATGCCGTGAAGGCCGCATACGAGCTCACGTTCTCGACGGCCACCGGAATCTCAAGGAATTCCTGAACCATCTTCACGCGCTCGACCGTCCGCTCGACAGCTTCCCAGGTGTAGGGCAGCGGCAATAGATCGTGCGTGTAGGTACCGTCGACCGAGCCCCAGCACAGGTGGTCGCTCAGCCAGGGCGTTTTGGTGCGGCGCACAAGCTGCTTCAACCGACGCAAGTGCTCGGGGTCGGGCGCGGTCACGCTGCCGAAGTACATCGACACGCCGTGCTGCACCACGCGGTAGCGCTCCATGATCCGGTCGAGCATCGCCAGCGGGCGGCCGGCGTCGATCATGAAGTTCTCTGAGATGATCTCGAACCAGTCGACGACTGGTTTACGCGAAAAGATGTGGTCGTAGTGCGGAATCCGCAAGCCGATTCCGACTCCGTGATCTGCATGCGCGTTAAATCGATTGCCGGGCATAGGGGAAGTCGTCCGTGGGACGCAAAGATTGTGCGAGGGACCGGCGTGCCGCTTTGCCCCAGTCAGGAGGCAACGCTTCCGATCCCTCGTGTGGGGGTGAAGTGTGGATTAAGCGAAGGAGGGCTTTGGCATGTTCGAGCCGTCGGTTGCGCAGCCGCCCTTGCCCTTGCAGGTGTTCTTGCCTTTGCAACCCTGGTCGCTCGACTTGCAGCCCCCCTGTCCCTTGCAGTCGTTCTTGCCTTTACAGGAGTGCTTGGGAGCCGGGGTCTGCTGGCCGAAGCTGAGGCCGGCCCTGGTGAACTTTGCCGTGTGGTTTGCAGCCGAGTTTGCCGACTGGGCCGCGACCGTGGCGCCGCCAGTCAGACCGGCGAGAGCTGCGGTCAAAAGCAGAGCATTCAGTTGATTCTTCATGGGAAATGTGACCTCGCTGGGGGGTTGGTGCGGATGGGGCTCCGCAGGTTGGAATGCGCAGGGGGTAGGTTCGACCCGTCCCGCAGAAAGGCTTACGCTCCTAAGACAATACGTCTGCAGGAATAGTTACAAGGAAATTGGACGCTGGTAAATGAATTTCTGCCGATTCGGTGGCCGGCATCGAGAGGGTGAGACGCGCTCGACCGGGATTGGCGACCCGCTGGCTCGTGCGCTAACCTGATTCAACCCGGGAGTCCGTGCCTGTTCTCTCCGGCTGCAGGAGGTCTTTTGAAATCCCCCAAAGGCTTGGAGATCGTAAGCGGCGCAAGTGTGGTGCTGGCCGTACTGCAGAGTTTGTGCACCGCGGTGGTCACGGTAAACGGCATTCGTGTGCTCATTGGCCTCGGCGCACTGGCCGCCAGCAGCATTTCCGCTCCCTTGCTTGAGTTTCACCAGGATGCAATCCGCATTCCCATGCTGATTCTGGCCGTGGCCGGCTCGCTGGTGAACTTGGCCGTACTGGCGTGGATATGGCGCCTTCGCTCCCGGCCCGAGGCGAAATGGCGCCAGCGCGAGATCGAGCCGAAGCAGCGGCGCTCTGAGCGTTTGCAGGTGGCTATGGCGTTGCTGACGCTTGCGCTAGTGGGAGTTGAAGTGTGGGCGCACGGGGTGGTGCACCACAAGCCGGCGGCCCCGCAGATCACGATTCAAAGCTGACCGGCCGGCCGCAAATCCCGATATCGGGAATTGCCGGAATCGATTACTTTTCTGAAGATTGCAGCTCTGTTTCCAGGCGCTCGTGAAGCCGATCGCTGAAACCGGCAGGCAGCTCGAAGACCCGCCCATCCGCCACCAGAACGACGACATTTCGCGTGGAATCGAGCACCGCCGAGCAGATCTCGCAGGTCTCAAGGTGCTTGTCGATTTCTGCGCGCAGAGCCGCATCCACCTCGCCGTCGATGTAGGCGGAGATGTGCTCCCACACATGCTCGCAGTCGATTCTCATCTTGCCCAGCCAAACAACCCGCGTTTCGGTGCAAACGGTTTCAACTTATGTGCCAGTTTACGCTGCAAAATCGCCCTGGCGCGATGCAAGCGAACTTTGACCGCTCCCTCGGTGATTTCCAGAGCGGCTGCGGTCTGGCACACGTCCATCTCTTCGATGTCTCTGAGCAGCACTACGTTACGGTAAATATCGGGCAGGCCCTCAATTGCTTCCCGGATCAGTCCGGCAAGCTCCTTTTTCTCCAAACCCTCAGCCGGAACGTCGCGCCAACTGGTCAGCACGGCCGGGGTAAAATCGCCGGAATCCTCGCCCGTAAGGGCCTCCAGTGAGTCCTCGCGCAGGCGCTCGATTTTACGCAGCCGGCCCAGCCCTTCGTTGCGGGCAATTGAGAGCACCCAGGTCTTGAACTGCGAGTCGCCGCGAAACAGGTGCAGGTTGCGGAAGACTTTGATCGCGGTCTCCTGGGCAGCATCCTCGGCGTCAGCCTCGTTACGCAAAATGGACAGCAACAAGAAGTAGATGGCGCGCTCGCAGGGACGGATAAGCTCATGAAACAGATGATGTTCGCCGGCCAGAATCCGGCGAATGCAGTCTGCTTCGAACACTGGATTGGGGGCTCTTGTCATACCTGAAACGGTTGAATCCCGGGAGGAGCGACCCTGACCCGTGCCCGGGTTAGCGCCCCCTTGAAGAGAATAAATACAAGTCCCGGGGGAATGCCGCACAAATCCTGGGCTCAGGCACAGGTTTTTCTGAACAAAAAACAATCGTTGCAGTAAAAACCAAAATGGGCTGTACAATTGGCGCACAAGTACAACTTTCTGGGAGGCCCTTATGGCCGGAGACATGCAGTTAACTTGCAGCGATTGTGGGCAGGAATTCACGTTCACCGCTGCCGATCAGCAATTCTTTCAGGAGAGAGGGTTTTCAACCCCGAAACGCTGCAAGCCATGCCGCCAGGCCAAAAAAGCCGACGGGGGTGGCGGCGGGGGTGGGTACCGGTCAGCTCCAGCTCAGGGAACTCCTGTGATTTGTTCTAATTGCGGACAACCGACGACCGTGCCTTTTGAGCCGCGCGGTGACCGCCCGGTCTACTGCCGCGACTGCTACGTTGCGCGCAAAGGCGGCGGCGGGGGTGGCCGGGGTTCCGGAAGGTAGTTGGTTTCAAAGCCCGACTGAGACAATTCGAGCCTTTCAAACCCGGTGGTGCGGTATTCCTGCGCCTGAAGGCCGAATCCGCAGGTACGGGGCCGGGGCCGGGGCTGGGTTTCTGCGTCCCTGCGCAGCACGTATCCAGTGCACTTCTCCCTCCA
Organism: uncultured Acidobacteriaceae bacterium; assembly: GCA_963808695.1. GTDB lineage: Bacteria > Acidobacteriota > Terriglobia > Terriglobales > Acidobacteriaceae > Telmatobacter. Next base: position 140,384 of record CAWEHF010000002.1, read on the forward strand.
CACAGTGAGTCCGTGACCTGCGGCACGGTCTGCAATCGCACGCCAGCGTCAGAATCGACTTGCCGGCCGGGAACGCGGCTGCCTACGTCGGCTTAATGATGTGGGCGGCCGTGGAATGATCGCCGATGGACGAGAGGAGGCGCAATGGAGATTAGGGTTTCGCAAATTGAAGGTGTGCGGTTTTCAGTCAAGGCCAGAAGCCACGAGCTGGTCAGCGATCAGCCGGCAGAAAACGGCGGCAAAGATACCGGGATGACGCCACCTGAATTGCTGCTTGGCGCCTTGGGGTCGTGTGCGGCCTACTATGCGGTGGAATACCTGCGCACACGCAAGCTGGCCGAGACCGGAGTGAAGGTGCGGGTGACGGCCGAAAAGCTGAAGCAGCCGGCCAGGCTCGGCAATTTTGTGGTAACGGTAAGCTGCCCGGTCCCGCTTACGGACGAACAAAACGAGGGCCTGCTCCGCGCTGTCCATCATTGTCTGATCCACAACTCGCTTGCGTCCCCAGGCAGGATCCGGGTGGAAACGCCTGCGATGCAGCCGGTTGTCGCGGGCGGTTGACCTTTTGGCGGGAACGCGCATCATACAATTGGTCAGGGTGAAACTCCGTGCCAAGAACCGCAAGCGGTTGAATCCAGGCCGCCGGCCGCAGATACCCTCTGGATTGCTTGTAACAATGGAAGACTCAACCCATGTTGCCTGACCTGGCCGGTTCCCCGGCTTTCTGCCGCAAACTTCTCGCCTGCTGGCTTTGCACGCTGGCACTGGTATTTGCGTTTGAAGCCAAAACGGCCTGGTACGGCCCTGCTGCCGGCCCCGGATGCGCTGTTCGCGCCGCCAAGGCGCTCCCTGCCGACTCATCACAGGTCGTGTTGCATGGCGTTCCCGCCCCCGACCCGGTTCATCCCGCGCTTCCCTTCCTCATTTTTGCCGTGTTTGTGCTCGCGCCCTCAGCCGGAACCGCTTTCCACATGACGCGCCTGGCAAATCGCGGAGCGCTCACCCCGGCGTCGGCGCCGTTCTTCTCTCCCCAACTATTCTTCCGTCCTCCTCCAGTTCTCTAAAACGTCCCGGCTTATATCGCAAGTGCCAGTTGGCCTTTGTGATCGCGCCTTGCCGGTGGTTCTCGAAGCTTCGAACCTGGGCCTTCGCCCTTGAGATTTGAGCTCCGGTCCGAGACCTGATCCATCAGAAATCGTTTCGAACTGCCGGGAGCGAAATCTCCACCCGGATAGGTCGAGCGCAACTGACACCTGAACTTACGCGATTCGTCAAAGGCGCATTTTGCCGGTAGCTGAGCCTCTCGCCGTTTGTTCACGATTGACGAAACAGAGCCATGCTGCAACAAGGAGCATGAACGGAATGAATAGAAAGCAATCTCTTCTCGTATCGGCCGTTTCAGGACTGCTCGCGGCCTCGGTTATTTCCGCCTGCCACTCGGGCGCCGCCGCCACCGCTTCAACTGCCCCCACTGCGCGTGTCGCCGCTGCTCAGCGGGGCGATATCTCGCATGTACTTACGCTGGCCGGGCAGTTTCAGCCTTATCAGGTAGTCGACGTTCACCCCAAGGTGAGCGGTTACATGAAGAAGATCAATGTGGACATTGGCGACCTGGTGAGCCAGGGAGAGACGCTGGCAATTCTGGAGGTTCCCGAATTGAGGGCGCAACTAGAGCAGAGCAACTTCGAGGTGAAACAAAGCCAGGAAGAGATCAACCGCGCCCAGCGTGAGATTGCGCGCACCGAAGCCGTAAACTTTGCGCTGCACGCCGAGGCAGAGCGCCTGACGGCCGCCGCGGCTACGCGTCCCGGTTTGATTGCGCAACAGGAGCTGGATGACGCGCAGTCGCGCGATCTTTCGTCGCAGGCGCAGGTTGATGCGGCAAAGGCCGCTATGGCCGCCGCGCAGCAACATGCAGCCGCGGCTCGCGCCAACAGCGAACAGGTGCAGGCGCTGGAAAACTACACCAACGTGGTTGCGCCAATCACCGGCGTGGTGATCTGGCGATATGCCGATACCGGCGCGCTGATCCAGGGCGGGACGAACTCCAATGACCAGGCGCTGCCCATCGTTCGCATCTCGCAAAGCAGCCTCCTGCGACTTCGCGTTCCCGTGCCCGAGGACGACGTGCGATTCGTTCACGAGGGCGACACGCTTGACGTTCGCGTGGACGCAATCGGCCGCTCCTTCACCGGCAAGATCGTGCGCTTTACGCGCAGTTTGAACTTTGAGACCCGCACCATGGAAACCGAAGTGGATGTGGAGAACCAGAATCTCTCAATCTCACCGGGAATGTACGCTAACACGGCTCTCCGACTGGCCCACGTAGAAAACGTGGTGACGGTTCCGGTGGATGCCCTGGTGCTGAACAGGCAGAAGCAGACGGTGTATGTGCTCGACAGCGATAATCGCATCCGCATTCGCGATGTCGATGTGGGTCTCGAGGGGTCGAAGCTGGCAGAGATCGAGCGCGGGCTCGAGCCAGGAGACCGGGTGGTCATAGGCGGCCAGGATAAATACCAGGAAAGCGAGCAAGTGAACCCGATCGAGACTTCGGAGCCGGCTTCGGAGACAGTGCAGGAATCCGGAGGCATGATCGACATGAAAGCAGAGACAAACAATGGAGGCGATCGCTAATGCCCCGGTTTGCACTGCGCTTCCCGTATTTCATCCTCATGTTGTGTCTGGTGGTCGCCCTGGTTGGAACGGTGACTGTGCTGACAATGCCGGTGGACCTGTTCCCGGAGATCGACATGCCGGTAGTGGTGGTGGCTACTTTTTACAACGGCATGCCGCCGGAGCAGATCGAGGCCGACATCACCAACACCTTCGAGCGGTTTTTCACGCTGGCGGCCAATGTTGATCACAGCGAGTCGCGCTCGCTGACCGGCGTGAGCCTTATCAAGATTTACTTCAAACCTGGAACCGATGCCAATGCCGCATTGAGCAACATCGCCAACCTGGCCATGGCCGATTTGCGCCGTCTGCCGCCGGGAACGCTTCCCCCGGTGGTGCTGGGAATGACCGCATCGACGCAGCCCGTATGCCTGGTGACGCTGAAGGGCGAGGGACTGAACGAAACGCGGCTCAAGGACCTGGCGCAGTTCGAGGTGCGCAACCAGATTTCGAACGTTCAAGGGGCATCAGTTCCCCAGCCGTATGGTGGGACGTACCGGCAGATTCAAATCTACGTCGATCCGCTCAAGTTGGAGGCGCGCAATCTAAGCCTCAACGACGTGGTGAAGTCGGTGGACAGCTCAAACCTGATTCTGCCGGCCGGCGATGTACGCATTGGATCGAAAGACTACAACATCTACGCCAACAGCCAGTTCCCTGACGCGAATGCGATGAACGAAATGCCGCTCAAATCGGTGGGCAACTCATCGGTGTTGGTGGGCGACATCGGAAAAGCTGTGGACTCGGGCGCGCTGCAATACAACATTGTGCGCATCGACGGCCAGCGCTCAGTTTATGTGCCGATCTTTAAACAGGGCGGCGGCAGCAACACGATCAGCATCGTTGACGGAATCAAGGCTGCAGTCAAGCATCTCGTGGATGTACCCGCCGCGCTGCGGGTGGCTGTGGTCTTTGACCAGTCGCTCTTTGTCAAACTGGCCATCGGCAACGTATCGCGCGAGGCGACGATCGGCCTGGTGCTGACCGGAGTCATGATCCTGATCTTTCTGGGCAGCCCGCGCGCCACTGTGGCAGTGCTGCTGGCGGTGCCGCTTTCGATGCTGGTTTGCCTGCTGTTGACGAATGCCATGGGCGGTTCCATCAACACCATGCTGCTGGGCGGACTGGCGCTGGTCTTCTCGCGCCTGATCGATAACGGCGTGATCGTGCTCGAGAACATCTTCCGCCACATGGAGATGGGCAAAACGCCGCGGCTCGCGGCCGAGGAAGGCGGCAGCGAGGTCTCGATGGCGGTGCTGGCCGCAACCTTCACCACCGCGATCGTCTTTTTCCCGGTGACCGGCTTCAACGGCGTGAGCAAGTACATCTTCACACCGCTGGCTTTGGGCGTAGCGCTCTCAATCTTCGCGTCCTATTTCTTCGCGATGACCGTGGTGCCGCTGTTTTGTGCCATGTTCATCCGGTTTGACCCACAGGGCATGGAGCACGAAGGCGAGGTGGACGCAGTGGAGGGAAGCAAGCCAACTGTGTTCAAGCATTTGCTGATTCACTTCAACCGATGGTTCCAAGGGATGCTGGATTGGTACGAGGGGCTTGCAATTCGAGCCATGCGACGGCCGCTGCTGACTGCTTCCGTTACCCTCGGCGGAGTCGCCGTCCTGCTCGCAGGGACTCTTCCCTTCCTGGGACGGGCTTATTTCCCGCGCACCGATCCCGGGCAATTCATTATCAACGTCCGCATGCCCAGCGGCACGCGTCTCGAGGTAAGCAACGACTATATCGCGAAGGTCGAGAACATCATTCGCAGCGTGGTGAAGCCGAAAGACCTGGGCATGATCGTGTCGAACATCGGAGTCTATCCCGATCTATCGGCCATCTACACCACCAACGCGTCAATGGACACGGCATTCGTGCAGACAAGTTTGAATCAAGATCACAGCATCGGAAGCTATGAGTACATGCGCCGTGTGCAGGAAGAAGTTTCACGGCAAATGCCGGAACTCTCAACTTATTTCCAGGCAGGCGGCTTGGTTGACGGTGTGATTAATCAGGGATTGCCCGCGCCCATCGACATTCAGATCAAATCCAATGACATGGATAGCGCTTATAACCTGGCACAACAACTGGCTGGCAAGATACAGCAGATTCCCAATGTCAGCAGTGTCTACATACCGCAGAGCATTAATTATCCGGGCCTGCAGCTGAACATCGACCGTGAGCGCGCTAGCCTGATCGGACTATCAGCCATGGATGTAGTGGACAACGTGATCACCGCGCTCACTTCCGACGGCATGGTGGCTCCCAGCTACTGGATCGATCCCCATAGCGGCAACAACTACATGGTGACAGTGCAGTACGCGAACCGCTGGATCGACAACATGTCGATGGAGGATTTCAAGAATATTCCTCTGCGCGGAGTGCGCCCGCAGGGCTATGCGCCGATACAGGAAGGCGGCGCAGCTACTCCTGATTCCGCGCAGTTCTTCCAGGGCGACCACGTCTCCGGCTATGTTCCGCTCGGCGCGGTGGCAGATATCAAGCAGATCAATACGCCCACCGAGGTGGATCACTACCAGATACGACGGGTGATCGACATCTTTGTGGCTACCAAATCCGAAGCCCTGCAGACCGTAGGAGCGCGAGTGGACAAGCTGCTGGCCCAGACTCAGCATGACCGCAACACGGTCATCGACGTTCGCGGAGCCGTGGTGGAGATGAACAAGGCGTTTCACCAGTTCGGCGTCGGACTGATCATCGCAATTCTCCTGGTTTACCTCATTCTGATGGCGCAGTTTAAATCGTTCCTCGACCCGTTCATCATCCTCATGGCTATTCCGCCAGGACTGGCTGGTGTGGTTCTGATTTTGCTGATGACGGGCAGCACCCTCAACATCATGTCGCTGATGGGCGTCATCATGATGGCCGGCATCGTGGTTTCGAACAGCATCTTGATTGTTGAATTCACTACGACGCTGCACAAACATGGCCTGCCGCTGCTTGAAGCAACGGTACGAGCCTGCCGGGTGCGCCTGCGTCCGATTCTGATGACCTCACTGGCTACCCTGCTGGGCATGATTCCCTTGGCGCTCGGACTCGAAGCGGGCAGCGAGCAGTATGCTCCGCTGGCTCGCGCCATCATTGGAGGCCTGACCGTTTCCGTCATCGTGACGATGTTTCTGGTGCCCGCCGTTTATCTCGTTATCCACGGGCGACGCGAACATCTGCAGGTTGTTGCAGACGGAGGCGCACATGAATAATCGCAAGGGGACACTCGCACGCCTGGCGCTTAACCTCTGCGTATTTGCGCTTGCGGCAACTGCGGGGTTGGCCCAAAGCTCTACGTTGCCTTCAGCGCCGGCTGTGCATTTGCTGGTGGCGCCCGCGGGGCAAACGGCAAGCGCTGCTCCCGCACAACAAGCGCCCGCTGGAGGGCCTGGCTCCTCATTGTCGGCGACCGGCCCCAAGCTCACCGTTGCAGACGCTGAGCAGATTGCGTTGCGCAGCAACCCGAACATCAGCGTTGCACACTTGCTGGCACTGGCGCAGAGCCAGGTGACGCGAGAGGTGCGCTCGGTGGAGATGCCCGCCGCTACGGGAGATTTGACCGCGGTGAGCGCACATGAAAACAGCCGCATCACCGCAGGATACCTTTCCAACTCGTCAGTCTACGACCGCGCCGCCGGCGGACTGACCGTAAGCCAGCTGATCACCGATTTTGGCCGCACGCACAACCTGGTCCTCAGCGCTCAATCCAGCGCAAAAGCCCAGCTTGAAAGCGAGCGCGCCACTCAACTAGACATCCGGCTCACAGTCGACCAGGCTTTTTACAAGGCGCTCACCGCGCAGGCGGTGTTGCAAGTGGCGCAGCAAACCGTGGCGCAGCGCCAGGCCACTGTCGACCAGGTTGGGGCGCTGGCAAAGGCGAAAGTGAGGTCCGATCTGGATCTCAGCTTCGCGAGCGTTCAACTTGCCCAGGCGAATCTTCTGCTGCTCGACGCCCAGAACAATACGCAGGCAGCCATGGCTGCGCTCAACAATGTTCTGGGCAACGAGGCCGATCAGCAGTACACGCTGGTTGACGAAACGAATGGCAATCCGCCGCCTGCTCCCGACAATGCCGACGCGCTGCTGCAAACGGCGTTCTCGTCTCGTCCCGACCTGGCTGCGCTGAGTGACAGGTATGCGTCGGCCAGACAATACAGCACGGCGCAGCGGGACCTGTGGATGCCGACAGTCTCTGCGCTTGCCGCGGCAGGAGGAACGCCGGTGCGCGCCGACCAGATTGAATCGTCGTGGTATGGAGTGGCCGGCGCCAACATCAGTATTCCGGTCTTTAACGGGTTTCTCTACAGCGCAGATGCGAAAGAGGCGAAGCTGCGCGCGCAGGCCGCGCAGGAAGACGTGCGGAATCTGCGCGACCTGATCGCTCGCGACGTACGCACTGCCGTGCTCAACGCACAAACGGCGTTCCAGCGCATCGGCGTCACGCAGCAGATGCTCGATCAGGCGAACTTTGCGCTCGATCTGGCGCAGGCTCGATACAAGCTGGGCTTGAGCAGCATTGTTGAGCTCACGCAGGCCCAGCTGGCGCAGACGCAGGCTGAAATCGACAACACCTCGGCGCGCTACGGCTACCAGACTGCGTTGTCTGAGGTGAGGTACGAGCTGGGACAGTGAAGAACAGAGATCAGGGGTCAGACGTCAGTTGTCAGTCTCCTGATCCCTGTTCCCTGCTTTACGTGATCTTCACGCTCTTGCCGCGCGAGAGCACGGCGGCCTGGCGGCGATCCTTTGAGGCATGGTCGATTTTCTTCCAGAAGCCGATGAAGTAATCGACGGCCGAAACGGTGGAGACAACCACGGTGAAGTAAATGGCGGCGATTGCGTACCACTTGATCGGAATCACTAAGAATCCAATCTGCCACTGGTCCCAGCGATGGGCCAGGATTGCCGACACCACCGAGACAATCTGGACTACGGTTTTCAGTTTGCCCAATTCGCTGGCGGTGATGGTAAATCCCTCAGACGATGCAATTGAACGCAGTCCCGAAATCAGGAACTCGCGGCCGATGATCACCACGGCGATCCAGACCTTGACCACCTGCGGGTTGTAGGCCACCAGCGCAATCAGAGCCGCAGTCACCATGATCTTGTCGGCCAGAGGGTCGAGCAGCATGCCCATGGTGGTGATCTGTCCGCGTTTTCGCGCCAGGTAGCCGTCAAGCCCGTCGGTAATTGACGCCAGAACGAAGAGTACCGACGCCAGAATCTCTTGCGTTCCCGCCGGACCCTGCCACGGAAAATGGGCGGACAGTATCCACAAAAGCAGGGGGATCATCAGGATCCTGCTCATCGTGATGGAATTGGGCAGATTCATGTTTAAAACGGCGCGGAAATGGAAACCCTCGTGGCTACATTATTGCACCGGAGTGCACGTTTCGCCGTGTCCTGAGGCAGATGCGGGTTTCGATGCCGGCGAATCATGTGCATTCAATCCCATGCTGCAGGTTCAAGCCCAATACACCGATGTTTCAGGGCATGGAGTTCCGGCGGCAATGATTGCCGCTGTGGTCAAGATGGCTGCCGATTCAAGAAAGGCACAGGCCGCTCACCCCGCATCTCTATTGCGGGAGATGAATGCGGCTCTTTACGGCAGCACGTACGGTGAAATGATCACGGCGGCGTACCTCTATCTCGATGCCGAAGGTTCCGAATTATGCTACGCAGCTGCGGGCCATCCAGCCATGCTTTTGCGGCGCGGAGGCAGCGTATCCGAAATCGTTGAAAACGGCCTGCCGCTGGCCGCGGCCGCGCTCGACAGCTACCAGGGAAAACGTATCCAGTTGAAGACCGGCGACAGATTCCTTCTCTATACCGACGGGCTGGTTGAGGCGCGCAACGGCGCAGGCGAGATGTTCGGCGAAGAGCGGCTCAACCGATCCTTGGCTGCAACGGCGGTATTACCGGCTGAGGCTGCGGTTGGGCAGATTATAGAGGCGGTTGAACGATGGTCGGCAGAGCAGGACGACGATCGCACCGTGCTGGTCTGCGATTATCTCGGCACTCAACAGGCATGACGGCTTGCGCTGTCTTCCCTTCCCTCGCTATTTCTTTGCCCCGAACCCGTTCAGCGCCGGTCGCGAAAGCGGCATTTCGCAGATTCAGACATGGACTATGGAATGACGGGCAGCGTGGGCATGGTAGGCATCTTGGGCTCATTGTTATGAAAAGCAATGATTCCCCCAATCGATGCGCCCGCAAAAGCGACCGGGAGAATAATCAGAAACGCCTTCTGACCGCCCGTGAGCCCTGTCTGGAGATAGACGACGTCCTTGTAGGCCACGGGAGTAATCTCCGGATCGCCCCACAACTGCAGAGCGAATGAACTGTCGTCGATGCTGACAATGGTGCCGCAAAACGCGACCCCGTTGAGCAACTGCACGCCGACCCATCTTCCCAATCCGCGCTTGAGCAGGCGGGCTTGAACCGTTTCGGGGGTTACAGGCTTGCGCGACAGGTAGGCCATCGACAGCCGTACCTGAAGATAGACCACATCGCCATAAGCCACCCGCATGGGTTGCTCCTCGCCATACTTCTCAAGGGCGAAGGAATTCTCGTCGATGCTGACGATTTTACCGGCGTAGGCGATCCCGTTCCGCAATTGCACGCCAACCAGGTTGCCCACGCCGATGCTCCGGATGCGGGCACGAGCCTGATCGGGAGTGAACGGTTTGGGCGACGCATTGGCCATCGAGGGGGCAAGCAAAACACAAATCAGGAGCGTCACGACGCACCTGGAAAGACTGCGGTCGAATGAAATCATCTTCTTTCTCCTTGCGTTGAAGACTTCATTCCGTAGGAGCAGCGAGCGGCAACAATGGTTGCCTCAGACAAAAATAAAAGCGGGACAAGCTCTGAGCTTGTCCCGCTTTTTGGCGGTCGGCACGACCGATTTCAGGCGTAGATGCCGCGCTGTTTGATGGTGAAGGCCACGCGGTCGATGGCCAGCATGTAAGCCGCGATGCGGTTGTTTACGTTGTGCGCCTCGGCGTAGCGGACAACATCTTCGAAGCTGTCGCGCAAAATGGTCTCGAGCTGCTCATTGACGATGGCTTCCTTCCAGAAGTAGCCCTGGCGGTCCTGCACCCACTCAAAGTAGCTTGCCGTGACACCACCGGCGTTGGCCAGAATGTCGGGCACGATGAAGATGCGCTTGTCGGCCAGAATCTCGTCGGCAACCGCGGTGGTGGGTCCGTTGGCGCCCTCAACCACGATGCGCGCCTTGATCTTGTCGGCGTTGCGGCTGGTGATCACATTTTCGGTCGCAGCCGGGATAAGGATCTCGCATTCACTTACCAGCAGTTCTTCGCTGGGCATCGCCTCAGCGCCACGGAAGTCAAGAAACGACTCGTTGCGGTACTTGTGCTCGAGCAACTGATGGATATCGATTCCGTTGGGATTGAATACTCCGCCGTCTTTCTCGGCAATACCAATGATCTTGTATCCACGCTCCTGCATGAGACGCGCCGCGTTGGAGCCGACATTGCCAAAGCCCTGGATAATTACGCGGCAGCCTTCGACGGCCATGTTCAGATAGCGCAGGCTCTCGTCGCATACCACCAGCACGCCGCGGCCGGTGGCCTCAACGCGTCCGCGCGAACCGCCGATGTTGAGCGGCTTGCCCGTCACCACGCTGGTGACGGTCTGACGCATGTGCATGGAATAGGTATCCATGATCCAGGCCATGGTCTGCTCGTTGGTGTTTACGTCGGGTGCGGGAACATCCTTCTCGGGCCCGATGAATTCGATGATCTCCGAAGTGTACCGGCGCGTCATCCGTTCGAGCTCGCCGCGACTCATCTTTTTCGGGTCGCAAATCACGCCGCCCTTGGCGCCGCCGAACGGGATGTTGACGACCGCGCACTTCCAGGTCATCCAACTGGCCAGCGCGCGCACTTCGTCGAGCGTAACCTCGGGTGAATAGCGAATGCCGCCCTTGGCCGGGCCGCGTGCCATAGAGTGTTGTACGCGAAAACCGGTGAACATCTCGATCTTTCCGTCGTCGAGTGTCACCGGAAAGTGAACAATGATCTCCCGCGATGGGGAGCGCAGCACCTTCCACAAGCCCTCATCGAGATTGAGCTTGCGTGCTGCAAATTCGAACCGGGCGCTTTGCGCTTCCCAGGGGTTGATCTCCTGGTCCAAAGACACCGTTGTGTTAGCAATGGGCATAACCTTCTCCATCTTCGCCGTGGCGCCGTGCACACTGTAATGCTCAAGCGCGCGGACGCGGCGAATGTCATGTTGAACGGAGCGGGAATTTTCGGGCCAATCCCTATCAATGTACCCGAAAGTACGGGTTGGGAGTGGCTGCGAATGGCTCTCAGTCCAAACTTTGTGAGTCTAGGCCCGCGCCGGGAAGACCGTCAAGCGGTAAGGATACGGCGAGTTACTCCCGATTCCCGGGACTTGGCAAGGTCTTTACATATGCGGCGATGCCTGCCACCGCCAGTCGGATGTTCGCCACTGTAAATTCGTCGGCCACTTTAGCGCACCTGCCTGAAGTGCCAAATTTGATCGCTACGCTCATTCTTTTCTCCGCCTGCCTTCGCTATCGTGAACCGTTCCAAACAGAAACTCCAGCTTAAGCTGGTTGCTCATCTTCTTGGAAGCTGGCGTAGAAGGCCCGGAGTCAAAAAGCAGACAAGGTAAATATTCATTTTGGGATGCAATATCCGATTGACTATTCGCCAACAAGTGATAGCATGAGGCCAATTGGAAGTGGTTTTAGCGGCGTCCACCCCCGAGGAGGCCCCAATGAATCTGAATGCCGCGTTTACCCACAATCCCCCCCCCAAAAAAAATTCTCTAGACCCTCGCTCCGGCTAACTCCAACGGGAAATGCTACGCAAGGAATGCCTCTCACGCTGGGGCGTAAGTTAAGGCTGCCGCTGCTAGCCTTGGGCGTACTGCTGGTATGTTGCGTCGACCGGACGCACGCTTAATACCAGTGCGGCAGCCTCATTGGAACTGGATACTTTGGCGGCGTGATGTGCTGTAGCCCGAGCGGTTGCGTGGGATGCTCCGGGTCCTCGGTGCATCCAAAATCGGGAGGTACGCAATATAGGACGGAGCCGTTCCCCTGCGACTGCGTTTACGAAAATGGTTCCTGCCCTGGGCTCCCCGACGCCCGCAAATATGTGCGTGAGAATCCCTCCGAGAACTACCAATCACGGCCCCTTCTCTTTCTTAGCTGTAGCGGCTCCATCCTTTGGGTTCTTCCGATGAGGGAAAGTTTCCATGTCCACGGTAGTTAACCTTTCCCGTTGCATACCGTTTCCCATCCTGGCGGCTTCCATCTGCTTTAGCCAAATCGGAGCCACACCCACCCCTCTGCGCATTCTCGATAGGACCCCCGTCGCTTCCCTGCCGCTCAACCTAAAAGGCTTCCGTGTGATTCCGAGCGACGCGAAGTTCTATCTCCAAACCGGCCCCGGAACATATATCGCAGTCGACTCGGACGGACAGACTCACAGTGCGCTGGACGCTGCCAAAGTCCCCACCAGCGATTCCATAAAACCCGGCGATTTGTATACGACCGACCTGGCGCCCGATCCGCGCGGAGGCGTCATTGCGCCGGTAGTGTGGGATGATGCGTCGAAAAAGTCCAGGGCAGGCATCTTGCGCTTCGACGAAAACGGAGACTACGAAGCGCTAATCCCGCTTGACGCCGAGTTCAATCCAGCTCATGCGGCGGAATTCAGCTCTGCCGGAGGGTTCCTGGTCACCGGGTACGACGAAGAGGGCAAGATTCATGTGGCCCTGTTCGACAGCCGCGGACGGATGTTGATCCCGCAGGTCCTGAAGTTTGGCAACGCAGACGCTACCCCTGGCAAATCAAAGAACGGGCAAACCGAGCAGCCGGATAGCCAACCGGTGATCGAGGCAGGTCTGATTCAGATGGCGAGCGGCGATGACGATGCCGTCTATCTCTTCAATCCATCCTCGGGACGCAAAGTGATCCGCGTCAGGCCAGACGGGCAATCGTCTGAGATCGTTTTACCGAAGCCTGTGTATCTACAGGACGCAAGTACGCTCCCACTGGAAATGCTCGTTTCGCATGGCAATTTGTATTTGTGCGAGGCGGTTCTCGATAAAGGGCTGAAACCAGAGGATGCGATGGAGCTGAAGCGGTTTGCGCTCTCGGTTTACGACCGCTACAACGGAGTCCTGAATGCGTCGTTTCAGATTGATTCCACGTTTGGGGCTACCCTGGTCGCCGCTTCGCCGAGGGACTTCCGTTTCCTGGACGCAAAAGTAGTGCCGGGCCAGGGCTTGAGCTTTTCGATCATTCGCGCGGCGCCATAACTTCACAGTCTTTCGCTCGTTTACCCTCGACCGCTGAGCTCATCGTTCGGCTCCGCTCGCGCCTGGCTTCCAGGCTGGGCAAGGTCAGCATTGGCTGGAAATGCGGGGTGACGGCCAACGGCGCGGGCAGTCCTCGCCGGCGGCGCTGCAGGCCAGCCTCAGCTTCAGGCTGCAAGTGAAAGATGAAAATGACGTTACGCTTGGCTTTGCCGCCCGCCTGCAAGCAGTTACACTGGTTGCTGTGAAGCCCGACACGCGCTCCGCCCTCCCCAGCCGTAAGGAATTCCTGCGCCTGGCCAAGGACCACACGCTGGTTCCAGTCTGCCGTGTCCTTACGGCCGACCTCGAAACCCCAGTTTCGGCCTTTTTACGAGCGGCGTGGAGCGAGCCGGAATGCTTTTTGCTTGAATCGGTCGAGGGCGGCGAGCAGCTCGGGCGCTACACCTTTATCGGCATTGAACCATTCAAGCGCATTGTGGCCCGCGGCCGCGACGTGAGCATCACCGAGCACGGCAAAACCAAGCGTATTGACGGCGACGTGTTTGCCGTGCTGCGCGATGCCCTGGCCGGTCACAAGCCGGCGCGGCTCCCCGGCCTGCCGCCATTCACCGCCGGTGCAGTAGGCTTTTTCGCATACGACGCCGTCCGGCAGATTGAACGCCTGCCCGCGCTGGCCAAGGATGAGCTTGGCGTTCCCGATGCGTGCCTGATGTTCTTTGACCAGGTGCTGGCCTTTGACCACGTGAGAAAAGAAATCTGGCTGGTGGCCACGGCCGATGTCTCCAGCGGCAAAGCGGGCGATGCTTACGACCGGGCTATCAAGCGGCTCAGCCGGCTTGAAAAGCGCCTTGCCGGGCCGCTGCCAAAGCTGAAGCCAGCCAAGCCAGGCAAGTTGAAAGTGACGCCCCGCACTGCGAAGAAGGACTATACCGCTGCCGTGGCCAAAACCAAGCGGTACATCGCCGCCGGCGATGCCTTCCAGGTGGTGCTTTCGCAGCGCTTCGACATGGAACCCGGAGTGGACAGCTTCCAGGTCTATCGCGCGTTGCGCACGGTAAACCCCAGCCCGTACATGTTCTTTCTGCGCATTGCGCCCGAAGGGACGTTGGCCGGCAAGCCGAGGAGGTCCTCCTCTAGGAAATCAGGCAAAAAGTCAAAACCGTCGGAGATGGTCGAACTCGCCGGGTCGTCGCCGGAACTGCTGGTGCGCGTGAACCAGGGCAAGGTGGAATACCGGCCGATCGCGGGCACGCGCCCGCGCGGCGCCACAGAGGCCGAAGACCAGGCGCTTGCCGACGAGATGATCCACGACGAGAAGGAGCGCGCCGAGCACGTGATGCTGGTTGACCTGGGCCGCAACGACGTGGGCCGCGTAAGCAATTTCGGCAGCGTGAAGGTGGACAAGCTGATGTTCATTGAGCGCTACAGCCACGTGATGCACATTGTGAGCTCGATCGAAGGCAAGCTGAGGCCCGATCTCACTGCTGTTGACGCACTGCGCGCCTGCTTCCCCGCCGGCACGCTCTCGGGCGCGCCCAAGGTTCGCGCCATGGAGATCATCGAGGAGCTGGAGCCGGCGCGCAGGGCCACCTACGGCGGCGCCGTTCTTTACGCCGACTTCTCAGGCAATCTCGACTCCTGCATTGCCATTCGCTCGCTGCTGTCCATCGGGGGCAAGGGGTACCTGCAGGCTGGCGCCGGCATTGTTGCCGACTCGGTGCCCGAGCTTGAGTACCACGAGTCAATCAACAAAGCGCAGGCTGTAATCCGGGCGATTGAGCGGGCGCGAGGAATGTGACGGCAGGGACCGAGGGAACAAGGGAACAAGAAGTCAGGGACCGGGGGCTGAGAGACTGCGGGACTATTCCGCTCCAAAAATCTTCTTGAAAAAATTCCCGACCCGCGTGAAGAATCCCGGCTTTTTCTTTTGCGGCGCAGGCGTTGCAGTCGCCGAAGCCTGACTCGCGGCCAACGCAGGAGTCGACGGCGGCGCAGGCGCGGCTTCGGCTGGCGTCGGAAGGCTGTTGTGGATAAGCGGCACAGTTGTAGCCGGCGAGAGATTTGCGGGCTGCGCCGGCGTGGGAGCAATTGCAGGCGAAGGCGCGAGGCCCTCGCTCTGCGCCAGCGGGAACTCGTTGCCGCCGGCGTTTGACGGCGGAGGCGGGCAGCCGCACGGCTCCTTCTCGCTATCGACCACCTGGCCCAGGCTGCCGTGCTGGAACATGACGCGCTGGCCGGGCTGCACCCGATACAACCCGCCTTCAAACAAGCTGGTCACCACCACGTAGGGCGCATTCGCGCCGGCGTTGTCGACGCAGGTATCGCCGTCGTCGCCCAGCCGGACCTTCAACTCCGATGCGCCCGGCCCGCCAATCAAAATGCGGAAATGCGGCGTGAGAATGATGTCGGCGTTCTGCCCGGTTGCGTAGCTGGTTTCGAGGGCGCCGTGATCCAAAGCCATCAACAGTCCCGGGGCGTCGCCTGCCGGATCGCTCGAGTCGGCCGCCAGCTTGACCGTGGTTGTGGCGCACACGCGCAGGGTGCCGCGATGCGGCAAAATCACTGTGGTGGTGCGATCGCCGGCCGTAATGCTTCCGCTGGCGGCGATCATCGCTTTGCCGCCGCTGATCTCAAGTGCGCCGGTTACGGTTGGATTTGCGCTGGCATCGGGGCCATTGACCGTCACAATTGCGATGGGACCTGCCGATGACGAATCGGTTCCGTTCGCGGGCGCTGCCGGGGACAGTGCAGCAGGCGACTGCTGCTCTTGAGACGCCTGAGCACATAACGGGTTCGCGGCGGCCAATGCGAAAAGCGCAGCAGCGCCGGAAGCCATCCCCCAGATCCGTTTCGCTCGTTTTGGCTTTATCTCCTGGGAACGCTGCATCGGCCCACAGAGGTTCCAGAATTGCTGTACGCCGGTACCGTAGCTGCTGAGTGGCATTTTCCTCACCGGGGTCCCCACGGACAGGTCTTCGTCCGAGGGGTGGGAGTAAATGCCACCCTTCACAACATTCGAAAGTGCACATGAATTCTGGAACCGCTCTAACATGTCCAGTCACATATTCAGGAAGTTGCGGATCATCTGGTGACCGCCTTCGGTCAGGACGCTCTCGGGATGGAACTGCACTCCCTCAACCGGCAGCGTGCGGTGGCGCAGCCCCATGATGACCGTGCCCTTGCCGTTCCCTTCCCCGTCTCCTTCCTTCGCTCGCGCCGTTACTTCAAGCTCCCGCGGCAACGACTTCTCAGCCACGATCAGGGAGTGGTAGCGCGTGCAGGTCAAGGGGCTGGGCAGTCCGGCGAAAACTCCCTTGCCGTCGTGCTCCACGGCGCTGGTCTTGCCGTGCATCAGCGTCGCGGCGCGCACCACATCTCCGCCGAATGCCTCTCCAATGGCCTGATGGCCGAGGCAAACGCCCAGAATCGGAACCTTGCCGGCCATGTGCCTGATCAATGGCACCAGGATGCCAGCCTCACCCGGCGTGCAGGGCCCAGGCGAGAGCAGAATCCGTTCGGGCTTCATGGCCTCAACTTGTTCCGGCGTCACCTCGTCGTTGCGGCGCACTTCAACCTCCGCGCCCAGTTCGCCCAGGTACTGAACAAGGTTGTAGGTAAAGGAATCGTAGTTGTCGAGAACGAAGACCATCTGTCTCTCCAGTGTAGCCGCAAGTCCTCTCAGAGCTAACTGTCGGCCTCAAACGGTATGGGCAAATCGAGGAAGCCCTTTACAGAACCAAGGTTATTCTTGTCGTGGCGGGCTAAGGAAGACTCCTCTGGCGCGATGCAAAGACGACGCTCGGTAATCTTGCACGCAAGAAATCGAGCCACTGACGTTCCAAGTGTACATAGCTTGATGGCGAGGTAAAACTATGACGAGCTCGCGAAAACCATTCTCCCTGGTAGCGTCGGTCTTATTGTGGACCTGTTGCAGTAATGCCGTCGCTCAGAAGGCCGGCGTCTCCTCACCGAGCGGCGAGCAACAGGTATTGTCCCTCGATTTCACGAACAGCGGAGACCGGCTGGCGGCCAGGGTCGGTCAACAGATAGAGATAAAGCTTGGAGCTGTGGGTGCGTGCGAACCGTGCGAACCGCAAATCTCTTCCCCGGCAATCCGGTTTGAGGATGTTGCGCTGCCTTGGCCGGTGAACCCGGGCATCACGGGGCAAATCTACCTCTTCGAAGCGGTTGCCCAGGGCGAGGCCCAGGTCAGAGTTCCTATTAACGATTTTGCGGTAACGATTCAGGTGAAACCAACTGACGGGGGGCCGTCAACGCCTTACGCATCCAGGACGCCGGACCAGGCAAACTCCGCGCCCTGGGACAACGCATGGACAAACCTGAATGACAACTTCCTGCGTCAGGCCTTCACGCCGTCTCTGCCGAGGTTGACCGCTGTCGAGGTGGAACTCGAAGTGGCCAACCCGGGCCCAGCCAGTTCCGTGGTTACGATGTATCTGGAGAATCCAAGGGGAAAAGTGCTGGTGGCTTTGTTGAAGGCTGTGCCGGTCGACAACTGCCACCATGTTCTGTTCGTTTTTCCCGAAGGCGGCTTGCGAGTATCGCCCGGGCAGGTTTACAGCATCAGAGTAAGCGGCGGTGACGGCCTCTTTGGATGGAGGTATGTCGTGGGCGGCTATCCGAATGGATCTGCCTCATTCAATGGCAAACCCCTTTTGCATGATGCCCGCAGCAGCTTCCTGTTCCGGACGTTGGGTGCGCGTTGAACATCCTCCGGCCAGGCGGTAGGCCGGCCGTACAGTTTTAGGCGGACTTTGAGCAATGCAGATTCATGCCTGCGCCGGCACCAGCTCCGGGGCCTGAAGAGACGTGCTCGAACGCTGGCCCACGTCGAGCCGGGTCACCGTGAGGACCGTTATATCGTCCTCCTGCCCGAATTCGACTGCCGCATCAAGGGCTTCCTTTGCCTCGGGCTGAAGCGAAATCAGCTTCTCGAGCCGCTTGAAGCCGAAGACTTCGCCATCGCGATTGCGCGCTTCCAGCAGTCCATCGGTGTAGACGGTGAGCCGTGCGCCCACGCGCAGGTCAAAGGGCTGCTTTTCATATGTTGCGTTCGGGTCAAGGCCCAGGGGCATGGCCGGAGGCAGATTCATTTCGTTTTCGCCGACGAAGGGCGGTGGGTGGCCCGCGCTTGCCGCCATGCAGGCGCCGTCAGAGCTGATCCGGATTACAAGGCAGGTGACGAAGCCGTGCTGCAGCCGGCCCAGCATCCTGCGGTTCAGCATTTCAAGAATCTTATCAGGCTGCGAAGTCAGGTCGGTAAGAGTGCGCAGAGCCCCGATGATGAGCGAGACCGTCATGGCAGCTTTCAACCCCTTGCCGCTGACATCGCCCACAACCAGGATGGAGGTATTGTCGTCCACGGCAACGAGCTGAAAGAAATCTCCGCCTACTTCCGCGGCAGGCTGATACGCGCTGGTGATGGCAAAACCGGGCAGGCGAGGCAGAGCCTCGGGAATCAATACGCGTTGCAGCTCCTGCGCACTCTTCAGTTCTTCGCGAATGATGCGCTGATGCCGGGCCTCCTTGACGATGTAGCGATACACGGCAAAAATAACGGTGAGTATCAGTACCGTTGACAGGATTTCCTGCGGTGCCACTGGAACACCGAATACCGAGAATGCAGGCTCAAGCATCCTGCCGCCCAATGTGAAGCGTGTAAACCGGACGCCTTGCACAGCGGTATGCCAGATAACGAAGTACATTTCGTTCAATGCTGCGGCGATGGCAACCAGCCAGCGCGAGAACCCCAGCCGCCCCTGGCCGATGGCCAGCGCAACCAGAACCAGGGGAAACAGCTCAGGGATAGAAAAGCCGGCGGTAAAAATCGCGTCGGATACCTGGAATGGAAGAACGTGGGTACTGCTCCATCCGATGGAAAAGATGACGCTATCGCAGAACGCCGAAAGCAGAGAAACAATGGCCAGAATGCGCGCGAGGCTCAAAAGATAACGATGGCTATCGAGATCGAGCAGATAAATAAGCAGATACCAAAGTGCGACATCGTTGAGCGAATGAAACGGAGATGAGAAGAAGAGCGGGCTCCATTGAAAGGTCGCTTGCCCTACGCTCGGATTGAGAGCGATGTAGAGAAGAAGAGAAAAACAATAGAGCGCCATCCATAGGATCAGCTTCTGACCGCGATTGCGAATCCATATCACGAGTCCCAGAAGCGCAAGCCCGCCGTAAAACGGAATCAGCGAAAACGATGCCAGATTTGAGCGAACGATCGCGTAGTGCTCGAGCCTCAGCATAATTGCCGCCGCCTCAGGATTGGCTGCGCGAGGAGTGGCCGCGATTCCCAGCGCATCACCGGGAAGCGACGTGTCACTCGGGCGCGCCCAGGTCCTGATGGCCATGAGCCCGCGGCCTGGTCTGGTCAGGTGGTACACGGCGGCCGGAACCGTTTGTTCGCCTGGCATTCCAGGAATCGGTCTAAATCCGCCGACGCGCACGCCGTTCCAGAATATCTCGTAAACACAGTTGCTATTGGGGACGAAGACGGCGGCCTGGTCTGTATCTCCGAAATCGATTCGCCGACGGTACCACGCAAAGCCGGTATACGCCCAGTAGCCCTGGTCGCCCCAAGGTTGAGCAATATCGATGGTCTTCCAGCCGGAGTCGTCGTAATCGGGCGATGCCCAGCCATGCTTGTCGCCGGTATGAAAGCTCCACTGTCCGCCGAGAGGCACCGAGCCGGTACCGATTCCGCGCACAATAAGCGGATCAGAGGTTTGCAAACCCTCACCGAAGGCAGTGATTGCCGCAGCCATAATCGTGAGGAGGGCGACCTTGGCTGCCCATGTATTAAGTCGCATGCTGCGGTTTATGATAGCGGCGTCAAACACTCTTGCGAAGCAAAATTCGCGCCTTGTTATACTTCCAGCAATCCCTTTCCTGAGGGTCAACGGCGATGCGGTTCAAATGGAGCAGGAAGACATCGTGGCGCGCACTTTGGTGCGTTACCGGCGTATTTGTTCTTGTCTTCGCACCGGTTATCTTCGTGTTTGCCTGGCACGCAACTCACTCCGCTAACCAGGAGTTTGCCGGTTATCGATTTACGGTTCCGCGTGGTTTTGCGCACATCCCCCAGGCGCGTGCGATGCTTGAGGGAGCGAGAAAACTGTAGCCGGGAATGTTCCGGCGGCAGGTTACATGACGCAACACAGAGCGAGGTCGGGCTTGGTTCTCCATTTTCTTGTTCAGGGACGGGTACAAGGAGTCGGCTTTCGCTGGTTTGTGCAGCGCGAGGCGAGCGAGCTGGACTTGAAGGGATGGGTGCGCAACACCGAGGATGGCGATGTTGAAGTTCTGGCCGCGGGAGAAGCCCGGGATCTCGACGAGTTGCGCGCGAGCCTTCGCCGCGGTCCGCGCGGCAGCCGCGTAGATCGCGTGCTTGAACACACCCTCGCTGAGAGTCAAGCCCGGGACCTCGAATCTTTCCGGATCGAGGCGGCGTGGTAAGACAGTGATCGGGGAACAGGGATCAGCTAGGGCGATTCATTCGAGCGCGGGCAGTGTCATAAGCCCGTCCCCATCAGACTGACCCATTACCAGCTTTTTCGTTACAACAATGGGCCTTCTATAATCTTGGAATGCAATTCCAGGTCGGTACTGCCCTATCGCTTCGAATCGGGCACTTCGCATTCGCCGCTGCGCTCCTCACACTCATCGTGTCGTTCTCGGCTTCGGCCTCTGCGCAAACTGGCTATTACCGTCATATCGTCTTCGACAACGCGATTGGTTCCGGCCCCTATTTCTACAGCCAGGCGCGCGCAATTGCTCCAAGCCAGATTGAGGAGCAGAATTCCCGGCTCCCCGTCGAAACGAAGATCTTTAAAACGCCACCCAATGCGCTGCGGCTTGCCTGGCAATCGGAACCGGGCGGCGGCTGGGAAGCGTCGATCCGCCTGGTCGACTTCCGCAATCGCTATCCGGGAATGACCGGGAGCGACCTTTACCTCTGGTGCTATTCACCTGAAGGCGTCTCTGCCGCCGACATGCCCGACTTTGTGCTTTCAACCGAAGCGGAAGGCCTGCAGGTTGCCGAATTCCCAGCCAGCTTTACCGCGCCCGAGTCGCTCGGCCATTTCTCAGGCAACATTCCTGCCGGCAGATGGGTTGAAGTGCGCATTCCAATGAGCGCGCTGCGCACCGCGTCGGTTTACCCCTTTCACCCTGAATACCTGGCCAGCGTCACTTTTCACCAGGGCCACGCCGACAGTAAGCACCACACTCTGATTGTGGATGAAGTGCGGGTGGACGATGGTTCAGCGGCGAGTGCCCCGGCGCCCTCCGCTCCTACCCACCTTGAAGCCACAGGCTACGAACGCAACGTGATGCTGCACTGGGACTCAGAAGGGACACCGTCGCTGGCACGCTATGTCGTCTATCGCTCCGTTGACGGCGCTGCGTACGCGCCCATCGGTATCCAGTTGCCCGGCATTCATCGCTACTCAGACTTTCTTGGTCAGATCGGCGTGAGAGCTCAATACAAAGTTGTCGCCGAGAACTGGCAGTATCAAGATTCGGCATTTTCTTCCGTGGCATCGGCATCCACACATGCCATGACCGACGACGAGCTACTGACGATGTTGCAGGAAGCAACCTTCGAGTACTACTGGGAGGGCGCGGATCCGCACTCCGGCATGACCCGCGAAAGCATTCCCGGCGACGACAGGATTGTGGCGACTGGCGCCAGCGGCATGGGGATTGGCGCGATCGTTGTCGGCGTCGATCGGCACTTTATTACGCGTGCGCAGGGCCTGGAGCGGATGGAGAAGATCGTCAGCTTCCTTGAGAAGGCCGATCACTATCACGGTGCGTTTTCGCACTACATGAATAGCGCCACCGGCAAGACCATGCCACTCTTCGGGATGTTCGATAACGGCGGCGACCTGGTTGAAACCTCGTTCATGATGGAGGGCCTGCTGACTGCCCGCCAGTATTTCAACGGCCCCTCGGCTCGCGAGCGCAGTCTTTACCAGCGCATCACCGCGCTGTGGCAGGGCGTGGAATGGGATTGGTATCGCGACGATCCACAAAGCGATTTTCTCTACTGGCACTGGTCGCCTGAGTGGAGCTGGCAGATTCATCACCCGCTTATCGGCTTCAACGAGGTGATGATCACCTACCTGCTGGCCATTGCTTCGCCCACGCACGGCGTGCCCGCAAGCATGTACTACTCAGGATGGTCGAGCCAGTCAGTGGATGCACAGCACTACCGCCAAGGATGGTCGGGCTCTACTGACGGCAATCATTACGGAAACGGCAATAGCTATTACGGAATCAAGCTCGATGTGGGCGTGGGTTCCGGCGGACCGCTGTTCTTCACCGACTACTCGTTCTTCGGCTTCGATCCGCACGCGCTGCACGACCGCTTCACTTCGTCCTACTTCGACAACAATCGCAACATTGCGCTCATCAACCGCGCCTACTGCATCGCCAACCCCAAGCACTTTCCGGGATATGGCGCCGATGCGTGGGGCCTCACCGCTGCCGACACTCCGGAAGGCTACGCAGCGTCAGCCCCCGACGACGCAGACGATCATGGAACCATGGCGCTCACCGGCGCGCTCTCGTCGTTTCCCTACACACCCGAAGCCTCGATGCAGGCGCTCAAGCACTACTATCGCGATCTGGGCGCCGATCTCTGGGACATCTACGGCCCGCGTGACGCGTACGACCCACAGGCTGGATGGATCTCGCCCATCTATATGGGGCTCAACCAGGCGCCCATCGCCGACATGGTCGAGAACTATCGATCGGGCCTCTTGTGGCGCGAGTTCATGTCGAACCCAGAGATCAAGACGATGCTGGCAAAGCTCGGCGCGGCGACCCAACAATCTGAGCCCTGACATGCGCATCGCGCGGACCTTTCGCAGTGTGCTTTCGCATCACAGTTCCAAAGAGTTCTCCCAGATATAATCTATAGGGAAGCGGACTGCGCGAGCGCTGTTCCCTTCCCGCATTGATTTATTTTCGTCTTTTGGAAGGAACGCGCATGAGCGAATCCATCAAGCCCATTAATGTCGAATCTCTGAAAGCGCTGGTGCGCACCGTGCCCGACTTTCCCAAGCCGGGAATTCTCTTCTACGACATCACCACGCTTTTGAAGGACAAGACCGGATTTGCGCAGTTGATCGATGCGCTGGCGGCCCATTACATCGAGCGCAAGATCGATCTGGTGCTGGGCATTGAAGCTCGCGGATTCATCTTTGGACCGGCACTTGCCTATCGCCTGAACGCCGGCTTTGTGCCGGTTCGCAAACCGCGCAAGCTGCCCGCTCCGGTGGCTCGCGTTACCTACGACCTGGAGTACGGCACCGACACGCTCGAGATTCACATGGACGCCATCGCGCCCGGCCAGAGCGTAGTCCTGGTCGACGACCTGCTGGCCACCGGCGGCACCATGGAAGCGACGGTGAAGCTGGTGAAGCAACTGGGTGGGAAGATCGCCGGTCTGGCGTTCGCTGTTGAGCTTGACTTCCTCAAGGGCCGGGAGCGCTTCGCCGAATACGACGTCTTCAGCCTGCTGCACTACGACGAGTAGTGCGGCGAGGCACGGCTTACTGCGCATCCTCCGACACCATCACTGTTTCGTTTGACCCAGTGTTTCCAATCGAATCGTCTTTCAGCATCTGGGCATCGGCAAAACGGTAGCCGACATAAACGTCGGTCAATAGATAAATCGGATTCGAGGGGTCGTCCTCGATCTTCTTGCGCAACTGGCGGATGAAGGTGCGCAGGTACTCCACTTCTTCGCGGCAATCCGCGCCCCACACCGCGGTCAGCAGCTTGGCATAGGTAATCACGCGGCCGGCCCTGCTCATCAGGCAGTGCAGAATGTCGAATTCTTTCCTGGTCAGCCGGATGATCTCGCCGCGCCTGGTTACAAGTCGCTTGGGCGGATCGATGCGGATTTCGCCGATCTCGATGGGCGCGTCCTCGGCGCGCGCTGGGGCTCGAACCCGGCGCACCGATGCACGGATGCGCGCAATCAGCTCGCGAGTGCTGAACGGCTTGGTGACGTAGTCATCGGCACCCAGGTCCAGCGCCTCAACCTTGTCCTCTTCCTGATCGCGCACGGTGAGCATAATGATGGGCAACCGCGGCGAGGCAGAGCGCATGCGGCGCAGCGTCTCAATTCCGCCTATCCCCGGCATATTCACATCGAGCAGCACAACGTCGGGAGCAGACACTCGCAGCGCCTGCAGCGCTTCCTCGCCGCGTGAAGCCTCTATAATCTGGAAGCCGAGCTCGACCAGAGGCGGCCGCAGCGCTCTGCGAATGGCTGGTTCGTCGTCGACGACAAGGATGCGAATAGCTTGCTGGTTCATTCAGGGTCTTCCCTTCTCGTTTTGAATTGGAATGGCTGCAAAGAAGGTTGTGCCTTCCTGTTCGTCGCTGGTCACCCACACGTATCCGCCGTGAATCATGGCCACGCGCTTGGCGACCGAAAGCCCGATACCCGTGCCCGGCGCGCGATTGGCGTACGTTGAAGAACGATAATAACGGTCGAAGATGCGCTCGCGGTCGGCCACCGGGATCGCCGGACCGTAGCTGTGCACTGAGAAGATGGCCTCGTTGGTGGAGAGGAAAGCGCGGATGGTGATCGTGGACCCGAAGATCGAGTACTTGCAGGCATTATCGATGTATTGCGTCAGCAGCATGACCATCAACTGCCGGTCGCAGCAGATCTCAATTTCCTCGTCCTCTATCAGAATCGAGACCTTCATGCTGGCCAGCCGGTCTCTCAGGCCGGTCAACACTTCTTCAAGCAGCGAGCCGAGGGCCACCTGCTCCACGTGAATGGCAATCTCTCCGGCATCGAGGCGCGCCGTGGTGAGCAGGCGGGTGGTCAACTCGCCCAGCAACCCGGTCTGCTCATTGATGAGTGAAACCAGCTCGGCCTGCCCGGCGGACAATTTGCCCATTTCTGCCAGGCCGGTTGAAGCGGCCCGAATCGCCGTCAGCGGGGTTTTGTAAGCGTGGGCCAGCGAATCGAGAACCGTCGAGCGCAGTTGCTCGGTGCGCCGTTCCGTCTCAATGCGGCTCTCGTTGGCAAAGGCCCGATAGCGGTCAAAGGTGATGGCAATCAGCGACGCGATGGCATTGTTGGTCAGCGGGCCGGTCTCGCCGCGCACCACCAGGCTGCCCACCGGGACGGCGCCAAGCCGCACAACCCTTCGGCCCAGGCCCGTCTCCGGATCGTCGTCGCTGGTCTCGAAATAGTAAACGTTCTGCGCCAGTTCCTGAGGGTCGACGCTCCAGAAGCCTGCCTGATACACCTCGTGCAGATCGGCGTCGAAGACCGCGACCGCTTCAAGCGCGAAGATGTCGTGCACCAGTTCCGCCAGCTGCGGCCCCGGCTCCATGTGGAGGTTCATCTGCAGCGTGCGGCGCGTGAACTCATAAAGATCGTGCATCTGGCCGCTCCGCGACTCCGCGTCGCGTGCGTGATCGGTTACGCGCGACGAGAGCCGGCTTACGATGAGCGCAACCAGGATGAACACCAGCACTGTGATGGAATTTGCCGGGCTCGCGGCAAGCGTAAGCGGCGGGTGGCCAGCGGCAAACAAGGCCTGAATCACAACCGCCGACAGAGAAACGATCACCGCCTGCCAGAATCCGCACAAAAGGGCGGTTGGCACAACAATCAACAGGTAGAGAAGCGCCGAGATAGGCAGCAGCCAGCTTGACCATCTTGCCAACGCCGCCACCAGCACAACTGCCACGATGCCGAGGGCGCACTCCAGCGCAAACAGCAGGGCGCGCATCCCCGAGCCGCGGGAATGCCTGGCGCTGAAGATGCCACGCACCGGAATGATGCTGTCGGCCAAGGAGAGACCTACCCTCTGAGTCGATGCCGGGAACCGGTTACCGCTCGAATTGGCGTTCGATTGCCCCGGTGCTCGCGCATGCGCCGTCCCCGGAAATTGAATTGTCAGGAAAAGCTGCGAAGTAGCGCACAACTGAGTTGCAGCGAAAAAGGTTGAGAGTCTTCACGAGCAGATACACAGTCACCCACCGAGCCATCCGGCCGCGGCTTGATTTCCATGCTGTATCGCTCAGGAGATTTGCCCGGTTGGTGAAACCAGCAACACTAAAATTCTAACAGGTCCCTCATTGCAATTTCATACTGAAGGTGTCTTCCGGCCCACCTTGGCGTTCCGACATCCTCGATGCAAGTTGAGTTGTTTCTTTTCGATGCGAAGAGGAATCTTTATACGGAATCGAGAATCTTTATGCGTTCATCATATTTTCCTTATGTCCACTCTGCGTTAATCATTGCAGCCAACAAGGCAGATTACCCCACGCCGCTCAACGTGTTCGGCTGCCAGGAACAGGTCTGGCAGTCAACAGGAGATGTGTGTCCCTGTTCAACGGGAACTCTGTCTCACGGGCCCGATCGCGGATTCAGCTACCGGACTAACGCAAGGCCTCGCTCCGCGCGGCATTTCATTCCTGGTTACAACCGAATTCTTTTCAGGAGGAATTATGTTCACTCATTTCTATCTGAATTCCCTGCTTCGAATTACAGCCGGAGTCATCATGTCGGCGGGCCTCACCGCCGCGGCACAAACGCCTGCTTCGTCTACCGCGCCTGCATCCACTCCAACTCCCGACGCGGCAGCACAGGCTCCCGCGGCCGCACCGGCAGCAGCGGCGCTCAAGTTCCCGTGGAAGGCCGGCCCAATGGCTGTCACAGGATTTGTCGACGGATATTACAGTTACAACTACAACCAGCCGGCCAGTTCGGCAAACGGCCAGATCAACGATCTCTACAACTTCAACGACAAGACCGACCAAGTCGACCTGAGCGCCGCAAAGCTCACGCTGAACCACGATCCCGCTCCCTTCGGCGCACACTTTGATTTCTTTTATGGACGCACCAATGGGCTGGTAACGGCAGGCCTGCAGGGCGATTACATCGAGCAGGCATTCCTGAGCTTGAAGCCGCCCGCCGCCAAAGGTTTTGAAGCGGACTTCGGACGCTTCGTGACATCTGCCGGCGCCGAAGTGATTGAAGCCAAGGATAACTGGAATTACTCGCGCTCCCTGTTGTTTTCGTGGGCAATCCCCTACACACACTTCGGGCTGCGCACATCCTTGCCGGTGTCGAAGACCGAAACGATCGGCGTGCAGGTAGTGAATGGCTGGAATGTGCTTACCAAAAACAACGGGTGGGCGACGGTTGGGCTGACGAGCGCCTACGTCAGGACCAAATACACCTGGGACGTGAACGTGTATACAGGCCCTGAAAATGCGCTCCCCGGGCATGGCTATCGCAACCTGGTTGACACCACGCTGCTTTTGACACCGAACTCCAAGTTCAACGCCTACATCAACTACGACTGGGGCTGGAACCACGATGCGATCGTCGGCGGCGGCGAGTCAGCCACCGGCGATAACAACATCAACACCTGGCAGGGCATCGCGCTCGCCGCGCACGAGCAGATCAATACTTCTACAGCTGTCGCTGGGCGCTATGAGTACTTCACCGACCCCGATGGATTTCAGACCGGCACGGCGCAGCACTTGAATGAATTCACAGGAACGTTTGAGTACAAGATACCCAAGATGCCGCAGACTTTGGTGACACGGGCTGAGTACCGCCATGACCAGTCGGACGAACCGTTCTTTCATAAAAACGCTACCGGCATGGTCGATGGTCAGTCAACGGTCACCGTGGGCTTGATTTTGATCCTTCAGCCGCACCAGTAAACGAAATGAAGACGCGCGGAAAAGGGCTTGACGTTCCGCTTTCGCGTTGCGAGCCGGGACGCTGCGGCGGGCGCCAGTGGCGCAGCTATCGCATTTTCAGAGTTGATGTATCCCGAAGCCTCGAGGCCAAGTCGGCGCGACCATCAGGGAGCGCCGACCTTCGAATCAGGCCAGAAAGGACACAGTAGCTCTGAAAATGCCGTAAATCATTGCTGCATCGAAATTTCCCGCACGCGCAGGCGAGACGAAAAACGATTTTGGATTCTTTATTTGGCCCTCATGGGCTGAACGATAACCTCACAGCACCGGAAGGAAATTCGCCGAGTGGCCGAAGCATCGTCGTTTGATTGTTAAGGCCGCGACCATCCAACCCCGGGGGCCAGCCGCCGGGATAGCCAAGTGAACGTCAAATTTCAGGAGAATGCTCATGGCAGAACAGAAAGCTCCACAGATGCAGGCCACCCTTGGATTAACAGGGCTGACCAGCAATGCAATGGCTCTCATCGCCCCCGGCGCCTTCCTTTGGCTCACGTTCTTCATCCAGGCCAGCACCGGAGTAGCCGGCCAGCCTTCCACCGCTCCAGCCATGTGGCTGGGCATCTTCGCCGCGCTTCTTCTCTGCCTGGCTACCGCGGTCGCCTATGCCGAGATCTCCAAGCTCTATCCCGGCACCGGCTCCAGCTATTACTACGCCGAGCAGGCCATGCTCTCGCACGATGCCGGCTTCAAGTACGCGCGCGTCGCCAAGTTCATCGTCGGCTGGGGCTCGCACCTCTACTATTGGGTTTACCCCGGCGTGATGGTGGCCACCACCGGCATCTTTGTCGGATACGTGGTCGGTTTCCTCTATCCGAGCTTCATGAGCGGTTCCAATCCCGGCCCGATCTTCATGATGCTGGTTGCGGTCATCTTTTCGTTCTTCGTAGCCTGGATCGCCTCAAAGGGCGCCGGCGCTTCAACTGCTGTCAACATTGCCATCAACATTGTGCAGATCTCGGCCCTGGTAGTCTTCAGCGTACTGGCGCTCGGTTATCGCGCCAACCATCCTACTGGCGCCGCGGCTTTCAACTACGACGGGCAGTCGCTCGCAACCTACACGTATCAATTCGCGACCAACCCCAAAGACGGCTCGATCATTCGCGACGCCAGCGGAAATCCGCTGCCGCAGCTTGATGCTTCAGGTAAGCCGGTTCCCTTCACCATCGACTATCCCACCACCGACACGAGCGGCAACTTTCTTACCCATCCCAATGCGGCTTCGGTCATCGGAGTTCATAAGATCAGCTTCGTGTTCATCCAGGCCACGGTGGCAATTCTTATCCTGGTCGGATTCGAATCGGTTACCTCGATGGGAGGCGAGGCCAAAAATCCAACCAAACATATACCGATCGCGGTCATTGCATCGCTCCTGATCCAGGGGTTGGTCTGCTATTTATTCGAATATTTCTGCGCCAATTACTTTCTCAATTCGGGGTATACGATGCAAAGCGCCGTCGGCTCGGCCGCGCCGATTGGCGACATGATGATCATCGTCGGCGATGCGCTGCTAGGCCAGGGGCATGGCAAGTACTTCATGCTGGCTGAGGCCATCACGGTTTTCTTTGCGCTGATCGGCACCACGCTGAGCTGCATGAACACCGGCGCCCGCGTGACCTATGCCATGGGCAAAGACGAAGAGGTGCCCGAGCACTTCGGCATGCTGCACGCCAAATCGCTCTCGCCTCGCCGTGCCATCTGGACGCTGGCTGTGATCTCGGCCTTCATCGGCGTCGTCGCTCTCACGCTGGTCTTCGGCGATGCCTCGGCTCCCACCGACGCGACCATCGCGGCGCTTCCTCACGGCTTCCTGTCGAGCTTCGGCTATCCGTCGCACAACGCCCTGGCGGCGCTGCCCAACTCGCTGCTGGCCATCACGCTCACCTCGAACTTCGGAACCTTCATTCTCTACGCGCTCAGCTGCTTCCTGTGCATCGTGGCCTATCACAAACGGCCCGACCACAATTTCGTCAGGCACACTCTCATTCCGGGATTCGGCTTGCTCGCGAACCTCACCTGCATGGCGTTCTACCTGATCGGACCTGCATTCAGCCTCGGCACTTTCAAGGAGCCGCTGCTGGCGCTGGGGATCTCGGCGCTGTGGGGCATCTACGGAGCCGTTTATTTCATCCGTTCCTCCAAGGCCAAGGGCAAGGCAGCGCTGCTGGCCGCCCGCCCGTCCGTCCTGACTAGGGAATAGCACATAATCAAGAATGCGCCTCTGGGTGGAATTGCTGCGCAACCTCCTCACTGAGGATGGAGGGCGGCAAACCACCCAGAGTAATTTCCCCGAGCGGTGTTCGACAATCTTCTTAAAGGACCCGTTTTCCGGCGCCGGTAATGAAGCGGGGCATGCGGCGGCAAATTATGTTAGATGTTCAGTTCGGTGAGGCCAGCGACTTCGGCAAAGTTCGCAGCAACAACGAAGATGCATTGGGATCGTTCATCCCTGCCTCGCGCCAGCAGGCCCGCAGCCATGGTTTTCTGTTCGCAGTGGCCGACGGCGTAGGCGGAATGGATCTGGGAGAAGTCGCGTCGGCAACAGCCATCCAGGTGATCACTGACGAGTTCTGTACCGCGCCGGCAGGCTCGATGCTGATCAGCTTGATGCCGCGGATTCTTCAGCGCGCCAACTCCGCCGTCCACGATCGCAGCCTGGATGGAAAATACCGTGGCAAGAAGATGGCCACCACGACTGTAGCCTGCGCCCTGCGCTACGACCAGGCGGTCGTCTCGCACGTTGGGGACTCGCGATGTTATCTGGTACGCAACGGCCAGGCCCGCCAGATCACCCAGGATCACACGCTGGTGAACGAGCAGCGCAAGATGGGCCTCATTTCCGCCGACGAAATCCCCGATTCGGATGCGCGCCACGTCCTCATCCGCTCGCTTGGTCCTGAGATGTTCGTCTCTCCAGACACCTCAGCTCTCACACTCCAGCCCGACGATGTACTGGTGCTTTGCACAGATGGCCTGCACGACGAGATGCAGCCCGCGGAGATTGCTCGAATCGTCTCCCAGAAAAAACCTGCGCCCGAGCTGGCTCGCGAGCTGGTTGCGCGAGCCGTGGAGATCGACGGCGGCGACAACACCACGGCGCAGGTGATTCGCGTGCGGGCTGTGGAACAGGTGGGCATGTACCGCGGCAGGCCCTACCGGCTGCCCTTCTGAATTAGAGAGGCTCCAGGATAGATGTGCCTTATTCGGCCTTTGTCCAGGGTCGTCCCTTCTTGGGGTCGGGACGACTTATGTGTATCGGCTACGGGGTATAGCAATCCAGGATCCGCTGGAGCAGCCGGCAAATTGCCGTAAGTCTTACGAAATCCTTAGTTTTGTTGAAGTTTTTCCAATTAGAGTAGTAAGAGTCAACCTGCCGGAGAATGCGGCTCAATGAGTTTTTACGACACCCTGGAGGCAGGCGCCCAACTCGACTCCTACCGTATTGACGCGCCCGTGGCGCGAAGCGGAATGGCCTCCATCTTCAAAGCCACCGACGTGCGCGATAACCGCACCGTTGCCCTCAAAATTCCCCACCCCGACCTCGAAGCCGACCCCATTCTCTTCGACCGTTTCAAACGCGAAGCGGACATTGGCCAAAAGCTGAACCACCCCAAAGTGATGCGTGTTTATAACAGTGAAAAACGCTCGCGCATTTACATGGTGATGGAGTGGTGCGAGGGACGGTTGCTGCGCAAGATCCTGGATGAAGGCCGCATCGCGCAGGAGCGCGCCATCCGAATCGCCATCGGGGTTCTCGACGCTCTTGAGTACATCCATGCCAACGGCGTTTCGCATCGCGACCTGAAGCCCGAAAACATCATGGTCGACGATCGGGACAATCTCAAGCTGATTGACTTTGGCATCGCCGGCGATGCCGCCGCACGGCGGCTCACGTATGCCAATTTCACCGCGACTCTGGGCACTCCCAATTACATCTCGCCTGAACAGGTGAAGGGCAAACGCGGTGACGGGCGTTCAGACCTTTACTCCATGGGCGTCATTCTCTACGAAATGCTCACCGGCAAGCTCCCTTTCTCAGGGCCCAGCCCCATGGCCGCCATGAACGAGCGGCTTCTCAATTATCCCGTCCCTCCACGCGTAGCCGACCCCTCGGTTTCACCCCAGCTTCAGGAGGTCATCTACCGCGCGCTGGAGCGCGATCCACGCAACCGCTACCCTGCGGCGCGCGAGTTTCGCTACGATCTCGAGCATCTCAGCCAGGTTGGCGTTGAAGACCGGATCGAATTGCGCGACTGGCAGAAAAGAAAGTCTCACTTGGCGAGAAAGATCCTGTATTACTGCGCTCTCGCCCTGATTCCAGTGGTCATTCTGTTGGTAATGTTTCTCATCGCCCACCACCGGTAGCCCATCTTCCCGATCCCAGCCAACCGTGAATTTCTTCACGAGATCCTTATGCCCCAGGCTCTAGGATTCAGGAGCAAACACAACAAATTTGCTCCAAGGAGATTCATGGCAAAGTACAAACTCGAGTACATCTGGCTTGACGGCAAAACGCCCGTTCCCGAACTTCGCGGCAAGACTACGCTCAAGGATTTTGACCAGCCGCCAACACTGGCCGATCTGCCCCTGTGGGGTTTTGACGGCAGTTCCACAATGCAGGCCGAAGGCCACAAGTCCGACTGCGTTTTGAAGCCTGTGGCTCTTTATCCCGATGCGGCCCGCAAGGACGCGTACATCGTTCTGAGCGAGGTGATGCTGCCTGACGGAACGCCGCACCCGACGAACGGGCGCGCCACGGCTCCGGACGATCCGGATGCCTGGTTCGGCTTCGAGCAGGAGTACTTCCTCTACAAGGACGGCCGTCCGCTGGGTTTCCCCGAGAACGGCTATCCCGGCCCGCAGGGTCCCTACTACTGCGGCGTCGGCTATAAGTACATGGGCAGCATCGCCCGCACCATCGTCGACGAGCATCTTGATCTGTGCCTCCATGCCGGCATCAACCACGAAGGCATCAACGCCGAAGTGGCCAAGGGACAGTGGGAGTTCCAGATCTTCGGCAAGGGGTCGCACAAGGCCGCCGACGACATGTGGACCGCCCGCTACCTGATGATGCGCCTCTGTGAGAAGTACGAAGTGGATGTGGTGTGGCACTGCAAGCCGATCAGGGGTGACTGGAACGGCTCAGGCATGCATACCAACTTCTCCACCAGGTACATGCGCGAAACCGGCGGCAAGGACTACCTGGAAGCGCTCATGAAAGTCTTCGAAAAGAACATCCCCGAGCATATCGCGGTCTACGGCCCGGATAATCACCTGCGCCTGACCGGCCTGCACGAAACTCAGGCCATCGATAAATTCAGCTATGCGCTCTCCGATCGCGGCGCGTCTGTCCGCTTGCCGGTCAATTTCATCAAGCACGGCTACAAGGGCTATCTTGAAGATCGCCGTCCGAACTCCGAGGCCGATCCGTACCAGATCGTCTCGCAGATCATCAAGTCCATCAGCGAAGTGCCCATCTCGGAATTGGTGGCCTCGTAGTTCAGGCGCAATCACCTGCAAAGCCGGATGAATGCCCCGCGCATTCGTCCGGCGAGAGCAAATCATCGGCATGGCAGCGCAGAAGGCATAACCGTTTTCAGTAGCTTCCATGCCTGTTTTGCTTTGCGGATGTTTTTCTATGGGGAGGCCAGAACAGGCGCTACACGTTGCGCTCGACGGTCGCCTCGATCTCCTCGGTCAGCGCTTCAGCCGCATCGATGCACGCGCCGCGGCTCACATCGAGGTGCGTCACCAGCCGGATGGCATCGGGACCGAAGGCGCTGATCAGCACGCCCCGCTCCTTGAGGCGGGCAGCAAGTTCCGGCGCGCCGTGGCCGGCGGTCAACCTGAAAATCACGATATTCGTCTCCACCGATTTCAGGTTAATGTTCACGCCCGGAGTATTGGCCAGAGCCTCAGCCAGCAGCCGCGCGTTGGAGTGATCGTCGTGCAGACGCTTCGGCCCCTGCTCGAGCGCCATCAAACCTGCGGCCGCCAGAATGCCAACCTGGCGCATACCTCCGCCCAGCGCTTTACGGTACCTGCGCGCCCTTGCAATCAACTCCTCCGATCCCACCAGCATCGATCCCACCGGCGCGCCGAGCCCCTTTGACAGGCAGAACATGATCGTATCGAATCCGCGGGTGAGCGCCCTCACGTCCACGCCCAGGGCAACGGCGGCGTTGAAGATTCTGGCGCCGTCGAGGTGCGCGGCAAGGCGATGGGCCTTCGCCCCTTCCCAGATCTGCTCCAAAACTGGAAGGTCGGAGACCCGGCCGCCGGCCAGGTTATGGGTATTCTCAATCTCGATAAGCCCGGTATGCGCGCGAAAATTGCTTTTCTGCTCGATTACCGGCTCGATGTGCTTCCAGGTAAGGATGCCGTTCTCGGTGGGCACGGCGCGGATGAGGCAGCCGGAAAACACGGCGGTGGTCGCCATCTCCCAATCGAGAATGTGCGCCCGACTGTCGGCGATCACCTCCTGCCCCGGCTGCGTGTGGCAGCGGATGGCAATCTGGTTGCCCATGGTGCCGGTGGGAACGAAGAGGGCATCCTCGCGGCCAAAGACTTCAGCCGAACGCCGCTCCAGGAGATTGACGGTTGGATCTTCGCCGTAGACGTCGTCGCCCACTTCAGCCGCGGCCATTGCCGCACGCATCTCCTGCGAGGGCCGCGTCACGGTATCCGAACGTAGATCAATGATTGCTGGCATGAGTCTTTCTCCAAAGTGCTCTTTCCTGAACCTCGACAGCCTTGTGATTCGTTTCTTTAGCTCAGGAAGGAGGAAAAAAGCGAATAGTTCTCAGAATGATACGGAAAAACCGTAAGTCCTCCTCCAGATGCTCATTGTTTGTCAGCAAAATAATCGAATAATTGATCGATGGAACTGAGGCATCGAAATTTGGATCGGGTTTGCCGGCTTGCGTCACAACAAGTATTTCGACTCTGCCATCTCGAAGTTTTGCTCTCGCTGACTCGCTCGCCATTCCTTTGACCATTAAACCCTTGGGGGGGTCGAGACATTCTGCTCCCCCAAAGACCGTACACTCATGTTCCAGCAGGTCATGCAGCTTTGCCGTATCAACAGTGCAGTTGCAATATGCGTCGACTTCAATGTACCTATCGCATCCCCCGTGGTTGCAATCCTCGACGCTGGTCGGTTTGAAGAAGAATTGCCGACCATGATCTATTCCGTTCATTTCATGCGGACGAAACAGGTAGAGTCCATGCGGTATTGGAACCTCGAAACCGAACTCACTGTTGCGATAGACCCTGGTCTGAGCAAGAGAATGAACGGTTGAGATCATCAGGACCAGCAGAGGAGCCACTCGCATTAGCCGCATCCAAATCCCCCCAACAAAGACTTGTAAGGCTCAATAAGCACGCGTGAAGCGCGGTCTGATCCCTGATCCCTGATCCCTGTTCCCTATTCCCTATTCCCTGCCTTCACGGTATCTGCTTCATCGGCAGTTCCATCACCGGCGTGCGCCTGTCGCCGTTCACCGCGTAGGCCCACAGGCCGTGAAAGTTGGCCCTGATGCCGGGTTCGGTTTTCAGGAACGCGCTCAGCACCGCAGTCGCCTCGGTCCGAAGAGCCGCTGGATCGGTCACGCCTGTCGATTGATATGCGACAGCCAGGTCTGGTTCGCGCAGCGAGGCATCCAGCGACACCCCCACGATCTTCCAGGTCCGGTCTCCATCGGGGATGGAGAGCGGCAGTGCTTTGAGGGGGTCGGGTGAGATCTGCGACTGCTCCTGCTGCAGCTTCTCCAGGTTCGGAGACGACATAAAATCCACGGGCAGCAGCAGAAAGTGCGCCGTATCGTACATGTACCACGCGCTCCACGGATCATCCGCCGCCAGATCGCGGGCGCGCTTCCAGTACCACACGCCGTCATGGCCGTCGAGCGCGCCGGGGCGAAGCGTGAGCCCAGCCAGCATCCAGCGGGAGCTCGCCTGGTCCCATGCCAGGATCAGGCCCAACTGTCCGGCCAGCGGCGATCCAACTGCGTCGGCCAGCACAACAGCGTAGCGGCCCGGCGGCAGTTCTCGCATAAGAATCGTCACCGTGAGCGAGCCGCTCGCATTGGAGCAGAAGAATTGCGTGTCGGCCGGTGCCTGCTGCGCACTCGCGTCCAGAAGAAACACGTCGCGGATCGTGATTTGACCGCCCTGCAGGAGCGCCTGGCCCTGGTCCACCGTTGCGCCGATCGAGTCCCACGCTGAAGCCTCAGCCGGAAACAGCGCAGCCTTGAGCCCGGTCAGGTCCTGGCCCGCAATGGCAACCGCGATTCGTGTTCCCGCCGTTGCAAGCGCGTCGCGATCCGCAGCCGAAAGCTCAGCCTGCATCGTGCAGCTGACGCCAAATCCCTGGGCCGAAGCACCGATCACGGCGGCCGCAGCCAAAACTTTCAACCATAAGCGCATAGTTCGCGGTATCCTCTCCACGGGCTGTTTTTCGCTATGGCGCGGGCGACAGTGAAAAACAGGCTCTCCGCTTACCTTTGACGCCTGTTTCGAGCGTCCGTGGGTCACTGCTAGTCTAGTACACAGCGGCGGCATCGAATCCCGGACCACGTCACAGGCGATTCGGCTGGCTTTGGGGGACGCTCCATATGCAATCCGGCACAAATTCGCGAGCTTGCTGCCGGCGGCGGCCATCCGCCATGATGGCGAACCTGGCTTCAGCCGCGGCCCTGATGGCGTTTGTTGCCTCATGCCCGTTACTCGATGCTCAAAGCCCGGCTCCGGCAACAATTCAGCCTGGCTTGCAGCCCATTCTCCCCGCGCATCAACCGGCCCAGGCTCATACACTCACTGCGGCCAAGCCACCGTCGGCAACACCTGCGCCAGCCGCAACGCAAACGCCCGTTCCCGAGCCGCCCAAGCCGAACTGGCCCGTAAATGACAAACCCGCACCCGCCAAGGTCACCTGGGATATTCACGGGCTCACCGTTGAAGCCAATAACTCAAGCCTCGATGAGATTCTGAAGGACGTGGCCACCCAAACCGGCGCCAGGCTGGAAGGCAAAGTCGGCGATGATCGGGTATTCGGGTCCTATGGTCCGGGATCGGCCCACGACGTGATTGCGCAGCTGCTGGATGGGACTGGCTATAACGTTTTGATGGTCGGCGACCAGGGCGAAGGCACCCCGCGGGAGATCGTGCTCAGCAATCGCCCCACGGGACCTGCTCCCGCCAACAACGCGCAGAACAATAGCCAAGAGGACGTCGAGTACGAGCAACCGCAGCAGCCTATTCCCGGAATTCCAACCGTGCACAATGCCTTTGGGCCGCCGGGAATGCCGCCTGAGCAGAATCAGCAGATGATGGAAGAGCGCCGGGCCGAGATGGAGCAACGCCAGGAGCAGATGCGGGAGCAACAGCAACAACAGCCGCAGCAACCACAGAACCCGCCGCAGTAAGTGCTCGAGTCTGAGCGTGTTGCGAGCAGCCGGCGTTTCTCCCACACGGCTCGCATTGCGCAATTGCTCCACAAGAAACGCAGAGCTTTCAGTATTTGAATGGATAGGGTGCAGGGAAAGGTGTTTACAGCATTCCGGCGGGCTCAGGCCGGGTCGCTTTGATGCGTACGGCAGGTTGAGGCCGCATGATGGCAAAGCCGACGCGCAGAATTGCGTAAGCTGCCAGGATGCCAAAGACCATCGAGCCAACCGTTGCGCACGCCAGCATAGCCAGATTCAACAGGTTCGCCATCATCTCCGCCCGTGAGTCAACTTCCTTCGCATCTTACCGGCTCTGCATTGAACGCGCCCCGCAGCCCACCGACTGTTTGATTGTCGCAGAGACTCGCCTGTTTGCCTTTCGCGTTGACCCCGATTTCTATTGCCAAATAGAATACCCCCAGGGTGTTGCAACTCTGTGAAAGGGCCTTTGCAACCCCTGGCTGTCCATCCGCCCTCATCTCACCCCGGTCATGGCGATTACTCACATCTCGGTGCGTGGCGCGCGCCAGCACAATCTGCGCGACATCAGTGTGCGCATTCCGCGCAATACGTTCACGGTGGTCACGGGCCTCTCCGGCTCCGGCAAAAGCTCGCTGGCCTTCGACACCATCTATGCCGAGGGCCAGCGGCGTTATGTCGAGACGTTGTCGGCCTACGCCCGGCAGTTTCTTGATCAAATTGAGCGCCCTGACGTTGATTCAATCGAAGGCCTCAGCCCGGCCATTTCAATCGAACAGAAGACCACCAGTCGCAGCCCACGCTCGACGGTCGGGACGATCACGGAGATCTACGACTATCTGCGTCTGCTCTACGCCTCGGTCGGCACTCCGCACTGCCCCAACTGCGGCCGTCCCATTGCCCGCCAGACCGCCGATCAGATCGTTCAGCGCATCCTTGAACTGGGGCGCGGCGAGCGAGTCACCATCATGGCGCCGGTGGTGCGCGGCCGAAAGGGCGAGTTTAAAGATCTGCTTGATGGGCTTGATCAGCAAGGATTTCGCGCTCGTGTCGATGGGGAGATTTGCGATCTCTCCGAGCCGGTCCTTCTCGATCGCCGCAAGAATCACACCATTGAAGCGATCATCGATCGGATCCTGCTTAAGACAGAAGGTGCCCCATCCTTATCGGCAGCTTCATCTCCGGCAAAGGTGGGTAGCGTCGAATCCCACTCATCCGGAAAGCCTTCCACTGAAAAGCGCCTGGAACAAGCCGTCAGCAAGGCCCTCCAACTCGCCAATGGTCTTGTGCTGGTTGCGTTGAGCAGCGGCTCGGGAGGTCAATCGGAACAACTGTTTTCTTCGTCGATGGCGTGTCCCGATTGCGGTCTTGATGTGCCGAAACTCGAGCCGCGCAGCTTCAGCTTCAACTCCACGTTTGGCGCCTGCCCTGAGTGCCACGGACTTGGCTCGCTTTATGACTTCGACCCTGCCAAGGTCATCACCGACTGGTCGAAGCCGTTGCTCGATGGCGGCCTCGGTCCGGGTTCGGCGTCTCAGTACCTGGTCAAGCTGATCCAGCTCGCGGCTGACCGTTACGGCGTCGATCTCAAAACTCCGTTTGAGGATCTGCCGGCGAAGCATCAGCACATCCTGGTTTATGGCCCGCCCAAGGGCGAGGCGCCGCGAACGGGATTCCATGGCATTCTTGCCTACCTGCGCGACAGCGTGGAAGAAGTGCGCAGTGACGGCTATCGCGAGTACATGATGAGTTTCATGTCGGCCACGCCGTGCCCGGTGTGCCGCGGCAAGCGCCTGCGGCCCGAGTCGCTGGCCGTCAAGGTCGGCGGGCTCTCCATCGCCGACTTTACTGCCCTGCCGCTCAATCGCGCCCTCTCGGCAGCCATCAATCTCCAGTTCACTTCGCGTGAAGCGCTGGTCGCCGAGCGCATCCGCCGCGAGATCGTGGAGCGGCTTGAGTTTCTCTGCGCGGTAGGACTCAATTACCTCTCGCTCAACCGCAATGCCGCCACGCTCTCTGGCGGCGAGGGCCAGCGCATCCGTCTCGCCACGCAGATTGGCTCGCGGCTCCGCGGCGTGCTTTATGTTCTCGACGAGCCTTCCATCGGCCTGCATCAGCGCGACAACAACCGCCTGATTGAAGCGCTCGAGAAACTTCGCGATCTTGGCAATACAGTCCTGGTTGTGGAGCACGACGAAGAGACTATTCGCCATGCGGATTACGTTCTCGATCTCGGCCCGGGCGCCGGCCGCCTGGGCGGGCATGTTGTTGCCGAGGGCACGCCACAGCAGATCATGGCATCGCCGGCATCGCTCACCGGCCGGTATCTCTCCGGCCAGGCCACCATGTTGCAGCGCGCCAGGCCGCGCAAGCTCACCGGCAAGTGGCTCACGATTGAGGGCGCGCGCGAGCACAACCTGCAGGATGTAAATATTCGCATTCCGCTTGGCGTAATGACCGTTGTCACCGGGGTAAGCGGCAGCGGCAAGAGCACGCTGGTGAACGACATCCTCTACCGCTCGCTGGCCAAGAACATATACGGCTCGCGCGAAGAGCCCGGCGCGCACGACTCTCTGGCCGGAGCGGACCAGATCGACAAGGTTGTACGCATCGATCAGTCGCCGATTGGCCGAACGCCGCGCTCCAATCCTGCCACGTATACCGGCGTCTTCTCGCCCATCCGCGACCTGTTCGCCATGCTGCCAGAGGCGCGCGAGCGCGGCTACAAGCCCGGCCGCTTCAGCTTCAACGTCACCGGAGGCCGCTGCGAGGCCTGCCAGGGCGATGGGCAGCGCCGCATTGAAATGAACTTCATGCCCGATGTCTACGTACAGTGCGAAGTATGTAACGGCCGGCGCTACAACCAGGAAACACTGGCCGTGAAGTTTCACGGCAACTCCATCGCCGACATTCTCGATCTGACGATTGAAGATGCGCTGCCCCTGCTGAAAGACGTGCCGCAGGTGCGTCAGAAACTACAGACGCTGGTCGACGTTGGCCTGGGCTACGTGCACCTGGGACAGAGCGCGACCACGCTCAGCGGCGGCGAGGCGCAGCGTATGAAGCTGGCCCGCGAGCTTTCAAAGCGACAGACAGGCCGAACTCTCTACCTGCTTGACGAGCCGACCACCGGCCTGCACTTTGACGATGTGCGCAAACTGCTCGAGGTTCTTCACCGGCTCGCCGACCTAGGCAACTCTGTCATCATCATTGAGCACAGCATGGACGTGATTCGGAATGCCGACTGGGTGATCGACCTGGGTCCCGAGGGCGGCGAAGACGGCGGACGCGTGGTAGCAGAAGGGCGACCCGCGCAGATCGCAGCTACGCCCGGCTCGTACACCGGCCACTTCCTCACGCGCTATTACACAACTGAGAGCGACCAGTTGGTTGAAGCGGAAAG
This sequence comes from uncultured Acidobacteriaceae bacterium, assembly GCA_963808695.1. Classification (GTDB taxonomy): domain Bacteria; phylum Acidobacteriota; class Terriglobia; order Terriglobales; family Acidobacteriaceae; genus Telmatobacter. Next base: position 181,001 of record CAWEHF010000002.1, read on the forward strand.
GGACTATCCGACGGAGGAAGCTCCGGCCGTGGAGGGCGGCCCGAAACCGAACGGTAACGGGCGCGCTGAGGCAAAATCCGCACGGACCAGAAAGACTCAGGCAATACGCAACGGTAAGCGGGGAACGAAATGACACTACCACCCGGCGATGAGCCGCAAGCCGTGCAGTCTGCTGCCGATCTCGCCGCAGAGGCACAGACGGAGCGATGGAGCGGCGACGACCCGCATGGGACAGCGGACGCGGCGACAGACGCGACCGCATCTGCAGCTGAACCTTTGCCGGCAGATCCATTGGCGCATGCACCCGGTCCCGAGGAACCGCCTTTATTCGCGAACTTCTTTCAGCCTGAGGTTCGCCCTCCGGCACGCATTCCCCATCTCGGCCACGTTGCGCTGCTACTGGTCTATCTTCTGTTTGGAGTCGTCGCAACGGGCATTTTCGTTGACCTGGCTCTGCATTTTCACCTCTTCCACGTCTCCAGCACCGAAGCAGCCTTGAACGATATTCATTACACTCTCGGCAGCGAGATTATTCTCTATCTTGTTGCCTTTGCCCTCGCATACTTCACATTCCCCCTCATTTGGCATAAGAGCTTCTTCGCCGGCGTGCAGTGGAATGGCGCGACCGCGCTGCGCTTGCGCTGGCGGCTCATCGGTACAGGCTGTCTCTGCTTTCTTATCGCGATCCTGAACATCCTCTTCGTCCCAGGCCCGGCCAACGCGCCCATCGAGAAGATCTTCAAGGAGCCCGGGGCCGCGTGGTTGCTCTTCGCCTTCGGAATTACCGCCGCGCCGTTCTTCGAAGAACTGTTCTTCCGCGGATTCCTCCTGCCTTCGCTCTGCACAGCCTATGACTGGCTCGCCGAGAAGTTCTACCACATGCCTCGCCGCCCGCTCGGTCCCAACGGTCAGCCGCAGTGGTCGTTCAGCGCCATGGCCATCGCCTCCGTTGTAACCTCGGTCCCCTTCGGCCTGATGCATGCCCACCAGACCGGCGACTCAATTGACGTGGTGATTCTTCTCAGTTGCGTAAGCCTGGTACTCTGCGCCGTCCGCCTGGTTACGCGCTCCCTGGCTTCGAGCGTCCTTGTCCATGCCTTCTACAACTTCCTGCTCTTCTCGATGATGCTGCTGGGCACGGAGGGCTTCAAACACCTGGACAAGATGTAAAAGGCACCCGGTAGCTAGTAGCCAGTAGCTGCTTTTACAATCTCATTGATGACAGAACCAACATACGCCCAGCAGTTACTCCCGCTCCTCGCACGCTTGAGCTTTCGTCTTGGTCAGTTCACGCTCTCGTCGGGTGGAACCAGCGACTACTACATCGACTGCCGCACCACGACGCTCCACGCAGAGGGCGGACGTCTCACCGGGCACGCGATTCTCGAATTGCTCGAGGCCAGCGGCATCGACGCAGAAGCCGTAGGCGGCCTCACCATGGGTGCGGACCCCATCGTCTCGAACGTGGCGACAGCCAGCGCATGGCGCGCGCAGTCCAATCCGGCAGCGCCTCTGATCCACGGATTTCTGGTGCGCAAGGCCGAGAAGGCTCACGGCGCCAAACGGCGCATCGAGGGGTTCTGCCGGGAGGGAGCGCGCGTGGTGATCGTGGATGACGTGTGCACCACCGGCTCCTCAACCATCAACGCCATTGAAGCGGCGCAGGAGGCGGGCATGAAGGTTGCGGCGATTGTGTGTATCGTTGAGCGCGAAGAGGCCAACGGCAGGCCGGCGGTTGAGGCCGCGGCCAAGGGTGCGCCGTTTCTGCGCTTGTTCACGGCGAATGAGGTTCGAGCCGAGCACGTGAAGCAGCTGGAAGCCTGAATCTCCAAACGGAAAAAGGGCGGACCTCATCGGGTCCGCCCGTCTGCCTTCAGCCTCCAGGCTGCGCTATTCCACAGTGTCGTTAGGGTTTGACGTTCCGGTTTTGGGCGTGGCGTTGCTTGCCGGTGCAGGCGGTTTCGTGGTTTGCGATGTCTGCGCGTTCTCGGGGCTCTTATTGGTGAGCAGTTGAAGTTCAACGCGACGATTCTTGGCGCGGCCTTCGCGCGTGTCGTTTGAGGCCACCGCCTGATCCTTGCCAATGCCGATCAGGTAGAAGCGGTGCGCCGGAATGTTGTATTTGGTAACCATGTACTGCACCACCGCATCGGCGCGGCGGTTGCTCAGGTCGTAATTGTACTGGGCCGGGCCGGTTGAATCGGTGCCGCCCGTGACCTCGAGGACGTAGCTCTTCGCCGACCCTAACTGCGATGCAAACGTGTCGAGCTGTTGCTTGTCGTCGTCGGTCAACACGCTCTTGTCAAAGCCAAAGTTCACCGATACATCGCCGACCTGCTTGTAGTTGTCGAGCCCCTTCACCAGTGAGTCGAGCGAATCAGCACGCTGGGCTACGTCGTCGGCTGCACTGTTAGCCTGCCCAGCCGCGCTCGACGCCTTCTGCGCGTTCAAGTTGGCAGTGTCGGCGCTGCTCTGAGCTTGCTTGATACCCGCTTGTGCGCTCTCGTCCACGTTGTGAATCTGGCGGTTGTTCTCAGCCGTCTTATTCTCAAGTTCCCCGGTCTTCTGAATGATCGGAGCCGTCTGATTCCGTACGTAGTTTTTCGTTGCGCAGCCGGTCGCTCCAAGCAGTGCAAAACTCGCGGTAGCCAAAATGCATACAAATGATTGCCTGGTCATGGTGTTTGTCCCCTTTTGGGCCGACTTCTTTTCTCGCATCTGGCCCGCCCGTTGTTGGAGTTGCCGTCCTATCCATCGAAGTACAGTGCAAATCGACTTCCAATCGACTCGCGCCCTCTAACCTGCTGCTGATTTGAGGGTTATCGTAATTTGAGCCGAAGCTGTGGGGCCGACCGATCATGTAATTTTTACCTGAACCGGTAAGGATTCCCTGCCCCTTCGAGCGATCCGGAGGCCATAACCCTGCGCCAGCGCAGACGCTATTCTGTTAACTGGCTCTCTCGATGGACCTTTACGAGAAAATTCGGAATTTGCCCACCAACCCCGGCGTGTACCTCTACAAGAACGCCGAGGGAGAGGTTATTTATGTGGGCAAGGCCAAGAACCTGCGCTCGCGGGTCAGGTCGTACCTGCTTGAGGCCTCGCAGGCAAACGCCAAGACCGGATCGCTGATGCGCGAGGCGGTGGATCTCGAATACATCCTGGTGGCCAACGAACACGAAGCCCTGGCGCTCGAAAACAACCTGATCAAGCAGCGCAAGCCGCGGTTCAACATCCTGCTGCGGGACGACAAGACTTACCCATACGTGAAGCTCACGCTTGCCGACCGGTACCCCAAGGTGTTTGTCACGCGGCGTCTGCGCAAGGACGGCTCGGCGTACTACGGTCCGTACTTCCCCGGCAACCTGGCTTACCGCGTGGCCGAACTCATTCATCGCAGCTTCCTCCTCCCAAGTTGCAAGGTCGATCTCTCGCGGTACCACCCGCGCGCCTGCCTGCAGTACTACATCCATCGCTGCCTGGGGCCGTGCGTGGAGGGGCTCACATCGCCGGAAGCATATGCAGAGGCCGTCAGGGACGCGCAGCTCTTTCTGGAAGGACGCCACGCCGAGCTGCAGAAGACTCTGACCGCGCGCATGAATGCAGCGGCCGAGACCGAGCAGTTTGAGGCAGCCGCACGGCTGCGCGACCAGCTCTCGACCGTGCATCAACTGCAGGAGAAGCAGCGCATCGCGACGGCCGGCGAAGACGACGACGCCGATGTCTTCGGTTACCACTTTGAAGATGGACCGCTGGCCGTCAATCTTTTCCACATGCGGAACGGCAAGATTGTGGACCGCAGAGAGTTCTTCTGGGAGGATTTGCCGAGCCTGCTCGACGCAAGCGTCGAGCAGACAGGGAACGAGGGAACGAGGGAACAAGGGAACGAGGAAGACAGGGATCCCGAACCAGGGACAGGGATCGGGAAGAAATCCATTCCGAAACCTCTTCGCCGACGGGAGTTTTGTATCAGGGCACGACTTCAGTCGTGCCGAAGATGTCCAAACAAAAGGACGGGGCTTTAGCCCCTGAGGGGATTTCTGCGTCAGCCTTCCACGCTGGCGCAGTGTTCAGCGCCCTGCTTAAGCAGCTGTATATCGACCAGCATTATGTGCCGCGAACGATTCTTGTGCCGGTTGATTTTGACGATCGCGAGTTGCTTGCCGCGCTGCTCAGCGAACGGACCGGCCACAAAATCGAAATCGCCGTGCCGCGGCGCGGCGAAAAGCGTTCCCTCGTCGATCTTGCCGGCCAGAACGCGCATCAGTCGTACACGCAGCGGTTCAGGGTGCTCGAGCCCTCGCGCAAGGCCATTCAGGAGGCGCTTGCCGACGCGCTCATGCTGCCTGAGCTGCCGCGCCGCATCGAGTGCTTCGATATCTCCCACATCCAGGGCGCGGAGACGGTTGCGTCGATGGTGGTGTGGGAAGACGGCAAGATGAACAAGCAAGAGTACCGCAAATTCAAGGTGATGACGGTGGTGGGCGTGGACGACTTTGCCTCGATGCGCGAGGTGGTTCACCGCCGGTACAAGCGCGTGAAAGATGACGCCGTGGCCGATCCCAATGCCCAGCCGATGCCGTCGCTGATTCTGATTGACGGTGGATTGGGGCAGTTGCACGCTGCGGCCGACGCGCTCGAGTCGTTGGGATTTACCTCGCAGCCGTTGGCGTCGATTGCCAAGCGAGAAGAAGTGATCTATCTCTACGGAGCTGAAGACGAGCCCATCGTGCTCGACCGGCGCTCGCCGGTGCTGCACCTTGTCCAGATGATCCGCGACGAGAGCCACCGCTTTGCCATCGGCTATCATCGCCAGCGCAGAGCGATGCGCGACCGAAAGTCGGAGCTGCTGGAGATTCCCGGCGTGGGAACGCAAACCAGACAGAGGCTGATCGAACACTTTGGATCGCTGCGCGGCGTGCAACAAGCGACGGTGGAGTCGCTTGCGGCTGTTGTGCAGCGCAAGACGGCGGAGACGATCTGGAAGCATTTCCATGAGGCGCAGCCGGCCAACTAAAGAGCTACGAAAAGGGGAACGGCCGCAAGGTCGTGCGGAAACGTGACAACGAATAATGGGCCCATAGCCCAGATCTTCCAAGATTTGCACTCCTGCTCCATCTTTCGCTTTTTCGCGAGAAGTGTTAGCTATTGTAGGAGGGAAGAGCGTCGTGAAAGTCTCGCTCAGGCAGATACGGGGTCCGTGGGATGAGGGATGGGTGCTGGACAAGCACAGCGTGTCCAGCGTTTACCTCGGAGATGATGAGCAGGGGCATCCGCAATTCAATACGACCCGCACAGAGGTTGGCGAAGCAACGTTCCAACTGAAGTACCGCAATGACTGGTCAAAAGCGAAGCATCTTGCACAGGCCATCGCTGAAAACATTTGCCCTAAGCTTTCTCAGGTCGGTTTCATTGTTCCGATGCCAGCATCGTCGCAGAGAAAACGTCAGCCCGTCACCGAGGTAGCCAAGGAGCTTGGAGTCCTGGTGAAGTCGCCTGTGTACAGCAATCTGCTGATAAGAGCCAAGAATGGTAAATCCCTCAAAGATTTGAACACGAAGGACGAGAAGATCGAAGCGATTGGCAATAGCTTCGGTTTGAACGATGAAATCCCCGGCAATGGGCAGTGGAACGTGCTCGTGATCGATGACCTGTTCCACACTGGAGCCTCAATGGAAACAGCTTGTAAGGTGTTGCGGACGTATCCAAAAGTTGGGAAAATCTATGTAGCTGCACTGACGTGGAGATCCTGAATGAATACGAAAGTCTTCATTGCTGGTTCGATGAACATCAAGCACCTCGATCCCAAAGTCAAAGAGCGCATCGACAACATCGTGGCACAGAATCTGGAAGTGGTTGTGGGCGATGCAGATGGCGTCGATGCATCGATCCAATCATATTTGTTCGGCCACGGAACAGCGAGGATTACCGTCTTCTGCAGCGGGATGCGCCCGAGAAATAACGTGGGCAATTGGCCTGTTCAGCGAGTTGAAACACACTATCCTGAGGGATCGCGTGCCTTCTTCACTGCAAAGGATATTCGCATGTCCGAGATTGCAGATATCGGTCTGATGATATGGGATACGAAAAGCACGGGTACACTCAGCAACGTCATTGAGCTTTTGGCACGCAATAAAAAGTCCGTCGTTTTCGTCAATAAAGCAAAAGCATTCAAGAACATATCGACGGTCGAACATCTTGAGGAGTTGCTCCGGTACATGTCTGAGCACGCCAAGCAAAAGGCTAACGAAAAAATCAAATTATTTGATCGTATCCACTCACTGAAGCACGGCCAGATGCAAATATTCGCGTGACACAGCGGGAGGCCAAGGAGGCCAAAGATGGCAATTAAAACAACCCTCTGGGACCCCTCGGAGTTCCTCGACAGCCCCGAGTCGATTGCCGCCTACCTTGAAGCTGCCTTCGAAGATGGCGATCCCTCATTGATCGCTGCCGCGCTCGGCGACATCGCGCGCGCCATCGGAATGACCCAACTGGCCAGCCAAGCAGGCGTCACGCGCGAGGCCCTCTACAAGGCGCTCTCGCCCACCGGAGATCCCCGGCTTTCCACCTTCCTCGGTGTCATGAAAGCCCTGGGCATCAAGCTCACACCTCGCGCCGCCTGAATCCCGAACCATCCGAGCGGTGTGAAGCGCGCCCTCCTGGGCCTAGGCTGCCTTCACCAGCTCGCGGTTCTTCACCACAACATGATGGCTGCAGTGGTGGCAGGTGAACTCGTGCGAGTGCTTGAGACTGGAGATGTGCGCGCCGCACCAGGGGCATTTGCCGCCGACCGAACCCGAGCCGAACAACGGTCCGGCAAGGGGCGCAAAGAAGCCCGCGATGATCATGGGAACGCCGGCAATGGCGCCCAGTCCGGTAAGGCAGAGCATGGTGCCCACGATGATGAGCACCGGCGCGGCGATGACGCCAAGCAATAGTCCGCTGAACGCGCCCGTAACCGGTGCATTCTCGTGGTCGCGCGGGACGGGTGGGGCGGCCGGCTGATTCCCTGCCCCGCAATGAGGGCAAAAGCTCCACTCGGCCTCAAGATGGGTTCCGCATTTCAAGCAGGATGGGTTCATACCGGCCACCTCACTTAGTTTTCTGCGCAGAAGTATGGGCTTGCTCAAAGAGGGTTGCCGGTGATGCCCATCACCCGAAGCGCCGCCGCGAAAAACCGCGCTCTGTTGATCTATGATTGTCCCTTGAGTGCGCGTAAGCCTTTGGTTTCTGTATTTTTCAGGGAACCGCGGATTCCAGAAAGCATGAGGTTCGTGACTGATGTTTTGCAGTAGCTTGAATCCAACGAAGTTCTTGTTTGCCGTTACAGCTGCAGCCTTTTTCGCAGCGCCTAGCTGCGGGCGCATTGCGGCGCAGATGGTCTCGCCCTCGATCGATGAGCCGAACAAGCCCTTCACGTATTTTGCGAAACCCACCGACGAGATTGGAGTGATGGGCGCCGAAGGCGCAACCGAGATAACGCCCGAAGGCTACCTGAGGACCGGTTTCGGCGAGCTGATGTTCTTTTCGGGTCCCGATCTTGCGCCCACCAGCGTGCGCATCCGCGCGCTCGAAAAGGGCCATCTGCCCATCGACCATTACGACTTTGAGCGCGAGGGGATTCTCTATCGCTTCACGGTGTTTGAGGCGAGCCTGAATGCGGACCAGAGCGGGCCGCTGGTGAACTTTGTGCGCGTGACGATGAGGAACGCGACGAGCCAGCCGACGCGGGCGATGGTTTCAACGGGAATTCGCTACGACGCGCTGAGCACCACCGGCGCATCTCAGGGCGACAACCGGTATTACCGGCCTGCGGAGGGACAATTCCCCGGCGACTACCGGCAGATTGGCGAGCCGTTCAGCAACAAGTGGATGAACTCGTTTGACGGCGGGCATTTTTATCGCGATGGACGGATGTTGTACAGCTTCCCCTCCGGCTTCTCGTCGCGCGGCTTTTTACTGAGGGACCGGTTCAGCGCGTTGAATCCTCCGGAGCTGGAGAAGCCGGTGCGACTGAATGTTGAGCCCGGGACTCCCGTGGGCATCGTGACGTATTCGAGCATGCTTGAGCCCGGCGAGGAGTGGACCCTCGATTTCAAAATGCCGCTCGTTCCCACGGCCGATGCTGACGTTATCAAGTCGATCGATCTCGAAGGCTTCGATGCGGCCAGGGATCAGGTGACAGCTTACTGGACCAAATTGCTGGCAACCGGAATGCAGATAGATCTACCCGAAGCAAAGCCGGTGGACACGTTCTACGCCAACCTGGTCTACGACCTGATTGCCATCGACCACATCGGCCCCGATTACATCCAGACGGTCAACAAGCTGCACTATCACGCGTTTTTTCTGCGCGATGGCGCCGACATTATGCACAGTTACGACGTGACGGGGTATCCGGAGATCGCAAAGGAGGGCCTGGAATTCTTTGCAAAGTCGCAGAAGCCGGATGGAAATTTCCTTTCACAGGAAGAGCAGTATGACGGCTGGGGCGAAGCGGTGTGGGGCTACGCGCAACACTATCGCATCACGCACGACAAGGCCTTTGCCGAGTGGGCGTTGCCGCAAATTCAACGTGCTGTCGACTGGCTGCACAAGGCGCGCGCGGCGGACCCGCTGCACATTGTTCCGGCCAGCGACGTGCGCGACAACGAATTTGTTCCGGGGCATCTGACCGGATACAACTTTCTGGCGCTGGATGGACTGAGGGTTGCCATCCAGATGGCCGCGGAGACGGGCCACGCCGACATGGCGCAAAGCTGGCAGGGCGAGTACGACAGCCTGCATGAGGCCTTCTTCAAGGTGCTCGATGCGCAGGCGGCGGCACACAACGGATATATTCCGCCGGCGCTGGACGGGCAGGCAGGCGGGTACGACTGGGGCAATCTGCTGAGCGTGGTCCCCGAGCCGACGCTCGACCCGCAGGATCCGCGGGTGACGGCGACGCTGAAGGCGACGCAGGCGAAGTATGCCGAGGGCATTATGACTTACGCCGACGGCGAGTATCTGCACCACTACCTGACGATGAAGAACACGATGACCGAGACCATCCGCGGCAACCAGCAGCAGGCGCTGAGCGAGTTCTACGCCATCCTGGCGCATACCAGCGCGACCAATGCGGGTTTCGAGTTCAACATAAGGCCGTGGGGCGACCGCGACTTTGGCCACAACCTTTCGCCGCATGGCTGGTTCGCTGCGGAGTATCGCACTCTGCTGCGGACGATGCTGGTGCGCGAGGAGGGCAGGCAGTTGCATTTACTGAGCGTGGTTTCGCCGGACTGGATCGGCAAGGGCAAGACGATTTCGGTGAGCCAGGCGCCGACGTACTTCGGCACGGTTGCCTATACGCTGGAACAGCCACAGGAGGGTGAGGCGGCGCTGAAGCTGAACACGAAGTTCACGAATGCGCCGGAGGCGATTGTTGTCCATCTGCCGTGGTTTGTTGATGTGCATTCGGTTACGGCGGATGGGAAAGCTGTAGTGGTGAAAAACGGAACGGTGACGGTGGCAGCAGGGACGAAGGAGATTAATCTGCGCTGGACAGTGAAGCCGAACACTCCGCACATGAGCTACGAGAGCGCCGTTGCAAGCTACAAGGCCGAGTATGCGCGCCGGTACCAGGCGTTGATGCATGGAGCAGGGGACAAGGGAACGAGGGAACAAGGGAACGAGAAGAGGAAAGCCGGAACTGGAGATTAGAGGTCAAGGGATGGAAGGGATTCGTATAGATAAGTGGCTGTGGGCGGCGCGGTTCTTCAAGACGCGGGCGCTGGCATCGCGGTCGTGCGACCTGGGACGGATCCAGTCGAATGGAATCACGGCCAAGCCTGCGCGCGAGGTGCGCGTGGGCGACCGGCTGCGCATTGTGAACGAGGGCGGAGTGTTCGAGGTGGATGTGAAGGGGCTGAGCGCGATGCGCGGGCCGGCGGCTGTGGCTAAGGCGCTCTACGAGGAAACTACTGAGAGCCATGAGGCGCGACAGCGATTGGCCGTACAGAAAAAGGCGCTTGACCTCATCAGTCCCGTGCCCGAGCGGCGGCCGAGCAAGCGCGACCGGCGCAGGATCATTCAGTTCCGGGGGCGTGGGTCGTGAATCGTGAGGCGTGAGTCGTGTGGCCCGGTCGGCCAGTTCAGACAAACCCAAGGACTAAATGACACCCGTCATTTTTCGGAACCGCGCACACATAACGCGCGCATCGTCACGAAGGAATACGGCCAACCGGTCGGGTCGTCGTTCGACCGCCCTTCGTTGAAGTTGAAATACCACACGTAGCCGCTAGGATGGCCGCGATCATCCGTCCTCTGATTGCTGCTCCATTGATCCCCCGTCAGAAACAAGTTCCCCTTCACATGCCACATGGTCGGATCGTCGTCATGCATGCCAGCAAGCCCAGGAGCGTTTGCCGTTTTGTCATAAATATCCCGTAGCTCATCGATGGTCGCGAGCCTCCAGTCGGAGTAGCCAGCCAACCGGAGATTGCGACAGTACTTCACTGCGCCTTTCCAGCTAACGTCTTTGCCATTGTCCTTCCCAGCCCACATGAACCCGGTGGAGGGATCGACCCAATACCCACGCATTTGCGTTTCCGACACAGTTCCTTGATCCGCGGCGGGGCTTTGGGCGCTCCCGGTCATGGCGGCGAAAGGCAAGAGAATCAGAAAAGCGCAGAGAATGAACGCCACGTTACTCGGTCTTTTCGTGAATTCCATGCCGTTGATTGTGGCAGCTTACTATCAAGCGGTGGGCTCACACTGTGACAGTTCCAGAACTGACACAACGGCTCGATAGCGTCGAAAAGCAACCGCAGGTTCTTCGACTCCCTGCGTCCGCCGCGGCGGACTCCAGTCGCTCAGAATGACATTGCCCTAAAAGTGTCCAGACGCACGAAGGCCCGGCGTTAAGCCGGGCCTCGATCTTTCTACTTAGGCAGTGACGCTTGCGCCGATAAGCCTCTGCACCTTCTCTTCGATAACCGACTGCGGGTTATAGCCAAGCAGCTGATCCACCGGCTTGCCATCCTTGAAGAAGAGCAGCGTCGGGATCGCCTGAACCCGATACCGCATCGGGGTGGAGGTGCTCTGGTCCACGTTCATCTTGGCAATTTTCACTTTGCCGGCGTACGTGGCGGCCACGCTGTCGATGATCGGAGCAATTGCCTTACAGGGGCCGCACCACACCGCCCAAAAGTCCACCAGCACCGGCACATCGCTCTTCAGCACTTCCTGGTCAAAATTCGAATCGTTAACTTCAATCACACCCAGCCCAGCCATGTTCCTCCCTCGTTTCCCTGTACGAATACCTTTGCAGTTTACAGGAACGAGCTGTTTATAAGATGCCCTTATCCCCAGAAAGTCGCATAAGTAGGGGTGAGGAACCGTAACGGTACACGGGGTTGTGGTGAGGGCTCAGTGGAAAGGTTGAGAAAGGCTTTAGGATGGCAGGGCTGGGAGGGTGGCCGGAAGGAGGATTCTCGACTCTCTGAAAATTAGAAGCGCCCGGATCCTTGAGGATCACGGGCGCTAGAGCAGCCCTCCCCCAGAACTGCTCACGCAGCGAATTTATGTGTTCATCCAATGAAAGGCAAGCAAACTTAGGTAACAATCGGGTAATCAGGAGTTTGGTGATTGTCAAGAAAGGTATCACATCGTCTCGTTCGGATTACCCAAAAGATAACGTCAATTGAGGGGTCTAGGAGTCACTTTTCGCTCAAAAAACCGGCCGCTTGAGACAGGTCTTTTGCGCCCTGTGAGATGAACCTTGAGGGTAGCAACTCGACATTTTGAACAGCGCCGAGGGCGCGCCGGATTGCGGCCTCGGCCTCCGGCAGGCTCGACTCGCTCTCGACGATTACAAGGACGGAGGGGCCGGCGCCGCTAAGGGAGGCGGCGAGGATTCCGTGCTCGCCGGCGAGAGGCAGCAAGAGGGGCAAAAGAGGGCAGATGGCGGCGCGATAGGGTTGGTGGACCTTGTCCTGCATGGCCAGGCGCAACAGGTCGCCACGGCCCCGGGCAAAGGCCAGGCCCAGGAGCGAGACCGACTGCAGGTTTTGTACAACATCCTGGAGCCAATAGCTGGCCGGAAGCACCGAGCGAGCCACGCTCGTGGGCAGCGGCTCAGCCGGGAGGGCGACGATGACCCGCCAGTCCCGAGGAGGCGCGACGTAGACCGGATAGACCCGGCGGCCTTCGCAAACGGAGGCGATGAAACCGCCCAGCCAGCAGGCGGCGACGTTGTCGGGGTGGCCCTCGAGCATATAGGCCTCGTCGAGGACGGCTTCGGGGCTGAGGCCAAGCTGCCCGAAATGATTGGCCAGGGCAATTGCGGCCAGCCGTCCCGCGGCTGAAGAGCCGCAGCCCATGCCAAGCGGGATCTGGTTCTGCATTCGGATAGCCAGCGGAACGATCTCGCGCTGATTGGCGCGGAGAAGGCGCTTGTAGGCCTCGAGTATCAGGTTGTCTTCAATTCGGGCGCAGCGCTCGGCATTGCGGCCCGTGGCGGCAATCGAAAAATCGGAGGCGGGCTCGGCTTCGATCTCAAGATAGAAATCGAGGGCGACGGCCACGGCATCAAAGCCGGGGCCGAGATTGGCCGAAGTGGCTGGAAGGCGCAGGCGAAGTCTGCCAGGCTCAGGGCTTGCTGGAGCGGTCATGCCTTGGCATCCTTCATGGCCGAGAGAACCGCCTCAGGCGTGGCGTCGGTGACGATGGCATTGCGGCGCAGGGCTTCAATCTCGGATTCGACGCCGGCTTTCTCTTCGTCCTTGAGCAGGGTTCCGCGATGAAAGTCGATGGTGTAGTCGGCGTCTTTGAGAGTGTGGCCGGTGAGCACCAGCACCACCGTGTCGCCGGAGTGGATGAGTTTTTGCCCGCGAAGCTTCTTGAGCCCGGCAAGCGTAACCGCCGATGCCGGTTCGCAGCCCAGGCCTTCAGCGCCCAGTTCGGCCTTGGCGATGGCAATTTCGGCCTCAGTTACGTCGAGGCACCAGCCGCCGCTCTCCTGTATGACCCGCGCCGCCTTGCGCCATGAAGCCGGATTGCCGATACGGATGGCTGTTGCGCGCGTGTGGGCCTCAACGGGCTCGATGGATGCGCCGCTTGTTTCAGCCAGACTCCGCACCAGAGGATTGGCGCCTGCGGCCTGAATGACCGAGATGCGCGGAACCCGCGCGACCAGGCCAAGTTCCCTCAGTTCCCGGAATCCCTTGCCCAGGGCGGAGCTGTTGCCAAGGTTGCCGCCAGGAACGATCAGGTGGTCGGGAACATTCCAGTCGAAGGACTCGGCAATTTCGAAGGCTGGCGTCTTTTGGCCTTCGAGCCGGTAGGGGTTGACCGAGTTGAGCAGGTAGATGGGCGCCTGCTTCACGATCTCGGTGAGGACGCGGACGCAGCCGTCGAAGTCGGTCTTGACCTGGCAGGTGAGAGCGCCGTAGTCCATGGCCTGCGACAGCTTGCCCCAGGCGATTTTGCCGTCGGGGATAAGGACCAGGCTCTTGAGACCGGCGCGCGCCGCGTAGGCCGCCATCGCGGCCGAGGTGTTGCCGGTTGACGCGCAGGCAACCCATTCGAAGCGGCGTTCTCTTGCAACACTCATTGCGGCGGTCATCCCGGTGTCTTTGAACGAGCCGGTGGGGTTCATGCCCTGGTGCTTGGCATAAAGCTGATCAATGTCGAGAGCTTTGCCGATCTTGGAGAGCCGGTAGAGCGGGGTGTTGCCCTCGCGCAGCGTCACAGCGTTGCCAAAGTTGTCGAGGATGGGCAGCAACTCGCGGAAGCGCCAGACGCCCGACTGGTCGAGCGACTCAGACGAGCAGCGGCGCTCGCGCCACAGCCATTTGAGGGCGCCGGGGTTGGGGCGGTCGGGGCCCTTTTTCTGCATCCAGCCCGGATAATCGACTTCAAACAGGTCTCCGCAGAGAGCGCAGCGAAAATCAGGCTGAGCTTCGGCTCCCGCGATGCGAGTCCCGCAACCGAAACAGCGCAACTGGTGTAGGTTGTCGTTCATAACCTTAAGATTTAGCCTACCAGTGTGCGGCGGCTTTGTGCCGCGGCTGTGGTGAGGCCAAGCGATGTTGAGGCGAATCTTCCCTGCCCTGTTGGTGTTTCTGGTCGCGTTTGCGGCGCATGCGCAAACCACCCTGCGCATTGCCGCGGCTGCCGATCTCGCTCCGGTTCTGCCGCCGATCCTGGCTGAGTTTGAACATGCGACGGGCATTCATGCGGAGGCAACTTTCCAGGCCTCGGCGATGCTGACGACGCAGATTGAAAATGGCGCGCCCTTCGACGTGCTCCTCGCAGCCGACCTTGGCTACCCCAAAAAACTGATCGATGCGGGCCTCGCGGACTCGGCGGGATCGAAGGACTCGTCGACTCCGATAACTTACGCCAAGGGAACTCTGGTGCTGTGGGAGCGAAGGGACTCGAAGCTGCAGGCGCCCTCGCTCGGCCTGTTACGCGACCCGAATTTGAAGCGGCTGGCGATTGCCAATCCCGACCGGGCGCCGTACGGGCGGGCCGCGGTTGCCGCGCTGACGAGCCTGAAACTGTACGATGCTCTCAAGCCACGCATTGTGACGGCCGAAAACATTGCGCAGACGGCGCAGTTTGTGGAGTCGGGAAATGCGGATGCGGGATTGATTTCGCTCACGTCCGCGATGACGCCACAGCTCTCGTCGAGCGGGGCGTATTTTGTGATTCCGCGCGACCTCTACCCGCCCATCGAGCAGGGCGCGGTGATTGTTAGGGCGACGGCGCACCGCGATGCCGCGCGCAGGTTTCTGGATTTTCTGCATTCGGCGCCGGTGCAGGCTGAGCTCGCGAAGAGCGGGCTGACGCCGGCGAAGTAGCGCTGCCATTCCGCTTCATGCGAGAAGGTTCGAGGTTTCGCAATAAGCTGTTTTCGCGGGCGGGCGGGTTCACCCACGCCACAGCCGGTCGGGAGACGGCGGTACTCACCACGATGCGGCGGCTCAGGGTCCCGCAATAGGCTGCTCGAATCGCTTCGATTCGTAGGCCGGCGGGCTCGACTTTTCCTGCCTTTTTGGTGAAATCAATACCAAACCGCCAACTCAGAGAGCTAATCTGTTGATTGGCGCTCATGGACTGGCAGGCCTTTCTTCTCACACTCAAGCTGGCGACAGCCACGACGGCAATTCTGCTCGCCGGTTGCATTCCGCTGGCGGCGTGGCTGGTGCTGGGACGGGCGCGATGGCTGGCGGTGGTTGAGGCTGCCGCGACCCTGCCGCTGGTTCTGCCTCCCACGGTGCTTGGATTCTTTCTGCTGGTTCTGCTGGGACCGCGGACGGCGGTGGGCCGCGGAATCGCCGCTGTCATCGGGCACCCGCTGGCGTTCTCATTCGATGGACTCGTGGTGGGCTCGGTTATTTACAGCCTGCCTTTTGCGCTGCAGCCTCTGGTTGCGGGGTTCTCGGCCATTCCCGTGTCGCTGCTGGACGCGGCAAGGCTGCTGGGCGCGTCGCCTGCGCGCATCGTGAGAACCATCCTCGTCCCGCTGGCAAGACCATCGCTGATGGTTGCCGTGGTGCTGAGCTTTCTGCACACCGTGGGCGAGTTTGGCGTGGTGTTGATGCTGGGCGGCGACATTCCGGGAGCGACTCGGACTCTCTCGATCCTGCTCTACAACCAGGTGGAGAACTTCGATTACGCCGCAGCGATGCGCACCGCGGGGTTGCTGGTGCTGTTCAGCCTGGTTGCTCTTGTGCTGATTTATTCACGGACGCTCGCACGGCTGACGCCGCAACGGGAGCGTGGCCGTGGTTGAGCCTGGAATTCAATTTGAGATCGACGCCCTGCGCGGCGGGTTTCGCTTGCAAGTCGCCGGGAAATTCGCATCGCCTTGGACGGTGATCTTCGGCCATTCGGGCGCCGGCAAGAGCACGTTGCTGCGGCTGCTGGCGGGACTCGGCGAGGGAAAGCTCGTGCGTGTGGCGATCGAGGGACGCGTACTGAGCGATTCTTCGCGCGGGTTTGCCGTGAAGCCGGGCAAACGGCAAACGGGACTCGCAGCGCAGGAGCCTTCGCTCTTCCCTCACCTGACGGTGGCGGAGAACGTGGAGTACGGACTTAAAGCAATGGAGCGGATTGGGCGCGTGCGCCGGGTGGAGGAGATGCTGACGCTGGTGGGTGCGGCGGAGCTGGCGCGGCGGCGACCCCAGGATTTGTCGGGCGGACAGGCGCAGCGCGTGGCGTTGGCCAGGGCGCTCGCTCCTGCGCCGATGCTATTGCTGCTCGACGAGCCGTTCTCTGCGCTGGACGGCGCCACCAGCGATGCGCTGCTGGAACGATTGCAGGCGTGGGTAGCAGCCAATGGTGTGCAGGTAGCGATGGCCACGCACGATGCGACCGACGCGCTGGCGCTTGGAGCCGAGGTGCTGCTGCTCGAAGATGGGCGAAAGGTTGCCCAGGGGCCGGCGGCTGAGGTGCTGGCGCAAGAGCGCGAGAGGCTCATGGAACGGCTCGGCCGCTGAATCGGCGACCTCCCGGCAGTCTTAATCTTCGGCGAATCCCACTCTTTCCGGCTCCATCTCAAGCTGCACACCGAATTTCTCGGCGACGGTACCGGAGATTTTTACGGCTAGGGTGAGGATGTCGGCCGCGGTTGCGCCGCCGCGGTTGATGAGCGCGAGCGTGTGTCTGGATGAGGTTCCTGCGGCGCCGAGGACGAAGCCTTTGGCGAAGCCGGCGTGTTCGATGAGCCAGGCGGCGGAGATTTTCACCTGCGTAGAGTTGTCTGAACTGGGTGCGGCTGGGAAGCGCGGGGGCACTATACCAGTGGCGGTGATTTTTTGGAGTTGCTCCTCGGTGATAACGGGATTCTTGAAGAAGCTGCCGGCGCTGCGGCAGTCGGGGTCGCCGTCGACCAGAAGCATGCCTTTGCTCTGGCGAACGCGACGAACGACGGCAGCGACTTCCTGGAGCGTGGGCTGGTCGCCATCGCGATGCGATGCAGCAATCGCGCGTTCGAGGTCTGCGTAGCGGAAGGTGGGTGAGCCGTCACGGGTCAAGCGATAGTCGACGCGGGTGACGATGAAGCGGTTGCGATCGTCGCTGTTGAAGCGGCTGCGGCGGTAGCTGAAGTTGCATTCGGGCGCGCTGAGTTCGACGAATGCGCGCTCGCGGCGGTCGAAGGCGCGGACGCGGTCGATGACGGTTGATACCTCCTGGCCGTAGGCGCCGACGTTCTGCACAGGAGTTCCGCCGACGGTGCCGGGGATGCCCGCGAGACACTCGATGCCTGCACAGTTGGCTGCGATTGCGTGGTTGACGCAATCATCCCAGGAGACACCGGCGCCGGCGCGGAGGAACTGCGTTCGGCAATCCAAGTTGAGCAGTTCGATACCCAGCAGCCCGATTTTGAGGACGAGGCCGTTAAATCCATCGTCGGAAACGAGCAGATTGCTGCCGCCGCCGAGGACGAAGAGATCGACTCCGCGCTCGCTTGCCCAGGCGACGGCTTCTTCGATTTCGGCTTCGGTGGTTGCCTCGACAAACCAGCGCGCAAGGCCTCCGACGCCGAAGGTGGTGAGCGGAGCGAGCGGCTGGTTTTCAATGAGGAGCATCGGATCAAGAGTATCGCGTCGGAGCTGGACTTGCTGGCAGCCGCGCGCCGCCGGACGCGCCTGAGACGGAGAGCGCGTTATTAACGATAGAATGCATACAGGCAACCCCTTGCCGGAGGTATTCATGTATCCAGAACTGATGTTGATCCCCATGCGCGAGGAGTTGACGCGGGCGGGCATCAAGGAAGCGCGCACGGCCGAAGACATTGACGCGGCGCTGGCCGAGCCCGGCACGACGATGGTGGTGGTCAACTCGGTGTGCGGCTGCGCGGCGGGCAAGATGCGCCCGGGCGTGCGACTGGCGCTGGCCAACTCTGCCAACCAGCCCGACCACAAGATCAGCGTATTTGCCGGCCAGGACGGCGAGGCCACCGAGCGCGCGCGGAGCTACTTTGAGGGCAATCCGCCGAGCTCGCCTGCGGTCGCCATCCTGCGCGACGGCAAGCTGGTTTACCTGATGCAGCGGTACATCATTGAGCAGGCGACGGCGCAACAGATTGCCGGCGAACTGGTGCGCGCGTTTGACGAGCTGTGCGTGAAGACGACGGTCAGTGAACAGTGATCGGTAGTCAGTGGATTCGTGCTGGATCGGGAGTTTGAGGCTCAACGCGAATTTGCGGCTTGAGCAGAAACGACACAAGGGCAGACGATTAGACCTTGCGGATTGGCCCGGGATAGCGGGCGATAGTCGCATCGGCGGTAAGAAGAGTGATCCCTTCGATCATGGCTTGCGCAATCAGCAGCCGGTCGAAGGGATCTTTATGTATGGGAGGAAGAGCGTCGACGGCGACTACGTGCGGGCCCTGAACTGGGAGCTCTTCGTAGCCGTTTTGCAGCATTTCAGCGCGAATCGCCCGAGGGTCATATGCAAAGTTGCTGCCATAACGCGCTCGTTTAAGCGCGACTTCCCACAGGCTCGCCACGCTGAACGCGAAGTCATTTGCTGAATCGTTGATGATCGTCCTTGCGGCTCGGCTGATGCCGGCTCCGCCGATCGGCAACCAAAGAAAAAAGTGCGTGTCGAGAAGGTATTTCATTCCGCGTCTTCGCCGAGAAACAACTTTTCGATCTCCTTATCCAGCTCTTTATCGATCTCCTCGAAGTTGCCCGGCAGAGTGTACGCCCCCTTCATAAACCCGATGCGGGTTTTCGGTTTCTTCTTTGCGGAACCGATGGGGATCACCTGGACCTTCGGCTTGCCGGCCTTGGCGATGATGAAGGGCTCTCCCTTCTCAGCCTCGTCGACCAGGCGCGAAAGATAAGTCTTCGCCTCGTGGATATTGTAGGTGCGCATCGCCGCCTCCCAAGTGAACTTAGTTTACTTAGTTTAGTCCACTCCCGATCGCGATTCAACCCCCGGAACTGCGTCGCAATGCAGAACGGCCTCCCGCTCGGGAGGCCGTTCTGCTTTACAGGGTTGCTGAGCGGCGGTTAGTCGCCTTCCTGGGCGATGGCCAGTTTCTGTACCTTGCTGTGCTTAACGGAATATCCGAAATAGATGACCAGTCCCAGGATCAGCCAACCGATCATCACTTCCCATGTGATGAGCGCGAGCCGCGACATGAGGAAGGCAGCCGAAAGGATTCCAAGCAGCGGAACGGCTGGCACAAACGGCGTTTTGAACGGGCGATGAAGCTCAGGATGCCGAACGCGCAGTACCCAGACGCCTATGCAGACGATGGTGAACGCGAGCAGGGTTCCGATGTTGACCAGGTCGGCCAGACGCGAGATTGGCAGGACAGCGGGGAAGATGGCCGCAAAGATGCCGAAGACGATGGTCGTGATCCAGGGCGTGCGGAACTTGGGATGAACGGCTGACGCCCACTTCCACAGCAGGCCGTCTTTCGACATGGAGTAGAAGACGCGAGTCTGGCCGAGCAGCATGACCAGCATGACCGTGGCGAGGCCGAAGACGGCGCCGATCTTCACCAGCAACGATCCCCAACTGACGCCGGTTGCATCGATGCCGAGGGCGACCGGTGCGCCGACATTGAGGGTCTTGTAGCTTACGAGGCCGGTGAGGACCAAAGAGACGAGGATGTAGAGAATGGTGCAGATGAAGAGCGAACCAAGAATGCCGATGGGCATGTCGCGCTGCGGCTTCTTGGCTTCCTGCGCGGCCGTCGACACCGCATCGAATCCAATGTATGCGAAGAAAATCCGCGACGCGCCTTTCGAAATACCTCCCCAGCCGAAGTTCCCGGCCGCGTCTTTGGGCGGTACAAAGGGGTGCCAGTTCGCTTTTGCCACCCAGGGATGCTTGATCAGGAAATAGCCGCCGACCACGAGGAAGATGGCGACGACGGTCAGTTTGATAAAGACGATGACTGAGTTGAAGTTGGCCGATTCCTTGATGCCGATTACCAGGACTGTTGTGATTGCCAGAACGCCGAGCATCGCAACCAGGTTGAAGAAACCGGTGGCATGGGGAAGGCCGACGTCTGAAACACCAGGGGGCAGTGACATCAGCGGCATCCATTGGCCCTGGTACTGCACCAGCGGCGTGCCTGGAATGGCTGTGAGCTGTGGCGGAATCCAGATCCCGATCTGCTGCAGAAGGCTGTAGAAATAACCCGACCAGCCGGAGGCCACGGTAGCGGCTCCAAAGGCATATTCGAGGACGAGATCCCAGCCGATTATCCAAGCCACCAGTTCGCCCAGGGTCGCGTAGCCGTAAGTGTAGGCCGAGCCGGCGATGGGGATGATGGAAGCGAACTCGGCGTAACACAAGCCGGCGAAGGCGCAGGTAATACCGGCCAATACAAAGCTCAGGGCAACGGCCGGGCCGGCGTAGAGCGCGGCTGCCTGGCCGGTGAGTACAAAGATGCCGGCGCCTATGACGGCGCCAATGCCGAGGGTGATGAGGTTGACAGCGCCAAGTGAGCGCTTGAGGGTGTGTTCGCCCTGCTCGCCAGCCTCAGCGGAGAGCATCGACATGGGTTTAATACGAAACAGCCTCGACATGGATGAACGGCATCCTTCCTGGGGTTGAATAGGTTACGCCTGGCTGGCTCGCGCGCCGGTTGATCGCGACCAGAAGAGATAGACGGGGATACCCAGCAGAACAAGCACCAGGCCCGGCCACGTGTATTGCGGCTTGTAACGCAATAATACGATACAGATCCAGGCAGCCATGACGATATAAAGCGCCGGAAGAACCGGGTACCCGAGAGCCTTGTAAGGCCGCGGCGTGTCAGGTTGTTTCACGCGGAGAACGAAGAGCCCGGCGATGGTGAGAATGTAGAAAACCAGCTCGGCAAAGACGATGTAGTCGAGCAGTTGGCCGTAGGAGCCCGAGACGCAGAGAACCACGGTCCACGCGCATTGAATGAGGAGGCCTGCGACAGGCGTTTTGTATTTTGGGTGCAGCTTGCCGACGCTCTTGAAGAAGAGGCCGTCCTGGCTCATGGCATAAAAGACGCGCGCGCCGGCAAGTGTCAATCCATTCGCGCAGCCGAATGTGGAGATGAGGATGGCGGCAGCCATCAACAAAGCCCCACCGGAGTGGAAAACCTGGCCGAGCGCAGCAGTAGCCACTCTATCTTCAGACGCGTATTGGATCCCGCGGGCCATTGCGGTTGCGCCGTGGGGATCGCCGTGAAGCGGCAGAACGACAAGATAGGCCAGCGAAACCAGAAAATAGACGGTGAGCACGAAGCCGGTGCCGAGGATGAGGGAGAGCGGGAGATTACGCTTGGGGTTCTTGACCTCGCCGGCCGTGAAGGTAACGTTGTTCCATGCATCGGCTGAAAAGAGCGAGCCGACCTGAACCACGGCGAGAATTACGAACAGGTTGACCCAGGCAATGGGTCCACCGGCACCCACCTGCACCGGATGCAGCGAGTGCCAGCCGGCGTTGCGCCAGAGCTGGCCTAAGCCCGCGCCGAAGTTCGCCTGCCAGGCAGTTGCGTTGACGCCCACGGTGAAGGCCACCAGGATGAGCGCGGCGAGCGAGATGGCCTTGGCCGAAGTGAAGACGTTCTGGATGAGCGCGCCGAGGCGAACGCCGAAGATGTTGGCGATGGCGAGAAAGACGACGATGGCGATGCCGGCGATGTTGGCGGTGTTGATGCCGATCTCCATGTTGCCGAGCACCATGGGCCCCACGCGCCAGGCGGGAACGTGGGCGATGTGCCACAGCCAGTGCGTGGTTGAGACGGAGGGAAAGAAGACGCCGAGGAATTTGCCGAAGGCGACGCAGACGGCGGCGATGGTTCCGGTCTGGATGACGAGGAAGAGCGTCCACCCGAAGAGAAAGCCCCAGAGGGGGCCGAGGGACTCGCGCAGGTAAACATATTGCCCGCCGGCCCTGGGCATCATTGCCGCGAGTTCGCCGTAACTGAGGGCGCCAATGAGCGTCATGACCGCAGTGACCAGCCATGCGCCGAGATAGAGAGCCGGAGAGTCTGTGCCCCGGGCGATGTCGGCGTCGACGATGTAGATGCCCGACCCAATCATCGAACCGATGACGATGGCCGTGGAGCTGAAAAGGCCGAGGCTTTGCACCAGCCTGGTGGGCTGGGCTGTTGCGTTCGATTCGGGGGTGGGAGCTTTATCCGGGGTCAGCACTTGAAGAGTGTTTTACCTGAATTTTAAAGGTTTGTCTTGGGGTTTCTCATTTTGTGTCTCGTTTTGAGGCAGTTGTGACTCGCCCTGAGACAGTTGAGGGTCCAATCAGCCCAGCTCTTTGAGCCAGCGTCGGAATTCGGCGGCCGGGTCGGGCGCGCGAAATATGGCAGCGGAGACAGCGACGGCGCTGGCTCCGGCGGCGAGGATGGCCGGGGCAGATGCGAGGGTGACGCCGCCGGCGGCGGTGAGGACGCGTGACTGGCCGGCGAGCGAGCGCAGCCGTCTGACACCTTCGGGGCCGATGGGCGGAGTCGATGTCTGCTTGGTGGTGGTTGTGAAGACCGGTCCGATGGCCAGGTAGTCGGCGGGTCCGTCGAGAACGCCGGGCAGGAATTCAGTGCTGCCGCCGAATGCGCCAATGATTCTGGCCGGACCGAGGAGCTGGCGCGCTTCAGTGGCCGGAATGTCGCCCGCATCAACGTGGACGCCGTCAAATTCAGCTTGTTCAACCAGATCGGAGCGATCGTCGAGAATCAACTTGAAGTTTAGAGCGGGCAGCGCGGAGCGGAGAATAGCAGCGTCAGAGAGGATTTCGGCGTCGGAGCCGGTCTTGTTGCGGTACTCGAGCAGGGTCACGCCGGAAGCGGCGAGTTCAGAGCCGAGGCGGTGGAGAAAGTCGGCGCGATTTTCAGGCGGTATGACTGAGGAATCGAGAATGGGATAGATCTTCGGAAACGAGAACGCCATGGGATAAGGGTAAAGCAGGGAAAGAGGGAACAAGGGAACAAGACAACGGGAAGCAGAAGTTAAGGACAGGTTGTGCCCTCTGTGTTCGCTATTGCCTATTCCTTACTGCCTATTCCCTTTTTCCCATTCCCTGCTTTCTCGTTCCCTTGTTCCCTCGCTCCCTGTCTTTTCACATCTCGTCGGCGGATGGACCGTACATGCCGGGAATTTTTGCCCCGAGGATGCGGAGATAGACGCCCAGTTGGGCGCGGTGATGAATCATGTGGCTGATGACCAGTTCGCGGAAGACCTGGTGGCGGGGCTGGTCGATCCATACGTGGCCGCCAAAGATGAACTGCCAATGCTGGTCCCACCTCTCGCCGGTGGTCGCTGCCAGTGCGGCCTTTGCCTCGGGCAGCTTCTCATCAAATTTCTTGAGCAGCTCCTCTTTGCTTGCCGCGATGTAGGGATCCCATTTGTGGTCGGCAGCGAACTCGAGCTTGTCGAGGTTGAGCGAATGCAAGGCCCAGTCACCGACCATGTCGGTCAGGTGGCCGGCGAGACGGCCAAGGGCCATGGATTTCTCGTGGGGCTTGAAGCCAAGGTCGGCATCTTCGGGAATGGCTTCGAGCATCTTCCGCGTGCGTTCGACTTCGCGGTCGTATTCGGCAATGAGATCTTTTTGATAGTCCATTGAGCAACCTCCAGCGTTGCAGAGGAAGCATAGCGCAGGATGAGATCAAAAAGCGAATAAAAAACGAAAATATTCTGTGAATCTTCTACTTCGGCAGCGCGAATGAAACGTATTCGCCGCCGACGGGGCCTTTGGGATCGCGCCCGCCGCTGGCAGCAATTACCACAAACTGCCTGCCATGAACCATATAGGTTGAGGGGGTGGCAATGCCGGCATAGCCAAGATCTGTTTCCCACAGCAGCTTGCCGGTGCGAGTGTCGAAGGCGCGGAACATGTGGTCGTAGACCGTTGCCCCGATGAAAAGCACGCCGCCGCCGGTGACAATGGGTCCGCCGTAGAGCTCCGAGCCGGTGTTTTTCATGCCTTTCGCGGCCAGCTCAGGGTACTCGCCAAGGGGAATCTTCCAGAGGTATTTGCCGGTGTTCAGGTCAATGGCGTTGAGCGTTCCCCAGGGAGGCGCGATGGCGGGATAGCCATCGGGATCGAGGAACTTCTTGTAGCCGGTGAAGGTGTAGTCGAGCGGAGCCTCAGTGGCTGGAGCGGCCTGAGCGCCGATGCCGAGGAAGCTCAGCAGCGAGGCGATGTCGGCAGCGGGAATGTCAGTCATGGGCGGCATGCGGCCCTTGCCGTCATGAATCAGCGCCCTCAGCTGCGCCTCGGTCATGCGGCTGCCGATGCCGGTGAGCATGGGGAAGTCGGGCGGGATTCCCTCCTGGCGATCGCCGTGGCATATGGCGCAGCGGTCGGCGTAGACCTGGGCGCCCGCAGCGTCGGCTGGCGCCTGGGCTGCGGCGGGCACGGCAGACATCTCCTTGGAGCCGCCGGCCTCGACGGGGGTGCGCACGTAGTCGAGGAGAGCCGCAATTTTTTGGTCGTCGAGGTTGGGGAACGAGGGCATGCGCCCGGTGCCGGTGCGAATGTTGGCGGTGATCTTCTCGGTTGTGAGTCGCGATTCGGCGTCGACGAGCGAGGGGAAGCTGGGCGGGGAGCCGGCGCGGTCGATGCCGTGGCAGATGGCGCACTGCTGGCGGTAAATCTGTTCGCCGGGGCTGCCGCCGGCAGTGACCGGCTCGAGACCGCCGGTGTTGGCCATTTCAGTGGAACCGACAAAAAGCGTATCGCTGACGGGATCGATGGCCGGGCCATTCCATTCGCCGCCGCCGTCGAAGCCGGGGAAGATCACTGTCTGCAGGCCGACCGCGAAGGGAACGAACTGGCCGTTGCTGCGGAACTTGCTGAACTCCTTCACAGCCCATTCGTGCGCCTCGGGAGTGCGGTTGGTGAGCATATCGGCGGTGAGTTGCTGGCGGCCGAATGGGGCGGGTGCATCGGGAACCGGCTGGGTTGGCGAGGCCTTTTCGCCGGGGACAGTGCTGGCCGGGAACGGCTGCTCGTGAATCGGGAAGAGTGACTGGCCGGTGACGCGATTGAAGAGATAGAGGTAAGACTGCTTGGTGATCTGGGCCAGGGCAGGGATGGTCTGGCCGTTTTTCCTGACGGTGTAGAGCGCCGGAGCGGCCGGGAAATCGCGGTCCCACAGGTCGTGATGTACGCCCTGGAAGTGCCATAGGAGTTTGCCGGTGTTGGCATCGAGGGCGAGGATGGTGTTGGCATAGAGATCGTCGCCGATGCGGTCGCCGCCATAGAAGTCCATGACGGCTGAGCCGGTGGGCGCGTAGACGATGCCGCGTTCGGTATCGACGGTCATGCCCGCCCAGTTGTTGGCTGCGCCCGCGCTCTTCCAGGCATCGGACGGCCAGGTCTCGGTTCCGGGCTCGCCAGGCCGGGGAATGGTGTGAAAGACCCAGCGGAGTGCGCCGGTATGTACGTCGAAAGCGCGCACGTCGCCGGGCGGCGCGGGATGAGTCTCGGGATTACGGCCGCCAACGATGATGAGGCCTTTGTAGACGGAACCTGGCGTGGTGAGCACTACGGATTGCTCCTGCCACGGCTCGCGCAGGCCTTTGCGCAGATCGATGCGGCCGTTCTCGCCGAACGACGGAATAGGCTTGCCGGTCTTCGCGTCGAGGCAATAGAGGTAATTCATCACGCCGGCGAAGATGCGTTCGTCTTTGCCGTCGGTCCAGTAAGCGACGCCGCGCGCTGGCTGGTTGGAATTGATGCCGGAATCGAACTTCCATTTGAGCTTTCCGGTGGCTGCGTCGAGCGCAATGACTTTCTGGCTGGGCGTATAGGCGTAAAGCGTCGGGCCAATGATGAGTGGGTTGGTCTCGATATTTCCCTTCTCGCCAGTGTCGAAGGTCCAGGCCTTGCGCAGGCTGTGAACGTTGGCGCGATTGATTTGCGTGAGGCGCGAATAATGATCGCCGTTTTCGCCTCCGTAAGCCGGCCAGCTTACGTTTTGCGCGTGGGCTGAGCCGGCGCAGAGCGCGGCGCAGATAAGTGCTGATGCCAAGGCGTATTTGCTGCGCATTCCAATCCCGGTTCGATGTTCGTTCAATTCCCTGCTCCGCACTCTTTGGGGCCTGTTTGTCAAATGTACTTGAGGATGGTCATGAAGCCGAAGTCCATGTGCAGCTGCTGGTGGCAGTGGAAGAGCGTGTCGCCGGGGTTATCGGCGGTGAAATCGACATTGACGGTCTGCAGCGGCATGATGTTGACGACGTCTTTACGCAGGCCGCTCAACTCGGTTTGACCGATCTTTGTGACCTCGAACGTGTGCCGGTGAAGATGGACGGGATGCTGGTCGCCGCTGCCGTTGCGCAGCACGAGGCCGTAGCGCTTGCCCTTGTGAAGGGCTATGGGGTCGACGTTAGGCCATGACTGATTGTTGATGGTCCAGGTATCGAACTGGGAGCCCTTCTTTGGTCCGACGTCGTGGAAGGTGAGGGTGATGGTTTCGTCTGGAGCGGGAGAGTTGGAGGCGCGCGGCGCGGCGAATTGCGCGTAGTCGGCGGCGAAAGACGTGGCATCCGTCCAGGCGGGCGCGCCGGTTTGGCCGGCGTACTCCACCACAATGCCGAGGCCCATTTTGCGCGCGGGTTCGAGAGTTGAGCCGAGGATCCAGACGCCGGGCGAGTTCATCTCGACAATGGCGTCGATGCGCTCGGCGACGCCGAGAGAGAGCACAGGAACCGCGGTGGGGTTTGGCACCGGGTTGCCGTCCATGGCAATCACTTTGAAGGTGTGGTTGGGCAGGGCAAGTTCGACGTTCTCAGTGGCGCTGGCGTTGAGCAGGTGCAGGAGCACATGCTCGCCCTGCTTGACGCGAATGGGTTCCCCCGCGCCCAGCATGTGCTGGTTGATGGTGGCGTATTTGTAGCCGACATCGGAACCGGTGGTGAGCGGATGGTTCGCCGACTCGGCGCGCATGGTGGCAGCCATCGGCACAAAGCCGGGTTCCCAGTGATGGATGGCGAGGAATATCTCCTGGTCGTGGCTGCCGGGGTTTTCTTTGCCTTCGACGATGAGAAAGCCGAACTGGCCGCTGTAGGTTCCTCGGGTAAGATCGGAGCCGGCGCCGGAATGCGTGTGGTACCAGCGCGTGCCTGAAGGGCGGGGCGTATAGGTGTAGCGCAGGTTGCCGCCGGCGGGAATCATGGGCGAGCCCTCTTCCATAGCGCCGTCGTTGAGCGAGTCGATGGCCAGGCCGTGCCAGTGGACGATGTCTTCATGCGGGCTGGAGTTGGTGACGTCGATAGAAACAGGCACGCCTTCGCGCACGCGCAGAATCGGGCCCGGAACCTGACCGTTATAGGCGATGGTTTTAACGGTGATGCCGGGAGCAATTTCGAGATTGGCCGGAGCGATGTTCAGCGTGTAGTCAGGCTTGCCGGCAGCGGGCTCGGCGAATGCTGCGGCGGCAGTGAAGTTTCGCAAAGCTGAGGCTGCGGCTATGCCCGATGCCGCGGCCAGGGCGCCGTTGCGCAGAAACGTTCTGCGGGATCCAAAAATTCCATGGTGCATCAGAGACTTCGACCTCCATCGCCTGACTGGAGCATTGTTTCATGCCGGACGCGGGCGGGAAATCCCCTTGACCGCGGTGGCGGCATTCTCATGGAGGTCCCGCGAAGCTGCAGGATGTATCGAGCCTTGCAAGTGGGCAGCCTGTAAATGTCGATAGACCCTAGTTCTGGCCTTGCCCTTTTGCGGGGGTCTTAACAGCCTGTAGCGTATCGGCGTAAGCGGAAACGGCATTAGCAACATTCTTCGCGATCGGCGCCATTGGAATTGCAAGCAAACCGACCATCAATGCAAGACCCACGCTTTGCCAATGCCAGAAATCGCACCCTTGGAGCACCCGGCCGCCCGCGAGCGCAAGCAGCACGGCGATGCCGGCAGCCAGGGTGCGCGTCCAATTGCGATATTTCTCGTCGGCTCTCTGATAAGCCTCGTCGATGAGGGTATCCAAAATCGCCTCGAACCTGGTCTTCAATGCCTGCTCCTGGCTTTCTAAAGTGGCGCCTGAGAGCGCTTTAGCTGCTATCAACTTGAGGATCGCCGAATCAACATTCGTACACTGCGCAACAACTTCAGCATTCCCTTCGATCAAATGGTTGTGGATGAGCGACTTCGCGGCGACTTTCTGGGTGTTGAGGTCGGTTCCATTGATCCAGTTAGCCTCAATGGAATCGAGAACGAGCTGACGCTTGAGGGAGTTCACGCCATCTGCCGGCGCACGCTGGCCCTTTGTCTCTGGCATGAAGCCCTTTACGGTTTTGGTGATGTGTGAAAGGCCGATACGGTTGATGGGCTTCAGACCGGATTTTGAGGCATCCACAATACCCGACGCCGCCGTGCCCAGAGCCCCGATAGCTGTGATCACTTGTGTGACTGAAACCACACCGACAGGAATGTTCATAATGTGCCCCCGATTACAGGAGCACTTATACCGCGGATCAAAGCTGCGTTAAAGAGAATTCTTTGTGGGGTGACTCAGTTTTCTGGCCGTTTGGCCAGGAAGCGCTCCATGAAGCCGGTATCGAATTGGCCGGCCTGGAACTCGTCGTCGGCAAAGATCTCTTGGTGGAGCGCGATTGAGGTTTCAATACCGCGAACAACAAACTGGCTGAGGGCCCGCCGCATGCGCACAATGGCCTCGGCGCGATCGTCTCCGTGGACGATGAGCTTGGCGATGAGCGAGTCGTAATAGGGAGGGATGACGCCCTCGGCATACTGCGCGGTGTCGACGCGCACGCCGTTGCCGCCGGGAACGTTGAACGCCGTGATCTGACCGGCGGATGGAGTGAACTTGCGCGGATGCTCGGCGTTGATGCGGCACTCGATGGCGTGGCCGCGGATTTCGAGCTTGGGCGGAAGGATGGCGCTGAGTTCTTCGCCTGAGGCGATGCGGAGCTGCGCTTTGACCAGATCGACGCCGGTGATGGCCTCAGTGACCGGGTGCTCCACCTGGATGCGGGTGTTCATCTCGATGAAGTAGAGCTGGCCGGTCGAGTCCATCAGGAATTCGACGGTGCCGGCATTCTGGTAGCCAATATCGGTGAGGCAGCGGCAGAGAGTCTTGCCGATCTCCTCGCGCATCTTCGGAGTGACCTGAAGCGAAGGCGCTTCTTCGATGAGCTTCTGATGGCGGCGCTGAATCGAGCACTCGCGCTCAAAGAGCGTGGCAACGTGGCCGTGCTCGTCGGCGAGGACCTGGAATTCGATGTGGCGCGGGTTCTCAATGAACTTCTCCATGTAGAGCTCGCCGTTGCCGAAGGCGTTGGCCGCTTCGGCATGAGCTGCATGGAAGAGGTTGGGAAGTTCCTCGGCGCTGCGCGCGATGCGCATGCCGCGACCGCCGCCGCCGGCCTTGGCCTTGAGGATGACCGGGTAGCCGACCTTGGCAGCCCACTCTTCCGCTTCATTCACATCGGCGATCACGCCGTCAGAGCCGGGCAGAATGGGAACCTTGGCCCGCTTCATCGCCTGGCGGGCTTTTTCCTTTTCGCCCATCAGGCGCGTGACTTCGGGCGGAGGACCGATGAACTTGATGTTCGAGGCGCGGCAGACCTCAGCGAAGTTGGCGTTCTCGCTGAGCAATCCATAGCCGGGATGGATGGCGTCGACGTCGGCAATCTCGGCCGCGGAGATGACCGCGGGAACGTTGAGATAGCTGTCGGCCGGGCGCGGGGGGCCGATGCAGATGGCTTCGTCGGCAAAACGAACGTGCAGGGAGTTGCGATCGGCCTCGCTGTAGACGGCGACCGTGCGCACGCCGAGCTCACGGCAAGCGTTGATGACCCGGAGTGCGATTTCACCACGATTGGCGACGAGAACTTTCTTGAACATAGTAGGCAGAACAACAAGACAGCGAGTTAGCAAGTCAGCGAGTTAGCTGGAGCCGAGGATAATTGACGGCTTGGGCTCCGGCGAACCTTTGGGGAAAATTAGCCAAATCTGGCTCGAGGAGCGGTCACGCCGGCCGGATCGTAAAGAGTGGCTGGCCGAACTCAATTGGCTGACCGTTCGAGACCAGGCACTTGACGATTTCGCCTGCCGCGTCGGACTCAATCTCGTTCATCAGCTTCATGGCTTCGACGATGCAGATCACCTGGCCCTTTTCAACCACGTCGCCAGGCGCAACAAACGCCGAGGCGCCGGGTGACGGCGAGGCATAGAATGTGCCCACGATTGGCGACTTCACTACGTGCAATTCTTCTTCAGCTTCTTGCGCGGCGGCGGGTTGCGCAGCAGGTGCCGGGGCAGGAGCGGCGTGGCCGGCGGGCGCGGCCGAATGAATCAGACGGGCTAACTCGCCCAAACCGGCAGAGGGCGCGCTCTCCTGAGCAAACCTGAGCCTGATCTTAAGGTCGCCGCGGTCCAAGTCAAATTCGGCCACCTGATACTGCTTCAGGAATTCGATCAGTTGTTTCAGGTCGTCAATGTCCTGTTGTTTCATTCGTTCCTTTAACTCTCCCGCATCCGGCGGGCGGACTAAAGTTGAATCAGGGCCTTCGGCGCCGGGGTGAGAATCTCGCCTCCGGTGCGGGTTACCGCCACCATATCCTCGATGCGTACCCCAAATTCGCCGGGCAGATAAACGCCGGGCTCGATCGTAACCACCATACCGGCTTGCAGCCGGGTTTTCTGCTTCGCGCCTATGCGCGGAGCCTCGTGAATCTCAAGGCCGACACCGTGCCCGGTGGAATGGGAAAACGCCTCCGCCAACCCCTTCCGGCGCAACACGCTGCGGGCTGCTTCGTCCACATCACCCGAGCTCACGCCCGATGATACAGCAGCCACCCCGGCCTCCTGCGCCTCAAGCACCGCGTGGTACGCATTTCGCTCTCGCGCCGTGGGCGCGCCGAGGTGCACCGTGCGGGTCATGTCGGAACAGTAACCCTTGTGGATTATACCGAAGTCGAGGGTCACAAACCCTTTGCGCGGCAACGACTGAGTGGTGGCGTGGCCGTGGGGCAGGGCCGAGCGGGGTCCTGAGGCGACAATCGTGTCAAATGACATGCCTTCGGCGCCCATCAGGCGAGCCCGGTGCTCGAGCTCGGCAGCAACCTCGACTTCTATGAGGCCTGGACGGAGGAGCTGGAGAATGTGGTCGAAGAGCTTGCAGCCGATGAGCGCAGCCTCGCGCATGATGGCCAGCTCGTCATTGTCCTTGACCAGGCGCAGGAGTTCGACGAGGGGGGCGGGCAATGAGGAAAGGAAGGCTCGGCGGAGACGAGAGGGCAGCCCCTCCCTGAGCCGGGCGAGTTCGGCTACGGTGGTGTGATTTGGATCGAAGCCGGCCGTCACGATGCCCGGTTGCGCGGCCAGCCATTGGACGGCCGCGACGGCTGGAGAGCCGGAGGCGATGTCGACGCGGGCGCCCTGCACCTCTTCCGCAGCCTGGGTGGTGTAGCGGCCGTCAGTGAACATGCGCGCAGAGCGGCGGGTGATGGCCAGAGCGGCGCTGGAGCCGGTGAATCCGCAGAGATAGCGTACGTCGGGGAGGTGGGTAACGAGCAGACCCGGGAGACCGGCGCGGGTGAGCTTGCGGCGCAGCGCGCCGATGCGTCGCAGATGATCCACGGGGTAAGGATAACAGGGGGCTGAAGTCGGGGGTCAGCTTCTAGCTTCTAGCTTCTAGCTCCTAGCTCCTAGCTGCTAGCTCCTGGCTGCTGGCTGTTCGAAGCGGCTACGCTCTAACTCCGCTAACGCCGCTCTCCCCGTGTATGCTGTCATGCAGGTTTGACACACTACGATCTGTGGAGCCGGCGCTATGGGAATTCTTGATCAATTACCGCCTGAGGCATTCAAGATCCTCCTCGTCCTATTTCTTTCCTTCCTGATCGGCCTGGAGCGCGAAGAACACAAAACCGCGGCTGGGCCGTATGCGTTTGGCGGCGTGCGGACGTTTCCGCTGATTGGGCTGATCGGCTACTCACTGGCGCTACTTTCGGGCACCCAACTGGTGCCGCTGACGATCGGCTTCCTGGCGGTGACCGGGTTCCTGCTGCTGTCGTACTGGCACAAGCTCACTAAGTCCGATGTTGCCGGCGTCACTACCGAGATGTCGGGACTGGCGACTTTCCTGGTAGGCGCGCTGGTTTGCTACGGGCACCTCTGGATTGCGACAACGTTGGGCGTGGCGAGCCTACTGCTGCTCGACCTGAAGGCGGCACTCGAAAATCTCACCACGCGCATCGACGCCAAGGAGATTCTCACCTTCGCCAAATTCCTGCTCTTGTCGGCAGTGATTCTGCCGGTGCTGCCCAGCCATGAGTTTGGGCCCTTCCACATCAATCCCTACAAGACGTGGCTCGTGGTGGTGGCGATCAGCGCCATCTCGTATGCCAGCTACGTGCTGCAGAAGCTCACCAAGGGGCAGGGCGGGATTGTGCTGGCGGCGCTGCTGGGCGGGGCGTATTCGTCGACCGTGACGACGGTGGTGCTGGCGAAACAGGGGAAGGCCGCGGGCCAGCCGCATCTGTTTTCGGGCGGGATACTGATGGCCTCGGGAGTGATGTACCTGCGGCTGGCGATTCTTCTGGCGTTGTTCAACCGGCAACTGATGGCTCTGCTGCTGGCGCCGTTCTTGGTGATTGCCGCGGTTGCTGTAATGGCGGGATGGCTGTGGTCGCGCCGCGCCGACAAGAGCGCCCAGGCCGCGCAACAGAAGCCGGAACTCAAGAATCCGCTGGAACTGACGACGGCGTTCTTGTTTGCTCTGCTGTTCCTGGTGATGCTGGTGGCCACGCAACTCGCAGTGAAGTACCTTGGGCAAGCCGGGATCGATACGCTGGCGGGGATCATGGGCGTGACCGACGTGGACCCGTTCATAATGGGGCTCACGCAGGCGGCGGGAACGGTGACTCCGGTGCAGGTTGCGGCTGTGGCAATTCTGATTGCCGCAGCGAGCAACAACGTGGTGAAGGGTATTTACGCCTACAGCATGGGCGGGAAAGAGACCGGGAGGCCAAGCCTGGTAATGCTCGTTGCGCTCGCGCTTGCGGGATTGACGCCGATTCTGTGGCTGGGGTGGTGAGAAAGGCAGGGGTCAGGGATCAGAAAGGGCCGTAATTAACCGGCAGCGGTTTTGCGAATTAAGATTTTGAGCATGGAATCCGCTTCGTTCACATTCGAGTTCTTTGAACACTTCCCGCAGGACGAGCGGAAGTTTTAGCTTGGCTTGCTGGCGAGCAGATGTGCCCCTGTCGAGCGCTTGGACGACAATCTTTTCCGGATAACTTGCCCAACACGGAAGGTTCACGCTTTTGTCGGCTGGGCGTTGCTTCTGTCACCTTTATCCGATGGATGCCGCGCGACAGCCGTAGCAGGTGGCGCGGAAATCCGGGCGAGCGCATACAAGAACCTGCGATGGACACCGCCAACACAGTCTGAAGATGGCGCCGAAGGCGCCGACTGATCCCTGATCCCTGTTCCCTGCCCTTACACCGCCGGCTGGACGGGTTTCTTCTTCCCGGCTTCGATCTCGGCGGTGGTGGCGGAGGATTGCAGGTCACTCTGGCGGTCCATCCATTCGTCGAGGCGCGAGCGCTTGAAGCGCCAGCGATTGCCTAGCTTGAACGCGGGCACAAAACCGTCGGAGGCGTACTTGTAGAGCGTGTCGGGCGAGATGCCAAGGTAGTCGGAGGCCTGGCGGATATCCATGACCTCGCGCACTTCAGGGACAAGCAGGTTGGAGCGGGCCGCGGCGTTACGCATAATTGACTCCTACCAAGAGAGATGCTTCTGGGCTGGGTTCCGGCGCATCTACCGGTAACTTTGTATATAACGCGGTTTCACCCGTCAGTTCAAGGAATTTCAGGAAGTTAAAGGAAATTAATGGGATTTGCGTGTCAGCCAGTCCCCAACTCCGTTGGAGCTAATCCCACTCGGCCCTTCAGGATGGGTCAAGTCGACACGCCGGCCCAAGATGCTGTGCTGTTAGAGCGGATGGTGCGGAACGACAGCCTGAGGGGAAGAAATATAAACCCACGCATCGCGAATCAAGCACGCCAATTAAGCCCCGACGGGTTGCAGGTAATTTCGCTTTGACGGCGCATGATAGAGAACAGAGTTCAGGACAGGACGATGAATGCCACAACCGCAGCGGCGACTAGGCAAATCGAATGGCGCATCCGGCTTCGATTTTCTCGAGGTCTCGTTTTTTTTCAAAATCCCCGCAGAAACTGTACAGCTGCAAGCTGCCCCAACAGAATCAACAATTTGGCGCACTGATCGCCCTTCACAGGCGTACAGAATCCGTACAGTTTCTGTGCGGCTGTGCACAGTTCTTGTGCCGATGCCTCAGTTCTGGTCATCGCGGCGGTGAAGAGTGGGCTGGTCGTTGCCGTTGCTGCTGCCTGAGGAGTCGCCGGCTTGGCTATTGCCCGAGTCGTCGCCCGGGGCGCTGGCGCGGCGCAGAGACGGACGCGTAACCCCCTTGGTATCAGTCAAGCGACGCTTGTTCTCGATCCGGGCCAGGCGGGCTTTCACGTCGTCGAACTCAGAGGTCGTGACCATATATTCGTCCTTGGCCGGGAGAATACGGGCGATCTCCTCCTGCGTGTGGAGAATGCGGTCGGGAGTCTGCGGGTGATCTTCGAATGCCTTGGCCACCAGGCCCGGCTTGCGTTTCTCGAGGGCCTGGATCTTCTCAAAAAAGCTGATGAAGGCCTGCGGATCGTATCCGGCGCGGTACATGTACTGGACGCCGAGGTAGTCAGCCTGGGCCTCAAAGTCGCGCGAGAACTTGAGGAAAGTGATAGGGATGCCGATGGAGGCCGCCTCGTAGATGCCGTAGCCGGTCCAACCGCCCATAAAAATGAGGGGGATGGTGCCCAACTGCGCGTAGTTCATGCGCGTCATTTCACGGACAGCGTGGTGAGCGCAGACGTGGGCCGTTTCGTGGGCCATGACGCCGGCCAGTTCGGCCTCTTCGTCCGCCGCGAGAATCAGGCCGGAGTTGACGTAGAAGAAGCCGCCGGGCAGGGCGAAGGCGTTGATCTCGTCGGAATCGATGACCTTGATGGTGAATGGAACCTTGCAATCGGAGTTCTTGACGATGTTCTGGCCGATGCGGTTAACGTACTCCTCGACGACGGGGTCGGTGATGAAGCGCGAGCTCTTCTCCACCTCTTCGGAGTACATCTTGCCCATCTTGATTTCGGTATCTGTCGAGTACCAGTTGCCCAGGCCGCGCTCGCCGATGGGGCGGTTGCCCACGGCGTTCACGTCCTCGATGCTGCCAGACTTGATTTTCTCCATTTGGCTGCCGGGCTCGACGACTTTATCGGGATCGACCTTGACGTCCTCATCGCCGGACTTGCCCTTGTCCTTCTTGGCGTTGGGCGGAGGGGGCGCGCAATCACCGCCAACCGGCGTTGTGCCGGGAGCGGGAGCCTTGGCCGAGGACTGATCCTTGTTGTCAGAGGACCCGGCGCCGCAGGGTTGAGGAGCAGCTGTCGGCTGGTCGGTTGCAGAGGTTGAGCTCTGAGCCGGAGGAGCAGGCTGGTCGCCGCCGACGGGGGTGGTGCCTGGGGCGGGCTGTGCCGTGGCGGGGGTAGTCTGCGTGGTGGTAGCGGCAGGCGAAGAAGTGCTTGCCGGAGTAGACGTTTGAGTCGTGGGCTGGTTTTGTGGCGTGCCTGGAGTGCCAGTATTGGACTGTGCCCAGGCTGCCGTGGCAAACACCAGAGCCACTACCGCTGCCGGCGCAATAACTGACCCGATGCGAATCGACCTCATGACCTCACCTCCGGACAGCCCGGCTGAGCTGCCGTTCGCTCTCCAAACCGGCCACCAGCGTGGGAGCCCGCCGAGAGACTCCGCTCCGCTCTGCCACTTTAGACGTTAGTATGGGCCTGTTTGGTAACGAAAGGCCAGCAATAAAAGAGCAGGTTTGGAGGGGCCCAGCGCCTCTCAACCGGTTTCAACACCGGCGCAGGTTACTTTGCGCTTCGTTCTACTATAGTTGAGAGCACAGAAGCCGGAGGAGCCCATGCGGCGAACAGGTCTGACGCTGGCGGCGGTGATTTGCGGGGCGGCGCAGCTTTTTGCGCAGACCGGTTCCCGCCCACCCGCGCCCCCGGCCCCTCCGGCGCATCCCCAAGGGAAGGCGCCGGCAAAAGCGGCGCAGCCCGGGCCGCCGGCGCGGTTCGATGCTACAGGTCTCGGTTCACCCATCAATCTCGACAAGGGCTGGCTGATCGGGGTTTCCGACGATCCGAATGCAGCAAAGGCGGACTTTGACGACTCCGGATGGGCGCTGCGCGATGCGAATCCGTCGATGGCGAAGCTCTCAGGGGTTGAAGTATCGGCGCCGCCCAAAGGCGTTCACGTTGATGTGAACGACAAGGATGTGGACGAGGATGAGACGCCGGCGCCGGGGACAAAGTATTCGTGGTACCGGATTCATTTGAAGCTGCCGCCCAACCACGGCTCGGTTGCGCTTCTGCTGCAGTTGCCGGTTTCAGAAACGATGGGCATGGGAGCAATGACCTCGAACATCAACGCCGATGTGTTTGTTAACGGCAAGCAGGTGACGCCGGAGGGCCCGCATGGCGACTTGACCGGCCGGTACCAGCAGATTTCGAGAATCTACAACCTTGATATGGCGCCGGGCGCAACCGATGTGACTCTCGCGGTAAGAACGTTCTACGCTTCCTCTGGCCCGTGGGCCTATACGAGCTTCTTTGCGCATCGAAAATTCATCCTGGGCCAGCACGACGATCTGGTGACCGACCTGAGAGTGTGGCAGGATAGAAACCTGTTTGAACGAATCCCGCGCCTGGTGTACTCCATCACGCTGGTTGTGCTGGCCACGTTCCTGCTGGCGCTGTATTTCTCGCAGAAAGGGCACACCGAGTATCTATGGCTGGCGCTGCACGAACTGGTTCAGGCGCCGATCAACTTTATTGAGTACGCCGGCAACTCTGCGCATCTCGACAGCCTTTGGTACGCCGCGCTGATGATGCAACTGGTGCTGATTTCGGCGTACCTGTTCTTTGAATTTCTCATCGCTTTTCTTGCGCTTCAGCGGCGCTGGTACATCCGCTGGCTGCGCTATACGGCGCCGATACTGGCGTGCGTAGGGCCGCTGCTGCTGATGGTTGAACACCACACGGTGATTGCGATCATTCTGGTCATTACGATTCTGGGCGCTTTGGCCTGGATTCTGGGGTGGGGTCTTTTCGTATTCATCACGCTGATTGCGGCTACGATCCGGCGTAACTTTGAGGCCGGGCTGCTGCTGATTCCCCTGGTGCTGACCATGGTGGGAGTGATTCAGCCGATTTGGATGGCCAGCATGAGCGAAATGACCGGTAAGAGCATGGGCGAACCGCTCACCTTCTTTGCGGGTCCGATTCCGATTCGCTTCACGTCGATTGCCGACTACACGGGAATCCTGGCGATCATGCTGATCGTCTTTTTCCGGTTCCTGCGCATTCATCGCGACAGGGAGCACGCATCGAGCGAGCTGGCCGCCGCGCGAAGCGTGCAGGAGTTGCTGATTCCGCTCGAAAAACCGGTGACGCCCGGGTTTGAAGTGGACTCAGTGTATACGCCGGCCAACGAGGTGGGAGGGGACTTCTTCCACGTGCAAACTCTGGGCGGCGGCGAGATGCTGGTGGTGATTGGCGACGTGGCAGGGAAAGGCCTGAAGGCGGCCATGAATGTCTCGCTGCTGATGGGCGCACTGCGCAGGACCACAGAGCAAAGTCCGGCAAAGATTCTGGAAGGCCTGAACCGGGTGCTGGTGGGGACGGACGGCTTTACCACCTGCCAGGCAGTGTGGTTTGGCGCCAATGGCGAGCTGGTGATGGCCAGTGCGGGCCACCTGCCGCCCTACTTGAACAGCCAGGAGATCAATGTGCCCGGAGGGCTGCCGCTGGGCGTGCTGCCCGAAGTGAGCTATGAAGAGGTCAAACTCTACCTGCATCCCGGCGACCGGCTGTTGATGCTTTCAGACGGCGTGGTTGAAGCGCGGAAGTCGGGAGAGCTGTTCGGCTTCGACCGGGTGAGGAATCTCTGCAACCAATCGGCGTTTTACGTGGCAGAGGCGGCGAGGGAGTTCGGCCAGGAAGACGATATCACCGTGCTGACGGTGCGCCGGCTGGCGCAGGCGATGGCGGCGTGAGCGAGGCAGGGATCAGGGAACAGGGATTAGGGATCAGAAAAGCAGTCGAGCAGTGAAACAGTGAAGAAGTGAAAGAGTGAAGCGGGGCGCAAGGGGCGGCACGCTTCAGGGGTTTCGTGTGTACACACCCAAATTCAACCAATTAACCGATCGCGCGATTTTGCTTGAAGCGATGCAGCGGTACTCATTCGCGATTCTGTTCGGCGGGGACGGAGCGGTGACGGCGACGCATCTGCCGTTGATCGTGAAAGACGAGGGACCGCACGGGGTGCTTGAAGGGCATTTTGCGCGTGCCAACAAACACTGGCAGGCGCTGGCCGGGCGCGAGGCGCTGGTGGTGTTTCCCGGACCGCACAGTTATGTTTCGCCCACGAATTATGTTGAAGAGCTTTCGGTGCCGACGTGGAATTACATCGCGGTGCACGCGTACGGGACGCTGACACTGGTTGAGGGTGAAGCCGGCAAAGAGGCGCTGGTGGCCGGGCTGATTGCGATCCATGAGCCGCGCTATGCGGAACAATGGCGGGGATTGCCGGAGGGTTATCGGAAGACGATGCTCGCCGGAATCATGGGATTCAGGATTCCGATTGAGCGGATCGAGGGCAAGTTCAAGTTGAGCCAGAACCGCCAGGAGCAGGAGCGCGTGAATGTGCGCGCCACGCAGGCTGCGGGTTCGAGCGACGAACGCGATCTGGCGGAGTGGATGGCGCGGCTGGGAATCGCGGCGGGCTAATTCGTCGTCTTCGACTCCACGTCGCGGTTTCTATGCGTCTTCTGCGGGCCCTGCAAAACCGGCTCGATGGAATGCGCCGGCTCTTGCCCTTGAGCGCCTACTGCCCATCGAGAGCGGATCAAACTCCCACCAAAAGCCAGGGGAGTAAAGTCCTGCCCGTGGACTATAATCGCGGCAGATTTACCGGAAAAAGAGAATTTTTGCGCTGTCCGCGTTTTGGCCATTCGGTTACCCCCCGCTGACACAACCTCCGCGCGGGATTTCTTTCCTGCACATATGGGCAACAGCAGAAATTCGGAGAAAGTCTGCGATGACCATCAGGAGTTTCACTAAGCTGCTGTTAGGCACGTTGCTTCTTTTGGCGACGATAACGGCTGTACTCATCGTCTTTGCCGCGCAACGACGCCGCCTCCTCGTCGAAACCCAGCAAAGGCACCTTCTTTCATATCAATTGGCCGAGGAACTCCGCCAGAGCTCAGACGATCTCACCCGTCTTGCGCGCCTCTATGTGGTCACCGGCGATCCCAAATACGAGCAATACTATTGGGACGTAATTGCCATCCGCAACGGGCTGGAGCCGCGCCCCGAGCACTACGAGCGCATCTATTGGGATCTTTACATCGACCTGGGGCATCCGCCCCGGCCCGCGGGGGCGCCCGAGTCGTTGTTAAGCAAGATGCGAGGGGCGGGGTTTACCGATCAGGAGCTTGCGAAGCTGCGAGTGGCGGAGGACAGATCGAATGCGTTAGTTCATACCGAAGAGATTGCGATGCACGCCATGAAGGGTCAGTACCTGAACAAAGCCGGTGGATTCACAAAGACAGGCCCTCCAGACCAGGCAATGGCGATTCGACTGATGCACGATGCCGCCTACAACCATGAGAAAGCGCTGATCATGCAGCCCATCGACGAGTTCCTCGCGATGGTCGAGGACCGTTCCGCTTCAGAGCAGCAGCAGTTCACCAAACTGACCGCGTCTCGTTTTCTCATCCTGGAATATGTCCTCGGTATATTCATTGCGCTGATGGTGTTCTCGTACCCTTTGGTGCGAAAGCGAGTATTGACGCCCGTATCCGATCTGCAACAACAATCTCGCCTGGTGGCGGCGGATATCGATAACCTTGCCACCGTTGCCAGGCAAGTGGCTCAAGGCGATCTAAGCAAGTCGTTCACTGTCAGCGCGTCGCCAATACGCTCGATGCGGAAAGATGAGATCGGCGAATTGTCACGGCTGTGCGATTCCATGATCGGCCACTTGCAGCAGACGGGCGAGTCGATTGCCGAAATGACTGCCGAGTTGAAACTGGCGAGCGAACGCCGTTTCCGCGCCCTGTTCGAGAACTCATTGGTAGGGATCTACATCATTCAGGACGGCCGCATAGCAGAAGTGAATCCGGCCATGGCCAAGATGCTCGGTTACGAACCGGATGAGGCCGTAGGTATGGATCCGCTCGTATTTATCCATTCGGACGATCGGGAATTAGTATCCCGATACATGCGCCAGCGGCTCTCCGGCGAGAAGGCGCCCGATCAGTACGAGTTTCGCGCCTTGCGAAAGGGTGGGGAAACCATCTATGTCCAGGCAATGTCGAAGCTGGTGGATTTAAGCGGCCGGCCCGCAGTCCTCGGAAACGCCGTTGACGTAACCAGCCGCAAGCGGGCGGAGGAACAGCTACGCCTGACGCAATTCTCGCTGGATCATGCTTCGGACCCTGTGTTTTGGTTGGACTCCCAGGGCAGGATTGTTTACGCCAATGAGGCCGCCTGCCGGTCTTTGGGCCGTTCCCGTGAGGAACTGCAATCGTTGTCGATCCCTGACATCGATCCAAATACGCCCGTTGAAACCTGGAGATCTGTATGGGAAAAGATTAAGGCAGAGGGCTGGCTGTCTTTCGAAAGCTGCCAGCGGACGAAAGACGGCAGGGTTTTCCCTGTCGAGGTGACCAGCAACTACCTCGAGTTCGGGGAGAAGAAGTACCTTTTTGCCTTTGCGCGCGACATTACCGAACGCAAACAAGCGGAGGAAACGATTCGCGAGAATCTGGCTCGCTTGGAGGAAGCTGAGCAAATCGCACATTTCGGAAGCTCCAACTGGGACTTGGTAACCGGCAACATGATCTGGTCGGCCGAGTTTAACCGCATTGTCGGCCGGGATCCCAATCAGCCAGGACCGAATCGCGCGGAACGTGACGCGACCTATACCAGGGAAAGCTTGGCGCGCATGGATGAGGCAATTAACCGCGCAAAGCAAACTGGCGAATCATTCGAACTGGAACTGGAGGTGGTCCGTCCGGACGGAACGCGGCGCCAAACTCACGCACGGGGCGCCGCCGCGCGAGATGAGTCAGGACGCGTGGTCCGGATATTGGGCACACTCCAGGACATTACAGAACGCAAACAGTTGGAATCGCAGGCGCTGCAAGTGCGTGCTGCAGAAGCAGCGGCGCAGGCGAAGTCGGATTTCCTCGCTAACATGAGCCACGAAATCCGTACGCCGATGAACGCGATCATCGGTATGGCCCACCTTGCGCTTCGCACCAACCTGGATCAAAGGCAACAGGATTACCTGCAAAAAATACAGAATGCCGGGGATCATCTGCTTGGAATCATCAACGATATTCTGGATTTCTCAAAAGTCGAAGCCGGCAAGCTGCGCCTGGAGAACGTTGACTTTCAGTTGGATGGAGTTCTCGACAATATTGGCGCGCTGATCCAGGAGCGCGCGACCGCGAAAGGCCTGGAGCTTATCTTCGATATTGGCGCCGACGTTCCGCGGGCCCTGAGAGGCGATCCCTTGCGCATCGGCCAGGTGATCCTCAATTACGTAACCAACGCGGTGAAATTTACCGAGACTGGCGAGATCGTCATCCGCGCCCGGGTTGTGGAAGAATCAACCGCTGACGTTCTGCTGCGCTTCGAAGTGCAGGACACGGGCATCGGATTAACCGAAGAGCAGCAGGCTGGATTGTTCCAATCATTTCAGCAGGCGGATATGTCAACATCGCGAAAGTACGGCGGCACAGGGCTGGGCCTGGCTATCTCAAAGAAATTGGCCGAGATGATGGGCGGCGCGGTGGGCGTGGAAAGCAAATTGGGCGCGGGAAGCAGGTTTTGGTTTACAGCGCTCCTGGCGCGGGGAATAGAAGAAGTTCAACAATTCATGCCGCAAACAGAGCTGCGAAACCAGCGCGTCCTGGTGGTCGATGACAATGAAACCGCCCGCACCGTTGTTTCGGACATGCTGGAAAGGATGACCTTCCGGCCCGACACCGCGGCTTCGGGAGAACAAGCAGTGCAGGCAGTGATAGAGGCAGATTCCCTGGGCGATCCCTACCAAATCGTGTTCCTCGACTGGCACATGCCGCCGGGCATCAACGGCGTAGAGACGGCGCTCAGGATACGCGCGTCAGACCTGAAGCTTCGCCCGCAATTCGTGGTGATCACTGCGTACGGGCGCGCGGAGATCCTGCACGAAGTGGAGAAGGCGGATATCGGAGTCACGCTGGTCAAGCCGGTGAACGCATCGTTGCTCTTCGATACGATCTCGCAGCTGCTTGGAGGCCAGGTGAGAAATCCCAGAACCAGAACCGCGACGGCGGAAAAATTACCGGATTTCTCCGGAAGGGGTGTACGGATTTTGCTCGTAGAAGACAACGAGATCAATCAGCAAATCGCCGAAGACATCATGCAACAAGCTGGATTGATCGTGGATATTGCCGGCGATGGAAGCAAGGCGGTGGAAGCCGTCCAGCGAACCACGTTCGATGCAATTGTCATGGACGTGCAAATGCCTGTTATGGACGGCTACGAAGCAACGCGGCGCATTCGCGCCCTGGAATCTTCGAGCACGCGCATTCCCATTATTGCCATGACCGCGAATGCTATGGCAGAAGACGAAAGGAAAAGCCTCGCGGCAGGAATGGACGCTCACATAACCAAACCCATCAATCCCGCGGTGTTACTCCAGACATTGGCAGTGAGCCTTAAGATTCATCCGGGAGTCACTGCCCCAACGCAGGAAACTAGGGCTGACCCAAGCGCTTTTCTACCTGCCTGCGGACTGCCCGGAATAGATGCCGAAGCGGGCCTGAGAACAGTGCAAGGTAATTCGAAACTGTATCGAAAACTGCTATCCACATTCAGGAACACTCAGGCCCGGTTTGAAGAGAGTTTTCGGAATGCTCAGAACGAAACGGATCCTCGGGCGGCAGCGCGCCTTGCGCACACCCTGGCGGGCGTCGCCGGCAACCTCGGCGCGAAGGGGGTCTACAGCGCCGCCAAAGCCCTGGAGCAGGGATGCATCCAGCAATTGGCCGCTGAGGAAATCGACGCATTGTTAGGAAAAACGGTTGCGGCGTTGGAGATCGTGTTGAAAGGGTTGTCGCAATGCCGGAACCTGGAAGAGCAAGCGGCGACTCCAGCAAACCAGGTAGTCGACGCGGATGTAAGGTTGCTACTTGGGCAATTGCGCAAGCTATTGGAACAAGACGACACGAGTGCGATTGAAGTCGCCAATCAACTCCGAGGTACTTTAACCATGCAACATCATGCTGACATTCTTGAGTCGCTTTTAACGGCAGTAAACGGGTATGAGTTCGATCGAGCGCTGCAGCATTGGCATGAACTCGACTCGTTATTGCGGCAGGCATGAACTGCCCTGCCGCCCGCTTTGTTTGTTCGAACTGCACCTTCGGCTTCGCCCCTCGTGGTTCATTCTCAACAGAGGAAGCTAATCCGGCGGGGATGGTCCTAATCTGGTAGGTATGACAGACATTATGGTTGAGAAACGAACGGTTTTGGTTGTAGATGACACCCCGGAAATGCTTGATGTAATTGCCGAGGTTTTGCGGTCTGAATTCAGGGTTAAGGCTGCACGCAATGGCGAGCGCGCGCTCAAGATCGCGGCAGACGATCCGGCCCCGGACCTCATCCTGATGGACGTCGACATGCCTGTAATGAACGGCTACCAGGCATGCCAGCAATTGAAAGC
This sequence comes from uncultured Acidobacteriaceae bacterium, assembly GCA_963808695.1. Classification (GTDB taxonomy): domain Bacteria; phylum Acidobacteriota; class Terriglobia; order Terriglobales; family Acidobacteriaceae; genus Telmatobacter. The sequence goes on from CAWEHF010000002.1 coordinate 224,831, forward strand.
TAATCCGATCACAAAGCGAATACCGATCATCTTCCTTACTTCGCGGGACCAGGTCGAGGACGAGAAAAAGGGGTTGGAACTCGGGGCGGTCGATTACATCACAAAGCCCATCAGCCCGCCAATCGTTTTGGCGCGCCTGCGCACGCATCTGGCTCTTGCCGACCAGCAACATGAATTGGAGCAGAAGGTCATTGAGCGAACTCAGGAACTGAACCAAACGCGATTAGCCGTAATTCGACAACTTGGCCGCGCCGCAGAATTCAGAGACAACGAAACAGGTCTGCACGTCATTCGCATGAGTTATTATTCGCGGCTGATCGCGCGTGCGTATACCCAGGACGACGGCTGGTCGGAATTGATCCTGAACGCAGCCCCGATGCACGACATTGGCAAGATCGGCATACCGGACAGCATTCTTCTTAAGCCAGGGAAGCTTACTGAAGAGGAATTTGCAGTTATGCGGAAACACGCGGAAATAGGCGCCAAGATTATTGGTGACCACAGTTCTGAGTTAATGAAGATGGCGAAGGAAATTGCGCTGTCGCACCACGAGAAATGGGATGGCACCGGCTATCCGAACCGCATTAGCGGTGAGGCGACGCCCATTTCCGGACGCATCACTGCTATCGCCGATGTCTTCGATGCCCTGACAACTGCTCGACCGTACAAAAAAGCATGGAGCGTCGCAGATGCGGTCGCGGAGATCAATCTGCTGCAGGGAATCCACTTCGATCCTCAACTGGTGCCGGTCTTTCACGAGGTGTTGCCCGAGATATTGGATATCAAGGAGAAGTACGACGAGCCCGCTGGTACCAGCAATAGTCAACGCCCAGCGGCTCAAATTCAGGCTGTGTGAACTGAAGCTGGGAGCAACACCCGCATTTTATCCTCAACTAAAGCGTTTCGAGGTTAGCTGTTCCCCACACGGAAGCTGAGAGAAATATCGGTTCAGGGGTAGCGTCGTTGGACCAAAGTCTGAGACGCTGGAGGACAAAGTGCGGAAAACGGACAGTCAAGTGAGAAGGACCGCTCTCATTGTCTCCCTTGTGCTTTTCGGCATGTTGGTTCATGCGCAAAACGCAGCCGAGACAAAGGGCGTTCCAGATCCCGCGCAGCCGGCCGGGCATTCCTTCGACGATTTGAATTTTATCGGCGCCGAGGCCACAATGCCGCCGATATCCGACAGTGTCGTTGAACCGAGTTCCGGCTTCCGCCGCGAGCTTCTTGACCACGGCATGGCATTGCGGCTTGTGCAAGCGGTTCAGTTTGCTGGGAACACGCTGCAGCCACCCGTGCCGGCCGATGAGCAGGCTTATACCGGCGAGTATCCATTCGAAAGCGCACGCGAGCACCTGGTGTTCAGTGCCGATCTGCGCCAGCTGCACCTCCAGCACTCACAGTTCTTTGGCACCGGAGTCTGGAACTGGGTGAGCTGGAATTCCGCCGGTCCCAAAACCTTCTCGGTAGTGGACCTCTACTTCTATAAATCTTTTGACGACGATCGGATTGAAATAAAGACGGGGTACATCAGCAACAACCTCGAGTTCCTCGGCCTGCTCGTTGGAGGTTCCACCGCGTTAGGGGCACAAGGCGTCTATGCGATCCTGCCCTACGAAGTCGGCCTCTCCTACTTCCCGCTTACGGCTCCTTCCTTTAACCTGCGGCTTCGCGGGCCAGGCAACACTTACCTCAAGGCAGCAGCCCAGAGGAGCATCGATGCTGCGGGCGGTCCGGCGACGGTTGCGCGCAATCACAGCGGATTCAGGTTCGATCCGAAGGGCGACAAGCTGCTCCTGATCGACGAGGTTGGCTACAACCGCAGCCCGAGCGCGACGGCTCATTCCGCCTGGTTCCGCGCCGGCTATATGCGGAACACGACGCCCTATCTTGATCTGACCGATGGGAAGAAGGAGTCCGGCAATGACAACGCATTTGTCCTCATCGACTATCAACTGCGCCAGCGCGGTCCGCACCATCCAAGCCAGGGTCTCTACCTCGGCGGTTCGGCAATGACCGATGCATCGCGGTTCGACGCTTATAACCGCTACTTCGAGGTGCGCCTCTATCAGGTCGCGCCTTTCCGCTCCCGGCCCGCCGATTTGGCTTCGGTCGTCGCCACATTCACGGGGCACAGCAAGTACTTTACTGACCGGCTTGTCGCAGACGGCAAGACCGTTTGGCGCAACTCGGCCTCGCTGACGGCAAGCTACTCGCTGCACCTGGGGCGCGGCCATTTCGTGACCTGGGCATGAGCTACATTCACGGGCCTGCCCTCACCCCGCGCGTTGACGACGCACTCGTCTTCACCGCAAGCGACTCGGTATTCTTTTAGTTCATGCCGTTTCACAGAGAGGCTTCTCTCTTCAGTCAGCGCTTTGGTTTCGCAGGGCTAAATCAGATGCCCGTCCGCACTCGACAGAATTCCCTATAGACATCCGTCTCCATGGGGTTCCATCAACAGGCGGTAGTGTCCAGAGTCTTTCGCACTTTCGATCTTCCGTCTTATTCAGGAAGGTTGTTGGGAGTATCCTTCTGGTCGCCGCCCGGTGCAGTGGGATTGTGAATGATGATCCCGACTTCTTGTGCCCCGGTGGTCACGCCGACGTCGAAGTACACGCCATAACTATCCGTGCCAGTCACCTGAACGGGCCCGCCACCATAATTGCCGGTGTTTTCCGTCGTGTTATCGAAGGCGTAGACCGTCCAGCCGCTGTAGTTGCCGTCCGGTCGAAAATAGTGAATGCGGATGTCGCCGCTTGGAATGGGCGGATCGGATTGAGCCAGAGCGAACTGGAGAGCCGGAAGGAAAAAGGTGACGATCAGCAGGGTTTGAAAGAGACGGCGATTTCTGGAAGGTCGCAGGAGAAGCATGCGCATGGTTCTACCTCGTCCGGGAATCGGAAATCAATTCGGCAACATCTGAGCCCCATGCCCGTCTCGGGCGCAATGCACGCGCAATCATTTATGGATCAAACTTTGATCAACAGATAATCGGTTCGACAGCTATGATTTGCGCGTTCAATTCAACTCGTGCCCTACGGCCTTCCGACCGGTTTCTGCCGCGCAGCGCTCCGCCCGACATGTCCGCTCCGTGTACCTGAAAAACCTGCTTCGCGATGTCCAGCCCAATGGTTGCAACCGTCTTCATGGCCTCTCCTCCTCGTGGCGAGCTTATCAACTCACCTGTACGAGGCGGGTCCATCCCATTAGGTCAGTCCAGTGCCTGTTACCCCGAAAGTTGCCCCAGTATTCTCATTCCGAGTTCGCCCCGGCTGCTTGCTCGATGCGGCTCGAAATTGCGTGGGTCTGGATTGGCTCAAGAAGCTGACCAGAGGTCAAGAGCTGGCAATTGATTTCGCTAATCAGGAAACGTTTTGCAAACCGTTATCGTAAGTGCGTGGCCCTAGTAATTATGTGAGTTTCTCCTTGATGGGCCCCTGATTTGGTCCAGTATGGGTCCCCCCCCGAGTGAATGCAGCCTGTCCGGCGGACCCCTTCTGACAGGTGGCTGGGCTTCTGCTTCTGGAGCCGAGTCACACTTCTCGTATTAGCAAAAATGGTCCTCATTTCAGCCGGTCTATGCAAAAAAACACGCGCGCAGCACTCGATTCATGCCAAGCTAGTGCCAAATTGGATCAGCGGCGACATGCCGCAATCGTTTCCAGGCTGCGAAAGGCGCTATCGAGTAGCTCGAGAGCCAGCCTGTTCGGTTGCGGTGCGTAATGGCGACGGGTTTGAAGCCGCAGGGAACAATCCAAAGTAACTATCCGATCTCTGTCGCAATGAGGTAAGTCCTTGAGGCGGCAACCGGGTCTAACCAACCTTGAAGTGCTGGCTGATTTATTGCCTTCCGTGAACGTTAAGATAATGAAAAGGCGAAATATATGGTCGCAAGGGCCGGTTAGTACAAGGAGAGCATGACCGTCGAAGGTGACGATCTGCGAGAGCGTTCCCTCGCATTATGACCAGCATCGCCCCCCCCGGAAATGGTTACTCAAATCCAATTTTGGTGGTATGGCTGGTTACCTTCCAGTAGTATAATGTCTTTTAGTAACCAAATGAAAGGGGTACTACGGTAAGAGGGCCACGAGCTTAAGGAGTGTCCACTTGATCTCGCTGTGGAAAGCACACAACTCGCGACCCAGGCTGACGATTTGCGTATTGCAAATCGCTTGAGCAAGAGAAGATGGAAATGCGAAACACAGACCTACTTGTGAATTTTCGCGGCGTATTTCTTAGATCTGCCGCATTATTTGAGGTTCGCCCGTCAGCTTCGAGCGACCGCTCGCGGCTCGACTGCACCTACTGCCGTCGAATCAACTGCCGGCGCGCCCTTCTATTGGCACTTTTGAGCTGCCTCCTGATGGTAGGGGTAAGAGCGAAAGGTCAATCGACGCCTGCGGCGCTGACGCCTTCGTCGGGGACGCTTTCAACCAGTCAGACGTTTACCTGGACCACCGCTCCCGGCGCCACCGGGTACTACTTCCGGCTGGGCAGCACGGCAGGGGCGAACAACCTGTACAGCTCTGGGAAGATCACAGCCACCTCCGCCACAGTCAGCGGCCTGCCCACCAACGGTGAGACCATCTATGCGACGCTGTATACCGACTACGGCAATGTCCTGGTGTCTAGAGCCTACACCTTCACGGCAGCGACTCAATCGGCGCTGAGCGCTCCCGCCGCGGGCTCGGTGCTTGCCGGCCCCACGGTGACGTTCACCTGGACCACCGCTCCCGGCGCCACCGGGTACTACTTCCGGCTGGGCAGCACGGCAGGGGCGAACAACCTGTACAGCTCTGGGAAGATCGCAGCCACCTCCGCCACAGTCAGCGGCCTGCCCACCAACGGTGAGACCATCTATGCGACGCTGTATACCGACTACGGCAATGTCCTGGTGTCTAGAGCCTACACCTTCACGGCAGCGACTCAATCGGCGCTGAGCGCTCCCGCCGCGGGCTCGGTGCTTGCCGGCCCCACGGTGACGTTCACCTGGACCACCGCTCCCGGCGCCACCGGGTACTACTTCCGGCTGGGCAGCACGGCAGGGGCGAACAACCTGTACAGCTCTGGGAAGATCGCAGCCACCTCCGCCACAGTCAGCGGCCTGCCCACCAACGGTGAGACCATCTATGCGACGCTGTATACCGACTACGGCAATGTCCTGGTGTCTAGAGCCTACACCTTCACGGCAGCGACTCAATCGGCGCTCGAGCGCTCCCGCCGCGGGCTCGGTGCTTGCCGGCCCCACGGTGACGTTCACCTGGACCACCGCTCCCGGCGCCACCGGGTACTACTTCCGGCTGGGCAGCACGGCAGGGGCGAACAACCTGTACAGCTCTGGGAAGATCGCAGCCACCTCCGCCACAGTCAGCGGCCTGCCCACCAACGGTGAGACCATCTATGCGACGCTGTATACCGACTACGGCAATGTCCTGGTGTCTAGAGCCTACACCTTCACGGCAGCGACTCAATCGGCGCTGAGCGCTCCCGCCGCGGGCTCGGTGCTTGCCGGCCCCACGGTGACGTTCACCTGGACCACCGCTCCCGGCGCCACCGGGTACTACTTCCGGCTGGGCAGCACGGCAGGGGCGAACAACCTGTACAGCTCTGGGAAGATCGCAGCCACCTCCGCCACAGTCAGCAGCCTGCCCACCAACGGTGAGACCATCTATGCGACGCTGTATACCGACTACGGCAATGTCCTGGTGTCTAGAGCCTACACCTTCACGGCAGCGACTCAATCGGCGCTGAGCGCTCCCGCCGCGGGCTCGGTGCTTGCCGGCCCCACGGTGACGTTCACCTGGACCACCGCTCCCGGCGCCACCGGGTACTACTTCCGGCTGGGCAGCACGGCAGGGGCGAACAACCTGTACAGCTCTGGGAAGATCGCAGCCACCTCCGCCACAGTCAGCGGCCTGCCCACCAACGGTGAGACCATCTATGCGACGCTGTATACCGACTACGGCAATGTCCTGGTGTCTACGGCCTACGCCTTCACCGAAACGGATCCGGCCCTTACGCTGAGCGCGACGAGCGTGAGCCTTGGGACGGTGGCGGTAGGCGGGACGGGAACCGGTTCGGTGACGCTGACTTCATCCGGGACGGCGGCCGTGATGGTGAGCGCCGGATCGGTGAGCGGCACGGGGTACACGATCTCCGGGGTGAGTTTCCCGTTGACGCTGAACCCCGGCCAGACGGCGACGCTGACGGTGAACTTCGCGCCGGCGGCGGCGGGCCTGGTGAATGGCACCGTAACGCTGACGAGCAACTCGTCGACGGGAACCACGTCGACGATCAGCCTGAGCGGGACGGGGCAGCCGGTGTTGAGCGGGCTGAGCTGCGCGAACGGATCGATCACCGGAACGGCCAGTGATGCCTGCACTGTGACACTCAACTCTGCGGCAGGTACTGGCGGGTTCGCCGTCTCCCTGGCCAGCAGCAATCCCTCGGTCACCGTCCCAGCTTCGGTCACCGTCGCCGCAGGCGCCGCCAGCGCCAGCTTTACGGCTACGGTTTCGGCCGTCTCCACCACCCAAACTGCCACCATCTCAGCCACCGCCGAAAGCGGGGATCCGACGTTTGTGATCCAGTTGAACGCTGTAACCACAACTGGCATTTATCGCAATGCGCATGGCGTTACGGACACCGGTGCAACTGGGACTGCCTCTCCGATCACCGTTTCTCTCTCCAGCGTAGCTGCGGGAGATCTGATCGTTTGCGAAGTCTCTCTCGAATCCAATGTGACATTTACGTCTGTCTCAGATCCCGTTAACGGCACCTATTCGCCGGCGATCGCGTTGCACACAAATACCCTGCTTGGACAACAGCTTGGAATTTTTGCGATTCCGAATGCAGCTGCAGGAAGTTATAGCGTTTCGCTGGCATGGACGGGGGGAGCGCAGGGCTATCAGGCGATGGCATGTCAGTCATGGACCGGAGTTGCAACTTCTGCTCCACAGGATACAAACATGACCGAGCAGCAGGATGGCTCGTCAACCGCGAACCCCACCTCAGGTTCAGCGGCGACCCCCGCTGCTGCTGGTGAGCTGGTGATTGGCAACCTCCAGACTGATAGGCAGGTTCCCACTGCTGGCGCTAATTACGCACTCACCGATGCGGCAACGACCACCATGATGTGGCCGGAATACTGGATCCAAACAACGGCAACTGCTACCCATGCGCCGTACACGAACTCAACCGACACTTGGACTGACCAGATGGTGGCCTTTAAACCGAATTCGTCTGGAGCCGGAGTTGCCGCACCTTCAATCACCAGCGCAACTACCGCGAGCGGAACGGTGGGAAGCAGCTTAACTTACCAGATCACTGCGACCAACACACCAACCAGCTATGGAGCTACAGGTTTGCCAGCTGGGCTGACAGTGAACACCTCCACCGGATTGATTTCGGGCACGCCTACGGCTGCGGGCACTTCAACAGTGACACTCACAGCGACCAACGCCGGAGGCACTGGAACTGCCAGCATGTCGCTCGCCATCGCTGCGGAAGGACCGGCACTTAGCGTCAACGCCACCAGCATACCCTTCGGTGATGTGACGGATGGCAGCCCCTCCTACCAGTCGGTGACGCTGACTTCATCGGGAACGACCGCGGTGACGGTGAGCGCCGGATCGGTGAGCGGCACGGGGTACACGATCTCCGGGGTAAGCTTCCCGTCGACCCTGAACCCCGGTCAGACTGCAACGCTCGAGATCGAATTCGATCCCACAACGCCGGGAGTATCGGACGGCTCGGTGACGCTGACGAGCAACTCGTCGACGGGAACCACGTCAACGATCAGCCTGAGCGGCACTGGGGTGGCTGCATCGTACGAGGTAAGCTTGACTTGGGATGCGCCGACCGGCTCGTCCGATCCGGTGGAGGGTTACAACGTCTACCGGGCAGTCAGCGGGAGTTCTACGTACCAACTCTTGAATTCGTCCGTGGATGCGGCGACAGCTTACACCGATACGACCGTTCAGAACGGTACGACTTATATCTACTATATCGAAAGTGTTGATGATGAGGGAAACCAGAGCGCACCATCGAATACCTATACTGTTTCAGTTCCATAGAGGTGAGATTCAGCCGGAGTCGGGGCTGCTCCTGTGAGACGCTCCTGCCACGACTTGCCTGGCTGACGTAGCGTTTGACGGGAGCGCATCCATCGCACCGTTGGATCACCTCTCAGTCTCCAATTATCCGCGAAGTTATCGAAAACAATGCCGACTGTTCAAACTACTTTTATTCTGACAAGTCAGCATTCACTCTGACAGTTCTAGACAACAGCTGACTTACGCGCGACCCAACACCTACGGCGTCCCGGGTACAAGGAAATGGTCGCCGCGCATCCGCGTCCCATCGCGGCGATTGTCTTGCTGCGTTTGAAGGATGGCAGGACGGCCGATACTTACATAGGTAAAGCCATGCTCATGCATGGACTGTGGATTATACAAGTTACGCCCATCGATAATGATGGGGAAGCGGATCACTTCTCTGAGACGACTCATATCAATCTCCGCAAACTCTCTCCAATCGGTGAGAATCAGCACAGCGTCAGCATCCTTGGCTGCCTCGTAGAGGCTGCCAGCGTATCTCATCTTTTCCGAGGGTGGCAGTTCGCTCTCGGCTCTTTCCATAGCTGCCGGATCATAAGCAGTCACCAAAGCTCCAGCCGCTAACAACTTCTGGATCACACCTATTGCTGGTGATTCGCGAATATCGTCGGTGTTGCCCTTGAAAGCCAGCCCGAACGCAGTCAAACGCTTGCCGCGCAAGGTCCAGAACGTAGAAATCACCTTGTTCAAGAAGATTTCCTGCTGCCTGGTGTTTATCCTCTGGATTTCTTCGAGAAGTTGGAAGTTCACACCGTGCTGCTGCGCCATCCAGCGAAATGCGGCTACATCTTTAGGGAAACAGGACCCACCGTACCCCAGCCCTGCACGCAGGAATTTGGGGCCAATTCGGCTGTCAAGACCCATTCCAGCGGCGATATCCTCGATATCCGCATTCACGCTTTCGGCCAGGTTGGCCACGGCATTGATAAACGATATCTTAAGCGCGAGAAAAGCATTGGAAGCATGCTTGATAATCTCCGCGCTTTGCGCTGAAGTCATCAACATAGGCGGAGAAGCTGCGCTGCACTGCCCTTGCAGTGCCGCTTCCCGTTTATAGTAACTTCCGTCAGTGAGTGGCGCATAGATACGGCGCAACATCCCGGCAGATCTCTCGCTATCAGCCCCAACCACAATTCGATCAGGATGCAGAAAGTCCAGAACCGCCGTACCTTCCCTGAGAAACTCCGGATTCGAGACTACATCGAAGCTATGCGGTGCAACACCATAGCGATTCAGCACTCGACAAATCCACTCGTTGGTATAGACGGGCACTGTGCTCTTTTCCACGATAACCTTGTAGTCGCTGACAGCGTGCGAGATTTCAGAGACAACCGCCTCCACATAGGTGAGATCTGACATGCCGTCGTCGCCTTGAGGAGTGCCCACCGCAATAAAGATCGCCTCGCTCTTCTCCACCGCCAAACACAGATCCGTTGTAAACTCCAAATTTCGACCCCTGTGCTTGGCCAACAACTCCGGTAAATGCTCCTCGAAGATTGGTACCTCGCCGGCGCAGAGCGCCCTGACCCTCGCCTTATCGTTGTCTACACAAATCACGCGATGGCCCATCTCAGCGAAGCATGCGGCTACTACGAGCCCAACGTAGCCGGATCCGACCACACAAATCGAGATTGGATTTGACATTTACTCGTTTTGCTCCTTGATTGCATTGCTCGCGAACCCGTTGTATAGAGTTTGGCCGCTTCAACCTCTCTTAAGGCAACTCTGAATTCGCTTTGACAGGTGCAATAACGCTGGGCAGGAGTGCCCTGCGTTGATGAACGCCCATCAATCTCCGGTTGTGCGCGGATTCAGCGGCTTGAAGCGCGAGGCAAACGCTGGATGCTCCCCCCTTCGGAGGAGCCAGAGCAAGGCAGAGGTGCCTCCCAGCGCAATGGCCAGGAAAATCGGACCCCCCTGGTGATGAAGACGGCCCGTCAGATAGCCGGGATCCACGCGGGTTCCAAGCATTGCAATGATGAAGATGCGCAGCCCGTTCTTGAAAACGGATAGCGGAACAGCCACCGCTACAACAACTGCCTTTCGCCAGAACGAGCGCAGGAGAACCTGGGCCATTACCAGGGTCGTGACGATCAGCATGGAACTGGAGCGGATGCTGCTGCACTCTTGCGCCACCTGGACGGTGAGCCCGGGAACCGTGAGTACAACTCCCTGCTGGAATACAGGAACGCCGAAGGCGGCGAAAAAAGCGTGCGCCGACCAAGCCGATCCTATCTGAAGCAGCGAGATCAAAGAATCCATTACGATACGAGGCAAGGGGACCAGGGCGAAGAGGAAGAGCAGAGGAAAGATCAGCTTACGCGATGGTTGAGTGCCAAAGCACAGCACGAAGAAGCCAATCCACGCGAGCACCAGCACAGACATTCTGGCCGCTAGTAGCATGTCCGCATTGAGTGAAGCGGACCAAATCCATGTACTGCACGCTATTGCAACCGCGACGAATAAAATGGCGCCACCCTCGCGAAGAGGCCATGGGGTCGTTGCGTGAAGGAGTCTTCTCTCCGCAAGGATCATGAATACGCTCACCGGCAGAATTAGCAAGATGTGGGTATAAGTGTCGTTCTGCCACGCAAGTGCGATCGTCTCGTACAGAGGGCGCCACCCAGCGAGCAGAGAGGTCGCCATCAGTGCGAGAAAAACCGAGGACTGCCTATTAATCCTGACCATTTGCTTTCGAATTGCAGAGTTGCGATTGGACAACCGCAGCGGGCTCATCTAACAGAATTACCGGTCGCTGCCGGCGTCTTTACCGTGTCAGGAAGAGACTCGTCTTCCTTTTCGTCCGCCAGCTCATAGACTAGTCGGCCATTTGCAACCTTCGCGAAGGCGAGTCTTGCACGTTCCGCGCCCTCGCCCGTAATACACCATGATCCATGTTTATTCACGATGGCCATTTGACTCCGTTGCCGCCACCAATCAGCGATGTCACCGGGAAGCGCGAACCACAGTTTCTGATTTGTGCGCAACTCATTCAACATTGCAAGCAGACCTCTGTAAACGGCGCGGACATCGGGTTCAATGATATAGTCCGGGTGTACGAGCAACGTAACGAGGCCGTTCTTCCTCAGTATCAGCTCGATCTGCAACCTCCACAGGTCAATTGATCTCTGCTTCAGAACGCGAAACAGCGTATAATCCTGGACCGTTGTGAGCGGTAATTCAACGAAGCTACCAATGAAATATGGAGTAACAGTGCAGCTTCCACCACGCTGCGGATCGAGGTGAGCCACGTTCGGTATAGACATGTCGTAAGAGAAATCAAGATACTCGAACCACTCCGGATTACGATAAAGCACTGCTGACCGGAAACCCTTGGCATCGTATTCCCGGGCGAAGCGGTTGATAAGCGCGGCGCGCTCGCGAAACTGCCCCAGTTCGTCAAACAAGCGCCCGTCGTGGTTCAAGTCCTGGATGCAAAGTTCAAACCCGCGGTCACGAAAACTGCTCAGGAACTCATGCGAAACAGCATATCGGCCTTCGGGAACGATCTGGAAGGAACTTTTGAATCCGTAGGATTCGTCGAGATCCATCAATTCCCGACAAACATCCCTACCGGCCTGGTTTTCCACGTCGTGCGTTATCGTCACGGAAGCGCGAGCTCCATCCGGCCAGAACCAGATAAAGGGAATGCGCTCATGTCCATGCGCCTGCAGCGAATGCAGAAGCAGCGCTTCAGAGAATTCCTCGACGGTCGTGTCGACCGGCCACTGAGGGAAGCGTCTATTTATCCAATTCGTTGCTCGGAATCTCTGAATGTAGCTGCGCACGGTCGGATTGGTCAGGTGACGGATCCGGTAATATGCGCGCTTCAGTATCTTATCGAACTCACTTAGCTGGCAACCGGCATAGCGTTCCAGACGAAGATTGTCGATCACCTCATCAGGGTCAAAGGGCAGCCTCAACGGGTTCTCGTCACCTGCAAAACGAGCAGCACCAACCTGCGGGCCGGGCGCCAAATGCACCTTCCGAGTGCCGCCTACAGTTCGCCCATAACACACCAGGGCAGAGTCTAACGCGAAGTAATCAGCGTTGGAGCCAAGTTCTCCACTAAGACAATACTTGAGGAATTCATCCGGGCAGCGATAACGGTCATGAAGGGCGCGGATTGTATTGGTTCCAATAGAGTTAGCTGTCGATGGATATCCCAAGGCTGCTCCAGTTTGTTCTCTGAGGAAATTGGCATTCGGCAACCCACAACCGACTCCTATCAGGAATGGGTTTCGCCCTCATACGTACGCGAGGTTCCAGCCGCTCAGGAGATACTAACATCCCCTAAACTGAGAGAGTTTATGACTTTCGATGTAGGCGGATTGACCCGTTCGGAGGATGCGCCGCCGGGAGGCTTCACACCTCACCGGGCGTTCAACCGATGTGAGGGTATACCAAGCGCCCCAACGCCGATGAGAGCACTCGAGGGAGTAATGCAAATAAGCTCCCCGCAGCACTTCGCTTAGATAACTGCACGGGCTTCGTTTTTTGGCTTTCGGAATATCGTAGATAGTTGATCATCGTCCGCGTAGTCCCCAATCGATCCTTAAAGTCGGCCAGGCCCCTGTTTTCGAAATCAGTCCTGCCGAAGTCGATCTGCTCCAAACCCTGAGATTTGCTCTCCTCGATGAGCTTCCAAAAGAGGAACGGCATTCCGGCGAGATGATGGAATCGGTGATCTGAGCAGCCGTACTTGTAGACCACCGTGCCTCGATGAAGCAAGGTGAGGATGGCGGCAATGGGAATCCCGGCCATTCTCACGAGCCTGATCTCGGCATCGCCGCTCATTTCACTCATCAGGTTCCGGAACCAGATTCGGGGTTGTGGAAGAAGCCTGTGGCGCTTGCGGGTTATGACAAGCAGATCGTAAAAGTGATCGATCAGTTCCCCAGATGCACCCCGCACGTACTCAAGGTGCCCGTTCTCGGCGTGCCGGATTCGGCGCTGAATGCTGCTCTCATGTGTGTTCGAAAAGAGCTGCTCGATTCGCGGCTCCAGGCTCAGAGTATGCAGCCAGAAAGATTGACTGGTTTCAAGAGTGCGGCTCCACTCTGGCCGCGCGGAAACTGGCCGTAGCTCGACATACTTCCACCGGAACCTGGGACGAGCCGTCTGCAACCATTTCGGCACGTCCAGCGAATCGACCTTCTCGCTTAATAGCGGCTGAGCATGGTCTGAGAAAGGTAGCGACACCAGTCGAGATCCGGTGATCCAACTCCTGATCTCGCAAAAGGCAATTCCATCGGAAAGCTGCTGTCCGGGAGATGCGCTAGTGACTACAACCGGTCGGTAGCCATAGGTCTTAGCCAACGCCCTTAGCCAGCCCGTCCTGTGAAACACAGATGCTTGCGGGTGAGATGCAACCAGATGATCCCACCGAGGGTCGAGCAATGGATCCAGAGTAAAGATCTGCATCATACCGTGACTTACCCGAAAATCGATCGCTGCACCAGGGAAAGATTATCAATATAGTTTACGCGACATAAATTGGGCGAAGGGCCGCGGGCTCCGGGGATGTATGCGCAAAGTGGTACGAGCGTTCGCTTCATCGCTTGGCTGCAGGTACCACCGAAGCCAGACTCTGGCTTTCCCATTGTAATCAAGCGAGGAATTGCGGCAAATTGGGGCGGCTCTATAGCGTTTTCTCGACTAGTCTGGGCACGACTACACCGAGTACGCCTTTCCGTTCACTGCTGCTTGCTTCAGCTTTTGATGGTGAGAAGCCCCCAGTGGCCGAAAGTGCGGCGCGATCGGGCGTGTTTATCTGGTACTGTTCGATTTTGTAAAGTATCGACCGATAGCTCACGTTCAGCAATCGAGCCGCTGCCTTTCGATTCCAGCCCGTCTTTTCAAGCGCCGAGCCAATGGCGGCTCGCTCCGCTTCCTCTCGTACACTGCGAATCATCGAACGCAGCGATTTGTAGCCCCCGATGTCGGTTACGGGTTGGCGAGCCGGCGCAACCGGCGGATTCACGCCGGACGGTTCAGGCTGGGCAGTTTGCACCGTTTCGCATGTTTGATCCGGCACCGTCTTCTTTGCGGCGCCGGCTGGCTCGCACGCAATCAGATACCGCTTTACTTCCTGTTTCAATTCGCGCACATTGCCAGGCCATTGATACGACTGCCATGCCTCTTCCATCGCAATGGAAAACTCCCTCGGCGCGAGACCGAACTGCCTTGATAGCTGATGCATAAAATGCCGCGCCAGCAACAGCAACTCTTCCTTCCGTTCTCTCAGTGGCGGCACTCGAATTTCGCGTGCTCCGAATTGGCGGGAAAGCTCCGGAACAATCCTATGCTCAGAGATGGCGCGATCGATGGATAGCGAACTCGCCGCTATCACGCGGACATCAATCTCTATGGCTTCGGAACTTCCCGGCCGAATCATGCGCCCGCTCTCGATCGCGTTTGCCAGCCTCGACTGCAACTGCTGGGGCATCTCCGCGATCTCATCCAGGAAAAGGGTGCCCTTTGCACTCAATTCGAGCTTGCCGAGTGCGGTTCCCGCGGCTGCCTCGCCCTGAGGCGGTTTGTACCCGAAGATCTCTCTCTCCAGCAATCCTACGGACAGGGCTGCGCACTCCACCTTTGCAAACGCGAAGCCACGGCGGGCAGACAACTCGTGGAGTAAACGTGCAGTCATCTCCTTTCCAGAACCCGATTCGCCTGAAATGACAACCGGCAGATCTGCTTCAGCCAGCAATGCCAGCTGCGCGCTTAACCGGTGCATCTTCGGGCTGGCGCCTATAAAAAGCCATCCATTACCAGATTGCTCGAGGCCGTTCGAAGCCATGTTCATCTCCAAATTATCGTGCGTGGGAAAGAGGCTGCGCTGGATAGCGGCCTGAAGCAGGGACGCAATCAACGGCGCAACCAGGTAATTATTCGAGTCCACTTGAATCGAATCCAGTTTCGCGTCTGCCTGTTGATCGCGATCAATTAGCAAAATTGGCAGTTCCGGCCGAAGCTGACGCAACCAGCGCAAGCATCGCAACCCGTCAGTGTCTCCCAAGGGCAAATCGATCAAAAGTACATCCACCGCCAGATCGGACTGCAGCTTCTCCATTGCATCCCAGGCGCTCGAAGCAATGATGAGCTGCCAGAGATTGGATTCCGCCGCCTTCCAAACCACGCGCAGAACTTCGGAATCGCGGCTGACTACCAGAAGCCGCGCAATCGAAATTTGGTTTTCCATTGAGGGGATCCTCACCAAGTAATCAGGGATGGGATAAAGCACGCTACCACTAGCCGTTTTTCGTGGGAGTGAATCGGGACAAAGGGGAGGAGACAATGCGTTGATGCTAGACCGAATTCTGAGTTGATGTATCCGAGGCAAAGCCTTGTAACAGGGCATGACTCTAGTCGTGCCGCAAAACGCCCATCAAAAGCTTTGGGCTTTAGCCCCTGCCCGGATACATCAACCCTGAAAATGCTCTAGAGGGAATATCTTCTACGCCAGATGAAATCTATCGCCCTTGTGGCGCGATACGCGGCGGATGCTTCTCCGGCAAGAATGCAGGCGCGCGAACTGCGCCACCGTTAAGAGAGGTGTCGGTCTGGTTTGCACGTATTGCACAGTCCAGTCCAGCTGGATTGCGAGTTACGTCCGGACGGCGCATCCTGGCGAAACATGATTGTAAGTTTGGGAAAGTTGGGCAATCTTCAAAAGGAATGCAGCCAGGAAGGAGGTGCCCGGCTGCTTCTTCTTTTTTACCTACCGCAGGCTGCCGACACCGGTCCAAGGTCGACCCGCAGATACAACTCTGCTGATCGCTTAAGTCGTCCGTACTCACGATAGGTTGCGTTTGCTGGGGCTAGACGCTGGCTCGTTCCCGGTTGCGCAGAAAGAAAGCCCAACCGCAAAAGAGCGTCGCCAGCAGCAGATACATGAACGGCGCGCCACCCTCTGGCACGCTCTGGGCCCACATTTCCTGGGGGCCGTCGTTGGGCGAAGGCGTCAGGATCCAAAGACTGAGCTTATTCAAGTAACTCAGGGCCTGGGTGGATGTATCACTGCCAAAGAGACCCTCCACATACTTAACCAGAGCCGCCGCGTTGCTGCTGATGCCCGTAATGCCGCCGTTGGTGGTGATGTCCCAGATCGCCTCGGAAAGGTCGGTTCCCGTGACCGTGAGGCCGCCAAAGGTTCCTGTACCATTTTTCAAGGTGAATATCTCACTCACCAGGTCAGCTACCTCCGCATACACCTGGAACACAGTTTGGCCATTGGCGCCCCCGCCGAACTCCAAGCTGGTTATGTTGGTGCTGTTCAATGCCGAGGTGTTAAGAGCGGAAGCATTCCAGGTCTCACCTATGCTGACGTTGTGATTGAAGTCATCGCAGACTATCGGGGAATTGGCATTATTATCGACCGTCGCATAATAAATTCCCGTGTAGACCTGATCGCACCCGCTCGCCGTGCTGCACAGATCTCCGGCCGAGTACGAACCATTTACCCCGGTCAGGGTGACTGAATTTTGCCCGAACGCAGATACACACGCGCAAAGAACAACCGATGCGACGAGTGTAGCGATTCTCGCAGTGCTGACTTTCATTAGAAAAATACCTCCACTTTTTCCAGTAGATGATTCTCTTTATGGCTCAGCCTAACTGCGGGGGGTCGCAAACACGATCCCGCATTCGGTGTTTACCATTGTTGGCGAAATGCTGGTTGTTGTCAAGAATGAAAGTTTTTGCAACTCATTCCAAATACGGCACCTAAGTACACGGATAACGCCTCGAATGTAGCGAACTTTTCGGTACTCTTTTGCAATTGGTAACGTACCTCTCGTCACCCATCGGAAAGCACCATGTGAAGGTCTGTGCGCCATAGTGCAAATTTTTGCAACATGCCCCGGGACCATTTGGAGACCACACCCAGAAGAAGCAGGCTGGCTCCGTCTGCCGGGCTGGGTGTCTCGATAGGTTTCGGCCGCTCTGAAACTCTGGGGCCCAGTCGCCCAGCGATGCGCTCAGGAATATTCTCGCCGTCATCGCCTATGATTTCAGAGCGACAAGTTCTTGCTTGATCAGACTGGCGTCAGGATATGTCGGATCGATCTTCAGGACCTGTTCGAGGTGTTCGCGCGCCAGCGCAGGCTGATTCAGCTTCGCATACACCATCCCCAGGTGATACTGGATATTGGAGTTGTCTGGAAGCTTCTTCTCCTCCACCAGACGAAGGGCTTCCTGAAGACTGTTCAGGGCCATTGGATATTCGCCCCGGTGATAATAGACCCAGCCCATTGTGTCGAACACAGCGGGAGAGTCCGGAAGCTGCACCCGCGCGGTCTGTACCAATGCCAGAGCGGCATCCAGGTTCCCAGAGGTCCGCAGCATGACGCGAGCTAGCCCAAGAGAGGCTATAGGGTCCTGGGCATGGATTGCGAGAGCGTTTTGATAAGCCTGTTTCGCATGACTCCAATCTGAACTCGATTCATAGAGGTTTCCCAGCAGGATCAAGAGGTCCACACGGCCGGGGTTCGCCGCAAGTGCCTGCTCATCCACCGCGATGGCCTGATTCAGCTGACCCTTCGCTGCCTGCACCTCGCTCAGTTCCATCCAGGCCGCAGCATTGTGCGAATCGAGAGCGGTGGACTTCTCGAATGCGGTCTGAGCGGCATTCAAGTCTTTCTTTCCGTGAAATAGCACGTCTCCAA
Organism: uncultured Acidobacteriaceae bacterium; assembly: GCA_963808695.1. GTDB lineage: Bacteria > Acidobacteriota > Terriglobia > Terriglobales > Acidobacteriaceae > Telmatobacter. The sequence continues at coordinate 242,616 of CAWEHF010000002.1, forward strand.
GCAATGCGTAAAAGGCACTGTTGGCGGGTGTCGCCGCAATCTGTGCCTTCACGGCAGAGATTGCCTTATCCGGCTGTTTCCCAGCCATATAGGCGCTCACCAGCCCACGCAGCGAGTCCAAAGAGTTGGGGTTGCGCTTCAGCGCATCTTGATAAGCCGCGATGGCTTCGCTATAGCGCGCCTGGCTCAATCGCAAATTGCCCAGTTGGACGTAGCCGAAGGCCTCCTGTGGATTTACAGCAATGGCTTCGCGCGCATCCTGCTCGCCTGCCTCGAATTGCTGCATGTTGATGTGAGAGAGCGCTCGCAGTGCGTAGCCCTCAGCAGCACGCGGCTCAAGCCGGATGAGTTGAGTGGCCGCATTCTCGAGGGCACGCATGTCACCCTGCTCCAGTGCGGCATTGGCGATCGAGCGCTCGGCATCGAGAGAATTGGGGTCAAGGCGCAGCGTCTCTTCCCACTCGGTCCTGGCGCGTTCCCGATCGCCCTGCTTCTCGAATGCCACTCCTAGTGCATAGTGCGCTTCACTGTTATCCGGTGCGCTGCGGATGACCCCCTGCAGCGCTTGGACGGCGTCAGCCGCGTGTCCTTCGCTGATCTGCATCTGGCTGCGGTAAAGCAGCGCATCGCTGTCGTTTGGAGAAGTCCGCAGAATCTCCTCGTCCAGCCGGTGGGCTTCGTCGAAGCGTTTCGCCTGGATAAGCAACTGGATGTACTTTTTCTTGATCTGCAGGTCGTTGGGGCGCTGCTGATACAGTGCATCGTATTGAGCAACTGCTTTGTTCAAATCACCGGTGATGAAGTAAAAGTTACTAAGATCAAGAAGACTCTCCGGGTTGTTGGGAAGATCGCGTCGCGCCTCGAGCAGTACCTGCTCCGCCGCCGCATTCTTGTGCTCTGCCACGAGCAGTCTTGCCAGCGCCTCTCGAGGTTCCATGCTTTGGGTTGAGACGGTCATCGCTTCCCGGAACTTATGTTCCGCTTCATCCAGACGATTGTGCGATTCGTAGAAGTTTCCGAGCAGTACCCGCGCCTCAACGGACTGAGGATTGAGTTCAGCGACTTTCTTCAGACTCGCCTCGGCCGCATCGGAATCGCCGTTTTTCATCTGCAGCAAAGCGAGACTCACGTACGGTTCCCACCTGCCCGGAGCCAGTGCGATGGTCTTCTGTGTCTCGGCAATTGCTTCTGGAACCTTTCCTTCCCCGGCCAGTAGAGCCGCTTCCAGGGAATGAACGGCGGGAGCAGCCGGCCGCTGCCGGATCAGAACACTTGCCTGCTCTTCTGCCTGGTCGTATTTGTGGTCCGCGACAAGCAGATTCGCCATTGAGATTCGGGTCTGATAGTCGCCCGGCCGAAGCCGGACCACTTCGCCAAACTCCTGTTCGGCGCGGTCTTGCTGCTGCAGCTTGAGGTAGGTCTCGGCCAACTGGAGATGGGCATCGGCAAACGCGGGATCGATTTTAATGGCATTGTTGAACTGAATTGAAGCCTCGCGGAACTGTCCCTTTTGCAAATACTGTTGACCGCTTTGGAAGTATTCCTGCTTGCGAACATTCGGGTCGAACGAACAAGACGACAGGAGGCCGGCCATCAAACTCAGGGCCACAATCGAATGCCACATCTTGCGAAGTCTCACGTTAAAACCTCTTGTATGAGCGCTTGTGAACCGGCAGCGCCAAACAATTCGGTCCCTGCCGCGCTGCTATCCAACGTCTGGTGCTTTAAGCGGTCTGGCGCTTTGTTACTGCCGAGCGCATGGCCGCTCCCAGTTTGTTTAGAGCGTCGAAATGTTTCAGTTTAGACGCGATTCTTGCGAAATCGCCGAAATCCTTTAAGACGTTCTCCAATCAAGACGCGATCGCGTCCTGCGCCATGTCGATTACCTCATCCGCGATTGCCAGACTAGCCGTCGCCGCGGGACTGGGGGCATTTAACACATGGAGCGCCCGGGCTTGCCGCACAAAATAGAAATCCTGCAAAAGCTCGCCCGCCGGCGAAAGGGCCTGTGCTCTCACTCCTGCGCCTCCTTGAGTTAGATCTTCCATTCTTATCTCGGGAACCAACCGCTGGAGCGAGCGACAGAAGAGCTCTTTGCTGAACGAACGCGTAAACTCATCCAAACACATGACAGGATAGCGAAGCAGGAACCTCCAGAATCCGCGGTAGGTGAAAGTCTCAATCATATCGCGAAGGGAAATATCGGCCTTGCGGTACCCCTCGCGCGCGAACGCCAAAACAGCATTTGGCCCCGCTTCCACGCCGCCGTAGATCTGGCGCGTAAAGTGCACTCCCAGAAAAGGAAATTTTGCGTCGGGAACAGGATAGATAAGGTTCCGAACCAGGTGCTGCCGTTCAGGCTTTAACTTGTAATACTCGCCTCGAAACGGAACGATCTTCGTCGAGTCGCGATTACCGGCGATTTGGCTGACTCTATCGCAGTGCAGTCCTGCGCAATTGATGAGAAAGCCGACCTCGTAATCTCCGCTGGTTGTATGAACGATCCAGCCGTTTTTCTCTTGCAGTTTGAGTACCTCGGAAGAAAACCGGATCTCGCCGCCGCGTGCCTGAATCTCCTTCGCCATTGCATCGGCGGCCGCGATAAAGTCGACAATGCCCTCCTGCGGCACATGGAGCCCGGCCAATCCGGCTGCGTGCGGCTCCAGCTCACGTATCTGTTCCGGTCCGAGAACCTGAAGGCCCTCCAGACCATTTGCTTTGCCACGCTCGAAAAGCGCGTTGAGTCTAGGAATCTCTTCCTCTTGTGCGGCGACCACCACCTTACCGCACAACTCATAGGGAACATCGTGTTCGGCACAGAAGGCAGCCATGCTGCGTATCCCCTGAACCGCCATGCGCGCTCTCGCCGAACCCGGCGCATAGTACAACCCGCAATGCAGAACCCCGCTGTTGTGCCCAGTTTGATGCCGGCCGGGTCCGCTTTCTTTTTCCAGAACAAGAACCTCGCTTGCCGGAATCCTTTGGAGCAGTCGGTATGCTGTCGCCAACCCAACAATTCCGCCGCCGATAATGGCAATTGTCTTACCCATGCATCGATATTCTAGGTTAGCAGCGCACGCTAACGGTGCTCTAAATCCGCAGTGAGCGCGACACGACGGTCCAACCTTAATTCGTTCATAACGCGAATTACACCTTGACTTGGTCCTGCTGGGTGTGGCCGCTACTCATTTGCCTGCGACGAAAAGTGATGGCGCCCATGATGGCGCCGGCCATTTCCCACGCCAGAACCTTATAGTAGAAGCGCCGATACGGTTTTACGGCTGTTAACCATGCAAGAGTATTGCCAAGGAGCAGAACCGCCATCTTTGCAACTCGAAAGTAATGCCATGGAATTCCCCAAACCGGACCCCGATTCCGCAGAAGCAGGTTTGTATCCCGACCACGTCTCGACCACCAAGAAAGGAAGTAATCCTTCGTAAGCCGATGCTCCGGCACCGGGTGATAGACAACAGCTGATGGTTCGTAGCGAAGTCGCTCCCCCCTGTCCGTCAATCGTTGGCCAAACTCTGTGTCTTCCCAGACTCCCCCAATGGGCACATCTTTCCACAGGGAAAAGTTGCCAGTTTCGTTCCCTCGAGGGCCTAGGTCTGTTCTAAAGCCGCCATGCCTTGAAAACATCTCCTTTCGAAAGGCCATATTCGCACCAACAGGTGGGTATACGGAGGGCAAATCACCCGCCTCCCGATCAAGGTCAAAGCTGACAAGAGCCCATCCTATTTTTGCGTACCGCGGCTCCAGTGACAGCCAGCGCGGGGGTGAGCAAGACCAGGTGCGCAGAACACGCCCTGCTGCGCCGGCCCACTCGTTGGTGTGCAAACTTGATGTCAAGTTCTGCAGCCAATTTGGATCTACGGTCACGTCGTCATCCGTAAAGGCCAAGATTTCACCTCGAGCATCCCGAATTCCTGAATTGAGCGCAAATGATTTACCTTGCCGAGGCTCAAAGAGATATCGGAAGCGATTTGCGTGTCGCCGACTGAAATCCTCGACCACTTCGCGCGTGCGATCGCTCGAGTTATTGTCTACGATCAACACTTCCCACTCAACGCCGTTGGGCATGACCGATTGAGCGACACTCTCTAGCAGAGTTCTTAAGCTGTCACATCGGTTGTATGTACACACGATAAGTGTGATGTCCATGCGATGAAGCCCTCCAGAATCTATTCCACGTCTGCCGTAATCCGAGCTTCACTGAATCGCTGAAAGCGATGACAAGCAAAAACGATTCCCGCTAAGCAGCAGACGTTCCTTATGCAGGCAAACTTAGTGGGCGGATCGAAAGTGACGATCCACTGCAGAAACCACCTTACAATTCTCCGAAGCAAATAAAGGGGAATCCCACGAAACTGCCATCTTCCTCCGGAAGGCGGACCTAAGTCCACAACCTCTCCGTAGCCGTTCCAGAACCACCATCGCAAGACAAAGCCCTGCGTCATTCGTTCCTCGGGCGCGGGATGATACACGACAGCATTTGGTTCGTACCGAAGCCGCTCTCCAGCAGCCAGAAGCCTGTTTGCAAACTCTATATCATCCCGACGGATTTCACTGCCCGGCCGCGGGCCCAAATCCGTGCGGAACCCGCCGTATTTTTCAAATGCCTCCCTGCGAAACGCCATGTTCGCTCCGTAAGGAGGGCGGTTGAGCCGGCCAGCCTGTGTGCCGGCGTCAAAGGCCACAAAAGGCCCCATGGTGTGGGGGTCGTCGATGGAAAGCCAGCTAGGAATCGGCTTTGCCCAAACGGGAATGATACGGCCTCCAGCACCTAACCACTCGTCACTCTGGAGCTGTGAGGTCAAATTCCAAAGCCATTCGGGTTCAACGGTTGCGTCATCGTCCGCGAAAGCGAGAATCTTGCCTTGCGCCTCGCGGACACCGGTATTGAGTGCGTAGCATTTCCCTTGTTGCGTTTCCCGCACATAGCGGAATCGTTCAGGGGACCTTTTTGAGAACTCTTCGACCACGCTTCGCGTCTTGTCTGTCGAATTGTTGTCGACGACCAACACATTCCACGGAACGGACTCCGGCACGACCGACAACGCAATGCTCTCGAGAGCTTTAGCTAGACTGTCGCTGCGGTTGTATGTGCACAAAATAACCGTAATTCTCATCCGATTTCAAACCGTATCAGCAAAATAGTCCAGCGGGTCGGAACGCGCTCCGTCAAGCGCATCTATGGTCGGTTCCAACAATTTGAGGTCAACACACATCTTGCGATCGTGACCCATTTCAGGGCTAAAAACTCCAAGATTGTGCACCTCAATCGCGCTGATGACAAACTTCTCTTGCAATTGCACGGTTAACCCACTTTCTCGTTTTCTCTTATTCCAAAGAGCCATCCCATTTCTTCGATCGGATTCAATGTTCTTGGGAAAGGACTTTGATCACGCTGATTCGCCCGAACTCTTTCACCTGGCGATCCCCTCCGGCAGGAGGCCGTGAGGCGAGCGGCGGTTCAGTCCAGGACGTCGAGACGACCCACAAGGGATCGCCTCCTGGGACCCCTAGCGCGCGTGCCGATTCGGTGACTTGTTTGAGGACTTCATTAGATCGAAAACTCCACACGTACCCTCTTGGTACTACGACGCGGTAGCCGCCGAGTCGCTCCTCGACCCCCGCATTAAAGCGCACCGTGTCTAGGTTCGTGTCATTTCGCGTGAGGTAGTACCTAAGTTCATCGCGAGTCTCGTAGTCAACGAAGAGTGGCGTCCCTTGAGGGACTGTCGCCTTAACGTATTCAATCGCCGCGGTCATATCACTGAGTGGCGTGGTCCGCGGATCATTGTCCGGCCGGGCATGAGTAACCCAAAGCGGCGCAATGACGACACCTGCCATCAACAACGGCACCGCCCACCCGCGTGGTGCACAAGCGGCGAATGCCGAAACACCTGCTGCGAGGAAGGGCAGCAAGTAAGTCTGGTGCCGGGAACCGGCGAAGGGAAACACCTGAAAGACGGCAGCTGCAAACCCCGCGATAAACGGAGATATCAGCAGGAGTGCTTGGAGCCTTCGTGCCCTAGTTCGACCCGTCGCTATACCACCGACCCCCGCTATGAAAACCAGCATAAACAAAAACGCTGACCGGTGGGAACCGGCGTATGAAAACGTCCCTGATAGCGCTCTCCAGGTGAATGTGAACCAGGTTTCGTTCTGCCGTGCGTAAAAGTAAGGCCGGAGATAGTCCATGCTAGAGCCGGCACCGAACGGAATCTTCCCGCGGACGTGCCCAAAATATAGCCAACCCAGCAACGTTGCGAGAACCAATTGGGACATACAAAAAGTGAAAAGAACACGGTGTGGAACTGTGTCAAAAAGCGAGCGGAGCAAGACAAACGAACCGAGAGAGATTATCACCACGATCGCAGTGTAGTGCGTTAGGAGGGCACAAACCAGGAAGAGTTCTTGGACGATTGCCCAGAGTGTCGAGCGCGCGGTGAATGTGCGCTCAGTCGCATAAAGGGCACCGCATACGGAGCAAAGAAGAAGACCGTACTGGCGAACTTCGGTCGAGGAGGAGATAGCCGCTGGGGATAGAGCCATGAATACGAGTCCGGCAAGTGCTGGAACCTCTCCGAGACTGCGCCGTATCCATGCGAATGTAAGCCAGAGTGCCGTGGTCCCACCGACGAGGCTCGGCAACCTTAGAATGAGCTCGGTCCGCCCGAGGAAGAGAACCCCATGAAGGACCAGGATGAAGAGCGGCGGGTGCGCCAGGGTAAATGCTGCCTTATAAGTCTCGAGCCAGCTACTTTGCGCAGCCGCATAGAAGTGCTGTGCTTCATCTGGGTTGAGGTAGCAGAGGTCACAGTAAGCAAAGCGCAATGCGAAGGCCGAAGCGATGGTCGCCAGCGCCAACCAAGTCGAGTTCTTTGTGACCCAACCCTCGAGCCGCCCGAGTTCTGCGCTGTGTATCCACCGAAGTGGTGCCAGTTTTTCTCTTCCGATTTTAGCTGGAATTTCCATTTTGTGTTCCGGTTGCCAAGAAACTTACGCCCAACCCAGGCGCTCCGGTACGTTCGTTAAAAATACTTCAATATTTCTCGGCCCGTCACCCGCATGAAGCGCCATCTCTGAACGTCCGCGTAAGCTAAGATTCAAGAAACGGCCTTTGATTCCGGCGATCCCTCGCACGCCTTTCCGTCTCCTCCTTTTTCGTCAGAGCGAAGCTTCCATCCAGAAAGGCTTCGTACCAATTCAGAAGGTCCTCTGCATCCAGAGCACCCAGCAACGTTCGCTAGGCCATGAACCAAACGCCCCCGTCCTCCCACTGGTACAGCCGTCGTCAACAGGTCGAGGGCGGCGGATACTCGTCAGGAAAGAATCGCCACTAGGCCCAGTTTTGCTGGGCGGGTCAATGAAATACGTTCTAACATGTACGGTGGTTCAGAAATACCAGGGCCGATTTATAGCACACGCCTCCTTTGCCCAGTTCACACGTTATAGTACTCTCTGTACCACTTCACAAATTCCCTAAGACCATCTTCTATGTTCACCTGCGGCCTGCAACCGCTAATCGCGGCAAATTCACTTATATCCGAATAGGTGACGGGTACGTCTCCCGGCTGCATTGGCAGCTTCACACAGATTGCCTTGCGCTCCGTGTACTTCTCCAAGAGAGCAATAACATACTCAAGACGAACGGGTCGCTCATTGCCAACGTTGTAGATTCGGTATGGCGCCCAACTGGAGTCCGGGCCAAACGCTTCCTCTGCTGTTGCGCCCGCCGGAGGCTTTTCGACGATGCTAACAAATCCGTCGATAATGTCATCGACAAAAGTGAAGTCGCGTTTAAGATCCCCGTGATTAAATAGCTTGATCGGTCTTCCTTCGAGTATTGCCTTGGTAAACAGAAATGGGGCCATGTCTGGCCTTCCCCAAGGTCCGTACACCGTGAACAACCGTAAACCTGTCGTAGGAAGAGCATACAGATGACTATATACGTGCGCCATCAGTTCATTGGCGCGCTTTGTAGCAGCATAGATGCTTACAGGATGGTCCACGCCATCGCGTACACTGAAGGGAACCTTTGAATTGAATCCGTACACTGAGCTGGATGAAGCATATACAAGGTGTTTCGTCCTAGTCGCTCTGCAGCACTCCAGAACGTGCATGAACCCATCAACGTTACTTTGGGTATATGCCTCTGGCTTTTCCAGCGAATGACGAACTCCAGCCTGCGCGGCGAGGTGCACCGTATAGTCACATTTCTCTATCGAGAACACCTTGAATAGTGCTTCCCTGTCACAAATGTTTAGCTCATGGAATGTAAAGTCTTTTCTAGAACTTAACAATTGCAGGCGAGCTTGTTTAAGCTTCACATCGTAGTAATCATTGAGATTGTCAATCCCAACAACCGCCCAACCCATGTCCAGTAGACGGCGGCAAAGATGGAATCCGATAAAACCGGCGGCGCCGGTCACGCACACTTTCAGCATAGTTTCAGCGCGACGCCAACTCTCCCGCGTCCAGGCTCTGGAAGTCCAAATCCAAGTGACTTATTGTGGCCTGGTGTTTGCCAGTCCGAACCAAAGCAATCGACTCCACAAATTCGACCTCAAGTTCCATCTTCTCTCCGACGAATTTCCGTAACCCGTGCAGAACCTCGCCGAAGAGCTGTTCATTGAAACGATCTGCCTTAACAATTCTCAACTTTAGACGGTTCCGCTGATCCTGTATGATTTGAAATTGCCTAACAATATGATCGAAGTCTTTGAAGTAATGCATGAAGAAGGTCCCCGGCAAGTAGTTCCCATTAGCACCTATGATGATCGCTTGCGCTCGACCCTCGATGCGGCCGATCCGGGGCAGTCCTCGACCGCAGGGGCTTGGTGTGCTGTTGTCCATGGCGATCGCCAAATCACCGACACGATACCGAATCAGTGGCATGCAGCGATTCAGCAGATCGGTGATCACGACCTCGCCCATCTCACCGGGCTTTGCAGGAAGGCCATCCTTTAGAATCTCTACAATATAGTTTTCTGCCACAACCAAGTGCCCGGAGTGACCTTCCGACTCGTACGCGATTCCGGAAAACTCTCTACTTCCATACTTATCGTAAACGCCACACCCAAAGGTGTATTCCATTAACGCGCGACTCTGATCTGGGAGTACTTGTGCCGACGAAATGATCCCCCTCGGCCTAACACCTTCAAGGCCGTGCTGTTTAATGTAGTGAGCGAGGAAGTTGAAGGATTCAGCGTAGCCGTCGATCAACACAGGTCTGAACCGCCTCAACTTCTTGATGGTCTGCGGCAAGTTCCTGTCCGACATTTCGTACGCGGGGATGAAAAGCCTGCGGCTTAACCACGCATCGAGCCGCTCACGCGTCACCTGCCCAAAGCTCATTCCGAGCGTCTGGTGCCAGAGGCGTGCCTGGCGGTCTCCAAACCGGTAGCCAGTCCATTCCATACTTCGCAACGTCCCTGCCCAACGCATCTCCAATTGAGCCTTATCGGCATAGCAGACAAAGGGCTCCCCCGTCGATCCGCTCGTTGTAATCTTCAGCATCTTCTTCTTGTCGTGATTGTCCGAAAGAAGATCGAAGTAGAGACACGAGCGGACAGTCTTTTTATCGAGGAGTGGGAGCTTTCCCAAATCGTCAATTGTCCTTATGTCTCCGGGAGTTAGTCCAAGACGATCAAAGATTTCGCGATAATAACCCACGTGATAATATGCCTGGTGAACCAGCTCCCTGAGCTTAAGCTCCTGTATTTCCCGGATCTGCGTTGGTGCCAGCCATTGACTACGCTTCAACTGCTCGTAGTAAGTCTTTATATTGCGTGAAATCATCCAGGCATGAAGCGGCATCGTCCATGCGTACAGGTTAAACAACGCTCGACGCCACCCGAATAACGTTTCTTTGGAAGGATCGAGTGGCGGTAGCGTCTGCAGGTATTCTCCGAGAACTGATGCGTGCTGATCGGAAATGCGATATTCGAAGATCGCCTTTGTGATGTCAGTCAAGACTCTACAAATCAGTAACACCGGGAAACGCGAAATGAACGATTTCCCGACCAGCCGGCTTTCAAAAAGAGTCTCGATCTCGCGGATAGTGTAACCCTTGGATTTCGCCGCCACCATGATCAGCGACTGGAAATAGTAGTATCTGAAACGGTACCGTAGCACATCCGCGAGCACGTCGCGCCGGCAGATGATGAAGCCCGACTTGTTGTCCCGCAGCCGCATCCCAAAGCAAGTATTCAGGATGATGTTCAGGGCTTTACTCAGATGATAACGCGAGTCCCGAATGCGCCCTACCGAGCTTCGATATCCCTGGACAATATCTACTCCACTCAGCCTCAGTTCTCGATGAAGGCGACAGACGTCTTCGGGAAGGTTTTGCAAATCCGCGTCAATCAAACACACGAGATCTCCGTGTGCTGCCTGTAACCCTGATTTCCACGCAGCGACCATGCCCAGGTTCTTGCCGTGGTGCACGCCGATGAGATTAGGCTGCTCTTGAGTGAGCTTATCTATGAGAGCTCCTGTTCCATCTGAACTCCCGTCATCGACGAGAATGATTTGACCTGCTATGTTCTTCACGACGAACGCATTTCGCAAGCGGTTCACCAGTTCGCGCAAATTGCCTTCCTCGTTGTAGCAAGGGGCGATAACCGAGAGTTCGTAAATCATGATGTTACCTCCGCGCTGAGGTCATCCAATCGAACGTGTGTCGCAAACCGTCTGACAGCGGCACTCTCGAGTGGAATCCAAAGTGATCGTTGAATCTGCTTGTGTTGGCCACACGACAGCTGCCGTTCGTAAAGTCAGCCGGCCCGTACTCGCATGGTGTGTTTACGCCCGCGACTTCCATCATGAGCGAAGAGAGTTCATTGACGCTCACACCAGAACCGCTACCTACGTTGAACAGGCCAAATCCGCTCGTATCCTTCATCGCCAGAAGCAGTGCAGAAACAACATCATCCACGTACACATAATCCAATTGCTGCGTGCCATCGCCGAAGATCAGTGGTTTTTGGCCATTCAACATTCGGCCGAAATTTTTCACGATCACTGATTTGTAGCCAAGGCCGCTATACTGACGCGGACCATACACAAAGAAGAGTCGCAGGCACATCGTTGAGATTTTCCGCTCAATTGAGAACTGACGGCACAGATGTTCGCCGGCCAGCTTGGAGATTCCGTAAACCGTCTGCGGCATCGGCACTTCGTCTTCGGCCATCGGAGGCCCATTCATTCTTCCGTAAGCGTAGAGTGAAGACGTGAAGACTACTTTCTTCACTTCCGCGTCTGCAGCTGCATCGAGCAGTTCGTATGTGCCTATTACGTTGGCGTCAAGCACGCGTTCTGGCGAGTGAATCGACTGGTTATGCTTTTCGGCGGCCAAATGGAAGAGATAGTCAACGCCTTTCAAAAGTGCTCGTATTCGCACTGCGGATCCGCGACAGAGTTCCAACTGCTCCAATCGAATTCCGGGATCAGAAAGGTCAAGATTCTCGCGGCGACCGTATTTTAGGCTGTCGATTGCCAGCACGCGCGCGTCAGACTGTCTGAGTCGTTGGATCAGGTGTGAACCGATAAACCCGCATCCGCCCGTAACAGCCACCGTTGTGTATTGAAGGTTCTTCACTATTAGTGGGGTAGCGCTATCGGATAGCCGAAGCGTGGTCTCCGGAATGGCACACTAGATTCACGTTCACAAATACTAAAACCTCAACAGGATCGAATCGCCCCATCGAAAGTTGAATAGGCCGTCGGAAATGCGAATCTCTCAAAAGACGATCCGTGAATTCAGGATTATACTGATTATTCAGATTGCTAATGCTATCTCCGATCTCGCCAGGGTAATGTGGAGCCGTAATTACAATGTCACTCGCATCGACTGCTGCCATCACTTCCTGCCAATTGATCGGACCTTCCTCGTAGCGCCACGGCCACGTTACCTCCGGATACGGGAAGGTCGCGAGTGCAGTTGACGCGGCTTCCGCCGCCCATGGGCGTTCAATTTGTGGCGGGTCAAAGGCTGCCCCACTTCCAAGATATGAGATCTTCGGAGAAGTGACGCCACAGTTGCGGCTTATTTCGAATATCGGTGTCCAATCCCATTGGTCAGCAAGAGCCATGACTCGCCACGGGTACTGGCCATTCGCCATCCCAGACTTTACGGGGCGATTGTTGGGAGAGAAGATAGGCGCTGCAATCATCGCTAGCTGTCCGCAAAACAAAATACCCGATATCGCCATAGCTACAAGGGCCTTCGCCCAGCCACTCCAATCCGCCAAGGTGCCCACTCCAATTGCCAGTGGTATTACAGCGGGGGATATATGGCGCAGCAAATCATTTGTGCCGGTCAGTTGTGCAAGTACGAGCGGAATCCCGGCGCAGGCGCATAACCACAAAATCAGTTTCCTGTGCGAATCCAGAACAATTGCTTTCTTCACTATCACCTGGCGCAGCGCTGCAATCACCACCAAGGCGATCACGATGGTCAGTCCGTAACCAAGAAGGCTCTGGAGAACCGTCCACAACCACAGTAACCACGTCACCGGTGAAGGCGGTCCGAGCGAGTTCGCCACGAACCCTCGGGCCTGTTCTGTCGTCGAAATTGCCGCCTTCAAATTCAAGATCCACCAAGGGCCCGCTATCAGAAGAGCAAGCACCCCTGCTTTCCATTCTTTAGCCAAGCTCGGAATGCCAAGATCCCGACGACGTTCCACTACTAACCACAGCACCAGAAGCGGCACTAAAATTGCCAGGAATGACGCCTTTGCCAACAGCCCAACGCCGACAGCTGTACCCAAACCTACCCAATTGCTCCAGTGACGTGGCTTGTCGTACCAAAGTCTGATAACGTAATAAAGCGTCGCGGCAGTGGCTAAGTACAGTGGCCCTTCTGTACTAAACCACATATTGGCGCGAATCACTAACGGTGATAAACAAAAAATCAAAGCAGCGAATCCGCCTCCCGCAGAACTTGCGATCCGGCGCGCGGCTAGGTATACCAAGAACGCACTCAATGCAAAGCAGGTTAGTGAGATAAGTCTCATTGTAACCGTGTGAAATCCAATTAAGCCTAGGACGGGGAGCGCAAGAATCCGATAGGCTGGAGGACGACCGAAGCTCTTTATTATGATCCTTCCAGCGAGCCGGAGCAACATTCCATGGCGAAGCCGCTGGGCGTCGATCTGCGCTTCGTTCAGATATATAGACTCGTCCCAGCTGGTGCCAAAGGGATGGTGAAGCGACCAACAGATTGCTGCTGCGATGATGACAATCATCGCAGCAGTCGCAAAGATCGGCCAGACCCTTACCTTCCATTCGTTCTGTTCCATAAGTTTCACAAATGCGCGGGCAGCTTATCCGACTCCGTAAAGCAGTCAGTGGTGCCAGTGGCCTGGGCTAGACCGCTTCTAGCGCAGTCCTCCGTGCGACAAGGCGAATAACCCGTCACCGTTCTCCTTCCGCTCTAGTTTATCCCAGACCTTTTTGAGGAGGGCCCGCGGAATCCACTTACATAACAACCGCCAATTCAGTACGTAGCCTATCGTGGCAAGAGCATTGCGATTTAGCTCCCAAAACTCGTTCCCAGGGCCATGGATCGAGCAAGCGTGACTGCTTAGGAAGCGGAAGTATTCTCTTTCTGCATCTCTTAGGCACCGAGCATATTCGCCTGGAGTCAGAAAGTCGCGTCCGTGAGCGACTACTGCGGCCAAACGGAAAAAGAGCAGGAGTCCGGACGGAGTGACACGCGAGAGGATGGAGTCGTTGTTCCTGCGCGAGAACGTCAACACTTGATGGACGAAGCCCAGGTCCCAGTCTTTCAACAGATCAAAACATGCATGGCCGTCTTCGAACGGCGCGAAGCGCTCATCGTAGAAAGGTAAACGGCGGCGAGCAATCTCGGCTCGCATCAGCAAGGAGGTCGGAGTACCAAAAAGATAAGTGCCTTTCAAGAAGTAGCGCCGGCATGTTTCCCGGCCGCCCACTTCGCTCTCAAAATAAGGCAGTCCGTCAAGTTGGACCGACTCGCCGGCCAACTCATAAGCACTGACGATTCCGACTGACGGGTGAGCTTCGGCGACCTCCACCATGGCCCGTACGCAATCCGGAAATATCCAATCGTCCGCTTGGACCATTTTGCAATACTTGCCGTTAGGGGAGATGCAAGTGAGGGCGAAGTTATAGTTTTGCACTTGGGAAAGAAATGCGCTGGTATGGATAAGACGGACCTTGTCCGGGAATCTTACTGCATACTGTACTGCAATCTCCTCTGATCCATCGGTACTGCAATTATCCACCAGGACATATTCCCAATTCTCGTAAGTCTGGCGCAGGACGCTCTCAATGCACTCGGCGAGGTAATCCCGAGTATTGTAGAAAGGCGTTACAACGCTAACTAAGGGTTGTTGATGGCTCATGGCTTCGAGAAGAAAGTAAATTTGCCGAAATCTGCGCACATAGCACGGTGAATTTCACAGATATCAGTGGCGATGAGCTATGTCCGGTTCCTGTGCCGCGCGTCCCGCCTTTGCGCGGGAAAGAGCGCCTGAATGCAGAGCGGGATGACGCAATTCATAACTTGCCAGGGCAAGCTGGGCCAAGGTGTCATACTGTCGCGCGAAAGCAGAGTGAACCCCAAGCTGGTAAGAGCGAATCTGTGCCGCAACGGAACTGCTGTGAAGTTCGATGTGATCGAGGGCTTGGATCACATCTTCCGCAACGAAGTCACGGATGTGCAGAAGGTAGTCAGCTTGGCCAAGGTCTTGCATCACCCAGTCCACCTTCGGATCGAAGGAGATTGCAACGGTGGGAGTCTGGGCCACAAAGCCGAGAATCGTGCTGTGCAGGCGGCTCGCTACAAGGAAGTCGACGGCGTAAAGGGCGGCAACAAAATCCTTCCAGGTTTTGATTATGGGAAAGCGCATCTGCCCCGGGGCCTTCTCGCGGGCCTCAGCATCCAACCGCCCCAGGAGCTCGGGTATGACGCGGTCGTCATCCCCGAGAGATGAGCTTAAGAGGACCAGGAGACAATCACGCGTGAGGAGATGCGCCAAGAGACGCGTCATCTCTTGCAGGTATCGTTCATAGACAGCCGGCTTCGGGCGCGGCCAGCTTCCGGGCCTTGCGTAAGCAATAAGGCTGATGGCAACGGTCATCCTTTCCCGCGAATTGGCGCGGATGCCTGGGCGCGTCGGCAATTCCGCGGAAGGCAGGCTGAAGGCCATGTCCGGTACGACGGGATCCCGCGCGGCTCGTCGCAGCAAGCGACCAGCTGCCTCTCTGCTGTTTAAGTCTCGATACGAACGGTATCGCGCCGTGCGAAGAGCAATCGACAAAAAGAAGCGGGACATTATTGAGGTAATTTTGCAGGCGCCGACGCTTGCGATCGCGTAGGGCACCCCTGCAATCCGCGCCAGAATGGCCCATTTGAAGAGCGCAAAGGGATGGCCCCAAGGCCCGCCCCATTCCTCGTCAAGCTGGCCACCGCCTGACACGATCAGCAGGTCCTGGGTGTGGAGAAACCGATAGCCTTGGGCGAAGTGGCGCAATTCTCCGTAGACGCATCTTTCAAGAGAACGGATCCACCTCAGGCACGGCCAGAGCACGGGGACTTGCTTGAGCACCCGCCTGAGATGGCTCGATGTAGTTCTCTTTTCACCGGACGACGTCTCAGGACTCCGTCCCTCCCCGGACGACTGCGTAATCCGCCCCTGGCACATCCTGTAAAACTTACCTTGCGACGCACACAGAGGAAAGGCTCCCGCGCCGTGTCGCTCCACGAAGTTGTCGCAATTGAGAGATACGCCTGAGAATTGAGCGCCTGGGAGCCGCAGTCGGAGGTTGGCGATTATCGCGTCCTGAATAGCGGCATCTCCGAGGTTATGTCCGGTGTAAGGCGTCAGTAAGGCGACCCGTGGACACGCCGCCGTGGCGTCACGACGAACAGTTCGAGTCAAATCAGCGGCCTCCCTCAGTTCACCGATAGCAGCGTCCTCGGTCGTGTAGGCAACTTCGCCAATCTTCATAGGATTCAATCTTTCTATGGGGAGCTGCTCGCCATCTTGTGACACTGATGGATCGTCAGAGACGCCCAAATCAGATTCGGACGAATCCGCGTCGTTCAGCGAATTGCCGCAGCCAGCGCTTGGCCGCTCTTGCGACCACGAACGTATTCCATCCTGCGTCCACAAAAACCGACATAGCCTTGCTGCCGTTCGCGGGTGCAAACCCCAGCTCGGACATGAGCGGCCCTGCCAGACGCTCCACGAGCGCAATCTCCCACTTCGAGAGTTCAGTACGCCAACTGTCGGTCGTACCTATCCGAAAACTCTCCGGGTGCATTTTTGCCACATTGAATGGCGCATTTTCGAGCTTCCCTGCCTTGAGATTCTCGAGTTTGCACTCGTCAACGTACTGACGGCACTGGTCCAGGCTCGACTCAACACCCAACCCCGCAAAAAGGCGCATCAAGACTTCAGGACCATCCGAGAGCAATTCTTCGAACGTAACTTCCTGGTAGTTGCGGGTGGCAGAGCGCATTTGCCGTCCGTTGGTCACGTCTGAAATCCACCTTTCGCAGTTCTGAGGAATCCTGGAAGAAGCCCAGTCCCGCCCCCAGCTTTTCGAGGCGACACGCAACGAGGCAACAACGGAGCGCGGGTCACGGATAATATGGATAAAGTGCGCGTCAGGCCACAAATCAAGGATTTCTCTCCAGCAGTAAACGTGATTGGGTGTCTTTTCCAGGACCACCGTGGCAGAAGGCTTGCTCTGCGCAATCTTGTCAAAGACAACGGCGCAAACGCCCCGCAGCAAGCTCCGAAATTCCTCCTCGCTTAGCAGGAGCGTGAGGCCAGTTCGGGCTCCGGTGTCCCGATCGTGCTTCCACTGCTCCAACATGGAACGCATGAAATTATCGAAGAGATGTGTCTCCTGCGCAGTCGCGACCGAAGGGGATCGTGTAAGCAACAGTTGCAGCCAGGTCGTCCCGCTACGCGGCGCGCCTACGAGAAACACCAATTTTTTGCCGCGAAGCGCGGCTTCGACTTGACTCTGCGTCAGCATTGCAACTCCTTGGAAGAATATCTGACTCCCACAAAAAGCTTGCAGCGTTCGTAGTTGGCAGCTCGAGTCCTCGCTTGGATGACTTGGGCCATCTAAAGGCTGCGTGCTTGCGGGGTAAGATTCTTGCCGTGCCGCTCCGTGGTGCGCCGACCAAGAGAGCCAAACACTTCCCGCTCAGAGCATCTTGTGTTCGCTGCTTAACCAACTTCATCAGAACACCGTTTGAGCGCTCGGTACAAGATCGCGCGCCATCGCGTCCTGTCTATTACTGCACAATGGAGTCTCTCTCTCAGCTAAGTCTGTTCTTGCAGAATACTAAGTACTCGCTCGAGCCTGGCACCAATGGAGCATGAAAGCACGACAGCAAGGAGCAGTGTCTCTTGGCAAAGAAACCGATGACGACTTCTTTCGGCATCATAGTAATATAATTACTCTGCCCAGCATTCCATTTCGTAATTGTGAGATCATCCATGCAACTCTGCGAGACAATATCAAACACGATATAGCCGCCAGTCTGCGAAACACGGATCATCTCGTTTAGATATCGAAACGTGACGACCGAAGGGATGTATACGAATACTTTATGCGCATGAACGAGATCCATAGAGGCGTCTTCGGTTTGTCGGAGAGACTGGCCGTCCGCTTCGCAAGCGCGGACAGAATATGTGCGCGCCAGCCAATCCGACCATTCTCGAGCAGTTTCGTAGATCTCATACTTTGCCGGCGCACACGATGCGAGAACTTTCTCAAGATATCGACCCGAGCCTGGTCCAATTTCGCACACGTTCCGTGTTCGCGAGCTCAAGACGTCCAATCCTTTCAATTGGTTAATTGTGGCTTCAGTCGCTCCGGGCACTTGATGCTTTGCGTCGATGTAATCACAAAGTGATAATCCCGCTTCCTTCGCGTTCCGCAACGTCCGTTTGAGTGGAAGAAACGATCGGAGGTACGCCGGCTTACCAATCGGTATCAGTTCAAGGCCAAATGGGCCTATAGCCGCGTTAAGGCTCTTGTAGACAGTCCTTCGAAGGGTTCCCATAAGTTTCCTCTCATTAAATACGCTCGGGCACTTCGTAAACTCATTTTACTTTCCCCTGGCTCGTACCGTGCCCGATGAGTGACTTGCTAGGTCACCTTTGCCAGAGGAGTGAGCGTTGAATGCTGACTTAACTTCCTCGCGAATTGTCCTTGAAAGCAATGCACCGACCCCTGAAGATCGTTCTCAAAGCTTACTTTGGCAGTTGTAACTGGGTTCGATGTGCACATTTCCGGCGCGGTGTGTCTGCAGAGCTGGATCGGCAGAGGGAATGCCGATAGTCATGTGCAGATTGTCTTGCTCTTGTGGATTATCGAGAAGCGCGGAAAGTCAGCTTTTTGCTCATCGGAACGACGGCTATCTCTTAAACGCAGTTTCCCGCTCTGCGAAGACAACAGACATACGCCTCGCGGCTCCATTGTGCGAGTTACATAGTCGTAGCTCTCGGTCCTTTGGAACAATCCTTGGCTCCGCAACCCGCAGCTACAGAGAATTCCTGTCGAATCACTTGAGGGAAACAGTTCGCGGTACCGCCAACGCCCTCGGCGGAGCGCAGATAGATCATCGCAGCCGGATCTCGACGATCGTACACCGTCTGAGTATCATACCGGCAAACGAGAACCGAGGGATAATAAATCCCGTTCCCGAGGTTGAGGCGAAGTTGGAAAGTACAAGAAAATACCTCGTCGGCATCTAGCGCAAAGCTCCCATGTCCAAGGCGTTCAGTCGAAGTGTCAAAGACGTTCTCGTGATGCTGATCGTTGATCCACAACGAGACAGACAGTCTACAACAGCGCTTGTAACCGGTCACCTCAATATCAACCCATGCCTTTTCTCCCGACAGGAAGTGGAGGCTTGACCCCTGCTCGTTACGAACCGTCACTTTGGAAATAGCGAGTGACTTTGAATCGGCATCCGCCTGGCAGATGCTTCCCGATTGAGACAAATAGAGTGAAAGAATCCGCTCAGTTGGTCCGATAGCGACCATTTTCCCATGCTCCAGGAGAAGAGTACGCGGGCAAAACTCTGCGACGCTTTTGAGATTATGAGAGACGAAGAGGACGCTAGCTCCTTCGGAAGCTATCTCTTTCATTCGCTTGAGGCATTTTTGTTGAAAAAGGTAATCACCAACGCTCAGAACCTCGTCCACAATTAGAACCTCGGGATTCACATGAGCCGCGACCGAGAATCCAAGCCGCGCGTACATGCCGGAGGAATAGCGCTTGACGGGAGTGTCGATGAACTCTTCAATGCCGGAAAAATCGATGATCTGATCGAGCTTAGAGTCGATCTCACGTTTCGTCATACCCAGAATCGTCCCATTCAAATAGATGTTTTCTCGTCCTGTCAGATCCTGATGAAAGCCCGCTGACACCTCAATTAGTGCAGAAAGGCGGCCGTTAACCACCATGCTGCCCTTTGTCGGCTTCATTATGCGGCTTAGAATCTTCAAGATGGTGCTTTTCCCCGCACCGTTGGCGCCGATGATTCCCAGAGCTTCTCCCCGCTTGACCTTGAACGAAATATCTTGCAGCGCCCAGAAATCGCGCTTGTCATTCCCATTGAGTTCCTGTTGTCGAAACATCTTTCCCGTCAAGGCGGGCAGTAAATCACGCAACGAGTTATAGACCTCACCCTTGCGAAACTTCTTGAAAACATGCTCCATGCGGAGCGCCACATCAGACATGAAACTCCCCCGTCAAATGCTCTCCGCAAAGGCAGGTTCCAGATGCTTAAAGAAGGCATATCCGCCAAGAATCGATACGAGGGCAAAACCGAAGCTGTAGGCAAGCCAAGGCAGATTTGGCGACTGATGGCGGGCGATGCATGCGCTGAACCCATCCAGTATCGGACTCACCGGGTTGAGCAATAACCACTTGCCCTTGTTGCCGAACATGCTGACCTCATAAAAGACCGGAGTGAAGAAGATCCCGAAGGTGAGGAACACTTCGACGATGTATTTGACGTCGCGAAAAAAGAGACTGGCGGCTGATACAATCATGCCGATTCCGGCAGCCAGCAGGATCATAGTTAGCAGCAGCACCGGGACCCAGATGAGATTTGGCCCTCCACCGATTCGGATGATAATCAGAAAAATCACAAGGGCACCGGAAGCCACCAGAAGATCGAAGAGGCTCGCCATCACCGCAGCAACGGGAAATATCTCTTTCGGAAAATATATTTTAGTCACGAGTTCCTTGTTGTTGATGAGGCTGAGACAGGCAAAACGGATGCTTGAAACCATGAATGCCCAGGGAAGGGACTTCACTGCCACGCTGGCGACATCCGCGGTCCCGAGCTGCGAATGTGCCGCCAGAGCATACGCAAAACGGACGACGATGCCTGACATGACGATCAGCACCGGCATGAGCACTGCCCACATAAATCCCATGATCGATTGTTTATATCGCACCTTGATGTCACGGTAAGTGATCATGTAGAGCAGTTCACGAAATTTCCACAATTCTCGCAGTTCAGCGCGCATGGACTTGCTTCCCCCGCTCAATTGAACCTTCGGATTGCCGGCTTCACCGGACGCCCCTCAAGGTACTTCTTGACGCCTTCGTCCAGCGCCTTACGATAGATCACCAGCGCCTCGTGCACGGCCTCAGCCGTCCTCCTAATATCCGCGTCGCTGTGCGAGAAACTCACCACAAAGGACGGTGCGATCACGCCACGGCGGATCATCTCCTGCATGAAAAGTGTACGGAAGGATTGTGAACGTTGACGGTTCTCATCACAAGTGGCAAAGACGAGGTTACACGGCCTCCCCAGCAGTTCAAAGTAGCCTTCCAGCCCGTTCTCGTGGATTGATTGCTCAACAAGCTTCCGCAGCAGTTCTCCCTGTCGCCACAGAATTCCGACTACCTCTTGCTCCACGTAGATTTGCATGGTAGTGATCGCCGCCGCAAGGGCGTGGGTCTCCGCGCCATTTGTTGTCGACAACAGAAACACACGGGGCTGATCGTGGTCCAGTCCTCCGAGCTGCATAATTTCTCGCTTTCCGCAGAGCGCGGCGATTGCAAAACCGTTTCCCATGCCCTTTCCGAACGTGGAGAGGTGGGGAGTTACGCCGTGGAACTTCTGAGCTCCGCCGAGATGCCAGCGAAATCCCGTGATCATCTCATCAAAGATGAGGATTGCGCCCTTTTGCTCGCAGAGGTCCTTCAATTCGTCGAGAAAGCGAACTGCAGGAGGGGTGACTGCCTCGGCTTCGAGCATTACCCCTGCGATCCGATGCGGATAATCTTCAAACAGCTTTCTTAGAGATTCGAGATCGTTGTAGCGGAGCTTGACGGTCATCTCCGAAATTGCGCGTGGAATGCCTGCGTTCATTGGTGTCGTCCCAATGAACCAGTCGTCGGTGGAGAAGAACGGTTGATCGCCGCAGATCGCAATCAGATCTCTGCCGGTATAGGCACGAGCGAGCTTGACGGCAGCAGTGGTCACATCAGAGCCATTCTTGGCGAATTTCACCATCTCGGCGCCGTCGATGACTTCAAGCACGGCCTCGGCGAGGTCCACTTCGATCCGGGCGGGTCTGGTGAAGTTCGTGCCCAGTTGCATTTGCCGGTATGCGGCCTCGACGACCGGTTGATAGGCGTGTCCCAAAGTTACGGCTCGCAATCCCATGCCGTACTCGATGAATTCGTTGCCATCGAGATCCCAAACGTGACAGCCCTTGCCTCGCACGATAAAGCCGGGCGCCAGCTCTGGAAATTGATCGTCGCCCTTTGCGTAAGTGTGCGCGCCGCCTGGGATCAGCTGATGAGCTCGCGGCTGAAGAGCGCGCGACTTTGAAAAATCGAGCATGCCAGGCTCCGTAATAGCACTCGCGGAATCGTGAGTTTTTACCATCTCAGTATCGACTTTCTATTCCACCGCGCTTAGGATCATTTTTCTGGAGTAAAATGCTTCCGCATGGCCACTTGGCGAGTTACACTCCATCCCGCGGATTCTCATTAATCCAAGGAAGGTCTCTGGTGCAAACCACGGCTTAGTTCGCTGAGACCCAAATACCGCAAGCACGTGGTCTACTTTACCTTGAAATGATGCCTCACTGAGCGGCATAAATGTGTTTGGACGGCCAATATCTCCGTCATACTTCGGTATCTCATACTCCAGGATCAGATGGTTTCTGAATGTATTCCAGGTTAGCTCTGAGACCAGGCGATGATCCTGGTGGGCATCACCCTGCCAATGCGTGAAGATCAGATCCGGATCGATTCCTCCTTTAAGTTCCTCGAAGAATTCTTTGACCTCGATCGCGTTGAAGGGCAGGAATCCATCTCTGAACTCTTTCACGAACATTTCCGTTTTGCATCCTGCAGTGAAAAGCTCTGCACTCTTCCGCGCTTCCTCACCTCGTCTTCCCGCGGCGCTGAACACCACCCAGTAGAATGTTAGCGCGATTCCCGATTGCTGTAGCTCCAACAGCGTGCCGCCGCAGCCGATCTCGATATCGTCAGAGTGAGCACCAAGACAGAGTATGTTCAGATGGCCTGTGCGTGCTCGGCCTAGGTTGAGGGGCATCATGCCGGAATCCGTTCCACACAACCATTCTTCCAAACACACCAAGGAGCCGCACCTGAGGCTTCCAACTCATCCAGGACCTGTTTGTCTTTAAATGTATCCATGCACTGCCAGAATCCGTCGTAGCGGCGTGAGCGAACCCTGCCTTCCGCGATCATCCGCTGCATGGGCTCATAAACGAACTCCTCACCAGGCCTGAGGTATCGAAAGACGTCTCTTCGAAGCACAAAGTAGCCGCCATTCACCCAGATATCGGAATCTTTCATGCACTGGATCGCCTTGACTGACCCGTCGTCGCCCAATTGTATTGTGTCCAGGCTGCTCGATCGAGGCTGCACGGAAAGAAACGACACATAGCTGTCGCGCCGCCTAAAATCGTCAATCAATTCGGGCAGCGGAAAGTCCGTGAGTCCATCGCTGTAGTTGGCCAGGAAAATCTCATCATCCTCTAAATAGGGCTCGATGAGGCGCAAGCGGTCGCCTATGGTAGAACCTAGACCAGTATCGACGAAGGTGATTCGCCAGTCATCGATGTCGCGCTGTACGAACTCCAGCCGACGCCCCCCCTGGGAGAAAATGAAGTCGTTCGAGACCGATTCCTCGTACTCAAGGAAAAAGTTCTTAATGACATTTCCCTTGTAGCCAAGGCAGATCACGAAATCTTTGTGCCCGTAGTGCGCGTAGTATTTCATGACGTGCCACAGCACGGGACGGGAGCCGATTGTGACCATGGGCTTCGGCACGTCCTCCGAGTAACCTCGTAGTCTCATTCCCGCGCCACCACAGAACAATACAACTTTCATATGCCATCCTCACTTATCGACTGTCACGATGAGTGACTTGTCGTCTCCAGCTAACTGACTTAAGCCATCTTGTATTAATACACGATCAGCTGCGGGATCGGCACCACAAAGCGGCCACCCCACTCCCGAATGTAATGCAACTGCTGCATGATCTCCTCCTTGAGATTCCAGGGAAGGATGAGCACATAGTCGGGCTTGGTTTCGCGAATGTGATCCGGGTGGTAGATCGGTATGTGGCTTCCCGGCAGATGCCGCCCCTGCTTGTGGACGTTGCGATCCACCGTATACTTAATCAGCTCTCTGCCGATGCCGCAGTAGTGAAGAAGCGTAGCGCTTTTCCCTGGCGCACCGTAGCCGGCTACTGTTCGGCCCTCCTTGGCGGCATTGAGTAGAAACTCAACAAATTGGAGTTTGGTTTCTTGAACGTGCGGAGCGAAGTTGTCGTACCCTTCGATCCTATCCAGCTCGGCGGCAAGTTCATCTGCGATTACTTTGCTCACGTTGAGCATCAGCGCATGCGTCTGGCTGTTGGCGCGACACGCAAACGCCCGAAGGGAGCCGCCGTGCGATTTCAGTTCCTCGACATCGAAAATGCGCAGGCCGTGGGCCTCCATGATCGTGATGGTGCTGATCAGAGAGAAATAAGACAAATGCTCGTGATAGATCGTGTCGAACTCGTTGAGAGCGATGAGGCGCAGCAGATGCGGGAACTCCAGAGTCAGGACCCCATCGGGCTTGAGCAACATCTTCAAGCCCTCAACAAAATCGTTGAGGTCAGGCACCTGAGCCAGCACGTTGTTGCCGATTACCAGATCGGCCTGCTGGCCCGCTTCAACTAGTTCGTTCGCGACCGCGGCGCCGAAGAATTTCACCAGAGTGGGTACGCCCTTTTCCACTGCAGCCTTGGCAACATTGGCAGCCGGCTCGATGCCCAAAACGGGTATCCCCGCATGCACAAAGTACTGCAGCAGGTAGCCGTCGTTACTGGCTACCTCAGCTACGAAGCTCTTCTCATGCAATCCGAGGCGCGGGATCATTTCGTTGCAGTATTTCTCGCAGTGGCGAAGCCAGGAATCAGAGAACGATGCAAAGTAAGGATAGTCGCTGAAAATGTTCTCCGGTCGTTCAAACTCTTCCAGTTGAACCAGCCAACACTGCTCGCAAACATAAACATGGAGTGGATAATACATTTCGCCGCGACTGAACTCGGCACTCGTGGGGTAAGTTTCGCACAGGGGTGACATACCCAAGTCAACAAATGTCCGTCGCAAGCTAGCCCCGCAAAAGCGGCAGTTAACGGCTTTCGCCGGTGCGTCGATTTCCTGAAGGAGTGTCGTGGATGCCATAGTTGTTTGTAGGTGGCAGTCAACCCACAATCGTAGCTTCGCTGTGCATCTCAACCCGGCGCAGGGTGCGGTCTATTTTTCCAGCTTGTTGTAAGCGGCGAATTGCGCTGATGCGGACGTATCGCCCTTGCTCTATATCGACAGCGGTAAGTCCGAGGCGACTGTACGCCTCGTATAGCTCCTGAGCGCCTTTGCGCGCTGTCCACTGCGGCCGAAATGAAGGCACGAGACGAGCTATTTTGTCGAAATTGACTCGATAGCAGCGGAGGTCAGGACCACCTCCGGGAGCGTACTCGATGCGACAGTTGGGAACGACTTCGGCGACGATGTCGGCAAGTTCCCGAATGCGGAAATTCTCATCGTTGCGGCCAACATTAAAGGTTTGATTGTGAACTGCTTCGCGTGGCAAATCCAGCACGGCGACCACTGCCCCTATGATGTCGCGAATGTGAACGATCGGGCGCCAGGGAGTACCATCGCTTTTGATGTAGATTTGCCCCGTGGTGAATGCCGAGGCAACGAGGTCGTTAAGAACGATGTCGAGGCGCAGCCGGGGCGATACTCCATACGCGGTTGCGTTGCGCATGTAGGTAGGCGTGAAGTTCTCGTCAGCAAGCGCCGCAATGTCGCGCTCCACCAGCACCTTTGACTCACCATAAGGAGTTACCGGATTCAGAACGGAGGTCTCGTCTAGGAAATGGTCGCCGGCGGCTCCGTACGTGCTGCACGAAGAAGCGAAGACGAACCGTTTGACACCAGCCTCCTTGGCGAGCCTGGCCAACTGCACTGACGCCGTGTGATTAATCTCATAAGTGAGTTGGAAATCCAGATTGCCGACGGGATCGTTCGAAAGTGCCGCAAAATGCACGACAGCATCAAATCCTATCAAGTCAGCCACCGTAACATCGCGGAGGTCTTTGCGAATCTCCGGGACGTCCGTGACTGTTCCGAAATCGCAACCGGCATACAGATTGGAATCTAGCCCGACAACCTCGTGACCGGCGTCCTGCAGAACTGGCCCCGCGACGGCGCCAATGTAACCCTTATGTCCGGTAACTAAAACCTTCATGCTTTTTCCAATCCTGAGTGATCTCTGACTCGCAGGCTATACCACTATTGAAGTATGCTCATGCGCGACGCGGCTGATCATCCAGCAAACCAGCCTCGCAAAGCAACTGTGCAGCAGATAGAATCGCAGGAAACGGGAGTCCCGAACGCTCTGCGATGTCGAGCAGAGAATGTTCACCATCACACATGTTAAGCACCCAGAGCCGCGCATTCATCTGGGCATCAATCGATCCCCCGCCAGCACTGCGATACAAATTCCTCTTGCCCAGTTGCGGCTCGCACCATGGATTCTGGTTTATATAAGTTCTGTTGTTTTCCAGTACATCGAAAATAGAGGTACAGAGGCGCAATGTCTTCGCGAGTTGCTCGGGGCGGATGAACTCCAGGTCGTCAGCCGATGTGTGGTACTCGGGGAACGATCCCCACACGCTGCGCATCAGGCATCCTACCGGCAAGTTGAACCCCGGTGAACAATACTGCCGCTCATCGTAGCCGTAAGGTGAGAACTCGAGAACTTGCCATGCCTCACCGCAGTGGCGCAGAACATGAGCAGCGGCCCGATCGATTTCCGCGTCTCCCCTGCGGCTTTTCTTGTAGTGATATCCCCCCGCGTCGCCCACGCAGGTCAACACCAATCCATGCTTGATGCGTTTTGCCGTTTCCTTGTTTATCGCCAGCCACGCAATCGCACCAATGGTTCCGGGAATAAACAGGAACCGATACGAATAGTGAAGATCTCTCCCCAGCATGTGTTCAGCCAGAGCAGTTGCGACCGTAATTCCCGATAAGTTGTCATTCGCCAGCGAGGGGTGGCATATATGAACCGAGACGAGTATCTCTGTGTCGGACTTCCCCTGAACAAAGAATTCTCCATACACGAGGCTCCCGTCTTCCAAGCTGGCATCGATGCACACATCGTAAGCGCAGCCTTTTAGCGCCAGCAATTGATTCTGTGAAAGGCAAAAGCCCCAGTCCTGCTTGTAATAAGTGGTGCGATATGGAATCCAGTCCGGATACTCGGGAAGCGAGTGCAGGTGAGGCCGAAGTTCCTCCAGCGAGAATTTCCCGGAGATGGGTGTGCTGTAGTTGACGACATGGAGATTGTGCCTTTGAAAATCGACCACCCTGTTTCCATCGGCGTCTTTGATATACGCGTCGCGGATACTCCACTCTTTTGGGACTGTCCAGTCAAAGACTTCCGTGCCGGTCGGTACTTCTTGGACGGTTAGCGGGATCCGCTCACCAATCCTCACCAGTGTTTGCCGAATGCCTTGACCGGTAATGCTTCGGCAAATCGGATATAGCTCGGACGCAAACTGGTGCAATTCCCTTCCAAGCTGGTCAAGCTCCGTTTCGTCGATTTTCTGTAAAAGGATTTCATTCATTGGAAATCCGACAACGTACGGTCGCGTTCTGAAATCACCGTGACATCTCCCGGCCACTCAATTCCAAAGGCTGGATCATCCCATCGCACTCCGCGAGCGGCCTCTGGATAATAGAACTCCGACATCTGATAAAAGACCTCGCTATGGTCTTCGAGTGTCAGGAATCCATGCGCGCATCCCTCGGGGATGTAGACCATTTCTCGATTCTCAGCTGACAGCGTCATTCCGATCCATTTCCTGAAGGTCGGTGATTCCGTACGCAAATCGAGAACGACGTCGTAGATGGCGCCCATTGTGCAGCGCACCAACTTGGTCTCGGCGATTGGAACTGCCTGGTAATGCATACCCCGTAACGTGCCCTTTCGTGCGTTGAAGGAAATGCTGCATTGGACCAGCCTGGCATCTAGTCCCGCTTCTTTGAACTCCTCAGCGCACCAGGTGCGAGCAAAAAAGCCTCGCTCGTCTGTCATTCTTTCCGGATGAATCCGGAACATTCCGGGTATGCAAGCTTGCTCAAACAGCATTTGCGCTTAAGACAAACACGAGGGGTTTATACCAGGCAGGCTTCTGACGCAGAATGCACCCTCAGCCACGTTTCAAAGACCATCAGGCTGAAAAGGATCTTGTGGTAGTCATTTTGGCCGGCCTGATGCTGCTTGAAGAGCCGCTGAACCGCTGTGGGCCGCAGATATCGATACATCAGTGATTCTGAATCCATCAACGTTTCTTTCATCCCATTGCTCACGCTGCCACGGAACCATTCGTCGACCACATTCACATTGAAGCCGCGCTTTTTCCTTCTCAAAATCTCCGCAGGCAGGAGTTCTCTGCACACTTGACGGTGGGCCCATTTTTGTTTTCCACCGCGCACCTTAAAGCGTGCAGGCAATCTTTCAACGTATTCAACGATTTCCTTATCGAGATAGGGTACTCGGGCCTCAAGGCCGTGGGCCATCGAAAGCTTGTCGCCAAACATAAGAAGCTCGTCCGGAAGAGTCGATCTCATCTCGAGAAACTGAAACCCACCCAGATCATCGGTTTCGCCAGAAAGCTCAAGGAGGTCCCTCCAGCAATCAAGCAGCGCGTCGCCGGAATCCCCATTCAACACTCCGTCCTGAAAGATTGCGTTGATTTCGTCGCCGGGCAGAAGTGAAAGCACTTCCTTATATCGCTGCGCGCGGTCTGCAATGTTCAGGGAGTGGATTCCTCGCTTCAAAGTTTCGTTCCGTGGCAGCGCCGTAATCGCAATCTCAAGCGGGGCGCGCATCCAGCTTGGAACGGTTTCCCAGTATGAGGCGTAGCGGACTCCGAGATGGCGGCGGTAGCCGGCGAATAACTCATCCGGGCCTTGTCCGATCAGCGCGACCTTCACATCCTCGCGGGCCCGCATGCATACGAAATACATCGGCACAATGGAAGACGACGCAATCGGTTCCTCCAGTTGAGCGACAATCGCCGGAAAGGCTTCTTCGAACCTTGCGCGGTTGAGCAGCACAGATGTGTGCTGCGATGAGAAGCGTGATGCTGTTCTTTCCGCGTCGGCCAGTTCATCGTCGGCGTAGCTGGTTCCATAGCCAACTGTGTAGGTTCTCCAAGAACTGCCGTAAAGGTTCATTAAAGCAAGCAGGAGACCAGAATCAATACCACCGCTCAGCAAAAGCCCAACGGGAACATCGCTCAGAAGGTGTCTCTTCATCGACTGCTTGTAAAGCTCGACCAGATCCTCTCGCACCTGGTCGTCCGATTTGGGCGGCGAAAATGAGGTTGGACGATAGTTATACCACTGGCGCACTTGCGCGACGCCCCTTTCGCAAGCTAGCATCGAGCCTGGTGCCAGCTTTCGCACTCCACGAAAGATCGTATGAGGCGAAGGAGTGAACCGATAACGAAGAAACAAGCTTAGAGAATCCGGATCCGGATCCGGGCGTTCCTCGGAACCCGCCAATACAGCTCGGACCTCAGAGCCAAAGTAAAGACGGTCTGCGGTCAGCCGGTAGTAAATCAGTTTGATACCAAATGGATCGCGAGCCAGAACCAATTTTCTCTTTCGAACGTCCCAGATCGCCAATCCGAACATCCCGTTCAGGTGGTTCAGTACCTCCTCGCCCCACTGCTTATAGCCGTGCACAATGACTTCCGTATCAGATTTCGTACGAAAAATATGGCCAAAGGCTTCGAGTTCGCGTTTGAGTTCGGGGAAATTGTAAATCTCGCCGTTGAATATGACCCAGACAGACTCTTCTACATCGGACATTGGCTGATGTCCGCCGGCAAGGTCGATAATGGAGAGCCGCCGAAAGCCAAGCCCTACGGAGCCGCTGATAAAGTATCCTTCGTCGTCAGGACCGCGATGAACGATACTGCTCGCCATCCGCTCGATGCATTGGCGAAGCACAGGAGCATCATCTCCAAAATTAAACTGTCCGCAGATTCCGCACATGGTGATTCCTGATGGTCAGCTGCTGAATTTGGTTGTGGTGCTTTGAGCGTCTTTATAGAGTAGGAAGCACAGGCTTCTGAACATTTGCGATTGCGCCCAGCGGTGCATCGGCGTGTTATCCCAGCCAATGAGCAGCTGTCGGCTCCGGAAGGACCCGTCAGGTTTTTGCCACGGTGAGAAGTTCGCCAACCGAGACAGAATCAAATCCAGGGCTGGGAATCGTCCCTGCAACAATACCGCCAGATTGATGCACTCGGCGTAATCATAGAGCTCATTTCGATACACCGTGAGACGCGGCCTGCGAGAGAAAGGCTTTGGTAAACCTTGAGCGTCGAAGAGATTCTGAATGTAGTAATGAACACCGCGCTCTATTGCCGAGGTGCACTCGCGGTTTCCGGTCAGGGCTTCAATCTTCGCCAGTGCCTTGAGTACAAAGCACGTGTGAAAGTGATCGACAAAATCTCTCTTACCGTCCGTTGAGTAGTACCAGGAGCCGTCGGAATTCTGGGATTCGAGAACGAAATTCAGATTCCGGTCCGCTGCGGATTGATATCTTTGTTCTGAAAAATCCGTCGCAGCTCGCGTCAAGAGAAAGGCTCGATACGCGCTGGCATTTATTACGCCCCCGGGGTCTTTCGGATCTGGGGTGTACGAACAGCTGGATGCCGACTCCGAGGTCCTGATATCGTGATAATCAAACAATGCATGCTCGGCGATCGAGTGCATGATCTCTCGCCACTTCGGCTCTCCATCAATCAGGAAAACTTCCCGAAATGCCTCGTAGGCGTAGGGTACGGTGGTAATGAGTGGCGTTCCCGCCCTCATTGTTCCGCCGCGCGTCTCCCAGTGAAACGGGTATCCCCAGCAATAGCGGTCGAATCCTGTAGAGCGTGTCTTCTCCAAAACGTGAAGAAAGTGTACCGCACGACGGTAGTAACGATCGTCTTTTAGGATTCCCGCCAAGAATGCAAAGCCCATGGCATAGTGAGCGTCGGCGATGGGAAAGCGCTGCTTTTTCCAGAATAGACGCCGCGCCGAAGGAACAAAGGCCTCCGCGAAGATCATGGGCGTCACGGCGAGTGTTCCAAGCAGCGGTTTCCGATAATACAGCTCCTTTGCGCGTCGACCTAGGCCGCCCGCGAAGAAGCTTTGATGATCATACGAAGTTTCACCATAACGGTCGAGCCACTCTACAAAACGCAAGACTCCGGATTCAATTGCCGCAGTCTCGAACCGTGACATCGCAAGGGTCTCTGTTGTGACTGCAGTCATCGTGTCCACTTACCGATCTCCGAGCTTGCCTTAGGCTGAAAACTGTCAACGCGTCCAGATTTGAGCATTGACTTGAGAATAGTGCGCAGCTTATGCATTTGTTCCTTGCGGTGGAACCGCATCAGTTCATCGGAGACTGGACGTTTCTGGCGGGATATGAAAGCCCATGCGTATCCCAGACCGAGCGCAGCGCCATCGATCAAATATGGGGGTTTGGTCATGCGGTAGGCAACGCGAAACATCTCCCACACAGGATGCCCTCCGAGATAATAGTCTTTCTCGCCGTAAGAAAAGCTTGATGCTAAACGGCCACGCTCGGCTGTTCCAAGCTTCCGGTGATGAAAGAAAGACTTCTCCCGAAATGATCGTGTCTTCCATCCAATCATGCGGGCATGTGTGACAGCCATCCAGTCGATGCCCCCGGCCTTATTCGGCTTGTAGCCGCCGATCTCGTCGAAACATTGACGCCGGAACATCTGACACTGACCGGAGACATATGTATGGCCCTCAAAACTGTCGGTTCCCGAGCTATACCCATCCTCACGGAAAATTGTTCCAGCAACGCCGAGTTCCGGATCCTTGACGAACTGGTTCATTAGGAATTCGAAATGGTCGGTGTCGAGAGAAACGTCGGCGTCGAGATTACCGATTACGACGTAATCCAGGTCTCGCACTCTTTCCCGCCCAGCATTGAATGCGTTGACCTTGGCAGCGAAGTGCCGCTCTTTACGAACTGGAAGGTCAACTAAGGTTATCCATGGATGATCGGCCAAATAAGGACGAATCTTCTCTGACGTGGTATCAGTCGAGCCGTCGTTGACAATGACCCAGCGTTTCGGGAGAACCGTCTGTTTAATTACGGATTCGAGCGTCTTATCAATGAATGCCTCTTCATTTCTAGCCGGAGTAATCAGAACATAGGGACAATCAGTCACTATTTCACCTCAATTGCCGAGTTTCAAATATTAGTTGCGGAGCGCCGTCACGCTGCCTGGATCGACCCCGATTGCGCCGGAAGAATCGCACCCATAAATCGAACCCCTATGGTTGGCGAGAGCTTCCTCGTACTGTTCTTCAGGCTCATACACAATGACGTGGCTCCCTCGGGATGAGAAGGAAAATGGAACGCAAAGAAGCCTGTGCAGCTTCGACCTAAGCGCTTCCCGTTTCTCC
Organism: uncultured Acidobacteriaceae bacterium; assembly: GCA_963808695.1. Taxonomy (GTDB): domain Bacteria; phylum Acidobacteriota; class Terriglobia; order Terriglobales; family Acidobacteriaceae; genus Telmatobacter. The sequence continues at coordinate 274,715 of CAWEHF010000002.1, forward strand.
GGAGGCACGTAGAAAAGCATGAACCCTCCACCGCCGGCGCCCAGCAGCTTGCCTCCCAGGGCGCCTGCGCTCATTCCGGCCTCATAGATCTCGTCGATGCTGGCGTTGCTGATCTTCTGGGTCAATGATCGCTTGATCTGCCACGCTTCATGGAGAAGCAGGCCGAAATCGTCCAATGATCGGTTCGGATTAGAGATAATAACCTCTGCCTCGTCGACCAATTGCAGCATGTTCGTTAGCTCCTGTCTCTTACGCGGGGTAATCTCCACTTGCTCTTTTGCAATCTCCGAGGCGATCCTTGAGAAACCAGTGAAAAAGAGCGCAAGGTGCTGCTCGAGCTCCGCGGCTCTGGCCTTGGGCGTAATCACGCGCCTCACATCGATCGAACCGTCTTGCCCGAAGTTGATTCGGTTGAATCCCCCATACGCCGCGCTGACTTGATCCTGTGCTCCCACGGCCTCCTGAAGCAAATCCTGCTCAACGTGGATCGCCTCCTTGGCTAAGGTGCGCTTGTCGCGCATTTGATTCTTCAGTGCATAGAGCGCGAGCAAAAGTCCGACCGTAAACGCGGAGCTGGTGCCAAGTCCGGTGCGTGCCGGTAAATCCGCTACGTGATGTATTTCGACCCCTTCAGTAATGTCCAGAAACTGCAGGCAGGCTCGTACGGAGGGATGCTCAATCGCATCGTTTCTGCCCACGTTCTCCACTTTCGAATAAGAGATACGACTGTGATACTCGAAAAAGGGTGGCAAATGCCGGCAACTTATATAACAGGATTTATCAATTGTCGTTGAAAGAACGGACCCTCCGTATTCGCGGTACCAGACGGGATAGTCGGTCCCGCCGCCGAAAAAGGAAATCCGCAATGGAGTACTGGTAATGATCATAGGTTTAGCCTCTCGTCAGAACCATGATGGTCATGCTGCTTCGTCGCGTCCATCCGCTCTGCGTAATGCTTTCCAACATAGTTCGCTTGTCATAGGCGTTAGTACGCTTGGCCAACACATTCTCTATGCGTGCGCCCGTTAACAGCAATCCAAGCGTAACAACCACCCTTCAATCCGGCGCTGCAGTTCAATGCCGAGCGGCCACTTTCCTGGCTACTCGTGAGAATCGGCCGATCTTATGAATGGTTTGCGCACGGCGCGTGAGTGTCAGTTCGCGGTCAAGGCAACTCCAGGAAGTAACTTTTGGTGCACCTATCAACGATTGACGCCATCATTGACTCCAACGGTCCTTCGATCACTGCTTCAGCTCTGGCTTTGACATGTCTTTCTCGCTCTTTGCGCGCAATGGTCTCAACCCGCGCCTGAATTGGTCTAGCGTCGCCGCCTCGAGGAAAGGAACTGTGATTTGCCCAAACATTTGAATGCGCGGCGGCCCGCAGAGAGTGAAAGGGGGTACATCATTGGAGACTGTGGAGCCGGCCGACACAACAGCACATTCGCCAATCGTCAATGTCTTGCCAGACGCACACATGATGATGCTGCCCGCTCCAATAACCGCACCTTTGCCAATAACGACTTTTCCAGCTCCCTTTGTATGACCGACGATGGTACAACGCATCAAAATTGCCGCACCGTCACGAATTTCCACCGATTCAGGGTGGTGCCCATCAAGAAAGACATCGTCACCAATCCAAACGCGGTTCCCAATCTTGGCGCCGCGCAGACGGTGCAGAAACGGTCTTAGAGTGTATCCGCCAGGTGAGAATCGTGCTATCAAGTGCAAGACCCGATTCATACTCGCTCTGATGGTACGCCACAGAGTTTGCCGACCTAAGCCTGCGTATCCTTCCATCTTCGGATCCTTTTGAACTGAGGTTAGTTTCCAGGTTACTTATCCAAAAGCTGCGCGAATGCAGCTGATGCTCACACAGTCTTTCGGGCAAAGCTCAGCTTTCCTTTAGTAACTACTGTATCGTCGACGCTTGCGATTCCCTCGATAAGCGCAGCCTCGGGAGTCATTTTAATGATATTGACTTCGATGACTAATGTGTAGCCTGGCAATACCGGCGCCAGAAACCTCATATCGTTGACCGCTGCCAGCGCCATGAATTCGTTCGACTCCATGCCTTTGCCGGTGGTATAGCTGAACAGGATGGAAGCGCTCTGCCCGATCGCCTCAATAATCGACGTACCGGGCATGATCGCAAAATCAGGGAAATGGCCAAGAAAGTGAATCTCGTTGCCTGTCACATTCTTAAGGGTCTTGATGCGTTTTCCCGGTTCAAGTTCGAGCACCCTGTCAACCATGAGAAACGGAAACCGTTGTTTCAGGTGCGCCTTTACTTCTTCAAATGTCATTGTCATAGGAATCGCAGCCTCAGTCCGCCGGAAACAACTTTACTCGAGGTGGGTTCAAACTTCACGGTAATCCTCAACGTTTGCGCAGGATCATGCCCAAGGCACGAGGAAGAAAGCGGCCGCCGGGAACGGGTACGCCTGCATCGCATACCAGCCGCGTCACACGGAGACCGACTTCCTCCGCCATCTTGATCGGCTCGCTTTCGTTATGGAATTCAAAGGTGTGATCGCGCTGGGCCGATTCAAGCGCGGTACTAAAAAACACCAGACCGTCGTCAGCCAGATGATGCGCCAGCACGGCAAACAGAGGCCGCGGATCCTGCAAATGTTCTGCCAGCATCGCAGCAATAATTCCCTGGTATGTTCCCCGCTTTCCTGACAGATTGAGATTCAGCACGTCTCTGACTTCAAAGGACACCCGCTCTCCGAGCCCGGAAACCTGATGCAGCTTGTGTGAAACTGCGACCGCTGGCGGGCTAATATCGAATCCTTGCACGTGGATGTCTGGCCGCGTCTCGGCCGCAAGCAGCCCCATCACGCCATGGCCGGACGCAACTTCCAGAACCCTCGCGCTCTCCGGCAAGGCCTTCAGAAAATCGTCTCGATATAACGCGATATGGCTCACCATGGAAGGCCAAAAAGGATAGATCAAGATCGCAGCCCACATGTAAGGAACCATGTAGCCTTCGTCTTCATACACTTCGGAGATAAGCTCAGGCATGCTCTCCGGCGTGTATCGGCCCTCTTTTTCATACATTTGCTGGGACTTCCAAACGCCCATGCAGTACTTGGCGTAGCCTTTTGCAGCATCGTCGAAGGCGCGGTCGCCGTATGCTGCACTTGCCCAACGGGCTAGCGGGCTCAATAGCCAGGAACAAAGCTCCTCGTTCGCGCGGTAAGTTGTCCAAGCCGCCGGGGCAAACATCTTGGCCTTGGTGTCAAGGCTATTCAGGAAAGCAGTTGCGTCGCTCATAGGTCTTCTCGAAGCTTCCGTAGGTAAAGATTGGTATCGTACGCTTCTTAAACCCTTCTACTGCTTGCAATCAGGGTCTGCAGTTGTTCTTCGATGGCCGCCTAACCAAGGGGAACTCGGCAGGCCGAAAGTATCGATATTCCAAGCAGTTCTTTAGTCCTTCGAACTGACGTGACGAACCATCCGGACCATGGGCCGGATGAGATCAACCCCGTCCCATGGTGGAACGAATACATGCATGCGTCCGAGCTTTACGATCCGGTCCACGCCTCTCCGTCCGGCCATGTCAACAACTTCTCTTTCTTTGCCGGGGTCGCTCACGCCCAGGCCTAGCGTTTGCACGTTGCCGTCGAACTTCGCGATCGGATCCAGAAGGTTTTCCACTTCAAGCACCGTCAATGTTTTCCCTTGAGTTGGCTGAGGAATATCCGTACCGGCGCCCATCAGCAGTGTCCAATCCGGGCTCTTGGGAAAGACCGCCGTATGTGCGTTATCGTTTAACATCCAGGAAGCACGCGCAAGAGTGATGGCTGAGGTCAAGCCAGCAACAATCGTCCGTCGTGGATGGGCTATGTTTTCGGCTTCGAAGGCGCGTTGAAGAACGGTAACAAACTCAGCCGTGGAGCGGCCCGAGTCTTTCTCAAGGAACAGCACCTGCGGTGAGGAACATGCCTGTTGCTCAAACTGCCATACATCGCGTGCAAGCCGCGTGCACCAAGCCTCGCGTTCTTTAGGATCGCACCAGGAGCCTGCATCCATCGCTGCCACCGAGGTGCGGGGGCCGAAGACCGCGATCCTCGCCCAGTGCGGAAATGGCAGTGAGCGCACCTGCAAGACCGACTCCTGGCCGCCCCAGATCATCGCTCCATCCGCGGACTGGGCCATCGCTTCATGCAAGTCGCGGCGACCGTGGTCAAATGCGGCCATAAAGATGCGCCGCGTCAGGACCTTGTCCGGATCACTCTGAACCAATTTCTCCATCAGGATCTGTGTCAGTCCGGTCAGAGTGCGCGGGATGCGTACCAAGGAGGCGTTCCCACCCAGCAGAGCGCAGGTCATCGACAGCAGGGGTTGGATTTCTACGTTGCCGGCAGGCCAATGGCCGACAATACCTACAGGAAAGGCCCTGTACTTGGCGCGGCCAGTATCGTTCCACCCTCCATCTAGACTGTTGGGGCCAAGTTCTCGCGCAATAATCGGCTCGAGAGTTCCGCGCCTTAACCACATGCGCAGAAAGACAATGCCCGGTATCTCGTCCAGCTCACGCGCATCCAGACTCTTAGCCCAGGAATCAAAAACTGCGAGAACTTGCTTCGGAGAAACTTCAGTATCCAGGACAGCCTGACGCAGCTTCGCCGCCGCGTCGGCGATCTCCTCGGGCGAATTGATTTCTTTTAGAAGCTCAAGCATTCGAATTCTGACACTTCAATGCATCGCCAGGCGTTTGCTATCGATATTTCCGCAGCCGCGAACTTCTGCCTTAGGAATTCTTCCCGCGAAGCGGAAACTGATGCCCCGCCTCCCGCAAGGACAACCGTCATAGGCGATTACCTGTGCCATGTCCTCGGTGAGCAGCAGATTGCCCGGAAAACTGGTCGGCAGAACACTGCAGACCTGAACGATGCCGTAGTCTCCCGCTTTAACCGGTTCGAGCGTCAGCGGATCGCGAACGATTACCTCGCCAAACACGGGTCCATGCTTATTACCCTGCGGGCAATCCGGAAAGATGATTCCTACGCTCTCGACCATGCCGTAGAAATCGACGATGCAGTCGGGGGAACAGCCGACGACTCGAGCCAGTTGCTCATTGAATACCGGTTTCTCCACCGCTTGATCCTGCAATCGCTTCCACCCGCCACTGTGCAGGATGTGAACATTCTGCAGTTTAAGACAGATGTTTTCTGCCACCAGAGGTTTTACCAGGTGATTCCACAGAATGTAAGTGAAGCCGTAGATCAGCAGCTCAGTATCTGTGTGACTTTCGGCAAACTGTTTCAATTTCTCCAGGTCCAAGGTCAGGTCGCCCTGATCGCTGAGGCTCAGGCAGTAGGTTGTCTCGGAGGCGAAGGGCTGCAGCCCCTGAATCGCGGCGCCTCGCGCACCCATTGCATTGCCATTCGTCCTTTGATCCGGAGTGTCGACAACCAGGTAAGGCCTTCGCGCAGGACCGATAAAGTCCCGAACGATTATTACGGTCCCCTTCGTCATGCGCCGCGAGGTCGGAGCATCGAGTACAACGCGACTGGGCGCCTGCGAAGTGGTGGCACTCGAGGTCAAAGTCCTTTTCACTTCGTCCGGGCCCACGAAGGACAGCGGGGGATTGGCCTTGAGAATGCCCACCGGCAGGTATGGGAGGTCAGCGACCCTGCCGGCGGATTGATAATTCACTGGCCAGTGATCGACATACCTCTTATACCCTGCGTGCCGCTGGCACGCGTAATCCAGTTCCTCCTTCAGTAATTCGAGCAGAGCCGCCTGTGTTTCGCCGGGCGACTGATCATAAGGAGGCATCGACATCAGGCGGTCGATCTTTTCATGCAATTGCTGCATGGCCGTCCTTTGCCCAGGCGGGAAGCTCCGGGCGAGCCAGTTTTCCAGTGGATGTCTTCGGCAGTTCTGAAACCAATCGAATCGAGTCAAGAGTCCAGTGCGCCGGAAGTCCGCGGCGAATCGCTTCCGGATCGATATGCGCTCCCTGATCCGGCACAATCAACAGAACCAGCGCCTCTCCCGCGTCGGGATGATCGACGCCGCAGGCACCGCATTCATAAACTCCGGGGAACCTAGCGACTCTTCCCTCCACTTCCGCAAAACTCACACGTGTTCCTCGTGTTTTAAGAAATGCTCCCCGGCGTCCTTCGATCCACAAATAGCCTTCTTCATCCTGGCGGGCTAAATCGCCGGTCCGCGGCCACCCGTCACCGAAGACGCGGCGCGTTTCTTCCGGGTCGTTCCAGTAACCGGCACAGATGGATGGTCCCCGGACGAGCAGTTCTCCAATCTGCCCCGGCGGAAGCGCATTTCCGTCTTCATCCACGATTAATATCGTCAGGTTGTCAAGCGGCCGGCCTACGCTTCCCGACTTCTCTGTCCATCTTTCGGGTTCCATGCACGAAATACGGGCCGTTGCCTCCGTCTGGCCATACATCACATAAAGCTGAGTCAGCGGGAACATCGTGCGCATCTCATCGATCTTGTCAGGAGCCAGAGCCCCACCGGCCTGAAGAAAACGTCTCAGCCTGGGGAAAGCCATCTTTCTGAGGTTTGACCGTCGAAGAAGCTGGTTGTAAACAGTCGGCACGCCCGCGAAGGTGGTGCAGCCGAAGTCGGTCATGGCCTGGAGTACTTTATCCGGGAACATAAACCGCCGGTCGAACACTACACTGCCGCCCATGTAAAGGTGCGAATGCAGCAGGCTGGCGCCAAAACAATAGCTGAGGGGGAGAATCATCATTGCTATCTCGTCCGCTCCCAGCCATTGACTGCGTATGATGGCTTCAGTGTTTGCGATCAGATTCCCATGAGTCACGATCACGAATCTGGGGACGCCTGTCGATCCCGAAGTAGCCATCAGAGCGGCAGGATCGGAGGGTTCACAGCTGGCCGGCGACGCGATCGAACAGCTTGCATTCGCCAACTCGCCTTGCAAGCGAAGTACGCCGGCACAGTCTGATTTAGGGCCCGCCTCACTCCAGACGGCCTTCGCTCCGGTCGCCTCGATCAATGCGACGGTTGAGCTCGCGAGCCTACGCACATCTACCGGTACGGCAACCAGGCCGACGTATATGGTTCCCAAATACGCCAGCGCGCAGGAGACAGACAGATTGCAACCGATCAATACGCGATCGCCCTTTTCCAGTCCGGCGGACAGCAGCGAAGCGCCGAACTGAGCAATCAGTCGCTTCAAATCCGCCGAAGCAAGAGAGCGCCGGGTAGCCGCATCAACTAACTGCGAATTCGGCCCGAGACGTTCCACTATACGCCCGGCAAAATTCCAACTTGCTGAGGTCGTCACTTTAGGTGGTTTCTCTCAAGCTTCGCCGTAACGATGCGCACGATCTCGCGAACGTTCTCCATCTCCATGAGTTCGTCTACATCCAAGCTGATCTCGAACTGTTGTTCCAAATTGCTGGCCAGCAATAAGTGCCCGACAGAGTCCCAACCGGGAATATCACTTGCGCTGGTTTCCATGGTCACTAGTTGCGGGTCGATCTCAAAGGAAGCTACAAATGCTTGGCGAATGTTTGTTAGAACATCGTTCGAGTCCATCGTCAGACCTTTCGTTTAATCATCCGCATTTTGCATGAAGAGAAGAGTAGTCAAATGAGGCTATTGGCGCACACAGGTGCGGCTTTCCGCACCAATCACCTGTTTATTGGTTAAGCCGCAGTCCCGATGCCACCGCCGACAACTAGGGTCTGAACGATGATACCTGAGGCAGCATCCGAGCAAAGAAACTGCGCGGCAAATGCGACCACTTCGACGGTAGCCAGGCGCCCGCTCGGGGTGTGCCGCACATACTTTGCAAAAGGTCCTGAGATGTCCATGATGGCGTCGGTCGATAGGTCGGCTCGGATGCCCCTCGGCGCCAAGTCTACAGAACAACGCCACGTCAGTGCCTCCGGTGCGCCCCCAGAGCAACGCTACGACCAAATATAAAGGCAGTGTACGCCTGGCTCATTCGCTGTAGAGGCCACGATTCCTACAGTCTCTCTTCCCAGTATTCGAGCATTGACTTCAAGGTTTGCTCGAGCGAGTACTGCGGCTTCCACCCCGTGTCGCGGCGAACTTTCTGAGTGCTGCCGAAGATGATCTTCTCGTCGGAAGGCCGCATCAGGTGAGGAACAGGCTTGATCTCCACTCTTACTCCTGCAAGCCGGATGGCGGTGCGCAGCATGTTCCCAATTTCGTGCGTTGACGTAGCACAGACGTTATAGGATTCTCCTCGCTTACCCTTTAACGCAGCGAGATAGAAACTGTTCACTGTGTCTCGTACATCGAGGAACGCCCGGCGCGGCTTCAGATTGCCCACTTCAATGACGGGAGTCTGTTTTCCCAGCTTGATCTGAACCAACTGACGTACAAAGTCTGATGGAGCATCGTCAGTTTTCCCTGGCCCCGTCGTGTTAAAAAGCCTGAGATTGACAGCCGGAATTCCATAGTCAAGGAAATACTCCCTTGCCAGGAGGTCGAGACAGACCTTACTGATGCCGTAGGGATGAAGCGGATGAAGGGGCTGATTCTCTTTCACCGGAATCGCCGACTCTGGAACGTGTCCGTATTCCGCGCTGGAGCAGGCTGAAACTACAACCGGGTGCTTCTCCATCTGACGCACAGCTTCAAATAGATACAGCGACCCCATGATATTGGATTCGAAGGTGCGCACCGGATCAGTCCAGGAAAGCGTGGGCAGGCTTTGGGCGCCAAGGTGGAATACGTGGGTCGGCTGGTATTCCCTTAGTATGTTCGATACGCTCTGACCGTTCCGCAAATCGCATTGCACAAAGTGCACCTTGGATTTTGCCGGGAAGCCATTGCGACTCTCCGCAAGATAGCTGCCAACGATAGACCATCCTTTCCCGTGAAGGAACTCGGCCAAGTGGGACCCGATAAATCCTTCGGCTCCGGTGACAAGCGCTCTGCATTTGTTAGGCATATCGAATCTTAATCCAGGCTCTCGACCAACGGCGCGGAGGATATTGCGCGGGAGCCTCGCAGCAGATCTATCAACTGCTTCACCTCCTGACGCACTGGTTTCAGGATGAAGGCGACGAAGCACCCTACGGCGAAGGCCGCGCCTACAATCAGAATCTGCAAGACGTTCGGCATTTGGCCGACTGCATGAAGTGCCAGTTCGCCGGTCGCAACACCAGCCAAGCCGGTAAGAACCGGGTACATGATCTCCCGTCCAAATCGTGCAAGCGTCAGCCTGGTACCGCGAAAGCTAAAACTTAGTATCCAAGGAAAGGCCAGCAACATCCCCAAGGCTCCAAACAGGGCAACGCCTTTGATACCAAAGGGGAGACCGACTGCGTAACTGCAGACCGTGATAGGGCACATGATCAGTACCAGTTTCAGCAGCAGCTTGGATTGTCCACGGCTAATAAAGAGCCAAATCACTGACTCATATAGCAATTGTCCCAACGCAAATATGGCGAGCAATTGAAATACCGGACCGGCCGCCCGCCATTGTCGCCCTAACGTCAGGACGATTACAGGAGTCGCGGCAACGTACAGGAAGCCGAAGATTGGAGCACTGATCCACATGATCAGGTTTGCAGTGCGCAGGTAAGATCGCGCCAGGCGGTCTGGATCGTCCTGCAGCCTGCTAAATGCGGGTACAGCGACCCTTCGACCCGGGGCGCCAAGCTGGCGCACGGGCAATAAGAGCAGGTTCATTGCTCGCGAATAAAGCCCGAGAGGGCCAGCTCCCCAATACCATCCAATTAAAATGCTGTCAGCGCTGCGCGTGAAATTAAAGGTGAGATAGGAGGCTGCCACATGGCCACCAAAGGCGATGAGCGACCGGACCTTTGCTCTGCGCCAAGGCGGACCCGGTATCCAGCAGGCCATAACCCAGGAGAGTGTCATCTGAGTCGCATTCAAGATGAGCGGAAGAGCAACGATTGCCCAGTATCCGGCCCCTCGCCATGCCATGATGATGGCAATCGGAACAGCGAGGGCATAAGCAGTCACATCGCGTATTGCCAAGGCGAAGAACCGCATGTTGCGCTGGAGCAGTGCATCGTGCTGGACCCTCAGACCTCCGATGAGGAAAGTGAAGGATACAACATATGTTATCGCCCTCAGCCGCTGTTCATGATAGAACCAGGCTAGGAATGGGGCGAGAGACGCAGTAATGATGGTCAGGCCAACCCCAATTGCCACGTTTACCCAAAAGAGTTTGCTCACCTGGTCGTGGTTGATCTCGGGATGTTGGATCGTCGCTTCGGACAGTCCAAGGTCGGCGAAGGCTTGACCTAGACCTGTGATCGCTGTGACCATGGCGACGAGTCCAAAGTCGGCCGGGGTCAGCATATGAGCCAACACTATAGTCGCCACAGACTGCAGAATGAATTGTGCCCCCTGCGATGTGAGCGTCAGCAACCCGCCGCGCACTGACCGACCTTTTAAGTCTGCCTGCAGGTGTTCGGTATTGAAGGTGTTCAGAGCTGGTTGTGTTGCGGCCACGCAGTTATTTTCCAAGGTAGAGACTGTTCGTTAGTGATGGTTCCGATTTGTAAGAGTGGCTCCATCGAGTCCGCACTCAAGTTCATCGGCTCTTACAGCCACTGGAGTGTCCGATAGGTTTCTGGCGATTCACGTCTGGGAGGCTCGTTGCATCAGGTCCGCGTACACAACTTTCGTCATCCTCGCAACGGTATCCCAGGAATGCAATTCTGAAGCTCGTGCACGTATGTCTTCGCGACTCTCGCTCAACCCGGGATAGAGATCGCTTTGGAAGTACCGCTCAATGGTTCTCGCCAGATTGTTCGCATCTCCCGGCTCGAACAGGAATCCAGTTCTGCCTTCAACAACGTCTTCTCCGAACGAACCTACGTCCGCGGCCAGAATCGGGATGCCGAAGTGCTGCCCCGTAAAAAGAACGCCGCTCTGATAGATATCACGGTACGGCAAAACAAGAACATCAGCCGCTTTGAAATAGACCTCGGCCTCGTCATCCGGAATAAACGTGTCTCGTATCAGTACGTTCCTTTTCGGCGTCTCTTCCTCAAGACCAGCTCGTAACGCCCGCCAGTATCCCTCGCATCGATCCACCCTGCCAGCAATAATGAGGCAATACTTATCCTGCCGCTTCAACAAATTCCTAAATGCTGCGATGAGATAGTCTAGGCCCTTGTATGGTGTAATCCTTCCGAAAAAGAGGATAGCCTTCTGGTCACCATCGAGTCCCAGTTTCTGCTTTGCTTCATCTGACGTAAGACCTGTGTTCGGAAGGGAGTTGTTGATGCCAAACGGGATGACTGTAACGCGCACAGCGCGTACACCAAATTCATCCATCAGCTTTGTCTTCATCTTCTCAGTGTGAACAAACAGATGATCTGCGAGATGATATTGGATCCGCAAAGTGAGCCGGTTGAGGAAAGTGTCGCTCGCGTCTCGCTTCCTCATATTCACATTGTGCACAGTGAGTACGATCTTCTTTCGCAGGAGTTTGTAGTAAAGCATCAGAAAGGTTCGATCGAAGGTTTCAAACCGATTGTTCCACAGAATATGAAAGATTTTCGCTTTTGTGGTTTCCGCATAGCGGATCAACCGGACATAATAGCGCAGAATGCGAGTCACCTTTGCGGTGGGGCTCGCGTTCGGTAGGTTGTTTCCTCTCAGATTTAGAAATTTCAGCGCCGGGACATCCCGAAACACCGGCATATCCAACTCATCGCTGCCCACAATTTCCAGGCGAACACCCTGCGTCAGAAGCGAAGTTGCTAGGCCGAATACATAGGGCCTGTCAGAGCCGCCGGTAAGCAGGGACACTGCGACTTCATCCGATCTCCCCGACGCCGTCGCATTAGATGGCTCTAGACGGTTTGACGGTCCTTTTGAAAATCGGCGCACGTCTCTTCTCCTGGCTTTGCTTTACGGCTATGTTGTGGATTGACATGCCGTTCGTCTGTGCGACTGGATCTGACCCGTTTAAGAAGATCGTCCAGCGATTTCGAGATCGGTGCTGGCCCGTACATCTCTTGTGCCTTCTCCATTGCGGTCTGTTCGAATTCTCGCTCCTCAATCACGCGTTGTATCGTGGCAGCAATTGTTTTCGGCGTGTTATCCGACATGTATGTGATACCTGCTTCTAGCTCTGCCTCTAGCACGCCCATGGGAGTCGTGATCACGTGAGCGCCAGCGGCCAAGTATTCGATGATCTTAAAGGCAAACACATTGCCCGGCGTTTGACTCACTTGGTGTGGGTTGATGCAAATCTTGGCCGAACACATCCGTCGAACGAGCTCGGGTCTACTGACCAGGCCGTGGAATATGATGCCCTGAACCTCTTCCGCCATTCGCCGCAGTGAGTTCGTTAATTGGCCGAAACCCGTAATGTGGAGCTCCCAGTCCGCTCGCTCGATCTTCCGCCAGCCTTCAATCAGTTGAGCTATACCGTTCGAACCTATGTGCGTTCCGGAAAACAGCACAATATTCTCTTTCCCGCGGCGGGACTCTTCGCTCGCTTTGACCACGTCAGCTCCAACAACGCCACGGAGTAATAGCGTCGGTATTCCGGAGCGCACCTGTGAGAGGAGATGGGGTGAGACGCCTATGCACCCCGATACGGATTGAAGCACCCCTCGAGCGGCATGAACGCTGCGCGTTGCCGCAAAGCCACCGACGACCTCGGCTTCTCCTTGAACGTTTACGAATCTGTCGTCTTCATACTCCAGGATTACAGGAAGCCCAAGATGGCGAATTGCGTAGTCCGCGCACGCAACTTGCTGATCCTTAAGATTGAAGATAATTACAAGATCAAATGGTTTGGCGTGATGGCGTTTCTTGAAGGTATGAACAATCGATGCAGTCGACCAAAAGCCGTTCAGTCGCGGAATCGGTAAAACGGAACCGTAATAGACCGGGATGCATGGGTGAAAACGCTCCGGTTCAGAGAAGGGAGGATAGACTTTGAATCTGTTTTCAACAACCTCTCCCTGCGATATAACCTCGACATCGTGTGCGCGGTCGTAGAGGAGCGTTGCAATGAGCTCTATCTTGATTCTGTTCGACATACTTCGGTTGTAGACAATTGGACGCCGCTTCACCAACGTTGGCCCTTGATAGGTAGTTATGTACGCTATTCTCATAAACTCAGGGACTCTCCCGGTAGGGGCTCGGCTCATGCTACAACGAATTTGCCCTGTTTACGTGCACAATACTGCTCTTTGATCCATTCGAATGTATGGCGGAGACTCACTTCAAGAGTCGTGTTTGGCTCCCAGCTAAGAACTTGCTTGATAAACGTGTTGTCACTGTTGCGACCGCCCACGCCGCGTGGAGCCGTCAGGTCGTACTGCCGTACCAGCCTGATACCCGCGATTCGCTCGACGTTGCTAACCAGTTCATTAATCGAGACCAGCTCAATGGAACCAAGATTAATGGGCGTAGCAACGAGGTCGTTGCAGTGCATGATCATGTCGATACCCTTAACGCAGTCCTCGAAGTACATGAAACTCCGAGTTTGGGAGCCATCTCCCCAGATCTCAATCGTATCCCTTCCGCTATCAATTGCCTCCATTACTTTTCGGCAGATCGCAGCAGGTGCTTTGTCGCGTCCGCGTCCCAGGTACCGTGTGGGCCATATACATTATGGAAACGGGCAATGAAGGTCTTAAGCCCTCGTTCTGCCCAGTACTCCTCACAGAACATCTCTGAAATGAGCTTTTCCCAACCGTAGCCACGTTCGGGCATTGCGGGGTAAGCGTCAGACTCCTTTAATGCGCGCACGTTGGGGTCCTGCTGAAGCAAGACGTTGTACGCGCAGGCGGAAGAGGAGAAGAAATAGCGCCGGGCGCCGGCCCGGTAAGCAGCTTCAATCATATGGGTGTTGATGAGAACGCTGCGGAGGCACTCCACCCTGAATCGCTCGATAAAGCCCATGCCACCCATGTCCGCAGCCAGGTAATAGATCTCTACGGCGCCGTCGCAAACTGACTCGCAAGTACCATCCGTGCTGCAATCTAAGCAGAGTTCCTCGACTCCTGGCACGTGCTGATACCACTGGCTCAACGGCTTCTTATCCACTCCGCGGATGCGTGTAAAGCCCCTTTCGTGGAAATACTTAGCCAAGTTGCCCCCGATGAAACCACCAGCGCCGGTGATGACAATAAGGCTGTCGTTCCGCAGTTCTGATTCTTCCTCACTTAATCGGCTATCTTCCATAAGATGCTCCTAAAATGAACTCGTGCAAAATCAGTCCACTTCGCGAAGCTATTTGGAGGTGAGCTCGCCGCACAATTGATTCCGGTAATGCAAGCGCAGATTGTGGACGCTAAACTATAGAGCCGGACCGACAGGGTACTGGTCATGTCGCTGGCAGCATTCCGCGGACGCGTTCGACCGCTTCGCCGATCCCGTCTTCGACGCTCAAGACCGGAAAAGGAATCAAGGTGATTGAATTCATGGCGGGCCTCTCCTTACAGTCGTTGATCTGTCATCACTTGGCGATAAGGAGTCTTGAAAACCTTCGGTGTCCTCGAATTCAGAATTCTCCCCTAGTGACTCAAGGGGATCTGCCTTTTGAGACGAATTCTTAGACGGCTTCACGACCAACGACGCTCCGTGAGCCTCTAACAGGTGCATAAACTTGTCGAAATTCCTCATGCACGATTGCTTGAGATACGGAATCGCCCACTGGGCCCGTCTTGCAGTCTTCCATCCCAAAACCGGTTTCATCCAGATGTATTTCCAACGCAAGCGGGGTTTCTCCAAGTGTCCTTGAAGCTGCGCGGCCATGCTCTGCATCGCTGCGACGAGATCCGGGCGGCTCGGATAGAACTCGTGGTACCAATTCTGCATGTACTTCAAACATGCCTCACGGACGCGTTCGCTATCCTCAAGGGAGCGGAGGCATTGTATGTGTGCCTTCATCGAGCAAAGCAGCGATTCTCTCTTTGTTTCCGAACTGCCAATCTGGCTAACTCTGTTGGGGCCTGTCATCCTGTAGAAAACACCGGTTCCGGACACAAAACGGGTGCCTTCAGACGCCATGAGGACACGGCAAAAATATTCGCCGTCTTGATCCGTGGCCAGTTGCGTATCCCACGGGCCTGCCGCCTCAATCAGCTCCCTGCTCGTCAGCCAGGTTGATGTCTGCATATGGACGTTTTCCTTCATTTTTCTCAACAGCCACTCGACGGGAGAAAGGTCTTGACACAACGAGTTGTGAACGAATCGAGCGTAGCGGGTTCGATAGTAGAAGGGAGCCCATTGCGAGGAAAGCAGTATTCGCCTACTGTCACCTTCCCGCAGAACCGCGAGCTGCCGCCCTATCTTGTCCGGTTTCAGAATATCGTCGGCGTCGAGATACTGGATGTAGTCCCCTTGACTGATCCGGATGGCAAGGTTTTCAGCGGCCGAAACGCCCTGATTTTCCGTGGACACGACTGTGACTCGCGGGCCAAAGCCGCGCGCGATCTCGGCCGTACGATCCGTCGAACCATCATTCACGACGATGATTTCTTTGCGCTGCCAGGTTTGCCCAATGGCCGACTGAATGGATTGAGCAATCCATCGTT
This sequence comes from uncultured Acidobacteriaceae bacterium, assembly GCA_963808695.1. Lineage (GTDB taxonomy): Bacteria > Acidobacteriota > Terriglobia > Terriglobales > Acidobacteriaceae > Telmatobacter. Next base: position 290,242 of record CAWEHF010000002.1, read on the forward strand.
CTGCGTTATAGGCGGGAATGAGAATGCTGACGAGGGGTTTCATCGAGGACTACCCATATGGATGTTAAGGCTTTTCGCGTCCGCAGTCCGCGAACGAACGTAGTCTTGACCAAGTTGCGGTGTCTGGACCCCCGCCGATGCTCTTGCGAGGGTGCTCAGGAGAGTAAGCGACAGCCTCGCCACAAGGCCTCGGAATGGAAGGGGAAGGTGCCTTGATCGCACGGATTGCTTGCTAAGGAGAACTGCCTGGCACAGTTCGCTCTACAACAAGCGGTTTGTTTATTGTGGGGCTACACTAGGTTGGTTCAGCGTGGGTGGCGGTGGGGTTAGAGTCGCCGTATCCAACGGATGCGGATATGTGTACGGAGTGTAGTAAAGCGTCCACGTATTCATCGCGGTACACTTATGAAGTTCTCCCTGCCCCCCGCTCCCGCTTGTGTTCCAATTCCCCTGATCCGTCGCCCAATAAGCCGTTCCTGGCGTGCAAGTCGACGGTGCACTTGCCAGTGGACCAGACCCCACGCCGACCGTCCCATTGAAGCTCGTGCATCCCGACAAGCTCGAAGGGTTGCACCAGAGATAGTAATCACGATTTGCTTGGATCAAACTTCCTCCCGTGCAATTAGGCGAGCAGGTGTTGGCTTGCGCCATTACGGGCGAAAAGGTGCCGGTCGATCCGCCCCAGGAATCAGACCATTCATAAACCGGCTCCAGCGCCTCGTTCGGCCATGTTCCGTTGTAGGAAGGGCAGCCTTGAGTTTTATCACATGCGTTAGGGAATTGTCCTTGGATAAGGTCGCCTACGCCGCGCCCTACCTGATCGAGACATGTGTATCCACTGGCTGTGTTGGTATTCTGATCCCACGCTGATCCCGTGCCATTGAAATTTGTGCCGCAGTATCCCCACCCGTTCGGAGTGGCCGTCTGCGTATAGGTCGAGTTGTCCACACGCATCTCGTGGATGTTGGCGAAGGCGTTGTAATAGCTGTTTGCCGTGTTGCCCCAGATCACCCCTGTTCCACTGCTCATCCAAATCACATTACCGCACTCTACAGTGCAGTTACTCGTAGCCGTGAATGTATTCTCGTAAATCTCCAGGGCCCGCGCGCCGCGACCTCGCCCATCGCCGCCAGTGGGGTGCGTCTGGACCGAGGCATCGTTGAACGTGTTAAAACGAAAAACAAATCGAGCGCCTTCCTGTCCGTCGTTGGCTACACCGTGATTGAAAATGTTGTTTTCAAAGTAGATAGTATTGGTGCCCCCCAGTCCCGTGCTGGTGTTCCACGACTGGTCACCGCTATCTCCGTTCTCAGGCCAAAAAATCTTGGCGCTGTTGCCCTCAGACGACGCAGTTTCATCGAAAAGACTGTGATCCACGACGCCGGCTACGAAACTTGTGCACAGAGTGGTATCGGTGGATGAAGTCATGTTTCCGTGAATGTGATCGACACGCACTTGCGGAGCCGTCGTGCCGGAGGTAGGACCTTGGATTGCGAGTACTCCATAAGTGGTCGTACCTGTGCTCTCAAAGGTGATTCCAGTCAGCCGGAAAGTTCCGCTCGTCCCTAGTTCTAGGTACCACTTGACGCCGTTCATGGCTATCGTTGTGGCATCGTCGCACGAGGAAGGGCAATTCAGGTTCCCTGCGCCTTTGATCGTCAAGGTTCCGAAAGTACCGCTTGTCGGAGAAGTCAGGTTGGAAGACCATGTACAGGTTCCGCTCGGGATCGCCACGACGCTGTAGCTGCCGCCGATCGCTGAAGAGATAGCGTTTGCCACATCGGTTTCATTGCAGGAGTTTGCTGTACAGGTACTACCCGAACAAGTCTGGGCTTCTACAGAGGAGAGTGCGCAAATTAAGAGCAAAAAGAAGAGAACTAAAATACCCTTTCTCGGCATCGCCAGATACCCCAATTCATCAATTTCTTTATCCGAATGATCTGAATCGTCGAAAGAAATAATACATTTTTCTCTGATAGTAATCAAGTGTCATCGAGACTCGTAATCCATTATGATTACTAAGGTAATCTCGTTCTTGATTATCAAAACGGCGCGCCACATTCAAATGGAGGCTCCCTGCGACGAATCAAAGCAAAAAACGCAGAACGGGACCGCGAGAAGAGATAATCCAGCTATGGAAAACAAGGTGCGATTCCCGGGTTCCAATGTTTTCCGGAAGAGGGTCGAGATTGATCAGATTCGGGAACAGTGTTGCTTTGTAGCGATCGCAGACCGAAGTTGTGCCTGCAACTGACGCACCCCAATCCTGAAAAACCTGAGTCCAGTCGACCTTAAGTCAGAAAGCGTAGCGCAACGCAAAATCGCGCAAACGATCTAGTCCCTTTCTGACCGCGCTTTCTCTAAACGTCAGAACCTTCTTCCCTAGGAATTGAACTTCGTGGATCTTCCCCACATAAAGCTTGTTGAGCGTTTCCCCATATTTCTCTGAGGAATCTGGCGAAGCAAGATATAACTTAGAAGTCAAGGCGAATGGCACGAAAGAGCCTGAACCGCGAAGGAAATCGTATGTCGCAAAACTCGTGTCGGCCCACTCTCTATTGAAAAAGTCGTCGACGGCTATAATGCCATCTGATGTTAGTGTAGCCTCGGCGAGGCGCAGGTCATTTTCGACAGGAGAATAGAGGTGACAGCCATCAATACTAAAGAATCTGATAGGACCTCTGGTCCGCTTCAAAATGTCGCTGCCGTTGATAGCTAGCGACGATGTCTTAAAGATCTCCTCTTCCAAAAGCTTGATTCCAAAGCGATCGGCATTCGCGAAGAGAGCTCGAGCACGTCCTGCGTGCTGCGTGCTCTTGTTTATCGCATCATCTTCAAAAAGGTCAATAGCGAGGGCACGCTCGCCATGGCGACGGGCTAGGGCGAGCATCAGAAACAACCGCCCATGGTGGACACCTATTTCGCATAGGTTTCCTTTTACGCCTACTTCATTCTGGTAAGCAAGAAGTGCAGCGATCAGCTTGGAATCTTGTGAATTCAAATAGCCTTGTACTGTCCACATGGAATGAGCGATATATTTATGAAGCGCAGTCGAATTACTATTCACAATTGACTCCTCCGAGCACAAATCTGGAGATTTTGAGAATTCAAATCTCTCTTTTAATTACTCGGGTTGCTCTACGGCGGCAAAGAACGCCACCTTTGACTCGGTTCCTCGTTTGCCGGAATACCTCCACTATCGAGGCGAAGCTATTTTCGATATCGTTCACACTAGAGATTCGTTATTAAGTCTCTGCAGTGCGTTTCAGGCCCGTCAATCAACCTCGGAGCCTTGACCGCCAAAATCTCTAATCCCGTTTGCTACGGAAATCCGGAACGCCTCAGAGTGACGAATCAAAAAGGAAATGCGCGTTAAGGTAAGCGGGGGCACTTGGCCAGGCGCGGGCGGTGAATTTGCTCGATCCGGCGGCCATAGCGGTCGAGCAGCGCGTTCCAGCGGACGACGGCGATGTCTTGGAGCATGCGGATACCGTCCTTCAAGTAGCTAAGACGGGTGCGTTCGTCGTGAGCCCAGACTATCGGCACTTCTACAATGCGGAATCGTTGTTTGAGTCCGATCAAGAGAATCTCGGGATCGAATCCGTCCGCTCTCGTTATAGGCTGGAATGACAATGCTGTATAAAGGTTGCATCCGAAGAAAGAACCAAGTGAAGTGATGTCAATTCGTTTTGGCGTCGATAAAGAGACGATGAATGAATTCTAAGCTCAATACTTTGTGGATCTCATTTGTGTAGTTTCGATTTCCACTAAGGTGACCCTTTACCATGGCTATGAGCCCTCTGCGCTCGATATAGGGCCTAGAAAGCGAGCGCTCGTCCATAAGGAAATCTCGGAGGAAACCTGCTAGAGCATCGCGATACCACACCCTGAAGTGAAAAGGCTTATGCCGCCCCAAGAAGGCCCGTTCGAGTCGAAATGGAGAGCACAAATGGTCTATTTGCGCCAACCATTGCGGCATTCCTATATCGAAGGCGTATTCGGCTTTGAACAGGAACTCGAGGATACCATGCGAGACGGCTTTGCGAACTCCGGCACGATTGGCCGTGAGACCACGATCAGTCGGTATTTCAAGTAACGTACGACTTCCATCTGCAATCAGCCGCAGAGAGATTCCATCACTGGACAGGAGCGCAGGCGGCGACCGAAACACCATCTTTACGAACTCGTTGTCAAGAAAGGGAGACCGCACGGAGACTTGTGTCTGCTCCATTGATAGGGAACCATAGAGGCTCCAGGGACCTTGTTTGAAGACAGCAAACGTTACCGGATGACAATGAAGGAGCTCTGCATAAGTCTCTGTTGCCTGGTGGAATTGAGATGACAATCCCTCATTAAATAACCCTGCTAAAGGCTCCACAGGTTTGAATGTGCGAATCCCGCGAAGGATCTCGCCGCCAAACAGACCTGTCATCCTCACTGGAGCAATCTCGCGCGCTTTCTCGTGAAGATGCAGATCTGGAGCTTGGCTCACATCCATGCATCCGTCAGTTAAGTAGACAGTGCGCCGGGCGTACCGCGAAAACTCCGATAGAAACCTTTGACCGGCTGTGAGGATATGAAAAGGTTGGCTAGAAGCCTCTGCCACCTGTCGAGCGACCCGAACATCTTGACTTTCGCGGTACATGCTTCCAAATGTGTAACAAGGCAGCGACCCAGGGAGGGGGCGTCCCCAAGCTAGTACCATTCGAGTATCCAGGCCGCCTGTGAGCGACATTCCAATGCGTTCGTGGCCGCGGAAATATCGCGTTAAATTTCCCGCGAATGTGGTGCGAAGTTCCTGGTAATAGTCCTCCGTGGGGAGCTGTTCTTGGTTCTCCCAATTGCTGGGAGTGAAATATGCTCCCTTGTGAGAAAGAACTCCGCAGCGGAAAATCCAGGCCGCAGCCGGCGGCAGGACCTTTATGTCTTTAAAGAGGCTTCGGTTCTCTAGGACAGCACTGCACGAAATGAACTCTCCAAGGCTTTGAGGATCGATCTGTTTCAGATCCTGACGGACTTCAAGAATTGCCTTGGCTTCAGAGGCAAAATAGAATGTGTCTGAAGATTCGTAAAAGTAGAGCCTGTGCATCCCATAGCGATCATTAAAAAGGAGGGCGTTCCCGCGATTGCGGTCAATTACTAGCCCGTGAAATCTGCCATTCAGCCCAGCTGGAAAATTCGGATCATCTTCGTAGGAGTGAACTAGATAAGATGCCCCTTCGATATTGAATTCGTGCCCATTTGACTTGAGTTGTAGTATCGAGTTCGGATCTGGATACTCCTCCCCAGAAAACACCAAAACTACATCCTCCCGCTCGCTTCGCAACGGCATGCCATCAGAAAAGGCATTTTCGCGAGCGACCCAACCGACGTAGATGCCTTGTGATTTGTCAGAGTATGAGCCACTGACGTAGAACTCTTCGTGGAGAAGAGTCTCCGTCATTCTTTTGACTTCCAATTCCGCGAATCGGCTTGGGCGACGCGTGACGCATCCTACAATACCTGGCATAAAATGAACCGCCTACTCCTGCAGGACAAGCCGTTCGAGGCGCGGGTCTGCTTTCTGGCGTTTGAGCTTTGCGCTCTCTTTCCAAAGCCGCCGCAGCTCACGCAACTCGTCCCGATCGGCCTTTGCAGACTTCGTCTTCAAAAGGAAAAGGCTATGCTGAGCAATTCTTTGACTGCGATAGCCTTGAACGCTGCGGCTCCCGCTTCGACTTTACAACTCACCGGCACAATTCTCTCCCCCGGTGCGGCCTGGCCTCACCAGCGGCTGGTTCTCTTCTCTGCGCGTCCCAAGAAAAACGAAGATTTCACACTCTCAATTTGACGAACGCCTAGTTTTACGGGTTGAACGCTCACAAGAGGTGTAATCGCGATGGGTCGAATAAGACTGCAATCTGATTCCCCACTATACGTTCCCGACTTCCGACATTTTCCGAGCATACCATCGACGACGAATCCTTCTAAATACGGTTGTAAGCGGCTCGGGAATCCATTCAATTAACTTATGATGGATCCCGGTTCGCAGAGCAATATGTCCAATCATTGTTAGAGGAATATAATACCTGGGAATCTCAATCCGTTGAAATCCATTGTGGCGCTTGAAGTCGGCCAAGCTGTCTTCTTGTTTCTTCCCATAAGAATAATTTGCATACCACAAGTAAGGAATTCCACGCATGGCGCAGGAACGCACGGCTTCAGCTATTAACGCGTTAGTCGGCGCTTTATCTCGATGTTCCATCATGGAGAGCAGCTGCATGAGTCCCGCCTGACTTCCGTCCACAGTAGTTACCAATCTAGCAAACCCAATTAGGCTCTCAGCATGGAACGCACCGATAAAGATACTCCGACCGACGAAATTCTCATTCATGCTTCGCACTTCCGCAAAACCCTTCCCGTAGTGCCAAAACGGCTTGCCTTGGCGAACCGGCGCTTCATTATAAATGGCAGTGATTCCCCTTATCAGGTCCTCATCGACGGGGAGCTCTCGCACAACAACACCCTGTTTTGCGGCTTTTCGGACCTTATTCCTTGTCCTAAAATCGATTTGCCCACTCAACCAGTTTTCATAGGTGGATACAGGGAGCGCGGCGATATTGTCCATCTCCATTGGGTACTCGTACCGAAGCGATTTATCGACCAGCTTTGGAATGAACGTGAGCAGATCGACACGAGCTCTGGATTTCTTTAATAGGTGGAGAACAGCGTCGGGATTCTCGATGCAGTCGTATCCCTCTGCTTGAAGGCGGGCCACACGAACGACCTTTCCTTCGACCAACGCTTCCGCACCACAAATCTGCATGATTACGCGTCTCTTTTTATTTAGAAGTCGGATCTGTTGAGGCCTCGTCGTCGCAAATGACTGTCGGATTCGCCCGAAGAAGCGCAGCTCCGCGACCCAGTGGCTTAACGTGAGGACTCCTCCACGCCAGAGGCGTGAACTGGGCTTGGTTTCGGAAGCCAGGCCGTCGCATCGCCCGCAAGTCTACCCTCAACTTTGAGGATTGGTCGTGCGCCCGCTGGCCTACTGCCGCCGAAAGCTATTATCACAGTCTGATCGCTGTCTCTGAGCGGCCCGCGTTGTCCGCAGCGGAGGGCAGTATTCCAGAATAGCCGGACATCCGAAATGGCCGCCGGCGGTCGGTGTTCACGACTAAGTGCACTGCGGGCCGAATCCAGAGGGCTGTCCCCACTATCAAAGAAAATGATTTCAGAGTTGCAGTAATTGGAGTTCCGTAACCGATCAAGGAGGCTCTCCAGCTGATATGTTTTCTCGCGTTCAACGAGCAACGGTCGACCAACTGCAGTAACCAGAGGAACGTTCTGACCTGCTCGGACCAAAGCAATAACGACAACCCCGACTGTGATCAAAACTGCGACGGCGACCTGAATACGTGTGCTGGCGAGGTTCTCTTCAATATTTCTCAACCCAATCGCGGTGGATGCAGTGGCAAGGATGATCGCAAACAGTGCAAATACGGGAGCGCCAATAGCCGCTCCAAAAGGCAAAAGGGCCGCTGTGACGGAAAGCGACATTAGGCTCCATTTTCGCCTGGACAAAAGGTTGAGTATCGCAATGCAAATCCATAGCAGGGATAAGGGTAGTGACTCGATGAAACAGAGAACGCCGGCAACAACTATTATGCTCAATAATAGCGTCTTGGCCCGCGCGGTCGTCTGAACGCCAAACCCAACTATTAGGCTCAATGCAAATGATATGAGGGAGCCAAGAACATTAACTTCGATCGTCTTGTAGCTTATTAGACAACCCACCAGCCGCGTGGAGATGGATAGTTTTGCATCGTCGCGTGCGAACAACAATGTAAAACAAACGATGAATGCCATGTTTACAGTCAGGATCAGCAGGGCGATAACATGTCGTCTTAGATTGCGACGCGGAAATGTCTCTATATAGACTCCGGCATAAAAACCCGTAAATAAGGCGGTGGCAAATGGATGCCAGAGAGCCAGCGTCAGAGATGTGACCCCCAGTAGAACTTCATGCTTTGCGAGTTCTCCTCGATTCGCGCAATTAAGTAAAAGCCCAAGCATAACCATGACAGGCACGTACATTATCCCGTAAATGTGGAACAAGTGAACGTAGCCCGAAAAGAATACTCCTCCCGTTATGCACGCAAGGAGAGAGAACACGCGTCGCTGCTGAGCCCCACAGTAGATGAGATACCAGGCTCCGAGAAAGCAAACATACACTAATCCTTGGAGTATGCCTTGTCGGAGGGCACTCGTTGGAAAGACATGTGGATTAAGAGATAGAAATGCTAGCCAGGTCGCGGCTTGCGCGAGGGGGCGGTAGGTAACCGAGATCACGCCGAATGCGCTAGAAAATGCCTTGGTACCAGTCATTGCCAGCCACCAATATGTCTCTCGATGGCTGGCAAAGGGTACTGCGATGAAGAACCAGAAAGAGAAACCGTACACGGCGACTGCGAAATAGATAATCGCGTCGAAAGCTCTAGACAAGGAGAAGGAATGGTTGTGACGAATTGCTAATGACTCTCTGGGAGCGGAACTCGGCGTCATAGAACCTCGAGGAACATCTTGTACAACTCTATCGTTCATAACGAGGCGGTGGCAGCGTTTGTAGCCCCGGCGGAGAAGCGCTGCTGCACTGTGCCCTGCGGGAACGCGCACGAAAGGCCGTGAAAGTTAGACATTCTAAGGACTTGTCACCGTGGCAATCTTGTAGACCCTTAATCGGAATGTTTTACAACGACAAACGGTGTCGGAAACTGGCCGACGATCTGGCGTGCCAGCGGCCGCTGACATGGGCGCGTTCGGAAACCGCCCGACGACCGGGAACGGTCATGGCGACGAGGAGAAAGGCGAGAAAGATCAAGTGTCCTTTGAAAGCAGACTCAGAGACGTTATAAAAAAGAAGTATCGTCCACAAGGCTAAACTCAACGACCCGAAGGCAGGATCCCTTCGGACCCTACGACAGATTGATCGATAACTAGCTATCAGAAGAGCCCCAACCAGAAGAAGGCCGACGATGCCGAGATTTAAGTAGACTTCTAAGTAGCCGTTGTGGGCCTCATTGATGCCGACCCCAGTGAGTTGCCACACTTGTGTGAGACGTGCTCCAAGCCAAAAGCACTCATATCCCGCCCCGACTAGTGGGTTAGTGTGAACGCTGAGAACTGCGCTCCAAATCACGGTTCTCCCAGTGAGCGTCGGGTCCTTGCCGACCAATTGAGCAACGAGTGCATTGAGATCGATCCCAAATGCGAAGGTCAAGACTAGGTATAGGCAGATACCGACTGGGATCGAAGTGAGGAAAAACCTTGGATGGGACCTCATCAGGCGGCTGTGGGTTAAGGCGATGACAAGGCAGCCAAGAATGAAACACAGTTCCGAGGTCGAGCTTGCGCTCTTCTGCAGAAGCCACATGGTCATGAAAAAAAGAACGAAGTCGATAAAGAGGATTCGTTTTGTGGAAGACCGGTTGCGGGCGGACCAACGCATCGCAATATCCCAAAAAAGGAAGATGCCGCTCACAAGGCATAATACGCCCAGCATATTCTTGCTGGTTGCAGCTCCGACATTTTCTGGGAGGCCGGACCAATAGTTGTAGCGAACCGCCAATTGTGGGTAGTATTTGAGCAGAAGAACGGACAGCGGAATCAAAAGATAGCAGAGACGACGAAGGAGCGTTCTGATGGTCTCGAGTTGGTTCGGATCCGAAAGAACAACGAGAAGAACAAGATAGTTGCCGCTATCGCGAATCCATCGCTTGAAGGTAATAAACCGGAAATCCGACCAGCAGATACTTAGCAGGGCAAAGCAAAGATAGGCAATCAAGGGGATGTTCCTTGAGAGAAAACCATTCCAATTGAATGACCGAAATGCGAGAATCGCCAATGCAAGGAGAATTAAGAGCGAATAGATGAGTGCGTCAAGTGGATTCCCCTGTTCCACAGCCTGTACCGCTCCGATTTTAGCGCTAGGATCGAGCCATTGCGACGGCAGTCTCGACCCAACGATGGTTAGCCAGATTAGCGGTACCCAGAGGGCGGGGGAAGTCGTGACATTCCTCGCGGGATCAAAGTTAAAGAGCGCGAAAAGCAGAACAAGCCAGAGCAGGAGAGCTAGAGTTGGGGACATTTTCTGTAACTATGACCGGAATGATCAAAGTCCTCTTAGTTGTTTACGGTCTCGATGAGCGCCGATATCTCGTGCACACGATGAGTCGGTGCATTGCCAAGCAACCCGCGATCTCCTTCTACGTTAGATTCGACGGGCGCCAATGTGCGCGTCTCGAAGTTCAGAAAGCAATCGGCGAGTAAACACCCGGGATTTGAATAGGATAGATTGCACCGTCATTTCGGCATTTGGCAACTCTTGATAGTGGATGTGAAACTCATGCGTACCAAGAGGATCGACTTTAACTTCGAAAGTGCAAGAGCTCGAAACGATGTTCCAAGGAATCGGCGTGCCGTCGTACTGAATTTGAGCGATACTCTTGGGATCCGTTTCGCGTCTGCCGATATTGACGTGTATCGGGCGATTACTCGTGTTGTCTAACTGAAGCTCTAGACCATACATTTCAACCTCTTCCGTGTCCGACGCGGTGACCCGACGGCGACAGGCCCTTCGAAGAAGTGTGCCTAGAGGTGCCCATCGCAGCGCAGAGGTCTGATTCTGCAAAGCCTGAATAAGTTGGATTAGCGCAATACTGTCATCTCGAAAGAATTCATGATGCGCAACAATTAAGCATGGCTTGCCCAATAAGAGATCGAAGGTGAAATTCTCGAGGCCGTGATGAGCATATCTGCGCGTGAAAAGCGGAAAACCACCGTACTTCATGATGGCGATATCCCAGACGTCTCGGATGCGAGTGCTACCGGCGTTGCGATCAACAGGGGATATTTCGGTATTTACCGCAGCGATAAATCCACTATGTTTCAAGATTTTGGGACACTTCGAGGAGAACGCTCCCTGAGGAAATACCATTACCGGATCATGATGGATCCCGGTCCGAGCTTCATGCTGCGTCATCCTTATCTGGGCGAGCTTTGCGCGGCTGCCTAGAACCACAGGTGAAGAATCGCCAAACTCTGAATTGGTGTGATCACAGCCGTGAATTGAAATCGAAAATGATCCAGATCCGCTCCCAAACAACTCTCGGGCCGATCGGGAAGTTCGCCACCAATTCCAGGGAATAAAGGCTATGTTAGTTGTGAAGCCGTATTGTTGCATCAGATTGCGTAGAAGCCTGAAATCACATGCTCCGTACCGTGTTTTCAAGAGCGGATCATCGATAATCAGACAGGCGCCCAGTTCCTGCGGCTGCCAGGCCACCTCCCGAAACATAAACTTGATGAAACTCACCAAGGGCACAACTGAGCAAAAGTGCGCTTTTATATCATAAAACCCCGCTCCCACTTCTTCATCAATGTCGACAATATAGGAACTTAAGCAAAGATAGATTGCGATGTTCGCTTTCCAAAACCTCACATAAATCGGAGAACCGTCAGCCGAAATTATCGCTTCAGCTTTGGCTTCCAACTTTTCGAGTCCCACCAGACTTGCGTCTTCCGTCCGCATGTGCAGGCTCGCTCGAATCCCGGCCATTGGGCCCGCATGTGCACCAGAACCGGATGAGACCTCAACGCGAACAATCCCATCCGTTGCATCGTGAAGCTTTACGCAGGAACTCCCAAGAAGTGAACGAATTCCTTGCTGAGCTGCTGCACGATCGGGATCAGAATACGAATAGAAAACAGTCGATCGTTTCAGGCAACGCTTGATAGTGCCCTCGTGTTCAAGCGCATCTGCGATGCACGCAGCGGACCCGAAAACGACGCTGTCTTCTTCAACTGCGGCACCCTCGGAAAACGTGGATAGCGCGAGCATCTTCCATGGCACGCCAAAGAAATCAAGGGTGCGAGCGAGCAGAACCTGCTCCCTTTCAGGTGCTTCTTCGTACAGAAGAATTGCCAGTTTAGCCACAAATGCTTCCTGTTCGCTTGGCGAAAAACAAGATTGTCAGGAGGGTCTTCTCGCCATCACTAATGACCGCATAGCCCTGTCACGGGCAACGAGATTCAGGAATGGGGTTGCCAGGCAGCCTGCGGCTGTAAGCGCTCGTCCCGCGGAATGAGGGACCCAGCAAAAGTTTCCCTTCTTAATGATTTCAAATCCTGCCATTTCGAAAGGCTCAACATACTCCGTCAAGGTTGGCAAATACGATTCTTCCGGATCCTGTTCCGATCTGCTAAAGCGGCTGCGAAACGCAGGAAAACGATTGTTCATATCGATGTTGACGGAGATACCTCCCGGCCGCAGGAGCCGATAAACATCTTTCGCGCAGTTGAGTTGTTTCCCGAGGCGATGACAATACCGAAACGTATTGACGCCGATAATCAGGTCAAAACTTCCCAGTATGCCTCTGTCATTCCTAAGCGCTGAAAGCAGGTCTGCCTCTAACTCTTCATTGCGGGCAACGAAGAAGTTCGTTTTCCGGGCGAGCCATCCGGGAAGATACCTCTGTGCCTCCTCCTTTGCGGCCTCCACAAGTCGAGAAGAGAAATCCGTACCGTAAGCACATTCGACCGCGTAGCTTCTTTCTTCGAGAAGCGAGACCAATCGTGTAAGGTTCATTCCGCCACCGCAGCCGAATTCGAGAAGTCTAAGGGGGCGCGCATTAGGGTCGTTCAGGTAAGTTCTCACGGCCTCCAGATAAATCTCCGCGTAGTCGTGGCGGAGCAGATAATTGATGCCATATCCAGCCGTTTGTGTGGTGTATTTCCGTACCGCCTGCTCGGAGACGTACTCATCCAGAAATCTTCCATACAGTTGGTTGGTTTTTCGCATGCTCTCCTCTCACTCCTGATCGATGACTTCTTGCAAGTTATTTGCCACTTGCATACGCCATTTGTCCTCCGCTGCCGGGGCTCAACGGTACATCAACGAATCCCAGAGTGCTCGATAGGTCCGGCTGGATTTGCCGCTCATAGGTTCGCAGGCACAGGCCTGGCAATCGATTGCCATCACCGCCACTGATCCTATTAGTCGCAGAGAGTTGCTGCTCTGCACCCGTGGAACCGAAAACCGCCGAGCGCCGCTGGCGAAACCAGGCGATTGCTTGACCTGCGGTCGCAAACCACGCACCCCGAGCCTTCAGGTCATCGAGCAGCCGACCGTAACATGCGTACCACAAACGCTCCGGTGCCAGGCTACGATCGTGCCAATTAATGACCAGGCAACCACCAAAGCATTCCACTTGGTTTGTGAGCCCATGAAGAACCTTAGTTGCGTCCTCGGAGGTCAGACCAAGATAAGAAGGGTAGAAAAGTGCCGTGTCCATCACATGAAGCGGCAATTCAAGCAGTCGTTTAGCCTGGAGCGGTCTGTAAGCCTGGGTTGTGCCCGCACGAAATCCTACGGTTTCCCTGTAACCGATCGTAGAATCGTAGTCGATTCCAGCTATCTCCAGGGCCGATGGCGCGTTCTCATCGAAGTAGAGCCAGTGCATCCGTGACCCGATCTCAGCGCAACCCGAGATTTGTCGAATCTTTTTGAGCTCTTCCCGCGCTCTGGCGCAGTCGGCCCACGCATCGATGCCATGCAATCCGACTTCACACCCATTGGCCACTGCATCAGCGATCAAGCCCGATATATCCTCAGCTCCATATTTGGCGGCGCGATACGCAGGTGCCGAACCGTGTGCGTCGCATCCCGGGCGGTAAGCGAAGGGGATGACGAAGTAGGTAGAAGGAAACTCTTGCTCGAGGCTCCGGTAGCGCGCGATAAAATCTTGCCAAAAGTCATTGGCGAGGCCCAGGTAAACAAGTGGCAATTGGAGCACCGCGGCCCAGTTTGTCCAAACATCCCGCAGTGGAATTGAACCGCGAAGGAAATTTACTACAGACCCTATGATTGCGCGGTACAGGAAGCCCATCATCGTACGGTCACATATGTGCTTGCGGATCGATGCGTGATCAACGTCATGCGTCAGGCACACAATGAATCGAAAGCCTTCTGGAACCGGCGGAATTTCTACCAGCGTCACTCCCGCCGAGACAATCAGGTCCCGCAATAAGGCAATATGCAGTTCGAGAGTGGGGTTGCTGGCGTTCGCTGCAGACTGTCCGATGGTGAGCAGCAACTCGATTTCACGGAACAGATCGTATCCGATCCGCAGAACCAGGCCGTTCGGCATCCGCCATTGATGCATAGCCGGATGCTGTGAGTTCTCTTCGATCAGACCTCTCGATTCCTGCTCAGGAAACGTTATGCAGTCTCCATAGATTGGAATCGTGATCCCGTCGTGGCACAACGTGCCCCCGCTTTGTCGCGGTGCAACGCCAACGCTGTTCTCGCCGTCATATTGAAGCTCGCCACCGGAATATAGAAAAGTCAGCTTTGCAGCAAAACTTTCAACACCTTGTTTTGCGGTGCAGAGTACGACCTCATATTCATGATCGCTCTGCCACCACTCCCAAGGGGTCTTGAACAGCTCAAAGAATTCGCTGACAACAGCGCGCTCGGATTCATCAGCAATAACGCCTATCATTTGCTCATTTCATTCGGTTTGCCGCTGGCTATAACTGCAATTGGAGCCCCATCGATGCTCTGCTCCCCTGCCACTGAGACTTACGAAGCAGCTTTGCAAACCAGGCCGGCGACAAGATTTACAAGTGTCGCCCTTTCCCTATCCCAGGTGTGTTCCAGATACACCTGGTGACCACGTTCGGCTATCGCCGTGGTCTCAGCCGCATGAGAAGCCACATATTCCATCGCCTTTGCCAGGTCAATCGGGTCACCCGACTCGAAAAAGAGAAGTGAATCAGAGCTGAAATAATCTGTGATTCCTGAAGTGCGGGGCGCAATAACGGGTTTGCCGAGGGCCAGATACTCGAAGATACGCGTTGGTGTGTTAATCTCCGTGAAAGTGTTTCGCTGGTTCGGAATAACCCCGACATTGCAGCCTTCAATCTCGCGAGCCAGATCCTCGAGTGTCCTGGCTCCTAGATAACGGATATTATTCTCCAAGTTCAACGTCCCGACCTTGGCCATGACCTGCTCAAGATATGGCGTGCTGCGTCCGTAAACTCGCAGCTCCACGTTTGGAATAATCTTGACGATTCGCGCCACGGCATCAACGGCGAGATCCAATCCGTTTCTTTCGACCAATGACCCGTGGTACATCACGACGAATGGTGCCTCAGGCGCGGAAGGTGAGTAGGAGTCTGCTGCGCGCGTGGGAAAGATTTCGGGATCGGGGCAATTCATGATGACGGCGATCTTTTCCGCGCGACAACTCCGCTCGGAGAATAACTTCCTGCACGCTTCATTCACCGTAATCACGAGATCCGCGCAACCGATGCTCCATTTTTCCAGAAGACGTATTATCCGGACAGCAACGCTTGTATCGGTCATTCCGAATATGGTCGTCATCAACTCAGGCATCGGATCATGTTGATCCAATATCACTTTCGCGCCGAGCAGCTTGGGGAACAGGCCGCTGACTACCAATATATCCGGCATGTTATGCACATACACCAGGTCGTATCGACGTCGCAGCATCCTCCACGCCAGAATTGTCGCCGACCAGGCGATGAAGGAGACGTATTGATAAGCGTAGGAGACAACCCCTCCCCGGAAGTGCCGAATAGGGATTCTCGTAATCTCGAGCTCGCCGAGGCGCTCTTTCCTTGGCAACTTGTCCTCTGCTTCGCAGATCAGATCGATACTCATACCTTCTTTGAGGAGCGCTTCCGCAGCCCGCCGAGGCCGCGGATCGGCAGGGTATGAGGAGAAAACGACCATTCCAGCCCGCTTTCCGGCCAGCATGGATCCCGGTATGGTCATCGGTATTGGTGAAAGGGACAGCTCTGCCGCGTGAGCAGCATTGCTGCCTATTTCGTTATCTGTTTGGGCAGTCATGAAGAGGGATCACACCGCGACTTGCTCGGCGGTGTTGGCAATCGGGATTCCGCACGATTCACGCTCGATCTTGTTCTGATTGGAAATCTCGATAGCTTCGAGAAGCTTCGATTCAGTGAATTTGCGAAGAATCTCTATATTCGGCATCACGCAGTGGCCACCAATAATACCGGGGAAATACTTCACAGTGGGGAAGAACTTGATCTCGTCGTAAAACGAGATGATCTCTTCGTAGTTTGCACCTGTCTTGTCGCAGTATCGCTCGATTTCCTGAGCCCATGCGATCATCAGGCCAAAATAAGTGGTTTCGGTGAGTTTCGCGAGCTCAGAGGCTTCGGGGGAGGAAAGCACCTTGGTCTTTAAGCCCGCTGACTGGAAATGCTGCGCCGTTTGTTCACCTGCGGCAGGATCGAGGGCGCCAATGAACTTGGTGTAACGTGATAACTCCTCCAGCATCCGTGCATGCTTGCCGCGCACAGGGCTATTGACAACCGTGGTGCCAGTGCGCTCTGCGATCAGACGGGTTGTTCCAACTGAAACAGTGCTGTTGATGACAGTGATCTTGGGTTGGAAGCGCTCGATGTAACGAGCGGTTTCCCCAACAAAGTCCCTTATTTGGAATGGATAGCACACGTGGAGAAAGTCTGTCTGCTCAACCTCTTCACTAAGGGGTGCTATATCCAGCCCAACCGTTCGATGAGACTTCGACAGGAGATCGAAGAGCGGTCTGCCGACTTCCCCGAGCCCGACGACAACAACGCAGCTTTCATCTGCCACTGTTTTATTTCCTCCTCTTGAACATGCTGTCCAATTGGATCCTGGGGCTGAAGCCTATCGCGCGACAAGGAATCAGTTTCCCCTGGGCTCTACCCGAAGTGAACTGCTTCTGCCGATGTTGCTCAAGCAGACAATTCCGGCCCCTTTCGGCTGGTCCCCCTAGGCTCTCTGCTGTGTGAGCAGTGCCGGAATCTCGACGCTTGCGACCTCTTTGTGAGAGATCCGGGAAGTGAAGGCGAAGCTCTCGTCGGCCACCCGGACCTGCTGTTCTGCGGTGAGCTGCGGGAACATCGGGAGGGAGACGATCTCGGCCGCGATGCGACGCGCGACGGGGAAATCAGCCGGACTGTAATGGAGCCAGGAATAGGCCTTCTGCATGTGCAGCGGGATGGGATAATGAATCCCGGTTCCGATGCCGGCGCCTTTCAAGTGCTTCATCATCCCGTCGCGGTCCTCGGTGCGGATCACATAGAGATGGTACACGGCGCGTGACCATGAGGGCTCATAGGGGCAGAGGATCGCGTCGTTGTCCGCCAGCATCCGACCGTACTCGGCGGCCCTTTCACGACGTTGTGCGTTCCACTCTGAAAGATATGCCAGCTTGGCGTTGAGCAGGCCGGCCTGGATCGCGTCAAGGCGCCCGTTATAACCCTCCACGTCGTGGTAGTACTTATGCGCCTGTCCGTGGTCACGCAGCATCCGCATCTTGGCCGCAGCTCTGCTGTCGTTGGTAACAGCTGCTCCGGCTTCTCCACAGGCTCCCAGGTTCTTGCCCGGGTAGAAGCTGAAGGCCGCTGCGCGCCCCATCGAACCAGCCTTCATCCAGCGATTCAGCCGCCGCGAGAAGTACTCCGCTCCGTGCGCCTGGCACGCGTCCTCGATCACCGCAAGGCCGTATTCTTCGGCGAGCGCGAGAATTCCATCCATGTCCGCCATCTGCCCGTAAAGGTGCACCGGCACGATCGCGGTTACGCGGCGATTGCTGCGCAGGCTGATCAGCGCTCCGGACTCGTTCCGCGTGCACTTCTCTTCCAGATATTCCCGCAGCCTGTCGACGGACATATTGTATGTCTGTTCGTCGATGTCGACGAACTCCGGCAAGGCGCCAGACTGGGAGATAGCCTCGGTGGTGGCGATGAAGGTGTGTGGTACGGTCACGACCACATCGCCGCACAGAATCCCGCACGCGATGAGAGCGAAGCGCAGCGCATCCGTCCCGCTACTGACGGCAACGGCATATTCTACTCCACAGAATTCTGCGAAGCAGGTTTCGAATTCTTCAACCATGGGGCCGCCGATGAAGCCAGCCGTATGCAGCGCCTTGCGAAATACTCCCGTAAGTTCCTGCTCCAGTTCTAAATGGGGTGTAACGAGATCGAGAAAAGGAATATTGCTAGCAACGGACATTAGGCTCCTCCAAACTTGTCTGGATATAGCGCAAAACCCTGGCCGGGTTCCCGGCCACGATTGAGTTGGGTGGAACATCTTTAGTGACTACGCTGCCGGCGCCTACAATCGCGTTTTCACCGATGCTGATATTGCAGAGAAGCGTGGCGCCGGAACCGATCGACGCCCCTTTTCGAACGACTGTCGGTTCAACTTTCCAATTCGCTTCTGTTTGAAGAGTTCCAGCGGCAGTGGTGGCACGCGGGTACGTGTCATTGGTGAACGTCACTCCGTGGCCGATGAAGACATAATCCTCAATCACCACACCTTCGCAAATGAAGGTGTGGCTCGAGATTTTGCACCTTTTGCCCACACGGGCATTCTTCTGGATCTCCACGAAAGCGCCGATTTTGGTTTCGTCGCCGATCAAGCATCCATAGAGGTTGATAAAGCGCGAGAGTTTTACGTTCGTGCCGAGCGTTACGTCGTCGGCGATGCAATTCCAGGTATTCACAGATTGACGAGCGCTCCCTTGTTCTTCAGTGATTCTGTTGCAGCCTCCAGCATCTTCACGACGCGCAGGCCGGCGCAGCCATCGTTATGCGGTTCCTGGCCGCTCGACACGCAATCGACGAAATAGGTAAGTTCCTCGCGCAGGGCCTCAACCTGTTCGAGTTGAGGCGCCCACATGTCGCCGGAGCGATAACTCACCAGCAGTTCGTAGACCCCTTCGCGGCTGTCTATGTTTACGCCTTTGTCGTACACCTTGAGTTTCTCGTCGGCTTCCAGGTCGTTCCACACCACCATCCGCTTCTCTCCGCCGATCAGCGTAGTGCGCACCTTCACTGGAGACAGCCAGTTCACGTTGATGTGTGCAATCACATTGTCGGGAAAATAAAGAGTCATAAAGGCCACGTCCTCGTGGCCGTTCAGATGGCTTTGTCCGGTCGCTACTATCGCCTCAGGCGTTGCATGGATCAAGTAGTCCATGATCGACAGATCGTGTGGTGCAAGATCCCACAGGACGTTGATGTCGTGTTGGAAGAGCCCAAGATTCACGCGCGTTGAGTCGTAGTAGTAAAGCCTTCCCAGCGTTCCTTCGTTCAGAAGCTGAGAGATCTTCTTCACCGCTCCGGTGAAGAGAAAGGTGTGATCTACCATGATCCGCAGGTTTTTCTTCATGGCGAGATCGATCAGCTTTTCTCCCTGCTCGGTCGTGCTGGTAAAGGGCTTCTCGACGAACACGTGCTTGCCGTTTTCGAGCGCCGCTTTTGCCAGCTCATAATGCGTCCACACCGGAGTAATGATGGCAACGGCATCAATTTCCGGAGACGAAATCACTCCCTGTGTGTCCGCAGTCGCATGAATGCTGGGATAAGCTTTCTGTGCTCGCTGCCGCGCCTTCTCATTTTGTTCTGCAATGGAAATAACCTGGGAACCATCCAGACTGGCCAGGTTCCGCACCACATTTGGGCCCCAGTATCCGTAACCAATTACTCCGAAGTTCACGACGCTTTCACCATCCTTCCCAATGACCGGACATTACTGGCCAACCTTGAGAACATCCTCTGGGAATCGGTTGCTGTTTCGATGAAAGCCGTTCCGCCGTCGGCCGGCGTGCGGCTCTCAATAGGCACCCTTGATCACTGCGGCAGGAGTGCGCATCAGAATCTTGAAATCAAGCCACAGAGACCAGAAGTTCGCGTATTGCAGGTCCAGGCGGACCATGTCATCGAAGCTTACCCGGCTGCGCCCGGTCACTTGCCATAGCCCGGTAATCCCCGGCTTCACCTGTAATAGTCGGCGCCGGTGCCAGGTTTGATATGCAGCAACTTCATAGGGAATCGGTGGCCGTGGCCCAACCAGGGACATCTCTCCCCTCAGTACGTTAAGGAACTGCGGTAGTTCATCCAAACTGGTTCTGCGCAGAAATCGTCCCAGCGGCGTGATTCTCGGGTCGTTGACCAGCTTATACACGCCTTCACCGCTTCCATGCAGCGAAATTTGTTCTGCATTGCCGGCGATCATTTGCTTCACATACTCGCGGTGAGCGCTGTGATCGTTACTATCCCGCATCGATCGGAATTTCAAAAAAGTGAAGTACCGGCCGTGCTGCCCCACGCGCTGTTGCTTGAAGAAGACCGGTCCTTTGGAAGTCGCCTTCACCGCAATCGCTATCAACACAAACAGAGGCAGGAA
The DNA here is from genome assembly GCA_963808695.1 of uncultured Acidobacteriaceae bacterium. Classification (GTDB taxonomy): domain Bacteria; phylum Acidobacteriota; class Terriglobia; order Terriglobales; family Acidobacteriaceae; genus Telmatobacter. Next base: position 310,517 of record CAWEHF010000002.1, read on the forward strand.
CAAGATCATCAGGAGCGCGCTGCCAAGGATGTCAATGGCTCGCTTGAGACTCTGTGTCCTGCGCTTGCCCTTTACCAACTCATGCAGATCCGGATAGAGTACCGGATTGCTCGGGCCTCCGGAATCGTTCTTATTCCAGTCATCGGGGAAGAAGTGGAGCGAGATCGAGATTTCACTGAACTGCTCAAAGGTGAGTTTGTCCTGCAGTATGGCGCTCACTCTGCTCAGGATTGTGCCAAGGGAAGTGTTCTTGCAATCGGAAGCAAGCCCGGTGAACAGCAACCCGATCGCCTGATGCTGCCGGTACCAACCGATCACATCTGTATCCCTCGTGGCCGACAGCAGTACGGTCATCAGGTTATCGAGAGCACGAGTGAACTTTCCTGCCGTCTGACGGTCAACGCACTCAAGCAGCATCAGCAAGAAGGGTTCGTTCGTTCGCTCCGTCCTCTTCCGCTCGATGGCGATCATACGCCGGAAGGCTTCTTCGCTCAGAACTTCCCGAACCACTTCGGACCGAGGACCAGACAGAAGGTCTTCCAGATGTAAGGCATTCTCCACTCGTAGACGAGTCAAGGGTACTCCTCTCCGGACAGTCAGATATGGATCGGCCGCTGTGGCAGTGTTTGTTGTGATTCTGTGGATCGATTCAGATTGTTGAAGTCACGACAAGGCGCCACTGGCCTGACCGGTATTCCCGGGCACTGTCAATCGTTTGCAGGCCGCTTGGTGATGCCCCTTCTGCCGTCGATCCGTGGATTGCCGGGATGGGTACTTGGGGTGCCCGGCCCCAAAAGGAGTTGGATTCATCGTGAATCCAGTGCTTGCTGGGCGTCGTCTTGTTCGCATACACGACGCTCGATCCAGTCACACAAGAAAAATGACCGCAGAGAATGTGGGCTTTCTGAATGCGGGGAGTCTCCTGGGATGGCACACGCAAAGTGAGAGCCGCTATCTCTGCCGCAGCTCCGCCCCCCTGCCCGGTGAACGCAACTGTGAACGCGCCCATATTCCGTGCGGCTTCAAGCGCCAGACAGACGTTGCGGCTGTTGCCTGATGTGGAGATTCCAATAAGGACATCTCCCGCGACACAAAGCGCTTCCACTTGGCGCCGGAATGCTTGTTCATATCCGTAGTCGTTGCCGATGGCCGTCAGGATTGAGGTGTTTGTAGTTAACGCAATGGAAGACAAACCGCGCCGCTCGCGCCCGAAGCGTCCCACCAGCTCAGCCGCAAGATGCTGTGCGTCAGCGGCGCTGCCCCCATTTCCGCGCCACAGAATTTTCTTGCCGGCAGTGACGGCCGCGGACATCGTTTCAGCAATCTGCTCCAGCTTTGGTCGCTGCGCGGATAGCATGCGGATCACTGCCAGGTGCTCGGCGACGGCCTGTTCGAAGAGCTCGGAAGCGCTGGAATGATCCATTGTTTTTGGGGGCTTTACTCCGTTTCCGGCGCGATAAGCGGGGCGTTGCGGAGCTATATAACCCGCCGGAAGCACGTGCTTCCAAACTCGGACTCAGTCTACGGCGCTCTCCGAGTGCTCCGCGGCTTTAGGTGCGCGGCCATAATAGTAATCGTAGCTATCACGGGTGCTCTTCGAAGAGTTCAGCATTGCGCCAAGCAGCTTGTTGGGGTCGAGCGATTCCAGACCCTTCTGCAGTTTCCCTTTCCTGGTTGTCCCCTGACGGGCCACGAGCAGGATTCCGTCTGTCAACCGCGCCCATATACTGGTGTCGACCATAGGCAGCACCGGCGGCGAATCAATCACGATCCAATCAAACCAGGAGTTCAGCGTCGTCATCAAAGCGGACAGTTGCGGGGATTGGATCATTTCCCGGAAATCACCCTGGTTGTCGCCCGCTGGCAGAATCCAGATTCCCGCTTTCGGAAGATGGTATAGGCAGGCGGTCAGGCTGCGCTTGCCCAGCAGGTAATTGCAGAGCCCCGGAACTTGAGCGAGTCCAAAAATTTCGGATTGCATTGGGCGCCGCACATCGCCGTCCAGGAGAAGCACCTTCTGCCGCTCTCCGGAGCCAAGTGTGCAGGCCAGATTGGAAGCCACCACGCTTTTGCCTTCCTTCGGCACTGTGCTCGTAATCAGCAGACTTTTGAACTCGCGCTCTCTGCGTAGGTCCCGCAGGCGCACACCCAGAAGATGGAATGCCTCCGTTGCAGGGCTATCGTTATCAGCCAGACATACCAGGCGGCTGTGCCTGGGTTGCGATACTTCCAGAGTCGGGAATTGGCCGAAGATCTCCCGCCGTTCCTCATCCTGTAGTGCATTCGTGATTGCAATCGGACCCGTCTCTGTTGTGCCCCGCCCGAAGCCTTCGCCGCTGAACTGCGTCCCCTGATGCTCTATCCCGATTTCGGCCGGCTGCTCCTGCAGCGACTCAGAACTGCGTTCCGCTGTGGCCTGACGCTCCGCGCGCTCCAGCAGTTCGATGGCTGCCAGCGATCCTCGATCATCGGTTTTGGTGCGCTCTGCCTGCGAGCGCTGCAGAGCGTCAAATATGTAGCTCATGTTTACTCTGTTCTGTGCCCGCTGCCGATTCGAAGCTGGGACTGTTCGCCTAGGGTTTCCGCAGGCTAGCGAAAACGTCGAGCATGGCGCTCGCAGCCTGGCGAAGATCGCTCTCGCTGGTTTTCCCTGTCCCCTCGTCGTCGCGCGACGGCGTTACATCCAGCCGGAATTCCCTCGCGACATCCTGGATGATCTCCGGAGTTACTGAATGGCACTGCCGGGCATAGGCCGCAATCAGCGCGTTCTCACAGATCGTATTGATAAGCCGCGGCAGGCCATGCGAGTGCAGGAACACGGTCGCCGCTGCTTCCGCGGGAAATATCGGGTTGCCCTGGAGGTCTGCCCCGGCAATCTGCAGTCGCTTCTCGATATACGTGCCGGTTTCACTGCTGTCCAATGGCGCCAGTTGCGCGCGCAGCGCAATTCTCTGTTTCAGCTGCCGCAACCCGAGAGAATCGAGTTTATCGTCCAGCTCCGGTTGCCCGACCAGCACGATCTGCAGCAGCTTATCGTCGGCCGTCTCCAGGTTCGAGAGCAGTCGAATCTCCTCCAATATGTCTTCGGAGAGAAGGTGAGCTTCATCGACGATCAGCACAGTGGTGAGTTTCTTCGATCCCCGGGAAACCAGAAACTGGCCCAGCTCGAGCAGCAGTTCACTCTTGTTCTTACCGGCGGCCTGAAGGCCAAGATCGCAGAGAATATACTGCAGGAACTCTGTCGGCGTGAGCCGGCCATTGAACACGTAGGCGTATGCGATGTCCTTGCTTTCCTTGAGCAGCCTCAGCAGGCAGCGTAATAGGAGCGTCTTTCCTGTGCCCACTTCTCCTGTGACCACGACAAAGCCCTTATGCCAGCGGACCCCATAATACAGAGCGGCCAGTGCCTCATTGTGCCTCCTCGTCGACACAAAGCAAAATGGGTCGGGAGTAAGATCGAATGGATTGCGAACGAGATGGAAGAATGATTTGTACATTGCCGCGCGAGCCCTAAGAATGGAAATAACTGAATGCTGAGCCGGAGACTATGGCGCTTACCACCAGCACGGCCATGGCCCAACCCACCGCCGTTCTAAGCTTTTGGCGCCTTGTGTCTGACGGTTCGAGAATTTCAGGAATTTCGCAAATGACCGGCACGGAAATCAGTTTTCCGATCTCCCGGTCACTGTACAAGCGGTCGTCCTGTGATTCCAGTAGCACCACTACCAGCAGCCCAAGCGCAAATCCAGCACCCAATCCCATTTCACACATCTTCAGGCGATTGGGGAAATCGGGCCGCAGAGGCAAACTCGGAGGATCGATCATCATGAACCGCTCGCCCTGCTGCATCTGTTCCATGCTCGTGGCCATCTGCGAATCATTCTCTTTCTTCAGAAGGTCGTTATAGTTTTCCTGGGATTGTACATACCCCCGCGTCAGATCCGCCAGCTGTTGATCGACTGCTGGTTCCGCGCTCAGCCGCGATTGATACTGATTGATCCTCAATTTGAGGTTGTCGATCGCCGCTTGACGGTTCGAAATCTCGAGCTGATCAGCCTGCAGCTGGCTTTGGAGCTGCAGGAGCGGTGCGTTCTGCGCCGGGTCTTCGATTGCTTGCGTCTGGTTGCTGGCGGTTTTCTCCTTCCCGTCCGGCGTCTTCTTCAGGCTGGCGATCATCTGCTCTCTTGTCTTTTCGGTCTCGGCGATCTCGTCCTTCATCTCTTGGACTTCGGGGTACTGATCCGTGTATCGGGTCTTGAGATCCTGCAGCTTTGACTTCAACATGTCGAGCTGCTTGTCAATGTCTTCCAGACCGGAAGGAGCCTCCAGACCGGAAGCACTTCCACTGACCGTGGTCCGGTGCGTTGCATTCATGGCGTGGTATTGCTCAATCAGAGATTGATGGAAAACGTTCTGCTGTCTTGCTGCACCCAACGCGTCCTGTTCGTTTTGCAGTTGTGATTGCAATCCGCTCAGAACCTGCAGATTGGTCGCTTCCTCAGTGGGTAATTCTCCCTCATGCGCTGCCTGGAACGCCCGAACCCTCGCATCTTGGTCGGCCAGGCTGGCGCGAGCGGTCGCCAGCTGGGACTCAATGAATTGCGTTGTGTTTTCCGACTCCTGTTGACGGACCTTGAGATTCTCATCGATAAACAGGTTCGTCAGTTCGCTGGTCACTTGTTGCGCGATATGAGGATCCGGGGCGGTGTAGTAGACCCGGAACGCCGTGATTGCCTGATTCTGCGGATCCCTTACCAGCTCGATGTCGATGTCCTTGCGCATCCGCTCCACCCTTCCGTCCGGGGTAGATGGCTGTCGTTCGCCCTGGTAAAGATGCAGCTTGTCGATAATCAGAAGGAGGCGTGTTCTGCTGAGAATCTGCTGCGTGATGCTTTGCAGCCTGTCCTGCAGATTGTCGTTCACATTGGGTTCGACATAGTTCTTTGGCATCGCCGGTTCTTCAACCAGGATGAGCGTGCTCGATTTGTACTGCGCCGGAAGAAACCAGCTTGATCCCCATACCGCTGCCCATCCCAGCAACAGCAAAATCAGGAAGATCAGATGACGTCGGCGAACTATGTCGAGATAGCGGCCTATCTCGGGTGGTTGCGTTGCATTCTCTTCTATTTCTTCGGGCACGATTATCTACCTAATGGACGCTGGAAATGCCAGGTGATCGAGATCGTCTCGCGATCGCTGTCAGGGTTAGCCGCTATCACGGCGATTTCATCGTAACTTTGGTGTATGCGATCGTAATGGAATGCGATGCTGAATTGCTCCCCTATGGGGTGATCAAGCGTCGCGCTTCCGGACACGGAGTGGCCGCCCGGCTCTCCAGTTATTAAGAGCGCATTGACAGTTTTGTTGATGGAGTAAGCTCCTGAAGCTGACGCAGTCCACGTGCGCGCCATCTGCCACCGCGCCGTAGCGTTGGCGCTCCTTGAGTGATAGGCTCCGAGCAATCCACCACCCCCGGTGATTCCCTGCGAGTAACTCGCTGCAAAGCTGGTGCGCGTTCCCTGCCAGCCCATGCTTGTCGACACGGACGTCCCCCACGAACCCATAGCCGGCAGCGGTGTCTCGACGGTCCGGTAGTATTGCGGTCCGCCGGATACCGATAGCGAAAGCCTAGCGGCTGGATGGTAGGTGTAAAACCCCGACACGGTATGGGTCTGCGTCGTATCGGTCCCGCTTCCAGGATTCGCCAGCATATCCGAATACTGATAGGTGGCGCCGAAATATTGGGAACTGGAGATACGGCGATTGTAAAAGACAGAGCCGCCGCGCGAGCTCGAGTCGTAGAGGCCGGGTGTCTGGGCCGGATTCGGATAGTGCAGCTCCGTCGCAGTACCGGAGCCTCCGATCATCACGTTTCGCCCCGTCTGCATGCTAAGTTCCACATTGGCGGAATTCGTCAGCCGTTTTGCAAAGGGAGGAACAACCCCCGGCGTGGAGGATTCCGGTGCCCCCGACACCGTTCCGCCGGCTCCGGCATCCTCGGGACTGAAGGGCGAAGAGCTGTCTTGGAAACTGTCGGAGGCGTTGAGCATCGTATGCCCGACCAAACGAAGATCGTAGTCAACAGCAGCGTTGTTATCCACTTCGTTTAGTGCGCTCGATGGCTGGTAGAAGGTAAATCCAGGACTGTAGGTGACCATTGTGTGGCGCCTGGCTGTAGTTGCATCATAGGTGATCGCTGGCAGCACCGACACGGTCGTCTCAGCAATCGATGCGTTACCGCCGCCTGAATAGAGATTGTTGACGTAGGCAGTGGTGGAAGTAAGGCCGCCCCGCAGGTAGTTGGTCCGCACTTCACCGCCTACTTCCGTCGGATAATTCGCACCGCTTACTGGTGGAGGCGTCATCATCTGCGTCTGCGATGTCGGAGCTCCGCCCGTCGCGCTCGGCGCAACTTGTGACCTTGCCGCCGTCGTTGCCAGCATCGCAATAAGTAAAACTTGCCCGCGCATAGGCGGCCCTTTAAGGTACGACAATCGTGTCGCTCGGCTTGAGCTTGATGTTCTCTTCGGGGTGGTTGCCCCGGATGACATCTTTGTAGTTGAAGTTGATGCGGGTTTCACTACCCTCGGGACTCCGCCGCAGAACGTAGATGTTCTTTTGCTTCGCAAAATCCTGAAATCCCCCGGCCTCTGCAATTGCGTCCAGAATGGTTGTGGTCGCCAGTAGAGGATACGATCCCGGTTTTAGCACGCGTCCCAGAATATTGAACTTCTGGCTGTTTATCTGCTGAACAATCACGGTTACATTTGGAGCCGATAGGAACGACCGAAGTTTGGCAGTGATATCGTCTTTGAGCTGCAATGGAGTGCGCCCGGAGGCCTGTACTTCTCCGATAAGCGGCAGCGATATCTTGCCATCCGATCGCACTGGAACAGACTGGGTGAGCTGCGGTTCGTTCCAGACGTTAACTCCCAGCATGTCGTCATTCCCAATGACGTAGTCCGCGCCCGGTGTATTCTTCAAGTCCGGCGCCGCTGGCTGTAGCACTGCCGCCGGTGATAGAACTGCCGGCTGTGCGGGGTGGTCAGAACCGGCAGCTGCTTGTCCCAGCGCAAGTCCGGAAAGTGCGAGCACGAAGACTCCGATACTCAGGAAGCGCCTCGAAGAGATTTTCATATGGCCCCAACCGCAGCTGTTTATGGTAAGCTCCCGTTCCTTCTGCGCCGTTACCCGGCAATGGCTGTACTCTTCGGCGCCACCGCGTCCGGTTCCGGTCGGATTCCATAAGGAGGAATCGAATATCGCGGCGATTGAGTGGCTGACAATTCGCGCTCAGCAGGCAGTGTAGCCGCCCCCGTGCCCACCGGCTCAACATCCGCGGCATCGATTTCCACTGACACGGACTGCGCCAGCATCTGCACTGAAAGAACCAGACGGAATACACTCTTCTTCCGCACCAAAATGCCTTCAACTCCGCTAAGCGAGCCGCATTTAACTCGTACCCGTTGGCCGCACTTTAGGAAGGGGTGCGGCTCGACACGATAGTTACCTTCCAATGTCCTGCGGATCGCCTCGATCTCTTCTTCCGGGATAGTCGCCGCCTGGTCGCCCCGGCTCAAAATCATATGCACGCCGGGCGTTGTCAGAACCAGCAGCCGCCGTAGAGGTGTTCCCCGTACAAACACGTACCCTGGGAAGAGCGGCAGAGACAACAGTTTGCGCCTGTCTTTCCATCGCCGCACCGTCGTATACAAGGGCAGAAATACTTCCAGGCCCTTTGAAGTCATCATCTCCGCCGCCGTCTTTTCATGCTGGTGGCGGGTATAGACCGCCCACCAGGGAAGGGCGGCTTCAATTGCAGGGGATTCAATTACTGTCAGCATTCTCTGTTTTTCCTCTATCTTTCGGGCTCTTCTCCCGGGTTCCCCGTTTTTGAATGCGCTCCCGGAATTCGGCTGTCGGACGTAGCTTCGCCCTGTGAGCTACATAGCCCATTGTTTGCACATTCCACCAAAGACCTCGAGCTGCCAGCCGCTAACCTGCGTCCGGGACCCGATTTCCGCTATACAGCACACGTAAATTTTGCGTGAGGAGGTCCTCTAATTGAACCTCAGATCGAACCTCAGAAAAGTTTCGCCGGAGAAATACCTTGGCCCCTCGTCCTTTTTGTCCTTCTGACGAAGAAAACGCGAATGATAAATCCTCGCTGCCACCAATACATCTACGCCCGGCCCCTCACATTTAGCGGATCTGACTACTGAACCTCGGCAAAGAACTTCTGCAGCATTTTCGCCGTTTAAGCGCACCGGCAGAGAGAACCTCATCTCAATGACTGTATCCAGGGGAAGGGAGTTCGCCGCGTGAAGTAGAACTCCCGATGTGCTGATATTCTTCATTGCCCCCTCACGCCATTCCTTTTCTCCTCTGATGCGGTACCGCACAATTGTGTCGATTTCATACCGCTGGGCCCGGGTTACTCGGTCGCGTAAACCGCCATCCCGTCCCGGGGTAGACTCGCCCGCGACAGTATTCCAACCGCGCTTGACCTCGAGCCCTTTCATCGTGAGAAACCAAGCCTATTTGAGCGAACCTTCGGTTACAATAGCCCTGCGGTAGCATTGGAATGATACTGCGTGGTTCTATCTTCCTTGAACCTTGGAGAGTTACGGATTTCCGGCAGGCACTGATCAGGTGGTTACGAGTGAGATAGGCAGAAGTTATCCTTGGGACCATGGAAGCTAGCCACGCAACTCTCCTGCGCAGCCGGCGACCGCTCCGTAGTTAACTCAGAGAGCTTCGATTGTCAGATGGTGATTGACGGCAAAAAGAGCGAGTTCAAGCCTATTTGAGACGCCCAATTTATCAAATATATTGCTGACGTGGTGTTTTACCGTCTGTCCACTGATCGAGAATCTTTGTGCGATATCCGGATTCGAATAACCCGCCACAACAAGAGTTATAATTTCAAGTTCGCGCGGCGTCAATCCGAAGCGTTTCTGCCTGGATGATCCTTCAGGAGGACTATCATTGCGCAGCGCTCTCACCAACTCCGATAAACTATCTCTTCCAATCCAGTACTGGCCGTCCATTACGCAGCGAATGCTCTCAAACAGGCGCTGGGTTGTGGACTCCTGCGGAATGACCCCGTATGCGCCCAGCTTTATGGCGCGAACCACTTGCGTTCGATCATCAGAAGCGGATGACAGCAGTAGCGTTCGCGCGGGAACGTCTAATGCGGATAGTGCACGCAAGATCTCAATTGCGTTCTTCCGAGGCATCGCCAGGTCCAGAAGTATGACGTCGGCCTGAGTCCGTTCCGCCAAGGCAGCCACTGATTCGCCATCCGCAGTCTCACCTACCACTTCGAAACCGCCTGCTTCAAGCAGTCTGTGCAGTCCCTCTCGAAAGAGAGTATGACCATTCGCAATCAAGACGCGAATCGGGGAGAGTGCAACCTTAGGTAAAGTCGCCATGTTTAATCGTCCTCACTTGACCATTCCCGAAAGCAAGAGAGTGAAGTTCGAGCGTGGGTGTTGAACATTCCGTGCCTTTTCGTCCGGGATCAGTGTCTTTTGAGAAACAGCACCCGAAGGCTTTAATCGGTCTTTACAGAATGATCTTCACTTTTTCTGCGCAACAAATACCCATGCGCGCATTCCATTCCATGCGACAAGCCCGTCGTTGCGGGCTCGCTATTCCTTAAAATGTGAGCAGATTCGCTTTTGCTCTTAAACCAAGACAAGCTCCCGGGCAGAAGCTGAAAAAGGGGAACAACTTGCCACTCGGGTCCGATGAACCGTTACAAAGACTTCAAGAATTAGATTTCTGCCCAGAAGCTAAAAGCCTCTACGAAGTTCCAGAAGAAAGCTCTGGGCCGGTAAACTTGCTCGCGAATTTGGGTTCGATTCCCACTTAAAATTCGGAAACGCCCCGATTGTGCACAGCTCGCTTAATCAGTTTCGCCATTATCGTATCTTTTATCATGTTCGTGCGTTAAAAATGCGTTTTATTCTAGCGGAATGACATCGCTAAAATAACCTAGACTAGGTAACTAAAGAGGTATATTCGGGGGCTAACGACGATTTCCGGGAGAATATCCCCTCAGAATCGGCAAAGAGTGACCATTATCCCCGTTATTTGCCTGTTTAAGGCCATACTTGCAACCTTCATCCGGGATCGTCCTGGGGGCGACTGCCGCAATCGTTTCCCTGCTGCGAAAGGCGCTATCGAGTAGCTCGAGAGCCAGCCTGTTCGATCCCGGCGCGTAATAGCAATGGGTTTGAAGCCGCGGGGAACAATCTGAAGGAGCTATCCGATTTCCGTCGCAATGCGGTAAGTCCTAGGGGGCGACAAACTAGTTTTGCCACTCTTCAGTAATGGCATGTTTCCCTCTTTTGCGAACGGTAAGTTATTGAGAGAGCAGTAGGTTTTGTGAAACGGCCCGGTTCATAAGGGAAGCGTATGACCGACGAAGCTGATGGCCGCGATTACCCCCCGGCCGCACTATGATCGATTCACTTTCCCGAATGTGGTGACCTGGCACCCTAAGTCACATTATTAGATTACCTTGGTTTGATATCACTTCCTATTAGTAACTCAACTAGTGGGTACCACTGTAAAGCGGCCACGAGTTTAGGAGGATTTCATCTCCTCCCGAAGCCGGAAGCGCAGCCAAGCGGCTTTGGTTGCCGATCTGCATAGTTACACGTTGTTGAACAGGAACAAATCGAAGTGAGAAACACAGGCATGCTTGTGCATTCATGCGGCGTATTTTTTGGATCCGCCGCTTCATTTCCTGCTGATCCTTCAGTATCACTCAACCACTCGCGGATCGGCCGTTCCTATTCCCAGCGAAGCAAACACTGGAGCGCCATGCTTTTGGCGCTTTTGACTTGTCTCTTGCCGGCGGGTATGACAGCGGAAGGTCAATCGACGACGGCCACGTTGACTCCGTCGTCAGGAACGCTATCCTCGTGCCAAACCTTTACCTGGAACAACGGTGCAAGACCGGCGGAGTACCAGCTGTGACTGGGAACGACCGGAGTGGGCGCGAAGGACCTTTATGACTCCAGCGTGACCACGGCTACGACCTCGCTGCTTAAAGCTCCACTCGGCGCGCTTTCAGCTTGACCGGCAAGATCCAGAGCTGAACTGCGGTGCTTGTAGCCGCAGTGCGCTTGATTGGCCGTTCCTCACGCAACCACAACTTCCGTCTCGATCAGATGCTGGCCAATTCGATCTCTTCTTCCAATCCCCTCTCTCGTCTTAGCCGTTAAACAGAGCCCATTTCACGCCTAGATTGAACTTTGGCGAACGACAACCGCATCTTCGGATATCCCCGCCTGCTGCTGCGCGGCCTCAATGGAGCACGCACCGAAATCGGGCTAGCAACGATGGCCTGCAACCTAAAGCGCATGGTCAACCTGCCCGGCGCACCGAGGCTCGTTCAGGCACTCCCCTAAACCAAAAGCCTCATCCCAGCTTCAACCCAAAAACAAAGGGCGCCCCAGTTTAGGAGCGCCTTTCTTGTTCAAGCCGGTTCAGTTTCGTAACAGCCCCCGAATTCGGGGGGCCTTTTCATGCTCTTGCGCATTTTACTAACCTGCGCTAAACCTCTTGTGCTGTTTTTGTGCTGTTGTTTGTGCCTTAGAAAACGTCCCTATGTTCTTTGTTTTCTATGGCGGGGACGACGGGGCTCGAACCCGCGACCTCTGCCGTGACAGAGTCTATTTTCTATTAGAATCATAGAGTTACGGTATAATTTGCAGCGCGCGAAGAAGCCGTAAGTCCTTTAGAGAGCATAGGGGCTTGGAAATTGTACCTTCGTTTGTACCTTTGTCTTGGTTTCTCACCTCGCCCAACTCTCAGTGGAAACCTGCCGGATAGAGCGCGGGGAACCAGTGTTCCACAACTGCGATGGGGAAGCCCAGGCGCACTGGCACTCTGGGACCGGCGGATTGGAGAATCCATTGCCGGTTATGCACTGGCTTCAAATATATCAAAATAAGCATCTTGAGCGAGAGCGAATGCATACAGAATGCCGGATAGATTGCCGGTTCGGTTCCATGCCTAGATAGGAAGAACGACTTGCCCAACTGATTTATCCTTGCAAATCACGCATGATGAGCTTAATATACAAGTATGATCCATCGGTCTGTTGCCAATTCAATCGAGCAGGCTCTCAAAAGACAGGCGGCTGTGGCGATCATCGGGCCGCGGCAGGTTGGGAAAACCACCTTGGCGCGAGCGATTGCCGACTCGCACCCCGGAGCACTTTATCTTGATCTGGAGGCACGAGAGGACAGGGATAAGCTGGTCGAGCCAGTCCTCTTCCTCCGCCAATATGAGAACAGCCTGGTCGTGCTGGACGAAATTCATCGCGTTCCGGAGTTGTTCAGCTCGCTGCGCGGCATCATCGATCAAGGCCGGCGCGCGGGCCATGCCACGGGCCGTTTTCTCATTCTCGGCTCCGCCTCCATTGATTTGCTTCGGCAGTCTGGAGAAAGCCTGGCCGGACGCATTACCTACGTTGACATGGGACCGTTTTTTACCCTGGAACTGCCTGCCGACGAGCCCACGCTGCTCCAACTCTGGCTGCGAGGAGGTTTTCCCGGCAGCTATCTGGCCCAAGACGACAGCGCAAGCCTACGTTGGCGCACGGATTTTATCCGTACCTATCTGGAGCGAGATGTACCTCAGTTTGGACCCCGCATTCCCGCCGGTGTGCTGGAGCGGCTGTGGACGATGCTGTCGCATGGTCAAGGCACTCTGCTGAATGCCTCGCGGTTGGCCGCGGCGCTCCAGATCTCCGCTTCCACGGTGCAGCGTTACATCGATCTGCTGGCCGACCTGCTGCTGGTTCGCAGGCTGCCGCCCTTTCATCGAAACGTAGGCAAGCGGCTGGTGAAATCTCCCAAGGTGTATGTGCGGGATAGTGGCCTGGTTCACGCATTGCTGGGGATCAAGACATATAACGACCTTGCAGGCCATCCAGTAGCAGGCGCCTCATGGGAGGGTTTTGTGATCGAAAACCTCATTCAGGCGGCGCCCGAGCGCACTGTGGCCAGCTTCTATCGCACTGCGGCCGGTGCGGAGATCGATCTATTACTGGAGATTCCCGGTCATGGCGTGTGGGCCATCGAGATCAAGCGCAGCCTCGCCGGACGGCCCGAGAAGGGGTTCTACATCGCCTGCGAGGATTTGGGGCCGGATCGCCGCTTCGTGGTGAATGCAGGAAGCGGGCAGTATCCAATCGATGCCGAGATCGCGGCGATTGGGCTCCACGACCTTGCCGCCACGCTGGCCGCACTCGCGATCTGACAGCTCGTAGTATTCACACGCCGGAGGGCCGAATTCTCAAGTTGTGACCGAGCGCCTCAGTTGTGCATTTCATTTCACCGCGTGAAACAATTTGTTTCATGATCTGGGGAGAACGAAACCTCGCTGGTCTGGTTGCAATCTCCAAACGGCCCTTCAGGTCTTGCCCGCCACTGTGTTGACGGTCGCTCGCAAGACCTGCAAGACCAATCCCTCGACGGCGCTCGTCAAGGCGCCGAAGTTGCACTGGAGGGATTGCGGCCTTGCGGTCTGGCTCGCCGGAATCAAGTCGTCCGCGGACGTAACGACCCGCATGGACGCAGATTTCTGGTTGGAGCAAACGCTGTTTCAAACCCTGGAGACTCGGCGCGCTCTTGATCCACAACAACGCAAGTTGCACTTCTGGCGCGACCGCGCGGGGCACGAAGTGGATTTCATTTTGGAAGAGGCTGGCAAGTTGGTTGCATTGGAAAGCAAGGCGGGCAGTCAGGTAACCACAAGTGACGCAACTGGAATTCGCGCCTTCCGGGATGATTTGAAGCACGAAGCATGTCTTGTCAGGGGGTGTTGCACGGCGGCCAAGCACGTCCGCTTGAAGAAGGCGTTCTAGTGCTGCCTTGGGGATTGATGGTCACAAAATGAGGACTACTGTAGTGCATCACACGGTTACCCAACACGGCAGCATAGCCAACAACCGAGAAAGCAAAAGGGGCCTGGTTCTCAGGCCCCTTTTGCTTTGGCTGCTTTCTTCTTTGCCCAGGTGGCATTGAATCTCTTCCGGTGTGCCGCGCTCCACTTCGGACGCACTGCATCATTGGCTCGATCCACCGCGGCGCACAACAAGGTTCGGCCTTCACGGAAGCGAAAGCCCGGTTTGTCGGGGTCTGACGTTCCTATGATAGCGTTAAAATATGGGGTCAATCTGCTGCATCCTCGGTGCGGGCTACTCGCACGCCGCAGGTGCTCCTCTGACCAGAGAACTCTTCTCGACGCGGAATGTGGCCATCTCTTCAGACGCGGCCAACCGCAGATTCCAGACGGTGTGGCGCGACTACGAAGCATGGTTTTCCGAGAATCCGTCCCGGAACCCAGAGGAGTACCTAGCAGACTTGTTTAAGCACCGTCAGTCCGTGAACTGGGCCTTGAACAAAGGATATGTGTTCGGCCACAACCCGTTGAGAACAACAGAGGCGACTGAAGCGCAATGTGCAACTCTCTCATTTCCGGATTTGCCTGTGCCGACTCGCGCCGTCCCGCCGTTTGAGTGGGCCGTGGAGTTGATCGGAGCCGCGCTGGCTACTCCGTTGTCCTCTGACACAACGACAAACAACTTCCGCTATGGAGCACGCGTTACGTTTCCGTTCCACTGCACCTCGCACTCCGCATTTTGGGGCGAGATCACAGGGAAAGCAAACCACGTCGCAGCAGTGACCACTAACTACGATATCCTCATCGAGCGCGGGCTGCGACACAAAAGGATGAGGCGCGTTTTCGGACCAGGGTTTTATTACGGTGGGATTCCGAAACTGCAGCTATTGCGTGGCACGTTCTTGCCTTGGGCTGATTACGGCAGCCACCTTGAGTTGGAAGGCGCAATCCCCATCTACAAGTTGCATGGTTCGCTGAATTGGTCCCGCGCAGGGGAAGGGCTTGAACTGTTTCAGGATCTTCGGCCGGCATTTCGAGGCGGTGGAGACGCAGCGATTATCCCGCCGGTTCCCGAGAAGGAAATACCCTCTTGGTTACGACCGGTTTGGGGTTCCGCCGAAGAGGAACTTGGTAAAGCCACCGTCTGGATAATCTGCGGGTATTCGTTGCCGGCATACGACACCGCCATCGTCGACTTGCTGAGGAGGGCCGCGAAGGCCGGGAATCTGAGACGTATTCTGGTTCTCGACCCACACGCCCCAGAAATAAGCTGCCGTTATTCGGCCATCGTTCAGAACGTTCAAATGGTGCCGCTGGATGGGCTGCCCGACGGTATCAAAGAGATGGGGAAGTTTCTGTAGCAGTCTCGTAGCCCCCAAGGGGAGTGGACTCCCATGCCGCACAGTAGGATAATCAGAATTGAAATGAGGACGCCCGAGATGCCGCAGCAAGAGGTGTTCTTCGAGCAGCAAACAGGTGACTGGCGAATTGAGGTTTTGAAGACCTACGATCGGTCGTACGCCCGTGAGGTCTTCGGTAATGTCAATGATGAAGCCAAGAGGAGCCTCGCGGCAGCACTGGAAATAGCAGAGAAGTATGATCCCGAGGACATCCGAGATCCTAATGGACAAGACTACGAGGACTTCCTCTGGGAGGAGTTGAGTGAAGCTTCGCTGGAAGATGTCCGCCAGTCTCCGAGACTCTACTCCTTCTTTGTCGTAACCAAGACCAAAGCCGGCAAGGCCGAGGACATCTATATTTCGGCAGATTGGCCAAGTGCGGAGGCCTTTGCAAAGGCGTGCCTTCAAGTGGCGTAGTGGTTCGGCTTAGACTTCAACCTGGGACCAAAAGGAAAATCATCATGAGCGAGGTGGCTACAGAGCTGGACGAAGACGAAATTGTCGAGGCAGTAGCGACTGCCTTGAGCAGGCTGGGACTTGCTGCAAGTTCGCAGGATACCGGCGGTGGTATCAGTTGTGTTGTGCTGGAACATAAGGACGGTGGCGAGATTTCCTGGGGAACCGCAGATGAAACCTGGGGCGCAGCGATCACTGACGCTGACGGCAAATATGTTTCGTCAATCGAAACCACCTGCCCAAGTGATTCCCAGGATATTGCGGCTATCTCGGAGGCTCTCCTGGGGCCATCGGTCAAGAATGGTGCCGTTCTTGCGAAAGCGTAATTCGCATTTGAGGCCGCGAGTTTTCCGGTACCCCTCATTGATAGGTGCGTAGGAATCGCGGACCGATGGAAAACCCTGCTGAACTATTTAGTGTCCAGAATTCCAAGCTACTACCACCGAGGCTCTTGTGATCAACTGCAAATTCTGCCGGGTACCTGCAGGCTTTAGGTGGAAAAGTGTACGCTGCACTGAGGCAAGGTTCAACTTGGCAAGAAGCCCTCAATTTCCACCCTCTCTTTGATCTGCAACAGTCTGGCAGATTGCTTCTCAGTTGGCAGCTTTCGCGGCATACCGGACGCCACCGAGACAAACGACTCATCTTCCGGACTAAGAAGAGACCGTGACTTAGCCCATGTATGCAGTTGCTTCCAATACAGGGGGCCGAGGTTCACCACGGTCATTTGGATCTGAATCCCGCTCATAATCGTCTGTTGATCTTCGGCTTCCTTCCTGACTGCTCTATCATTCTCGCGGCCGACAAGCTCTTCGGCCAATTCCTTCTGTAGCGGTATGCGAAGCCCTTGTACACGGCTCCAGCAAACCTCCTTCTTCGCCCACTCCGTGACGTTTTGCAACCCGCCGTCCGGAGAGACTATGACCTCAAAGACCTCGTAGGCAATCAGCGTTAACTGGCTCTCAATAGCCGGAGAAAGGCTCTGACGTGTCCAGCACGCTTTGAAATCGAATGCGTCTCCGGTGCCCTCGAACTGGATCAAGTGAGCAAACTTCGCAATGGTGTAAGCTACGATGTTCGCTCGATAGCCGCCCTGATACCACGACTGATCCGATACCAATTCTTCAGTCTTTCTAAAAAGCATTGCCTTGACGATAACGCGCTTGTAGTATTCCTCATTGAATTGTTCTGGATTCCTCTCCCACTCAATCTGAGCATGGGAGCTGAAATTGACGAAGTTCTTCTGGGCACCCAGGCTCACGACATTAGGCAGATAGCGCCAGGCATTTTCGAACTTGGCAAGATCCACTTTCGTGATGAGCTGCTTACGCGGATTCTGCAGCTGAAACAGCGCCCGTTGAGCTGGAGTGAGCTTTGCTTGCTCATTGAGGTAGGTTCCCCGAGCTCGTTCATAGAGCCAGTGTGTTCCATATTGCGCCCCGCCAACGGCGGGGGCACGGAGCACACGTGAAATCTGTTCAATCCTCCTATGAAACTCTCGATTTGAATAGAAATCAGCGTCACTGACCTTATTCTGAGTGTTGGCACAGAGAGCGATTTGGGGCGTGTACTCGCCGATCGTTTCCGGTGGAATGACCGACAGTTTCATCTGAACGAATGTCTTCTCTAGCCCAGGGTCTTTTTCCGAGAGGGCATTTGCAAGAATTGCAGTGGTCTGGCCACCATTCACAATCTGAAGATCCGTCACCTCAGTAATGCGCAGGCAATCAGTAGTCTGGGTCACAGTGGAAGTGGCTGTTGCCGAGATGCCGTTGTTGTAAGCAAAGAACATCGTCGGCTCAGACATCACTGTTTTGCGAATCTTCTTATTGATCAGTTTGCTGGCCCCGAGAAACGAGCGGACGTTTCCTTCGAGCAAGCGGCTTCCGTATTGCTGATAGATGCTGGCCAGGACTGAACCCGGGATGACGCAAAGGTAGGCGCGGTAGTTGTCGGCATCCACACTTGCTGCGAGACACGGTAGACCACCTGGAACAACCTGCGTAAAGTCGACTGTGAGCTCATCTCTTCCGGTCTTGGATTCGTACACTTGGTGGAAGCGGTTGATGTCCCAAATGTGGAATTCAGTTGGGATGCCACCAGCCTGTCCCTCGGGCCAATCTTTGACACGCGTACTGAGGGCGCCGTCGCTGATCAGATAAAACCGAAGTCTGGCGATCTGTTTTCGCTGCTGCTGAAGGAGAAGCGCCAGAGAGTGTTCCGGAGTCGACTCGTCGACTTCATCGAGAAGACGGCCGGTAAAGGCATCTTCACAAAAAGCAACGAGCTTGCCAAACGATGCTCTTGCCTGAGTCTGAATCAACGTCGGCATCTCGGGCAATCCGGAGAAGTCCGCGACAACGAGGCGTAGCGACCCGTCTACGCTATCCTGAGCGTATCCATCGACTGCGAGGGATCTGTTTTTCGAGCCGCTTCCTCGATAATAGCAGGGCTCGAAATCGCAGATTTCTTCAGCATCACTCAGCAGGTCGGCGCAGACATCCACGAACGATGCGTGCGTAAAGTCCGCCGCGGCACTGGCGCGAGCCTTGATGTCCTCAAGGAATTCGTTTCTGTACTCATTCAGTTGCATGGCTGTATTCGCTCATCGGTATTCCACATTTCAGGAGATCGAGATCATAGGTGACACGAGAAATCCCTGGGGGGAGGAGAGAAGTTGTAATCCGCGGAAACTCTGGCCCAACAGGGTAGTAGCGAATCTCGAGTGCCGTGAAGTGCAGGCTCGCATATTCATCTCTGTTGGTGTATCCAGCCTCTGCAAGTCGCAGTTCGAACTCAGTGGCGGCTAATGATGCACCTTCGATTCCCCGACGGATGGTCTCTACCAACTCGGGTACCGAGAGACCACTCGATATGTCGGTTACGATGACCGCAAGCTGAAGCGGAATTGAACCACTTTCGAGCTGATCGGCAGAGGCAATCGAAACACTGTGTGCTCCGGGAAGTATTGTTTTCACTTCGACAAGGCCACCGCCCAACTGAAAATCGTGCGGAGCGTCCAGTGGTCCATTCCATCCTTGTATTGCAATGGCGTCGCCAAATATAGGAATCGCAACTGTCCAGAGAAACCAGAGTTCTCCAAAGAGCCCACGCAATTCCAGATTGCTTAGACCCTGACGTGCGCCTGCTTCGAGCAAGCGCCTCCATCGATTTAGCCGCTTTAGCAAGGTCTCCGTGCCGCTTTGTTTAGTGCTCGTTCTCGTTCCCTCGACCAGATCCATGCACAGTCGTCCGAACACCTCTTGCAACTCTTGCCGACTCAGGCGAACGAGAAGGGCATACAATCCGTCATTTCGCTGGGTGACAGTAACCTCGATGACCCCTGCGGCCGGAACCTCTCTTGGCTGTGTCTCTGTGACAAGCATGAGTGCCCGTCTACCCTCGTGGTCAATGCCGGCAAATAGGTCGAGAGGATGTGCTTCGTCGAGCAACCGGAAAGCTCCCAGGCTCGTTGCGTGAGCGGAAATGTCCGACCAGACATGATCAATCGAGGTCATCACCGTCCTCCGCACCATCCTCCTCTTCACCTGCACTTTCCTGGCCTGACCGCAATTCAACGAGATTGATTCGGTATACAACCCGCTTTGTCACATCGGAGTCATCAAAAACTCGAAAGCTTAACCCGAGAGCCGTCAACTCTTCCGGAAGCACTATGCTTTCCGGTCTGGAGCTGCGCGGCTCAGGCTTGATGAAATGAATAAGCAGCAGGGGGCGAGGCCTTTCATTCCGGAATATCCGGTCCGGCACATTCTTCTTCTGCTCTGTCTCCCTGTATGCCGCAGTGAGTTCAGCAACCCTTGCCGGAGACAGACCGGCCCTTTCTATTCCGCGTGATGCAATTCTGGCGCTCTTCCCTGATACCAGAACACTTTCCGAATAGGGCTGAACACCTCGAATGTTAAGGGAAAGATTGATCCCGGCAATTGAAACGGTGCCTCCTTCGCCCTGAGGCAAGACGACGTCCCATTCCTGAAGGAACTCTTCGGTTGCATTCTCCACAAAATCAGCCAGATCATGCGCTTGGAATGAGATATTGGCAGGATCAACTGCGAAGTCTCTTAGAAGGCTTGCTACCATTTCTTTGGGAACGCCAGTCCAAAATGGGTTCCCATAACCGTATTCTCCTTCGTATCGTCGCCCGTTTACTAGCTGTTGGAGAAACTCTTCAACTGCCATCCGATTTGATTTGACAATGTTCCCGCCTGTCTTGATGTATGTAGTCTCAAGACTCTCTCCGCTGATGCTGACGACTCTCTCGAACAAAGTTGAGCGTCGCATCTTGTTCTGAGCTGTAATGATCAATGAGCCAGTGTGAGCGCGCACCTTCAGTCCGAAGTCAATTGGCTCTCTGCGCTGATCGCGCATCTTCCTGAGTTCTTGCCGAAGTTCGAGGGTCGCATCGGTGATGTGGGTATACCAGTGCACGGTCTCGTCAGCTAGCCATACGCGGCATAGATCGTCATAGCCATCCCTGTAGCCAAACCATCTTCCCATTTGGAGCAGACTGTCGTACATCTTTGTTGATCGGAAGAAATAGCTGGTGCTGAGCCCTTCAAGTGTGAGCCCTCTTGACAGGCTGTTCCCCCCGACCACAATCACTCGGAGCCCTGTCTCCCCGTGCTGCCGAAAATCCAGGCTGGCGGCGCCGGTTCTTTGGTTTACGGCTTTCACGCTGATGGGAAGTATTGCAGCCAACATTGCGGCCTGCACCTCATGCCAGGGCACCCCATCATCCGCAAACTCGCGTTTCCATGTACTGTGAAGATCTGCGAACGTTGCGACGCGGAGTGCTTCCGCACTGTCCAACTGACTGTAGTTGCGAATATCCTGTTGAACCTGAGCAAGCCAGGTGTGCAGCGACGCCGCCACCTGATCCTGCACGGCGGTGAAATGGCTAACATTCACCAGCATGGATCGGTGAGAGGGCCCCTCACCGCGGAGGTCTCGAATTGTCGTCGAGAGCAGGAATGTTCGCGCAGCTTCCAGAAGGCTCTCGGGTAATTCCGTCACGATGAGGGAAGACTTGTGTTTCTCTGGAAAGGCGGTCTCGGCGTCTTCAATTGGACGAAGCACATTGTCGCGCGCCTCATCTCCGAAGATTGCCGGCGGCCCGACGTAGTTGGACGGTGCCTCCAGTGCATAGATGAAATGCCTGGGAAAAAGATCGTTCCCGAGCATCTCATCCTCCGTATCCGGATCTATGAAGACATTCGCAAATGGCGTGGCGGTGAAGCCCACATAACTTGAATGCGTGAATTTGGCAAGAAGAGACCGGATTCTGCGATTGATTTCTGCTGGATCCTGATCTTCTCGCCTTGTATTTACCGAGGCATTGTCAGCCTCATCATCAATGACGAGAACAGGAGCATTGATCTTTCCATCTGGCCCAGCATTGAAGTCAATCCTGAATCTATCGACAATTCGAAGTGGTCTCCCGGATTCACTGCCTCTGGAAGATATGTTGATGATGGTATTGCAGAAATAAGGTATCGGGCGCGAAGCGTTCCGGAACCATAATCTTGGCGTGATCATATTTGAATATCAGTGATTCGAGTCCACGATCAGATGCTGCCCTGAGTTTAAGCGATAGAAGTACCTCATAATCCGGAGTAATAGTGAGTAGTCCGCGATCAAACGCCCGATCATGGATTGCATTCAAGCACAACCCATTTCGTGGGTTGGTCCTGTTCTTGATGTCTTTGCTCCAAGGAACTATGTGACTTGCGCAGAGAAGCTCACCGACAGCGAGTCCTGTAATGCAGCATGTCGAGTTGTATGCTGCCAAAACGGCTGCGCGGAAAAAACTCTGATTTACGCGTGTTCGAACGACTGCCTCTCGAGTTCTGCCTTCTGGAAATATCTGTTCCTCTTCTTCCTGAGTGAGTTGGCCAGACATTTGTTGCCGCAAAGACTCGCTCTCGAATGACAGCCGCTCCCAGTCCTCGTTGAATTCGTTCCATATCTCCTTTTCCAGCCTGCCTCCATGAGTTGCGCCAGCAATGTTGCGCTTTTTCAGGGAGGGGTCAAGGCTGGCGAAGTTTGCCAGTTTCCATGAAACTGCCGAGGGTGTGCGACCAAGCATTGAAGCGAGTGAAATAATCTCTGGATTTCTGATATGAATTCTGCCGAACGGTATCTTGCAATAGAGATTGAATGCGACGATCAACTCATTGCGTGTCCAATTGATTCGTGCCATCTGACTTCTCCCAGCTACTCGTCAATTTAGAATTGTAATCTGATCCATTATGCACTGCGTGGCCATTGAGTTTGAAGTCTGGCTTCCCTCACTGTCAGGGAGCGGCACTGTTCTGGATCGGGGTGAATGAAGTAGTGGCCATCCTTCGATATATGGCTGGTAATGGTTGTCGAAGGGCGGCTCCATAGCTGCACTCTGAATCGGTCAGCGAAATCACCGGAATTCCAATTGAGGTGATCGGGGCAAAGCATTTCCGGGAAATCGGATGCCTTGGGAGAAACATCAGACATCTCCGCGTATGCTGAAGCGAACATGTACCGCGCAAAGTCCGATGGCATATGGCATCGTGTTTCGTTATTTGGAAGAACACCGAGACGCGGGTCAAGAAGCCAATCGCTCAATGCGCACGCACATCTTGGGCCAACCTTGGCGGGGCGCAATGCAGTTCGAGGCCAAATCTTCGACATATCTGCAGGAACATCCGCACACTCATTGATACGCTCTCGAAACAGAGCGCGCTCACTTGCCGGCCAAACTGCTACGGCTTTGCAAACCATTGCTGCCGCATCCCGCATCGTTTGTGCCCAGACGGCAGGGGAATCCTTGTGGCTGATTCCACTGCGAAGCTTTGGCATTCCCTTGAGAACATCCTCGACGCTCGCTTTATGGTCCGAAGAGGTCATCCACTGGCCAACGTGAAGGGGGTGGGACTTTCGGATCAAATCCAGACGAATACCCACCACTATTACTCTGTGTCTCGCTTGTGGTAGCCCGAATTCTTCGGCCTGAACGATGAAGTCTCTGGGATCAATTTTGCCTGCGAGCAGATCAGATTGGGAAGTATGACGGGGAGCGAGCGCCACAAGTTGGTAGCCTCCGCCCGCGCTGCGAAGGTCTTTGAGAACCAGTCCAAAGATGCGGCTGTCATGAAGTGAGGACGAGAGCATGCCTTTGACGTTTTCCATGACGAATGCCGCGGGGCGCAGGTGTGTGAGGATCTTGATGTAGTTCTCGTAGAGAGTGTGCTTGGGGTCGTCCTCTGGCACATAGCCTGCGATCCCTCCGTTTCTGGCGCGCCCGACCAAGGAGTATGCCTGACAGGGAGGTCCGCCAATCAGGATTGTCTTGTCGCCGTAACGCTGGCGAACCTCCTTGATCCTTGCGAGGAGTACCGGTTCAGACTCTTGCTTGCCCAATTCAAGCTGGAGGGCTTCCCGATTCGCGGCCCCCCACTCGACAGGGTAAAGCTTCCGCCAGTCGGGCTCCACGCCGCCCTGTCGCAAGAAAGTGTAATACGCTTCAGGAAACTTGCGCCCGAACTGGCGCAGGAAAGATCTGAGGAGAAGGGTTGAGTGCGCAGCCGGTTCCTTCTCCACGGAGAGTTCGATCTCGAATGGGAAATGGCCTTTCGAGTCCGTCACGGCCGAAAACCCTTCTGCGAGCCCGCCGGGGCCAGCGAAGAGATCTACAACACCGAATTTCACTGCGGATTGGGCCGTTTTCCCCCCAATGGGCATAGCATCACCTTATGCTTTCCGAAGGAGAGGATTGGCAGTGCCTGACGTAGTGGACAAGGCAACTCGCTCGCAAATGATGGCTGGCATCCGCGGCAGGGATACAAAGCCAGAGAGAGTCCTGCGCACAGCTCTTCATTCAGCCGGCTTTCGATACCGGCTACACGTTTCCAATCTCCCTGGAAAGCCCGATCTCGTGTTCCCTAAGTATAAGGCAGCGATACTGGTTCATGGCTGCTTTTGGCATCGTCATCCCGACTGCTGGTGGTGTTCAACCCCTTCATCCAACAGCGAGTTCTGGGCGGCCAAGTTCGATCAGAACACTCGGCGGGACGCAAAGAACGTCGCCGATCTTGAGGATCTCGGCTGGAGAGTTGCAATCGTTTGGGAATGTGCGTTGCGTCTTCTGGGAGATGACGACGTGGCGCTGGCTATAGGGAGATGGCTGACGGGCAACCGCAAAACGCTCATTCTGCCGAAGGACAAGGAAATGAGGCGATCTCCGAGCGTCGTACCGGGGGCTCCCAAGTTGGAGTCCCGAAAACCCAGAATCGGTTAAGTGGCTGTCTTGCACCAGACCCGTCACACGAATTGAAAGCCTGCGAGAATCGCGATCCCTGGGACGCCTGCGCTCCGCCGCTGGCCCAGTTCCCGCTGGCCGCTGCCTGAGGTCGGCTGTTCAAGGAAATCGCCGGTGACCGGCGCGGCGGGGATCGCTACCTGAACTGCTGGCACGAAAGGCCGGTTGTCATTCTCCACTTCGGCTTCCGGCGTCGGCGATTGTGATTTGGGCAACCTGGTATTCAGAAATGCGTTCAAGTCTGTGCTGGAGATGAAGATTCTGCGGCCGTCCCGATGGACTGGCAGTGGTTGTTTCAGGTAGGTCCAGCCGTAAACCGTCTTCGGCGTAACCGCCTTCAATGTGGCGACTTCTCGTACTGATATCAGGTCGCCTGTCGCCGGTGATGGGTCTTTCATCTTGCCTCCCGTGTTGATTGGCATGGGACCTCCTGCCAACTCTCTCATCATGCGCCACGCGGCATTCCTGCCAAAGGCCCAGCGTGAGCAGGAGCCCAAAGTAGAAAGGTGGTGGTGCAACATGCGATTGATCATGATCCGTGTGATCGGAAACCTGATCGTGATGGCGCTCATTGGGCTTGCTGTTCGTGCCGTCGAAAAGGAACTTCGCCGGATATGTTGACGCGAACCGGCGGCTCGTCCGCACCTGTTGTGCGCGGTAAACCGCTGCTACTGGCTTTCCCCTATCCCCATTTCCAGCGCGCCATCTTACTGTTCTCTCAGTAAAGAAATGATTGGCCCACATCAGTGCATCTTGGGCGCACAAGCCTGAATTGTGTCTGAATGAGGATCCCATGGGAGAGCAGCATGAGCAATTCAGAGACGACCAGGTATCGGCTTCTGGAGGAGATCCTCACAATCAAGGGGCTTCCTCTCCAGGCAACCTATACCAACGGAGACCTTGCCAGAATCTTCGATGTTTCCATCAGAGCAATCCAGAATCGTGTTGCCTCCGGGCAACTGATTCCTCGTAACCTGCCCGGAAGGGCGAAGTTCTTGACCCAGGACCTGGAAGACTTCCTCCTGGCCAGCCGAAAGAGTGGCTGAGAATCATGCCAAAAGGCTCCAGGTTCTTCGTTATATCTCCAACTCCTGCGCGTATGGAGCGAGTTTGCGGGGAGCTTCACCGAGCTTCTGATCGCAGCGCGTTTTATATGCGCTTTTGAAATGTACTTCTTACTGTTAGGCAATCGAGGAATGCATATATGACGGCCTCAGTTCTTCGTTCTGGTACGCAAATTGCTCTCGATGTTCACGATTCTTCCGCGAACAGCACACTTGAGACGCAGGGCCTCAAAACACTTGCCGATCTTCTGGAGGCATTGGCAGAGAACCCGCCTCGTGCCTTCCCAATGCTGCGGACCACCAGCGCGCTCCTCGTGGCCTACCTCAATGACCCACCTGAGAAAATCCTGGTCGATTCGGTCAATGAAGCAAGAGAGGGTTTTCGACCCTATCTGGAAGGCCGGAAATACGCGGAGAATTCGGTCCGAACTTACGTTAACCACGTCCGCATCCTTCTGAATTGCGCACGGGAATTCGGTTGGCTGCCGCCCAACCAGGTCATTCCGGAGGAATGGCAAGGCGTCCTGGCACTTTCCACTGAGAAGCAATGCGAAGACCTCGTGAGACATCTTGTTGGTCTCAGGAAGACACCAAGAGATGTCACCATCGAAGACGTTGACCGCTGGGCTCAACTGAGAGTTCAGCAAGGTCTCTCTTGTCCTCGAGCAACGCATAAGAAGACATGGTTTTGGCGTCTTCTTCGCGACTGCCGGTGCACAGAGCAAATTCCAACATGCATTGTGCGAGAGAAGCACTACCGCGTGCCTCTCGATCAATTTCCATCGAATCTGAAGAGAGAGGTTCTTGGACTGCTGAAGTGGAAGACAGTTGAGTTCGCAGTAGGAAGGCCGAAAGGCGGGCGTCACAGAGATGTGACGTCAAAACAACTGAAGGACGTGATCTGCGGACTGTTTGGATATGTCGTTAACATCCGCGGCGAGTCCGGGATCTCATACCTGCCCCAGCTTGTCGAGAAACAGATTGTGAGCGGCTACTTGGAGTGGTCCATCAACGAGCGCAGAGTGAAGGGGTACCCTTTGCAGTGTGCGCTCCGTCTGCTGAGCGCAGCGATGCGTCAGCATCCAACCTATTCGTCCTTGGACCTGAGTTGGTTCAAGCCAATGCTGGATAGCCTTCCAACAGAGCCTGAGTCTAAATTGAAGAAGCGAAGGGCGGCAAGGTGCCTCGACTATCAGGTAGTCGAATCCATACCGGCAAAACTCCGTGCTGAAAGGCCTGCGGCCGCGAAGAAGGGCATTTACAGAGTCGCACTGCTGGCCAAGGAAGAACTCTTGATGAAGTGGCTGACCGCCCTGCCATGGCGTCAGAGAAATATCAGGGAATGCCGAATCAACGGTCCGGCGCCCAACTTGTTCAAGGGCAAGATTCCGCCCTTCTCTGACATCGACAGACCGGACTGGGTCCAGCAGGAAGAAAAGCAGAGTCCAGAAGCCGAATTCTGGCAGTTCCACTTCACGCCTGATGAAACCAAGACAGGGGTTGACGTACATGCTCTCTTGCCGCGCCCGCTGATTGGACTGCTCGAGGAGTATCTCGGAAACTACCGGCCTCGATTGCTTCACGGCCCTGATCCAGGAACACTCTTTCTGAACCAGGAGGGAAAGGCAATTACGGCGGCGCAGCTTGTCCTGGTGGTTTCCACGTTGACTCAAAGGCATGGCGGAAGGCGTGTAACACCCCATTCCTATCGACACATATTCGCGTTTGCCTGGCTCAAGGAGCACCCGAAAGACTATTTGACGTTGTCGAAAATCCTTTGGCATTCGAATGTGAACACGACCATCCGGATATACGGCAGCAGCTTCAACGAATCCAGCGGAGTCTGCAGCACGGAGTCATGGCTTGAGAAGAGGGCGGCTCATCCGAAATAGCCGAGCATGTCAGCGCTGGCCGCATTTCGCTCCAGATGCTGTGCCTGAAATCCTTCGCTCGCCTTGCGAATTCGGGCATCTGTAAACGCTGGATCGCGAAGAAGTGGCATTCTGCGCACGCTTTCATTCGGTCGCCAAACCTTCGCGAAGGCTTGTGCATTTGGTAGATCAAACAGTCAGCCTACCGTCATATCAGCGCAACCTGCGCAAAGGAGCAAATCCCTGAAGAACGGAGTTCTCTCAGGACAACGACATGAAACAACCCTCCAATCCACTCACGATCAGCGCCCGCAATGCCGGACAGGTCGAACTGAAGAAGTACTGCCCACGGTGCTGCTGGTATCTCCTGCGCATCAAGAAGATGCCATTTCAGTTCGGTATGCCGGGAATCATGTTCTACATGGAACAAGTTGAGAAAGCCTTCATCACTGCATATCTCAACAAAGCTGAGTCTCTGCCCAAGCATCTCAAGCCGTTCAGCAGCTGCACTGGATCGGTTGAGTTCCCATACGCCATGCACCACTTCCACGAAGAGACCGGCGTCATTGTCTCTGCCCGCCCGGATATGATCCTCAGCAATCCCGATGGATCGTTGACGCTCATCGACCTTAAGACCTCCAAGCCCGACGGCGGGGGAAAGGAATTCCTGCCTCAATATGAGATCCAGGTGATCGGCTACTCCTGGGTCGTCAACGCTGAGCGGATCGGCAATGTCACTGCAGCCGGCATCATCTACGGTGACATTCAGGTCGATTCATTCGTCAGGGATCCGCTGAAGCTTCAGTCAGGTGAGGGCTTCAGTGTGCCGTTCGCCCTGAGCAGCTATTCAGTCCCGCTGGACTATAAGCGCCTGACCCGCTGCCTGACAGAGGTCAACAAGTTGTGGAACGCAGAACGCCCACCGAAGGGTGTCGTCGGCTGCAAGGATTGCAAGCTGCTGACGAGATTCGTTGATTTCGAGAACAACTTGCAGCTCACGGATTTGCGTCTGGACGCAGCCTTCTCAGACTACCATCTCATTCGCATACAACAGGACTTCGACCGGCGCAGAACTCGTCCCCTGCCGATGGAGATCGAGGACCTTCTGTCTGAGGATCATTGGGACGAGGAAGGCGGCATGTGGTCTAACTGGGAATTCTGACAACTCTAACCACTGAGCCCTATTCCTCCATTCCGGTCTGCCTCGATGCTGAGCACATGGATGTCAGAAAAACACCCTTGTGCTCAAGGGACCGGGCGCCCGGAAGCCACTCCGATGAATGAGCTCCCTCAATCATTCGGTTTAACAATCGACCAGATCAAGGATCAAGCCATGCACGAAACAGAACCTTCGCACGAAATTCAGGTCAAGCGTGTCTGGGAGCCACTCCTGACACCCATCGAAGCCGCGAACCTCCTCCGCATCCACCCCAAGACAGCACTTCGCTTGGCGCGCACCCATGGCATCCCTGCGATCAGGCTGGGCAAGCACTGGCGTTTCCGCACATGCGACTTGCGATCATGGGCGGAATCCCAGATTCAACCTTGTGTCGAGCCCAGCGGGTCCTTGGTGTAGAGATGGCAAGCAGTCGCAAGTCCAGCTCTTATCAAGAAGGCTTCATTGAACGCGTTCACCGCGCCAAAGGGCCGGACCAGTGGATCTATCGCTGGTGGGAAACTCCAGAAGGCGGCAGACGCCGTTCCCATCGTGGCAAGCTTATCGGTACCGTCGACCGCTACCCGACCCTGGGTGCAGCCAAACGTGCTGTTGAACGATTCCGCGCTGAAATCAACGCGGCGGCGAAGAAGACAGTAAGCATGACAGTTGGCGGGGCTTGGACGCATTTCCAGGCCAACGAACTGCATGACCCCGATGTCGATCGTTCCCCCACAACGATCCAGAGCTACCTCGACTACTTCAAGTCCAGGATCCTTCCGAAGTGGAGGGACGTCGCCCTCGACGACGTCAAGTCCGTGGCCGTGGAGAAGTGGCTCCGGAGTCTTGATCTCGCACCGGCATCGAAGGCGAAGATTCGCAACCACCTGAGCGCACTGTTTTCCCACTGCATCCGGCACGAGCTTTACAGCAAACTGAACCCCATTGCGCCTGTCCGCCAGAGCGCGGTCCGTCAACGTGATCCAGACATCTTGACGCTCGATGAAATGCGTTCCATCCTCTGCAACATCGAACCGCCGGCAATTAAGATGATGGTGGCAGTTGCATCCGCGTCGGCGCTCCGCCGAAGCGAAGTACGCGGCCTCAAGTGGGCAGATCTTGACCTCAATGCATGCTGGTTCAATCTCCAGCGTGGCTACGTTTCGAAATCCGAGACGAAGATGAAGACGAAGGCATCCCGCAAAGGAATGGAGATGCTCCCGGCGCTGTCGGCGGCATTGTTGATTTGGCGTGATCATACCCCATATAACCAGGAGGATGACTGGGTTTTCGCGTCCCCATTCACCAACGGGAAGCGCCCATACTGGCCAGATTCCGCCTTAAAGGCTCACATAAAGCCGGCCGCGGCCAAGGCCGGAATAACCAAGCGCGTGACGTGGCACACGTTCAGACACTCTCTTGCAAGTTTCCTGGGTCAGCAGGGTGAAGGCGTCAAGACTGTTCAGGAATTGCTTCGCCACGCGACATCACGTATCACACTTGATGTCTACCAGCAGGGTAGCACCGAGGCCAAACGCTTGGCTTTGAACCGGGTCGCTGCAATCTTTGCAGTCCCCGGTAACGATTCGTGAGATGGCAAAGAGATGACCGCCTGATAAACTTCTATGAATTCTCCTAAACGAAGCAGGGCTCCTGTCACGGGGAGCATTGCTGGCAAAACTGGAACCACTGACGCCGCCTCTCACAAGTCGGCTTTGACCTGCGCGAGCGCTTGTGCTGGCGACCCAACCTATTCAAGAGTCCGTTTCCCAGAAACCCGATGCCGCCAGTACCAGACTTCAATGCTGGGATTGCCTTCTGGATACTGACAATCCTTGAATCTAGCGACGGCGAGAGACACCGGGCGTTTATCGAGATCAATCCGTCTGAATCCGAAGCTATTTCTGCGAAAACCAATGGAAGCGAGAAGGTAGTCCGCGCTCCTCGTTCAGAGTATCGCTACAGGAACATGACCGAAAGCATAGGGCTTGGACAACATCGATACGGTCTCGATGTCATCGAGCGCAGCAACCGAACCGGACACGACTTCAAAGACGAGTCCCCCGTTAAGTCTCCGGAGAAGCTCAGAAACAACAAGGCAGGCAGCAATAACTCCAACGAACGGGACTCCCACGGTCCGTGATGCCAGTTGAGTAAGACCACAGCTATCCAAGCCTTGGCGCTTCAAAGACTGGTACGCGGGCATATCCTCGATGCTCTCACCGCCTTGGCCCACTTGTCGCGACCATATTTCTTCAGCGGAGCGGGAGGCAGGGAAAGTATGAACCGAAATACTCCGAAATGCTTCTGGTCCTCCACCCAGTCCTGCCTCCACAACTAAGCCAAACCCTGGCTTTTCTAGCGCCGCACGTGCAAGTGCGTTGTCGACGCCGCACAAGGCGACGCTTGGTTCATCAGGTGCCCGAGTAATCCATTCTCCGAAGCGGCGCTCTTCCAGGAATGTGCTAAACCCGCGTTCCTCCAGCCACTCGGCGACAACGCGCGATTTCCTGCGATCGATATCCACTTTGCGCGAGAGGAGCGAGGTGCTTTCATTCGAGGGGACGATACGATCAAAGTCATTGAGTACCAGCTCAACGGCGCTTCGATCTTCATAAGGTAAGGTTGCCAGTAACCAAACAAAGGCTTGGCCCAGATTACCGAGGCCGATGATCCAAAGGCGTGATGGCAAGAACGCAATCATTGGCTCTGTCGCATCGTCCGCAAGCCAATCGGCAGCCGGGTTCCAAAGCGACAGCCCAAGGGGGCGCCGCCCCGCCATCGCGTGATCGCCGGCATGGTAGGCGAACGCTTCTGCCGCGCATGCGGCTGCCGCGAGAAGCGGCGCAAGAGCCATAGTCTCGTGCTCTTGAAGGCGGCGGTCGTCTCGAATGGGAGTGACCCCGCCTCGCCATCCACTCCAGGTTACGCGCCAGCTCGGTTTTTTTGTCACTGAGCTTGCAGCATCTCCTATAACCGCCGACGGCCAGTCCGGGTTTGCCTCATTGACGGCGCGGCCTCCCAGTTCAGACACAGCCTGCTTCAATGATCTCTTGGGCGCGAGCGGAGAGAGACATTGTGTATTCGGCAAACCGACAATATCGACTCCGCCGAGAAGAGTGCGGCGCGCCGCATTGACGAGGGTGATCAAAGCGTTTTGGTGATGAATCGACCTGAGGACTTCAGGTCCGACATAAATGCTGAGGCCAAACTGAGCCAGCAACATCATCGCCTCCTCATGGCTTCCGACGCGGCCATTATCCATGAAATACTTGGCGGTCCTGTGCAGGCTGTTTGGATCGACAATCTGTCCCATATCAACTCCACAATCCGGTGTAGAAGTAACCTGGCGTTTTCTTCGGACTGCGATCAATCCAGTCGTGTTGACCGCAGTATTCGTAGATGCGGAGCTGCTGAGACACAATTGGCTGCCGTGCAAAGTCAGGGATGATGACGGCGATATGACCAGGTTGCGCGACCATCGGGTTCGCCTTGTCCGAAGAGCTTTGAAACGCTTCACCCGGATGGGTGTGCGCGTCAGCCACGACCGTCATCTTGTTCTTCCGGCATGTTGCCCACAGTTTTGCGAATGCGTCACCATGAAGCACACAGACACCCGTTGCGTACGCCTCGGGATCGAGGTCGTCGTAAAACACCACATCCTGAACTTCGCGTTTTCCGTTGCACTCCATCCCAAGCAAAAAGACCCCGGCTTCGTGACAACCTTCCCCACGCTGCGCGAGTTCGGCCAGGATCTGAATCCACATGCGCTTCGGGCAGACGAGCCGGTGCTTAGGCGCTACGAACGCCCGAATAATCGCTTTGATGGAAAAGCTCATAGATCTGCTCCACGTAACAAATGATCCCGCGTTCGGGTTGCCAAATGCGGTTTGGATGAGCGGTGCGCCAACCATCGTGGCCTTCGATCGACATACGATCGCAAGGCAAATAAAGGCACTGCCCCTTCTTCCAGTCGGGGCGGAAGACGGCCGACACCATCACCGGCCCCGTCGGCCATTTCTCTGCAGACAAGGGCCTGCTGCCATCTAGGTCCCAAGGTTGCGCCGTTGCCGGGTTCTGCCGATAACCAGTGCACTCGAAACGGAAGCCATACTCCAAAGGCGACCGGGGACGTTCTGGCGCAGCAACCGCCAGGATCACATGCGGCCAGGTGGTGCTTACACGCCGCCATCGGCCCTCGATCTCGCCGCACCGGAATTCCGGCGCGGCAAGGTCTTCGCCTAGGAGCGCCTGCTCGGGAGACGAAGGCGTGTTCATATCATCCCTCAACCCGCTTTTCGGGCACGAGATCGAAGCAAAGAGCACATTCGTGCGGATTCAGGAGCTCGCTCAGACGTGTATCGCTGGGTGGACGCTTCGTCGAGTTGCAGAGCTGCAGGACATATTCGGCGGCATCTTTTGAATTCAGTTTGAAGGTCAGCACCGCCCATTCCTTGACAGCACGTACACGAGATCCCGGAGCAAACTCACGCTCAGCGGTCTTGTCGAGGAAATGAACCGTGGTTTTGATGCGCTTGCAATGGCAGACATGAATACGCGAGCCGTGTTTGAGGCCCTTGATCGGATGGTGCCGCTCGCCGGCCAGATGATTCTCGGACTCATCGATGAAGACGAACGTCTCCGCGTCGATGTTGATGCCCGCCGCCGCGAGGGCGTCGTTCAATTCACCTATGGTTGCGGCCTCGGACAGCTCCGCCTCAAGAATCTCCGGACGGCCATGGACATGAATAAAGATGATTGGCTTTGACATCGCTTTTTCCTCCTAGGACCACATCGGCCCTCTAAAGGTAAAGCGATGTCACTTGGAAAAAAGCGGAAGGGGGGTCCGGTCAGTCGCCACACATGAAGTAGCACGGGCAGTTGGGACACCGCCGGGCGTCGGGTTCGGCATGAAAGTCCCCGCTCTCGATGGCCGCGATCGCATTCCTATACTCGCCGATCAGCTTTTCGTCATTTTTTGCCGGCACCAATACTCTTTCATTGGTCGCGAGATAAAAGATCTCAACGCTAACGCGCTTGCCAGGGTATTTCAGAGACGCGCCCAGCCGCATCAGCGCATATATGCGTTTGCCCGCCTCGGACTTCGTCTGGCGCCCTGTGCGAATTCGCTGGACATGGACAGTTCCGTCCGCACCAATGAAAACACGGTCCGGAGTAATCAGGACCCGTCGTGGTCCCACCGGTATCGACCATTCCTCGCGTTCATATCGCCCTGTCTCTGAAGCTATAGCGCTTGCCATTCCCTGGACCATGGTCTCGGCCGCACGGCGATAGTACTTCTCAAATGCGTGGTCAATCGGCCCGTCCGTCGCCCACACTTCGGCGAGGCGAGAAAGCGCACCAGCGTTACCGACTGTCCTACCCCCTTGCCGCTCCTCCTCAAGCCACTGGATGGTGATATACACGGAACGGTGAAAGCGGAGATACGCCGATTCATCTCGATTACCACGCAAGCCTTCAATTACCGTATAGCGATAGCGGGCCGGACACAGCAGGTACAAATCCAGATCTCTTTCAAGATAGGCCTCCCACGTTCCGAGCGGCTGAAATAATCGCGCAACTGTATATGTCTTCCCGGAGCCTCGGAAATGGGAAACAGGATTCATGCCACCGATTGAAGTTAGAAATTTCGATTCACTCGCATTTTGCGTTGTATATCTTTCCGCACGACTAAGCGACAGGAAATCCCGCGCGCGCGATAGACCAACGAAGAAAAGACACTCCTCTTCGGCATGATGCCCCTCTTCTTGCATCGAGAGATGCGGAAGCGACGGCGGCGCAGGAACGCGGATACCGCGCCAGTTACTCGGCATGTATCGCGTCGCAAGTGCCGGGAAATGAACGGCACGAAATTCCAAGCCTTTGCTTCCGTGAATGGTCATCACGCGTACGGCGTCCATATCACTCGCCTCCGAGGAAACAGCCCGATAGGGCGTGTCCTCGTTAAGAAGCTCAATGCGCCGGATTCGATCCACGAAGCCCTTACGGCTTGAATTGCCCTCTGCGGCGTATTCACCGCACACTTTTAAGAGGTGATAGATTGCCACAAGCTTCTGCTGAGATTTTGCATCATTGGCGTTCAAGAGCGGCTGAAGGTAAGCGCTCCGCTCGAAATGCCATTTCGTCAGCAAGGCCAGGGGCGATGCCTTATCCAGACCCTTGAGCTGCGAACCCAATGTGGTCAGTCCGCTTCGGCCCAGCTCAGTGAGGCCATCGACTTCACTGCAGCGGATCAGTGTTTCAAAGACCGAAACGTGGTTCGCGTAAGCCCAACGAACCAGATTCAGGGAATCTTGTCTGGGAACTTTGTATTCCGGCAATGCAGCCACACGCGCCAACCCGACATTGCCAAACTCGGCATCCAGTGCGACAAGTGAGAGCAGATCACGTATTTCTGGCCGCTCGAACAGATCGCCGAGATAAAGCAGCGGAATGCCTAGCTGCTCAAGAATGCCAGTTATGCGAGCCAGTGTGAGATGAGATCGGGCCAAAATAGCCTGGTCACGGAGGGGCACACCTTTATTCCGAAGCTGACTAATGTTCTCTGCGATCGCTTCACCCTCCGCAGCCAACGTTGGCGCCACTGTGAGAGAAACGTGTCCTCCGGCTGCGCGCGTTGCCGTCCAGGCACCAGGAGTACGCCCTCCCCTCATTGCGTTTGAAAAACGTTCGAACGTACGGACAATACGGGCAAAGGAGCGATAGTTGTTGGCCAGCGCATGTCGCGTCCCACCAAACACTTTAGTGAAATTAGTCACATTCAGCGGTTCCGCACCCCGGAAGCGGTAGATGGATTGGCGAGGGTCGGCAACGACCCAAACATCAGTCCCCGTACCGCAAATTGCACGTAAGAGCGCTGCGCTCGCGGAGTTTACGTCTTGAAATTCATCGACGAGAACGTGCTTGAAGCCAGCAAGGTATCTTTGAACGTCTTGATTGTTCTGAACAAGCTCTACCGCAAGTTTCACCAAGTCCCCGAAATCGACTGCATCGGAGTCTTCTAACGCTTGCTCATAGATTCGATAGATCTTTCCGATCTCCTGCACCTTCTCGGCATTTTCGCGCTCCTCATCGGTGCGTGCGTTTGCAAGGGCTCTATCGGCAGCCGCCTGATACACATCGCATGTAATAAGCTCATCCTTGCACCGTGATATAGCCTTTAGGACATTGACCAGTTCATAGGCTGGCTCGTAGAGGTTTTGAAAATGCTGAAGCGGAAGCTGGTCCAATTTCGATTCCAAGAGTGCCAGAGAGCCGGTTTGATCCAGCACACGAATGTTGTTTGTTCGACGAATGCTGGAAGGCCACTTTCTTAGAAGCTCAAGTCCGAACGCATGGAACGTCCCTACCCACATTTCAATTGCAGCGTCAGCATTCATCGCTGAAAGCCGTTCGCGCATCTCCTCGGCGGCTTTATTCGAAAAGGTCAAAGCCAGAAAGGAGCCAGGCTGGGAACCATCGCCGAGAAGGTGTTTGATTCGATGCACAAGAGTGCGTGTCTTTCCTGTGCCAGGGCCTGCATCCACAAGAAGAGGTCCCTTGTCCCACGTAACTGCGATCTTTTGACTGTCATCTAACACATGGTCAACAATTGGGGACTCTCCATTCGCAGGGCTTAGCGACGGAAGAAGCAAAGCCCTGGCCAGCTGATTTGAGACAAGCCCGACGGGCAATCCTAGTTCAGTAGCAATTTCGTGAGGGCGCTTTCCAAGGGTAACGTAAGCTTCGCGCAGCCAATCGGAGGGGCAAAGAAACTCATCCGCGAAAATGTCCGCTTGCACCTCTTTTCGTTCTCCGGGTGAGTAACCTTCTACTCTTCCCGCTCCACTATCCACGGAATCGCCACCTAGGCCGTTCGGCCGTAACGTGACTTCATTATGAGGATCATGGTGAAGCTGAAAATGCCCAATCTCATGGGCAATCACCACAAGTTCATCTGCGGGATCCTGGTTTTTTGCAACGTTTACGAGCCTTGCTGACCGGTCCAGAGATCCCAGGATGCCCGGACTCAAATCGAGATAGCGCACTTCAAGATCGTCCTTCTCCAGTGCCGCCTTTATTAGTGCGGAAGCACGACGATCGCCTTTCGCATCAGACAGCGCTTGCTCATGGCAAGCGCGCGCCTTGCGACGGATTTCGATCCAAGCATCCATACTTAATCCTCTTCGAGCCAGTACCGCTTTCTAGCCGGAGACATGTTGCTGTCACGGATGATGTCATCACAGGAACGCGCCTTGACGACGGGTGTTCGGTTGGACTTCGCGTGCTCCAACCTGGGGGAGTTCAGAGCAATATCTAATGCGGAGTTGAATTCCTTTCTCGTTGTACCGAGCAAGGATACAAGACCATCGATGAGACGATTGCGTATGGGTGGCAACATCCAGCCGTTGAAAAGATCGGCAAGAACACCGCGACCAACATCCATTGCTCTTGCGAGTTTGTACGTTTCCTTTCCAACAGCCGCCTGCATTTGTTGGAACGTCCGCACGCACGTCGCAGTCTGTGCCGGTGGGGTCGAAGTCTCAACGGAGTAGATGATATTCAGCGCCTGGCTGTAAGCTCGTGCCAATTTGCTTTCGTCAACCTCCACCTTCGAATCCACTGTCTGCGTTGCCCAATCCCAGGCCACAGCGGCATGTGCGCGAATATCCTCGGCAAACTGAGGAAACCGATTCACCCATGCCACGATCTGCTCTGCCGATGGTCGTTCGCATTCTTGATGAAAGGCGAAGAGGACCTCATCCCGGTCTGCGGTCTTGATTTCATCAGTCATGATCTAACTCCTACTCTCAGTTTCTTGAGGTGCTTGACACCCTCATGTTCCGCCAGGAGTTGTCGGACCTCCTTCACCCATTCCCTCGCGGTCCTTTCGCTAATGCCCAACGCCTGTGCAATTGATTCGACATTCTTCTTCTTGGACTTGTACGGGACGCCATCCATGAAAAGGTGAAAGGCCATCCGCTTCCTTGGATCTACAACGCAATCCAAAATGCCCTCCACATTGATTTGTTCGTCCACGTCTCTGATCTCATCAGAGAGAGGGTCATCTTGCGGAATTGGCCTCGGTGATGCCCTATCGAAGTCATCCAACACCGCAAATTCTTCGTCCGACTCCGCCGGTTCTGCCGATGCATCGATATCAACGGCGCATTCCTCGCCAATATCTTTCTTGCCTTCAGGCTTCGGCCTCTTCTCTGGCGGTGCGTCATCAGGAGTTCGTCGCTCACGTAACTCGGCGGCTATCGCGTCCTTGATGCGAAACAGCACACGGGAACCGAAAGTCACGCGCAAACTTCGACCGTCGGCTGATTTCGGATTCAGCAACGCTGTAACAATCAGATGATGGGTCCGGTAAATGATGTCCCACCCTTGGTCCGGATGGTTGATTCCAACGTGTTTTCGAAGCATGTGAAGGATGGCGTCTGAAAGGTGCTTTGCCAGCGCGTGCTGCACCTGCGTATCGCGATTTCCCAAGTCCTGGAAGGCAGCAGCGAGGGCTTCCAACCTAAAGACTCTCAACCGATCGTTCGCGATGGCTCGGCGCCACCCGTCCAGATCGGTTGACTTGGGTGGTTCTTCTTCACCAGTCCGAGTGTCCATGGGCGATATTCCCTCCTGGGATCCCTTTCCTACTATGAAAGCGATGCAACCGACAAAATAGCGGAAGTCATTCGGATGATCCGGCCACCTCGTTGTATGATCTGCCGAGGATTTCTGGCTTCACGTGCCTTTGCAAATGCAAATGGCGCCTTTCTCTCTCATTTTACGAGGGATAGTTTTGGTCATGCCTGGAGGGCGCTTGCCGGGAAGAATGTAGTGTCCAGGAATTGCTGAAGACTTAGACAGACATCGCTAAGCTCGCAGTTCGAACGTCTGAGGGCGAGTTGGTCGAGAGTTCACATGAACATCCGAACTACGAGTCACGGTTAGTCCTCGAACGTCCGGTTACCAGACCATGCCTGGAAGTCCGCGGGCATTCCGCTCAACGATGGGCGTACGCCAGGAAGTCTGGCGCGGCTGGAAACGTCCAAACCAAGTGGCGGATTCGCCATCGCGCCCTCGCAGTATCAACGCGAGGGGGTTCAGCGGTAAAACAATTGAGCGATGGATAATGAGGCGTGGCGGACGGCGTGGTTCAGTCGGTCGAGCCGTGCTTTGTGACCGAGCCCAAGGGGGTCTATTCCCGCAGCTTTCCGTTTTTGTACTTTTTTGTACTTTAATGTCACATGCCAGAAAGGACTTAAGTCCTTTGAAATCTGGCGGGGACGACGGGGCTCGAACCCGCGACCTCTGCCGTGACAGTGAACCGGAAACGCGTAAGTTGTAGAAACTAAGCGTAACGGATGGCTCCAATTGGCGCTTATGGGAACACCGGGGAACAGTTATTGTGGCCTTAATGTGTCCGCGACCCCTGCCCTTCCGACCTCTGCCCAGACCTCTCCCTTTTCCTTGCCACGACATGTAGATCCCGGCAGATTTATTCATAAACCAGATTGACAATTGGGGAACTCCGAATTCATGCCGCGCTCGCTGGCGAGCCTAACGTGTCTGCAAAACATCGAACCACGGATCTTCCGTTATCCCAAGCGCAAAAGGACAGTCCGCGAGAGCAACGTCAGACGGTCTTGCCGAAGAATCTCTTGACAATACGGAGCTATATAGCTACGCTATACAGCAATAGGAGGAATATGGCCAACAATGCAAAAGCACGAGTCTTTATGAGCGGCAGGAGTCAGCATGTAACCATCCCAGCCGAGTTTCGTTTCCATTCGTCGGCTGTCTCGATCCGTCGCGATCCTGGCAGCGGCGATGTAATCCTTTCGGAAGTTCCTAGTCTGGACGAAGTCTTTGCCGCTCTCGATGCGGCCAAACTTCCTGAAGACTTTATGAGCGAGGCGGACCGAGATCGCCGACCGCCTGAGAACCGCCCGGCGCTCGACCAGCTTTTTGAAGATGATGCTCCTGAAAGTCAGGAACAGCAATGACCGTTACCTATTTGCTCGACACCAACATGTTCAGCTACATCGCCAAGGGCATTTCCCCAGCGGCCCGCGCCGAATTCCAAAGACTATCCAAGGACCGCGACGCTATTCTTTGCATATCGGCTGTCACTGAAGCAGAAGTACGTTATGGGATGACGAAACGCGCTCTGTCTCGCGCCCGTTGCGCGGCAATAGAAGGGTTGTTTGCCAACGTCCAGATTCTGCCCTGGGGCTCGGATGAGGCTTTAGCCTACGCACATGTTCGAGCCAAACTTGAATCCCAAGGGATCACTGTTTCGGCCATGGACTTGCTGATAGCCGCCCAGGCAATCGCAGCCGGAGCCGTGTTTGTCACGGGAGACAAAATCTTTGCCAAAGTGGCCGAGGTGGCAGACTTGGGCACCACCATGAATTGGGCGACCGACATACTCCCCTAAACGCGATTGAGGTGAGCGTCCTGGAAGAGTTCTTCAAGCGCCTCAAGCGCAGCAAGGCGCTCACGGAAGAACAGTGAATTCTTGTCGGCTCTGTCATGTTCCTCTCTGCCCCGGATGGGGGAATTCGAGCTTCCGCAATCCGAATCGACGACGATCAGGCCCGACACGAAACCTTAGAGATTCCGATTGAACGTTGTCAGAAGCGTCTGCAGTGTCCGCAACTCAAGTGGATGATTCCTGGTCAAAAAACGGAGCACGCGGTCATTCTTTAAAAGCCGCTGAGCGTAACGGCAGCAAGCCGTCAGTTCCAGTTCATCGGCACAAAGATCTTTAGGCGGAGGCCCGGAGAGACTCAGAAGATGGGCGTGGCGAGTTCGATACCATTGTCGCCAACACTCGCCGCCGTCTTTACTTACGGATTTCATTCCCACGACTCACTTCCTCAAACAATGCCCGATACCGCCCCGGTACTGCCATCATTGATTCTGCTTCCAAGAGAGTTACGAAGTACTCGTCGGCAAAGAATTCACCAAACACGTCGTCCAGGATATGCAGTGATCGACTGACCGTTTCCGATCGCTTCGGAAGATCAAGGGCAAACCGGACTCGTTGGCTCTGCCGCCTGGTCGTCTTGCTCGACCGCAGATCTCGCTTTTTCACGCGCACCTCCGGATTGAGAATTCCCGGAATGATTCGATTACGGTTTGGAGGTCATCAAACCGGTAGATCTCCAATGACGGATCGTTGTCTCGCTCGCGCACAGTTAATGAACCTCGCATCCCGGAGACTGCTGGAATCACAAAGTAGTCGAGAACGGTCCGCGCTGGCGCCTTCAGGCGGGCGAAAATTACGATATCAGCAGTAAGCACTTCGCCCAACAATAATCTCCAGACAGTGTTGAGTCCTGGCCGGTCCCAGCCCTTCACCACCATCACTTTCACCGTCGTGCCGCTGTTAAGGCGAAGCATTCCTGGAACCTGTAGGGGTTCCGCGCTGCCGCCGATTGCCGTCACTGCCTCGCAGACTTGGCCACAGACGGAGCCCCGTAACTGGCGTGATAGCCGGATCGCCCGAATGAAGGACAAGTCGCGCTTAATTGGATACCCAATGAGGCGATATGCCTGGTTGAGTCCATCAAAGTGATAGTTGTAGGCGGGGGCGGAGGGCACGTCACTCGCAGCATTGATCAAGTCGGTATTCAACTTCCCCTTCCGTTTCCAAAGTCGCTTGAGCCCCTCAAGCATTTCTGCATCAACCAGCGATTTGACTTCGTCTCGCATACGAGCGACGGCCTCATTCCACTGCTTCTCGGGAATGATTGCCGGAAATGCATGTTCCCGCACAAGCCATTTGTCGAGGGGCAGTTTTCTCGATCCGGAAGGCGTCTCATGGTGTTTTCCGTACGCGTACGCACCCTTGTAGACCGGATTCGTTAACAGCCCTTGCAGCATCGGCAGTGTCCATGGATGATTTCCCCGAAGCATCCGTCCGGCGTTGAGAATGTCGGCAATCTCATGGCGGCTCTTATGCTCCTTCGTGTAAAGGTCAAATGCAAGT
The DNA here is from genome assembly GCA_963808695.1 of uncultured Acidobacteriaceae bacterium. Lineage (GTDB taxonomy): Bacteria > Acidobacteriota > Terriglobia > Terriglobales > Acidobacteriaceae > Telmatobacter. Next base: position 351,698 of record CAWEHF010000002.1, read on the forward strand.
TGGATCGTTTTCACGGCATCGGGAGAACCTGGTACCAATACAACTCGATCGGTGCTGATACTTTTCCATTGTCCTGCGCTCAAGATTTCCTTCGGCCTTCCGTTTTCGTCCACGATCCTTCTCGCCATCCCGAAAGGAGCTTCACCGCCTTGCCAGAACCCCATGGACGCGAGGCGTCGCTGGCCGTCGGATATCTTTACGGAGAGTTCCCGGGAATATTCGCCCGCCATGGTCCGCTTAAGGGCCTTTAGTAGATTTGATGTCATACTATTATCGTTTTCGAACTGTTCTGCACAATACCGAACCTTGAGTCCTGCTCGCTTGCAAATGAACTCATAGTACGCGGCTTCATCGGAGTCGGGGAATCTTCCCCATCGACTCACGTCGTACACGAGAATCTCGGTAAAATCGATCGTTCCAGATTCTACCGCGCGAATCAGCTCTTGCAAGCCCTTTCGATGCTTGATGGTCATTCCGGTCTTGCCTCCGTCGACGAATGATCGGACGATGCAACGATTGTGCGCGGCTGCGAATAGGGCAATTGCAGCTGATTGATTTGCAAGCGAGTATTGTTGATGTTCACTGCTCATACGCAGGTATTGTGCAGCCCGAAGCAAGGTAGTAACGCTATCTAGGCGCTCCAAACGTGCCGGCTTACGGTAACGTGGCATGGCGCTGATTCCTCGGTGATGATGGACATTATGTATCAGCTGCGCGTTTGATTGGAAGAGGTGTTTCACAACAGATCGATACGTAGTTATTCGCTTAGCGTCCCATGGCTACGATGCGAAAATCCGTGTCTAGATCGAGGCTGGCTTCCTCCGCCTATCAAAACGGAAAGGGGGATTCATAATAAGGCGCCATGTGCCCCTCGCGATCCAGTGGGACTGGCGGCGGTCGGAAATTCGTTCGGCGAACCACGATGTCAGAAACATCCACAAGGATCAAAAGCAGCACAAAGAGGCAGGTGATTTCGAGAAAGTGAATGATCATCCGTGCCATGACATCTCCAATCCAAAGATTTGCAAAATGATCAAAAGGCGAGCCGGGGCTGAAGATTGCACCATTATGGGTGGTTTGGATCGAGATGGAGGTAGGTGAATAGCAGCGGCTTGCCGCTCGGCTTTGTGCTCCCACCCTCCGGTTCCACCGTGATGAACACGGCGTCGAGCTCAGAGATCGTCGTGGCGTCGTTGAACTTTAGCACCCAGCGTTTTTGGTTCGAGTCATCCTGGTAGAGCAGGCCCAGACTGATGTCTTGTTTGCCATCAGACCCTCGGCGGCCCCATGCCTGAAAAGAGGCGTCCTTCCTGATGCCCTTTTGCTGGTCAAGGTCGTATCCGTAGAAGATGAGCGATTTGTCTTTGGTGTAGAAGACACGCCCAAAGGGCTTCTGGGTGTCACCGTTCTTCGCGACGTCGTAAATTTCGGCAATATAGAGGTTGCGGGCGCCAATCACATTACGGATATCGCGGTCATGATCGAGTAACTCCTGCTCCTGCGCAATCTGTCTGTCTTTGTCCTCCAAGGAAGTGCTCAGGTCCCCAATCCGCGTTTTGAGGCTAAGCAGTTCCGCGGTGTCCTGCGTGGTCTGATTGCCGATCACGGCCAGCTTGGTTTCGAGGCTTTGCGTATTCGCTTGCGCCTGCGTCAGTTCCCTGCCCAGTTCGGCGCGGTCTTGCAAGCTGCGATCCAGATCCTCGTTTCGCTGGGTCAGTTCACCTTCCAATTGGCTCAGTTGGTCTTTAAGCCTGGACGACTCCAGTTGGCTTTGCCGGACCTCGTTGCGCAACTGGACGGTCTGGTCGTCTGCTGACGCAGGCGTCTCTACCTGAACCGGAGCGGCCGAAGTTGCCGACTGAGCCACGTGAGGCGCCGTGCGCGGCGTGGAAGTAGCTGCCCGCGTAACAGCGGCATCCGATCCGCGCACGTGGAAAACGCCGATTCGGTAGCCGGCGAGGCCGCAGGCCACCAGAATCATGGCCGCTATCGCGTACCGGAGTGCATGCCTCCATGGGGAGGGTGCCGGTGGAACTGTAGAGCTGTTGGGTATTGCCGGAGGTTCGGCGCGGAGTGATTCCATCAGAGTTGCTTCCGCCTTTTCGATCGACCAGGAGCCAGGCGCGCTTTCCTCGTCCGATTCCGCCGCTGCTTCGGCCGCCAATACGGGCATCGCCGAGCCTACCACCCGCTCAAACTGCTCCTTGAGCTTCCTGCAGGCACGGCATTGAGCCACATGTTCGCTCAGCCGTTCCCATTCCTCGGCCGTCAACTCGCCGGTCGTCGAGAGGGCGCAAAGTTCCCGAAATTCCTGGTGAGGATCGGGTAGCAACGTCCGAGCTCCCTGGCTGGAGCCATTGTGTACTATTTCGCTCACCTTGACCGCAATTTTTCCGGGAGAACGTATTTCCGCAACCGTTCCAGCCCGCGATAGTAATGATTTCTGACGTTGGCGAGGGGACGCCCCGTAAGTTCGGCAATCTCCTTGAGAGCGTATCCCTCAAAGAAGTAAAGCTGGATCGTCTCTCTCTGCTCCGGCGAGAGCAGGGCGTTGAACCGCGCCATCAACGGCATTCCAAGGATACCCTCCATCGATTGTTCGTGGAACGGAATCTCTTTCCTTTTGTCGGCGAGGTGCAATCCCACGTCCTTCAGTTCCTGGCTGGCATAGAAATGGCGGCTTTTAAGGTAACGGCGCCGGTCGAAGGCCCGGTGGTAGGCCACGCGAAAGATCCAGGTAGTGGCTCGTCCCTTGCCTGGGTCGTAAAGACCCGCTTTACGGAAAATGAAGAGAAAGACTTCCTGGACCAGATCGTCCGCCTCCGCCTCGTCCCGGAGGATCCGGTAGGCGACATTGTGCACGGCGCGCGCGTGGCGGCGGAAGAGATGGCCGAGCGCCTCTTTTCCTCCATCGCGCACCTGTGCCAAAAGCTGTTCGTCGGATGCTTCGGAAACCTGGTCAGCGGCTCCGGCTTGTTCTTCGGTCGCCTCGACTTCGAGACGTGTCGGGATTTGCGGTACGCCGCAAGTTGTCTCAGGTACCTCCACGGTCCTTCCAAGCGCATCCGGGAAAAAGGCGGCTTCGGAACTCATGCCCTCGTATTCCTCTGGTTCGCAAAGTACTGATGATGCCTGAAGAGGTTTGTCACTTCTGCGTCTCCACCTAGGCGCAGAATGCCGAATTGCTCGCAGATTCAAGGATATTTTGGATGAATGTAAGCCATAGCTTACATGTATGCCTTAGCTTACATCCATTCTTGAGCCGTGGCAATAGACATATGCACTAGGATTGGCAGACGCATACGGATTCTCCGCCTCGGTCGCGGGATGACTCAGGTTATGCTGGCCGATCATGCGCAGATCACGCGTGAACACTTGTCTGAGCTGGAGAATGGAAAGAAGGAAATCGGCGTTCGAGTTCTCGAGCGGATCATCCTTTCACTTGGGCTCTCACTGAAGGTGTTTTTCGACGACCGATCATTTTGATTCTGCTCCGTTCCCTTTGTGGGAAGCCGATTATGCGTAAAGCGAGAATCTCATCAACCTACAGCGTTTTTCGGGAGTAATCCGTACACCGCTGCCCGCAGTTTTAACTATGCGCCGGAAATGCCCCCAATGTGGTGAATGTGGCAAGCGATGCTCTTGCCTGCTCCGAACGAACCCAACGGCACGCCATTTCGCCGCCAGTCTTAGCACTATTCAACCTGGTCCCGCTCGCAGTATGCTTGTCAACGCTATGCGCAAGCAGCTCTTTCTTCTTCATCTCGCACTTCTTGCTGCATCATTGCTCTCGGCTCAAGGGCAATCTTCCACCGGGGCCACTGATCTGGCGCACGCACATGAGTTGCTCGAGCACGACGATCCCGATCAGGCCATCACGATTCTGGAAAAACTTGCAACGGCGCAGCCCGTGGTGAAGGGTGTGCAGCACGAACTCGGAATTGCATATTACCGTACGAGCAAACTTTTGGAAGCAAAGAACGCATTCGCGAAGGCGATCGAAGAAGACAGCTCCGATAAAGAATCGGTGCAGATGGAGGGGCTGGTTCTCTATCGGATGGGCCAGCCGGAAGCGGCAATCCCCTATCTCGAGCGCGTACTGGAATGGATGCCAAATGCCAATACGGACGCGCAATATGTTCTTGGCCTTTGCTATTTGAATGCGCAACGGTATGACGACGCGCGCAGATCCTTTGCGGCACAGTTCGGTGAGCCCAAGGATTCAGCAAGCGCTTATTTGCTGCTGGCTACAATGCTGCGCCGCGCCAACCTGCCCGAGGCTGCGGCCGCGCAGGCGCAGAAGGCGCTTGAAATCTCACCCAGTTTGCCCATGGCACATTTCATGCTGGGCGAGATCGCACTAAACAAACTGGATTTCAATCAAGCAATCCTGCAACTAGAGGCGGAGCGCGGCATCAATCCTGATTATGCGCCGGTTTACGACCGGCTGGGCGATGCATATCTGAAGGAAGACCGGGTGGAGGATGCGCAACAAGCGCTTATTAAAGCCATTGCTCTAGACACAACACTTACCCAATCTTTCCTCAACATGGGCAAGTTGTTATTACGGCGGCAGGACATCCGAACTGCCATCATGTATCTGAAGCATGCGGAGAAAATGGACCCGGACGATTCGACCACCCATCTGCTGCTTGCACAGGCATACCACCGTGTAGGTTTGGACGACGATGCGAGACGGGAAAGCGATCTTGCAAGCAAGATTAAGGCAGATAACCGGTTGGTTCTGGAACCGGGAAAATAACTTTCGTGCAATGGTGACTGCGGCGCAGAAACAAGATTCCAAGATGCTAGTGGACGCGGATTGTAACCAGCCGCGCTTGCATGGGCACACCGCCCACAATCGAGGTCTCAAGAACAGCTTCAAAGGGGCGCAACTCTCCTCTGGAGCCGGTGATCTTCTTTACGAGCTCGCTTGATGTTTCGGGCCTGCAGACATATTCGACGGCAGCCTGCGTCCCGTAAGTTGTAAGCCCGCTGAAGATGAGGATATGCTTTTCCGACTGCACGCCGGGCAGCAATGCCAGGATTGCGTAGTCCCGGTTTAGCGGGTGCTCCGGCCGGGAGTAGACCGCCGGCTCTCCGGGATTTGGATTGTGATTGACGACTCCAGCCGAATCGGGGCTGGCCACCATGGTGAAGTCGGTTGTCGAAGGCAGCACCCGCAGCGAAGGATTCTCGGCACGCGATCCGATGAAGATGAGATTGCGCAACTCGGCCTCGTCCCAGGTGACAAGCAGGCTACGTTTCAAGATGAATGAGGATTTGCGGGTATCGAAGAGCTTGGTGAGGGTATAGACCGAAGCCAGTTCGCCGATACCGGTATAGGTGTCGACATAGGGTCCGTTGGCGGTCGCGTTGGGGTCCTCGCTGGACGCGTAACTGAGGCCATTCGTTGAGTCACCCTTGAATAACGCGTTACTGAAGATCACGATGGGCGGATCACCCGTTAAATACGGGCGCCAGAAAACATCCACCGCCGACTCGGCAGGCGCAGGCCTTCTCCATGGCCTCAAGACCAGCAAGGCCACCACAACCACCAGTGCAACTGCCGCGACGGTGAGCACTCGTCCGTGCTTTCTCAACAACGCGGCCAGCCAGCCAGCCAGCTTCGAGTCCTCGTGCGGACTGATCGGCGGCTTCCCCTCCTCTGCGACAGCCTGCTTCTCAGACCGATGTGTGAAGACGGGCAGGTAATGCCCTTTCGGCATTTCCACAAGAATGCGTTCGGTGACGCCTTCCTGGGCAAAGTAAGACTCCAGCTTTTGTCGCAGGAGCCGTGCATGCGTGCGCACGATGCTGTCTTCGCTGGAGTTGTAGCCGGGCGGACGCCCGAAGACACGTATCCCGATCTGCTGCTCGGTTGCCTCTTCGGGTGACTCACGAATTGCACAATCGGCAACGTACTGCAGGAACTGGCAAAGCCGCGGAGAGGCCTTGAAATGCTGGCTGGATACAATCCTCTCCACCAAGGCCCACCGAGGATCGGTGCGAGCGATGATTTCCGATTTTGGTAATGCAACTTCGGAGATCGTCACATTTTATCCACTTTATCGTTGGGCAGATTCTAGCACCGGCAAATTTCACCGGTCAAATCACAGCAATTGACGTCGATAAACGACTAAAATCACCGTAAAAAACGTTGCCAACCGTTCATGCAAGTACTGATGCTAACGGGCGATAGGCGAACTGGGGTTCTCGACATCTCCAACCAGTTCCTCATCAACAATCGATCGGACATCCGAGTTTCAGGTTCACCCGATCGACTGCTGCAAGTCAAACATAAAATAGGCCGGGCATCAAGGATGTTCAGTTGAGAATTCTGAGCTGTGGCCTTTTCGACCGGTGCCCTAAAACTGTTGCAGCTATTCAGGAGCCAGCATCTATGAAGACGAACACAGTGAAAACCAACTTGGACGGACCACTTGGGTCCAGAATGCCTTTACTGGCGATTACCATTGTTCTGTTGATGGGGCTGGCTGGGGGGCAACCCGCCGCCGCTCAAGCCGTATACGGATCGATCTTCGGCACCGTGACTGACAATTCCGGGGCGGCCCTGCCAAATATCACCGTGATCGTGATAGACGTATCCAAGGGAACGTCGGACACTGCCAAAACCAACGAGACCGGCCTCTACCGAGTTCAGCACCTGATTCCCGATACCTACACTGTTCAGGCTGAGGGGCCTGGCTTCAGCAAGACGGTAGTGAACAACGTAATTGTGTATGCCGACACCTCGCCCGAGGTCGACATGCAGATGACTGTCGGTTCAGTCTCGAATACGGTCGTAGTAACCGATGAGGCTCCGTTGCTAGAAACCGACCGTGCTGAAGTGAGCACCATCCTAGACTCAAGGGCCGTCGAGAACCTGCCCAACTTCAATCGCAACTTTACCGAGTTCGAACTGCTCACGCCCGGCACCAGCTACATTGGCTGGGGACCCGGCGAGTCCGGTGACAACCCACAGCGCAGCGAGGCTATCGAAGTTGATGGCCAGCTTCCGTTTGCCACAGGATACGAGCTTGACGGCACCGACAATCAGGAGCCGATTGATGGCGTTGCGGTCATCACTCCCAACGCGGACGCCATCTCTGAAGTCAAGGTAAACGCGCAGAACTACGACGCCGAGTTCGGCAAGGCTGTTGCCGGCCTGGTGACCGTGCAGACCAAGTCCGGCACCAACAAGTTCCATGGCACAGCGTTTGACTATCGCCGCTCGGATGCACAGCAGGCGCGCGATCCCTTCGCCAACCAGTCCATCAATCCCCTCACCGGCAAATACCTGGCCTCGACCCTCCATAACCAGTTCGGCGGGACGGTGGGTGGCCCAATCATCAAGGACAAGCTCTTCTTCTTCGCTGACTATCAGGGGCAGCGTGAGAAAACCGGCGGCGCCGGTCTCACCACGGTGCCAACCGCAACCGCGCTTTCCAGTTGCACCTCTGGCGGCACCTGCGACCTGAGCGACTATATTCAATTTGGCGAGCAGGTCTACGAGCCGAAATTTCTTGACGACGCCACCAACGCGGGCAGAACCGCTTACCCTAACAACCAGATTCCAGCAAGCGATCTCTCCCCCGCGGCGGTGAACTACTTCAAACTCCTGCCGAAGCCGAATGTGGCCGGCTCAGGACTGATCAACAACTACTCATATAGTGGTTCGGGAATCTACAACAACGACCAATATGATGTGCGCGGCGACGATAAGCTGACCGACAAGTTGCACGTCTTCGGGCGCTACACACGCTTCAGCGGTGCGCTCTCCGGGCCGTCCCAGCTAGGGGCAGCCGGCGGCGGCTCAATCGGACCCATCGCCGGAACCGATGCGTTCCACTACAACAGTATCGCGTCCGGCGGCGACTACGTGCTCAATGCAATGTGGCTTACCGACTTCCGGTTTGCCTACTACAGCATCTACAACAATACGGTCGCCCAGAACTACAACCAGCCGCTGGGCAACAACCTCGGCATTCCCAACGCCAACGGCTCCGACCTTTCTCTGTACGGCGGGTTGCCGCAATTTAACGTCGATGCCCCGGCGGCCACGGGCGCCAATGGCGGCGGTAACCTCGAGTACGGGCAGAACACCAACCCCAGCCTGGAGGAGATCAGCCAGCTTCAGTTCGTCAACAACTGGTCGCACACCATCGGCAACCACAACATCAAGTTCGGTATCGACTACCGCTACGGGAAGGCCCATCTCGTTTCGGTCGAGAGCAATGCCCTCCGTTCCGGCACGTACTTTGCCCATGCCGCCCGCACGTCGGGGGTAGACGCACAGGGAAACCAATCTCCCGGCCTTGGATTTGGAACCTTCCTGCTGGGGGATGCGACCACCTTCTGGCGCACGGAAACAGCGAACGTGGCCGCCCAATCGCGGCAGAGTCGCATTTTCTCCTATGTCCAGGATCAGTGGCGTGCAACGCAGAAGATCAGCGTCAACTACGGCGTCCGCTGGGAGATCTACACTCCCGAAACGGTCACCGCTTCGGGTGCGGGCGGCTTGCTCGACCTGGATACCGGTAACGTTAACATTACCGGTGTTGGCCAGGTGAACAGCGCCGCCAACATTCAGAATAACCTTGGCATGTTTGCGCCGCGCCTGGGCGTAGCCTACCAGATCCGGCCCAAGACCGTTATTCGCGCCGGCTACGGCCTCGCCTTCGGCCAAGGCTGGGCGGGCGACAGCTTCGGCGAAGACATGACAGGTTCGTTCCCAAGCCAGATCCAGCAGAATGTTCAACCTGTTTCAGGGTTTGCGGCTGTTTTCAATCTGACCAACTCCGAGACCTTGTCCAACGGCACCACCGTTGTCCCGGCCGGGCCACCAAGTTATACCTTTCCGGCAACCCCAAGTAACGGGCTCTACCAGTTGCCCAACGGCATTTATCAGGACACCCGCACAACCAAGGTCCGGCTTCCCAGCGTGAACGGCTATAACTTCACCGTTCAGCAAGAGCTCAGCCCAACTGCGACGCTCCAGGTAGCCTTTGTGGGCGCCCAAGCCTACCACAACATGTTCGACTCATCGCCGACGTTCAACGCCAACGAAGAGACTCTGGCAGGATTTGAGCAGGTAAATCCCAACAATACCACGCCTGGAGGTGGGAGCTGCGCAGGACTGTCGGCGGCCACCGCGCCTTCAAGTTGCTTCTATACGGGGCCCCAGCGCTCGCCTTTCTACGATGGCACCGCGCAATCGCAGCTCGGTGTCAAATTCGGCCATCCGTTCGGATGGACGCAGCGCATCGACTATGCCATCAACCAGGCGACTGAAAACTACAGCGCTTTGCAGGCGGTGTTCGTCAAGCGCATCAGCTCCGGTCTCTCCTTCACTTCCAACTACACCTGGTCGCACGCCCTTAGCCATGAGGCTTACGAGTTTGGAATCAACCCGATGATCGGGCGCGGCAACAGCTACTATAACCGCCGCCAGGCTTTCATCTGGGCTGGCGACTACGACCTCCCCTTCGGCAAAGGCAAGGCTCTTGGCGGAAACGCCTCACCGATAACCCGTCAAATCATCGGCGGATTCCAGTTGAACGCCGCCTTCACCTGGCAAGGGGGCCTTCCGTTCACCGCCTGCTACAACGAAATAGCATTGGATAACGACGTAGCCGCTAACGACGGTTGCGGTCCGTCCTTCGTCAACAAGGTTCCGGGAGCCAAAATCAGTCTCCACAAGGGTAAGTTTGACCCCAACGGAGATGATGTTCCATTCATGCCGGAGTCTCCCTACCCCCTGACGCCGCCAGGAACGGTCGACAACTCATGGGGTCCATGGGCTCGTCCAGCGGCCGGAACGTGGGGCCATCTGGGCCGAGATGCGCTCTGGGGCCCGGGGATCGTTAACGTCGATTCGTCCCTCTCCAAGAGCTTTCAACTGCGCGAAGGCATGTCGCTGCAATTCCTTCTGCAGGCCTACAACGTGTTCAATCACGTCAACCTGAATGGACCAAACTCATGCGTCGATTGCGGCGGGAATGCGGGCACCATTCAGAGCACGCTGGGCTCCCAGTTTGATGGGACCACGCTGCGCCGGCTGCAGTTTGCTTCGCGGTTCTCGTTCTGAACCTTGACGGCGCGCGGGATGGCGGGCGAAGGCCTGCCATCCCCCGCGCTTCTTGAACCGCTTGCATATTAACCACCGACTGCGCGATCTTCGACAATGGTGCGAACTAGCGAACAGTTGGCTCTCAGGGCAAAGAATGGAATCGAAAGCACCATGGGATCCGATGCGATTCCGGAGCAGGACTGAAAGCGCGTTTCCGCCATCAAAACGGAATGTTGAAACTGTACATGCACGCATTACGCTTGCTCTGGCGAGCGTTTTATGCTCATGCGTAACGGCGTTTACGCAAACTCCAATTCAGCCCTTTCCTACTTTACCCTTCAATTCCTTCCAATCGCCTGCCGGCACGCTATCAATTAGGCGCGAAGCAGTTCCTTTGCGGCCGTTCTCAGTGGTAGGCCCTCGCGGCGCCATCCTCGGCCAGCAGGACGGCACCTGCGAGATGTGGCTCTTCCCATGGAAGGTGCTCAGCAGTCTGCGCATTTCGGCGCGGATGGACAACTACCCGATTCCGATTGACGTGAATCAGCACGCGGCTCAGATTGAGGTGCGCCCGGACTCGACCGTGATCACTTACTCGCACGCGAACTTCACCATCCGCCAGATTCTTGTTGCTCCGAAAACGGGGCCCGACAACGCAGGCGCAATGATCTTCTACCAGATTGAAGCTGTGCGCCCTATGACTCTTATCTTCAGCTTCTCGCCCATCATGCAGCGTATGTGGCCAGCGCCAGCAGACGATCGTCCGTCGCCGGAGTGGATTCCCGCATCAGGTGCAAGCGGCTTCTATATTCTTCATCTCAACTTTCCAGATCACACTGCCGCCATCGCCATGCCCACAGCGGAGCCGGGCATACTTGAGCCTTACCAGGAACGTGCTGAAAGCTATCCGCTCCAGTTCATTCTCCGCTTCGACCCCGCTCGCGATTCGCAAAAGCTCTTCCCGCTGCTGGTGACTCTTGGGAACACAAAAGCCGAATCCTCGCGGGAAGCGCTCGCGCAGCAGCTTCTTGCGCTCGACCAATCTGCCCTGTCGATCTTCGACTCGAATCGTGACTATTATCGCGATCTTCTGCGCTCGAGCATGAGTATCGATACCCCTGACCGGAAACTGAACGAGGCATTCTCCTGGGCGGTTGCTTCCATGGACCAACTGCGCGTTCAAACCACCCCCGACCGCAGTGAAGAAGCACTGACTGCAGGTTTTCTTGGTTCAGGCGATACTGTGCGGCCTGGGTTCGGCTGGTTCTTCGGCCGCGACGCACTATGGTCGATCTATGCGGTCGACAGCTATGGCGGGTTCGATACAACGCGCCAAGAAATTGAGTTCCTTCTCCGCCGCCAAAGTCCCGAGGGGAAGATACTCCACGAGTGGTCACAAACCGCGGATCTGGTTGACTGGAAAAGCCTGCCCTATGAGTATGCGGCCGCCGATGCAACCGCAATGTTGCCCATGGCCGTGAACGACTATCTCCGCATCAGCGGCGACAAGGAATTTGTGGCCGCGCATTGGGAGAACCTGGAGCGCGCATGGACGTTTGAGTCAACGCATGACCTCGATGGCGACGGCATCTACAGCAATTCGCAAGGAACGGCCTGGGTTGAGTCATGGGAACCCAAAATCCCGCAACAGGAAATCTATCTCGCCGCTCTCGACGAGCAGGCCAGCCTTGCCTTTGCCAGCCTTGCCAACGCCACGGGCCACACCGATGAAGCGGCTGCCGCCGAGAAGCGTGCTGCGCAAATCCGCCAGAAGATCGAATCGCAGTACTACATGCCTGCCCTCGATTCTTACTCCTTCAGCTGGAACGGAACCGCCGGCACAGACAATACCCCGACGATCTTCCCGGCCGTTGCATGGTGGGATGGCGATTACTCGCTTGATCGCGGCAGCAAGATGTTCTCGCGCTGGGCGTCGGCAGAGTTCTCGACCGACTGGGGCACTCGCTCTGCCAGCGACCAGAGCGCGAATTACGACCCCATCAGTTACCACCAGGGCTCGGTTTGGCCGCTCTTTACGGGCTGGGTGTCGGTTGCCGAATATCGTACCGGTCGCACACTCGCTGGCTACGCGCATTTGATGCAGAACACCGACCTGACCTGGGCGCAGGATTCTGGAAACGTTACCGAGTTGCTCTCGGGCCAGTACTATCAGCCGCTAGGACGAAGCACTGCGCATCAGCTCTGGTCTTCGGCGATGGTCATTTCTCCGGTCGTCCGTGGTCTCTTCGGGCTTGGTTGGAATCTGCCGCAAAACACGCTCACCGTTACTCCCCATCTGCCCGCTGACTGGCAAAGCGCTACGATTCACGACCTTCCTTTTGGCAAGGCGCACCTCGGTCTTCGGTTCACTCGCTCGGCGACCGAAATGACTGTTGAGGCTCTTAACGCGCCGGCGGCAATCACCCTCGTTTCGGGCGCCGCGGGAGCACACGCGGACGGCACAACGCTGCACGTACCGCTGCCCGATGTTGAGATCTCACTGCCCGATCAGGAGCCCCGCTTCGGCGATACGACCCACGCCTTAAAGGTTCTCGACCAACAGTGCAGGGCGCACAGCTGCAGTCTCACGCTTGCCGGCATGGGTGGATCGACCTACAACCTTTGCCTGCGCGAAAATGCGGCTGGCCTGAATGTTTCGGCAGCCGGCGCGATGCTCGGCGATCTGAAGAACGGTCTCCGCACAGTAACCGTTGCCTTCCCACCCGCGACGGGCTACGAGAATAAGAAGGTGGAGTTTTCCTGGTAACTGCGGACCCTTCCTTGTGATTCAATATGAGCAATCCGGCACACTGGAAGCGAAGATACGATAATTCAGCAAATGACTGACCGGGATCAATCTGAGAGGACGGAATGACGGCATTCTGGCGAAGACCGCTCGTTACGTGTGCCCTCACTTTTCTCTTGCTGTGCTGCTCTTCATCGTTCTCCCAACAAACCCCTGCCGATCGAGGCTCACCCGCAATCCTTGAGCTGAATACGCAAGATGTTGGCGCTCATCGCTTCATCGCCGCTCATGGCCGTCGATCGCTGATCGCCGGCTATGCCTCCGGCGATCTGGAGATTTGGTGCTACCCGTTTCAAATTCTCAGCGGTTATCGCGTGTCATTTATTCCCGAGGGCCAAACCATCCCCATCGATGGACGCGAGATTCTGCGGCGCGTAGTCTATCGTCCGGATTCGGTTACCCGCATTTATCTTGGGCCGGGTTTCGTCGTACGCGAAAGGCTTTTCGTAACTCTCGATCGCCCCGCTGCGATTCTTACCTATACTGTGCGATCCGAGCATCCGATCGACATCGTTGTCCACGCAACGCCGGTACTCAATCTCATGTGGCCTGCCGGGCTGGGAGGGCAAGCGACCGCATGGGACAGCGATCTCAATGCGTACGTTTTGTCGGAACCCGAGCACGGATACTCAGCCGTTGCAGGTTCCCCGCAGATTGCATTACATGACGAACCTGATAACTCAACTGCACCAACCGCGGCAGAAACCGATATCGGTTTCACGCTGCGCCCGGTTTCCGGCGCCGCACAGATATTTGTAGTTCTGAATGCCGCACACGCAGCCGGTTTGGGGGCAGCGTATCGCGAACTCATCCACGATGCCGGGAAACTCGAGTCGGAATTCTCCCAGCATCTGGTCGAATACCAACAAACCCTTCCGCATCTTCAAACACCGGACGAACGCGTCAATCGAGCCTTCGCGTGGTCGCAGATAGCACTTGATCAGGCATGGGTGTGCAATACCGATCTTGGGTGCGGCAGTGTCGCGGGTTACGGCCCATCGCGCGGGCAAAGGCGCCCCCAATACGATTGGTTCTTTGCCGGCGACGGTCTAGTGGCAGTAGACGCGGCACTGAGCGCTGGCGGCACGATATATGCTCGCGACGAACTGGAATTCATCCTCAGCTATCAGGACGCGAAAACGGGCATGATCTGGCACGAACTCGCCCAGAGCGCCGCATTCATTGACTGGGCCGGCAAGTACCCCTACATGTTTGTCCATGTCGATATCACGTTCCAGTTCCTGTCTGAATTGGGCCGATACGCGGTCGCCACCGGTGACTTGGGCTTCGTGCGCGCTCACTGGAAGGCAATTGAAGCCGCATACCAATACTGCCGAACTGTCATCGATGCAAAGACGGGCCTGCCCGCAATTCCTGAAGGCAAGGAAGGCGGCAACGAGCAGGACCGGATGTCAGACGATTTCGGCCTATCAATTTCATGGGTCGAAGCGAGCTCTGCCTTCGCGCAGTTGGCAACACTCTCCGGCCATGCGGATCTCGCCGATCAGGCTTCCGCCGCCGCTCAGGCGGCGCGCGCTGCCATTCCCTCGCGCTACTGGGATAGTGCAAGGTCTTTCTGGATCAGTGGACACACGGTGACAGGAAGGTCGATGCCTGAGCGCCGCAGCGGCCCACCGGAAGCGCTGACGCTCGATCTCTTCAGCAGGCATCAGCAGGAGGTTCTCCTTGATCAGGTCGCGTCTTCAGCTTTTGAAACCGACTGGGGCGTGCGCGGAATAGGAGCAGATTCTACGGCGTTCGATCCGCAATCGTATGCCAAAGGAAGCGTTTGGCCGTTGCAAACGGCGAGCCTGGCCCAGGCATTCTGGTCGGAACATCGCCCGGTAACGGCGCTCTCAATCTGGCAGTCACTCGCGCCCCTTGCCTCGCTCGATTCACTCGGCCACTTTCCCGAGGTGCTTGCCGGCGACGTCTACCAGCCCCAAAGCGAATCGGTGCCTGAACAAACCTGGTCGTCGTCCGGATTCCTCATCGCGACAATTCGTGGGCTGCTTGGCCTTCAAATCGATTCGCTTTCGCGCACTCTCACTTTTGCGCCGCGCCTGCCGGCTAACTGGCACGATCTTTCCTTGTCCAACCTCTCAATCGGCGATAAATCCGTTTCGCTCGCATTTCACTACGACACTGAATCGTTGTCACTTGCAGTGGAGAATTCCGGCCCGCCATTCCAGTTGCAATTCAACCCAACTCTCCCTTTGGGAGCTATGCTCCGCGGAGCTTCTCTCAATAACCAGCTTCTTGCCGCCGACATTCAAGACTATCCGCAGCAAACCGAAGCCCGAATCGCCGCACTCGTGCCTCACGGAAAGAGCGAGGTTCGTCTCGAATGGCAAGGCGGCGTCTCAGTCGTCCTCGAGAATCCTGATCCCGTTCTCGGCGAACCAAGCGCCGGGCTTCGCATCGTGGACGTTCATCTCGAGGGCAGA
Organism: uncultured Acidobacteriaceae bacterium; assembly: GCA_963808695.1. GTDB lineage: Bacteria > Acidobacteriota > Terriglobia > Terriglobales > Acidobacteriaceae > Telmatobacter. The sequence continues at coordinate 367,023 of CAWEHF010000002.1, forward strand.
CGCCTCGTTATCGAAGCCGACGCTCCAGAGGGCCAAGAATCGCACCTGCAGCTCATGACAACTTGGACCGTCGCAAATTCAACGGGAATCGCCGCACAGCCCGCCGTCGGCGGTCCGGTTGAACTGACCTTCCCCGCAACATCCGCCGGTTCAGCTTCGTATCATCGAGTACTAGCTGCAATTGAGTTCAAGCCATGAAAACCATCCGTTCATTGCGCCGTCTCTCTGGCTGCCGAAATCGATCTAATTGCAGTCCGGGCATCCGCGTGTGTTGTCTCGCGATCTTCGCGATGATCGCTTGTACTTCGATTTCACAGTGTGTTCGCGCACAATCCACGAGTGATTCTGTGTTTCGGCTCGGAACTCTCGACTGCCATATCGAGCTCAGCGCTGAAGCACACGGTCCGCGTCTGCTGCAGCTTGCTGGCCGCGGCGCCAATATATGGCAGAACCAGAAATCAGAGTTGCTTCCTGCTTTTATAGAGATCAATGGTGCTTCCGTTCCGGTGTCATGGCAACTTAATCGCAATCTCACCAACTCGGATGCTCATCATGTTGCGCTGGTGTATGAATCCACGAATCCACATCTGCGCCTCAAATGGATTTGGGAAGCGCGTGCGGCCTTCGGCCCCTTTGAACACAGGATCATCGTTCAGAACCTCGGCGACCAGGAGATCTGGCTGCCGATGATCGACAGCCTTGTCGTCGACTGGTCACTACCGGAGGGCGCGAAGCTTCACAATTTCTACGTTGAAAAGGGCGGAGACAGCCCATCGGCTCAAGGCACACATCTTGAGACAGTAACCGATGGTTACAAGTGGGTTGGAGAATCCTCCACATACGAGCTTCCATTGCCGGGAATCGCGCGAGAGATCATTCCGGCTGAGTTTATCTATCAGGCCATTCAGCCGCAGAGTGGGTGGTTTGCCGGAATCGAGTTCAGCGGGCGAACGAGGATCGCACTCGAGAGAAATGGCGCTGACCTTACAAGCTCTCTCGGCCTCAATCCTGATCCCGGTCGTTTTCGAACGCGACTTGATCCCGGGGAAGAGTTCGAGACACCACGAGTCTTCTTTGGAGCGTTCAACGACGGTCCAGACGGAGCAGCAAACCAACTCCATCCATGGGTGCGCGCTGTACTCGGCAACCCGCTTACGTGGCGCGACTCACACTACCCGCTCACTGTGAACAACAGTTGGGGCAGCGGAATGCAGGTGGATGAATCTCTCGCGCTACGCATGATTGCAGAGTCAAAAGCCCTGGGACTTGAGATGTTTCATCTCGATGCGGGATGGTTTCGCGGCGTAGGTGACTGGTATCCCGATCCGGTCAAATTCCCACACGGTCTGGCCGTAATTGCTGATGCTGCGCATCGCAATGGACTGCGATTCGGCATCTGGGTCGATTGGACACAGGCCGGCATCGACACCCAGCCCGGCGCATTGAATGTGCATGACCCTGCGATCAGCAAGTGGCTGATCTCTGATATCGCGCCTGACTGGAAGCCCGAAGAATTCAAAGGGCGTACCATCGATATTGGCGTACCCGAAGCTCGCGCTTACGCCGCCAAAGAGCTCAAGCGCATTGTCGATGACTATCACCTCGACATGCTCGAACACGACGGCTACCTGGTGGCCAAGGGTTGCATGCAGAACGATCACCCGCATGCGCCGCTTGATCGCGCCACAGTGAAGGTGATTCACGATTGGGGCGCCGAATTTGTAATTGGCAATAACTCAACCGATGTAAGTTACCATGCGGTCCGTTCTTATTACTCCATATACGAACAGCTTCGTCGCGAGCATCCCGGCTTGATTTTTGAGATTTGCAATGACGGCGGCCGCATGGTTGATTTCGGTTCAGCCGCACATGGAGACTACTTCTCCATTACGGATACTTACGATCCGCTCTCAAACCGCCGCGCCTTTTACGACACCAGCTTTATGCTTCCGCCCGCCATGCTTGAGAGCTACGTGGAAAAATGGCCCGCACCGCGCTTGGAAAACTTCCTCTACATGCTTCGCAGCGGCATGATGGGTTGGATCTCCGTCATGCAGGATACTTCCGCATGGTCGTCGCAGCAGCATGAGGCTGCGCGCCAAGCCATCGCGCTGTACAAGCAACAGCTCCGCCCACTCATACGTGACGCACACCTCTACCACGTCTCGCCGCGCCCCGACGGCATTCATTGGGATGGTATGGAGTACTGGGATCCTGCGCGCGGGAAGGGAGTTATCTTCGCGTTTCGTGGCTCAATTGCAGATGAACCCGATCATTCCTTCGTACTCAGCGGTCTCGAGGCCGGCCGCCGCTACCGGTTGCACTACCAGGGCGAAACTTCAACTGATCGCACAATCCCGGGCCGCGATCTCGCCAACACCGGCCTCCAGGTGCATCTCAAATATCCATTGAGTTCCGAACTCATCTTTTTTGAGCGCGAACCCGAATTGCGCCATTAACGAGCTGTCGCGCAATGGATGCACTCCCGCTCGGCGTGCGACCACACCTCCAATTTAAGATCGTTCGATCCATGCGACTGCGAATTCCGACATCATTCCCCCGGATATTAAAGTGGCAACTTGTTTGAAATCGTCGGAACTAATTCCTCAATCCAAGCGTCTGCAACAGTAATGGATCTTTGAACACTTCATAACGAGGGACAAAGCCGAACTCTTAAATGGCCGCCGCCTTCACGGAACTTCCCGCATCGCATTCCGATTTCTCGACTCACTTTATCAATTTGACTTCAAGTAATGTTCTAGTGCCGTATCGACAGCACGATAGATCCCCTTAAGTCGGCATGTCGACTAGAATCTCATGAACGACCAGCCCCGGAGAATTGGCGTTGCCATCGGCGTTTGTCGGTTTTGTCAACCAGACCGCCGGTGCCGGTGGTCTGTAACCCAGTTCGGGTGGGTTCGGCGACTGAGTATAGATTCGCCGTGGAGCCGTCATGCCAGCATTGAATTTGATTTTCCGGTCGGGCAGCAATCGAGTCTTTGGATGCTCTCGCTCGCTTCTTCTGGCGGTTGCGATTGCCAGATGCGGCGGACTTTCGGGTCAGACGTCGACCAATTTGCCGCCGCCTTCTCCGCCTCCTGCGACCAAGTCTACGTGCGCTACACCTGCGGCGAGCAATCCTGTTGGAGGCGGAGGGATTTACACGCAGATCGCGATCGATCCGAGAGTCTATGGGAAACGCGATCCTTCCGGGCTTACGGTCTTTGGCTTCAGCCAGGAAGGCCAGAATCTCCCCACCGATCCGCAGGTTCTTGCGATGTCGCCCAATATCGTCTCGCGCGCGTGGCAGCGGTGGGATCGAGGCGGAGTTCAGCCATCCGACTACAACTTCGACTATCCCATGCAGGCGCGAGCAGCCGGCATTACGTTCATTGGAGGAACAACAGCCACTGCTCTCTTCATGGACGAGTTTCCGGCAGCGTCGACATTCAATTCAGTTGTCTCATGCGATGCGACGGGCCAGCCGGTGTTTCATGCTGAGATGAAATTCTACCGCGGCAGCCTGGCATCCCCGGGTTACCGGCAATACATTATCGGCATCGGGGAGATTCAGATCGACGGCGGCGTGGACGGGCTGTTCTTCGATGAGCCTGATTTTGGCTTTGTGGGCGCGAGCTCCGGGAATGAAGACAACGGAGACGAGGGATTTGACGACGCAAGTATTGCCGATTTCGGCGGATTTTTGTGCGGGAAGTATCCCAACTACAGCCCGGCAGACTGGCAGTCAAAATATGGCATAACGACGGCCGACAATCTCAATTGTTCGAAATCTGCCGCCACGCGCGGCCGAACGTTCAATTGTCGTGGCTACCTGGTGCGCAACGGATGGCAGGCATCGCCTCTCAATCGATCGAATCCGCTGGCGGCGGAGTGGGGAACGATGCAGGAAGGCCATCCGGAGCCACAGAACGGGACATTCACCGGAACCTACACCAGCCTGGTCTATTGGCAGGATATTGTGCTGACGCTGCGTAACTATGCGCGGCAAAAGTACAACAAGGAGATCTACATTACTGCCAACGGCGTGTTTCCTTTCGTCGACTTCCAGATGATTGGTCTTTGGGGCGGTAATCCCGACGGGCCGGGCGGGTCTTCAGTGAATTATTGTCCGCTAACTGCGGACGGTCATTTAGATGGGAGGCAGTCCTTGCTGGCGGCATTTATGGCGATGAAGCAACGATCCCTGAGGATCGACGGACGCGTGGTCCCAGTGGCTGCGTTCATCGATTGGCCGACCGATGTGATGACCGACTATCTCTCGCTGCCTCCTTCGGAGAAATCGGACTACTGGCGGATGTATGTACCGGAGGCGCTGGCGGCGACTGTGTATCTGAATATGCATCTGGCTGATACGATGGGCGACCCGACGGCAATGCAACTGGGGTTGATGCCGCTCTTCGAGCGGACGGCCGCGTTCTACAAGATGCCGGCTCATGCCGCTCTCTACCACAACACCACAGACCTGCCGGGGAGGGTGACGGCATCCGTAGCGAATATCGGCACTAACCTGACGCAGTTGAGCGATGGTCGCACGGTGGCGCACCTGATCAATCACAACTATTCAAAGGGATTTCAGGAGCAGGATGGAGTGAGTGTCAGCTTTCCCGTTGCCAAGGCTCCCAGGAGTGTGACGCTTGTCTCGCCCGACTACGGAGCGGATATGCCGGTGGCATTTACCTACTCGGGAGGGCAAGTACGGGTTACCGTCCCCAAACTTGTGGCGTATGTCGCCGTCGTTTCGAACTGAATTACTCGGCCATGATTACTTGGCCATGGGGGCCAGGTTCACCTTGGATGTGCAAATGCTTCTTTTCCGCCTCCGGTTCCGAAGCCAGTTTAATCTTCGAAGGCCAAAGTCTGACATCAACAGCGGTCTTGGCTGACGTGTCTGCCGCCCGATATGCGGGTGCGCTGGTAGATAGCCGTTCCTTCGTTTTCACAGTTTCCTCTCTGGGTGCGGCATCAGGTTGGAGTTGTCCTCCCCCCTCACCTAAGCAATCCAAGATCGTAGTCACGGCTGGCCGCAGGCATTCATTGAATCGAGCAAGAACGACCGCCGTGGATGGAAAGAGGTCAGGTTAGTCCTGATATGTCGGCTAGTGTTCACGGATATCGAAAAGGCCAGTCGCCGACTACCGACCACCGTCAACGATTGCCCGTCGGGTGGGCGAGTGAAGACGCTTCCGCCGGATGGCGGAGCATCATGCAAGGGTGAGAAGACGGGCAACAGAAGAGTTGAGCCTTTGACGTCAGGCGTCGTTGGTGCCTGGGGTCGCCCGCAGTTGATTTGCTGGCTCTCGATCTGCGTCACTTTACGCGGCTCGAATGCGCGATTATCTTGTGTGCTCCAAAGCGTAGACTTAAGCAAAAAGAAAGCGCCGGCCATCGGAACCGATCGCCGGCGCGGGATCAACTCCCTTCTGTGAGCTTTAGTGGCTGAGAAACAGTCTGCCGTCCGCATTGAAGACACTGCGGAGGATGATTCTTGCCTCGCGTAGATTAGTATGCACCGTGTAACGATCAGTCCCCATTGCACGGGCAATGGCATTCGGGTTAAGAATCGGCCTTCTCCCCCTTTCACGCTTCGATTTGTCCGGATCGCCCGATTCCCTGCGTGCGTGCTCTTTGAGCGCCTCATCAGGGCCGAGCGCTTGAATGCATTGGAGCGTTGCGCAGACGTGGGGTCGTAAGTTCGGGAAGCCGGTAACCTGATTAAGCAGGTCTCGGGTGATGATGTCCTGCTCAGCCTGGTTGCGGAGTGATCTATTGCGGGTGGGAACGGTGGCGAGATCGGCGACAGTGTAAATGCTGTCGTTCTCCGCACGCCTGAAATACGATCGCACGGTTCCAAGAGCCAGAGCGCGAAAGAGATAGCGTCGGAATGCATCGCTCCCCGGCTCCACTACAGAGTTGCATTGAAATACTGCAATCGCGGCAGTGACTGCGCCATCGTACATACATTCAAGTTGCCAATCAGAGGGGTAAATGAATATCTTGTGCGCTCGACGGCTCGCGGCCTTTTCAGCCAAGGGAAGCGTGCAAGCAAGGAACACATCCAGTGCGCCCGGATGGTCGTGATCGTGGCGGTACACGGCTTCGGCGACCTGAATGCGTTCTGTCTTATTGGAAGCTGTGAACAAATACCGCGAGAAATCCGACATTTGTCCAGCGTCGAGAGTTGGAATTCTGTTGTGAGCTAGCAAATCGCTAACGGTGTCGTTGAACGGCATACGGTGCTCCTGATGTCGCCCGCAGTGGGGCGGATTGGCGTCCGAAAGCAAGAGCACCCCAACCCAAATTTCTTTTGTTGAGTGCCCCCGCTTCATGGCTCTTGCGGCGCGGCAGGGGCGCGGAGGGTTCTGTCAAGGCCGCCGCAGGCGCCGCGTCAGCGGTCGCAGCTACGCGCAGAGCCTTTACAGGTTCCGACCGCCTCTGCCATAAAGCCGCCTGAAGCGGGGGCACGTGACGAAAGAAGAAATTTAGGAACGGCTCCTCATTGCCGTGCGCACGTCAGGGTCGGGCGTCGCGGGCAGAAATAGAGCCACTGAGCTGGGTAGCGGAGGAGAGTGCAGCTAGCCGTTGGCTGGGAAAAATCGAACCTAATGCACTTCGCTTAACAGGCTAGTCATGAAGCTTGGAGCATCACTGGTATCAGCGAGGTTCAGAGGAGCGAAGAGGAGATAATCGAGTCGTTTCGGCGCGCAATTCGGCGAAGAATTCGGCAAAATTTGCGCATGAGTTGAGCATTCGGCAACTGGTCGCATGCTTGTCTGGCACAAGCGTTTCTGGAAACCTGGCCGTGGACAGAACGGTCGCCAGAAACAGTCTTTGAACCTTGAACGCTGAATTGGCGAGGACAGCCAATCCCTCCGGAATTGAGGACCGTTAGCCAACCTGGGATTCGCCAAGAGGGCTCGAACCCGCGACCTCTGCCGTGACAGCAAGGCGGAAACCCGTAACCCAATGAAACCAGGCGCAACGGATGGCTACCTAAAGCGCCCTGGGACACCCTGGGAACCGATTATCGAACCCTTATCGCACCCGCGTCCTCTGTCCACTTGACCTCTGTCCACCGCATCGTTTTCAGTGCAAGAACAGGCTGCTTTTGACGAAACACGGGCGAAGGACCATGCACATGGCGCCGGGCTAGCCCGCATTTCTCACACGTACAGGTTTGTGTCGGTGTTGAGTTGAGGTCGGGGAGGGTGGCGGTCATTTGTTGTCGGCAGCGAGGGCGCGGTGAGATTTTTGGGGCCGTTCGGTGCTCTGTTTCCGTCTCCGACATAGCTTTTGCGCATGGCTCCGCCGGCCGGCGATGCCGGCAGAGGTGGAAGATGTGGTTGCCCCGGCGATGCGCCCCAGATCAACTGCGCAGGGCGTGGAAGGCAGCTGCGTAAATATCTTTCCAGGGGTAGGCCGAACTCATCTGCAGCAGCACGCGGCGCACGCTGATGCGCACCAGAGCGCCGATCTTGAAAAGCCTCAAGCGGATGGTATCGACTCGCGCTTCGGCCCACACGGTGCCTTTCAGGGCCAGCCGGCGCAGGGCTTCGACCAGCGTGTAGGCCAGCGCGGAGAAGTAGAGCCTGAGCTGGTTGCCCTTCATCTCGTCGGTGGAGAGCCGGTCGGCGAACAGGCACATCTGCTCCTTGATGCGGTTCTCCATCTCGCCGCGGGCACAGTAGAACTTTTCGTATAAGTCCCGCGCGGCCCACTGCTCGGCGGTTAACGAAGTAACGATGAAGCGCGGGTTCTGGCCCTTGTCGAGATACTCGGCCTTGGCCACCACGCAACGCGAACAGGACCAGCTCTTCCTGGTCCGATAGTCGAACTCGGTGAACACGCGGGCCGCTTTTCCGGTGCTCTGATGCAGCATGTGCGCCTGGTGCATCGGGGCGCCGACGATCTTCCCCAGCCGCTTGTTGCGCGCCAGTCCGAAGACATAATCGACATGGTTGTGTTCGCACCAGGCCATCAGTTGCTCGCGGCAGAAGCCGGAGTCGGCTCTGAGCACGATCTTCACATCGGGCCAGCGCTGGCGCAACTGGGCAACGATGCGGCTCACTTCTTCTACCGAGCCGGCAGCCGCGTCCTGACTGGCCGGACGCAGCCGCGCACACAGCAGCTGATCGCCGGCGAAGATGTACAAGGGCAGGTAACAGTAGCTGTCGTAGTAGCCATGAAAGAAGCGCTCCGGCTGATGCCCATAGAGCGGGATGTCGGTCGCATCCAGATCGAGCACGATCTCGGTGGGCGCGGTTCGGTGCGACTCGATCAAGAGGTCCACCAGCAGACGGTCGATGGCCTCGGCCGAATAGCCGATCTTGTGGTAGCGCTCGGTGCGGCCACACAGTTCCAGGCGGTTCAACGTGCTTTTACCGGCCAGCGGCTCATCCAGTTCCCGCTTGCCGCTGAGCACCGCCAGCAGCGGATCGCGGCGCAGTTGCTCGTGATCGTCGAGGTCTTCATAGCCCAGCGCCAACCCGTAGATGCGCTGCGCCAGCATCTGCGGCAACGGATGGGTGACCAGCAGCGGCATGCGGCCGTCGCTGAAGCAGCCCGCCAGACGGCCCAGCAGGTCGATCTTGCGGTCCGTCTCCCGCAGCAGCAGACACCCGCCATCGCTCGAAACCTGCCCAGCGGTAAAGCCGGCTTCCACGCGGCGCGAAAAATGGGCTGTAAATGTGAACGTTTCTTGGTTACACTCTGTCATCAGAAAGGCCGCCCTTCCTCGGCTATAACCACGTCTCGTTAACGCAGTTATGCCATGAAAAGACGGCCTTTCCAAGCCTTTTTTCAACTTGCAGTCAACACAATACACAACACGCCTGTGAGAAATGCGGGCTAGATTAGATGCTAATTTATCGATCAACCCGAAGCTTAGCGCGAACAACCTCGCCGCTCGGCAAATTGGTCCACATCGGTTTCCTCGGACAACAGAAAATCAAGAAAATCGATGCCCTTCCACTTGCAGGTTTCGCGGATACTCAGCAAGATGAGGTATTCCTGTATGCCTTTGGGTGTGCTGGTGCCGCCCACAACGTTGCGTAACCGTACAAATTGCTTGACTGCGTACTCGGCGTTATTGTTGTTCCACGGTACACCGTCGTGATCCAGGAAGGTGAACAAACGGTGCCGGTTCTTTGCGAATCGTTTCTGGTACCCGACCGCCACCTCGGTCTTATAGGTGTGTTCGAGGATTCCCTTGAAAAAGCGATCGACATCCCGCCGGTGCTTTCGCAGGTGACGGGTTTTCAATCCAAACCGGTCCACGGATTGAACAATCAACTGGAGCAGGGAGGCAAAACGTCGGGCGATGTCCTTGATTTCCTCGTTAAACGGCTGCTTCGAGAGATCGTCGTTGATGTCCCTCATCAAGTGAATCAGGCATCTCTGCTGAGCGCCGGCGATTGAATCATAACCAGAATAAAAATCGGAGACCAACACGCCCTGGAATCCCTCCAAAACGTCCTTGGCAATCTGGGCTTCCCGGTTCTCGCCGAACACGAAGGCGACCTCCTCATGGTTGGTGAACACCCATACGTACCCCTGCTTCCCAATGAGGTTGATCCGCGTTTCGTCGGCGTGCACGAGTGTGCCGCTCGCGAGCTTCTTGAGAATGGCCTTATAGGTTTTCTCGTAGCGCGCGGCTTCACTTGCCTTCAGCCGGTTAATTAGCTTGTCAGCGATCGGAATATCGAATAGTTGCCGAATGATCCTGCCTACAGCGTGTTGCGACACATGCAACTCAATGATCTGGTAGACAACGTAAGCGCAGAACGTCGCACCATATTTGCGACGGGGGGAGGAGAAGGGCGATGTTTGAGCCGTGGATTTGCACTTACAGCAAACGTATCGCTGGAAGGACTGCCGAACTACCCATCGCCTGATACCGTTGCGGGAGATTTTGAGATCATAAGTGGTGCGTCCTAGAAATCCCCAAAGCCTGATCCGGGTCGAACCGCAGTGAATGCAACATGGGGGCTGTTCCACTTCCACATACACATGGCTGTTTATGCGCTTGCTACCTTTCACCGGGGATGTTTCTTGGCGCTGGTGATGGGGTTTGCCGGAACGCACGTGAACTCTCTCCCGCTGGTAGTCCCATTGGGCGGCGGCATGGATCTGCTTAAATTCCGGGAGCGCAAAGTCGATTTTCCCGAATTGCTTCGGATATTCGCGCTTCAGTGTCGTGGCGTCAACAAAGTCTGTGGCCCCGGCGGGCAGGGATCGTGAAAGCGCCGAGAGCGCTCCTGCGACGGTTTGCGCGGCGGCGCAGTCCTCGGAATTGTAGATGAGCAACTTTTCTTTTAGATGAGGGGCTTGGGAGGCTTCCCATTGGCGGCGCCAGTACAGCGCGGCCAGCCCCGAGGCTTCCGGCTCCGACCAGCGAAAGCCGAGATGCCGCGCAATCTCCTTCAGGCCGTTGGAATACGTGGGGAAGTAGACCCGGCCATAGAGGAGAGAGACTAAGTTGACGGCGGACCCGATCAGCGAATCGAGCCAGTTCGACTCCGCAGTGCCGGGATAACGCGTCTTCATTTCCCGGAAGAACTTGGTTTCATAACTCCCATAGTGGACCAAGCGAGGCGCACCGATCGACCTCAGCGCGCCGACGCATTCTGCCCACATCTTTTGTTCGTCCTTGGGGCTATCGGCCCAATAGGAGCGATGTACGATCTTTCCCCATTCTTCGAACCGAAGGCCAATACAGTAGTAGAAGCCACGGTCCGGGTCGCCCTCGACATCGATATACACACAAGTGTCCGCATCGTCCCACGCGACCTTGCCCAGTACATGCACCTGATTTTTCCGGAGAGCCAACGCTTGCAGCGCAAAATCGTGCTTGGGCTGGCTCGTACGCTTTCTATGCCGGAAAGTATGGGAGAGCTGCGTGAGTGTAAATATGCCCTTGTCGTGATACCGCTCCCGCTCTTTAGCACTCATCCTGGAAAGGATGCTCAGGTCGTCAGCTTCCTTTGCAGAGGAGGTGCAGCGAGAGGCGAATTGGCACTCGCTGCAATGTCTGTTCAGTATGGCGCGGGGAGGTTCCGACGATGACAGTATCGCAGTGCCGGACTCCAAGATCGATCCGACCTTCACATAGAGCGGTGCCAGCGTGACGCGGCTACTCCGCAGTTGTTGGCCCGAAACGAGTTCGCCAACGGGTGGAGTCATTCCGGTGGCTTGAGAGAATGCAAAGGCGTCAAATGCCAACAGCAGTTTGTCAGTATTCGATGGTTTCTCACCCGAGCAAAAGCGGAACGGAACACAGTTGGTTCCATCCACGTCTTTACCGGTCTTTAGGCGGACACCATGGACTTTTGCCTGAATGGATGAAGTTTCAAAATTGCACTCAAGAGCAATTGAATAACGGCGCTGCCGCAAAGTTTCCACAGATGGTGTCCCGACGTACAGGCGGTCTGGGGGCACGGTCGCACATAGTCTCGCGGAAATGTCACAACGACAGGCTTCCTGATAACCCTTCACCAGTTCCGTGATCGCACGAGACTCAGCTGGAGCTCGATGATGGATTGAGTAGGCTTTCGTAGGGCACTGTAGCAGAGCTTCAAAGGTTTCGGACGTGAGTTTCATGCTTCATTGTCAACGAGTCGTCGGGAATCGGACGAATTTTGAAGCCGTTTCCCTCCTTTCTCTTCGTGCGAAAGGGGGGGACTTTAAAATGGTTCTCATTCAAACCTGGGTCTTTCCTGGAAGCGCGCTGAGGGCTGTTATCGTCAGGTGACCTTGAGCGATCCTCCCTTTGCATTTTGAATCCTCCTGCTAATTGGTCTCCTCCAATGGTTCAAGTGCAGGAGGCAGACCGCATGGCGCAGAGACACAAAGGGAAAATCGCCTTGATCACGGGCGCAAATAAGGGCATTGGGTTTGAGGTGGCACGGAAACTTGGTATGGAAGGCATTACCGTGCTTCTAGGCGCACGCGATCCGCAACTGGGGGAAGGGGCTGCGGCAAAGTTGAGAGCGGGAGGAGCCAACGCGCATTTCATTGAGTTGGATGTCACTAAACCGGAAGCCATCGCGAAGGCTGCAGAAAAGATCCGTGCGCTGTACGGTAGGCTCGACATCCTCGTCAATAACGCAGGTGTGGTCGCTAAGGGTGACGGTCCGCCGAGTGTCGCCGATCCTGATGCAGTTCGCCGTGTCCTCGACGTTAATTTCTTCGGCGTGCTGGCAGTTACGCAGGCGATGTTACCGCTGGTACGAAACGCCGCATCGGGCCGAATTGTGATGGTTTCGAGTGGTCTAGGTTCGCTCACTTGGAACGCCGATCCGAATTGGTCATTCGCTGCCTTCAAACCGCTGGGCTACAACGGTTCCAAGGCGATTCTCAATATGATGACTGTGCAACTTGCTTGGGAACTGCGAGACACTCCGATCAAGGTCAACACGGTCAATCCTGGCTATACGGCTACTGATATGAATGGCAACGGTGGCACCCAAACCGTCGAGGAAGGAGCATCCGAAACTGTCCGCCAGTCTCTTGCCCCGGATGATGCTCCGACTGGTGGCTTCTTCGAGACGGGGGGCGTTGTTCCCTGGTAAATGCATTCCCGCGCGGGGGAGCGGTCGACTTCGTTCATTGAAGTGAGTTATGTTCGGCCGGTCATCTTAAGACGAGTTGCCCTCAAGAGTCGGTAAATCGCCAACGCACTAATTGAGAACTGATCGGTACCCTCGCCAGCACCCTCAGATCGCCCGAGTCTTCGTAAGTTGCTGGCGGACAGTAGCTTGGGAATGAAGCAGATTGCGACCTGTGCCGTGCAACGGCAGAGGTTTAGCTAAATATGTCGTGCACTGGGTAGTGGTGTGCACTTTGAAGCTCCAGAGCTAGCCGGGGAGCCGGCCCGCGCCCTTGCGCCTCTCCCGAGAGCCTGACATCATGAATGGAACAGATGCCGGAACTCGTACAGATCGGTTTTCAGCTGCCGAAGTCTGCCATTGCTCGTGCTCTGAAGCCGCGCGCCTCAGTGCTTTGGATACAGGGTGTCACGCTGGCATGGATGCTTGTGGAGTTCGGCGTATCCGCGTATGCGGCTACCACGGCACACAGTCCGGCAATGCTGGCCTTCGGTTCCGATAGTCTCGTGGAGCTTATGTCCGCCGCTGTGGTGCTGTTGCAGTGGATTCCCAGCATGTCCATTTCGGACCGCAAAGCGACCCGCACGGCCTCGGTGCTGCTGTTCGTTCTCGCTCTCGTCATAGTCGGAGCAGCCGTCACTTCTCTAACGCTCAGGTTGCGGCCTGAGACGAGCCGGGCGGGAATCGGCATTACCATTGCCGCACTGCTTGCTATGCCCGTCCTCGCATGGCTGAAGCGACGGGAGGCTTACCGCTCTGGAAACGTCGCTTTAGCCGCCGACGCAACGCAGTCAGCAACTTGCGCCTATCTCGCCCTAATCGCACTAACGGGGCTTGCCGTGAACGCATATTTCCATATCGCATGGTTCGATGCCGTCGCTGCACTGGTGGCGGTTCCCATCCTCGTCGAAGAGGGTAGATCGGCTTGGCAGGGACAGACCTGCGGATGCTGCTAAGGCTCGCAGAGCGATTGCGAAAAGCTTTTCAATCGTCTGTTCCAAACGCCACGAGTTCACCTCGGCCACACTTGAATCTTCTTTGTGGCAGGCATACGGTGATAGACATCGGAGGTGACCCATGGCATATGTCATTGCCGAACCCTGCATTGGGACAAAGGACACCGCGTGCGTCGATGCCTGCCCCGTGGATTGCATACACCCCAAGAAGAACACGACCTATGACGACGGCCGGACAACATTCGACGACGTTCCCCAGCTCTACATTGATCCCGTGGAATGCATCGATTGCGGCGCATGCGTTCCCGTCTGTCCCGTCTCGGCGATTTTTGCACTGGATGACCTGCCCGAGAAGTGGAAGGAGTATGCGGAGCTCAACGAAAGCTACGTGAATGGCGGTAAATTCACGCCCGAAGAGTACGCCAAGCACCAAGTCAAGTAGTCCTGATCGCGGCTCACCCGCGAATCATTTCCGGCTGGGTGCCGCAGCAATCTTCTTGAGAAGCCCGTTCCGTGTAAGTGGAGGCTTTGTCGGCAAGCGGGAAGTTGAGCTCAATCCACCTCCGACGTCGCAATGAACGCCGCAGGCGACCGATCTAATTCGAATGTCGGGGTGCTCATCCTGCTTTCCCCAAGTTGTACGCAGGCGACGTGATAAGGCGTCCGTCCTCGACTGGGCCACCCACAGTGAAATGGTAGAAGCTCTGCCAATCGCGCGAAGAGATGCCAAACACTTCGTGAACCGGATCATCGAAGTAGCAGCCGATCCCGGTCGAACGAATGCCCGCCTCTTCCGCCTCAAGGTACAGCACCTGGCCCACCAGGCCGGCCTCCCAGAAGAGATCGCGGTAGAAGCTGGCGCCATAAACAACCAAACTCTCCATGTATTCGGCGATCATACCAAGGCTGAAGGCCCCGTCCCCCGCGATGTCCTGGCCGCAGGAGACGTTGACAGCCAGAGTGCGGCAGTCCCCCTCTTTCAGCAGGTAGAGCTGAAGACCATGCGGACACGACGGAGGGCGTAGCCACACGAACTCAGGCCGCATCGCCTGCCTGAGTGTCTCCACCTTCTCCGGATCCCGAGCGAGCACGTAGAGGCCAGGCGTCAAGCCGTTCACGCGGTGCACGAAGAGACCCAGGTGAATGCGCGGACGCCAGGCCAGGGCGTCCCACGGAATCGATCGGCCGTCTCGGGTGGGTACGAGGCGAGCCAACATCCGGAAGAAGGTCGCCGCGGGAATCGCTGTGGCTCCGTCCATGCTTACCGCGCTTCTGCGCCCCAGGATGACTTTTTCCGCAGTGAAGGTTCCGGACCGAACTGGCGCCCCGAAGAGCTCTTCCTCCGAAGGGAACCTGGAGAACTCTTCATCGGCTGCAATCCCTGGATTTTTAGTGGTCCAGGAATTCGTAGTGGCTTGAGCCACCTGGTCGATCACTGGCCAATCGACGCCGTGCTCGGGACTCAGCACGTTAGCCGTGCCGTACCATCGAGAAGTGGTTACCTCGGATACCAACTCTTTGGACAGGGAGAGGCCCCGGTCGCTGGCCGATTTCTCCCTGACCACGAGCGCCACGAGTTCGGGATGCTCTCGCTCCGCGCCGGTGTAGTCGGCCTCGCGGTCGAGTCCGAGAAGTTGGGCCACGGCGGCGTTACCCACACGGTCGAGGAGGCGGAATTTCCACCCGAGGGCAGCCGCCGCGAATCGCATCGACCCGAGCGCATGGCCGACATCGTGTTGGCAGTACCGGAACGCACGCTCGCCATACTTCCAGGCCTCCCGCCAAAGAATCGACGACAGCCCCACGAGGAATGAGCCCTCCGGAAACGCTGCTGTCAAGGCCGCCCAAACCGAGGGATCAAAGTCCGCTCGAAGCTCCAGACCGTGCGCCTTCGATGCATAGTGGTATACGCCGGGACGGTCGTGGATAGCGTTCAACGACGGCAACAGGACGTATCCCTCCGTCGGGTGGAGGTTCCCGCTCGACGGATTGGCACGCAGAGACCATGTGGTTCCCTCGAATCGTTTCCAAGCTGTAAGCGAGAATGAATAGCGGAAGAAGAGTGAGATGGAGTCCACCGAAAGCGGAGCAGGCGCCACGCTGTCCGCAACGTAGAGCTGCCAGTAAGGGAGCGCTCGCCCCGCGTCGGGCAAAGGTAGGCGAACCAGCGGCGCTCCGTCGTAACGACGGAACGGATCTGGTTGCTTAGCCCAATCCAGATATCCGAGCGAGGCGGCATAGCGGTGGTAGTGGTGTTTCGTTCTCTCGTGGTAAGCTACCACGACTTGCTCGGCAGCAAGGTCGAGGTCGTCCCGATCCGTCTTAAGCGCAAAATCAGGAGGAGTATTTGCTTCCATGTCCATGTAAGAAATTAGATACCACAAAATGCACTCGCGGTTTATGCTGGTCGCGACTGGCGATTCTCATCCCCGCGTTGCCTTTTTGCCATTTCGAATTTCGGATCGCGAAACCGAGGCACGTGTTTTACCCCAAGGAGATCAATACGTACAACCCCTTACCTGCGGCCAGCTCATTCCCTGAACGCCTCATTACAGCGCGCAGGGCGCTCGGCTTTTCGCAGCGGAAGATGGCCGAGAAGCTGGGGGTCGATCCGGCTACGTTTATGGGGTGGGAGGCCGGGCGGCATCGGCCCATCGGCAAGAGCTTGGATTTGATCGCGAGAGCTCTTCAGAGCCGGTAACGCGGAGACGGGTTGGTCACTTGGCAGTTCCCGATTGGCGATTCATCCAGAATTCTATGCAAGAACGACTTGGGTGTTTCTGAGCAGTCCGCGATTTCGGCATAATTGAGAAAAGGGTCGGCAGGATGAACTATGACAGCGGAGCCGCTGAGTTTTGAGCCAGCGAACGTGGATGTTTGCTCGCTTGCGCCTACGCCGAGCATGGCGCGAACCATGCGGTTCAAAGCATTGGGTGTTGCCCGAGGGAAACAGCCGGTCGGCACCACGGTGGATGTGAGCTGTGGCAACCCTCTGTGCTACGCGGCGCAGCATGTGGTGCTGCGGAGGTGGAAGAGCTTTGGCGGGAAGTGGCAGCCGTTGGCCACAAAGCTCGCAGGGCTGCCCGTCGGAGGGTCACTCGACCTGCCGGATTACCCGAGCGATTCAGCCCCGAGAAGCCGGTTGCGGGGCGGGGTAAGCGCGTGTGCTGTGGGCCGGATGTTGAAGTTTTCAACGCGGTCTCTGCCAACGGGCGGCATCCGAATCACGCGCACAGGAACGTGGGGCGATGCGGACACCAAAGGCGGAGAATCCGCACGATGAGAACATCGTCCGGGTTCCTTGCTTACTCCAAAGTTCCGCGAGGGAACCCGAATCGCCGAGTATCAGATCGAGCCGCCTGAGGTTGGAAACGCGCTACGGGCTGTTCTCGCCAGGCAACTTCAGAGACGCCGCACAACCCTCGATTGCCGGAAATCTCTGACTTCAGGCGCACAGAGTTTTCGCGGAACCAAAGAACTGCGGGAAGCGTAATAAAACGTTACGGACGCGACGATTACTGGGCACTGGGGGGGTGACAGATGCACGATCCGTGGTGGATGCATGCCTTTCTGGCGGTTCACATCACTGCTGGCGGCGGAGCCTTTGTGCTAGCTCCGCTGGCGCTGATCACCGCAAAGGGCGGCAGAGCACATCGCCTGTGGGGCAAAATCTACTTCTGGTGTATGGCCGTCGTGGCTTTTACGGCGCTGGTTATGTCCGTCTACCTGCCGGTCCTCTTTCTTGCGCTGGTGGCAATCTTCAGTTTTTATACGGCTTTCGCAGCCTACCGCGTGCTCGGTCAGAAGGCCGCCTGGAAAGGCGCTTCGGTCGTTCGTGGACTGGACTGGGCCGCCGCCATCGTCTGCTTCGCAGCCAGCCTAACGCTCGCTGTGTTGGGAGCCATCCGGCCGGAGCTTGTGCAGAACCTGCGCATTCCGGCGATTGCCTTCGGAGTTGTTGGGATGCGCATTTCGGGCAGATCCATGTGGCGCTTCACGCATCTGCCGGCGGAAAAAATGTTCTGGTGGTACGCTCATCTGCAGGGAATGATCGCAAGCTACATTGCTGCCTGGACCGCTTTCTCGCTCGTCACAATCGGCCCCCTGCTGCATGGAGCCTGGTGGCTGTGGATGGTGCCCATTTCGGTCGGCATACCGGCCATCGTCGCCACGACGGCTTACTATCAGCGGAAGTTTGCTCCTGGGCCAAAGGTCGCCCTTACATAAGTGGCCATCGGAGCACGGATGATTCACCCCGCGAGACAGACGGCGAACAATAACCTCTGGTTTTCTAGCACAAAGGTCAGCTCTGAGTTAATCGCACTCATCGGTTGATGCCAAATCTCTAGTGCCGTATCGACAGTGCTCCGCGTGCAGGAATTCGCGGTTGCCGATGCTGCTGGTGCGGAGCATTGTGGATACGGCGATTTGCGCTAAGCCGCTAGCGCGGTGGACGTATGGGGATTGGATGCCGCTTGCGGGGAACCGAGACGGCCAACCGGGCACGTGGGGATGCACATTGAGCCTTGGCCGACCGGTTTCGGGCTGCTACTGCAGACCTGACGGGGAGGTTGGATGGTGATCGTGAACTGTGCGCGGCCGATTGGAAGCATAGGGGAGCGAAGGCGGGAAGATATCCCGCCGCGGGGCGGAGTCGGTTTGTAATACAAGGCCGCATGGTTTCCTCAGGAAGAGTCGAAGGTTACGCAGTGAGTTGTTAAGGTGAGGCTTGGCATTTCGGCAACGGAGGAATGCGCGACGACATGCAGAGTCCCGCATTTGCACTGGGGGCATGACCGGCTGAGCGCAGACTTCTGTTGCTCTGTCAGCAGTGAGCTTGGATCCGCCACGGGAGCGTGAAGATGAAGCCGACAGAGAGCCAGCGCCTGGCGGCGATTGCGGTTGGCAAGCAGTCCGAAGTGGCGGATCTTGACGAAGCCTGAAGGCAGGACATGGAGCAGGAAACGCCGGATGAACTCGACCGCATCGAGCTTCATGACGCTGCTGCGGTTGTTATGCCGGGAGTCCCGCCAGCGGAAGCGCACCTGTCCGTTGTCGAGGCTGAGCAGTCTTCCGTTGGAGATGGCGACCCGGTGTGTGTAGCGGGCCAGGTACTTCAGCACATGTTCGGGTCCTCCGAACGGAGGCTTGGAGTAGACCACCCACTCTCGCCGGCGCATGTTCCCAAGCAGCGTGTGAAATGCGCGTGGTGTTGATAGTTCAGCCAGCTTGCCGGCGAAGCATAGTTCGCCGCGCAGGTAGCTCTGCTTGAGGAAGGCGAGCAGCTTGCCGCGGAACATGCGGCTGAGCACGCGCACGGGGAGGAAGAAATCGCGGCGTCTGGTTGTGATCCAGCGGGAGTTATCAAGGTCCAGTCCGCCGGCGGGAACGAGGCAGTGCAGGTGTGGATGATGTTGTAGGTTCTGTGACCATGTATGCAGCACGGCAAGCACGCCGATGCGCGCACCGAGATGGTGCGGATCGGCCGCGATCTCCATCAATGTCTCCGAAGCTGCACGAAACAACAGGCTATAAAACAGCCGCTGGTTCCTGAGTGCCAGCGGCGCCAGTTGCTCAGGTATGGTAAAGACCACATGGGCGTAGGGCACCGGTAGCAGACTTGCGGCCTGCTTGATGAGCCAGCGGTCGCGTGCTGAGGACTGACACTTGGGACAGTGCCGGTTGCGGCACGAGTCGTAAGCGACAGTCTCATAACTGCAGCGATCGCATCGTTCCAGATGAGTGCCCAGCGCGGCCGTGCGGCACAGGCCGATATCGCGCAACACCTTCCGTTGCTGGTCCGACAGAGCATGGCCCCAGCGTTGAAGGAACTCGTTCTCGTGAGCGTGAAAGACATCGGCCACTTCAAGCCGATGTCCTGTCATGCAGTTCTGTTCCCTCCTTGAGCGGTTCGGGATATCTGGATGGGCAGATCGTCGAGTGGGCTTGCGGTGGCATGCAGGCGGGCTTCGGAGACGTGGAGATACCGGGAGGTAGTCTCCAGATCGCGGTGGCCGAGCAGAAGCTGGATGCTGCGCAGATCGGTGCCGGCGTCGAGAAGATGTGAGGCAAAGGAGTGCCGCAGCACGTGCGGGCTGAGCGGTTTAGAGATGCCCAGCTGCTTGCGCACCTCCGCACAAGCGATGCGCACCCCGCTTGCCACCATGGGCTGATCGGGCCATCGTCCGGGAAAGAGCCAGTCCTTGGGCTTGCGCCAACGCCAGTACACCCGCAGCAACTCCAACAGCTTGGGAGACAACATGACCTGGCGGGGGAACTTGCCCTTGCCTTCGCGGATGTTGATGATCATCCGCTTGCTGTCGATATCGCTGACCTTCAGGTCCAGTGCTTCCTGACAGCGAAGCCCGGCGCTGTAGTAGAGAGCCAACAGTGCACGGTGCTTGGTGTTCGTTGTGGCATCAAGAAGAGCGCAGACTTCTTCGCGGCTCCAGACTGTAGGCAGCTTGCGGCGCACCTTCGGCTTGATGATCTCCTGATCGAACCAGGTCTGCTTCAGGGTCCGCATGTAGAGGAACTTCAGTGCCGACCGGGCTCCCTGAATGGTTCCCCAGGCAAGCTTGCGCTCGTTCAGCAGATACAGCAGGAATGTCCGAACGTGCTCCGGGCCCAGCTGATCGGGTGACTTGCGGAAATATCTTGCAAACTCGGCAACCGTATGGGTGTAGTGGCGGATCGTACGTTGGGAGAAGTTGCGCAACCGGAGATCTTCCTGCATGCGTTGGCGTAGATGTGTCATGGACACCTCCTTCGGTGTCCAACACTCTATCCAAATGCCAAAAGGCATACCCTGCCGCGCTAGCGGCTTAGTGCAAATCGCCAACACACTCATGGAGAACTGATCGGCACCCTCGCCAGCACCCTCATTTCGCCGGTGTCCTCATAAGTCCATTACGGGCAATGGGCCGTGAAGCAATCAGATTGCGACCTGCGCCGTGCAGGGGCAGAGGTCTACATACTTGTTGCGTCTGGTCACAAGGGCGTTCTAGAGATCAATCCGCCCCGGCCAGTGAACTCTGCTGTGACAGCCGAGGGGAAACCCGTAACTTATTGAAACCGGGCGCAACGGATGACGACTATCTCGTTTTCGAGTGCCAAGATGACCCAGCTGCTAGAGGGCTGCAGATGTCCCCTCAGCTCAAGGGTGACGGCCTATAAGAAACCTGAAACACAGTCGAATAATGGAGAGGCTTCTCGATCTGCGTCCACCATGATCGAACTATGATATTGTCATGCTCGAAATTACTGCGGATCACATTGCGCTTTTGAGTGATGAGGACTTGCGCACGCTTGTCGGTGTGCTGTGCGAAGCCGAGTTGAGGGCGGCCGGAATCTCGGCCGCGTCTGTCACCTGGGGAGGCGATCAGAACGCCAGCGACGGCGGAGTCGACGTTCGAGTGGAGCGGCCAGCGGGAACGGCACTCGATGGATTCATACCCCGCCCCAACACCGGGTTTCAAGTGAAGGCGACGGATATGCCGCCAAGCGAGATCCGGGCAGAAATGCGGCCGAAGGATGTGCTCAGACCCTCCATCATCCAACTCGCAGAGCAATCCGGCGCGTACATCATGGTTAGTTCCCAAGGATCAGTCACCGATACCGCTCTTGAGAGTCGACGGAACGAAATGCGCGCGGCCTTGGCCGACTTGCCAAATCCTGAACGACTTAAGGTAGATTTCTACGATCGCAACCGGATCGCTACCTGGGTCAGGGGGCATTCGGGCTTCATTCATTGGGTCAGACACAAGATCGGTCACCCGCTGCAGGGCTGGCAAGCCTATGGCAACTGGGCGGCGACGCCGGTTGGCGCTTCGAACGAATACCTGGTTGACGAGAAGGCCCGAATCCGAGCCCGGACTGAGGTCACAGACAAGGATCACTCAATTCTGGAGGGCATCAAGCGGATCCGAACCCAACTGAGCGTCCCGCGAGGTGTCGTGCGTCTCGTTGGTCTGTCTGGAGTCGGAAAGACGCGCTTTGCACAGGCGCTTTTCGACAATCGCATCGGGGATTCTACGCTGGATCCGGCTCTGGCTCATTACACGAACCTGTCGGATGAGCCTGATCCGCAGCCGGGCGCCATGCTTTCTGAGTTGCTCGCGTCGAAATTGCCTGCGATTCTCATTGTCGACAATTGTCCTTCCGACCTACACAAACGCCTGACGCAGCAATGTCGGTCTGCTTCCGGCAACGGCAATGTAAGCCTGCTCACAATCGAATACGATATTCGGGAGGATCTACCCGAGGAGACGGACGTCATTGAGTTGAGGGCCGCTTCCGGCGACCTGATCGAGTCGCTGCTTGAGTCCCGGTATCCTCACTTGTCCGAAGTCGATCGGCGCACAATCGCAGAATTCTCAGGCGGAAACGCGCGCATCGCGATTGCCCTCGCCAGTACGGTCAGCCGCGGCGGAACTTTGGCCTCTCTCAAAGATGAGGACTTGTTCCAACGGCTATTTCAACAACGGAATCCGACAGACCCGAATCTTCTTCGAGCGGCAGAAGCGTTTTCTCTGGTCTATTCCTTCGATGGCGTCGATGTTTCCGATGACTCTCATCTCGCGCGATTGGGGCGCCTGATCGGCGTGAACGCCAGCGAGATGTTCCGAGGTGTGTCGGAACTTCTGAAGCGTGATCTTACCCAGCGCAGGAGCACTTGGAGAGCCGTGCTCCCTCATGCGATTGCCAACCGTTTGGCCGTTCGCGCATTACAGAGCATTCCATTCGATTCCATCAACACCCAGCTCCTTCAAGATGCGCCAGAGCATCTTCGCCAGTCCTTCTCGCGCAGGTTGGGATACTTGCATGAGAATCCCGAGGCCATTGCGATAGTCAGGGAATGGCTGTCTCCAAATGGCCTGTTGGGCGCTGCCGGCGAACTGGATGATCTCAGCGTAAGAATGTTCAAGAACGTTGCTCCTGTGCTTCCAGAGGATGCACTTCGTGCGATCGAGCGCACGATCACAGCAACCGGAGAGGCGCCAGTGCCCGAAGTGGTCATGCGCTTCTTCCCGCTTCTCCGTGCCCTCGCCTATGATGCCTCGCTGTTTGAAAGATCCGTCCGCATCATGAAGCAGATCGTCGTCACAGCCGAAAATGGGCAAGTTGGGGCACAGGAGGTAACACGTGCCTTTGCTTCCATCTTCTCGCTGTATTTGTCAGGTACGCGGGCCACTCTTGAGCAGCGGTTGGGAGTGCTGCGAAATCTTCTCAATTCATCGCGGGTTCCGGAACGCAAACTCGGCCTTACTGCACTCAATGCCGTCCTCAAGACGCAAGATTTCTTTTCGAGCAACAGCTTCGAATTTGGCGCTCGCGAGCGCGATTTTGGGTATATTCCGCAGACGCGAGAGGAGATTCTAGGCTGGTATCGCTCGACTCTTGATTTCGCAGATTCTCTGACTGCCTCTCGATCGCCCCTGGGCGAAGCGGTTCTCGACATTGTTGCCGATCATCTGCGGGGTCTCTGGAGCTTCGTAAGGGCCATCGACGAAGTGGAACGATTCTGCCGAGCCGTCGCGGCTCGTGGCTTCTGGCCAAAGGGATGGGCCGCAGTGCGAACTATCCAGCACTTTGATTCATCGGGAATGCCGTCCGACATGGCTGCGCGCCTTGCAGCCCTCGAATCATTACTCCGTCCAAAGGACCTCATTCAGCAGGTTCGGGCTGTCGTCCTTGAGAGGGAATTTGTGTGGCTCAATCTGAGCTTTGACGGTGCACCAGGCCGCAGTCACGAAGAGACAAATGAACAGATGGAGGATTTGGCAAGAACCCTCGGGATCGCGATCTCTCAAGATTCGACGGCATTCGACGAATTGCTTCCGGAAATGATGATCGGCGAGGGGCGCACGTTCTCCTTTGGCGCCGGGCTCGCCGAGGGCAGTCGGGATAAAACCCGGACATGGCAGCGGCTTGTCGAGCAATTCTCACGAACCGAAAGGATGGATCGTCGTTACGCCGTTCTTCGTGGGTTCCTTCACTCCATTGGTCTGAGCGACCCTGACTTAACCAACACTCTGCTGGAATTGGCTCTTGATGAGGAGTCGTTGTTGTCTTGTTTTCCGGCTTTGCAGACCTCGGTCGGGATCGATAGTCGCGGCTTCCAGCGGCTCATGCGCTCGCTGGAACTGGGTAAGACTGCAATCGAACAATACTCATCCCTTACGTATATTCGGGCTTCGGACGACCTATCGGCAGCAGAATTCAAGCAACTAATCTTGGCCATCGCGTCGAAACCGGGTGGATATAACGTAGCTGTAGACATACTTTTGATGCGGTTGGAACACGGAAGCAACCGTGGACAAGACAGTGAGGCCGAGATCTTTAATGCCGGCCGAGAGCTACTTCGTAGCTACAGATTCCACCATGTTCACGATCTGGAAGACTTCGACTTGGGCCGAGTCGCACGGCATTGTCTGATTGCAGAATCGGACGCGGAAATTGCCCGGGAGATGTGCTACAAGCTCCGAGAATCGGTGGCGAACTATGAAGCCCTTGCCGATCAATACAACGATCTGCTCTCGGCTCTCTTGACCGTCCAACCCAAAGCCGCCCTCGATGGGCTCTTTGTCGGAGAGTCTCGGTCGAGGAAGAAGCCACGCGGTCGTTCCGGCGAGCTGGGATTTTTCCGAGTCAGGCCATTTGACTTCGTCGAGCCAGACTTGCTGATCCGCTGGTGTGAAGAAGATCCTTCCGCACGTTTTCCGCTTGCGGCTTCCGGCATTGCTCCCTTCGAACTCGACACGGGTAAAATGCCGAGAACCTGGAACCCAGTCGCTCTGCGACTTCTAGCAAGCGCACCCGACCGGGTTGCGGTGGCCGAACGGCTAATCGCGAACTTCAGCCCAATCAGTTCGTGGGGATCGCGTGCGGACGTGATCGAAGTGAGCGGTAAGTTGCTCGACGATCTGCGTCAATTCCAGGATGAGGCACTCGATGTGTACATAGCCCAACAACGAGAATGGCTTTCCAATGTGGTTGAAGACGAGAGAAAGACGGACCGGATGATGGATATCGAGAGGGACGATCGTTTCGAGTGACAAGCATCTGACCTGTTGAGACGGCGCAGCACCAACAATTGCGACAAAGCGCGCACTCGTCAGGGAGTACAGGATCAATCCTCTTTAGAAAGTAGTTGCCTCATCGCGCGCGAGTCTTGAATCGACAATCGCGCGATGGAGTTGAGGAAGTCAGGTAAAAACGAGTAATGGAATCTACGCAGCGCCCTACATGATGCGAAAATGTTCATATGTTGCCTGTCAATTTGAATGATCTGACTCCCACGCACATCGAGGACCTCATTGAATGCGAGGTGCTCGAAAGCTTGACTCTCGATTACAAGCAGCAGCTTCCCAGCAAGGGGAGCGATGACAAAAAAGAGTTCCTTTGTGACGTGGCAGCGATGGCAAATTCGGCCGGCGGCGATTTAGTCTACGGCATTGCGGAACGCCGGACAGAGGACGATAAGCCAACTGGAATCCCAGACCGCCTTTTTGGCACTCGATTCGCAAATCCCCATGACGAGGAAATACGCCTCTCAAACTATATTCGTGACGGCATGGCGCCCAGCCTAATCGGAGTGATTGTGCGAAGCGTTCACTGCGAAGGCGGGGATGCGCTGGTGGTGCGCGTGCCGGCGAGTAGAAGCAAACCGCATATGGTCAAGATGGGAGGGACGAACAAGTTCTACAAGAGGACCGGGACAGTAAGTCACCCGATGGATTGGGATGAGATCCGGCGGGCGTTTTCCGAACAGGGCGAACTCCGGGAAGCTCTCGCGAGTTGGAGGGCACATCGGCTGGATCTGATCGAACAGAGACGCAGCCCGGCTCTCCTGGACGGTGAAGTGGCCATGCTCTTCCACATCATCCCAGCTGACGCGTTCACACCGGGCATCTTCACCGAGGCATGGCGACTTCCGCAGGATCAGAAGAAGGAGGTATTCGTTCCGTACGGAAACTACTACCAGCGGTACAACGCCGATGGGTTCCTTTGCCATTCCAACCGCGCAGTGGCCGGGCCACATCAGAAAACGGACGGGTACTGGGGGTACACGCAACTGTTTCGGTCGGGCATTGTCGAGTACGCTTTCAGCCATTTCTTTCGTCCGCCGATTGATCTTCAGATTCCTCTGATTTGCGGTCAGGAGGTAGAGCAAACCATGGTTCGCTGCTACGCCGATGCGATTGGGCGATACCAGCGAGAGGGACACTCGGGAGTTGTGTATGTCGGCTTCTCCATCACCGGGATGGAGGACAAGCAAATCTATTCCACTCTGATGTCGTGGATCGGGCGCGATTCCGGCATTCGACAAAACGCGGTGACATCGCCCGAGGTCATGGTGGATCTGAGCGAGCCGGAAGAAGCACCCTACGCGCGAACGCTGCGCCCGCTGGTCGATACCTTTTGGCAATTGGATGGGAGAGAGGGTACGCCCTTCACTCCCAACGGCGAGTGGAATCCTTTCGGCAGGTACGACTGAAACCGTCCTGGTAGGCCAACTTTCTCGAAGATCTGGACTTGCCACCGAATAAATCCCCGCAAACGGGCATCGGTTCTGCGATCTCCTGGGGTTGTCAATGAGCGCATAATTGCCGAGGCACTCATTGACGTAGCGAGAACTCCCAACCACAACTCGGCCTGTCGGAAGCGGCCATCTGGGGAGGTCCGCTGCTCGCCGCGTTTGTGTTAAACGCGTATCCAACTCCTATCGAATGGACGACAATAAAGAGTATGCAGGAGCTACCTGATGGACGACTCCGAATTCGATCCGATCACGCCGAAAGAGGCATTTGACACCTTTAGGACATTCGTTGCGCAATTCGATCCGATCGAACTTCTCAGTCAACTTTCGCTGACTTTTTTGTTTATCCGCGAAGGG
This sequence comes from uncultured Acidobacteriaceae bacterium, assembly GCA_963808695.1. GTDB lineage: Bacteria > Acidobacteriota > Terriglobia > Terriglobales > Acidobacteriaceae > Telmatobacter. The sequence continues at coordinate 393,500 of CAWEHF010000002.1, forward strand.
TTTCACGGAGAGGATAGCGATGCCCAGCATTGGTCTAGGTGGATTCAGTTCACCGCCGGATACCTGGCGACCGTGTCCCCTACCGAAGATCGGACGATTCGCGTATTTGACAGTTCGTGCGTGACTGAGTTTGAGACGCTTATAAAGCAATATTTCAACTCGGTCCCGTTGGCCCTTATGCGAAATCATTCTGGTCCGAATCCCAGGACACCAGCCGAGAGCTTGCTGTTATCGGCAAAGATCTATTCGCTTTACGTCCGCGGTGACTGCTATCCGCACCAGTTTTTTGAATATGCTTTGGAATTGTATGGGCAGCATAACGACTGGTTTCGATCACATCTCGGGTTCACAATCCGGGAAGCGGTGCAAATAGCACGATCGATCCCGGATGAATTGGTCAGACGTGTAAATCAATCGGCGGAATATGCGCGTGCGAACGCCCATCAAGAAGCCGAGAAGTTTCTGAATACTGAGTGGGCTCAGAGTCTGACGCGGGCGGAACTCGATAATTGGGCAGCCGTCTATCTTCACTTTAGTGTGGCCAAGTCACTACTTCGTCTGTCGCTCGACGAGCTTTCCACTATCTCTGGTGTCAGTCCGGAAATCTGCAATGCGTTCATGGAGCGAATGAGCCAATCGTTCGGCTATCGAAATTCGGAGTTCCCGGATACCTTCGCTGATGGAGAAGCCGCTCCCTGGGATTACAACACGGTCGATGAACGTCCTTTTCTGCGGCAAAACGGTCATTACTGGCTTTTTACATGGTCGATGGTGCCATCAGTGCTCTTCTACACTTTCTATTTCGACCTGATGCGAGACAACTTATATCGGCCACATTTTGAGAAGACTCGCGGCGAATTTGTAGAGCGCGAAGTCGCGCAGTATATGACTAGGGTCTTTCCCGGCCAAATGATTCTCGTGAATCCCTCTTATCCCAATGGCGATGAGCTAGCAGATGTGGCGGTTTTACATGACGGGAAGATTCTCATCTTCCAATGTAAAGCCAAGGGATTGACAAGAGCATCGAAGATCGGAGCGGACTTCGGCAAGCTGCGTGCAGACGTGCAGGCAGCAATCCGCTATGCCTTCGATCAAGCCGTGAGAGCTAGATCGTTCATTCGGAGCTCGCAAAATCCTGCCCTTATGGCCGGAGGCATCACCTGGCGTATTGATGGGAATGCCATTACTGACATCTACCTAATTAATGTAACGCTGATGCCCTTGCAAACATTTGCGACTCGATTCGAAAATATTGAAGATGCACTTGGCTTGTTTCCAGAGCGAGAATACCCGCTCTCTATGTCCCTCGGTGACCTGGACATCGTCACTGAGCTGCTTAACTCCCCGGCGGCCCTCCTTCATTACATCAACCGCAGATTGGCAATCGAAAAGACCGCATTTGACGTAAGTGCTGATGAAATTGATTTATTGGGTTTCTATCTTACCCAAGGAATGTACTTTACTTCGAATGAGTTTTCCGACATTTCGGACCTTGCACTCAGCGGGTTTTCAGATGAGATCGATGCGTACGTCCATCAGAAATACGCGGAGCACAAGGAAGCTGTCAGACCGGCAGCGCCGTTGCCAGATGGATTTGCCGAATTAGTCGCTGGCATCGAATCATTGTCCAATATGTATAGAACCGACTGCGCTATCGGGCTTCTGGATCTGGGTGGACCGGGGCGAGCGAAGTTTGTCGAGATGCTTGAAAAGACCAAGTCAGCTACCCGCAGTGATGGAAAGGGACATTCATTTTCAATGGGATCGCCTGAGTTGTCAGCGGGGTTTTCATTCATTGTGGCCGTGGGTGAACAAACGGATGAAGCGATTTTTGAACAGGCGATGGCATTTGCGATGTTAAAGAAATATGCTGAAAAATGCGACCGATGGTTTGCCCTTGGTTGGCATCGCGACAGCAAACGCCTCATTGACATCGCTATAGGAATCAATTTTCCTTGGGAGCGCGACGATATGATGGAACGCGCCACGGCGGAGTATTTGCAGCCAGGAACACGCATCGATCTTCGGCAATCGCCGCCCGAATAAAGGGCGGCACTGCCCGTCGGGCGGGTGCGTGATGCTGCTCCTGCCAGATGGCAGGAGCCACGCTAGAGGGAGGGAAGACGGGCAGGCGCAAAAAAAATGCGGAGCCGATATTGCGGGCTCCGCCGAGTGTTCCGGTTGGATGGGTAGTTAGGCCGCTCGGGTCTTCTTGGCCGGTTTGGACTGCGCCTTGGCGGGCGGTTTCGGCGCGGCCTTCTTCACGGTCTTGGCCTTCTCTTTGGTGGCGAACTCCTGCTTGACAGTGGAGGAGATGGCATCGGTATCCACCTTGTATGCCTGAGCCGCATCGCGGAGAACCTTCGCGCTGTCGGCTTGGTTGTGCATCGACAGGAGAATGACGGCCTCGACCAAAATGCGGCCGAGCTGGCTTTCCTCCGCCTTCGGCAGAAATGCCGCCAGCAGTTTCGCCGGGGTCTCGCCATCTTTGGGCTTGCCGATGCCGTGCTGCCGGATGAGGACCGCCTGACGCCGTTCGTCGAGCGCAGCCGTCAACCGTACCGCTACAAACAGCAGGTCACGTTTCATCAGCCGGACGGGAACCGCGTCGCCGATGGCTTTCAACACGCGCAGCCCGGTGGCCTGGGCCAGCGCCTCTTCGCGGCGCTGCTTTTCCTGCTGTGCCTTGAATGCGGCATCCGGTTGCGTCCGCTGCTGATGTTTCTTCGGGTGGTGTACCGGGCATTCGGGGTTAGCACAGACCTTGCGCTGTTCCCCCTTCTCGCTGCCCTCGGTGACGATTGCGTCAGCCATGTACCGGCACGTTTTGAACTCCGGTGAGTTCGCCTGCTCTTTCCGTTGGGGCTTGTCCTGCCGGATTTCAACGTACTTGTTGCGCGGAATGGCGGCGCTGCCATCTTTGGGCTGGCCGTAAGCCGTGCTGATCTGTACCAGCTTGGGCTTTGCGACGATGGTCAGTTTCACGTGCGCGTCCACCTTCATTTGATAGCAGGCCGGGTCGGTGCATTGTTGTCCATCCTGCGCCGCCCACTCCGCGAAGAGGAGTATGTTCTGCCCGGTGCGTTTGGGGCATTCGAGGCAGGAACCGGCCTCGGGCACAAGCGCAGTGTCGTCTTTGGAGAACGGCGCGGCGGCAAGCTCCAGCAGAATGTTATGCTCGATCCACTGCTGGAGATGGCGGACGGGCAAGAGGATTCGTTTCGCCTTGCTGCCGTTCGTGTAGCTCTCCTGCCAGCAGGCGTCGAGAGCTTGTTCCTGTTGCTCCGGCTGAAGTTTGGCCAGCAAAAGAGCGTGTCCCACGCCGATTTCGTCTTTCAAAAAGGCTTCGACGGCGGCGGGGGCAAGCTCGGCGAGCCGGGTGCGGCCAGCCACGTATGCGGGATTTTTTCCGCACTTGGCGGCAATTTGCTCGACCGAGTAGTCCAGGTGCAGTAATGCGACATATCCCTGCGCTTCGTCCAGAGGGTGCACGTCGCGCCTTTGCAGGTTTTCGACAATGCTAACTTCGACCGCCTGAGCATCGGTGAGTTCCACGACGCGCACGGGGACATATTCGAGTTCGGCCAATTGCGCCGCGCGGTAGCGCCGCGCTCCGGCTACGATCTCATAGGTGTGCTGGCCGACGGGCCGCACAAGCAAGGGTGAAAGCACTCCCTGCGTGCGGATGGATTCGGCCAACTCGTTGAGCGCCGCTTCCTCGAAACTGCGGCGCGGGTTAGCTGCCGACTCGGTGAGGCTCAAGAGCGGCAGGTTGCGATACTCAGAATTGACTTGTACTGCGGTCGTCATGGGGAATTCTCCTTTTGGTTGTCGAGCGTGAAGGCATGAGCGGGCGCAGCGCACCCGCCCGTTGACTTGGCGGGTTATCGGATGATGCTGTGCACAAAAGCGTCGTAATAGCCCTGTGCGCGGAGATTCGCATCCCACGTCCGGGCGAATTGCTCGTGCTGCCGTTTCAGCCCGGCGAGTATGAACAGTTTTTGTTCGTCGTCGCGGAAGCTCGAATACCGCTCGATGCCGAGATAGTCATTGCGCCAGTAGTAGGGATCGAATGTGAACTCGCTCCCGTCCCGGCTTACTTCAAACAACATCTCCGGGTCGCGCATCGGGTCGCCGTTCTGCTTGCCATAGTGGGCGACAGAGATGGTCCGCAGACCGTTGGGGCCGCTAATAAGGATGTCCTCAATGTCGAGCGGCATCCACGGCGGGTTATCGATGTGGAGATGGAAGCCGGGATCGAGCGTCCCGGCCTCCATGAGGATGAGTGCAAGGGTCCGCATTACGCCACCTCCGCAACGGCCTCGTTCTCCTGGGCTGGCTCTTTCGTGCGAATGGCGGCAAGAATCACGGCGGAAGTGCGCTGGATGACCTCAAGACTTTCGGCCAAGAGCGCCGCGTTGCCGTGGTAAAGCTGGATGTAGTCGCTCGAAGCCGTTCCCATCTCCAGTCCTACGGCCTGACCCACGATAAAGGCCACGGCCTCGGCCTCGGTTTCGCGGACGGTCGCGGTGGTCATGGTGCGCCGGTCGGCTTTGTGCAAGAGTTCATGCGCCGTCTCGTGTACCAGCGTGGTGAACTCCTCGGCCTTCGACTGACCCGGCAGTAAAGCGATCTTGCCGCCATAGCTGACGCCCAAAGCCGGGGCGATCTTCTCGTTGAATTCGAGCCGGATGTTCTGCTGTTCGAGAAAGGCAATCAGCCGGTCGCGGTTGCCGCCGACTTCGCCGCTGATGCTGTGCCCGAACTCCGGCAGGTCCGCGCCTTCGGTCTGGGAGATGTCGAAGACGTACACGGCCCGGAAGCCAATCAGAACGGGTTGCGGCTTGGTATCCGGCTCCTGCTCGGCGGCATCCTTCCTACGCCGATAACCGACCATGGGCGCGAGAATCTGAATTCCCCTCTCGCCCTTCTTTACAAAACGTCCAAGCTCGTTCCATGAACGGATGCCCGCAACATGCGTTGCCGTGGGCTTCTGCCGTGCAATGGCGAGGATGTTTCCGAAGCTGTAGTTGTGGAAACGCGCCATTGCGCCGAGGTACGCGGTCAAAGTCTCACTCTTGCCCGCCTCTAGCTGCTCAATGAGAAAATCCACGGCCTGCTTGATGATCTGCTGTGTGGGGTTGTCTTTCTGACTGGTGCGCTCCTGATAGGGAGAGCTGCTGCGGGTGCGCTGCGCCGCATTTTTCCTGTGCGGCGCGGCGCTGCTGTTGGTGGTGCCATTGCTGGCGGTGAATGCTGTGCTCCTGATTGTGGATGGCATGACTCTGTTCCTCGTTTGCTGCCCGCAGAGGGGCGATTTGCGTGCTTGAGGGAGAGCACTACCTGAAACCCAAATTTCTTTGTTTGAGTGCTCCCTCTTCATGGCTCTTGCGGCGGGCAGAGGCGCGGAGGGTTCAGTCAAGGCCGCCACCGGCGCCGCGTCAGCGGTCGGAGCGCAGCGGAGAGCCTTGACGGGTTCCGACCGCCTCTGCCATAAAGCCGCCTGAAGAGGGAGCACGAACGAAGAAGAAATTTAGGCCATATTCCGAATTGCACTGCGCTTCTCAGGGCCGGGCGTTGCGGGGCAGGAACGGGCTCCGCATGGATGGGGAGCGGAAAACGCCGGCACGATCGGCGGTTCCAGCGAGGGAAGGGCGAAGCATCCTTCCCCAACAGGTCATTTGTTTTGGGCTAGTTCAGAGCGTTAGCGGGATCTATCCTTAATTAGAGACCAATCTGCGCTAAACTCATGGTTTCACGAGTAATTTTCTTACAGTGTGGGTGACACATGTTCGAAGCACCTTTATCTGGCTTTCCCTCCAAATTCCCAGAGCTTCTGGCTGCCTATTTTTCTCAAATCACAGATGCCGTCAAAAAGAACTCCCACCATGACCATCGTCGCGCCCTGCTCATGGATTTTCTTCGAAAGACGTTCGATATCGAGGTCGATGAGATCGAACTGGAAAAAAAGGTTAAAGCGGCCGAGGCACGGGGAAGAATAGATGCCTTCTATAAATTCGTTATTTTTGAAATAAAGGTTGATCTGGAACGAGAGCATGAGGATGCTGTACGAGAGCTGAAGAAATACTTCGAGTCTCGCGAGGCCCCAGGAGATTATGTGGCTGCCGTTACGGACGGAGTGAAATTCGAGGTTTACGACTATGATTCGGTTTCGAAGAAGCCAAAGTTCGTCCGTTCTTTCGCCGTTGCCCCTAGCGACCCGAATCAGTTTACATCGATCTCGATGAATTGTTAGCGGCCGGCCATAAGGTTCCGCCAACATCTGATGACATTGTTGCGCGCTTTGGACTGCGAAGCATGACGTTTCTGCGTGCGGTCTCTCAATTGGACATCGCCTTTACATCAGTGGAAGCAGATAGCGCGGTATCGGTAAAGTTCAGGGAATGGAACGCGTTACTTGCAAAGGTCTATGGGAGTGCGATTGGAAACAAAGAACTCTTTCTTCGCCACACTTACCTGACCATCCTTTCAAAGGCGATTGTCACCATGGTGTTATTTCCAAAGCACCATCGAAAGAAAGAGTTCTTTAACGATCTGCTGACAGGTAGATTCTTCCGAGATCAGAGCATAATGAATCTCTGTGAACCGGACTTTTTCTCATGGGCTCTCGACAACGTTGCCGAAGATAAATTCAATGAGGTCTTCTCGGCAGTATTCAAGCGCTTAGCTGAATTCGATTGGATGCGATTAGATGAAGATCTTCTGAAGATGCTCTATCAGGAGCTTGTCGATCCCTCTGACCGGAGCGGACTTGGCGAATACTATACACCTGACTGGCTTGCAGAAATGATATTGGATGACATTGGCTTTCAGGGCGGAAGTCTGCTTGATCCGTCATGCGGGTCCGGCACGTTCCTGTTTTGCGCAATACGAAGGCTAAAGCGACAGGGCTTGAATGGTGATGAACTGGTCCGGTACGCGATGGAGCGACTGACGGGTCTGGACGTGCATCCAGTTGCCGTACTGATGGCAAAAGCGAACATTCTGTTGGCGCTCGCATCAGAACTCAAGAAGAGCAGGACATTCGATATTCACCTTTGCGTCTATATGGCTGATACGTTGCATACCGAGGAGAAGGCGCGAAAGAATTTTCTAGGTGTTCCAGTCGGAGATGGCAGGGAATTCGCAATACCTCTGGACAGCCTTGAGAACGGCCGCGACCTGGATCAGGTCATAGATCAGATGGTGGCATTCGCAAATCGAGGTACTACTAAAGAGACCTACGAGCCCGCCAGAAGAGGTTTTTTGTCTAAGATCGCGGAAATGACCGTTGACGAGCAGAACCTGTGGAAGATCAATTTTGAATTGATGGTCGATCTTGTATCTGCCAAGCGCGATACTGTCTGGGGCTTCATTCTGAAAAATGCGTTCCGTCCAGCATATCTACGAAAGACTAAAGTTCACACGATCGTAGGCAATCCACCTTGGCTGAGTTACAGAGACATAGCCGAGAAATCTTACAAGGAGCGCGTTAAATTGCTCGTCAGCAAGTACGATCTGCTTGATGCTGGGAGCGGCAATCTCGTAACTCGCCTTGATACATCTACTTTGTTCTACGTCCATTGCATGAACGAGTTTCTAGAGCCGGGCGGGAAGATCGCGTTCGTAATGCCGAAGGGAGTCATTCTCCCTTCAAAGCAGCACATCAATTTTCAACGGAATGGATTTTCCAAGATACATGATCTCGGGGCTGTGACTGTCGCAGGAGCAATTAATCAACATTTCTTCAATGTGAAGTGTTGCGTTGTCGAAGACACGGGTGAAAGGTTCCAAACCCATGTGCCAGAAGTGGTGTGGTCTGGGCAGCTTCCCAAGAAGAATCTTCCCTTGAGCCAGGCCCTTGCGTTCCTAAAGCGAAAAGAGGACGAACACGAACTTCTAATCGATGGTGAAGTGAAGTCTCCGCACTACTATGCGTTGTCGCTGCAAGGTGCGACCCTTGTCCCGCGCCCGCTGTGGAGCGTAGATATTGATGACTCTGTACGCTTGAACCTTACGACGCCCCGCGTAAAGACATCAGAATATGCGTACAACGCCACAAAAGAGGAAAAATGGGAAGTCAGGCTTCAGGGGCCCGTCGAGCGCGAATTTTTGTTTGGTACCGTCCTCGGCGAAGACCTGCTGCCTTTTGCTGTTCGTCACTTGACCTTGTACGTGCTGCCAGTCGTCGTAAACGGCAATGAGTTTCGGATGGTCAATCATGAAGACCTTCTTTCGAGGGGTTTTGAGCATGCCTCGGATTGGGTAAAGAAGGCAGAAACCATCTGGAAAAAGCGATCAAAAGATGAAAACATGAACGCCCAAAAACGGCTCAACTTCCAACAATTGCTTGTTTCACAGAATCCGAGGGAGCCGCATGTTGTTCTGTACAACCGCTCAGGAACAAACATCTCCTCTGCGTACCTGCCAAACAGCGAACGAAAGATAGGCGACCTGCAGTTGTCCGGCTTCATTGCCGACTCGGTGACTCATCGCATTTATTGCAGGTCAAAGCTGGAAGCAAATTACCTCGTTGGGGTATTGAATTCAAATGCCGTTAACGATGCGATTAAGCCTTATCAGACGGAAGGCGTGTACCACGGAAAGCGCGATATTTACCGTCGTCCATTTGAGGTTTGTCCAATTCCCGAATTCAACGAACATAATCCGACTCATACGGACATCGCAAAGCTTGCCTCAGATGCGAAACGCACAATCCAAGAATGGGCTAAGGATTGTGAGGGTACTTTGGCGAAGGTTCGCGAACACGCCCGGGAACTTGTTAGAGATCAAATCGACCAGATCGATGCAAAAGTTCGCCAGCTCTTTGCGACTTCGGAATTGAGCGAAAGGCGAGATGTACCCGAGAAAAATACGCAGGCAATGATGTTTTGATGAACAGAGAATTGTTCACCTAGGATCGGGGCGAGTTCACCTTCTGCTTCATTCCGCTTGAGGATGTGCTTTCGGTGATGGGGGAATTCTATGGCCAGAGATGCTGATTTTCCAAAGGCTATTCAGAGACTCCTAGCGGAGAATGCCGGGTATATTTGCTCGGTGCCTTCCTGCGATAAGGTAACGGTGGGACCTGGAGCTACTCCTAACAAAAGCGCGAAGACCGGGAGAGCATGCCATATCTATAGTGCGTCCGAACTTGGACCGCGGGGAACAGGTGGGCTAAGTGCACACGACCGCCAGAAGGAAGAGAACGGTATATGGTGCTGCGCCGACCATGGCGCTCTAATTGATACCGATCAGGGTCATCGGTATCCGGTAGAAATGCTTAAGCACTGGAAGAAGCTTCATCGAGCGAGGGTAGAACGCAAGAGGAACGGCATAACCACCAATCTGGGTTGGGTAAGCCGACTTGAGCTGGTGAACAGCTATTGGTTTAAGCCTTCGACTGAATTGCATTTCTCGAAAGCGACGCTCATCTACGGCAATGGTCCCAGTGGTAAATCGTGCGTCTGCGAATTGTTAGCCGGGATTTGGCAACCCAAAGTTTTGTCGCGTTGGAGAAGGCGCGATCATGACTTAAAGCTCGAATACTTTGCGCCAGAGGCGCACACCATTTTGCTTAGATTGCTACGTGGAGAAGTGTACCGTTCAATTGCCGATAGGCCCCTTTTGGAGGGACCGCCAGATTTACGTATCGTCTACCTAACCGAAAGTTACGAGCGGAAATTCAGGCGCGATCTTCGAGAAGATGACGTGACATGGATTGGCAGGATTTTCAGCGGAGAGCCGGAAGTCATCAAGAGCATGTGTGATGACATCCGTATCAATGGCCATCCTCTTTGTCGGATAATGGAGTTTCGCGAGGAGCATATTGAAGCTAATGAAGATGAAGGTGAGCCTGGGCGTGACGGATGGTATCTTTACGTCGCCAATGCGTCGAATCCGCCGGTGACGCTTCCGCTCACCGAACTTGCGACCAGTGAAGAGATCGTCGTGATGGTTCAATTTGCTACTGCTTTAGCCCGTACTCAGTCCCATCACACCCCTACCTTATTGTTGCTGGACGGAGGCGGGTGGAATTGGACTGACAGCCTTTTGGAGTGGTTTGCGGCTTACCTCGCGGAGCAACCATATCAAACAGTCCTGGTGCGTGGGTGGTGCCCCGAAACTTTTATGCGCGACCCATGGAAGGAATGGGGGGCGTTGTTTTTCGAGGGGCATGGCATCGGCAACAATTCGATCACTGACGTGTCCCGTTGAAGTAAAAGAATACTCTGCTTGTTGGGATCGCCAGTCCGCGGCACTTGCGAAGGAAAGTTCCTACTTCCAAGGACCTTCTGCGATGTTACCGGTGTGCAGCTTCGATTGCATCCTTGGTCAGCCCTTCCCGCAGGAAGGTCTCATCTTTCCTGATGCTCCGCCCGAAGAACCCTTGATAATTTCGGTATGTAGCGTCTGTGGCCGCTTCTCCCCCTCCACTAATGACCAAGAACTCAGGCGGTTCCTTTCGGGACAACTGTACGCGTTTCAATAAATGCTTGAATTCATAATCAGCTGGAGGAAGCGAGTATCCAATGAATATCCATTTCTCCGCGGTCTGTAGCAGTTGCTCGGCGGACAGCCAAGATTTCTCAAACATTGGAAAATCAAGCGCTTTCAGGTAACTGAACGTAGCGATACGAGTGGTCAGTGGGACCTCCGTACAACTTTTGCACTGCCACTTTGCACAACCTCTGGTGTCTGATAGGGCCAGCCGTTTTCCTTCTCTGGGGGTTAACAACTGCACCGCAATCGTTGCGCCATCTTCTGCAGGAAACCAATAGACCTGTCGACAATTGTCGCAGTACAGCCAGTTTACGGAGCCATGGATCTTGACTAAGGGCATTGTCTTCGCATTGGGCGGCAGTTCCCGCTTCGCGATCAATTTGCTTCTTTGGGGAAAGAGTGCTGATAAGGCTCCGCAACGATAATCAAAGGCTTCCACGTTGCGCAGCTTCGCAAGTTTTCTTTCGATGACTGTGTCCCAATTGATGGAAATGAAGGAACTATGATCCAGATTCAAACCAGCGAAGAATTCATCCAGTTTCTTCCGGTCTGATCCCTTTGCGGACTCGCCTACGGTATACCGCTCATGCAGCATCTGGATCATCCGTGCAAGCAAGACCCTGCGCGTCGTCCGCAAATCGGACGGGGCGTTGTGCGGGCCTAAGTGATGCCCGGTGTTTGCGGCCAGGTCAATGTTGGTGAATACATCCTCCAGGCTGGGCCAGAATTTGGCTTTCGCTGTCTCGCCGTGATCGAAGGTATCGTGTATAAATCTCCCAAGATGTTCAACAAGAGGTTGCATGGGATGGGATTCGTCCGAACGTGGCTCAAGCAACGCTTCAGTAAAGTCGCTTTGCAAAGGGAGGCCCGCATACTTGGAGAATCCGGCGCCGACGATATAGACGTGAGTGCGAGACATGAGAATAAATCCATGCTAATACTTTCATGTTGCGGTGAAGCGCCCTGCAGCAGAGCCAAGAATTGGGAGAGTGGTCCGAATGTCGGTTTACAGGTACTTCCTTTGGCCGACAGAAATCGTTGACTGGAATTCCAGAGCCTACGGAGAATGCCGGGAGAGAAGTGAAACGAATTGAGGAACGGTCTTGCTGTGTATGCCTATGAGTCGGTCCCATCCGCCATGCTGCTCGGCTTGTTCTCGAACGACAGTGAAAACTGCCTTTGGGTCCAGATGATATTGATGGATCAGAAATTCATCCGGGCTCTGTGCTTCGACGCTCCAAGGGGCCAGTGCGTCGGACGGAAAATCCTTGAGGTTGAAGGTAACGATCGTCTGCGCTCCGCAGGCTACGGCGGCTGCAAGAACATGGCGGTCTTTTGGGTGATTTGTCATTGCCTGGATGAATGCGTCGTACCCTTCCACCCAGGCATCGGCGAAGTGAATCTCCAGTTGACGGAATAAATGCGCGGTCTGCTGCGGAGTCAAACCCAGCTTGATTTCGAGAGTCCGCTTGGTTTCCTCGATGATGTCACGCGACCAGCGCGGCAAGTAGAGAGAACAAGGCGGCTCCGCGAGGCGCAGCAGCGTATCGCGGAGCGCCGCATTGACCAAAACGCAAGCATCGAGGATGACTTGAAAATCGGAACTCATTCGCCAGGTAGCAACACTTTATCGTACAGACCTAGACCCTCAGCTTCCCGCGCCATTTGATCCAGAGCTTCGCGCCGCTCGTGGTCGCGGTGTTCTTTGTAGGCCAGCAGGTCTTTGAGATACACGCGACGGTGTGTACCGGTAAGGTGGAAAGGCAAAGCTCCCGATTCCAGCAGTTTCACAAAAAAAGGCCGGGAGACGCCCAGTAGTGCTGCGGCCTGCTGCGTGGTTAAATCCTGCATCACGGGAACGATAGAGATGGCTTTCCCCTGTTGCATGACGTCGAGGATTCGTAGCAGCAGTTCATAGATTGCATCCGGCAATTCGATGGCCGGCTCTCCACCCCTGCCGATCAGGCGGGCGCTGCCTTCGCGCCGAAGCAATTCATGGAGAGCGTGGACCTGCTCCTCCTGCGAAGCGGGAAGAGAAACAGGATCAAGTGTCGAGGTGGCCATGGAACTCCTCCGTGCAGTCTGCACAAAAGAATTATACGAAATAAACGAAATATACGCAACAAGAGATCGGCATTGCGCGCCTCTATGTTTCCGGCCGTGTGTCAGTATAAATCCATTATGGAACTAATTTGGCATCGCTGAAAGCGTCAATTCAAGAACGTAACAACTTGATTCAACACAGCTTACTATGACACATGAATTCTCTCGACGGAGTGCGAGAATTCTCTGGACAATGTCTGGAGAATTCCCGATTTTGCAGACGTGGCTGCAAAATTGAAGCGCAGGAAATCAGATCATTCCCAGTCCCTGGTCAATGGATATCGCTTGATCGGGTTCAAGGGCGGATGTTTTGGTGATTTCTGTCCCGAGCTGTTGGCCGAGTCTAGCGGAATCGTTGGTGAACACAGTCGCCTCATGACTGGCGCGGGAGACCGAAACATAGCCGAAACGCGGATTCAGCAAGCCGGGATGAACGCCGGTATCGGCGTGGATCAGTACCCGCTCGGCAGTGAGACCCTGGGCGCTTTGGCTGGTGACGGCATAGCCGTGGTCGAAGTGGCGATGCTCTGCCGCTTTGAACTCGATTTGCCGGTTGTCATCCAGCCGCGCGGCAATACGCCCATCCGGGGAGATGGATTCGATCACAGCGAGATCGCGGTTTGCGACGCCAAGCGATTTATCGGGCGCTGTGAACTGGACGCGGTCGCCAACGGAAAACTCGTGGGCGACCTCCCGGTAGACGCTGACTCCGGCAAGTCGCCGCGGATCGTAGGTAGTGAGTTCACCGGATGCTTTTTCAACTGACAATAGATTGGCTGAAGGGTTGATTGCAGCGACAGTTGCATAAGAACCACCCTCAATTCCGACGCTCTTGCTGCCGCGCGAGTACCGCAACACATCGTCGGCTTCATAATGATTGGCCCAGGTTCGGTCGGCGCCCGTCATGTCCTGTCGCTGAACGAGGACGCGGAAGCTGTGATCCTCCGACGCCACTGTGCCGTTGGCTTTCAATTCCTGGCGCACGGCCGTGTTCAATTCGCGGCGCGAAGCGTTGTCGGGAGAGACAATCAGTGTGTTGATCGGAGATTCCGCGAAGCTTCGGGCAATGGTACAGATACGTTGCTGGGGATCGGGAATCTCCCGAATCCGGCCCTGCTGTTGGAGCATATCCACGGCGGCCGCAGTCTGGCCGCGGGCGAGCAATTCGACGACGGACTTGAGGGCCGGATCTTTCTGGCGGACGATCTCATCGAGCTTGGCCGTGCGCATTCCGGCCTCCTGCAACTGCTCGAAGGGACGACCCGCTTCGACGCCCTGGTGTTGCCGGATGTCGCCGATGAGCAGTACGCGGTCATTCGGGCCAAGCCGGGCCAGGAAATCCCGCATCTGGTTGGTGCTGGCTAGGCTCGATTCATCCAAGAAATAGAAATGCTTTCGTTCCGGCGCGGCATCGGATGGGGCTGTGCGGGCAAGAAAACCCTGTAAGGTTCCGGCTTCAATGCCAGCGTCGCGAAGCTGCCGCGCAGCCCGCGACGTGGGCGCGAAACCCTGCACGTCATAGCCATGTGCTTCTACCGCAGAGCGGATGCCCGATAGCGCCGAAGTTTTTCCTAAGCCAGCCCACCCCTGGATGCCTTGAATACGATCGGGAGAGCTGAGGACATCTTCGAGCACGCTCTTTTGCGCGCGATTCAAGAGCGGATGTCGATCAGAGACTTGGATGGCATCGGCGCGGCTCATCGCGGGCTGGAGCACATTCTGGCCTTCGCGCATGCGGCGCATGATCTCCTGTTCTGCATCGATGGTCTTTGCTGTGGTGAACTGACGGCCCGGCATTTGCGCCCGTTCCACCGTCTGGAGTTCTCCTGATGCGAGCCGGGAATCGAGATTGCCTCGCACCTGGGCATAGGTGATTTCCCCCATGCCGCGCCGCAGCGCATCGCGGACAATCGCCCGTTCATCGACCACGGCCTCCCGCTCAAAGTTTCTGTCGCGTGAGAATGTCATCGCCTCCCTGACTCGCTGATGTGGGTTGAGTTCCTGGGCTGGATGCTGCGCCCGTTCCCGCGCCGCGCGCACGACGGCATCGGCCTGGTGGCCGTACTCGGAGGCGAGTCGGCGATGCGCGGCCATCACGGCGCCGAGCGAATGAATCTCCTTCTGGTCGCGCGTCGAGTGCGCGGCGATCTCGGCGGCCTCTTTTCCGTTACGGCCGGTACGTTCCAGATACTCTCGTATCTGCTGGCTACGAGGACTCGATGCATCAAGATACTCCTGGGTGTAGCCCTTGATCTCAGGCGCGCCGCTTCTTCCAGCGGTGATTTCATAGCCAAGTTGTCTCAGCCGGTAGGTCAGCTCCGACTGATAGATGGCCGTGGCAAACTGCTGCGAAGCGAAGAGGCTCTGCGGCTGCAGGGCGCGGTATTGGCCGTTCTCGCGCTCGGTGATGTTGAAGATGACCGCATGGGTGTGGAGTTGTGGAGCGGCGTAGCCATCCACGGGCCGGGCGGTGTCATGCTCGAACTTCGCCGCTACGAATTTAGCAGTGGATTCTGCCGGATGGTTCCCGCCAATTCGGGCCATCGTGTAATGTTCCAGATGCTCAAGAGCGGTCCGGACACTCTCCCGGTGCGCTTCGCGGACTCGATCGTCACCGCCCACAAGCGCCGTGAGAGAAACAGATTTGGGTGCGGAAAACGTCGCGTCCCACCCGGCGCGGTGCTCCATTGTCTTAACCGTCTTCCCGTCCGCGTCCGCATATTCATAGGAGGCGCGCTGCCTGACGAGCTGCTCGCCTGTTTGCGGGTGCTGCCCCTGGCTGAGTCGCGCGAAATCTTCAGCGGAAACCGCACCGGCAACGCCGAACTGCGCAGCAAGGCGGCCCTGCCATTCGCCGGCAATCTCCCCGCGCTGCGACCAATAGTTCTGTTCCTTCGAGATGAATTCTTTCTGGTGGTAGCTCTGCGCCTGACCTGCGGAGAGGGGTTTTGAGATGGTCAGCATGGCCGTCTACTCCATTTGGTGTCCAGCCAATTGGACCGCCTGTTCAGGAAACAGGAGATTGCCTTGTGCCGCTTCCGGTTCTGCGGGGAGAGGCGCGCTGGGCACGATGAGGTCATCCATCTTCCGTTCATCGAATCCAGGGCTTTTCTCCTCAAGCGCGATGAACGGGAACGAGAACCGCGCGACATGATTCCCGTACTTGAGGAACCCCCGCAAGTCGTCAAGGCCGGAGACCTCGGATGGCAGCACAAGCGGCTCCGTCTGGCGATCGAGCGCGAAGTTGCGCCCGGCACGACTACCGTCATAGTGGGTTTCTCGCAAGCGTTCGATCTCGACCTCGCCAATCGCTTCGCTGACCCATTTCGCGGCTCGCGGCTCCGTGGTCCTCAGAAAGATTTTTGTGGCTGGCTGCGAAAGCATGGCCTCGGCATCCTCACCATAGCGGGCCTCCATTTGGCTCCGGCCCTGGAACCCGAGGATGACTGGATTCTGCGACTTCCTGTTCTCGGTAATCGCGGTATGAAGCTGAGGCAGCCGCTGAAGGCTGGCGAGTTCGTCGATGACGAACCAGACGGGCTTTTGATCCGGCATTGGTTCATTCAGGAGGCGCAGAACTAAAGTATCGATCCACAAGCTGATGAGCGGGCGCAATGCCTCGCGCATCGTTGGACGCGATGTAATGAAGATCCATCCCTGCCGCGTCTCGGCCCATTTCGTGGCTGTCCAGACCGAAGCCGTTTCGTCTTGCTTTGGCAGGAGCCGGAAGCTGTCCGCGCTCATATTGAGGGAGCCGAGCACGCCGGTCCGCTGCTGCGGAGCCTTCGGGTCGATCAGCATCCAATATTCGGTTCCCTTCACACGGCGGTCGATCTCGGCGGGGTCGGACATCCATTTAATAAGGTCCTCCGGCGTCGGCAGATAGCTGAGAAGATGCGCAAAAATCTTCTGCGGCGCTTCTACGAAAAAGCGGTTCGTCACGCCTTCCGGCTGGTACAGGGAAACTGCCAGCGCCTTTGCTTCGGCCTTGCGCCGGAGTTCCTTCGACGGGTTCCAGTAAGGCATCCGGGCGTCCAGCGGGTTGAGCACAATGTCGCCGCGGTGCGGGTTGTAGAACTGCTTCACGAACTCGCAGGCTGGGTCATACACGATGGCCGAATCCCCGCGGGCATCGACCTGATAGAGCATCTGCCGGATGATGCTGGACTTTCCAGTTCCTGTGTCCCCCACGATTAGAAAGTGCTTGTTTTCGGCGTCGCGCGGGATGCGCAGCGGGAGCTTTGAGTCGTTGGTCGTGATGCCGATGCCCTTGCCTTCGACGGACTTGTTGAAAGACTTTGCATCGACCAGGAGCGGGCCTTTGAGGTGGCGTCCATAACGCAGTTGCTTGATGCGCTTGATGTCTTTCGGGATTGAAAACGGAAGCTGCAGCACGAACGCAAGGGAGCCGAAAATGAGTTGCATCGAGAACAGCTTGTAGAGGGGAACATCCCCGTACATCCAGTGAGCGATCCATGCGTGGATCACCTTGTTCTGATAGCTTCGCGGAGCCTCGCGCAAGAGGAAGTAGGTGCCATGAACTGCGGCCTGAGGAGTGAGCATCAGGGGCAATGGCTTGCCGCCGGACTGGACCGTGGACCCCGGCTGCACATCGGCTTCTAGCGCGGGCCGGCCCAGGGATACTCCGTCAGAAACATAGAGCATCTCGTAGGTGCTTGCCGGATGGGTGAGACCGGCAGTCTCGCTCCGCAGATAGTACGGCAGATAGTAGCGTTCAAGCGGCGACAGGCCAAATTGGAAACGCAGGAAAACGAACAATCCCGTCGCGACACACGCCAAAAAGAATGCGCCCAGCGTGTATAGATAACCGCGCGGCGGCCATATCAGGGATTCCTTTCTCCCCCACTGTTGAACGGTTGACATGACTACTTCTCCTGTTTTTGGCTGCGCTTGGCAAGAAGCTCCTGGGCCTTTGCAGCCTTGGTTGTCTGCACCTGACGAAATAGAATGGTGAGCTGATCCTGTGCCACTTTGTCCCCGCGCAACAGCGGTTCGAGCGTGCCCATCAATAACATCTGAATCCCAACAAGCTCCGTGAAGATGTGAAGGCTCATAGCACTGTCGCGCTGACTGCGGGCCTCCGCGAGAAGAGTCTGACGAATCCATTCGCTGATGCTCTGGCCTTGTCGCACGGCGAACGATTCCAGTTCGCGGAATTCATCGCTCGTGACTTTGGTGCTGGCCGTTCTGCTGCGCATTTCCGCTCCTTTCGCCACGTCGCGCCTCAAATCTGGACTAGCGCCGTAGAGCGCTCGCTATTCCGCAACCGTCGTCAATTCAAATCGGTAGACCAGGAGCGCTCGCAGCGCTCTACAGCGCCCTTTCAGGGGTGGAGTGTCGAAATTCACCCGGTGCGCAGCACCGAACGGGATTCTGACGCCGGAATGACTAGCTGCGAGCTGACGAACCATTGCCGGCCTCCACCGATTGCGTAGGCTTCGCAGCGCCGTTCGCAGGCTCCACTGCGGCGCCGTTCTGCGGCGCGCGACGAATCCGAAGGCTCTCCGGGGCATGAGCGGCTTCCGGGGTTCGCAGGAAATCCTGGAAGTCGCGGTCCTTGGCGAAGACATAGCAGAGTGCTTTGTCGACGACTTCATCCGCGGTTGCATGGAGAAACGCAGCGTACTGGTCAATCAAAACGGCGGTCGGTTCATCAAGTCGAATCGACGCTGTAACCTGGCGGGTCTGGATGATCTCAAGCAATGGCATTGTGCGTGTCCTTCCCGATGAATTCATGTTGAGGATTTGGGGCTGAATCGGGACCATAAGCGATCTCGAATTTGAACTGCTGTGAGCGGCGGTCGTAGTCCTCCAGTCGAAGGACCTCGCGGACCACACGGCGCCCCGGCTCGCGCTCCACATGAACGACGTAATCGACAGCCTCGCCGATCTCGGCTTCGATGTCTTCGAAGGTGGCCTGAGCGTGGGCGCGAAGGACGAGATTCGCAAACCGGCGTAGCGCCTTCGCCGCCGAATTCGCGTGGATAGTGGCGAGCGATCCAGTGTGGCCGGTGTTGAGCGAATCCAGCAGCGTTCGTGCTTCTATTCCGCGCACTTCGCCCAAAATGATCCGATCCGGTCGCCAACGCAGAGCCGACTTCAATAGATCGTCGAAGGTAATACTCGCCTTAAAGGTATCGGTCTGGCACTCTACAGCGAGTAGGTTCGGTTTCTCGAGATGCAACTCCGAAGTATCTTCGATGACCACGATTCGCTGTTCCTCGGGGATCGCGCCCGCCAGCGCCCGAAGAACCGTTGTCTTCCCCGTAGAGGTTCCCCCGCTTATGAGCAGCGTCTTCCCGCTGCGAATCTGCTCCGCAAGGAAGTCCGCAAGTGGGCGCGATAGCGTGCCGCGAGCGATAAGGTCGTCAACTGTGTAGTGGCGGCTGGGGAACTTCCGGATAGTAAGGGCCGGAGCTGGACGCACGACCGGCGGAATGACCGCCGCCAGGCGGCTTCCGTCCGGGAGTTGCGCGTGCAGTACGGGATTGTCTTCGTCGAGCCGTTTGCCAAGCTGGTTGGCGATCACTTCGAGGCCGGTACGTAGCTTGCCGGCGTCGAAGGAAACGGAAGATTCACGGTGAACGATCCCGTCGCGCTCGTACCACCACGAGGCGTCGGGATTGCCCATGATCTCGCTGATGCTCTCGTCGAGCAGTAGTGGCTCGATGGGGCGGAGAAACGGCAGAATTAACTCGAAGCTCATGGCGGGAATCTCATGCGAATGGGAGCCCAGCTATTCGCCAGGCTCCCGTGAGTGAAGAAAAAGAGGCTTACGCAGCCTCTTCCTCGGGATTGAATTCAGCGTTCTCCTGCTCTTCCGGAGCAGCCTTCTCGGCCCGATCCAGCTTCAGGATCGAATCGACCCGGATCTCCCAAACGCGCAGCTTTGTGCCTTTCTTCTTGCTGTCGTACTCCCGGCTGCGCAGCTCGCCTTCGACCAGGACGTGTGCGCCCTTCTTGAGCGTGCCGGCGAACTCGGAAAGCTTGCCGAAGACTACGCAACGGTGCCATTCGGTGTGCGAAATGTATTCGCCATCCTTCTTGTACGAGGACTTGGTTGCCAGTGAGAGAGTGGTGATGCTGCGGTTGTTGTTGGTGCGGACTTCAGCATCGCTGCCGAGGAAGCCGATGAGGTTTACTTTGTTCTGGTACATGATGTGTCTCCGTTTGTAGAATTTCCCGATCTTGCTCGGGTCACACAGGGCGAAGCCAAGCGAGTGGGCCCGGCTCCCAAGTGCCAAGTCGTGCTTTCTTGGAGGGCGCCCGACAGTTTCCCCAGCGCGCTGAGCAACAGCGAGGCGCGGCCTTATGCTGGCGGGAACTGGTTTCGGGAGGGACCATGACCTGAAAGGCGGCGTAGCCGGAGCAGAACGACGCCGTGCCGCCGGGCGCCGGAATGGCCCCGAAGCAGTGACCGAGCAGAAGGCGGGATACATAACGGCAGACACAGACAGGACCAAAGTATTCATCCGCGCCCCGGCTCGGGAAGTTCGCCGAAGTCGCAGCCGCTCGCGCATGGCCTAAGAGTCGAAAGGGGGATGGCGAATCGTCACGGCCGTCGCATGTGTTCGCAGGATCATTCGCCTGCTCAATTGCGCAGCGAGACTGGGAGTCGAAAGCAGCCGGATTGGCAGCATGAAAGGGCATGTCGAAGCCTTTGGCTGGGTCGATTCGTCTTTAGCTGAACGCCTGGTCAGCCCGGAAGCGGACGATGGTCAATCCCAGAGGATTCACGGCCAGCTCGTTGTTCTTCACGACCTCGCGGAAGACATAGGTGACGCTGGCTGTCCATCGCTCCCGCTTGAGTTCGGTATGATCCGCTGGGTTCGTGTACACCTTCTCGAACTCGATGCGCGCCGAATAGGGTGATACCCGTAGGTCGTCAAGGACGACGTTCTTGACCTCTACATCGACATACGGGAGGCTCGAGTCCTTGAGGTAGGTCTGGATGATGTTGTCCTTGCGCTCCTGGTCAATTACGGCCCGTTGTACGTCGCTGTTGAGGAAATACAATGCGTTCGTCTGGTCGCGCTCGACGGTGAAGCGATTGCGGCTGAAATAAAGTTCTGCCCAGCGGGTGAGGTAATACTTGTTCTCAGCCTCCTGGGGCCGGTATTGGAAGTTGCGATAGTCGATCGCCTCCGCGCGTCCCACGTCGTTGATACGGACAATCATAGGGTGCATGTCGGCAAGGGCTCGCTGGCTCTTGAAGGCTAGCGCGCCCAGCATTAGACAGACGGCGGCGAGCACCAGAATTGTGACCTTCAGATAGGTATTGATCACAAGCGGTTCGCCGTACTGTTCGAGATACCGTTCCGCCGCGCGAGTGATCCCTGGAGTTGCCTTCGCTTCAACGCTCATTTTGTCTCTCCTTTAGCGGCCCTACACCATCGCACGAATCGCCATCGCCATCATGCCCAGCCCGCCACCACCTCCACCGCCGCCGCCAAACAAGCTGTGGGTCATGGACGGGATTTTGAAGAGGATGTAGACGTTGACCAGTACGAGCAGGATGAGAAGCGGCAACGTCTGCACGATCAATGCAGGGTCCGAAACGCTTTGTCCAAGCTGGACGTAGTAGTTGGTCAATACATGTGACAGAACATTCATTGCAGCCGCGGCAATCACTTTGTAGAACGAGAAGCCGAGATATGCCTTGAGCCATCCCCAGAACAGCCAATCGAGTTTGTCGAATACCAGGAACGGAATGAAGAGCGGCCCTAACAAGCCGATGATGGTGGCGGCGACTGCGCCGTAGGCGAGGATGGCGGAGACGACGGCTGCGAGGAGGGCAAGGAGGAACTGGACGACAAAGTACACGATGGCGTAATAGGGAGACATGACGCTGGAGAGCATGGATGGGCCGGTCTTCGAAGATGCGGAATTGATTTCGTTCAGCATGGAAGTGGAACC
The DNA here is from genome assembly GCA_963808695.1 of uncultured Acidobacteriaceae bacterium. Lineage (GTDB taxonomy): Bacteria > Acidobacteriota > Terriglobia > Terriglobales > Acidobacteriaceae > Telmatobacter. Next base: position 415,043 of record CAWEHF010000002.1, read on the forward strand.
ATCGGCGCCGATCAGGTTCACGAGGTTGGTAGTGCCGCCATCTATGAGACCTTTCAGCGAGAAGCCGAGTCCGGGAATGGAGCTGTCGTAGTAGGCCACCATCACATAAGCGAAGGTGAGCAGCATGAAGAGGTTCAGGAACCTCGCCATGCTGAACCCTGGACCGCCGTGAGCGGAGGCAAGGGACTCCTGAACGCCGAACCAGACCAGCATGATCGTCGCCAGCGCCAGAACGATGTGCGTACCGATCGCCGTAATCGAGGGAGCGGCCGTGGCCGCAAGCGACTGGCAAGCCTGGGCGATATAGTCGAAGAGTCCCGTACCCATGTCCGATACCTCCATTCCGGTCGACCGTTTGGTCAGTACGCTTGCGTGAGGAGATTCGCCGCGCCATTGCTGGTGGGGGCGATGTTGGCGTTGTAGTAGCTCTCGTACCCCGCCGAATCGCGGAATGCCGATTTCATCGCGTCCTGCTGTGGTTTCTGCGCGACGATCTGTTGGAGCGCAAGATTGGCGTTGATCTGGTTGGCATCCTGCATGGTGCGGAGTTCGAGGAGAAGCGCCTGGTTGATCCGTTGCAAAGTCGCCATCTCGGTCTGCTGCGAGGCGTCCTGGCTCTGCGTGGCGGTTTCGAGATTGGCAATGTCTGTCTCCCTTGTGGCCTGGTTCGCCCGGATCGTACCGAGCATCTGCAGGTTGTTAGAGAGCACTGCGTCGTTAATGTCCACGGTCGCGCCCTGGGCCGCGATCTGCTGCTGGCCGGCGAAGCTGGCGGTGCTGTAACCGGGGATGACATTGTTCGTGCGCGGAACACTTACCTGTTGATACGAGGCAAGGGCTCCTGAGCCGGTATTGGCGGAATTGACCCAGCCCGCGGAGTTGCCATAGGTATTCGAGATTTGTTGAAGCATTCGAAGGTCGGTTGTCGGGGACAGGAACCGCGAATAGAGCATCTGCGGCGCAAGCATCATCTGGCGGTAAAGCTGGTACTGCTGGACGACCTGGTTGTAGGTCTGGAGCGCGGTGCTTGCGATTTTCACGGTATTCGAGAAAATCTGCTGGCCGTTCTCGATCTGTTGCATCTGGTTCGAGATCGACTGTTCTTCGTGCTCGATCTGGATAATTGCATGGCCCGATTGCGTGGGATCGAACACGATCCCGGAACCGAACTGTGCATGCGCGATGGGCGGCAACGATGCTGCGAGTCCCATCGAAAGGATTCCTACGATGAATTTCCTCATGGGGATTGTCCTCCGAAAGCGGTGAATGGTGGTGGTTTTACAGCAACCATGGTCATTGCTGCGCTTGAAGAATCTGCCTCTGAATTTCGGCGAGATGATCGGACTGCGGTTTGCACCGCGCTTCCTGGGCCTTCCTCTTCGCTTCAAGATCGGCCATTTGCGCGGCCGTCAGCTTTTCTCCAGTGAGCATCCGCACGGCTCCTGAGGTGTCACCGACTGTCGGGCAATCCTTCGTATAGGCCGCGTATGCGGCGTTGTACTGCGCCCGCAACTCGGCAACTTTGTGTGCTTTGCTTTCGCAGCCTGCCAGGGCGATTACGGACACAAGCAAAAGAGAAGTCATTCGCATCGAAGGTGCCTCCCTAGAACGTTTGCGGGATGGTGTGATTGGTGTAAGCAGGCAGCAGCATATCCTGCGTGAAATAAATCTTGATCCTGTGCCCCTCGCGAATGGTGATGGTGGGAGGAATCTGCATGAAGCGGTCAAGGATGGTAGCCGCCGACTGCGAAACGCTGGCGCCTGCGCCTGTCGAGAACGCCTGGGAACCACTGGTCGAGATGGTTCCGCCGCCTTGCTCGATCTCGCCCGCGCCGGCAACAAGACCCAACGCAATCGATGTACCGAAGATCTGGAGATAGTGATTGTTGACCTTGTCCTTTGCTCCTTCCTCACCGATCTGGTCGAGACCATGAAACTGGTCGAGGTCCACGCTGTAGCCGTCCGGCATTATGAGGCGGTGGAAGACCACGGCCATACGGCGTTGCTGGCCGAAGCCCGCGGCTCCTATCTTTTTTGCCTCACCGAGGGCGATGGTTCCATCGGGGATGAGCACATGCTGGCGATCGTGCGAATAGAGAGGATTAGAGACAAGCACCTTGACCGGGCCTGCGGCGTCACCATCCAGGCGATTCATCAGGATGGTGTCGAGAACGGTCCCCTCATAAACGAGATACGGCTGACCTGTAGCCGTGTCGATGTTTGCTTCGATGGGACGCTTGTAACCTTCAGCGGCCTCTGGAGGGTCCCCTGGGGCTCGCGGCGCGACGAGGCTGCTATCCGCCTGGCGCTGGCTTTGAAGCGCCGCTTGCCCCGATATCTGCGGCTGCCCCTGCTGTTGTTGTTGCGATTGATCTGGCAGGCGCGCGTAGACGAGGTTCGAAGCAAAGCGGGACTCATCGGCTCGCTCGCGCTCCTTCGCCGCGAGCTGCTGCATCTGCTGCTGCTCGGGCGTAAGTAGCGGCTGTGCATTTGGCTGCCCGTACCCCGGCGGCGCCTGTGGGCAGGGCTGGCCAGGCGCACAGGGGGCGGCAATCACATTCGGTCCATAAGCCGCGGCGGCGGCCTGCTGCGCTGGCGTCGCAGGCGAAAGCCCGGACGCTGCCGCAAGCGAGGGATCTTGGGCAGCGGCGGCAAGGGCCGCCTGCTGATCATTCTGGCGCTCCGCCTGAACCTGGTTTTTTAAGTCGCGCACGTTGTTGTCGGTGTTGTCCTGGAGCATCGGTTGGGGCGGTTGGCCCTTCGCGGCCTGCTGTGTCGGCGTTTTCTTGTTCGAGGAACTGAAGAACGCAGCCACAATCACAAGTAATGCCGCTCCGAGATACACCAAGGGTTTGAGGTTCTTTTTGAGAACACCCTTTGGCTGATCCTTCGTCTGCCGCAACTCCGGCTCTGATTGCGGCGGTATTCCCGGATTGATTTCGTTTTCAGCCATGACGATCACCCCTTCCGCGCGAAGTCCATCCGCTTCTTGCCCAACTCGACGTAACCCGAATCCATTACCTTCGGAATGATGTAGGTGTTGTCGCGCAGCTCGTAGTTCACGAGATTGGGCTTGCCGTCCCGCATCTCGTACACACTGAATTTTTCAGTCGCATTGGTCCTTATGTAGGTGAACTTGTCGTCGTGATAGATCGACTCGATATCGAAGGGCGGCTCGTTGGCCTTGAATGTGTAATCGAATTTGAGCTGCAGTGGATAGGTGCTTTTGAACTCGTCCACCGCCTGCTCGACATGCGACTGGAGCATGGCGAGCTGCTGCTTCGACTGTTCCACCTGGGCGGCCGGCACGAATTGCGCCGGGCCGCTGGCCGCGACGATTGAAGAGTGGTCGGCCGGCTCTACGATCACCTTGAGGTCGGGGCTGTCGGAAGTAGCCGAGATGTCCTCTAAGGTGAAGCTGTAGATGTTGCCCTTGTCGGTAATCAGGTTCAGGTTGGAGCTGATGCCTTGTTTCGCCGGGTGGACAAAACAGAAGTTGCCCACCACATCGACAATCCAGAAATCCTTGTCGCCGGTAGCGGCCTCTATGATCTTTTCCGTCGGCGGCACCTCAATGAGCGTGGTGTATTTGACCTTCGCTCGGATGGGCACGATGTCCTGCGAGTGATACTGCACGGTGCGGGCCGACGCATCCTGCGCAACGGCCAACGTGGAGGGGAGGGCCAGGGCGAGCCAGGCAATCGTGAATGGAATGCGCTTCATAGTGGAGACTCCTTAATGGGTGGTGTTGGACGTGGCCAGCGTGCGGGGCCGGAAGGGGTGGTCCTGGGCCAGACGGCGCAAGCCCTCGGCAACACCGAAACGCTCGAAATACTCGCGCTTTTTCAAGTTGTCGCGGGCGTTGTTGGTCGCCGTCCAGTGGGAGACCGAATCGACGTTGAGCTGAACCTTCTTGCTGGACTGCGCCTTACGAATGAGCATCTGGCCCGGCGGGACCAACCCGGCAATCAATTCGAGCTCGGTATCGTTGAGGTGAAAGGCCTCACGGTACACATCGCGGTCCATCTCCGGGTTGGCCAGGAATATCTTGGTCGGGCAGCTCTCGGAGACGATCTGCAACATGCCCGACTCCTGCAACTCTTTGAGGGATTGCGTGGCAAGGATCATGGCGGCGTTCAGCTTTCTCCATGTTTTCTGGGCTTGGACGACGTAGTTGCGAATGGTCTCGTTGCGGATGAATAGCCATGCCTCATCAAGCAGGAACAGCTTGAACGTAGCAAGATTCTTCGGGTCGGCGATTTCGTTGCTGGCGCGGTGAAGGACGTAAAAGAGCAGCGGCTCCAGCACATCAGGGGCATCGCCCCACCCGGCGAAGTTAAAGGTCTGGAACCGGCTGAACGAAAGCGTGTCCTCTGCGTTATCGAAGAGAAAGCCGTTCTGTCCGGCGCGGGTCCAGCGGTGGAGGCGTTCCTTCAGCTCGCCGATGATGTTGGCGAAGTTCGAGACAGTGCGCTGGTCCGGCTCCAACACATACATGCGTTCAATGCCGTCCGACAGTTTCCGCTCTTCCTTGAAGTCGAGGCGATAACGCTGCGCGTTGCCTTCGATCAGGACACGGAAGAGCGAAAAGAGGAATTGCAGATTCTCCTTCGTAGGCGGAAGCGAGAATGGGTTGATGGTGAAGTCGCGGGCCTCTTGGCCCACGTTCAGATAGCTCCCGCCAAAAATGTTTGTCAGCGACTGGAAGCTGCCGCCGATGTCGAAGATGAACGTCAGAGGGGCGTATTTCTGTGCGTTCTGTAACAAGAAACTGCACAGATAACTTTTCCCCGAGCCGGTCATTCCGAGAATTAACGTGTGCGCTACCTCGCCGTTATGCAGGTTGAGGAAATACGGAGTAGCATTGTCCGTTTCGAGCACGGCCAGGTATTCGGTGCCGAGATGGGCGTTGATCTTTTCGCCGGGAAGGATCGTAAAGAGAAACGACAGGTCGGCGTAATTCGAGTTCAGCAGATACAGCTTTCGAAGGTTCGTCGCATATCCGCCCGGCACGGTGGCGAAGTAGGCGTTGAGCTGGTTGTACGTCTCGACGAAAAGATTGCCGTCCGCGTTGGTGAAGACGCTGGCGAACTCCCCGATGAGCTGGTCGGTCTCTCGCTTGGTCGGCGCGTACACCACAATCGTCAGAGAGAAGTCACCAAGGGATTGGCCGTCACCCAGGGCGCGCAGGCAGTCGCCGAGATTCTCGATGTCTGCTTGCTTCGATTCATCCACCAAAACATCTCGGGGATTCGTCTTCGCCGGGTCGTTGCCCATCTGCGAGATGAACCCGGTCTTCGACATATTGAAATGGCGGCGCCGCTTGTTCACTTCCTTGCGGGCCTTGTCCGCGGAGAGCGGCGTCCACTCGGTAACGACGTAGAAGCTGGCGGGGATCTTCAACAATGCATCGAGCACCAGCGGTCGTGTCTCAGTAATGGCCTCCTTCATGGTGAGCACACGGACTGTGTGATCGCCGATGCGGAGATGGTCGCGCTCGGCCTCGATGTTCGAGTTCACGACCTGGTAGTCGAGAAACTGCGTGGACTGCGGTTTCCCTGCGATGCGACACGCGTCGTAATTGAGCAGCCGGCGGAAGAAGCGAAATTGCCCTTGCCGGTTCAGCACCTCAATCTGCATGGAGTCCGCAAGCTGGCGGCTGAATGCCTGTACCTTCTGTTCGAGCCGCGCCAGCGCATCCTCGATCTGCGACCGCAGCAGCGTCTTCATGCTGTTGCTGGTGAACTGCGCCCTCAACTCGGAAATGGCTCCGGCTGGGTCGTGGATGAGCCGGGCGAAGGCCGCGCCGACGCCGCTCTTCGACCGCGGGCCTTCGAGGACGATGGCGTAGAAGATTTCGACCTGGTAGAGATGGTCGCGCTTGGCCTCGAAGAACTGCCGCCTCTGGTCGATGACGGCCTCTACAACCGGATCGTCGTACTTTGCAAAGGGGATCTCAGGCCGGTTCGATTTGAAGAGGTATTGATAGACATGGAAGCCGGGCGCGAAGGCTTTGAGGGCGGCTTCTAACCGTTTGACGGCGTACTCCTGTTCTGAATGGTCAAGGCTCTCATAGTCCACGCCGGGAACACGGAGCACCATGCCCACATCGCCGCTCTTGGTCAGGAACGCAGTTTCGTTCCAGAAGCCATAAAGGTTGATATGTTCGTTGAGGGCCGCGCTCTCCTTCCACGGCTTGATGACTTTATCCAGACGCAGCATCAGCGCACCTCCACGCGGGGAACCTGTTGCTTGGCTGCGTCATAGCGCAGTTTATACTTCTCGGACTTGGCGATGATGCGCAGAAAAGCGGGGTCGCTGTTCGTCGCCCAATACCCGAAGGCGAAGCCGCCAGCAAAAACCGCAACACCGGCGAGAAGCGAATTGAAGATGTTGAAAGCTCCAACGGCTCCGACGCAAACGAAGAAAAATAATGTCCGCTCGACGCCCAAATAGGTGAGGGGCTTATGCAGGCTCTTGAAGACCCTGTTTGTACGGACTTGCGGTTTCGATTGCTCTGCCATAAACCCCTCGAATTGCGTTGCAATGGGACAGCGTTGATTGAGGTTAATTAGGCGCGTCGTTATACACCCCATAGCCAGGTCAGAACGTTCACGGCCATGACTGCAATCCCGGAACCAGCTGCGACTCCGGCTAGGGTCTTTTTGGCCCCCGGTTCACCGTGAGCGAAGGCGTAACCACCAATGACAATCGCCACGAGACTTGCAACCTTGGCGATAGTCCCGGTGAACAGGGTTTGAATGGCGGTAAAGCCAGTGTCGAAGGGAGTGCCCCCGGCCTGACCGAGAGCGAGGGTTGGCATTAGAGTAAGCAGGCTAATGACGCCAAGGTTCGAGTACAGTCGTCGAAAACGAACCTTGGATAAAGGTTGCAGCTTTTTGTTGGGAACGAGCGTGGTAATCATCGGCACCTCCAGCGGCCCTTGTTTGGCCGCGATATGCCGAAAGCGTATGACGGTGTAAATTCGGTGTCCAATACGTTCTATTTATCAGGCGGTAGGTGGGACATATCGGAGCACGTTGAACCGCGAGTTACCTGCTCCGTTTAGCTATCTCAAAGATCTCTTGCGAGCGGTACTTAGACCCTTTACCTTCAAGGTGCGGTGATTGAGGCAAGATTCTTAGGTTGCGTGGTTCGCGATCGGTACCGAAGAGAATTCCCTTGCGCGAATAAGATGTCAGGTCGGATTGGTCCAATACGGGGCCATATGTCCCTCAGTATCTAGGGGCACCGGCGAGGCCCCTTCTCCATTCTCGCAACGACTATTTCAGCGTAGATCATAAAAGTGACCACAAGACACATAGATTTCAATGGTCGAACGATCCATCGAGCAGAATGATTCACGATTTCGCTCATATTGACCTCTTCTCCGGGATGAATAGATTTGTTGGCGAAACTCCCGGCTGCGAGAGCCGGAGCGATTATGCGGAGCGGCCATTGGAATAGTCACGAATATCTTTGACTTCCGAACGGGGCGGACGCTTCGCGACGCTAACGCTCTTTGTTGTTGAACCAATGGCCTGAGGACCACCGACTCTAATCGGGCGAGCAGTCAGTCGCTTCTTCAGATGCCGAGCGAGCAGCGGAATCGTCTTCGGATGAAGTTCCTTGTTGTAGACGAGCGCGGTATCAACGGTCCAGTCCACTCCGGCAACCGGTCGCGTTGTCAACTCGGCTTCCAAAGCAGTTCCTTCGCTGATGAGGGCAAGGCCATAGCCGGCTTTTACGAGCGATTGCAACTCCGTAGGGTGCGAAGCCCGGGAGAATTCGTCAATCTGGATACCAGCTTCCCAAAGCATTTCCAGAAGCCGAGTGTGGGCGCCGGGATGTCGTTGAGGGTGGTAGAGAATCGCAAGGTTTTCTTGCAGGTCTGCAGCTAGCACGGCTGCCTTTTCGGCAAGCGGGTGGTCGACGCGGAGACACGCCACGAGTCGATCCCGGCGGATCGCTTGCACAGAGAGACGTGAATCGCTGACTGGCATGGTCATGATGGCCGCATCAATCTCACCAAAGACGAGTTCCTGAACAAGCTGGATGGAATCGCCATGCGTAGGGCGGATCGGACAACTCGGAACGATTTCCTTGTGGATCTCGCACGCCACACGCAACACTTCAGGATCGACAAAGGGTGCGCAACCAAGGTTCAGAGTACGGACTTGACCGCGTTCGATCGCAATCAGCGCGGCAATGGCTTCATCGCGCGCGTCTAAAACTCCTTGGGCGATCGCCTTGAAAGCGATGCCCGTTTCCGTAAGCTCGATGCGGCCATTCTTTCCTCTCTTGAATAGCTGAATAGCAAAAGCCTCCTGAAATTGTCTTGCTTGAACGCTGAGATTGGGTTCTGCGGTGTGAAGGTGTTCCGCCGCGGCCCGGAATCCTTTGTGCTCCACAATCGCGAGCAGGTATCTGAAATGGCGAAACTCAGCCAAATTGTTCATGGCGCTGTTCTCCTGGGGATTGAGTGCGACCGTGCCGCATGCACCAATATTCACAGGAGACTATGGCCATAACCTATCAACAAGCTATCGGCGGATCGTGTTGCTCATAAGCAACAGAGGGTTCTAGAGAAGTTGAGATTGTGTTGTTTCTCGAGCCGCTGGACTGTAGGAAACCTCCGGGCGTTATGTTGCGTTTGCGAAAATCCGCGCGCTTAAAGCCGAATTCATCGCACCAAGACTCAATCCTCGAACAGGCCGGGGAGCCATTTTTCAAGCTGGCTCTATGGCAAACGCGAAAACAGTTCCCCTTTCTGCTTACGGAAGCTGTGCTCCGTTTGTGACAGCAATATTTGGGTTTGTGAGGGGCGATAGCTGCCATCAATCACCCGATATGTGAAAAGTATTGGACATGACGTCTCATTAGCCGGAGGCTAGGAAAAATGCCGTGTATCGCGACGTGCGATGCGGTTCGTACATAACTCGACAAAGGCTAATCCTGAACGTTCCCGACGGAGTGAAAACATGTCCATCGCCACAGTCAAGAAGGGCGTCTCCGCACGCAAAGAAACTGCAAGCCACGCCGCCAACAACTCTTCGGTGGTTGAACAAAGCGGCCATCCGCAAGCTGTGGCTCCTTCGGATCCTCCTGGACCCGACACCTCGCCTAAACGAAAACCGGTCACAAGCGAACCATTCGTTCCGGAACCGCTTCTGGACACCGATCAGGCCGCCGCTATTATGAGGGTCCATCCGAAGACATTGCAGAGATATGCCCGCATGGGCATCGTTCGGGGTTTTCAGTTAGGCACGATGTGGCGATTCCGTGCCAGCGAAATCGACCGTTGGATCTCCGCGCAAATGGCAAGCTGAGATTTTGTTCGACCTCTCCTGTGCGTAACGGATACTCTACTAACAGCCATCCGTTGCGCCTTAACAAGGAGTATTCATGTCAAGGCGAACACGGTATCAACAGGGAAGCGTGCAACGCGACAAGCGGCGAAGTGGGCCGGATGTTTGGGTTTTTCGCTGGAGGGAAATTGGATCGGACGGCAAAAGCGTTCAGCGCAAGGCTGTCATCGGTACTGTGGTTACTCTCCCTTCGCAAGCATCCGCCCTCAAAGCAGCGCAAGCGTTGCGCATCAACGCCAACCAACAAACCCCGCGAGCAGATAGTCGCCCAGGTACGGTAGCGGAACTGATCGAGCATTATCGGCTGAAAGAACTCACGGAAGACGAACAGGGACGCAAAGCGCACTCGACGCGAGCTGCTTACGAATGCTACTTAAAGGGCTGGATTCTTCCTCGGTGGGGCAACCACCGCCTGGAGCAGGTCAAATCGGTGGGCGTCGAGGAATGGTTGGGCAGCATTGAGCGGGCACGAGGAACAAAAGCGAAGATTCGGAACATCATGAGTGCTATCTTCAGTCACGCGATGCGGTACGAGTGGACGGACAAGAATCCGATCCGGCTCGTTCGCCAAAGCGCGAAGCGGGAGAGGATTCCCGATGTTCTCGAACTGCACGAACTTCGGGCTCTTCTTGCCAAGCTGGCCGTCAGAGAACGCACCTTGGTTCTGCTCGATGCGGCGACCGGCCTGCGAGTCAGTGAGCTCCTGGCACTCCGCTGGGACGACATTGATTTCGAGAACCTGGAGATTCGCGTCACCGAATCGATCTGGCATCAGGTGGTGGGTGTCTGCAAAACAGAGGCCTCGGCGAGGCCGGTCCCGATGGACAGCTACATGGCCGAGGATCTTCTGCGCTGGAGAAAGACCTGTGCCTACCCGATGGACAATCATTGGGTCTTCGCCAGTCCGAAAATGAAGGGTAAGCAACCCTACTGGCCGGACAACTTGATGAAGCGCTACATCAAGCCGGCCGCAAGGGAGGCTGGCATTCACAAGAACATCGGTTGGCACACCTTCCGCCACTCCTTCGGTACGCTGCTGAAGGCGAATGGGGAGGACGTGAAAACCGTCCAGGAACTCTTACGACATGCCAACAGCAGGATCACGCTCGACGTTTACACGCAGGCCGTGAACTCGCAGAAGCGTGCCGCACAGAGCAAGGTTGTGCAGATGATTGTGTCCACTGCGGGCACATTGAAAGTGGGAGCACACACAGGGACAGAAGCGTGATTCGCTTATTGTGCCCGTAATGTGCCTGGCTTTGCTTGTCACTTCGGGTTGCCATAGCTTCTAAGCCCTTTAGAATGTATGGCGGGGACGACGGGGCTCGAACCCGCGACCTCTGCCGTGACAGGGCAGCGCTCTAACCAACTGAGCTACGTCCCCTCTTTCTTTTCTTCGACTTACGCTAAGTCTAAGAATTTGCTGTCCATCGCTGCTGTCTATCTTTTCTCCCGCTTCCACGTTTTCCACGGAATCTAACCGAATTCCGCGATTAATGGACAGCATGGACAGCACGAAATCTTGCCGTCAATGCCGCCGCAGGCGACCCGCAACCCAGAACATCTGTCCATGTCCCGTGATTCAAATTGTACCAAAAAAATCCTTTTGAGAAGCCTTCATGCCGGCATTCCGTCTGCGCGATCAGTTCCGGGGTGTGCCACAGGTCGTCTTCGCGGCAACCAATTTGAAAGACCTGCTCCTGCAATTCCCTGCCCATCCACATTTTTCCCGCATTGGCAGGATTACGTGGGAGGTTTAGGGTCAGCTCCGGTCGTCGAACGATCATATCTGGCTCGACAAGCGAACTAGTTTTTTAACTGATACATTTGTCGGCCTGCTGCCGGCCGGACGGTCATGGTCTCGCCACTTCGAGTTGATCCGACCTCAAATCAATCTACTAATTTGAACCATGGTGAGGCGAGTTTTCGAGAGGACGGTCGCAAGAGGAATTGAGCCTCTAGATTTCTTATATCGGTTGGGGCGGCTGGTGGGGATCGAACAGACTCCGCGAGTTGATAATTCGTAAGTTATTGATTAATAAAAACTCCCAGGCCAAGCCCTCGACCAAGCACGCTCTCTATTTTCATCGGCCTGGACTCACAAGATCGGCTTTGCCGCCGTTGGCCCGCGATGGAATCCGCAGTTTCTTAAGTCGTCCGGCGCCTGACTATGGACTGGCCGATCTTTTATTTCAGCAGAATGTCAGTGTAACGCGGCGGGTAAAAGACGATGACACGTTGGAGGCGTCTGGAATGTAAAAAAATTGGGAAGCAATCTTTGCCTTGCGTTTTCAATGCCCGTGGGAAGCTTCGGTCAGCCACGCAGCCGGCGCTGGTGGTCTATAGGCCAGCGTAGAGTGAGGCCTGACGAAGCTGTAATAGACGCGCCAGCACTCAAATTAATATTTGTATGAATACGCCAGGAATCCTACGAACTTAGTTTCCTATTTGTTATATTGGCTCGCAGCCAGAAAATGAAAGTCTAAGTTCCGGACTATAAGCGCCCTCAATATTCCATTGCATGAGACACAGAGTCGTGCTGGTCATGAGTTTTGGGGTAATGTTGTCAGGCTGTACAGCGAGGACAACGACTGTGTCGCGCGTGACGCGCGTGAGCAGCGTTGTGCCCTCCAGGTCGGGAACGCCTAATTCCGTTACGGTGTATGGGAACTACGAGTTCGTGTCCGTGCAGGGTACGGGCCAAATCTTCACGTATGACATCAGTAGCGGACAGCAGGAGCCAGTGGGTGCGCCCTATGAAACACCATGCAGCGATCCGAGCGGCATGGTGACTACGAACATTAGCGGGAGAGCCGTTTTGGCCGCCGTTTGCTTCGACGCCAACTCTTTGCTGACGCTCGAAATCAACAGCGATGGATTGTTAAGTCCGCTGGGTGAAGTTGGCGGACTGGAGGCTCCGTATCCAGGCATTGTACTGGACGGGACGAACGTGGTGGTTCCGCTATTTGGCCAGGCGGCCTCGACAAGTGGCGGCGTCGCCAAAGTCAGCATTGCGTCGCCCGCGAACCCAGTGGTGACTGCGATTGTGACGCTGGCCAGTCCCCAGGCAGGCGGGTTTTCCAATCCGGGCTATTTAGCGGTTGCCGGCGACTACATCTTTGTAGAAGCGGGCTCTGAGAATGACCCGCTTGACGCGACCAGTTCCATTCAGGTGTTGGATGAAGCGTCGATGCAGCTAGTGGGCGCGCCTTTGGTGGTCGAGCATTCGCCGCAGCAGATTGCCGTGCAAGGAAATGTCGCGTACGTGACGGTGTTTGACGCGACGCAGGTGGAGTCGATCGACATTTCAAACCCGGCCAACCTGAAACCTCTGCAGGTGCTTACCCTGGGCGGGAGCATTCCAGACTGCCATCCGCTTCCCATTGCCGTGGTGGGCAACTCCGCTTATGTTGGGTGTTACAGCGAGGGAGAGATTGAGGAGTTTGATGTGAGTAACCCGGCCGATATGAGGCTCACAGAAACTACAGGAAGCATCCTTTTCCCACAAGGGCTGGACTATACGGGTTCGTCCCTGCTGATCACATCTTCAACGACAGGCGGGAGTGTCTATGAGGCTGAGTTGCCGGGACTCCCTCTTGCAGGGACTGTCCAGTAAAAGAGCGCGTAAGGACGAGGGCTGTTGCCGGTCATCCAAGTGGTTGTGGAATGCGCGGAGTATTGATCCATGAACTAAGGGTGTCAACTCCGTCTGAAAATACACGTTTAGAGTCCCGGTCAGCAGGCCTGCTTCCTCGATGACCGTACCTTTATCCTGGTTGATTGGCCAGTTCTCTAAGGAATCTGCACTGGGCCGACAAGTGGAGTTTTCACCGGTGTGGCGAGACCGACAAACTCCGTGATGGTTCCTTGTTGTCCCGGCGCCGGAATGGTTGCGAAGTTCGTGATCCAGACGTTTCCGCTGGCGTCGATAGCGATCCCGTAGGGTTCAAGAAGACCGGCCTCGGTCCCGAAACCTGTTGACGGGGACAGAATTGTGCCCGGCGTGGTGCTGGCCGCGCCGGAAAGCTCGGTGAAAGACGCTCCGCGATAATTGGAGACCCATACCGTGCCACTACCGTCCACAGCGATGCCGCTCGGTTGTTGGATCCCTCCGCCGGTATAGCCCGAAGAGATGACCGAGCCTGCGCTCGAGACCAGGCTGACGCTGCTGCCGCCATAGTTGGCCGACCAGACGTTGTCGCTCGCGTCGATGGCCAATCCAGCGGCTTCATCGCAACAGGTGATCGCCGTGAATTGCGTTCCATCGGCGGAGATCTTCGTGATCTTGGTGGTGTCCTCGCTCGCTACCCATGCGTTGTGGTTAGCATCCACTGCAACCGCGTCGGGAAAGGAGATGGAGGCCGAGGTTAAAGGGCCAGCTGCGGCCGTTCCGCCGCTGGTAAGATGCGTAACCGAGGAGTCTCCATAATTGGCCACCCAGATGGAACCGTCGGTGTCTGCGGCCAGCGCTTCAGGATAGTAGATTCCGCCCGCGTCAATGCCCAGTGAGCCGGAGAGCGGCGCGCCGCTGTTGTTGAACTCAGAGACCGAGCCCAGGCCGTTGTTGAAGGAGGCGGAAGACTCCTGGTTCGCCGTCCACACATTGTCGCTGGGGTCGATCGACAGCCCATAGGATTCGTCCAGGTCATAGCCGGTGATGCCCGAGGCAAATATGGGCTCGCCGCCGGGCGTGAATGCGGAGAGCGCTTCGTTATAACTCACGGCCCACACATTTCCCGCGGAGTCGACTCCCAACGCCGTCGGTCCGTCCAAGCCTCCGCCGCTCAGCGTGATGGGCAGGGTCCAGTCATTGGGAGCAGCCGTCAGCGAAGGCTGAAAGGGCGCCGTCGGAGCGGAAAGATTCAGGAGATTGGTGCTGATCGTCGCCGAAGGTCCCTGATTCCGCGCCAGGTTGAGGATGGCCTGCAGAGTGTCGGTCGGTGCTACGCCCGTAGAGCTTGGAGTGGTGTTGTCGAACAGCCGGCCACAGAGGCTGTCTACTCCGGCTCCTCCCGCTCCGTCTCCCGCGCTGCCTCCCGTCGAATTCACGCAGGCGGCCAGGATATCGGCCAGAGTATCCAGTCGCGACTGCGGTGCAACGTCGGTGGCCGTACCGGCCAGGGCCTTACCGGTGGAAAGGCTCGCAAGACTGTTCACGGTGCCGAAGGCGTTCTCCAAGCCAATGTAGTCGCAGGTGTTGGCCCCGGTGGTCAACCATTTGTCGGCGGCATTACAAGATGGGCCGCTTGCGGGCCCGCCTAGATTGACGGCCGTCCCCGCTGTAGGGTTGCTCTCCGAATAGCCCATGAACGGCGCCAGCGCGTAAGCTGAAGCCGCCGTAGTGACTTCATTGATGAGAACAAAGGGCAAGCTGCTCAGGTTTCCGCAAGCGCCAAGCGCGGTCATCAAGACGAGGTTCGGATTCGGCTGCCCGCCACTGTTGCCGGGATTACCGCCGAAAGCGAGAAGATACACCTGATCTCCCGGTGCGGATGGGCACGTGTAATCGCTGGTAGTGATGTTGAAAGAGCCATCGCTGCCGGTGGTTACGTAGCCCGCTCCGGTCAGCAGGGACGAGGGTGCTGAGGCGTAACCGCCAGTCCCCGCGGCATAGAGATACACCTTCGACCCGGAGACCGGCTGCTGTCCTCCGTGAACCTTGCCTGTAATCGCCGCGCCCTGAGATTCAGAGCCCGGCCCTGAACTATTGAGAGTTCCCGCAGACCCGCAACCGGCAATGGCAACGCTGAGTGTTGACAGCAGAAATAGAAATTGGAGTCTCATCTTTCCGATCCTTCAAGGGGGTAACACCATTTCGGACTAAAGTCGGGGCTGGTTAATGGCGACCCCGGTCGCAGCCGGACTCGTTTTTTGTTGCATTGGCGGCTGCGGTTGCAACTGGGCTTTAATCCAGCCAGACAGCCCGTTCACGTGGTACGCCTTCACGTGCTCGGCCGTGTCCTTGTAATGGACAATATCGGCGTTATTCGGCGCAGCCGCAAGCATCGCTTCGCGCGCCGATTTGGGAATTGTCTCATCGTCCAGGATGTATTCGATGCGCATGTTTCGCGATTTCAACCGCGGCAGGTAAAGCGCGGGATCGAGCTTGGCGACCTTGGCGAGGAATTCGGGTGTGAGATAATTCGCTCGCTCCTTTTCGGGTACGATCGGAGACTCCTTCAGCCAGTCCGGCCAGTCTCCCCAGGGGTTGAACAGGTCAAGCGTTTTGATGCGCGGATCAGCCGCGGCGGCGAGCACTGCAATCGAAGCTCCGGAGCCTTGACCGAACATGCCGATGCGGCTCATGTCGATGTCCCCGCGCTTATCCAGATAATTGAGGATCATCTGCACGTCGTGCGTGCTGCTTCCGAGCGACTCCTGGAGCTCGCTCACAAACCACTCTTTCAACGGGCGCGGCAGGTGAATGCGGTCCTGGCTTACCGCCGAAATAAAGCCCACCGCCGCAAATCCGCCTTCGGTCACGCGCTTGCACCAGCCTTCGTCGCGAAAGCGTTCCGTCTCGTTGAGATAGTCGTAGAGATAGAGAATCGCCGGCGGCTTCTCCACACCCTTTGGTCGCACGACGTACAAGTCGATCGGATCGCCGGTCCGCCACTCCACGCGCAGCAACTCCTCGGTGGAACCTCCCCTGTCCCACCTGGCAAGCGGGGCCGCGACAAACCGCGAGAGATCCAGGCCGCTAGTCGCCAGCGGCAGCGCCGTCCAGTCTTCCTTCTTTGCGTCCGGATCGGACGCGGCAGCGACGGGTGCGGCTGCAGCTTGCGCCGCGGGAATGGTTGGATTGGCTGGATTTGCGGAAGTCGCCTGCTGCCCCTGAAGCGAAGCGGCGGCCATGAACACGCTCAGGAACGCCGGAGCCGGGAAGGATTTACGACACATGTTGACCTTTCGAAGATAAATACCCCAGACGGAGGCGGAACGCTATTGCATTACTGTATGACTGCAATGTGAAGCCCAGATGACAAGCCCTGACATACAGAAAGAGCAGGCCGCGCTTTTCGGCGCGGCCTGCCCGGGGTTCCTGTGCATGGTTTTCAGCAAGCCCAAATGGAGGGCCTGGGTTTAGCGGCGGCGTTGGTTTTCGCCAGTCTTCTTCACGCCGAGACCGGACTGGAAGTCGTTGGCGTAGTCGGTGTCGCCCTTGATGGTATACACCGTTCCGCCTACGTCACCACCGCATTCGGGAATTTCCGTCGCTACGCTGGACATAGCGCCATTGGATACGAGGGTGCCGGTGCCGTTGCACGCAGGAGTTGGGATACCAGGAGGCGTGAAGTGCGAGCGGACCACAATGGAGTTCCAGGCGGTGTTGACGGTGTTCGCGACCGGCACAAAGTCCGGCGGGTGCAGAGCGTCAACTGAAGCGCCCAAGGCAACGTAGTTCTGGGAGTTACTGGCGAGGGAGCTCGCGGCGCTGCAGGCAGCGCTGGAGCCGTTGCCGATGCAGACCAGGCGGATGAACGACCAGATGGGATAGCTGCCGTTAACGATGTTCGCCATGGTCACGTTGGTGAGCAGCCCGTTGGCCGTGGTGGGAATGGTGCCGCCCGTATACGTGGTCTGGATCGGGTCGATTCCATCGACGGTCAGGTACCTGGCGTCGGTATTGAAGTCCGTCTTCCCGGAGTAGGCGTTCTGGAGGTTAGGTTTGCTCCAGAAGGACCAGCCGAGAACGGAGGGGAACGGAAGAGCGCCTTCGGTGCCGGTGCCGAAGAGCACGTTTTCCATCTCGCCGGTGCCGATGACGCGGGTGCGCGCGCCGGCTTTGGTTGCGATGTCCATCGGGTTCGATTTAGGTGCGCCTGAAGAGCAGTTTTGCTGAGTCGAATTCTGGAGTTCTCCCACGTCCATCGAGGTCTGGTTCTCGATCGTGTTGGGAATGTTGTACTCCATCGTGTTGTACGTGCCCGAAAGGTTCTCGCGAATGAGGACCGTTACACCCTCGCTCGTGGCGGTGCTCCCCGGCGGCAGGAGATCCCCAGTCCTTGAGGAGGTTCCATCCAGGAAGTTCGCCAGTTGGCTGCTGGTGATATTCGTAATTGCCGTGTTAGCGAAGCCGGCTCCGCCAGCGCTCAGTGCGGTTCCGTCCGTCTGGTTGACCTGCACCACCATCGGCGCTGCGCCGAAACGGTAGACGCTGTACCCGCCTGCTGGGAGGGTGAAGCTGGTCACGTGGAACGTTCCGCTGCCGTAGTAGCTCTCGATGGGCGTGCCGCCGCTGGTGTATCCCAGCCCGAGGTACTGGGTGGTGTTCTCCCCGCTGATCGTGAAGGGTATGGCCTGGCCGCAAGTGGTAAGCGCGCGCACGGTAGCAAATTCAGCGTCTTCCGGACGGATATCGGTCCCGGCCGCAGTCATCTGGGTGGAAGTTTCCAGAAGGGTTTGGACACTCGAAGGCAGGTCGCAGGTTTCGGCTGGCGTCGCTTCTGCATCTGGTCCTGTCGTTATCCATCCGTTAGTCTCGCACGCGCCTGTATAAATCAGAAGCTTGCTTGTGGCTCCTGCGCCTGCGCTGGTCATCGCAGTGGAGGAACCGTTGAAGAGAAGGCGGTTGCCGACGACAGAGTCAGTCTGCTCATAGGAGTAAACCGAAATGCCCGTGCCAGGCGATGCGCATGTGGTCCCGCCGGTAGAGGTGTCGATGTTCCATGCCACCCACGATTGGCCATTCTCCGTTTGGCCGGTGGTAGGATCCGTCGCCACGAGTACGCCGCTGGGCGCGGTCCAAAGACACTGGTATACGTCTCCTGCGGAGGGGCTGCCTGTGGTTGTCGAAAGGGTATATGCTGCCGCCTCTCCGACCTCAAGGTACGCTGCGGACGAGCCGGCTCCATTGAAGACCCAGGTTTGCGCGTTGGAACTGGCCGCAAGCGCGAACAGCGCTGCGGCGACGATGGTCAACATTCTCAATGAGTTCTTCATGTCTACTCCGCTCCATGTTTTTTGAAGCAGGCTGCAACTGCCACGCCCGCCGGGGTTATTGCTGTGTGAGGCGGCGCTCAAGAGGATCAACCTGGTTGAGCGCCGGCCCAAAGGAGCTGACTCAGAAACCCTGCCGTTACGGCAGCGTGGTAAACGTGTTGTACTTCTGCGCAAGTACCGTCGGCGTGACCGTGGGCGCACCCAGGCCGACAAACTCAACCAACTGGTGGCTTGCTACGCCATTCCCAGCGTAGGCGTTCAATACCCAGACGTTCCCTGATCCGTCCACCGCGGTCCCGGTAATGCTCTGAGTGCCGCCAACGTTGTCCGAAACCAGCAACGTGTTTGGCTCGCCATCGGTGCCGCCGTAGAAGCCGGGCGCCCCGATACCCTGGTAGCCATAGGTGGCTGGCGAAAGAGTTGTGCCGGTGCTGCTGCTCACTTCGCTCAAATGACCAATCGCTTCACCTCCGGCAAGAACCGGCTCCCAGAGGTTTCCAAGTCCATCGAGGGCATTGGGGGCATACTCGCCGCCGGCTTCGCACCCGCCGCTGGAGGAGAGGGTTAAATAGGTAGGAGTGCCGCCCGGCTCGTCTTCGTAGATATGGGCCGTGTTGCAACCGAAGACGTCGCCTGCCGTGCTGACCGCCAGCTCACCGTAATTGGCAGCCCCCGAGTAAAAGTGAGTCAGTGTGCCCGCCGAGGCGCTCACCTGGAGGTCGCCCTCCTCCGTCGATGCCCAGACGTTTCCATTGTTATCGAGAGATATGCCGCCATATCCAGCCGTGCCATCATTGAACACAGCGGGAGATAACAGTGTTGCTCCGGCGCTGCTGAACTTAGCCAATCCAGTCCCGGTGCCGGCGCTTGGGATGCCCTCGACCCAGGCATCGGTGGAGGGATCCACGGCAACGCCCACGGGGTATGTGCCGCTAACCGTGGCCGGAAGCGCGACTGGACTACCACCGTTCAGAGTCGATAGCGCGGCGCCGCCCGAGGTGATCGCAGCCAAGGTCCCGGTGTAGTTCGTTAACCAGACGTTCCCGTTGATGTCCACGGCGGGATCACCAAATGGCAAGTTCACGTTGCCCCCGCCCGTGTAGCCACCCCACGCGCCTGAGGTCGTGGCTGGAGTGAGGGGAACGCCCTGGTTGTTGAAGCCTGCGATGGAGCCGCTTCCGTCTGCGCCATCGTCATCAAGATTGGACGCCCAGACATTGCCCTGCTGGTCAATAGCAAGCCCGGAGGAGTAGGTCGAATCTGCAGCGCTGGGGCCGAGTGTCGCATTGGTAAAGCCGCCGCCGGTAAAGGCCAACGCGAGGGTCCAGTCGTTGGGCTTCGCGGTCATCGCGGCCGGCACGTTAAACGGCGGGGTGGACCCGACAAGACCGAAGAGCAACGTGTTGTTCGCCGATGTGAGCTGGGGGTTCTGGGCCAGATTCACAATGGCTTGCAGCGTGTCTGTCGGCGCAATGCCGGTCGCGGCGGGCGTTGTGGCCTGGAACAGATTGCCGCAGTTGCTGCTGTCTCCCGCGACGCCGCCCACCGAATTCACGCAAGACGACAGAATATCGGCCAGCGTATTGATGCGCGCCGACGGCACGTAGCTGTCATTGCCATGAGTGATGCCGGCCGTTGTATACGACGGAATCTTGGAGTTGGACGGGACCGTGCCGTTCGTACCCGCGCCGATGAAGTTCACCAGGTTATTCACCGTGGCCATGGCGTTCTTGAGGCCGATGTAGTTGCAGGTGCTGGAGCCGGTGCTAAGCCAGCCGCCGCCCGAGTTGCAGGAGCCGCCGCTGGTGGGAATACCAAAGTAGGGAGTCGCTCCCGCCGCGACCGCCGTTGCCGGAGGCGTATCAATGGAGCCGCTTGTATACGTAAGGAACTGCGCCAGCGAGTATGCCGAAGCCACAGTTGTCACTTCGTTGATGACGACGAATTCATCAGCGATGCCGGAGCACGACCCCAGCGCCGCCATCAGCATGAGATTCGGATTTGCCCCGCCGCCCGGATTGCCGCCCGCGGCCACCAGGAAGGTCTGGTCGCCCGGGGAGGCAGTGCAGGTGTAGGAACCGGCCGCGAAGCTGAAAGTGCCCAGGCCGTCGGTGCTGGTTGTGGCTTGGGCCAGCAAACGGGCTCCGGTGCCATAGCCACCCGTTCCGGCTTCGTAGAGTGACACCGTAGCGCCAGCGACCGGCTGCTGACCGCCGTGCACAATGCCCTTAATGCTGGCGCCTGGCGTGTCCGGAGAGGAGCTTGCCAGGTTCAAGCCGTTTTGGGCGCCGCAGCCAGCGAGAAGCAACAGGCCGGAAGCGCCAAGAAGAGTCGCCAAGCCCGAGAGCGCACCGCGGCTGCGAACAGCCTTGCCCCGGACAGAGGAAACCGACTGAAGACTAAACATATGCATCTCCTCAAGTTTGTTTTCGAAACGAATCGAAGACAGCGCATTGCGCGGCAAGGCTGTCTGAAAAGTTGGCAACAAATTACATAGAGAAGACGGTTGAGGCCTGTGCGCTTCAACCACCTACGGAGAGTTTTTGTTGGAAAATTCAGAATCCACCGAAGAAGAACGGAATTTCAAGCGGCGTTAAAACGTGGGGGCGCAATACGCCGTGCGTACTGCTCGATTTCTATAATCAAATAGTCCAAGGTGCATTACATCCCAGTTAAATTCGTGTGATTTGCGAAGAATCTTTACCACAGCCGTGGACACCTCATAAAATGCCGTTCTCGCCGGACTCAAGCGGGTGCAGATCTTCGGTCTCGATTCAATTGGACTGGAGGAGATAAATGCCCCACGCCTGATTCGGATAGCCCACTGTGTCAACGCCAAGCACGAAGATGGCGTACTGGCCCTTGAGCTGGCCGGCAATGGCGACTGCCGGGAAGTTGTAGTTGGCGCCCAGCCCATTTCCCCCGTATTGCGCGCCCACGTAGACAGTAACTGCGGGATAGAGGCCGTTATTGTTCGGATCCTCTGTACCGAGGTCGATGGCCATATCGCAGTTGCCGAAGCCGCCCCTCGATTGCACTCCGGTTGAACCTGGGTTGTTGCCCGGGAAGTCGCCGCCGTAGATCATGGTGCTGGTTTCGGTCGCGACTGATTTGCAATTTCCCGGCGCGGTGCTGAACCCGAAAGAAGCGACGTAAGTGGACCAATCGTTTTGGCCGTCGCCGCTCCCGTAGAAGAAGCCGAGAAACGGTGTGCTGACGAGATTCGAGGTTGCAATGGAACCGGAGGGTTTAGGAAGGCCGATGGCGCCCGTGCCCGCGCCAAGCAGGTTTTGATAGTAGGGATAGGTGTTCGCTTGCCCGACGGCGGCGTTGCTCTCGACCAGCAGACCCGTGGGGCCAATGCCGACCAGGGCCACTGGCGGCGTGGTGCTGTTGGGTCCGGGATCGGTGACGGTTAGGTTGGCGGGAACGACCGTGGTATTGCCGTAGTACGTCGACGAACATGCTCCGGCCTGGGATGATGTTACGGCGGTCGCCGGCGGGCCTGCCGGGATCCCGGGAGCTGGCAGCGTGTACTGCTGAATGTTGTTGAATTTGATATTGCTGCCGTCGCCGCTGACATCCACGCTCCCGTAACCGGTCTCCTGCGTAGGATCCCAGATATACGGCTCTGACCCCGCGCCCCCGATCAGCAAAGATGCAGGAATGGTGAGGAATTGATAGGTCTGGGAAGATGTGGAGTCTGGACAGCTTTCCGCCTGCACAAGCGGCGCGAAGGGCTGGCCTTTAACGTCAATCAGGCCGCCTGCCTGATCGGGCAGCTCAAAGGCCCAACTGCCCGTCTGGGGCGGATTGTATGTGATTGGGCTGGTTTTGTTCCAACTGTATCCCAGCCCCAGCGCAAGGAGGCCGCGCGCCAGCGGAGCGGTTGTCCCGGCGTAATACGTCCGGATCCCTTCCTGCTGCGCCCCTTCAACCGTCCCAAGAAAGTATGTAGATTTCGAAAAGGTCTGGGCGGTGTCGTCAATGCTATAAGCAGTCACGTAATCGGCCGGGGTGTTGCCACCGACGACATAGGGGGCCATGTAGGTCTGCGGGCCAGCCAGTTGCGTCTGAGAGGTCGTGGTTTTTGTCGATCCGGAGTTGCAGCCGGAGAAGGACAGCACCAGGGCCAGCAACCCTGAATACACAGCCGTCCTCCGCGTGGTTATCCTCCAATTGCCTCTGGAGCCAAGTCTGCCAGCGTATTTCATGTGCTCCTCCTAAAAGACCATTTTCAAGGCAAATTGCATGATGCGAGGATCGTGCGCGTCTACGGGATGGAGGAAGGAATTGCCATTGAGGCAACCGGACGCTCCGGCGGTGTACTGCTCTGCGATGGTGCCATAGCAATTGATGATGTTGTTCCCGATGTTCCCCGGATGCGCTGGATCGTAGATGCGGAATTGGGTGTGATTGAAGACGTTGAAGGCTTCGGCACGAAATTCCATTTCGGGTCTTTCACCAAAAGGCTTGAAATTCTTGAGCAGAGCCATATTGAAATTTGTACGCGACGGATTGCGCAGAAAATTGCGTCCGGAGTTGCCGAAGGTGAGACCGCGCGGCGCCATAAACGCTGCGGGGTTCAAGAGCAGCGGGCCCACATTCTGGCCGCCGATGACCTCTTCAGGCTTTTGACCATGCACGCCGACGCCCGGCATGAGATCGGCAAAAGAGCCGATGCCAAGGCCGTCCCCCACGCCGGCGTTGTCCTGGGTAGCCGTGCCATCGCCGCCTCCGCCATTGACTACACTGAATGGCGTTCCCGTCTCGAACACCGTGATACCGCTGAGCTGCCAGCCGCCGAGCCATGCCTTGAGAGCAGGGCTGGGCGTCCAGGACGAAGCGCCTACCGCATCGCTACCGCTGCCCACCAGCTGATTGAGGTCCTGGAGTAGTTTTACAAAAGGAAGATTGTAGATGTAGTTGACGTTGAGAAGATGGCGCTGATCGGAATCCGAACTTGCGTGGTTGGCGTGAATATCGAGGGAGTTGGCAAAGTTCTCCGACGCGCGGTCCGAGGAGTCATCGAGCGAGTGGCTGTAAGTATAGGCGACGCCGAGCGTCAACGGCCCCGTGGTTTCGCGAAACGTGCTCTGCAGGGCGTGGTACTCGGAGTCGGCTACGTTTTCAATCGAGATGATGTTGCTGAAACCCGGATAAGGCCGCACGTTGTCGGCGCTGATTCCCAATGGAATGCTGCCGGAGACGTCGAATCCGACGTTCCCCGTGCAGGCCACGACCATGTTCTCGTATCCCGGCGACAGCGGCCCGATGACCGGGGAGCTGGTGATGCCTCCCGTAGGCGGCGGGTTGGTCGCGTTGACGCCCCCGGTGGAAAATGCGTAGGGCGGATTCACTCCGCTCGAGCATACGGATGCAGTAATCGGCTGACCGGGCAGGAAAGGATTCAGCCCGGAGCTGAGCGGAGGCAATTGATTAAGATCGCGCACTGCGGTCAAGTGCGTGCCTTTCGTGCCCACATACGCAACCTGCAGGATCGATTCTTTTCTGAGTTCCCGCTGTACGCTTAAACTCCACTGCTGAGCGTAGGAATAGACGGCCTTGGTGGGGATCGAAGCGATGTTGAGAGGATATGTCGTGCCGCCTGCATAGGCAGGGATGGTGCCGCATTGCGCTGCTCCTTGCTGGCATGCGAAGCCAATTGTGTTGTAAGCGCCCACGGTTCCATTCGCGGCGTTATTGAGTGGGGCCTGGGGTACATTCGACTGGGTTTCGCTCAGGACCAGAGGCGCGCTCCCGATCAACGATCCCACATTCGCTTCGTAACCCGTGCCATGTTCCCAGAACAAGCCATAGCCACCACGAATTGCAGTTTTGCCGTTGCCAAACGGATCCAGGGAAAAACCGAAGCGCGGGGCGGGATGGAAAACTGAATTGCTCAAGCATCCGGAAGGCACGCCGTTCTTGCCGCATTGCACCAGGCCGTTGGTGATAACCGGGTCGAGACTGCCGAGGCTCAGCGGGACGGGAGTTCCGGTTGCCGTCCTGATGAGATATCCATAATTGGGATCGACCTGAATCGACCCGCCGAGGGACGGGTCATAGGCTTCAGGTCTCCAGTTGTAAGCCGAGTCCTGAGGGTTATACCAGGCGCCGAAAAGACTGCCACGGAATCCGACGTTCAATGTCAGACGCGGCAATATACGATAGTCGTCCTGGATGTATAACTCCGCCATCTTATAGCGGTTATAGTATTTGCCTTGCGCGCTGTCCTGCGTGTAGCTCTTGATCGCGGTCTGCGTCAATCCCTGTGTCAGATTGCCTGTCTGGCTATTGATCGGCACTACGCCCGGCCCCATCACAAAATCGGCGAAGGCATTGCCCGATGTGAACTTTGACTGCTGGTTGCTGAAGGTCAGCAAACCCTGCAGGTCGCCGGAGTCTGCGCCACTCACTGCGCTGACTTCGTTTTGCTGAACATAGGTGCCCTGCACACCAAACTGCAGATTGTGTTTTCCTATTGTCTTGCTGGCATCGTCTCGAAGCGTGAAAGTCGGGTTGGCCTGATTCCAGGGTGCGTAACCGGTATCGACCGCGAAGCCGTGCCCGCCGAAAGCTCCATTGGTTCCCTGAAAAATCAGTCCCGGGATCTTGCCTCCTCCGAAGCCGTTATCAAAGATGTAGCCCATGGGGCACTCGGTCAGGGTCTGCGTATGATTTCCGATAATCTGCGTCTGGCCCGTCACCAGGCTGCACATGGGTGCACCGGAAATCGCAGCTGAATTCGTCACGTTCGGCTCGTTCATCGTCACAGTCGGAGATGCATCATCCAGAATGGTCGGCCGGTCAAGCGAGGTGAGACCGGGGCCAGGCTGTGGAACGAGCGAGATGTGCTGGACCGCATAAGTGGCAGTCACACCATTCAGGAACCCATGCGGCAGCGACTGCGTAAGGGTAAGCACCATATCCTCACCGGGGCCATTAAGCTGGTTCTCTACGGTGGGGAAACTGTTTTGAACGATGCCCCATTGCGGAGTCAGCGTAACCGTGTCCCATGCATCGTGGATGTAACGGAATGACAGGATTTCTTTCATCGTCAGATCGTGATCGAGGCGGAACAATTCTTCCCGCCAATGCGTGGGCGGCGAGATCGATGCAACATAGCAACGCATAAAAGGAGTTGGGTTGGTCGTGTTGCAACCGTTGACCGCATTCGGCGGGGGGATGATGCCGGTATTCAGGATGGCCTGGCTGGTATAGCTTTCGGTGACTACCCGCTGCGGTAAGGTGTTTCCCACGTTCCCATTTCTTGGGCAATCCGGGTTTAGCGTTGCGTTCAGCGTGTCTGGAACACCGGGCTGCGGCGTCGGGCATACGTCACTGAAATCGCCTACACCCGGATTTTCTGTTCCTTGGCCCCGTTCGGCCATGGTCGGTACGGCCTGGTTGTAGTCGACGGGGGTCTTTTCGCGCCGTATTTCCTCTGAGAAAAAGAAAAATGTTTTGGTTTTGCCTTGTTCGTAGAGATGAGGAATATAAAACGGCCCACCAATCGTCGCGCCAAAGTCCTGGCGCCGATAGAGCGGAGTCCGGTATTTCAATTTGCCTGTATAGCCGAGCGGCTCCGGGTTGGGCTGATCGAAATAGTTGCGTGCGTTGAACATCTCATTGCGCAGAAACTCATACGCGCTGCCATGGTACTTATCGGTTCCCGATTTGGTCGTGATCAAAACACTTCCCGAAGCGCTCTTGCCGTACATCGCGTTGTAATTCGAGGTGAGGACCTTCATATCCTCGATGGCGTCGATGCTGGGGTAGACCATGAGCGGCTCACCCTGGCCGCGGCTGGCGTTGATGCTGGTATTAAGCACGTCGCTGCCATCGACTTCGAAGGTGTTGTATTCAACGCGTCCGCCATTGACGCTGAACTTAGCACTCCCGGCGACGCCTACCTTCGCTTCGTCCTGGCCCGTCTGGTTGCTCACGCCCGGAGCCATGGTGATCAATTGTGTGGGATTGCGCCCGTTCAGACCGAAGCCCGTCACTTCCTTTTCCGACAATGTGGTCGATATCGATGCCGTACTCAGTTCTACGGTCTCCTCATTGTTTTCGGCGCCGACCGTCACACTCGTTTGCGCGCCTTCAACGGTGAGCTGAACTTTATACTCATAGGCCTGGCCCTCTGCGAGAGTGATGATTGGGCTATTCGCGGCGCTAAACCCGTTTGCTTCGACGGTCACCTGGTAATTTCCGGCAGGCAAAAATGAAATGGTGTACGCGCCATTGTCGTCGGTCGTTGCTGCAATTTTGGCCCCGGTGGCCTGATTAATAACCTGTACATTTGCGCCAAGGATCGCATTGCCTTGCTGGTCGGTCACGTTTCCAGAGATATGCCCCGTCTGGGCAAAGGCAGAAATGCCGCCGAAGAGCACAAGCAGGCAGATGGGGGAAAGGAATCGCGTGATCGATCGCAGCGTTCCTTTCCCTGTAGTCGTATTGATTTCACGCATCATCATTTGCACTGACCTATTGCGGCAGATAGTAGCGGAACGAAGTGAACCACATATTGTCGATGGCCTTTGGCGAGAAACCCAGACCGGTAATAGGACCGATTCCTTCCCACGTATGACGCACCGCGTAGGAATACTGGATGCCCTGCTGGAAGGTGCCGCGAGTTCCTTTGTAGAAGCGGAACCAATAGCCCAGCGTCCCTTCCTGAAGGTTACGGTTGTCGGCGTTGCAGGAACTCGGACCGCCTGCCAACCCGCTGGATGGCAGAGTCTCCACATAGCATCCCGAAACATTGTTTGTGGGTGCGCCGTAGCCGCCGAGGATCGGCTGGCCTGTTGTGGTGTCTGTATATCCGGTGTTGTAGTAAGCTCGCTTCGCGTATTCGCCGCCGTAATAGGAATAAAGGTCGAAGCGCGGAGTGGCATGATACTCGAGCGACCCTAACGCGGAGCCGCCCGTTAAAAGTTCAAGCGAACCGTTGGGATGCGATGTTGCATCAGGCAGCGTGCCGCTGCTGTAGCGGCCCAGTCCGTTGCCTGCGAGAATGTGCGCCCCCAAGTCGAGTTTCCGGTCGAAGATGGAAGTTCGGCCGTTAATTCCGCCGCCGCCGCCTTCGGTCTTCGAGGTGTAGGCACCTAGCGCGGATGTCGTCGGAGGTTGCGCCGCGCCGGATGGCGGAGGACCGTTGGGAAAGACACGGTCGCGGAAGAAACGCCCGATGGCGAAGACTTCAAAGTGCCCCCAGCTTGGTTCATACGCGATTTTGGCAATCACGTCAGGCGCGTAATTGAAGCTGTAGTTTGCCGTGGAATTGTACAAGCCGGCGCCCGTGCCGGATTCCTGGTAGGCGATGGTCGGCAGGTTATGGCCTCCAATGTTCAGCGTCTGCGCTTCTTCCACCGAACTGCCGATCCACATTTTCTGCCCAAGTCTCTTAACGGCGCGGAAACCGTATTGCCGCTCCCAGGTAAAGCCGATGTTGTATTGCGCATCAACGGTGAGCGGCGTCGCCTCGGAGTTGTTGCCCAGACCTTGACGATCCTCGGTCGCGAGCGACCACATCTGTCCGGCGGTCACCGTCCATCCGCCGGTCAACGCCGCCTGCGCCCACACTTGCCGCTGGCGCAGGGTGTAGCTGTTGCTCTGGTTGTCGTTGGACGTCGTGCCGGAAGATAGAAAATCGGCTTCGTAGTAGCCGCGCAGTGTTGCACTCGGCAGCTTGCCTTCAGCTAATAGTGTGATCCGCGACTGACGCCCGCTGGCATTGAACTCGGAGAGATCGCCCGCCGTAGTTCCGCTGAAGGGAATGGCGTTAAACGGAGTATTGACGTCAGAACCGGTGCCGCGCTGCCGATCCACCGTTTCACCGGCCACGAATCCTCCCGGTTTCAACTCAATCCCTTTGAATTGGATCGCATCGGGATTCTCGAGCTTCTCAGTCTTCTTTTCCGTTACTTCGACCGTCGTGGACAGCGAACTCGATGTCGTCTTCAGCGCGGCCACGTCATCCTGAAGGGTTCTCACCGCATCGCCGTTGGGACCGAGCGCGGCCTGTGTTGCCTGCAACTGCTGCTTCGCCTCGGCGGCATCGGCTTGGGCGGCTACGGCATCTTTCCGTGCCTGCTCCAACTCGGCGTCTCGCGCGACCAGCTGTTGCTGCAACGTGTCCAGACGGTGCTGCAGAACATCGTACTTTTCGCTCAGCTCATCGATCTTGTTGAGCTTCTCGTTCAACTGCTGCAGCAGCAACTGTTCCTGTGCCTTCGTAATTGCTTTCACAGGCTGCGAGTTCGCCTGCGGGTACGCGGCGTTCGGTGCCAAGGCAACGCAGGCCCCCAGCAACAGCACACCCAACATCTTCTTAACGGGATTCATCGAAACTCCTTTACTCGGACTCCAGGACAACATGCAGAGGAAAAGCATCATCACGGAAATCGGCACATCACGGCAAACTGCGGGTTATGGCGATGAGGATTGGCATCTCGGCGGTTGTGATCCATGATGTCGCTACGAAAAATTTCGTTATGGATTGATGGTCAGCGTCACGCTCGAAAATCGGGACGGATCGGAAGTTGAGGCAGCATAAAGCGTGACCGTACCGCCCTTCGGCGGAGCCGCCGGAGCGGTGTAAAAGGTAACGTAGCCTGCGCCGCTCGTTGCGTAACTCGGCACTGGACCACTCATCGTATGCAGCGGTGTAAAAGTGCCGCACGAAGTATCCTCCGTCTGGCCCGGCGGCAGCGGCGTACCTGGCGGCAATGCGCTCTGACAATTGACACTCCAATTCGCTCCCAGCAGGGCAGAGTCATTGGTGATCGAAACTTCCATGTAGGCGCCCTGCCCCGCGGTCAGCGCGGTTATCGCCGGCTGAGTGCTGCCGGTCGCATCGGTAAAGGTGATTGCCCCCACGCCAGGCAGAGAGCCTCCGGAAGTACAGCCCGATACAAGCAGCAGTGCAGATGAAAGCAGCAACAACGTGGTGCGGAGGTAAGCACTACGCCGCGGTGCGGCCAGACAGGTTTCAAGAACAGAGGCCGGCGCACTAATCGCTTTCTTCCCAGGGCAGTGGTTTTGGATCGGATTGGACAGTAATCGCAAGCGATCATTCATCATGGTTTTGCTCCAAGCTTTTTGTTCGTCACGCCAAGTGCAATCGGAGTAACTGCCGGCGTGGCGAGGCCCACGTATTCGGTGACCGTGTCGTTCGCGAGCAGCACCCAAACGTTGCCCGCCCGATCCACCGCCAGCCTTTCCGGGCCAGCTGAAAGGGTGGCGGATTGATAGCCCACGTAGTCGAAATCGCTCAAGTGACCGGCATCGATCTCGGTAACGTTCGGAGCGACGCCGAAAGTTGCGCTTCCAGCATTGGCAATCCACACAAATCCCGCGCCATCGACGGCGGCGCCTTGCGGATCATAGACCGTGAAGAATCCAGAGCTTCCGCCTCCGCCCGGACCACCGATCGGGCAGGTGGCCGTGTAAAGCGTAATCGTGTTGGCAGGCTGCACTGCGCAGAACCCGTCCCCCCCTCAGGATTGGGAACCCAGACACGGCCGGAACCATCCGCCGCGATCTGCAGGGTATCGCTGGCGCCAACCTGTGTGTTGACGATTAATTGTCCGCTCACGTCGCTCAGCTCAGCCAGAGTCACGCCTCCGGCCCACACGTTTTCTGAGCTATCGACAACGACAGGCCCGATGCCGGTCACTCCGCTATTGGTGTACCCGCCGGTGGGCGAAAGCTCGACGCCAATATCGCTGAACTCGGCTATCTCTCCGCCGTTTCCGATCCACAAATTGCCGGCTGCGTCGAAGGCCATATCGGAACCGCCACCGGCGATGCCCTTGTAGGGGCTCCATGGGTAGGCGGCGCCCAGGTTCGTCAACTCCGCCACATCGTTATTCCCTGAGATCCAGATGTTCCCTGAGGAATCGATCGCCATCGGTCCGCCGCCAGCCGGAAATCCGGAGGACGGGGAGAGCGCGGCGCCCTGGTTGTTCCACTCGATGACGCTGCCGGCCTTGCTGTCTGTGATCCAGAGGTTGTTCGAAGCGTCGATTGCGAAATACTGGGCGACGCTCGAGGTCGAGAGCCCGCCGCCACCGGTGTAGTTCAGCGAGATGGACCAGTCGTTGGGTACGGTATTGAGGATCGGCTGAAAAGGTGACGCGGGGGAAATTAACGAGAAGAAACTGGGGGCGCCATCAAAACCGGAATTGATCTCATAATCGAATCCTGACGCCGGGTGTTGCGCGATATTAAACGCCGCCTGGAGGGTATCTCTTGGGGGCGTTGACTGATAAAGGTAG
Organism: uncultured Acidobacteriaceae bacterium; assembly: GCA_963808695.1. Taxonomy (GTDB): domain Bacteria; phylum Acidobacteriota; class Terriglobia; order Terriglobales; family Acidobacteriaceae; genus Telmatobacter. Next base: position 445,638 of record CAWEHF010000002.1, read on the forward strand.
TTCCAACCGAGGGAATCGCTTTCTGCCAGCAAGTCGCCGCAGGCGCTTCCGTCCCCTTCGCTGCCCCCCAATGTCGATGTGCAGGCGTTCAGGATGTCCGCGAAAGTATTAATCTCCACATACGGCACAGCGGCATTGGCAGCCGGCACAAAATACCGCGCTTGGCCGGTCGAAATGTCTACCAGGTTGTTCACCGTGGCAAAAGCGTCGGCCAGACCCGCCGCATTACTGCTGCTGGCGCCGAGATAGAAATAGCTGTTCTTCCCGGTGAGCGGGTCGTTCGACGCAAAAGGAGCCAGCGGCCAGACCGATGCCACCGTTGTTACTTCATTCACGAAGAAGGTTTGTGAACTGAGGTTGCCGCAGGCTCCCAGCGCCGTCATCAACGCCAGGTCCGAGTTCGGCTGGTTTGAGCCTACAGAGCCGCCGATCGCCACGACATAGGCCTGGTTACCGGATTGCGCACAGCTATATCCGGCTGGGATTGAGAAGTTGCCGTTGCTGTCAGTAACGACGGAAGACGTGCTGTCAGGCGAGGTCAGAGCATTTGCAGCCGAACCGTAGCCGGTCGTTCCAGCCTCGAAGAGCTGCACCACGGCCCCAACCACGGGTTGTGAACCCGCCTTCACGGTTCCATTCAGCTGCGGCCCGGAGTCTGAGGAAGTGATAGTTGTGGTTGATTGCACGGTCGTACTGGCGCTGGCGTGCGCGGCAGCGGTCATCGTAACGACGCCGTTCGAAGGCGGAATAATTGGAGCGGTGTAGGGAATGGGGAGGCCATTGGGCCAAGCCTGCGCCGAAATCGCCGTCACCGCCGGAACTGCGGGTTGAAAGGGAGTGGCGGCTGAGGCCGGGATGGCGGGGACTGCAGGCTTGATGGTGAAATAGCCGCAATTGCTGGCGCACAACTGCCAGTCCACACCTTCGTTTTGGGAATCGTTGCTCACCGCCGCGTTCACATTGACGGTGGCGGCTGGTTGCAACTGTGACGGAATCGGAGTGACGAACGCGATCGACAGCGCAGTTGCGGGCGTAATGGCAATCCCCGGCGATGAGACGCTGACCTTCGCGTCGGCAATCGATCTGGCCTTGATTGTCACGGTGATGCCTGCCGTGGTCACGGGAGGTGCGGTATAGGTGGCTGGCTGCCCACTCGCGGTCTGATAGGGAAGGATGGAACCGCATCCGCCTGTCGCGGTACTGTTGCACTGCAACGTCCATGTAACGCCGCCGGGCGGGATATCGTTGGTCACGGTGGCGCTCACCTGCGCTTGAGTGGCTGCGGTCAAGGACGCAGGGGGCATTCCGGAAAAGGTAATCGTAGGAGGCTGTACGACGGTTAATACGGCCACGGCCGGATTTGTTGGCGTTCTGGCCGGAGCAGCGGATGACGCAGTTATCGTCACAACTCCGCCAGCGGGAACCGAGGAGGGTGCGGTATAGCTGGTGCTGACTGTGTAGCTGCTGCTTCCGTTACCCGCTGAAAATGACGGAGAGAAGCTCCCGCAGCTTTCTTGCGGACTGCATGTCCAGTTCACTCCGTACGAAGGATTCGCATCGTTTGTCACCGTTGCCGTGAGCGTTAGCGTCGAACCTGCCACGAGCGTTGCTGGGGGCGGGGCGGTCATTGCCACGGTGATCGGGGTAGTCGCGGTAATGGTCACGGCGGCCGTGGCCGATTGGGTTGGCTCGGTTGTCGACGCGGCGGTAATCGTCACCTTCCCACTCGGTTTCGAGGAGGGAGCCGTATACATCACAGCCGTTCCACTCGCTGTGTGAGCGTGAGTCGAGCCCGAAAACGAACCACACTTCCCAGGGCTGTTGCAGGTTACGGTCCAGTCGGCCCCCTGGTCGAGGACGTCGTTGGTGAGAGTAGCTGTGAAACTCGCCGCGCCTGCTGTCTCCAGGTTGTATGTGGCCGGCGTGAGGCTGATGGTGACCGGAAGAATCGCGAGATTTGTGCTGACTGCGACAGATGTGTCGTTCTCTACTGTAGCGGTGACTTGAATCGTATTCCCGGACGCCGGCATGGATGTAGGCGCCGTATAAGCAACCGATTCATAGTTTGGCGTGATGTTTGTGCTAAAGGACCCGCATGTGTTCGAGCCGCACGTTGCCGTCCATGTGATTCCCTCACCGGCCGTACCGTTCACGAGGCTGACTTTAAAGTTGACTCTTCCACCCAAATCAATCGATGAAGGCGGGGAGACGAATGACAAGGAAAGAGGCGGTGGGACAACTTTCAGCATGACACTGCTGGATGCCGACGGGTTACTCGCGACAGCGGCCGTTAAAGTGACCGTACCCCCTATGGGAATAATGGAAGGCGCCGTATATAAGGAGGCGACGCCATCCGGTGTGTGCGTTGGCACAAAGGTGCCGCAGGCGCCGCCAGTGATGCTCCCCGTTACAGGGTTTCCGCCACAGGTTACCGTCCAATTCACTCCGGAGTCGGATGTGTCCCCGACGGGAGTCATGTTGACCTGAACGACTGATCCAGCGCCGATTGTGGAAACCTGCCCTGAACTGGTCCCGCTCGGATTGGTGATAGTGATCGGACCGGCCTTCTCGTCGGAACCGCTGGCGCAACCGGAAAGGGCTGCGGCGAGGGCCACTGCGGGCAATAAGAGCCAGCTGCCCAAGGAAAATGTCCAGTTGTGTCTTGATTCACTCTTGCCGAAGTTGCAGGATAAGCCGGCATCACACAGCCTTGTCCGTGCACCCCAAGAACGAGGCGCGTCCGTCTCCGACGCATCTGGCAACTTTATGGATAAGTATGGTACCGGTGAGGTCTGCATTGAATTCTTCCCTGTTTCGTCTTTCGAAAGCGCCGTTTCGGGGCGAACCGGCACTCTTCGCACATCTGTACGCAATGCCCTCACGGATTCCACCAACTCCGGCAGGTCGCTTCGGCGCTGCGAGCGGAAGCATCGCTTCGAAAAGTCGATTCCTTTGAGAGGACAAGGTGGCGTTCGCGGCAGGAAACGACATTGAACGCGGCCTGCTCCATTTGCCGATAACGGACACCACCGCGCCAACAGGCTGCCAGGCGCCGTTTAGGGAGCAACCTCTCCATTTCCAACGACTCGTCGCAAGCCGGCCGCGTCAAACAATCGTCGGAGAGATGTGTCTCGCAGTTCAGACACATGTTTCGCATTCCGTCACTCGCAAAATTCAGCCAGGCGCACAAGACTCCGCTGTACAAGGAAGGCCGCACGCTGAGTGCTGATACCAAGAATCGAACCAATATCGTGATAGGACTTCCCTTCAGCCCGAAGCAAAAGGCAGTGCCGCTGCTGAGATGTCAGGTTCTGAATAGCAGAGTCTACTCGTTTCAGCTTTTCCTGCTGCCAGTACATCTGTTCAGGGTCAGGGTCCGGATCCACCTGATTTCTTTGCAGTCGCAATTGACTTTCGGTATCCACCGCGTCGTCCCGATCCAGGTTCCGGTAAACGTCCATGGCAAGGTTATGAACGACCCGGAATAACCACCCGCGAATGTTTTTCACCTCGCCTCCAGCGGCAAGATCTCTCACTAGTCGAAAGAACCCTTCCTGGATCAGGTCGTCTGCTTCAGATGCAATCAGCCCCATAGTGAACAGGTAGGCGTAGAGCGATGGGCGAAGCTCGTCATAAAAACGTATGACCTCCGTTGGTTGATACGGATGGCCAGCTTCCTCCGGCGAACGAGTTTCTGACACCTCGGCGGATAACATCACTCTCGTGTCAGATTTGCCCAAAACCGCCAGGCAGCCTTCTCGAAAGCTATCCACGAAATCCTCCGAGACCTTCCACTCAGCGCAGTGATCCGTCATCTTCCGGGTTGAACAACGAGCAGAACGCCCGTTGTTCAACCACGCCGAAGGCTCCATGTATCAGTTCGGTGGAAGAAGATGAAGGGAGTCGCCGCTGAGCCAAGCGTCGGGGTGATTGCGACGCTGCTGTTACTGTCAAAGAGCCTTTGAGCAGTTCAGGAGTGCCACCACAATTGATGTTAGCGATTGACGTTGTCGTTTGCCTTCGCGGCCCAAAAGCGACGACGAGCGTACTCACCGAGTGCGGCAGCAGATCCCACGAGAGCGAGAACTGCGGTCGGGTCCTCCGGTGAATCATCGCAGCCGGTTTGAGCGTGCAGACGAAGAGGCGATGTAGCGAGCAGCACGATGCCGACCGCAAGAAGGAAATTCAATCTCTTCATTGTTTTCTCCTCAATTGTGAATTGGCTCATCGGTCGAGCCGAGCGCTTCGGTCCAGATCCCATTGCCGCCGCGGGGAGAACTTCTGGCCCGGACAGCACGCGATTGGGTCCGGTCTTTGAAAGACTCGACACACCATATAGGAGACGGGTTGGGAACATATTTTTCAACTACCCACTCCGCAAAATCCCATTAAAGAAGGACAGGATGGAAGACGCTGCCGATTTGTCGGCTGCGGGACTCTTTAGAGGCGATACGTAAGCTATAGCACGCACAACAATCCACGTTGTTACGAAGGTATTAAATCGTCCCGCATAAAAAACAGGACCTCCGTGACTACGGCGGGACCCCCTTTGATTGAGATTTTCCCGATTCGCGCAGCGCACATAGAGCAGTCCTCGATTACTCATTCGAAGCCGCGAAGCCTCGGCGAAAAACGAACGGTTCGCTAGCTTGGCTCGATGAAAAATCGATGAATTTTGTGCTTTGGCGGTCTTTTTAACCGGAATCCCAGGAATCGTGCTCCATAATGCTCTTCAGGATTTAAAGTTCTGGGAGAACTGTAACGAATGCGCCGCAAAGCGACAGCGGGCTGCAAAGTTATTACTCTCTGGAGCCGGCGTTAAGCTGAGGGTTACTGCCTTAGGGACTCATGAACCCGTACTGCGAACCAACTGAAAATGCAACTCCGACGCCGAGTATCCTGGCTAGCTGAGCCGTAATGGGTTGATGATCTGGTACAGCCCTTTTAAGCTTCACGGCAGAAGAACCGATTCATAGAAGCACTTTTGAACTCTGCGGGCGGCCGATAATTAGGCTTATAGTAGACTGGGACTGCGCACCCGAAATCGCGGATACGCGTCCAAAACCGGGCGAACTTTGCGAGCTGAAATAAGGAGAAATACTTTGAAATTCAAGAGACTCAGGTTGGTTGTTCTAGTGGCGATCATGTTCACACTGACAGCTCTATCAGCCGATGCAAAGACTCACAAGCAGCTCTCGGGGTGCGTCGATTCTCCCGAAAATCCGACCTTAGTGCTTGGCTTGGTAGTGGCCGCAGCGGGGTATGGCTTTTTGCGCCTTCGGAACCGCTATGCAGTCCGTGGTAATTCGAGTAACAGTTAGCTGGGGTGTGGTCGGCCGGGGAAAGTAATCAATAATTACAAAGAACCGCCGAGGTCGCGGATCTGTTCCTTCGCGCACACGCGCCCCGCGGTTCCAGGATGTAGAAAGCGTGGCCTGGCGGAGCCTGCAGGCGAAATCCTTCGTCGTCGCGACGAAGAAAGACCCCATAAATTCAGTTCACAATTTGGTGGACCTGGTAGGGACCGAACCGACGACTTCTTCCATGCCATGGCGGCAGCAATGCCATTTTCAAAAAGCGCTATATGCCGATAGTGTCTTTGGAACAGCCAACTGTGATTCTGAACAGCTAGGCGTCTTGAATGGAAACGCTGAGTTCCTGGTCGGCTTATTCAGACGAGTTTCTAGAAGCGTCAGGTTCCCAAGACGCTGCATATGAGTGTTGTGTTCTGCACATTTCTCTCCAGGCTTCGGGATTTGGGGATAGATATGCTCAACGTAGACTCGATTGGTTCGCGTGAGATTAACTTTGTGTTTTCCAGTTAGTTGATTCTCCGAGCACCATGGTTCCGAATCTAAATTACCTAAGTTCGTAACTCTGCTTCCGCGCCCCTCAGCGCACCTCTCAGCTCGCCGATGAGGAGAGGGTCGGCGGGGCATAGAGCACTGGTTTCAGCTGGTACGGCTCCCCGCAGACGCAGAGGTGGGAAATGCGCGGGGGAACTCCTGCTGGTTGGCGACGGGCAGTCGTAGTGCGTGGAGTTGCAGCGATCTGCATGATGGGATCGATTCAGGTTTGCGCACAGCAGCCTGGGGATCGAGTGACCGTGCCGGTAAACGACGAGTTGGCAACAACGGCCGTCGGCAATGTTCATCCGTCGGCCAGCCCGGAATATGATAGAGGCGAAGTTCCCGCTGCAACGCGCATTGAGAAGATGGTCCTTGTCCTCAAACCCTCTCCTGCGCAACAAACGGTTCTCAACCGTCTCACTCAGGCGCAGCAGACCCCGGGCGCACCGGAGTTTCACCACTGGCTCACGCCGGAGGAATTCGGAAGCAGCTTCGGATTAAGCAACCACGACCTTGCGGCGATCACTGGCTGGCTCAGTAGCCACGGGTTTTCCGTCGACGAAGTGGCCGCAGACAAGTTGCTGGTTATATTCAGCGGTACTGCTGGACAGGTTGCCGACACATTTCACACTGAGCTTCATCGCTATGTCATTCCCATCGCAAATGGCCATCGATTTGGACCAACAGAAATGCATATCGCCAACGTCCAGGATCCGCAGATTCCTGCCGCCTTTGCGGAGGTGGTGGAGGGAGTGCTTTCGCTGCATGATTTTAGGCGGATGTCTTCTGTTCTGAGCCGCCCGCTCACGGCGGATTTGGATTATACTGGCGCGGCCAGGCATTCTCTTACCCCGGCGGAATTCGCGATGCTGTACAATTTGCCGCCGTTGTATGCGTCCGGCGAAACAGGCGCCGGCGTCACAATCGCCATCGTTTCGCGTAGCAATTTCGAACAACGCGACCTCGACCAATTCCGCGCTTTGAACGGGCTTGGCTTCCTTACGCCGACCATCACCTTGGTGAACGGGGACCCTGGTGCGAAGCCAGGCGACGAAGATGAGGCGATTTCGGACGCAGAGTGGTCCGATGCTGTCGCTCCCGGGGCCGCAATCCAGACCGTGGTCGCTGACTCAACCGCCACGACCGATGGTGTAGACCTCGCTGTTCAATACATCCTCAATCACGTCTCCGCGCAGATTGTTGACATGGGCTTTGTTTCCTGCGAACCGGAAATGGGTACCGCGGAACTGGCGTTCTACGGCAATCTCTGGCAACAAGCTGCGGCAGAGGGGATCAGCGTCCTGGTTGCCTCAGGTAATGGCGGTGCGGCCGCTTGCCGTTCGCTCTCGCCTTCCACCATCTCTACCGCGTCGGTGAATGGATTGTGCAGTTCTCCTTATTCCACCTGTGTAGGAGGCACTCAGTTCGGCGCGGTCGCGGCTTCTGCCATGCGAGGACCGGAATCCGGCGATTCAATCTACGACGCGGCCGCGGAAATTATGCCGGAGTCGGTCTGGAACGAAAGTCGGAACGATGCAGGCCCGGCATTCGCTTCCTCCGGCGGCGGTTGGAGCAAGGTATTCGAACAACCGGATTGGCAGCGGAACACTAGTGGCACTGCCGAGGCCAACGGCATGCGCGCGGTACCCGATCTATCCTTTACTGCCTCGAGCCATCCGGGTTACCTCACCTTCAAAGACGGATCTTTGTGGGTATCCTTTGGAACCTCGGCCTCTGCGTCGTCGTTTGCAGGAATCGTCGCACTTGCCGTCCAGGCCAATGGCGGTTCCGGCCTGGGGAATATCAATCCCTCTCTCTATCAACTGCTGCACGCTACGCACAGTCCTTTCAATGTGACTCGATCCGGCGACAATACCGTGCCCGGAGTCCCTGGATACGCGGCCTCTGGCGCGGACTTTAACTTGTCCACCGGCTTGGGCTCGGTCAATGCGGCACTCCTGGTTGAGGAATGGATGCAGCAGATGAAGGCACAGGGCCTGAACGGCGGAACTCGAATCCAGCCTTCGGCCAGTAGCGACCCGAATCCAGCTCCCCGAAGAGTCAAGGCAATCCCGGTTCTCCCCATTTCGGTCGCATCCTTTCATCCCGACCCCACAGGCAAAACCGATTCAACGGCTGCCTTCCAGGCTGCATTCGACTCGGATCGGTCCACAGTCGTGATTCCCGCCGGCACATATCTGTTAGGTTGCACCAACCCTTTGTATATCTCGCGTAACAACATCACCTACTCCGGCGCCGGACAAGCGCAGACCATTCTGCGATCCTGCCAGGGACACACGGTGGCCATCTCCACATGGAGTTGTGTTCCCACCACCGGTTCCAGTTGCATATCCGGGAAGGGGCCGTTTACCTTCACCATCAATACCTCTTCGCCTTTGCTGGCCGGGATCGACAATTACTATTGCTCGCGCGTTGCATCATCCAACACTTGCGCGCTCGAGAACTGGCACGGCGAGTTTCCGGGTTTCGCCACGATCGACGAACAGTTCACTTTGAGCGGCGCCGGTTTCCCTGCTTTTCTTTCCACCACATTAGCCAATCCGATCTTCAACTGTGGTACGGGCTGCCAGGGTTCGCCGGCGGCGCAAACCAGCTTCACCATCGCTTCAACCGCAGCGCCCACGGCCAACTCCGGTTCGGGGGGAACATTCTCCATGCCGCAGAACGTCGTTCAGGCTTATGATCCGCGCAGCAATACGCGCCAAACGGGAAGCAGATTCTCAAATCTCACCTTCGACGGCGGCTGCAACCAGTGCCAATCATCGTCCTTCGATACGGGCCTGGTCGACATGCGCAACCCGCAAGGTTCAACGCGGCAAACCACCGCCAACCTTTTCGAAAATGTCACGTTCAGCAACTACGCTGACGTTGCCGTGCGCGAAGACCTTACCCAGGGCGACACATTCACCAATATCTCGTTTGTGAATGGCGGCAATGTGGGCATCAGCGGAGACTCGCCCAACAACCTGACCGTCAGCAACGTCACCGCAACAAACTTCGGCTGGCAAACCGATGTGAGAGTCGTTGCCACCGGCACAATTTATGCGAATCTTTTCGGCTTCGGATGCAGTTCCGGCGGTCACACGATGGCGATCCAGAATGTTACGGTGCAGCCGTCGAAGAACAGCCAGTTGGTCGGCTTGAGCCTGTGGTGCGGGACCGCGACCACACAGACGGCCACCGCCAGCGCTTACAGCGGTGTGCAGATTTCGAATTTCACCATTGTGTCGGCCGGAAATCAGCTTCTTCCCGTCAGCGCATTCGCCGACAATATGACCATCCATGGCTTCAACATCCAGGGCTATTCCGACCCCGCCGTCTTGTCGAGCCCTTATATGGAAGTCGCCGGCTCCAACATGAACCTCTACGGGAATACCAACGTGGCCTTCTTTTTTGCGCCCATCGATGAAGGCACCCAGGTGGATGGCGGCGTACCTGTGCACACCCACTACACGGGCATCAATATTCACGACAACATTATCAACTGCACAACGCCTACGCAGCTGAACACCGGATGCGTTGGCATCGCCATCGGCGGTTTCCAGAACTCTTTGGGCGAAACCACGCCCACTTACATTGATAGCGTCAACATCTACAACAACAAGGCCACCTACACCTTCGGTCCGGTCAACCAGGGCCAGGTTGTGCACATCTCCCTGGGACAGAACGAAGGCGCCACGGGCATTCCCGTCGGGCAATTGACCAACGTTCATGTGCACAACGAGACGGTGACGATCTCCGGTTCTCAGTCCATGGGCGGCGGCTGGTCTGCCTTCGCGACCCTCAACGGCGGCAACCCCGGCAACGCAAACTGGACCTTTGCCCAGGACGCGGTGAAATGGACCAACACTCGAACTCTCTCGAACCTTGAGCACCTTCGCGCTACCCATGGAGCCGTTGCTTCCGGCGTCACCGCACAGTCGGAAAGTACTCCGGCTTCACCACTGCTCACCAACGACTCCGGGGGCAGCTTCGCAGGGATCACGGTCGTGCAGTAACATCTCAAGCGGTGGCGATGCGCCGCCTTCTTCGGCTCCTCAAGTGAACAGGCCTAAGGTTTCGAAGCAATTGCAACGAGTTGTCGGCGCCTCCTCAGGAAGGCAAAGCAGCGGCATCCTAAGTCGAATATGGGCTCGGGAAGCACCTTGAACGCCTTTGCATACCCGGGAAACCATGCATGCGTGTAAATGCCGATCTTGATGTTTCCCTTTTCAAACCCGGCCTCAGTAAGGCAATTGAAAAATAGCTGCGGAGTCCACGTATAGAGATGATGGTTGATATCATCCGGATCGATCCGGCGCTGCGCCCTCCAGTCGTCGATGGGAAGTCTCACAACCAGTCGTCCCTTAGGCTTCATGAGACGACCAAGTTCAGTGAGTATTTCCACCGGTGCGCGAACGTGCTCAAGTGCGTGGTTCGATATCACGACATCCGCCTGCAGGCCCTGCAGCTCGGATAAGCTTGCGTGGCATTCTATTCCGTTTTGTTCTGCCGCCAGCCTGGCTGTCGGATTGACCTCTACGCCGATGCGCCTGCCGCAAGCCAGGCTTTTCAACAAATAGCCGCCGCCGCAACCGAAGTCAACAACGCAATCGCTCTCCGCAATGTATTTCTGAAAGAATCTTGCATCGATCATCCCGCCAAACTCGCCCTGTGGCCGCTGATAGCGGAAGTATTCTTCGCCCTCAGTCCCGGAGTAATGTGCAGATTGCGCTGTTTTAGATTCCATCAGCTTGTCTCGATAATGTGGGCAAGACGTGTCGGCAAAAGCGCCTGTGAATGCCTGCAGACCCGTTTGAGTGCCCCGATTATAACGTCTGACTGTTGGCCGCGCATTGACGGAATGAACAGGGCCACAATTTAACCGCGCTTCCGTTCAGCATCAGGGGCATCGGCGGAGGCCTGCGGGGCAAATCGGGATACGATTCCCTTCCACCCCCGTTGCATCGCCATCAGATGCAGCCTCGACTTCATCTCCTGCGCGGCAGTCTTGCGGCGAAGCATCACTCGCTCTAAGAGTGTCGGCTTGCGCCACTCGTAGAATCCCCGCCGGCTCCAATCCAGCTTGATTCCAAAACCCTCCAGCGCGGGCACAGCCTCCGGTATCCATCCGCCTTTATGCACCACCCCGGTATGCAGGTACTGGAACGGTTCGATGCTCTGCTCGACATAAGCCAACCGGTGGTGCGTGTATTCGAATCGTCGCGAACCAAACTGCTCGGCGAGCCACGGCGTCTCATGACTCAGCACACACTTTTTCAGGCTGCTCTTCTTCCAGATTCCGGCCTGAAACGAAAACCGGTCCGGCCCCGGACCGTTGACCAATCTGACATTCTTTGTGAGCGGCACGGTTTCTTTGATGGTCCGCATCTCCACCAGGTAAAGCCCGTCGAGATTTTTCTCAACAAATACCCGATACGCATTGAGCAGATGTGAACTCTTAACCGGACCCATCAGAAAATAGTCGATCATCAGCAACTGGACGTTCTCAGTGCCCACACTGTCGAGGCCCTTTTGGAATGTCTCTCCAAATTGCCTCTGCGAACCCGTCTTCGTACATTCGATACTCAGTCCGTCGTATGCGAACGTCCTATTCTCGGTGTTCAGCACGATGGGCAGATCGCAATCCGGCCAATGTCTGCGCAGCAGACGGAAAAACGGATCCCAGCAATCCTCATAAGCGTCGCTCGAACTAACAAAGAGTGTCAGGTTTTCCATTTGCCAGGATTGCCTCCGAGAATACAACACTATAATTCGTGATCTTTCAACCCCCCCCCGAGTTCTGCAAAACATAAGCAGATCATTTCGGCGGACAGTGGCCCTCCTGGATAGAACCTTTCCTGATAACAATCAGCTCGTGATAAAAGGCAATAGATTGAATATTCATATCGAGGTGGGTAGGTTTGTAGTCTGCGCCGAATTCTTGCCAGTTAAGGCCGTCAGTCAACGATTTGAAGTATCCCATTGTTGTGCTGAGATCATTGCGGTCCACAGGATTGCCGCCCAAGGCTTCCCAGTAAGAGGTCTGGGTGTCTTCAATTACATAGAAGCCATGCTCTGCCAGGTGGGGAAACAGATGTTGAAAAGTGAAGAGCACGTGATCATTTCTGTGGCTTCCATCGTCAATGACGATATCGACCTTTCCTACCTCCTGAACCATTGAGTCCAGAAAGGCGGGGTCGGCCTGGCTTCCGCGGAGGGTCTTAATCCGCGTGCCATTGTGTGGTGATTTGTCGAAGATGTCGACTCCGTAGATGCGGGCATTTGGAAAGTAACTGCGCCACATTCTCAGAGAATTTCCGCCTTTCCTTGGATCCTCCTCTCCACCCACCCCAATCTCAAGAACTGTCATCTTCTTTCGACGGTATGGCCTGAACAGCTCTTCATAGTGCTGGACATACCAATGACTATTCCACTTATCCGTCATATAAATAGTTGCCAGCATCTTCAGGTTTCTTCCAAAGAGAAGAGAGCAGGGGATGTCTGCCAGCCACGCGAACGGGCCGATCTGAAATTCCAGGATTCGATTCATGAGCCGGTGTCGCTCTTCCCTGGGTTGCTGTTTTGCGAATCTTGCCAGCCGGGCTCTAAGCAGGTCGGTAATCATAATCGCCCCTATTCATAATCGCGTTAGAATCGCTGCTTTCTCTGGGCCCGTCATGCACGCCTTTTGAAGAGGAAAAGCCATGACTCATAGACCGAATCCCTGTACAAGAACCGATAGACTCCAAAGACTGTTGCCACCGAAAGCAGAATGACCGCAACCAACCGAATCACCGCAGGTAGTACCGAGAATCCTGAGAGCCGGCTCTGCACCAGATAGAGCACCGCGCCGACACTGGCTGCGCAGACAAGACCAGGCAGCCATGATCGGAGGATAGAGTACATCCTCACTCCAAGGGAACGCGCGCTGAGGCGATGGAGAACGAGTGTTCTGATGCCCTGCATAAAGGCCAGAACGAAAGCCACGGCGACAACCCCGCCTTTGGGTGCGAAAAGAAGGATGCCGGCTCCAAAACACACTCCGAAGAGAACCTGCAGAATGAACTTGTGCCGGAACTGGCTGAGCACCTCAAGCTGGATGGACGGGAGATGAAAAGATGCGTCCAGCGCAGCCGCAAGACAGAGCGCCTGAAAAACAGGCACTGCGGATGCCCACTGTTGCCCGAAAATGGTTGGAATGATCGTGGGCGCTGCGATAGCAATTCCGGCGCAGAAAGGAAAGATCAGCGACATCAACTGCCGCTCGCTACTGACCAGGATATCGAAACACTCCTTGAGGCTTCGCTCGGCTGCGCGCGCGATCGTCGGGTGGAAAACCCGGGTCAACCCCATCGAAATGTTATAGCCGGGCGTGCTGCTCAGCGTCTGGCTGCGATTGTAGAGCCCAAGTGCGGCAGGAGTGACAATGCGGCCCATGATGATGGTGTCTAGCGAATTTCCGATAGCCTCGACCGAGGTGGTGATCGAGACCTTACCGCTGAAGCCCGTAATGTGGCGATAGTCCTCTCGCTTGAAGGTGGGAAGCACTGAGTGAGGACGGGCAATGAAGTAAGCAACGGCCACAATCAGCGGCTGCGAGACATTGCTCCCTACCAGGGCCCATACGCCAAACCCCTTGATGGCCATGGGTAGGCCGACGCCGAAGGTCGACAGCAGATAGCCCAGAAAATCGCAGATGGCCAGATCGCGAATGCGAAACTCTCTCCGCAGCAGTCCTCCGGTAACCATGCTGGCCGATTGGAAGATGAGATTCAATCCGAAGGCAATGATGATAATCGGTAGCCGCGGCTCGCGAAAGTACCGGCCTAACAGAGGAGAGAGCGCTGCAAGAACGGCAAAGCCGCCAACGCCGGTGAGAAGAGAGAGCGAGAAGGCCGCGCGAATGTTGCCTTTGGTGAGTCCCGGTTTTTGAACAACCGCCTGTCCCATACCCAGCTGGGTAAAGTAACCTGTCATGCTGTAGCAGAGCATCGCCATGGCGGCAAGGCCATAGTCCGCAGGCTGAAGAAAACGAGTGATGGTAACGGACGCAACCAGTTGCATCGCAGCCGTCGAAAAAGTGGAGAGGTAGCTCCAGCGCAGCCGGGAATGGTGGGTGTCGTTCATGGCGCAGTTGTCAGATTACAGGCTGGCGCTTCTCCCGGAGCACTCTCAGGCAGATTTCGAATGCCTTCCTGAACACCACACGCGCTTCGAAATTCGCGAAAGCCCACTCGCGTTCGGCTATCCCGATCGAGTGGATTTCTTCAATGGGCAGCCCGCGCAGATAGACCGCTACATCCAAAAGGTCTTCGATGGAGTCGCCCAGGTAAACTCCGGGCGCGCCAGCCAGCACCACGTCAAGGCCCTTGCGCCGGTTGGTGACAAATGGCACCCCTGAGCCGATAGCGATCGGCAGCCGATCTGAAAAGTAATATGTGTAATCCGGGTAAAGGTCCCACATCACTGACATTCGCGAAGTCTGAATTGTCGCGGCCTGTTTTGCGTAATGAAGCAGGCCGGCGCATTGCACATCGGCCGGCCATCCATCGCCAAAAACGGCAAACCGGTCTCCGAAGAGCCGCCTGAGTTCCCGGGCCAGCTTGATGCGCATCCCGGAATGCGGCTGCTTGTAGAGACGGCGTATTCTCGACCCGATCCTTCCAATCATGATGGCGTCGTATTGGCTGCCCAAGGTCTCCACACGCGGTGGCTCCGCGCCAACCCGCTCACGGTCGAAGATGCTCGGCGAGTAATAAAAATGAGGATGGAAGCGGATCCGGTTGAATAAACGCCGCGCCTCGCCCAGCCCAATCGTGAAAAAAACATCCGAGTTCCTGTAAAGAGTGGCCACCTCAGGCGGAATCAGCTTGTAAAAGCGGTCGAAAGGATCGCCCTCGTGAAAGGCCAGCAAGGGCGCGCTTCCGCAGGCCAGAATCTCGTTGAGCAGAGCCTGCGGAATCGGATACCCGTAGGGATGCTGCCAGAAGATAATGTCGGGCCGGAACCCGCGGACCAGCTCGACCAGAGCACGATGGGATTCTTCCGCATTCCTCTGCCTGGCGTTGTAATCCGCCAGAAAGTTGTAGATCTTGAGCTCGCCTATGGTGCCATCCTGCGCCATCTCATTGAACGCGGCGCGTCCTCCAACCTGACCCTCCTCAGCGAAGTTACCCTCATTGGGAAGATAAAGTACCTTTGGCGGCACAGCCGTGTCTTGTGCGATGCGCATGGGGCTTCTCTTGTCTACGTTCAATTCACTTTCCGGGATTGCAGGTCAAACCATTGCGTCAGATTCGCGGCCAGCAGCGCAATCAGCGTCACATACAGCATGCTCAGGTCGCGAAGTTCTCCCGGCTGACAAAAGAGCAGGTACAAAGGGACGTTGATTGCCAGTGCGATGAGCGCGTGCTGCCTGAATCGTTCAGGCAGGCGGCGCCATCCGCGCAACGCCGTCCATGCCATCAGCGCCAGTGCCGCGATATAAATCGCTCTTGGCGCCAGCAGGCCGTAAGTCTTTTCCAGCGATGTGAATAGGGCGCCCAAATGGAAGAAAAATCGCAGCTGATCGACCGCGTGAAATTCTATGCTGCCTCCCGGATTGTGTTCGAACCTTATTCTCAGAGGGAGGTAAACGCCGGCACAAACCAATCCCAAAACACTCATTCCGAGAATTGCCCCTTTCCGCGAAGCTCGCTGCCTCAAAAGGGGATAGAGAGCCGGGACGAAGAGCAGAAACGATTCTTTGTTCCAGGTTGCCAGCGCCACCACGGGCACCATCCACCGCCAATCGCACTTGAGCGTCATCCAGGCCGCAAGCACCATGAATGCCAGCTCCGGATAATCGTAGTAATACCCGCCTCCCGTGATAAGAATGGGCATAATCAGGATCATTCCTATGGCGGTTAACGCCGACGCGGCAGGCGGATGCCCCATTTCATTGGAGAGCAGATAAATCAAATAGACCGAGAACAGCGCAAACCCGAAAACAATGCCATACATCGCGCAGTAACGAAGCAAGTACCTGGGGTTCGACGCAATCGGCGAATCCAGAAACCGCTCGCCGACGGGTTTTCCGTGGTTCCCCTTGTACAGCCAGTCTCTGGTGCTATCGGAAAGGGAAGCGTCGACCCCCGCCGCGATCCAGCTGGCTAACGCCGGCACAAGTTGCCGATACACGAATGGACGAGCGGCTGTACCGTCGACCATTGCTTCAAATGTAAAGGGCGCATCCGGCTCCGCGAAACCGATCTCTGCAAATTTGTGCTTATCGTAGAATCCGTTGAACGACGCAGCGGCAGCGGCTACAAAAAGCGCAAAGCAGGCTACGCGGTAATAAATCCTTGTCGAAGTCGAACTTTGTCCAACCCCACTGTTCAACGGCGATCTCCCGATGCACAAGAATAGCAGTTCCCTAAAGGCCTGCTGTTTCAATCTGATTTGGCGCGCTTACGCTGGCTGGTTAGCTTCGTAACTCACACGTGATTACGCGTTCCGCCAGCCTTGGCAGAGCGACGATTGTAATCATCTTTTAACCCGGCGAGGGCAACTGAATGCTGAGTAACCATGGTACCGTGTTAGGAAATCGCTAGGCTTCTGCTGCATCTTGCGGGAGCAGAATGATTATGTTTCCACCCTCCCCCGGAATTAAGGCAGGGCCATGTTGGCTATTGACTGGATAACGGCAAAGGTCAGGAAGCATTTACCAGGCGGAAGCGATTTCCGGTCCCACCAGTCCGATTCCACTGATCGTGCTTGCAATCGAGGGCTCCACATTGCGCGGGAAAAAGATGGCCCCCGGCCTTGGAGCAGCGTTTTCGGAAACCTCTTATGAATCGCATGGCAGTTCGATTGCCCGAACCAAAAGTCTGTCAAGGCTCCCAGACAATGACCTTGAATATGCACTACGCAATTTTTCATTTTCGCCTCGAAGCTGTCGCTTTGAGTTTGCCCGAGTAATTCTGCGGAAAAGGCACATGTCGACTCACGGCTTCAGTCAGAGAGGATTCGCCCAGGACGCATGGCCGGTTGATCGGCTCCGGAAGCGTGACGCCTCGCGATGCTTCACGGCTGAGGCAGATTGCCGCAGCATGGGCGTGCTCGTCGCTCCTTGTTTGAGCGAAGGCCCGGCACCGGTCAATGTTGCAGGCTCTGAAGCGCGGCTCCCCGGCTACCTTGTGCGGACAAGTTCAATGTCCGCGGTTGGTCAAGTGTTGAAGCGCTGCTTCGACATTCTCTTTTCGCTTCTGGCAATGGCCGCCCTTTTCCCGGTGCTGCTCGTTATTGCTGTGGCTGTACGGCTCGATTCGCCCGGGCCCATCTTCTACACATCCAATCGCATCGGCAAGAAAGGGCGTGTCTTTTGTTTCATCAAGTTCCGCACAATGGTTCAGGACGCCGAACAACGGCGCGCTGAACTTCTGCACAGGAACGAACGCGGTGGAGTGCTCTTCAAAATCGGCAACGATCCGCGCATTACAAGGTTGGGATGGTTCCTGCGCAAGTATTCCCTCGATGAACTACCTCAGTTCTTCAACGTTCTGTGCGGCCAAATGAGCGTCGTAGGCCCTCGCCCGCCCCTCGCAAGCGAAGTTTGCGAGTACAAGGTCAACCACCTGCGCCGTCTTGACGTAACCCCTGGTATTACTGGCCTATGGCAGGTGCTCGCCCGCCAGAACCCTTCCTTCGACAGCTATATCTCACTCGATATGACTTATATCGAAAACTGGAGCCTCTTGCTGGACCTCTGGATCATTGTACGTACCATCGGCGCGGTCTTTGCAGGGAGTGGCTCATAAGCTGTTTTTTTGTGAGGAGACAGAATGGCAATTGCGCAAGAGGCTTCAATTGCGACTTCGGACGCAATCACGAAAAGACCGATTCGCAAGCAGGACTTTTCAGAGTCCTGCGATATACTCGGCGTGTCGATTGCCAGTACCAATCTCCATCACGCAATCAACAAAGTTGACTCCTGGCTCGACTCATGGCTCGAAAAGCCGTCCCGGGCAAGGCTGGTGGCATTCTCCTCCGTCCACATGCTCACTGAGGCGCATAGGAACCCAAGCTTGTTCAGGGCTCTTCAGGAAACCGATTTGAAATGCCCTGACGGAATGCCTCTAGAATGGTTGGGTAGGCTGAAAGGTCACGCGATCAGTAGGGTAGCCGGCCCGGACTTCATGCCTGCATTCTGCGCTGCTACCGCTGCCAAAGGGTACCGGCATTTCTTTTATGGCGGCAGGCCTGGCGTTGCGGAACGCGTCATCGCAAACCTCAAGAAGACCAGCCCTGACTTGCAAATCGCCGGTTGGTACAGCCCCCCGTTCATGGACTTGGGCTCCGATGAAGATACGGTAGGTGTGCGCGCAATTAACGAGTCGTGCGCCGATATTGTCTGGATATGCCTCGGCTGTCCGAAACAGGAACTGTGGATGTGGCAGCATCGCAACCGGTTAAAAGCCGGCGTGCTCCTTTCGGTGGGCCAGGCGTTCGACATCGCAGCGGGCGTGAAAAGACGTGCGCCGAAGATTCTTCGCAACAGCGGTCTGGAGTGGTTTTACCGTCTGGTGGTCGAGCCCCGCAGACTCATGGGACGATATTTCTCTTCCAATCTCACCTTTCTCTACCTGTTACTGGCGGGCAAAGTGTTCGCGAATAGAAGAGCGCGGTCGGGAAGGGCCCGTTTCGCCGAGGAGATAGTGGAGCGATAAGTTCCGGCGATCGTGTTTTATACTCGTTCATGTGTTGTCTCAGCTTGCCTAGTTATGGCGAATGGATTGGGGTGTGCTTGAGTGCCGATCCTGTAGGCTTCAGGTTGTGAATAAGTGAAATAATCGGGGGTTAGACGCGAAGAGTATTTTATTAAAATAATGTAAATAACTTGCCGCTCAAGTGTCGTGCGCACGGATTCCAGTTGTGCATGTATCCACTTCACTCCCCGCATTTGCCAAAATCTATTGTTAACATCGTGTAAATAGCCTCAACTCTTCTGCAATAATTTGAACAGCTCAAGCGCCTGCCGAGACATGCAGATACCAGTGCTTGCCAGAAGGGCGCAAGAGCGATAGACTGAATGAGTAATCCAATTCCCAAGCTGGGAGTGGCAATCCCTCATTAAGGAAGGGTGACTTTGCGCAGTGCCTAACGCTCGTCCAGACCTAAGAGCAACACTTATTCAAAGCAATGATATTGGGATTGCCGATATATGGAGTTTCCTGGTTCGAAGGCGCTTCTTACTGGCAGGAGGAGTGATCCTCGGCGGCGCAGTAGCCATCACTTCTTATGTCAAAGCTCCACGGTTGTATACCGCAACAGTAACCGTGGAAATGACGCCCCATACTAACGGTCTCCCCGATCTCTCCGGCGCTAACTCGTTCATCGACGAGGAGTCGGGTCTCATGATGGATATGCTTACTCAACAGGCTGTCCTCATGAATGACAGCACTGCGCTGTCCGTCATCAAACATCTCAACCTGATGTCTGAGCAGCCTTACAAATCACTGGCGCCGGCGGCAAATGGCAGCAGCTCCGTTCTGGTTGATGATAGTCACGTACTTGCCCGGGCAATTGGGATCTTTAAAGGAGGATTACGCACTTCTCCGATCAAGAACACGCGTCTTCTCGCCGTCTCCTACACCGATCGGGACCCCCGAAGGGCGACGCTCATCGCCAATGCCGTTGTCGATGCCTATCTCGAAAACCACACCAAGGCCGAGTATGACGCAACAGTAAAAACTTCGTCCTGGCTCAATGACCAGCTTGACACCTTGAAGCGCCATGCCGAGGACATCCATGTTGAGGCGGCCAATCTCGAAAAAAAGAGCGGCGCATTCACTACGCCGCTCGGGACCTCGACCGAGAATGGCGCTTCGTCCGATCCCATGAGCTCAAACCCTGAGTATCGCCGGCTATTCGCGATGAACGAGGAGTTGAGCCGTCTTGAGATTCTGCGGATTGAAAAGGAGGCTATTTACCACCTGGTCCAGAGTAACGATCCGCAGGTCGTTCTCGGATTGAGCGGTTCTGAGATCGTGAGGGAAGCCGGAGGCGTGCTGACTCCGAATAGTCAGAATATGCAGCTTTTGCAAACCCTCCGCACACAAGAGGCGGCACTTGAGATGCGCCTGGCGGCGGACAAGGTAAAGTACGGAGTCCGCAACCCCATTATTATTGAGACACAAAAACAGATGGACAGCCTTCACTCCCAGATCACCCAGTTGCTGGATGAAATGAACAGCGCGACCAAGGCTGATTATCTGATCGCCAAAGGGAATGAAGATGCGCTCCGCGAGAATGTTGAGCAAACGCAAACACATTTGGCCTCGCTCGGAGACGACTTGGCGTCCCTGGCGTTTTTGCGTGAAGAGGAGGCGAGTAGCCGCGCACTCTACCAGGACCTTTATCGGCGACTCGAAGAGGCGAACATTGCGGCGGGCGTAAAGTCCGCCGGAATGACGGTTGACGATCCGGCCAGAGTGCCGACCGGAACTTCCTCTCCCATCTTGAAGGATTACATGATTATGGGTCTGGGATCCGGGCTGTTCGTCGGAGTCCTGAGCGGATTGCTGCTGCAGGCCCGGGACACTTTTCTGTATACGCCCGATGAATTCGAAAAAAGCTCTCCCTACCCAACCAAGAGTTCACCCTATCCCTTGCTCGGAGTTGTACCGGGATTCGAAACATACAATGCGGGCTCATACCGAGACAAAGAGACCGTAACCGGCGCGGACAACGAACCGGCATGGATTCTCCGGTCTCCGAAATCGCATCTGGCTGAGGCCTACCGCCAAATACGGACCTCAATTCTGCTTTCCAATATCGACGCTCCACCGCGCGTTATATTGATCACCAGTGCCAATACCGGAGACGGTAAGACTACTACCGCTTATAACCTCGCCGCGGCATTTGCGACGCAATTGAGTAATACTCTGCTGGTGGCGGCCGATATGCGCAGGCCCAGCAAGATGATGATCCCCGAGGGCGGAAAGACCGATGGATTAAGCGAAGTGCTTTCCAATCGACTCGCCATTGCTGATGTCTTGCAGCAGCACCCTATGCTGCCTTCACTCACGATTCTTGCGGCGGGAACCATGCTCGCCCCCGACCCCGCGGAGTTGCTGAGTTCAAAGCGGTTCTCGGAATTGATGAAAGAACTGCGGCAGAAATTTGACTATATCCTGATTGACGCGCCACCGGTTATTCCTGTTACCGACCCGGTTGTGCTGGGAGTTAATGCGGACGCGGTCATTGCAGTGGTTCGCGCAGGCAAGACGCGAAAGCAGGATCTGAGAGAGATGTGGGCCACGCTGTATAAACCCACCATTAATATTCTCGGCTTCATCGTCAACGACTATCGCCGCTCGGCGCAATACTACAAGTACTACATCGAAGACGAACCCAAAAAGAGCGGCAAAACGTCACGCAGGGGGTAGAGATGTTTCAGCACCGGCTTGCCATGATTCTTATTTCCAGTTTGCGGGCGGTTTCAGCAAGCGCACTGGTTTTCACTGCCGCGATGCACGTCGCCTCCGCGCAAACAGGTGTGATGCTACCATCTACCGTCGGCGACACGGCTACAGCCACTTCGCGGACTGCTCATCCAGCGGCCAGCACTCCCGGACTCGCCACGCTTCCCGAAGATATCGCAAAGGTGAAGCTTGCTCCCGGTCACATATTGCAGATGTCGGTTTTCGATGCACCCGAAATGACTGAGACGCTCATTGTTGACGGTTCGGGCAATGTCGATGTTCCGCTTGCCGGTTTGCTCCACGTCGAAGGCGACACGATTCGCGAAGCCGAACACAAGATCTCAGAAGCATTAGTGCAACAGCAGATCCTGAACGCTCCCGATGTGCGGCTCCAGATTACCGCGTTCTCGCCCCGCAACATTGTGGTCGCGGGCGAAGTCCTTCAGCCGGGCAAGCTGCAGTTGACTGAACCTACTTCTTTGTTCGACGTGCTTGCCTCGGTGGGCGGCCTCACTTCCGCCGCGGTCGGCGATATTGAAATAAACCACACAGGCTCCGATGGACAGGTCGAGGTGAAGCATATTCCATACGCCAACAGCAAAGAGCCTGACGCTGCGCGGGCCGCTCTTGTGTACCCGGGTGACTCGATCTTCGTTCGCCGTGCCGGAGTGGTCTACGTACTTGGCGCAGTCACCCGTCCCGGCGGGTATCTCATGGTTGACGGCGGCAGCCTCACACTGCCGCAGGCAATCGCCTTTGCCGGCGGCACGACTTCGGTCGCGGCCATGTCGAATACCATCATCCTGCACCACGACGAATCGGGTTATGTTCGAATTCAAGCCCCGTTGGGCAAACAGGAACAGGCAAAGATAGCTCCCATGGCCTTGCGCAGTGGAGATATGGTTTTTGTTCCCACCAGCAAGGTCAAGTCCGCTCTGATCGACTCATCGACTGTCCTCAGTTCAGCGGCGTCGGCGGCAATCTACGCAGGGATCTATTACTGAGGAGTGAACCGGGGCAGGGCCCGGCCTGAACCATTGGTGAATATAACGGGCCAATTCGCTGCAGGGATTCATGAACGACAATTCACGGCCTTCCTAAGCCGGGTGCATATATGAGGCGAGTTCTGCATGTCCTGCACAGTCTGGAGCGCTCCGGAATGGAGAAGATGCTGCTTTGCAGTGCGCCCCAGTGGGCCAGTCTCGGATACTCGTGCGACCTCCTCGCGTCTGCATCTCAACTGGGCCGGTTGGCTCCCAGCTTGCAAACGGCAGGTTACGGAATCTTCCATATACCATTCAGAAGCAAATATCGATATATGCTTCAAACTCGATTTATCTCTGAGTATTTCCAGCTTTGCCGCAGCGGCTACGACGTGGTTCACATACACACTGAAGCAGCAACTCCCATCTTCGTCATCCTCGCCAAATTGGCCGGCGTGCCCCGCGTCGCGCTCACACCCCACAACACCTTCGACTTCACGGGCTCTCTCCGCGCCCGCAAATTCGCCGAACGATTCCTCATCCGTCTCCTGGGCGGGCGCTACGGAATGATCAGTGACGGGGTTCTCGAATGCGAGTGGGAGCGCTATCGCAATCCAGGCGTCCGCACCTGGAATTGGTTTGATACGGTTCACTTTCGGCCGCCCAGCGGGCAGGAGCGGGAATCGGCGCGCCAATCATTAGGCTGCCTTCCTGATCAATTTGTCTTTGTCTCGGTGGGCAACTGCAATGAGAACAAGAATCATTCCGAACTTCTGCGCGCCATCGCCTCACTGCCCCGGTCGCTGAAACCGTATTACCTGCACGTGGGAAGTGGACCGGATGAAGAACAAGAAAAGCGCCTGGCGGCCGAAATTGGCATCGAAAACGAAGTCCGTTTCTGCGGCTCGCAGGAAGATCCACGCCCATTTTTATGGGCAGCGGATGCCTTCGCCATGCCGTCCCGGCGTGAGGGACTGGGTATCTCCGCAATTGAAGCCATCGCCTGTGGGGTCCCGGCCGTGCTGTCCGGGGTACAAGGACTTCTCGACGTTGCAGCCGGCAGCAATGCTTCAGTGGTCACAACCACCGCGGCAGAATCGATGGCAGCCGGACTTGCCCGCATCGCCGCAGTTCCTGCAGACGAGCTTCGCCGCGCAGCCTTGGACGACAGCGAGCGCGTGCGCGAAGAATTCTCCATCGAAAAGGGCGTGCGTTCCATCGTGCAAGGTCTATATAGGGATGCAGAGCCGCAGAGCCACAGCAGCCGCGAGGAGTTTGCTCTTTGATGATTGCATTCTGCTGTCCGGCTGATGTTCACACGCTCGCGCGTGCTCTCGACACAGAGACTGCCGGCGTGGCGCCGGGCCTAGGCAGCACCGCCACGACGCCCTTGATTATTGAACTGCTACGCCGCGGCCACTCCATAACGCTCTATACGGTCAGCAATGAACTCGCCCAGGAACAATTCCATCACTGGGGCAATCTTCGCGTTTTTATCGGACCGTCGCGTTCGTTTGGCGCAGCCAGAGATTTCTACTACCCGGAGATCGCGTATCTAAAGCGCGTCATCCGCGCCGATGCGCCAGCCTTTGTGCACGCCCACTGGACATACGAGTTTGCATTGGGCGCGCTGAATACCGGAACACCCACAATCACCACTATTCATGACTTGCCATGGAATGTACTTCGTCATTTTCGCGACCGCAGCCGCGCGGTCCGGGTGCTGATGTCGTACATGGTAGCCGCCAAAGGGAGGTGCTATACCGCGGTCTCTCCCGACGCCGCGCGCCATTTCCAGCGCTGGTTGCGGCCCGGTGCATCGATTACCGTTATTCCAAATTTCCTTCGCAATTGGGTCTTCGAGCTTGGCGAGGCAAACCCCGGCAATTCCACGCGCCCCTTCACATTTGTCACTGCTTTGCAAGGATGGACGCGACGAAAAAACGGAGCCTGCTCTTTAAGGGCTTTCCAGCTTATGAGGAAACACACGCGCGAGGCGCGGTTAATCATGTTTGGTACGGACTACGAGACCGGCGGCGCTGCGCATCGATGGGCTTCGGAAATGGGACTCACCGAGGGTGTCACATTTCAAGGGGCAATGCCGAATGACGCGCTCCTGAAATTCATTGCAAGCCAGGCCGACGTGCTCGTCCATCCCTCGCTGGACGAAGCTTTTTCTGTCACGGTGCTTGAGGCGATGGCCCTGAAGACGCCCGTCATCGCCGGCATAAGAACGCCGGGGCTGCGCTGGGTCCTCGATGAAGGCAGGACAGGTTTGTTGGTGGACGTTCGCAAACCGGAAGAAGTCGCGCGGGCGATGCGACGGCTCGCTGCCGACGGCGATCTGCGCCGGAAACTGTCGTGCGCCGCCTTTGAAAAGGCACGGACAAACTTTCATGCCGATGTCGTAGTCCCGCAGTATGAGGCCTTTTACAAGGAGTTCGAAGCTCATCTGCGGAAAGACGCCCGGCAATGCGGCGAAAAGAGGGGCATCGCATGAATCCCCTACTAACTGCCATTGTTTTTGCCGCGTTTGCAATCTATGTCTATTTCATCTCGCGAAGCACCTATCTCGGCTGGCTCAGCATCCTCGCCGTGCAGTTGTACGAGTTTTCGTTCGGGATTCGCGCGGCAGTTCTGGGCGGCATTCATCTGGATCCCGTAGACATTGTATCGTTCGGCTTGCTCATCGCCGGTGTCATCCGGACCCTGCCGCGGCTGCGCGAGCGCAACACTGCCCGAATCATCGGATTCGGTTTTCTCGCCATCTTCGCTGCCAGCCTCATTCGCGGAATTATCGCCAACGGCTTTCTTACCGCCGCCAACGAGGCGCGCGGCTTCGTTCCCATCCTGGCCGCTATTTTGTACTTTCTTTCCACGCCAGCAGATTCCAGCTCTCTAAGAAAATACGTCATCAGTTACTTCTGCTACGGAGTTGGTTTTGTAGTCGTGGCGTTGTTTGCCTATGCGGGAGCTCGGGTCGGTGGCGTGGCCTGGCTGCACTCTGCCGAGCAGATTTCCGATACTATTGAGAATCGACTGCTGCCGGCTGCTGCCGCACTCGGTATAGCGACGTGCTTTATATTTTCGCTCTCCTGGAGCAGCCAGAAAGAACCCAGGAAGTTCTCCTTTTGGCTGCCGGCAGTCTTTCTCGGCACGGCAATATTCTTGCGGCATCGGTCGGTCTGGTCTGCGCTCCTCGTCGGCGCAGTCTCGCTGCTTCTTACCGATCGCCGCCTCTTCCGGCGCCTCATGCCCATGGCCGCTGCCAGCCTTTTGGTCATCGCGGTATTTGCCACCGTCGCCAGCTTCACTTCATTAGAAGGCGGTGGCGCCCAGGGCGCAGTTGAAGACACTCAGGAAGAGTTCGCCTACAGCGCCAGCGATTCCGGAACCTGGCAGTGGCGCGTGGAAGTTTGGACCAGTTACGTTTTCGGCCAAGACCAGACCCTCACCACGATTCTCTTCGGCCACGGTCTCGGTGAGGGCTATTACAGCCTTAATCCCTCGGCCGGCTATTGGATCAGCGCTCCTCCGCACAGCGAATATGTGGCCGATTATTCGAGGGTCGGCCTGATCGGTGTTGGCTTTCTATTCTGGTTTCTGCTTCGACCGCTTGTCAGATTCTGGTCGCTTGCAAAAGACGAAGCGCTCGCGATTGATCCCACGGCGTCCACCTGGATTGCGGGCCTGTTGGGCGCAATGGTATATGGAGTCACCTACTCCATACCGCTTGACGTGTTTGCTCTTGTGGGAATAGCTTGTGCAGTTCTTGCAAGATTCGATGCAGACATCATCATCCCGGCAGAGGAGCTGATGCCCAGCCAGAGCTCGGCATGAGCACGGCTTTCCTTGCTCCGCAATTGTTATTGGAGGCACGTTGTGGTCTTTCGCAGGATTGCAGCCCTGGCCGCTTCGTACAACCGCAAAGAGCTTACGCTGGCTTCGCTCCAGTCGCTCTTCGGGCAACGCGGCGTGGCGCATATTGAACTCACCGTCTTCCTGGTGGACGACGCCAGCCGGGACGGAACGGCCGAGGCCGTCGCCGCGCGTTTTCCCCAAGTTCGAGTGTTGCGAGGGGATGGCAACCTCTTCTGGAACGGCGCCATGCGCGTTGCATTCGACGGTGCCATGCGCGAGGGATTCGACGCTTACCTATGGTTCAACGATGATTCGCGCTTCTACGAGGATGCGCTGAGCCGGCTCCTGGACCATGCCGAGCAGGCGGCTTCAAAGGGCGTGAACGCGATTGTCGCGGGATCCATGTTGGATCCGCATACCGGTAAGACGAGTTACGGCGGGTTTAGAATCTTCGAGCGTGGGTTTCGCTGGTCGCTTCAGACTTTATCACCGGACGAGACAGATGCCCTGCCCTGCGACACGATCAACGGCAATTTCACTTTGCTTCCTGCTGCGATCGTCGGCAAGCTCGGCAACCTGGACCCGATATTCCGCCACCAGTTCGGCGATGTGGACTATGGATTGCGGGCTCGTAAAGGCGGCTTTCAATTGCTGGTGGCTCCCGGTTACCTGGGCGAATGCCTCTCCAACAGCGATGAACATACCTGGAGAGACCGCTCGTGGCCCCGCCAGAAGCGCTGGGCGCAACTGATGTCTCCCAAAGGGGCGCCGATCCGCGAATGGATTCACTTTACCCGACGCCATTATGGATGGAGGTGGCCTCTGTACGCCATTTCCCCCTACTTCAAGACGCTCTTTTACTGATTGACTGTCCGGGCTCATTGCGGAGTGCTGACGATATGAGGTTCGTGGTAGCGCGACATCTGGGGCGACGGGGCGAGGGCCTCGGCAATGAAATTCTTCCTTGGGCCAAGGGCTGGATTGCCAGCCAGGTTCTCGGTGCGCATTTGGTTGGCCCGGCGTGGGGTCTGAACCGGCGCAGGTATTACCGGAACTTTCGCACATCGCGAATTGATTTCTTTTGTGAAGAGCTGCTGGCGCATCTGCCGCACCATTCGTTTACCGAAGAAGACTACCGCAATACCGGCGAGATCGATTTCGGTAAGGCGATCCGGAAGTGGGCCGAGAGCAAGAACCTGCCAGGAAAACGCTCGTTCATCGTGACGGTCGACGGTATGTACGGGGGGTACCCCTGCATCCGCAACGCAAGGCCGTTCCTGTGGGCGCAACTGCTCAACAGCCGCGACGCATTGCGGAATGTTTACCAGATTGTCTCTGGGCTGGACCGGCGCAAGCTGCTCGTGGCTGTGCACATGCGGTTGAGCGACGACTTTGATACTCCGAAAGAGAATGAAAGTCAACGCGGCAAATTCAACAGGAAAATCCCCGGAGAATGGTACCTGAAGGTGTGCGACGCTCTGCGAGAGACCTTGGGAGACTCTCTGCAGTTTCATTTCTTCAGTGATCGGGGCGGCGCGGTTTTTGACGAAGCCGTGAGGCGATTCAACCCTGGCCAAAGGCCGCTGCGTGGGTTGACCGAGTGCAGCGACCTTTTACTGATGGCCCTGGCCGATCTGCGCATTTGCTCTATTTCCTCGTACAGCATGATTGCGAGTTTTCTCTCCGACGGCCCCTACATCTGGTATGAGCCGCAGCTGGGATACTCGGAAGGTTTTTACTCGCTATGGGGTATGGAGGAGGAACAGCTGAAACCCGGATCGCCCACGCATTCCAGTATCGAGCAAATGAAGTCGATTGGACCAGGATCCGAATGGGAATCGGGATTCAAAGGCTATCCCATGCAAGCAGGTTCCCACGTGCCGCGCGGACTGGCCGAACAGCTTCGCCGCAAACTGGTTGCGAACGACCGTTCTGCAAGCCTGCTGGAATATGGATGCCTGCCGGATTGGGTACTGAAACGGCGGTGACGCTCGAAGCGCGGGATTCGCGCCGAGTTCGAAAGTGGAGAGGGATGATAACAACGATGAAGAGGCGAGTCGCTCTACTTACCAACTTCCTTCCCCACTATCGAATTCAATTGCTTACCGCACTAGGGAACCTGGTTGGGGAGCTTAAGGTGTTCCTCTCCGCCAGGATGGAGGGTGATCGGGCTTGGCCGGTCTACTGGGGATCGCTGGACGTGGTTGTGCAGCGGTCTCTGAGCTGGACGCACAGCTTTCGCAATGTCCACGGCTATGGCGACTCCAGCAACATTCACGTACCCTACGACACGCTCCTTCAACTACGGCACTACAAGCCGGACGTAGTCGTGTCCGCGGAGTTAGGAACGCGCACGGCGATTGCGGCAATCTATCGCCTCTTGCATCCGAAGACGGTGCTCATCGTGTGGGCAACCTTATCGGAGCGTACTGAGGCGACACGCGGCCGTCTGCGCGTACTGCTGCGCCGCTGGATCCTGCAACGAGTAGATGGAGCATTCGTGAATGGAAAGAGCGGTGCGGCTTATCTCCGAAGTCTCGGGTTTAAAAAGCCGATCATTACTGTCCCATGTGTCGTGGACAATGCCGCGTTCACGCCGATATCGAAGGCGCAAGCCGTGCCGGTGCGCCGCCTGCTCTATTCAGGCCAGCTGATTGAGCGAAAGGGGCTGCATCTTTTTCTGCCGGTTCTGCGGCAGTGGTGCATGGATCACCCGGAAAACTCTGTGCTGCTGCGGTTGGTCGGCGACGGACCGGAGCGGAACAGGATCGAGCGGATGGAGTTGCCGGCAAATCTGAATCTCGAGATGATGGGAAACGTTGCCCCCGGAAGCCTCCCCGAGTTCTATCGCGACGCTTCGATCTTCGTGTTCCCGACATTGGGAGATGAGTGGGGCGCCGTGGTGAATGAGGCGCTGTGCGCCGGTCTTCCCGTTCTGGGGAGTGTATACAGTCAGGCCGTGGAGGAGTTGATTTGCGAAGGCAAGAACGGATGGGTGTTCAATCCAGCCGATCCGCGTGAAACATACGAGGCCATCGATCGCGCGCTTACCGCGGATCAAGAAACGCTTGCAGCAATGTCGAGTGCCGCGCAGGCATCGATTGCGGGGCTGACGGCAGAGGCCGTGGCGGCCAGGATGGCGGACGCGATTCAAGCGCTCTGGATGCAGGAAGACCCGGATGAACCCGCGGCGGTGACAGAGTAAAGATGCGAATCCTGATAGCACACAACCAGTACCAGCAGCAGGGCGGCGAGGATTTCGTTGCTGCGAATGAAGCCAGACTGCTTACCGAACATGGCCATGAAGTGAGATTCGTGTGCATGGTCAACGACGGCCTCCTCGGAATCGCCCGGAAGATCAGAGCTGCCGGAGGAGCTTTTTATTCGTTCGAGTCAGCGCGCGCCATCAAGTCGGCAATCGACAGCTTTCACCCCGACATCGTTCATGTGCACAACTTTCTGTTCTCGCTTTCGCCGGCGGTGTTTTTTGCCGCAAAAGAGAAGAAGATCCCGGTTGTGATGACGCTTCACAATTACCGTCTGCTTTGCGCCAACGCTCAATTCTTTCGCGACGGGCACATCTGCGAAGAGTGTGCTCTGCGGCACTCGTTTGTGCCGGGCGTACACCATGCATGCTACCGCGGGAGCCGCGTGGAAAGCGCGGTCGTTGGCGCCAGCATGGCTCTGCATGAGGTTCTGGGCACGTGGAAGCGGCGAGTTGACCGCTATATCGCCCTGACCGGGTTCGCGGCAAAAAAAATGAGCCGTT
Source organism: uncultured Acidobacteriaceae bacterium (assembly GCA_963808695.1). Classification (GTDB taxonomy): domain Bacteria; phylum Acidobacteriota; class Terriglobia; order Terriglobales; family Acidobacteriaceae; genus Telmatobacter. Next base: position 475,567 of record CAWEHF010000002.1, read on the forward strand.
ATCGCATTCCTCCCAGCCAGATTCGAGTCAAGCCGAACTTCGCCTGGGATTCCGGGGAGGGAAACGGCGGCGGCGGTTTTGCACTCTATGCCGGACGCCTTTCGACGGAAAAAGGGGTGGAAACGCTCATTGAAGCAGACGCAAAGGGACTTTTGCCGATGCCGGTCCATCTGGCCGGAGATGGTCCTTTGCTGGGAGCCCTGCAGCAGGCCGCCGGGAAGATCGGGAGCCGGTTGGTTCCGCTTGGGCACCTGCCCCATTCCCAAGTGCGGAAACTGATGCAGACCGCAACTGTTCTTGTTCTTCCCTCGATTTGGTACGAGGGATTTCCACTTGTCTTGGTGGAAGCTTTTGCGGCGGGGTTGCCCATCGCTTGCTCACTGATTGGCGGACTGCCGGAGATCGTAGAGGATGGGGTTTCCGGACGCCTGTTCCCAGCCGGCGATTCCGCTGCTCTGGCTAGCACGCTGGGCCAATTTGTGGAGGGATCGGCTGAGCTAAGGATGATGCGGTGGGCAGCGCGTAGCAGATACGAAACTCAGTATTCGGCTGAACAGAATTACGCAAGACTGCTCGGCATTTACCGGGAACTGGCACCGAATGCCCGGAGCTAATCTCGCATCTTTGCGTCGCCAAAGGTTGATCGCGAAATTACCAATTGTATGAAGCAGGCCGCCCCAGTTATCTATGAAGACATGCGAGATACAGCCTTCTCCGCGATCGAGAAACTTAGGCCCTCTGAGAATTTCTCAATAAATTCATATCCCCAACCGCGAATGGCCATAACCGCCTCAACACCATTGGTTTAGACTGGCTCTGAGTGCGTGGGTTTAGTTGACACTTTCCTGTTCTCGGGCTGATTGAGTATCGCTATGAGTGCAAACAGCAGTTCAAACTCCGCTTCGATGAACGTTGAAGCTTCTTCCCCGTCTCGTCCAATTGTTGTGATTCACGATGCAATAATTGCCGAAGAAAAGCAGGCCGGCTCCAACCTGTTCCTTTGGATTTGCCTCGCTCTGCTTGTGACTGTTGGCTCCCTGGGATTGGCTCCGCAGTGGATAAGTCTGTGGGACATTTGGACCAGCGATCCCTTGCGATCGATCGGGATGTTGATTGTACCGGTGAGTCTAGTGTTGACCCTGCGAGTCTGGCGGCAAAACGGTTGGGAGTTACGGGGTACATGGTGGGGGTTGCTGCCGCTAGCCGTGGCCTGCTTCTCAAATATCTTCTCGCGGGATCTGATCGTTTCGTGGCACGCTGGCCCATCGACGGTGAACTTTCTTCCGCGTGTGCTTCCGATTTATCTCTATTTCTCAGGTGTGGTGCTTTTGTTTGCGGGGACGCGAGTGTGGCGCCAGGCATGGTTCCCTCTGGCGCTGCTCTTGTGCGCGCAGCCTGTGCCAGCCGTAGTGGTTCACCTTTTTGATCTGCCCCTGCAAAGCCTGGCGGCTCACATTGCGCGCTCCTTCGCCAATATGATCGGCTTTCCTCCGTCGAATCAGGAAATGCTGCGCCTGATGTTCACGGCCGACTTCGGTATGTTCATCGCTCCCGGGTGCGACGGCATGCGCGGTGCCGTCACCATGGGATATGTTGCCTTGGTTGCCGGTTATCTGAAGCGCGTTTCCTTTCCGCGATGGATTGCCTATGTGACTGGCGCCGTGCTTCTGGGCCATATCTTCAATTTGATTCGGCTTTGCGCTTTGGTTCTGTATTACCGGATTGCCGTCGGACACCCCGCGCTGGAGGCGATTGCCAAGCAGGCCGACTATGTAATTGGCGGAACTCTCTTCCTTGTTGCCGCAGCGCTGTTTTTCCTGGTGATCTTCAGAGGTAAGACGAAGCCGCTCGCAGTTGCCGATGACGCTGGGCGGAATCCGCCGCAGATTCCAGTATCCCGGTCTTCGGTCTACTGGAAGGCTGCGGCTCTGGCAGTGCTCGTGATTCTGGTAAGCATCCCCGGAGTGCGCGCCATTCAACTGAACCGCAATAGCCTGGCAGCAGCGGAGCCCAGCGGCAACTTGTCTGCCGCGGAGCTCGATGCTCGAATCCCTCAACAATTGGGAGAGTATAAAGTAGCTCGCGTCTGGCAATCGCAGGTTGGCGGCGTGACGGTGATGGAGAGCGCTGTCTACGCAAAGCCGGGCTCGGGCGAGATCACGCTCGGAGTCTGGCTGCGTGAGTCGGGGCACAATGTCCATGAGAGCCTGATGACCCATGGCGAGTCACCTCAGATGCGCTCCGACATCAGTTTTGTCACTGCCGGACAGAAGCCCATAACGTTTGATACCGCGTTTTACAACGATGGTGTAGTCAACCAGCTAACGGGCAACACTTATTGCAGCCCTTCGTATTGCCTGGCTGAGGTGGGAGACAAGAACGGGATCCGGATTGAGTTCAAGAAGGATGAAGATTTTACGACGCGAGGCGTGCGCATGGTTCCAATCTTCTTTATCGTGGAACAGCCTTCGACGGGAGCGCCTCAGGCTGAAACGTATCAAGAGCTGCTGGCTGAGTCCCGCACCTTTCTTTCGGGAGTCGATCTGACCGAACTCAGCCGAAGATACCAGTAGTGAGTCATCGCATTGCGAAGGCCGGAATGCGTAGCGTGACGCGAGTTCCACGGCCGAGCTGACTGGTGATAGCCGCGCTGCCACCATGAAGCGTCAGGATACTCTGCACGATCGCCAAGCCCAGTCCCGTGCCGCCCGAGTTCTTCGAGCGTGATGGATCGACGCGGAAGAAGCGATCGAATACTCTGGGCAGTGCTTCAGTGGGAATGCCGACGCCGGTGTCAGAGATCTCGATGCGAATCGCGGCGTCCTCGTTGGTGGCCGCCAACGTCACTTCTCCTCCCGGGGGCGTATGTGCAATGGCGTTCGAGACCAAGTTGCTTACCGCCCGCAGCATTAGTGAGCGATCCAGCTCCGCATTGAGCGGCCCCGGCCCATCGTTCACGACCAGCGATATTACCGCGTCGGCCGCAGAAGCTTCGTAGTAGTCGCGAACCGTGGTCAGCAACTCGCCAACGTTTACGTTTTCGCGATGCAACTCGGTTAATGGGCTCTCCGCGCGGGCCAAAAACAGGAGATCGCCGATCAACTCGGAAAGCCGGACTGCTTCTTCCAGTGAAGACTCCAACACGTCGCGGTACTCGTCGACCGACCGTGCGCGGGCGAGAGCCACTTCGGCTTCTCCGCGGATATTGTTGACCGGCGTGCGCAAATCGTGCGCGATGTCGGCTGAGAACCTCGAGATCCGCTCGAAGGATTCTTCGAGCCGCTCCAACATTTCATTAAATGTTCCAGCCAACGAAGCAAGTTCCGATGGATAGCCTTTCGACGCGATCCGTTCGCTGAGATTTGTTGAGGTAATTTGGCGGGCGGTCGCAGCGATCTCCTCGACCGGGCGAATGCCGTGCCGTGCGACCCGGTATCCCACCAGTGGAAGCAGAACCGAAGAAGCTAGCAAGATACCCCAGAACCAGAGCCGATAGCGCGCCAGCAGGTCCTCTTCCTGCGAAACGTCGATGGCGATTTGAGCCGTGTAATTGTGAGCCGGAGGCATGCCCACCGCAAGCGTAGCGGTGGTGACCCGGAATGGGCGCCCATGTGTGCCCGCCATCTGAATGGAACGCTCGGAGCGGCCACCGGTTCGGCTCGCAAGCTGGGCAAGATCCAACTGTTCAGCCATCTCAGGCGTCGTCATAATCGGCACACCATGTTCGTCGAGGAGGCGAATGTAGAACTGCTGGTACCGGCGCGCCGCCGATTCGAGTTCGATCTCTTCCCGCAGCGCATCCTCATCCTCAGGACGCTCACGCAGCATGGTGCGCAGCACGTGAACCTTGTCGGCCAAGAACAGCTCCGTGCTTCTGTCGAGTTCGGTCCGCAGCACGATATAGAGACTGGCCGTGGCCAGCAGCACGAGCAACAGGCCCGCCATCGAGTAGGCAGCCGTCAGCCGGAATGCCAGGGTCCGGCGCAGACGCGGCACGGCGGCGGCGCTACGGCTCAGTTTCAAAGACATAGCCGGCACCGCGCACCGTGTGAATCAGTTTGAGGGGGAAGGGGTCGTCTACTTTGCTGCGCAGCCGGCGCACGTTCACATCCACGACATTGGTATCGCTATCGAAGTTCATATCCCAGATCGATTCGGCGATCAGCGTGCGCGACAGCACCTCGCCGGCGCGCCGCGCCAGCAGGGTCAGCAACAGGAACTCCTTCGAAGTGAGATCGAGCCTCTGGCCGGCACGCGTCGCGCGTTGGCGCAGCAGATCGATCTCCAGGTCGGCCATGCGCATGGTCTCCTGCGGGCGAGGGGTTGAGCGGCGCAATAGTGAGCGCACTCGGGCCAGGAGTTCGGAGAATGCGAACGGCTTTACCAGGTAGTCGTCGGCGCCCAACTCGAACCCGCGCACGCGTTCGTGCACGGCGTCGCGCGCCGTAAGCATTAACACCAGCGCCTTCTGTTTGGTCTGGCGCAGGCGCGCCAGCACCTGCCACCCCTCCAGGCCGGGAAGCATAACATCCAGAATGACAAGGTCGAAATCGAGTTCCATGGCCAGGTGCAGGCCTTCGACGCCGTCTGAAGCAACGTCGACCACGTAGCCTGCCTCGCTTAGTCCCTTCTTCAGGAACTTGGCGGTCTTCAATTCGTCTTCGATAACCAGGATCTTCATTGCCTGCTCCAGTTCATTGCTCCAACCAGAAGTCCCTATTGTTGCCGGCGAAAGAAAAGGGTCTGCTTTTCGCCATTCGCGCGCTCGCGGATCCTCTCGAGCGTCGCACCATCCTCAATGAGCGACCATGTCTCATTCGATTGAAGAATGCGACCGTCTTCATGTTCCTCGATCGAGAAGACGAGGCTGGAATCCTTCCATACGACCGATGTGTGGAATTCGTCTCCGTCGGCTCCGGTCGACACTGAGACCTTCCCATCGGTTGTGTACTTCTGTACCGCGTGCCGCGAACTCGCAGAATTGCGTGAGATAGATGTTTCGACAGTGAGCTCCGCGTCGCGACGGTCGATTCGAAGCGTGACGTCACCATTGCGCTTCGGCTGGCAGCGATCGTTGTCCTGCTTCCACACGCCCGAGAAATCGGGTGTAGCCTGCGCCCACGCCACGGCCGCTGCCGTTGAAAGGACGAGGATGCCGATGAAGATCGGCATCCTGTGATAAGTCGAATTGTGTTGCTTTCTCATTCGCAATTCGCGCTCGATCCACGAACCGGGCAGTGCAGCCGCCCCGTGGATCTGTTGATGAGCATCAGAAATCCAACCGCAGCGCAAACTGTATCTCGCGCGGCGTTCCCGAACCTACCGGGGTTATAGGCGAAACGATGCTCGTATTCAGGTTGATCGGACTGGAGATCTGGCCCAAAGTCCCCCCGCAGGCTGTAGGGCCCGAGGTTGACCCGTTGCCACTGCAGGTCGCCGACGGCTGACCCAACTGAGGGTGATTGAAGACGTTGTAGAACTCCGCGCGGAATTCCAGCTTCGCGAGCTCCGCCACGCTAAACGTCTTGCCGGCGCCCATATCCATCTGCCAGGTACCCGGCCCGCGCACCAGGTCGCGCGGCGCGTTGCCGAATACGCTCGCATTGCCGTCCGAATTGAGGGCCGGGATTTCAAATGCGGCGGGATTGAACCGCTCCGCAACCGTTTTGCCTCCGGACGGGGTCAGCGGTTGACCGGTCAGCAGGGGACGTTGTGTACCGGCCTGATTGCCGTCCGGCCCGTTCAGGCTCGTTACCACATTCACCGGGAAGCCGGTGCGAGCCACTGCCGCCGTGGTCAGTTGCCAGCCGCCCGCGATGACGTCGGTAACCCCGGGCTGGTTCAAGAACGCCTTGCCGTGACCGAAGGGGAGCTCATAGACCGCATTTCCATTGAAGACGTGGCGGGCGTCCCAGGCGCCGCTGGCGGTATCGCAGGACTGGCATGCCTGATTCTGCGGCTGTATCTCGTCTCCGTCGCCGCTGCCGTTGGAGCCGTTGTCGATCTCGTGCGACCACATGTAATTGGCCGCCACCAGCAGCCCGTTCGAGAACGGCCGCCGCAATGACGCGGAGAGACCGTGGTACGTGCTCATGCCGACCGAGCCGCGCCACTGAAAGCCAGTTGCGCAGCTGCCGGCAGGCGCACTCGCGTTCCAGGCACACTCGGGATACTGCGTCTGCGGGCCATACGTGCCCGTGGACGCGTTGTACGCCAACAGGTTTACCTCGCCTTGCTCGAGCAGATGCACGCCGTGGCTTCCCAGGTAGGTGAGCGTGCTCACGAACTTCGCAGGCAGCTCCCGCTGTATGGAGAAGTCCCACTGCTCAACATACGTGTCTTTGCGGTCCCGTTGCTCGGCGCTAGGCTTGTAGGTTCCGGCGCTGAATGCGTCGGCTCCGGCGGCGGTCAGGACCGCGTCGGCTTGGGTCGGACAGGTTGCGGGCGGGCAGTAGGAGAGCGTTGACTTGGAACTGCTCGCCGAATAGGACGGCACTTCGTTTCCGGCGGGCAGATTCTGATCGTCCAATTGTCCGTCTTCGTGATACATGCCGAATCCGGCACGAACAATCGTCTTTCCATTCTGGCCAGGCGACCAGACCAGACCCACGCGCGGATCGACGTCGCCGTAATTTTGGTTGCCGAAGCTGGCGCCCACGGCACAGTATCCCTGCGGCCCGCAGGTGTCGAAATCGAAGGGCTCGGCCAGCCCGTTCTTCTCACTGAAGAGACCGAAGATGATGTAGTGTACGCCCAGGTTCAGGGTGAAGTCCGGCCGCCATTTGAACTCGTCCTGCGCGTAGAATATGTAATCGTTTTTGCGCAATTCGTTGACCGGCAAGGCGCCGGTCAGACTCGCTTTTCTGACTGCGTCCGCTGCCAGATGCGCCACCGAGTTAAACGTAATCGATCCGTCTTCCGGGTGGGACTGGTTCATTTGAATGCGGTGATAATCCACTCCGGCTTTGAATGTATGCCGGTCATGCGTCCAGGTCAGGTTGTCGTTCACCGAATACGAGTTGCCCACATAAAGGCTGGTGTAATCGTAGTTCTCGGTGGCAAATGCGGGCCCCGGCTCTGACTCCCCCGAAATCGTAAACTTGTAAATGGTCCCGGTGTCGCTGTTGTTGTACTGGTTGTTGGTGGACCGATTGAAGCCGGCATGGGCTTCGTTCACGAGATGGGGGTTGAAGACGTGCAGCAATTCCAGCACGCCATTGATCGGCGTGGAGACCTTCTGCTGCAAGTCGGTCGCGGTAGCCGAAAGCGGCTGCGTATTGACCGACCGGTCGTAGTTGAAGCGCATGAAGCCCGTGGTCTTGGATGAGAAGCGTTGATCGAGGCGCAGCATGAACGAGCTTTCGTTCACCACCTGCGTGCAGTTGCAGATCACAATGTCGGCGTCCGCGCTGATGGGAGTTACAGTTGTCTTCGGGCCGGCTCCTGGGAATGCGTTAATGATTGCAGACACGTTCGGGTTCATTCCTGTGGCAAGGCCTGCTAAGTATGTCGGGTCGGGCACGAGGCCGCTCGCCGGATAGCCCCAGTTCTGCCGGTAGGCTTCAGCGGCGATGAAGAAGAACGTCTTGTCGCGCACGATGGGGCCGCCCACCGATCCGCCAAACTGATTCAGGCGAAGCGGCTGCTGAGGCTCTGCCTGAGTTGTACCGCTGGGGGCAAAGACTTGCGGGGTGCCCCATTCGGGCAGCGTCGCGTCAAAGTAATTGTTGCGCAAGTACTCGAAGAGGCGTCCGTGGAAGCGGTTGGTGCCCGAGGGCGAGGTCACGTTTAATTGAGCGCCGCCCGTCGCGCCTTCCTCGGCGGTTGACATCAGCGAGTCGACACGAAACTCCGAAATCGCGTCCAGCGGAATGGAGAGCCGCACCCAGGCGCGCTGCGTCTGATTCACGATGTTGGTAGCATCGACGCCGTCGTAGGTAAAGTTGCTGTCGTCGAGGCCCCTTCCGGCAAACCGGACCGACCGCTGGTTGCCGCCGCCGGTGTCGATGGCGCCTGGGACGAAAGCCGTCAGCACTGACCAGTCGCGTCCATTGAGCGGCAATTCATCCGCCTGCGTTCTCTCGATCAAGCCGGTCACCGCGCTGGTGTTATGGTCCAATAGCGCCGAAGCGGACGAAACGTTGACGCGCTCCTCGCCCCCTGCCACCTGCAAACTCGCGTTAAGAGTGCGCGTCCTGCCGATGACCTGCTCAACATCGACAAACTCAAGCTTCTGAAATCCCTGATGCTCGAAGGTGACGGTATAAATGCCCACCGGCAATTCGGGAATGCTGTAGTTGCCGCTGGCGTCCGAATCGGCCTCGCGGCGCAGGCCGGTCGCGTTTTCGACCACTGTGACATGCGTCTGCGTCAGCAGGCTCCCCGAGGAATCGGTGATTGTGCCGCTCACCGCGCTGCGGTCGACCTGCGCATGGCAAATGCTGGCTAGAATAAACACCGCGCTGAATCCGATCGAAACGCGAACGCTTCGAAGCACAGAGGAACTCCTGGCGAACAGACCTTGCTTCGTCTTGCAATGCATAGCGCCTCCAAGAACAAACAGATTCCCGAGCCAATAAGAAAATTCCACGTCATGCCGCCGCTCGTTGCGCGCATCGGAATAGCAATCTGGAGGATCAAGTTGTAACAGTTGGAAACCCGTGGCCTCGATACCCGCTGACGGCAGAGAACCGCGTCGGTTTCTACTGCAGCGGGCTTTTAAACGCTACCGTGTGCGAGGGTTGGTCGCGCTCAATGGCGTCCACGCTTCAGAACGGGTCCCGATGGACGCTTCGAATATCGTCAATGACGTTTTTGTAATCCGGAGTTGTTATGTGCAGATCACGCCTTAGTTAAGGCTCTATCAAATATCGACCTCAGTGAGACCAGCTATTTGTCGAACACGAGGATCGTCCAGGACCGGTTAAATTGCGGTTCACAGTAAAGATACGATACCCGGCCGTAAAAGCGGGTTTCCCAAGCAATCGCAGCGGATTACAAAATTGTCATGTTCGCGTCATGGTGGCGTCCTTTTCGCGGTCCTAGACTTGGCCCGTTGGCGCTGCTCTCGCAGTGCGCCATCTCCTGCAATCGAAGAGAAAGCTCCCGCCTGTTCCAAGTTTTTCGTGTCGCGTGGCCGATTCCGGTTTGCGCGATGAATGAAACCGAATCAAGGAGACCCCCCATGTTCCAAAAAGCTTCTCAGAATTATTTCCGAATCCAACGGCTTCGTCCGCTCGCTGCCCTGCTTGCGGCCGGGCTCAGCATTCCGGCATTCGCTCAGTCCGTACCGTTCCCGACGTACACGGCCGGTCCGCAAACGAACGGCACCTTCGTCGCCGGCGACGGCACAATCCTCGCGCCTGCCGGTACCCAGCTCAACCTCGGCATCCGGACCCGGGCCAAGTCCATCGCGCTGAACCCGACCGGCAATAACACCGCTGCCGTGCTTCAGATGGGCGCCGCGCAGGTCGTCACGGTGTTCAACACCACGACCGGCGCTGTGCTGCAGACCTTCAAACCAACCGTCGGCGCGGGGGGCAGTTCCGTCGGCATCACCTATACCCCGGACGGCAAGTACCTTCTGTTCAGCCAGGATGGTGATTACGGTTTGTCTTACGTGGCTGTGGCCAGCGTCAGTTCGACCGGCACGCTCACCAACTTCGCCAACATAGCGGTTCCGCCGGACGTCGACGCTACGGGCAAGATGACCACCGTCACCTGCTTTAATTCCGATCCCACGAAGGTCATGGCGGGACCTCCGGCCAAGGGCATCAGCCCTCCGGGAACCAACGGCGGATTCAATATTCCATGCGCCTACTCCGTTTCGCTGTTCTCCGATGAGGCGCCCACTTCCTATCCCATGGGCATCGCGGTCTCGTCCGATGCCAAGACCGCCTACGTAGTACTGGACAACAACGATACGCTGACCAAGATCGACCTGACCGCGGCGACACCGGTCGAGGGCGCAGAGGTCCGCGTGGGCAACGTCCCGAATAGCGTTATTATTTCGCCGGACGGGAAGACTGCCTACGTCTCCAACGAAGCAGGACGCATTGCTACCGCCGACGACTTCATGGAATACTCCAATGGCACCCCGGTCGTCGCCGAATATCCGACCGGTAGCCTGGCCAAGGGCACCATTTCGGTGGTCAACATCGCAAGCGGAGCCTTTGCAGTCACTGGCGAAATAAAGGTCGGCCATCATCCTACCGGCATGGCCCTGTGGGGCAAGAACCTGCTGGTCGCCAATACGTATGACGACACGATCTCGGTGATCGACACGGGCAGCAACACAGAAGTGGGAAAGATCAACCTCGGATTGCCGATCGGCATTCCTGGTGATGACAAGTCGATATACGGCGCCGGTCCGAACTCGATTGCCATCGACAGCAAGAACAACGTCGCTTACGTCGCGCTCTACAACGCCAACGCCATCGCAGTTGTTGACCTCGACAACTGGTGGGCGTCGAATCCCGTCAAGGGCATGATCCCGGTGGGCTATGCCCCGTCCTCGGTTGTGCTGGACGCGGCTAACACGCAACTGCTGGTTGCCAACGATAAGGGCTGGGGAACCACAGGCAACCCCACACCTGCCAACTCCTTCTTCAATGGGATCAGCGTGGCCGGCGCACCGACGACCGCAGAGTCAACCGCGACCGAATTTGGCGTGAACGCCCTCAACACCCACCAGGACCTTGGCATGGTCAGCATCGTTCCGGTCCCGGGACACTCAGCGCTGGCGATGATGACGCACCAGGTATTCCAGAATAACCACTGGGATCTCGCGGAGAATATCTGGGCGGCCAGCGGCGGCGATACGCACAAGAAGGAGGCCGTAATCCCCGAAAGGATCGGCGATCCTTCGAAGATCAAGCACGTCTTCGTGATCATCCGTGAAAACCGCACCTATGACCAGATGCTGGGCGACGTGACCGAAGGCAACGGCGACGCCTCGCTGGCGACTTTCGGCGACAACTCGACCTATACGCCGTACCCGCAGGTTTCGCCCAACGCGCACACGCTGGTGGCGCGCTTCCCTCTCCTTGATAACTTCTACGACCCGAGCCGCCAGTCGGCCGACGGTCACAACTGGATCGTGCAGGCTATGGCGCCTTACTCCGACGACGTCCAGTCACCCGACTGGCTCCGCGACTATCCCTCCAACGGCGGCGATGCGCTTGCCTACCAGAACAAGGGCCATCTGTGGGATACGGCAGAGAAGGCCGGCGTCAGCGTGAAGAACTACGGCGAATACGTCGAGTACAACACCTTCACGCCGCCCGGTTGCACTTTGAGCAATATCTATACGAGTTATAGCAGTGCTGGCAGCAGCGGCACTGGTGGCGGCGCCGTTACCGGCAAGACCCCATTGCCATACACGAATTCGTTAAGCTGCGAGCCGTTGTGGATCGACTTTTACAACGACGTACAGGCCTACGAGTCCGGCCAGGAGAACCAACTCTACAACTACAGCTATGTCGCCTCGTACACGCCACTGCCGACCCTCTACAAGGACACGGTTCAAAATTACCCGCAATTCGATCTGAACATCCCTGACCAGTACCGCTTCGATGTCTGGCAGCAGGACTTCAATCATGACGTAGCAGCCGGCAAGGTGCCCCAGTTGGAGTTCATGTGGATCAGCTCCGACCACACCGGCGGCCCGCCGAACTCGGCAGCCATGCAGGCCGATAACGACTTGGCTCTTGGCCGCTTTGTAGACGCCATCAGCCACAGCTCCATTTGGAAGGACTCGGCGATCTTCATCGAGGAAGACGACGCGCAGACCGGCGTCGACCACGTCGATGGTCACCGCAGCCCGGGCTATATCGTCAGCCCTTACGTGAAGCAGCAGGTGAACAACGATGGCACCGGCGCCGGTGTCGTTGCCGACAGCACCTTCTATACGCAGGTCAACATGACTCGCACGATCGAGCAAATCCTGGGCATTTCGCCCATGAACCAGAACGACCTGGTGGCCTCGCCGATGAGCGAAATCTTCATCGACAATCCGCCCGTAAACAATTTCCTGCCATGGGCGCACGTGCCGAACGGCGTGCCGCTGAACTACGGCGTGACTCAGACTCCAACGGAAACCTCCATCCCCGGCGCAATGGCTTCGGTCAGTCCGGTGATCTATCCAAACATGACCCCTGCGGCCAAGGCTCTGATGGCTGGCTGGATGAAGAAGAAGGCAGAAATCTTCGCCGGCAAATACCAGAAGCCGGACTCGGAAGATCCTGACACCGTCAACCACATGATCTGGTATGAAATGACCGGGTATAAAGTCCCCTTCCCCGGCGAGAAGACGGTTCGCCCGGCGAGCGACTTCAAGAGGAAGGCGCCCGCCAAGGCCGACCTGGACGACTAAAACACCTTCCCACTCCCTCAACCCTCTCCCCGGTCACCGGGGAGAGGGTTTTTGTTTGAGCCTCAAATGCAAAGCCACCACCTGCCTGAGCCCGCCCACGACCGGCCCACGTTTTAACCCCGGATTCGCACCCGCCACCGGTAGTCACGGCAATCTCTGGAATCGATGGCCGAGACGACGTGACTCTTGCACCGCAGGACGGGCAGACGTCATTCACACTCGATCCTTGAGTTTTCCCTGATCCGGTTAGAGCTTTGCATATCGTCGCGAAAGCTTCCTTCGTCATCTGCATCTTGTCCCTCCTCTCCTTCTTCTTCATCGTCATCAGGTTCCTTGGTTCCCCCTGCCGCGTAGGCCGCGCGCTCACGTTTGTCGCGCCGAACATCCAGCAGTTGTTCTCCAACCGTGTGTTTTGGGGCAAAGCAGTACTGGACGTAGGCCTCGAAGAGGGCATGATTCGGAATGCCGCGCTTCAAGACATCGGAATGATGGTGCTTGTAAAGGCTCATCAGCGCTTCCGGGGTGATGACGTAGGATCTCCTCGCCAGAACCACAGCTCGCTGCGCACGAGATCTTGTGGACTGATGCTCCTTTTTTCCCCTGTAGTACCAATCGTGAAGCTGACCGGTGCGCCCGGTGCTACGAGCGGCGCCGACGCGAGATAGGCATTCCAAAGGCGATGAGTTTCCTCGTTGAGAAGGTCGGAGGAACCCTGCAGTTGGGTGAGGGCAGCCGCTGCCTCCTGTTGCGTGCCGCCGAGCGTCATCATGAGGCAAGCTTCGCCGTCGGCTCGCAGATTCCACTTGAATGTGTTGTGGTAAATCGTCGCCGCAGGCCGCCCGGCGAGAATGAGTCGATACGGCCAGCGGTGCGAACCGTAGGTGGAACTCCGCTCATCGCCGCCTGGAATGAGTTGCAGACCGTCTGCATGCACGGCAATCGAGACCTGAAGCGGGTCTGTGGTGCGAACGATTCGTAACCGAATCACTGCCGCAGGCTTTCCGAAGACCGGGTACACAGTGAGCGAGACTTCGGGGCCCCCATTGAACGCAGCCCGATAAACAGTGCGATCGGCGAAGTACGTCAGGCTCATATTGGCAGAGCTGTCGGGCAGCCTCCACGTATGGCCGGCGCCGTCCGTGATCACAGGCGCCTCGATCGTTAGAGCGGACAGCCTGTCGCTGCTGTTAGTTGGCGCGGCCGCACCGGCGACGGGAATGATTACCCGCTGCCCTCCAAATCCGGATTCCTGCAGAGCCATGAAGCCGTTCGATTGATAGATGAGACTCTTCGGCGGAGCTGGTGCGTCGAAGCGCGTAAAGGTGGAGTAGTCAAAATCATCGCCGAGATAGGCCGGAAAGGGGGACGCGGTAGCGCCGAACTGCGCTGCAGCCAGACAAAATAGGGGCAGAAAGGCTGCCGAGGACAGGCAAACTCTCGCGAGCCGGCGCAAATTCAAGGGCACAAAGAACTGGTCCGACCCGAGACGGTGCAATGTAAGACCCTCCATATGGACTCGATCAAACCAGGAAACCGGCGTGAGGTTCGGATTCTATGAGCAACGGGACGAGGACTGAAAACGGGTGTGGGTCGCACAGCGGCGCGTCAACCCACGGGAAGGTAGATCAGCTCGATACCCTGGCCACGTTGCGGATCCATGTTGCGTGAGTACTGCCGGCTCCCTTCGCTGTCCCAGTGCTCAAAGACACCCAGGCTCTCCACCGGCCTTCCTTCCTGCGTGTATTTTGTTCCTGAGGGCGCGTGTTCCGGCGTCGCCTCCTCCATCAGGTAGTCGTCTGCATTCTCGCGAATCATGATTCTGGGGTGACCATTCTCGTCATTGTTGTTCATTGTCTGCGAGTACAGAACGTCGAGCCCGACTGAGTCGATGGCGACTCCGTCAAGTGACGCCAGAATGCTGGACGGCCAGCTGGGGTTCTCATATGGCTCTGTGGGATTGTGGAATGGTGCATTGGGAAAATGCAATGGGTAGGACATGTGCCTGCGCGCGCAATAAAGACCATCCAGCATATAGAGAATCGTCTTGGCGCCGAGGTTCGGCGAAGCCGAGAGATCGACAATCGGTGAATAGGCGTGAGGCGTTCCGCCCTGATTGGTGTTGATGATGCTGTGCAGCTCACTCGGCCCTTTAATGGAGCCAAAGTGATTCTTTCCCGTCAAAGTGACGCCTGTCTGCCCCTCGTCACCGCCTTCAGCCGCCGCATACGGATAAGAGTGCCCTTTCACGAGCGCAATGTTGACAATGTAATTTGCGTCCTTGATCTGCTGGGGGATAAAGCGGGCATTATCGTAATTTCCTGCCGAGTAACTCTGCCCCAAAACCCATTGCGCTTGTTCAAGTCCGTGAATCTGGCCGTAGGCCGGATGCGATTGATGCGCCGGGTCGGGCACGCCCCCCTGCACAAAGCGAACGTCCTTGTATTCATTCCATATCTTGTCGAGCAAACCTGGATAGATATCTCGTTGCGCATCGTAGACGACGATGTCCTTCGGCGCCACATGCACATGACGAACCAACTGGCGAACGACAGCCAGGGCAACCTGCGGCGATACGTTTACCAGATTCGTGGGAACGACCGGCTTGCTGTTGTTCAGGTTCACCTTGACGGCAACAATCTCGCCCGGCCGGTATCTGGTTTCGCTGGAGTTCTTGTAGCGCCTGCCGTAATAGGCAAAAATCGCCTTCCACGCTTCGTCGTCGTTAGCGGCGCCCGTAACATTTCGCAGGAGAAGCGAGATCATCGCGTCGACGCGTGCCTGATCGGTGCTTGCGTCCATCCACCACTGATCGGTTTGAGAGTCCCGGTTTCCGTTCCAATGCGCAGCTCTTGGATCGCGCACCCACACTACGCGCCCCGGATAAATGCCCCGCGCGATGCCCAGAGGCGCAATTCGCTGCCGGGGTGCGTAGTTATATTTGGTGAGAATCTCAGCTAAACCAGACTCTTCCAATGCTCCGGGAATTCCTACCAGCGCGAACGACGCTGCCGTCGCCTTCAACAGTCTGCGGCGTGTTGAGCTGTGTTTCATCTTCATCACCTCGAGTTTCGAGTCATTCAGCTTCTTCAGCAGCGGGCCAGCAGTCTCATCGCCGGACGGGGCCCAATCTGGCCTATTCCGGTTGAGCTGATACCACGCAGGTTTCACCGGACCGGACTAGAAGGTCGCAGTATGACAGAGCCGAACCGCTGATACGGATTGCAGTTTGCGCTGCGATTTTCTTGCCGTTTACGAAGAGCGCTCCGGTCTTCATGGGAAATCCGGCTCGCCAGCGGAGCTCGGGTCCCGATTCGTTGGTCAATGATGTCTTACTGTTTGCCTTATGCCGCACTGCTATTGAATTCTTCCCTGCGGGCACATGGTGCAGTGCAGCCCAATTCGTTTCACTGGTGAGCTGCGGAAAGGTCTCGAGTGTTTCATCGTTCGCCAAGGGCCGAAGCCCCATCAAGCCGGAGCCGAGATTGCCGATGACTGTGTACGACACCTCTGGATACTCGCGGCGCTTCAAATTCGGATCCATCATTGCCATGAGCGAGGAGTATCCGGCTCGCGAGCGATCGTACTTGTAGAAGATGCCGGGCATGTAGGATCGCCCTTCCACGCCTCCGATGACCCCATTGGGTGCTCTGAGATCCGATCTGAGCCGCTCCTCTAAAATCTCCAATTCGGCGTCAGTCTTCTGTCCGGCAGCGGTCAACCCATAATAAAGAGGCAGCTCGAGCGTGCTTCTGCCGTCGCCCTCTTTCAAATTGGAGCGAAACTTCCCATCCTCTCTGAGGGCGCCAAAGTGGCGGTTGTGCGACGCGTCCCACCATTGGTTGTTATAGACAGACTTCAAATGATCGGCCTTATGTTCGAACTCCAATGCGGCAGCCGGAGCGCCCCGCGCGCGCTCAATAGCGGCGTAGTCGCGGTAGGCAGCATGCTGAGCAGCAATCAAGTCTGCACCGACAAGTACCTCCTCCTGAAGATCCTCATCGTAAGTAGCGATTCCCATGTGGCCGTACGCTGGCAGATGTTCGAGCAAGCCATCGCCGTCGCGATCCCAGGTTTTCACGTAATCGGTGACGGTATGCCGGTAGTAATTCAGAAAGACGTCATCGAGATAAGCGGTATTCCGGGTCCATAGCCACTGTCTGTAACAGGCATCCAAAACGTCGAAGTTCGCCGGCAGGTCGTACCAGAAATCCGAATCGTTGTTGTAATCCACCGGCGCGGGCAGATTGTCTCGCGTAATCTCCCACCAACTGCACCATTTTTTTTGAGCGGAGATGTTTGCAGCAAAACGTCGCAGCATGTTGAGCGTTCTTGCGCCTAGTCCTAGAAACTGCGCGCCCGTGCTCTGGTGCGACACATCACGCATGCAGAAAGCATTTCTGCCCGGCAGCGAAGCTTCATACCATGACCCGATGGATCCGTCTTCTCTTGCATAGGCCAATGCCTGAGCCTTGGCCCAGCGAAATCCCGCGGCGAGCTGCTCATCGGACGATTCGAACTCGATCGCTCCTTCATGCGGCGACGCTGCGTTTGCGTCAAGTGCGAGTGGATCGCCCAGAGCGATGAGTGATTGGTGGAAACGCCGGAGACCATTGGAGAAGCATCGCGGTGTAATCAACGCTGCTCCCAATGCAGCACATAGGAACTGTCTTCTGTTTGTGTTCTTAATCGTTCGCATCTCGGAATGATAAACAGCAACGCTTGAATCGATCGGGAAAAGATCGAGGTTGGAATTGAAGAAACAGCCGTGAAGATCAGGGCTCATACTCCGCCTTTGCGGAGTATGAGCCCGTCTTGCAGGTCTCGGCGAGCTTGCCGCTCTCAGAACGAGAGCACCATTCCGAGCTGGCCCTGACGCGGCAGATAGTCGTTGGTGATCGACCCGAAGCCGTTGCTTGGATTGCAGCTGAAATCGGTGGAACTGATCTGAGAACAACTTGTGTTCGGCGTTTGGTAGTTGACGCGGTTGAAAATGTTGAAGAATTGGCCCTGCAACTGCAAATGCATCTGCTCGGTGAGGTGGATTGCCTTGGCAAAGGACATATCCCAGCTCTGGTAGCGCGGCCCGTAGCCATTCCCTTCTCCGACACCGTCGTTGCCGAAGACGAATCCCTGCGGCTGCGCGAAGCAAGTCGTGTCGAACCACTCGGACATGGTGTGCGGATTGTCGGCCACCGAGCAAGCGTAATTGGCGCGCTGCCCGCTGTTTTGGCTCAGCAGGTCTCCCGAGCTTGCCGTTACCAGCAGCGGCGCTCCGGAACGGAAGTTGGTGACGCCGCTGATCGTCCACCCGCCGATGAAGTCGTCTTCAAGAACCGACACCGAGTCGGCGAACTTCTGCCCGCGGCCGAACGGCAGCGTGTAGACGTAGGTAAGGATAAGAGTCTGCGGGTAATTGGCATGGTGCCAGCCCGCTGTATCCAGGTATTGCTTCATGTCGTAGTTGTCGAGTTGGTTGGAGTAGTTATCCATTGCCTTCGACCAGGTATAAGCTCCAGAGAAGGTCAGATTCGATCCCGCGCGCCGCTCGAAGACGGCTTCGCCGGCGTTGAAGTGCGACTTGGCTCCGCTGTTGCGGAAATCCACTGTGGAGATCGACCCATTGTCTGCCGCGGTCCAATTTGGGTTGCTGGGAAACGAGTAAAACGGCTCACATTGCGGAAAAGTGATGCCCAGTGCCGCAGCCGTCGGACCTTCGGTAAACGACGTCGGGTTGCACTGGTTGAGCTGCCAATCGTTATAGAGATAGGCGCCTTTCGTGCCCACGTACGCGACATGCAACGACATGTTAGCGCCGAGCTGACGCTCGATGCTCACGTTCCAGTTGTAGGCCTGGCTTTGGCGGAAGTTGCTGGCCACGTCATAAACGCCGAAGCCTGGCGGTGAAAAGATGAATCCGCCCGGCGTTGTGTTGAACGGCACAATCGGCGTGTACACCGGCGTTCCGGAGGTGGAGTTGCCCGGCAGGCCGTTGGCGAGAATGAACGAGCCGCAGGTTGAATATTCCGCCGGATTAGGGTTCGCAGGATTTCCTCCCACGCCATAGGGGTTCGTGCAGTTGCTCATGGGCGCGGCGTTGTTTTCCTGTTCCAGTTCCGGGAAATTCCGTTCCAGCGTGCCACCATCGGCGCCGAAGTTGCCGTTAAAGTAGCTCAGGCCGAGCGCGCCGCGGATTGCCGTTTTGCCGCTGTCGGGCGTAAAGGCGACGCCGATGCGCGGAGCGAGGTCACCATGATAGGTGTTGACATTGGGGCCGCGGTTGCCGGACGAAGCTACTTGAATCTCGCCGGCATCAGGGCCCGATAGAACGAAGTTGCTCTGCAGGTTCTTGGTATCCACAGGGTGCGTGTAGATGTCGTAGCGGAGACCGAGGTTGAGCGTGACCTTGTTGCTTAAGCGGTAATCGTCTTGCGCGAACTCCCCGTATTCGTTGGTTCGCGTGTTGGGCCTGTCGAAGAAGTGGTCGCGGTCGACACCGCTCAGGCCACCCACCAGGAAATCGGCGAGGGACGCGGCGTTGGAGCCGGTGCCCGTGTAATTGCCGCTGGCAGAGAACTGCCCACGCGGATCGTTCTGCGCGTTGAAGACGCGCGCCTGGATGGGATTGATCGCAATGCCGAACTTCCAGTTATGCCGTCCTTTGACAAGTGTGAACGCGTCGTTGATCTGGTAAATGTTGGAAACTCTGCCCACTGTTTGCGGCAACCAGCCCGAGTCTCCCGTGCCCTCGAACCCGTTGAGATTGACTTGAGCAATGCCGCTGGTATCGGGATAGGCGGCGATGTTGCCGTTGGGAACGCCGAGAGTATTGTTCTCGTTCGGATCCTGCGCGAACGCGGCAGTGTAGTCAGCGGTAGAGTAGCGACTATAGCCAAGGCGCAACTCGTTGGTCATCGTAGGAGTAAACGTGTGGTCCCAACCCAAAACGTTGTTGCTGAGCTGGTTGGTGTTTTCGCCGTCGCCGCCATTCATGAAGGGGTTCGGACCCGTGCCGGCGCCAAAATACAACGGTTGGGTTTGGTGCCGAATGCTATACCCAAAGCGGGCAAAGAAGCGGTCGCTCTGCGAGAACGCCCAATCGACGCGGACGTCTTCCTGCGGCAAGGATGCATCGTTGATCAGCACCTGGGTCGCATTGTTGATTGGTCCGGAAAGGTTGGGCAACGGCCACACCGTGGGGTTCAGGAAAGCCGCCGAAATGGGCGAAATGTCCGATGCGGGAACTGTGTCGTAGGTTCCTCCAACTGAAATAGCGGAGCTAGCCGTGCAGGGTTGCGGATTCGCAGCGCCGTTTGCCATGGCGATGTAATAGCACGCCATGGGGTTGGTGATCGGGCCCGCCCCGTTTGTATCGAAAGCCGACAGATCGCCGCTGCGGGCCGCCGCCGTGGGCGAGCTCTGGAGGCCGGAAGAACCCTCGGCCAGCTTGAGCCACTCCAAATCGGCCGCGAAGAACAGCTTGTCCTTGATGATGGGGCCATCCACCTCGCCTCCGAACAAGTTGTAGTGGAACGGCGGGTTCACTTTGCTGAAATAGTCGGGCTCATTGAAGTCCGTATTACGGTTGTATTCATAGACCTGGCCGTGAAACTTGTTGGTCCCGGTCTTGGTGGTGATGTTGGACACCTGCGCGCCGAAGCTACCGTATTCGGCGGTCGGATCGCTGGTCTCCAGTTTCATTTCGCCGATGAAGTCGAATGGAATCTGGAGCCCCTGATATCCGTTCTCCAGTTCGACGTCGCTTACGCCATCCACCAGGTAGAGATTCGACTCGAAAGGAAAGCCGTTGGTTTCGGTGTAGGCGCCGCCGCCTCCCCCGCCCGGCGCCGTCGTCAATGCCGTGGACGAATCTTCGCCGTTGCCCGCGCCCCATGCCGTCGGCGTGGATCCGGGAGCGAGCTGCATCAGCATATTCGGGCTTCTCCCGTTGATGGGCAGGTTGTTGATTTGCGTCGAGTCGAGCGTTGTGCCGAGGTCGGAGGTTGTGGTCTCAACCAGCGGGGTCGCTCCTGTGACCGTAATCTGCTCATTGACGGCTCCGGGCGACAATGCGATATCGACGCGGGTCGACTGTTCCACGTTCACCAGGTTGTCCCTCGAGATTTCGGTCTTGAAGCCCCTGGCTGCGACGGTCACGCTGTATTGCCCGGGATTGAGATTGGGGAAGGTGTAGAAGCCCTGGGGACTGGTCGTCGCTTTATTGATGACGTTGGTTCCTTCATTCGTCAAAGTGACGTTGGCGCCCGCAACGACGGCCCCGCTAGAGTCCTGAACCGTTCCCAGTAGCGCGCCCGTAACGGCCTGAGCCATCGTCATTTTAGTGGCGGACAAGAGCAAGAGAATTGCTATAGCCGCCATTTGCAGCATGAATCGCTTTTGCATATTGCCTCCAAATTGTCTTGTGACTGGTTCATGCACGCCGCAGGCGCCAATGTTAGCGTTTTCAGTTTCAGGGGCAACAACTACTAACCCACGCTCGCTGAATCAGACCGACCCCTCCGGCAGAATCCTCCTGCGATACCGCCGACCATACTGTTGCCGATTACATCCAATTGACTAGTAACGGCGGGGTTACGGGAGTTCTGAAACCTGGGTGGAAGCGCGGCAGTCATTGTTTTCTTTGGTTTTCGCTGATTGCAAGACCGGGGTGTTACAGCGACGTTAAGAGGTTTGTAACGTCTACTCTTCAGACAGACGCCGCGATTTCATTGGAAATCATCGGGACCGAAATCGCTCGTCAATGAGGCATATCTGTCGTAGAATTCTTGCGATACGCCGAGCCCGATTGCAGGCGCAATTCGCTGAACGAGAATGTGTGAGTGCTGAGAGTCCTGGCACGGACGGGACTTAGTGTCACGTGTTGTGCCGTAGGAAGGGGCTAGCCTTTGAACGCGCGCGCAGACACCACGCTGGGAGTCCCACCCCGAGATGAATGCCAAAAGCAGGTCCGGAAAGTACTACAGTCCGGCAGCTTTCGCAACGCATCAATGCTCCAGCAGCTTCTGCAGTATCTCGCTGAAAAGTCATTCACCCATGGTGCCGACCCAATCAAGGAATATACGATCGGCGTGGAGGCCTTAGGCCGATCCCCAGATTTCGATCCGAAAGCAGACCCAATCGTGCGGGTCCAGATTCACCGCCTTCGGCAGAAGCTGAAAGAGTACTACGACTCTGATGGACTGCACGACTACATCATTGTCGAGATTCCGAAAGGGCAATACCTGCCGCTCTTTGAATGCTCTGGCAGCGCCGAGCCCATCGGAGTCGAGAAGGCCATCGCAGCAGGCGACGCTGATTTATCGAATGATCAACCCTCGCAAAGCGTTCCGGAGCGCATCGATCCCCAAGTTCGCCGTTCCAACTGGCCAATTTCCCGTGCCGCGCTGATCGCGGTCGCAACGGTGATCGGCGCCTTCGTCGCCGGTCTATGGATCGGAAGCAGGTGGGCTCCCCTCGGCGCGAGCAGGTTGAGCGCAACGGCCGCGAAATCTGATTTGGCAAAGTCTTCCGATCCGGTAATAGCCTTTTGGGCAAAGTTCATCGGTAACGACCCAACTCCGGTCATTGCATATCCGGACGCCGTATTCCTTCTCGACAACTACAACGATTTGTTTCGCTTCAAGCAAGGCGCAACCGATTACCGTGGAGCACCGGTCGATTCGCACGTGGCCGAGCAATTTGCGTCAAATCCGGCTCTCGTGGCGCGAGCTGGCCAGCTTTATTACGAGAATTCGTACCTGGGCTTCGGCGAACTCAAGGCCGTCGGCATGTTGTCGAATCTCTTTGGCCAGATGGGGTATAAGCCGATTGTCAAGCCCAGCCGTGAACTTACCGTCGACGATCTGACGCAGCATAACGTGATCATGCTTGGCTCATCCTCACAAAATATAGCGGTCGCCAACTTCAGCAGTCTGGGCGACTTCAGATTCAAGGATTTCGACACGCGCCTGGAGCAATGGAGAGGTGTTATCGTCAATGGCCATCCTCACCCCAACGAAGCGTCAACCTACCATACAGAACGCGATCCGAACACGCAGGTTTTGGATGCGGATTACAGCCTGATTACGATTCAGCCTGGGATTGTACCAGGGCGGTACATCGCAGATTTTGGCGGTCTCGACACGACCGGCTCAGAAGGCGCTGTCTTGTATGCCACCTCAAGGCCTGGGGTCGATGAATTGACCAAGGCGATCCAAAGCCAGAATATCGGCGACAAGCGGCCATTCCCTGTTTTTCAAGCTTTGTTGAAGGTGCGACTCGAGAAGGGCTACCACGTCCTCGGCGTCAATCTGGTTGCCGTACACATGCTCCCATCAACACGGCCTGAAACGCGAGATGTGGGCACTACGAAGGCATCGCATCCTTGACAGGTTAATTCCCAGACCATTGTGTATGGCCCCAACATCCCTCGCCAAGCGGATGTTCGGCTGAGTTACATCCGCGTTACACCTCTCCGTTTCAGAATTGCGCCGCAATGCTTTCGCACTGAAAACAAGGGGCATCGACAATTCATTCGGCAGTTTCAATTGTCCGTAACCCCACCGTAACTGGAATCGAATGGCTCGAAGAGCGCAACATAGTCAGTGATTGGGTGCTGATTCCGCGCTCAGGCACGCTTGTGCTGCCGGAGAAGAGGATGGTGTAGATGAAGAGGTGGGATTCAGCAAACATCCATTTCGCTTTGGCTTCAACTGCAGCAATTCTAGTTTTCTTGAACTTACCAGAAAACAAAACCATCGCGGCGAGCAACTACAGCACCAGGCCGCTGATGAAAATTCTGCCGCTATTTACAGCCCCCAATGTGCCGGCGATGGGACCGTCAGAAACCGAGGTATCTCCGATTGAACATCCGAAGCCGCCGATGACCGGACTGCCCGGCAAAGGCATGGCTCAGCACGCGATGTTGTATGTCGGAGAGGGCTACAACAAGATACTGCTGGTGAACAAAGGCAAGATCAACTGGACCTATTCCACAGGTCCGGGCTGGGAATACGACGATGTGTGGATGCTTTCAAACGGGAATGTTCTGTTTAGCCGCATGCAGTACGTGGCGGAAGTGACGCCTGACAAAAAGGTGGTGTGGCGCTATGACGCGCCACCGGGAACGGAGATCCACACATGTCAGCCGATCGGGTTGGAGAAGGTGCTGCTAATTGAGAACGGCTTGCCACCGCACCTCAAAGTGATCAACATCAAAACCAATGTGCTTGCGGTCGATCACGTGTTGCCGGCGCCCAGCCTGACCGATCTTAAAACCGTACACGCGCAGTTTCGACGTGTCCGGTATACGGCGCAGGGAACCTATCTGGTGCCGTACTTGGAGATGCATAAGGTCGTCGAATACGACAAGGACTTCAATGAGATCTGGAGCTACGACGTGCCGAGCCCCTGGGCTGCGATCCGGCTGAAGAACGGGAACACGCTGATCACCGATGAGCACGATGTAAAGACTCTCGAGGTGACGCCGGACAAAAAAGTAGTCTGGCAAATCACACCGGCCGATTTGCCAGCGGAATACGGCTATGGAAACTCTCAGTCCGCCACTCGACTTGCGAACGGAAATACTATCATTTGCTCGCGCGGAGGCGGCAACCAGGGCCCGCAGCTTGTTGAGGTGACACGTGCCAAGAAAGTAGTGTGGGTGCTGCAGGATTGGACGAACTTCGGGCCGGCAACAGCCGTGCAGATCCTCGATGATCCCGGCATTCCCGAAAATCCTGGAGAATCGGAGCATTGATGGTTGAACATGCTTAGGGCAGGGTGGCGCGGCATCGCGGAAAGAACTGAGAACGGGGAGTTCGATGAGCGGATTGAGAAAATCAGAGAGAAGGGCCTTACAAGGACCACAAGGTCCTTCGCTCTTCGACCGCTGAATCGTTAAGAGATAGAAAAGTGGTGATTGAGACAAGATGACGGGACGGCGAGAATTCTTAAGAAAATCCGGAGCAGGGATGACCGGTGCGCTGATCGCTTCGGCCGCTTTGAGGGGTCAGGAAACGGCGGAAGCGAAGCGGGAGAATGCGGCCCCTTCGAATTTCAGCGTCCGCGCGTTCGGCGCGACGGGCAATGGATCGACTCTGGACACGGCTGCGATCAATCGTGCAATTGAGACGGCCGCTAGTGTCGGCGGAGGCAATGTTCATTTCCCGGCTGGCCAATATCTATGCCACTCGATTCACCTCAAGTGCGATGTGGCGCTATATCTCGATCAGGGCGCGGTGATCGTCGCGGCAGACGCTTTGCCCGAAGGGCAGTCCGGCGGGTACGACGATCCTGAGCCGGAGCAGCCATGGGAGGCGTATCAGGATTTCGGCCATAATCACTGGCACAACAGCCTGATCTGGGGTGAAGGACTTAGCAACATCTCAATTTTCGGCCCGGGGCGCATCTGGGGTCGCGGGCTGGTGCGCAACAACGATCCCAAAAGCCAAAACCCCACGCAACGCCGCGTGAACGGAGTGGGCAACAAGACAATCTCGCTAAAGAACTGCCGGAATGTGCAATTGAAAGAGTTCCAGATCCTCAGCGGCGGCTGGTTCGGGATCCTGGCCACCGGCGTGGACAACCTGGTGATCGATGGTTTGACGATCGATACCAACCGCGACGGCATGGACATCGACTGCTGCCGGAATGTGCGCGTCAGCAACTGCGCGGTCAACTCGCCTTACGACGACGCGATTGTACCCAAAAGCAGCTTCGCACTCGGAGTGGCGCGTGCAACGGAAAACCTTGAGATCGTGAATTGCTATGTAACCGGTGCCTACCAGGTGGGCACGATGCTCGACGGCACGTGGAAGAAATTCGAGGACGGTTCTCGCGTTCCGCACACCGGCCGGATCAAGTGCGGAACGGAGTCGAATGGCGGATTCAAGAACATCGCTATCAGTAATTGTGTGTTCGATGGCTGCCAGGGATTAGCGCTGGAAATGGTGGATGGCGCATTCCTCGAGGATGTGACGATCACCAACATCACCATGCGCGATATTGTTTCTGCGCCCATTTTCCTGCGCCTGGGCAGCCGTTTGCGTGGACCCGTGGAGTCAACCAGGACCGGCACTCTGCAGCGTGTAATGCTGAGCAACATCGTTTGCTCAAATTCAGCATCGCACTTGGGCTGCATCATAAGCGGTGTGCCTGGGCATGAGATCCAGGACCTCGTGCTGCGGGGAATCTACATTCAGCATCGCGGCGGCGGAACGAAAGATCAATCAGCCATCCTACCCATGGAGGACGAGAACAAATATCCCGAGCCGAACATGTTCGGAAATATGCCGGCGCAGGGAATGTATCTGCGCCACGTGAAGAACGTAACGCTAAGTGACATCTCGATCGCCGCGATGAGCGATGATGCGCGGCCTGCGTTCATTTTTCAAAACGTAAGCGGCGCGGATCTGTTTCACATCAAAACGCCTGCTGGCGTGCCGGTGCTCGAGATGCGCAATAGCACTGACGTGCTGGCAATGTGGGTGAAAGGAGTGAAGGATGGTCCGGTACAGGAGTGAACGGTTCCCTTGCGCCGCAAGCATCGCGATTCCTTCAGCTTTCAGCTAGAATGTGGGTCGCACGCTCTGGGTCCAAGCATTGGCTACCAAAACTCATTGCATGGCACAAGTGCGATAGAACGGAACCAGAAGATGCAGGGTAATGTCCGTAAAGGCGAAACATCCAATCCACCTGGACGTGAAACCGGCTAATCGGACAAGTCCTGTACCTGCCCAACACGCCGAAGTGCTCTTGAGATTTTATTCATCGTTAGCGCCAGTGGACATCAGTCCGAAGTTTTTCCGGTGGGAAATTCGGGAGACATTGTCTGCGAATTTGGGCGCGGAATCGGACGATTTGGCCTCAGGTAGGACTCGAACCTACAACCCTTCGGTTAACAGCCGAATGCTTTCCTTTCCTACCTTCTTTTAAAGGGCTGTCCAAGTGCTAAAGCCATCATTCCAAAGGACAATATCCTCACACGGCACATCCAGTAGGAATCTGGCTAGCTAATTAGCTGGCGTCCCCAACAAGTATGCGGTAGCGAAGATTTTCCATCTCCATTAATTGATCGAATCCATGCAAGCTTAGGCTACGAGAGCGTGCCTTCAGCTGTAGCACAACTTCTTTCTCAGGCCATGTCGCCCAGTCAATTGCAGTAGGGAATGCTCTTCCCTGTTCTTCCGCCAAATGCCGACGACGGTCACACTGCTTTCTAAATTTGGCGGAATCCGAGATGCGACGCTGCAATTCAATAGCGACATCAACATCACCCAACCTATCCGCACATGAAAGCATGCTGCCAAACAAAACAGCGCTCTTAACGTTAAACGCATATTCTTTCGAAGCGTTTACAGCATTCACGCGATCCATGAACTCTCTTAGGACCCGTTCTGCTGTTCCTCGATAAATTGGCTTCGCAGCCGTCGCATTCGCAAATGCATGACCTCGCGTTGCAACCTGGAAGGCTGCTTTATCCCCAAAGGGCATTGTGGGTTCAATGAGTTCGAGCGCGACCATATCGTTGATAAACTCTGCCGCCTCCCGTGATTTGAGTTGCATAAAGCTCTCAGCAGCAGAGAGCATGAAAAAACCACGCTCGAACCTCCTGAGAAACCCACGCACCCGCAATGCAGAATGACCCGCGACAAATTCTTCCTTCGTGATTCGCATTCCGTTCACCCTTCGCTCAAGCCATGATTTGAAGAAGCCGTGGTTTCTTCTTGGGGCATGCACTATCGCGGGTACAAACCCGGTCAAGTTTAGATACCTTCAAGTCCCCGACTGTAGCTACGCTCTTCTCGCGACGGGGAAACGCACTTCCACTGAACGAACGGGATATTTCTCCTTCAGCCATTCAGCTGTTTCGTGTGGATCGAAACGGACTGCATTTGCCACCTTGAACGACGGAATCTCGCCGCTGGCCGCCATTTTGTAGATCTGCTGCGACGAGACCCCCAGGAGCCGAGCTAGGTCCCGCACCCGCAGTGCCTCCTGCTTCTCTCTAACGACTTCAACTAAGCTCATGAGGTTTCTTCTCCTTGGGCGCCCACCTGGGCGTCACCGTTGATGTCTGAACTCCTGCGCAGAATGAGCTGAATCAAGATTTCGGTCAAACCCGCTTCCGTCGCACGAAGAACTAAGCAACGTAAGCCGCGAGCGAGCCGCCGTTCACCTTTGCAAGCGCGTCTTTCGACTGGATCCCCTTGAGGTAGACCATCGTTGACTGGATGTCCCGGTGCCCCATCCAACCCTGCAACGTACGAACGTCGATACCGTGACGAAGATGCTCGGTCGCAAACGTGTGACGGAACTTGTGGAGGTAGAAGTGTTGGCAGTACGGACCTGCTGCGCACCGGTTACCATGTTTGGTTATGCACTGTCCGCAATTGAGTTTTGCTCGATGCGCGAGCCTCTTTACCACCTCGATGTGGAGACTGTTCGGCTTTCCCTTGGTGTTCGGAAAGATCAACTCCGTCGGAGTCGCATTCCGCCGGGCCTTAAACTCCTGCAGCTGCTCAATCATGGCCGAAGGCAAGGGCACAGCTCTTTCTTCGTAGTTCTTCGGCTTAAATCTCCAGATCGGCTTCGCAGTGACGCGTACCACCGAGTTCCGGAAGTCGACATCGCGCCAGGTCACGTAACGGATCTCACGGTCGCGAAAGCCGGAGGAAAGGCAGAATTTAATAAGTGTCGCCTCGTCCTGATCGGCGTGCCGTAGCATTGCGGCGATTTCCTCAGGCTCATAAATCGGGCGGATGGTCTCGACATAGCTGGGCCAGTCGCTGCGCTCGACCAGCCCTTTCAATCCGTGCCTCTTGAAGAGCTGGAGCACCGTAACGAGGCGGTCGTAGACCGTCCGCGGGACAAGCCCCTGGTCGAAGCAATCACTCGTGAACTTGAGGATGTCCTCGCGTGTCACTTCATCCACGTATGTCTTGGTGTACGAGTTCCTGAACAGGATATTCAAGGTGGGCCGGTAGGTTCTGTAGGTTCTCAGGCTGCGGTGCTTGCGGATGTATTCGAGGTAGTCGTCGATGGCTGAGTTCATGGTGAGACGTGCTGGCTCATCGACAACGGGAGCATCGTCAGGAGGCAGTAGGCCGGCCTTGAGAGCGTTCAGTTGGATGGATTTTTCTCGCGCCGCCCGCAACAGATTCTCGAACTTGGGGACCGGCTTCCGCCGGCGTTTTCCCGCTTCATACCACTCAAGGTAATAGCGACCCTCAGGATGGTGTTCGTCCCTTCCCGCGACCCTCACATGATCGCGAACGATCCGGCCGTTGTGTTCTACCACGGGGGCGAACGGCCACTTGGAGCCCAGTTTGATCCTCTTGATGACGTTGACGCGGTCGGCGTACTGCTTCGCTCTGGCCATGTAATCCAAGCCTCGTAGTGAGACCTGGCATAGATAACCTGAGGTGCTATCTCGGTCAAATAGACAGCACGGTGGACAGCATGTTCTGTATGTCTAGGAAAAGAAAGGAAATTGTTGCGAGGGCAGCGCTCTAACCAAACTGAGCTACGTCCCCAGAAGCAAGTTTGACCGCCAGGAGATTGAGGCCGTTGAACCGGGAAACGTTGCGTTTCCCAAGGCTTGAATTCCGGGGCGCATGCCGTCACGAGGCGATGCGATCTTGCCGCTGCAACAGTATTGAGTGTAACAGAATGGCAATGAGTTGTGGGGGTGCGGAAAGGGTCCGGAAAGGCCTGGTTTGCGAATGCCATCCCTCGGAGGCTAGAGCCCAATCATCCATCGATCCCATTCGCGGCGCGACTCAAGACGTGCCCTTTCAAGACCTCGGCCTCCAATGATTGCTCAGGCCTGGGTAGTGGCCGGGGTCCAGGTGGCGTTGCGGGCGGCGCGGCTTGAGGATACGTAGCCCATGTCGGCCGAGATGCCGCGGACGCAGGTAAGCAGATGATTCGCGATCGAGGGCAATTTTTGCGCGGTGACGCGGAAGGAGGGCCCGGAGATCGAGATCGCAGCCACGGGCAGGCGTTGTGCGTCGAGCAGCGGAACGGCGATGCAGCGGAGTCCTTCTTCGAGCTCTTCGTCGTCGACGGCGTAGCCGCGGCGGCGGGTCTTCTCGAGTTCGGCGCGCAGGGCTTCGGGCGTGGCAATGGTGCGATGCGTGGGGCGCTCGAAGCGGATGCGGCGTATGACTTCAGCAGCGCGCTCGGGAGGAAGGAAGGCGAGCATGGCCTTGCCCACCGAAGTACAGTGCACGGGATTGCTGGCGCCGATGCGAGTGATCATGCGAACCGAGCGGGCCGGCTCAATTTTGTCGATGTAGATGACGCGTGCGGCTTCGAGAATGCAGAGGTGCGCGGTTTCTTCGGTTTCGGCAACGAGTCGGCGCAGATGAGGCTGGGCGCGCTCGCGGAGATCGTACTGTTCGATGGCGCGGTTGCCGAAGTCGAAGAGGCGCAGTCCGAGGCGGAATTTGCCGCTCGAGGTGCGTTCGACCATCCGGTGACGCTCGAGAACCATGAGGAAGCGGTGCGCGGTGCTCTTGTGCAACTGGAGTGAGGAAGCGACCTGGGCAAGGCCGAGCGGGGTTTCGCTCTCACCGAGAAGGTCGAGCACGGCAAAGGCTCTGTCCAGAGCTTGAACTTTGTAAGTGCCTTGCGGTGCATTGTCTCGCATATTGATCCTTGATTCCGCGATTTGAATTCCAATTCCAGATTCTCAGAATATGGGATTCCCGTCAAGAAACCGTTTCCGGCGTTAAAAATGCCCGTTGAGAGAGGCTCTCTGCATGTGAGACGAACGAAAGGATGATTTAGTTTGAACCGCAGATAAAAGCCACTGAAAACGCACTGCCTGCGAATGACGCGTGGCCGCGATTAGGCGGGAACAGTGTCGCCTTCGCCGGGCGCGAGGAAGAGATTGGCCTCCAGGCCGTGCTGGCGATCGTAAAGGTCGCGATAACGGCCATTCAGGGCATAAAGCTGAGTGTGATTGCCGCGCTCGACGATGCGGCCTTCTTCGACCACGAGAATCTGGTCGGCGCGGCGGATCGTGGAGAGCCTATGCGCGATGACGAAGGTGGTGCGGCCCTGCATGAGCTGCTGCAGGCCGGCCTGGATCATTGCTTCAGATTCGGAATCGAGCGAGCTGGTGGCTTCGTCGAGGATGAGAAGGCGCGGATCGGCCAGAAGCGCGCGGGCGATGGAAAGGCGCTGGCGCTGGCCTCCGGAGAGCTTGACGCCGCGCTCGCCCACGATGGTTTCGTAGGCCTCGGGGAATCGTTCGGCGAACTCATCCACTCGGGCAGTTCGGCAGGCGAACAAAAACTGCTCCTCGGTGGCGTCGGGGCGCGAGAACATGATGTTTTCGCGAATCGTGCCGTCGAAGAGGAATGAGTCCTGGAGCACCACGCCGAGCTGCGAACGGTAGGTGTTGAGGTCGACCTTCGACAGGTCGATACCATCAACCAGAACCTTGCCGCCCGCAGGGCTGTGGAAGGCGCAGATCAGGCTGATGATGGTGGATTTGCCTGAGCCGGAAGAGCCGACGAGTGCGGTCACACTTCCCCGTTCTGCCTCAAAGCTGATGCCATGCAGAACGGGCTTCTCGGGCGTGTAAGCGAACTCGACACTCTCGAAGTGGACGTTGCCTTCGATAGGCGGCATCTTGATTGCGCGGCCGGGGGATTGGTTCTCTTCGAGCTCCGACATGATCTCGTGGGTGCGATCGAGGCCGGCAAAGGCCTCAGTGAGTTGCGTGCCGATGTTCACTAGCTGGAAGATCGGCGCAATCATCATGGCGAGGAAGACGTTGTATTGGAAGTAGTCGCCAACGGTCCACTGGCTCTTAAGGACGAGATGACCGCCCATCCACATCACCAGCGAAGAGACCAGGCCGAGCATGGTGGTGGTGGCCGCTGAGAGCCCGCTGGTCATGGTCAGCGACTTCATCACGTTCTGCAGAAGCCGCTCGACGCCGCCCGCGAAGACGTTGGCCTCGCGATCTTCGGCGTGATAGCCCTTAATGACGCGCACGCCTCCGAGAGACTCCGTCAGGCGACCGGTGACTTCAGCGTTGATTTTGCCGCGCTCGCGAAAAATGGGGCGGATGGTTTTGAAGCCATACTGCAGAAAAAAGGCGAAGATGCCGATGCCTGTGAAGACCGCGAGTGTGACGGGCGCGCTTTTGTGGAGCAGATAGACGAAGGCCAGCGTTGCGGTGACGATTCCGCCAAGGAACTCGACCAGGCCGGTGCCGACAAGGTTGCGCACGCCTTCAACGTCGGTCATGATGCGGGCGACGAGCGTGCCGGTGCGGTTCTCGTCGTAGTATGCCACCGAGAGCAGCCCCACGTGGCGCTGCACCTGGCGGCGCATCTCCGCAATCAGACGCTGACCGGCCTTGGAGAGAAGCTGGGTAAGCGAGAACGAAGTAATGGCCTGAATGACGGTGGCTACCAGGACGATCGCGATGAGCCGGCTAAGAAGGTGCGGATGGGCGTGAGCGGGGTTGAGCGCCTGGTCGAGAAGCGGTTTGCTCATGAACGGCATCACCAGCCCGGCCACCCGGTTGATCGCCATAAGCACCAGGCCAATGGCGATGAGGCCCTTGCGCGGGGCAACGAGGGACCAGATTTCAGGACCGATCTTTCTCAGGCTTGGCGTACGCTTGGGCAGGTCCGATTGGCCGGAGCGCGCACTGCGGCCGTGGGGCGAGCGCTCAGCGCGCATGCCCATGCCCATTCCTCCGCCGCGCATTGTAGACATGCGTTATTCCGTCATCTTCCTGCGGGCGGCGATGAAGGAGCGCACGCACAGGCTGACGTAGATGAAAGTGAGCGCGGCCATGGTGAGCTGGGCGGCGATGGCTCTCATGTCGGGATCGACGCCGAGGGAACGGGCATGGCCATAAGCATGGATGGCGCTGCCGACCGCGCCAAGAAAGCCCAGCAGGCCGATGGTGACATTGATGTGCATGTAGAGCTTGCGGCGGCTCTCAAGGGGGCTTTTGGCGAGAATCCCGAAGACGATCAGGGGAAGACCGAAGTAGATGGGAATGAGCGCAGTGGGATGTGCGCTCCCGGTAAACACCCACCCGCAGTAACCCAGGACGATGAGGAGCGCTCCGAAAAAGACACTTACCTTTGCCACGAGAGACCTCCGAAGACAGTGTACAAGGAACAGGGATCGGAGATCAGAGAGCAGCTTCTAGCTTTCAGCTGACGCGTTTAGCCGGAAAGAATCCCTATTCCCTATTCCCTGCTCCCTGCTTTTACCGCTGGATGCGGGCCGAACCGCCCTTCGCGAAGGCTCGCACCTGTTCGAGCGTAGCCATCGTGGTGTCGCCGGGGAAAGTGGTAAGCAGAGCGCCATGGGCCCAGCCGAGCTTGAGCGCCTCTTCGGGACTCTCGCCGCTGAGCAGACCGTAGATGAAGCCGGCCGCAAAGCCATCGCCTCCGCCCACGCGATCGATTACTTCGAGCTCGGCGGTGGGTGCGGAGTAGGTTTTGCCGTCGACCCAGGCGACCGCGCTCCAGCTATGACGATTGGTGGAGTGAACCTCGCGCAGGGTTGTGGCGACGACCTTGGCCTGCGGGTGCTTCCTCGTGACCTGCTCGATCATGCCAAAGAAGGCCGCCGGATCGAGCTTGGACTTGGCGTGGACGTCGGGCCCGGGGATGCCTAGGCCCTTCTGGAGGTCTTCTTCGTTGCCGATGAGGACGTCGACATTCTCAACGATGGCGCCGATGGTTTCAACGGCGTGATCGATGCCGCCGGAGATCTTCCAGAGCTTCTCGCGAAAGTTGAGATCGAAGGAAGTGACGGCGCCCGCGGCCTTGGCAGCTCTCATCATCTCGGCGGCGAGAGGTGCGGTGGTGGGGCTGAGCGCGGCGAAGAGGCCTCCGCAATGGACCCAGCGAACGCCGCGGGAGAAGATGCCCTTCCAGTCGAAGTCGCCGGGCTTGAGCTGGGCGGCGGCCTCGTTGGCGCGATTGTAAAACACGACGGGCGGGCGGACACCGGCGCCGCGGTCGCTGTAGACGGTGGCCATGTTGGGGCCGGTGGCGCCATTGTGCTCGAAGTGCTTGTAGATGGGACGAACGCCCATGGCGCGGACACGTTCGGCGATGAGGTCGCCGATGGGATAGTCCACCATGGCGGAGACGATGGCGGTGCGCATGCGAAAACAGTCAGAGAGGTTGGCGGCCACGTTGTATTCGCCGCCGCTGACGTGAATCTGGCACTCGGTTGCCTTGCGGAAGGGAATG
Source organism: uncultured Acidobacteriaceae bacterium (assembly GCA_963808695.1). GTDB lineage: Bacteria > Acidobacteriota > Terriglobia > Terriglobales > Acidobacteriaceae > Telmatobacter. The sequence continues at coordinate 509,182 of CAWEHF010000002.1, forward strand.
ATGCCGGGGTCGAGACGGTGAATCAATGCGCCGAGGGCGAGGAAGTCGAGCTCGCCGGTATGAGGGATGTTGAGGCCGTTACTCATTGATCGTTCCTTGAGCGGAATTGGAATTCAGTTTCAGAACACGCGCGCTCACCCTGCATTGGCTTCCAGTTTCTTAACATCCGCAAGCACTTGGGCGGGGGTCCACTCGTTGCCGGGATAGAATTGCGCCACTTTGCCATCGGGGCCGATGAGCGTAGTGGAAAGCGTGTGATTGATGGTGTCGTTGTCACCGCGGGTGATTCCGACGTCGAAGTACTTGGCCATCTCAAAAATCTCAGCTTGGGCGCCGACCGCAAAATCCCAGTGGCTGAAGGCGCCCCTGGCATCGCTGCCGATATAGGTTGCGCCGTAGGCTCTCAGGCGCTCGGCAGTGTCGTGCTCCGGATCGAAACTGACCGAGAGCAGGTGGGTCTTTGCGTAGAGCGCGGGGTCGGCCGAGAGTTGCTGATTGATTGTGGCAAAGTTGCGTGTGACCAGCGGGCAGAAGTTGGGCAGCGGGCAGCGCGTGTAGATAAAAGTGATGAGCAGGGCTTTGCCGCGGAACTGGCTGACATGGATCGCGCGGCCGTCCTGGTTGCGGAGCTTGAAGTCGGGCACCTGGTCGCCCGGCGCGGGCACGTGATAGATGACCACCGGCTTATAGTCGGGCTTGCCTTGCGCGATGACGACGATATGGTCGAGCAGGATGTCGGCGTCGGGATTCTGTGAGACGAGAACGTCGGCAGTAATCACATCGCCGGGGTGAAGCTCGCTCAGGATGGAAGGGTCCTTGAGCTTATAGGGCATGGTCATGGCTTCCATAAAGCCGGGGATGGCTTCGTGGTCGACTGTGACTTCGCCCGTTGCGGGATTGGTATTAATGACTTTGCCGCGAAGATGGTAGACCTTGAACGCCGGCGACGCGGATGATCGCTGCGTAGCGGTTGGCGCGGAATGACACCCAGAGAGAAGAATCAGAGCGACGGCCGCACTGCTGAGAATCACGCGAACCATAAACGATAGTGTATAACGCGTGGACTGACCACCGGCAGGGATGCGGCGCGGTGGCAGCGGCGAAGCCGGGCAGCGTATAACGCAGGAATGGGGACAAGCGATAGAGCCGGGATGGACGCATGGTTGCGCAACGGCGGGACCGTGGTTACGGCCAGCGAGCGCGGCGCGCGCGCCGTTGCGGCGGCCTACCACCGCGCGCGTCAGGCCGAAGGGCTGACGGCGTGGCCCGCGCCAAATGTGAGGGACTGGCAGAGCGTTGCGCTCGAGGAGTGGGAGAAACGGAACCGCGACGCGCGAATGGTGCTGAATCCCCTCCAGGAACAGGCACTGTGGGCCGGGATTGTAAAAAAGCGGCACGGCGAGGCGGATCTGGAAGTCCCGCGCCAGCGGCTCGCGGCGATGGCGATGGACGCGCACCGGCTGATATGTTTCTATGCCCCGCAGTTTCTGAACGCGAAAGTGCGGAGCACATGGCAGCAGGATGCGGGAGCCTTCAGCGACTGGCTGGTTGCATTTGACGACGAATGCCGCAGGCGTGAGTGCGTGAGCGCGGCCCGGCTGGCGCTCGAGCTGGCAAAGTTGCTTGAGAGCGACAGGGCGGAGCGAAGTGAGCTGTTGCTGGCAGGTTTCGACAGGATTCTGCCGGTACAGCGAACGTTGCTTGAGGCCTGGGGGCCGTGGCGTGAGGCTGGTTTTGGCGAGGCGGCGACGGAAGTCTCATTTCTTGAAGCTGAGCATACGAGTCAAGAGCTGGCTGCATGCGCGTTGTGGTGCAAACGGGAGTTTACGTCGAATCCGGGAGCCCGGCTGCTGGTGGTGACGCAGAATGAGGCGCGGCAACGCGGCGAGATTGAGCGGGCGCTGCTGCGGTACGCAGAGCCGGAAGGGTGGAGCGGGACCAGCGCACCTTTGTTCGAGTTTTCGCTGGGCGTTCCGCTGGCGCAGACTGCGCTGGGGCGCGGAGCGCTCCTGACGCTCACATGGTTGAGCGAGGCAATCACGGAAAACGAAATCGACTGGCTGCTTTCAACGGGGCAAATCGCGGCAGATGGGGATGAGACGCGCGCGCTTACGGCTTTTATGCGCGGGCTGCGGCGGAGAAGTCTGCAGCGGACCGAGTGGACGCTGACCGATTGGATGACGCACCGCGGGGTCGAGGTGCTGCCGGACGCGTGGATGCGGCGAATGACGCAAGCAAAACGCGATCTTGAAAAGGAGGCGCGGCAGGCGCGGAGCCCCGTCGAGTGGGTTGAGCTGGCAAAGCAACTGCTTGAAACGGCTCACTGGCCGGGTGGAAGGCTCCTCGGTAGTGAAGAGCACCAGGTAACGCAGCGGCTGGGGCGCGTAATGGATGATTGCGCGTCGCTGGGGTTTGATGGCGAGCGCGTGCCGTGGCGGGATTTTGTGGATGCGCTCGATAGAGCGGCAGCGCTGGCGCTGTTTGCGCCCGAGAGCCAGGATGCGCCGATATTGATTGCCGGGCCGGCGGAGACTGCGGGGCTGGCGGTCGACGGCATCTGGTTTTTGGGCGCTAGCGAAGATGCGTGGCCGGCGCCGGGAACCACGCATCCCTTTTTGCCGATCGGAGTGCAGCGCGCAGCGCGTATGCCGCACGCGGCAGCGCAGTTTGACTGGGAGCTGGCGCAGGCGATGACCGCGCGGCTCATGGCCTCGGCGCAGCAAGTCAACTTCAGCTACGCGCGACAGAGCGAGGATGTGGAAACGCGGCCATCGCGGGTGATTACAAAAATTACTGACACGCCACGAGAGTTGCCGAATGATCTGCGGCCGGCGCGCGCGAAAGACGCTGCAACCGAAGAGTGGACGGATGAGAGCCGAGTTCCCTTCCCTGGCGGCAAGGTGCGCGGCGGAGCCGGCGTGCTGACGGCGCAATCGCAATGCCCGTTCAAGGCGTTCGCCACGGCGCGGCTGGGCGCTGAGCTTTGGGATGCCGCGGAGGCTGGATTGACCGCAGCGCAGCGGGGCAAGTTGCTGCATGCGGTGCTGAAGTTGGCGTGGGATGTGAGAGAGGGCGGAATGGGAAGCCATGCAGCGCTGATGGCGATTGCCAATCTGCGCGGTTTTGTTGAGCAGCGCGTGCTGAGAGCGATGGCTGCGGAGCTGCGCAACGGCGAGCGCGAGACGATGCCGCCGAGGTATCTGGAATTGGAGCATGTGCGGCTGACCAATCTTGTAACCGAGTGGTTGGAGTATGAAAAGACGCGCGCGCCGTTCACGGTCGAAGGAACGGAGATTGAGAAACCGAAGCAGATCGGTGGGCTCGATTTGCGTCTGCGCATGGACCGCGTTGACCGATTGAAGGACGGCAAGTTGCTGGTGATCGATTACAAGAGCGGGGATGTGGACCCCAAGGTGTGGGAGCTGCCGCGGCCAGACGATGTGCAACTGCCGCTGTACGCGAATTTTGCGTTGGATGAGCCCGCGAACTGCGGAGGGCTGGTGTTTGCCAAAATTCGCGCGGGCGAGCTTGCGTTTGATGGTCGCGTGGAGGATGCAAGATCGACGCTGCTGCCTGAGGTGCACTCCAGCCGGGGGCTGGCCAAGAAAAAGCTCACCGGGCAGGACCTGGAGGAGTGGCGAGAGTACATCGAGCAGATGGCGAACGATTTTATTGCGGGCGAGGCGAAGGTGGATCCGCGCGACCGGGAAGAGACGTGCGAAAAGTGCGGACTGCAAACGCTGTGCCGGATTGCTGAGTTTGAAACAGTGGGCGAAGACGACGCAAACGAGGAGGACGGCGATGAGTAACACCGCGATGCGATCGCTTCCTCCGGATCAACCGGAACGCGTGAGGGCACTGGATGCGAACCGCTGTGTGCTGGTGAAAGCGCCTGCGGGCTCGGGCAAGACGGATCTGCTGACGCGCAGATTTTTGCGGCTGCTGTCGATGGTGAACGAGCCGGGCGAGATTGTGGCCATCACATTCACCAAGGCTGCGGCAGCGGAGATGCGGCACAGGATCCTGGCGGAACTGGAGCGTGCGGCAGGGGGTGCGCGCAACGGCACAGCGGAAGACCCCGAAGGCGAAATCGCGATCGCGAGGCTGGCGGCGAGAGCGTTGGAGTGGTCAGAACTGGCTGGATGGAAGCTGATCGATCTGCCGGCGCAACTGCGCATTATGACGATCGACGCCTTTTGCCGGGAACTGGCGCTGCAGCAGCCTTTGCTCTCAGGATTGGCCGGAGGGCTGGAGATTGCCGAGCAGCCGAACGAACTATACCGCAGGGCGGCGCGGCAGACGCTGAATGCGATTGGAAAGGCCGATGCTGAGGTGCGCGAAGCGATTGAGGCGCTGTTGCTGTGGCGCGACAACAGCTGGCAGGACGTGGAGAACCAGTTGGTGGAGATGCTGGCGCAGCGCGACCGCTGGATGCGCGGATTCGTGCTGGATCGCGAGCCAAATTGGGAGGAGCTGCGCGAGCGGCTGGAGCGGCCATTTGAGCGCGCAGTGCGGGAAGCGCTGACGCGTCTGAGCGAGATTCTGGATGCGGTGCCTGATGCCCGTGAGGAGATTCTGAAGCTGGCGAGGTTTGCATGCGAGGAGCCGGGAGAGATTTCGCCGTGGGGGCTGGCCGAATGCGTTGAGATTCCTGCTGCGCCGTTTGACGACGATCTGGATGTAGCACGAGAGGCCTACGCGCTGGCAGCGCGGTTTCTAATGAAGAACGACGGAGGCTGGCGCTCACCAAAGGGTTTGACCGCCAAGAACGGATTTCCGCCAACTCCACGGGGGCGCGCCGGCAAGGCTCGATTTGGAGATCTGATCGCGAAGCTGAGCGAGGTTGGAGGGCTCTGCGAAGCGTTCAGCGCGGTGATGAACCTGCCTCCGGCGGGATATACCGACGACGACTGGCGGATTGTACAGGCGTGTTTCACCGTGCTGCGGCGCGCATCGGGTGAGTTGAAGGTGGTGTTCGCCGAAACGGGGACGGCGGATTACACCGAGGTGGCGCAGATTGCGGCTGAGGTGCTGAAGGGCGAGGAGGGGATTCCGAGCGAAAGTGCGCTGGCGGCGGCGGACAACATCAAGCACCTGCTGGTTGACGAGTTCCAGGACACGAGCCGCAAGCAGCATCAGCTGCTCGAAAGGTTGATTGCGGCCTGGCCCGATCGCGCGGGGCGGACGTGCTTTGTGGTCGGCGACCCGATGCAGTCAATTTACTTGTTTCGCGAGGCCGATGCGGAACTTTTCGGACGCGTGGAGCGATTGGGGCTGGAGATTGAGGACGATCAGCCGCTGGAGTTCGATCCGGTACAGTTGACGGCGAATTTCAGAACGCAGTCGGAACTGGTAACGACTCTGAACGCGACATTCGATGAGGTTTTCCGGACTGATGATGGCAGCGGAGTGCGGTTTGCACGGGCCGAGGCAGCGCGAAGTGAAGGCCACCCGGCATGGGAGGGCGCGCAGGGGCCGCGGATGGAGCTGCGCGTAAAGTTTGTGCCGGCGAGCCGCGGCCGGAGCGGGACGAGCGGGGAACGGGAACACAGGAAAGAAGAACGCGAGGTCGCGCAGGCGGGTCAGACGGCTGAGATTGTGGAGGTGATTTGCGCGCACCGGGAGCGGATTGAGTTAACGCAACAGAGGAACGTCGAGAACTCTGGCGGGGAGAAAGAAAAATATCGCGTCGCAGTGCTGGGGCGCACGAAGAAAACGCTGGCAGGTGTGGCAGCCGGGTTGCGCGAGGCGGCGGTTCCCTTTCGTGCGGTTGATCTGGTGCAGTTGAAGGATCGGCCGGAGGTGATGGACGCACTGGCGCTGGGCCGCGCGCTGATGAACGGCGAGGATCGCCTGGCGTGGCTGGGAGTGCTGCGCGCGCCGTGGTGCGGATTGGCACTCGAAGACCTGCATGCGCTTACCAGCGGCGACGATGAGGCGCTCATACACAGGCCGGTGCCGGAATTAATGAAGGAGCGCGCGAATCTCCTGAGCGCTGACGGACAGGCGCGCGTGAAGAGGCTCGTGCGCGCGCTGAACGAGGCTCCGGCAGCAAGGTTTGCAAGGCCGGCGACGCAGCTTGGCACGTGGCTCGAACAGATGTGGCTGCGCGTGGGCGGAGCGGCGTGCGTAGATGCCGAGGAGCGCGCGAATCTCGGCCTGCTGTGGCGGACGCTCGATGCGCTGCCGGAGGGCGAGCAGGATTTTGCGGGAGCGGCGCTGGATGCAGCGCTCGACAAGCTCTTTGCCACGCCCGACCCGAGCGTGGATGCGGAGTGCGGCGTGCAGCTGATGACGATTCATGCGTCGAAGGGGTTGGAGTTTGAAGTGGTGATCGTGCCGGAACTGCAGGCAGGGAGCCGGCGCGGCGAATTCAAAATGCTGGCGTGGATGGAGCGGGGTGTGCTTGATCCGGAGGCCGCGGAAGAGCCAACGGAGTTGCTGATTGCACCTTTCCAGGCCAAGGGCTCAGAGCGAGGCAAGGCGAAGGCGTGGGTGGATCGCGTGCATCACGAGCGCGAGCGGCAGGAGATGCGGCGGATTTTGTACGTTGCGGCGACGCGGGCGCGCGAAGAGCTGCACCTCTTTGCGCGGCCGGAGTACAAGCAGGGGGCTGACGGAATGGAGCTTTCCGATCCACCGGAGAGCCTGTTGCTGACCGCGTGGCCTGCGCTCAAGCCCGAGATTGAGCAACAGTTTGAAGCGTGGAAGACTGAACAGGAAGATAGCATTGTTGAGGAGATTGCCGCCTCGGAAACATATGTGGTAGAAATGCCGGCGGCGAACGCGACAAAGGGTCGCAGAACGGGTCCGCGCAGATTGCCGGCGAACTGGAGCGCGGCGGACGGTGAAGCCGCGGGACGCGCGACGGAAACTCCGATTGCGGGGTTGGGGCGTTTATACGAGCGGCATGAGGGCGGGTTGCTTTCTCGGGCGCTGGGCCGTGCAGTGCATCTGCTGTTGCAGCAGGCGGCGTTGTTGCGCGAAGAGCGGGAGTGGGATGCGGTGCGTGCGGCCCTGAGCGAGTTTCGCCCGCGCGTGATTGCTGAGATTCGCGCGGCGGGGATCGAGCGGCTCGCGGCGGCGCGGATGGCGGAGCGTGCGTTGGCGATTGCGATTGAGGCGACAAAAGATCCGGCGGGAAAGTGGATCGTCGAGCCGCGCGAAGAGGCACAGAGCGAGGTTCGTTGGGCGGGAGTTGCCGGCGGCGTGGTGCGGACGGTGCAGGCGGACCGGGTGTTCAGGGCCGGCGAGGAGCCGCTAAGCGCGGGCGGGAATGTGTGGTGGATCGTGGATTACAAAACCGCGCACGACGAGGATGTAGAGCTGGCAGATCTGCGCCGTTCCTTTGCGCCGCAGCTTGAGGCGTATGCGCGGGTGCTGCGGAATCTGCGCGGAGCGGATGCGAAGGTGTGCGCCGGGCTGTATTACCCGAGGATGGGAAAGCTGGATTGGTGGGAGATTGGCTAGCTTCCAGCCTCTAAAGCATTTTTGCTTTTACTGTAGACTTCCGTGCCCCATCCTTTCCGCGTTTTCCTGCGGAAAGGGTGGGACGCCAGGCCGATCGCCGAAGTCCGCGACGATTGGATGAAGTCGAGAAAAGCTAGAAGCTAGAGGCTAGGAGCTCGAGTTACTGCAGATTCGCCATCAGGCTGTCGAGAGCAGTCTTTGGCGGGCAAGTCTGCGACTCGGGCAGCGTGGCTAGCGGCTCATCGACAACACCCAGCAGATCAACAAACGTGGGCTTCTTGGTGTCGATGTAGAAGACTCCGGTCAAGACCTCTTCCTTCTCGTGCGCCTCCATCAGCGTGCGTACCGCGTTGGCCTTGTCGGTGGGGTCGTAGTCCTCAAGCAGCTTGCGTAGGCGCAGGCTTGAGCCGTCGTGCATCTGCACGTCGTAAACCGAGCCGGAGTCGTAGTCAACCTCGATGTCGTCGAAGCTGGCCACAAAGCCGATCTCGTTGATGGGCTCGTCGTTCTCCTGCAGGAATTTGTAGCTCTTGGTCGAGCCCTCGTGGTCGTTGAAGGTCACGCAGGGGCTGATGACGTCGAGCATCACGGTTCCCTTGTGGGCGATGGCTGCCTTGAGCATGGCCAGAAGCTGCTTCTTGTCGCCCGAGAACGAGCGGCCAACAAAAGTTGCGCCAAGCTGGATGGCAAGGGCACAGGTATCAATGGCGGGCAGATCGTTGATGACGCCGGTCTTGAGCTTCGAGCCGATATCGGCCGTTGCCGAGAATTGGCCCTTGGTGAGGCCGTAAACGCCGTTGTCTTCGATGATGTAAATCATCGGGAGATTGCGGCGCATGAGGTGCACAAACTGGCCCATGCCGATCGAAGCGGTGTCGCCGTCGCCAGAGACGCCGAGGGCCAGCATGTTGTGGTTGGCGAGCATGGCGCCGGTGGTAACCGAGGGCATGCGGCCGTGCACTGAGTTGAACGAGTGCGAGCGGCTCATAAAGTAGGCCGGGCTCTTTGACGAGCAGCCGATGCCGCTCATCTTCATCACGCGCTCGGGCCGTACGCCCATCTCAAACATCGCATCGATGATGCGCTCGGAGATGGCGTTGTGCCCGCAGCCGGCGCAGAGCGTCGACTTGCCGCCGCGATACTCAAGCACGGGAAGGCCGATGTGATTCACTTTGGGAGTTGGTGCGGTTGCCATTACAGGCCCTCCTTGGTCGCAAACTCTTCAGTAATGGAGCGGGCGTCGATTGGCAACCCGTTATAGTGCAGAATGCTGCGCAGCTTCACTACCTGATCGCTGGGCAGGTCGAGCTTGAGCAGGCTCAGGAGCTGAGCGTCGCGGTTCTGCTCGACCACGTAAACGCGCTCGTGCGAGGCCACGAAGTCGTGAATCTCGTGCGCAAACGGATAGGCCCGAATGCGCATGTAGTCCACGTTCTTTTTGTACTCGTCCCTGATCTGATCGAGGCTCTCACGCAGCGCGAAATCCGTCGAGCCAAAGGCCAGGAAACCGATCTTCGAGCTTCCGTCCTTGACGGCGACGGGCGCGGGGACCAGCTTGCGGGCGCCTTCGAACTTGCGCGCAAGGCGCTCCATCACGGCCTGGTACTCGTCGGGCTTCTCAGTGTAACCGGCGGCGTCGTTGTGGCCCGAGCCGCGCGTGAAGTAGGCGGCCTTGGGATGGTTGGTGCCGGGCAGGGTGCGCCAGCCGATGCCGTCGCCATCCACATCGCGATAGCGAGCGAATCCGCCCAGGCGCTCCAGGTCTGCGGCCGTTAGCACTTTGCCGCGATCCTGCGGCTTGTCAGGATAATCAAACGGATCGGACATCCAGTTGTTCATGCCGAGGTCGAGATCGCTCAGAACGAATACCGGAGTCTGCAGGCGCTCGGCGAGGTCGAAGGCCTCGTAGCCGAACTCAAAACACTCCTTCACTGACCCAGGCAGCAGGACGACGTGCTTGGTATCGCCGTGGGAGAGAAACGCGGTCGAAAGCAGATCGGACTGCTGGGTGCGGGTGGGCATGCCGGTGGCAGGGCCGCTGCGCTGCACGTCGAAGATGACACCGGGAATCTCAGCGTAATAGCCGAGACCGGCGAACTCGCCCATGAGCGAAATGCCGGGGCCGGAGGTCGAAGTCATGGAGCGCGCGCCCGCCCAGCCTGCGCCGAGCACCATGCCGATGGCGGCCAGCTCGTCCTCAGCCTGGACAACGGCAAAGGTCGCCTTGCCCTCCGGCGTGACGCGGAATTTCTTGAGCAGCTCGGTTGTGGCCTCAATCAGCGAAGTGGACGGAGTGATGGGATACCACGCCACCACCGTGACACCGGCGAAGACCGCACCCATACCGCAGGCTGCGTTACCGTCGACGATGATCTTGCCGGCGGTTTGGTTCATGCGCTCGATGTAGAACGGGTCCTGCTTGGTGAAGGTCGACTTTGCGTAGTCGTAGCCGGCCTTCACAGCGCCAAAGTTGAGGTCGAAGACCTTTTGCTTTTTGGCGAACTGCTTGTGGACGCTCTTCTCGACAACGGTGAGGTCGATGTCGAGCAATTGCGCAACCACGCCGACGAAGATCATGTTCTTAACCAGCTTGCGCAGCTTGGCCTCGGGGCAAACAGCGGCGGTGAGCTTGTCGAACGGGACCGGGTAGTAGACTACATCGTCGCGGTACTGCTTGAGGTTCAGATTCTCCTCGTAGATGGCCACGCCGCCCGTCGGCAGGGCCAGAATATCTTCGCGCGCAGTCTCGGGGTTGAGCGCCACCAGGACCTCGGAGCTACGCTTGCGGGCTACGTAGCCGTCTTTGCTGGCGCGTATGGTGTACCAGGTGGGCAGGCCGGCGATATTTGAGGGGAAGAGGTTCTTACCGCTGACGGGAACCCCCATTCCAAAAATGCTCTTCAGCAGGACGCTATTGGCGGATTGCGAGCCGGATCCGTTCACCGTTGCTACGTTGATGCTGAAGTTATTCACTACGCGCAGAGTCGCGCTGATTTCGCCCTGTTCTTGACCCAGGGCGAGGTCTCCTGTCGCCATTTGGCGGGATTCCCTTCGAGTAGATTCTGGCGAGACGCCTGTGCTTGGCCTTCTCAATGAGACGGCAATATGTCGCTCTCCTATGTGATTATAGTCACCTTGCAAGTTTCCCGTACCGCGATCGCGATACGGTGGTAACCCGGTTGGATACGGGGCGGGTATGATGCGCTGGGAAGGACTTCGCCAGAGGTAGCAAAAAAACAGGCTAGGTATCACAAATAACAGGCGTTATTCGACACCTTAACTGCGAATCGGCGGCTCTTTCGCAACTAACGCAGGACAGGGGTGAAACCGGGGTTCATTGCCCGCTAACAAATGGACCGAACCTGAGGGGCAGATGCCATGAGCCGGTGTCTGGAAAGCGGCGAGAGCGCTGGAGGGGCGCTGGACTCAACCGGGATGTAGGGTGTGCGTGCATTCGCTCCCGGTTCCTGCTTTGCCGAGTTACACTTATCCGCGTTTGTTTTAGATGGCCGCCGGGAGAGTTTTAGCAAGGACAGGTCAGGGTGCGTGAGGCCGGCGCAACGACGGGCGAGAGAGAGGAATGCATCGATGAGCGAAACCCCAGCAGTTGAATCGGCGGCGCAATCGCTGCCTGAGAACGCCTACAAGACCCTCAAAAAGGGTGAGACGTACAAGCCGCTGATTGGCGCGGAGGTGACGCGGCCTGAACTGACGCTGCGGGCGGTGTTCTGGGGCGTGCTGTTCTGCATTGTTTTCTCGGTGGCGTCGGCGTATTCGGCGTTGAAGGTCGGTCAGGGAATGGAAGCGGCGATTCCGATCTCAATTCTCACCATCGGGCTGGCGCGGATGTTCAAGCGCCGCTCAACGCTGCTCGAGAACGTGATCATCACCGGGATCGGCGCAGCGTCGGCAGCCGTGGTCTCGGGCGCGGTATTCACGATTCCGGCGCTCTACACGCTGCATCTCGATCCGCACCCCGTGCAAACCATTTTTATTTGCCTGGCCGGCGGGTGCTTTGGCGTGCTGTTCCTCATTCCGTTGCGCCGCTATTTTGTGCGCGAGACGCATGGGCAGTTCCCTTTCCCCGAGGCGACAGCGATTACCGAGGTTCTGGTGACGGGCGAGAAAGGCGGCTCGCAGGCAAGGTTGCTGTTGCAGGCGACGGCCGTCGCGGGCGTTTATGACTTTTTGGTGACCACGTTCCATACCTGGAAGGAGTATCTCGATTTCCAATTCGTGCCGGTGATGAGGACTCTGGCCGATCGCGCACGCATGGTTTTCAACTTCGACGCGGTCAGCTTTGTGCTGGGCCTGGGATACGTGATGGGCATTCGCAGCGCGATTGTCTTTTGCGCGGGCGGCATCTTTTCAAACTTTGTGCTGACGCCGCTCTTCTGGTTTACGGGCAGCCACATGGCTGCGGCTGTCTATCCGGGAACAATTCCGATTGCGCAAATGTCCGCAATGCAGATCTATCGCAATTACGTGCGGTTTATCGGCGTGGGCGCAATCGCCTCAGCCGGAATTGTGGGCGTGCTGAAGTCGCTGCGCGTCATCGCCGGAGCATTCGGAATTGCGCTGCGCACCTTCAGCAAGGGCGGAGCCGAAAGCCAGGAGCGCACCGACCGCGACGTGCCGATGATCGGCATTCTGCTTGGCATTGTGGTGGGCGCCTGTGCAGCAGCGGTTTTCTTCTCGCATTTAGGGGTATCGTGGTCTGTGCTGGCGGCTGGGCTGGTGCTGATGATCGTGTTCGCGTTCTTCTTTACCTCCGTTGCTGCAAATGCGATTGCGACGACTGCCAACAATCCGGCATCCGGCATGACCATGCTCACCATCATCATTTCGTCGGTGGTTCTGCTGAGCTTTGGCCTGAGCGGAACCACGGGAATGTTCTTTGTGATGGCGATTGCCGGCATGGTGTGCACCGCGCTGTGCAGCTCAGGCCAGTTCATCACCGACTTGAAGGCCGGCTACTGGATCGGATCGACGCCCGCGGCGCAGGAGAAGGTGAAATTCCTCGGCGTAATTACAGCGGCGGTGACGGCGGGGCTGACGATTGTGCTGCTGGCGCACACCTTCCAGTTCGGCGAAGCCGCAGCCGGCGATGCGCGGCAGGTGCTGGCCGCTCCGCAGGCCTCCATTATGAAGGCGCTGGTGGTGGGGTTCATGAGCCGGCAGCCGGTGGCGTACCTGCTGTTTGGCATCGGCGCGGCGGTGACGGTGATCATGGAGATGATGGGCAAATCGTCGCTGGTGTTTGCGCTCGGCATGTATCTGCCGCTGGGTTTGACCACGCCGATTCTGGCCGGCGGTTTTCTCTCGCACATGGTGAACCGGAAAGCTGAGAAGACCGACGGCGAACCGGGCAAGCGGATTCGCGAGCGCGGCGTGATTCTGGCGTCGGGGTTGATGGCCGGCGGTGCGCTGGGCGGCGTCCTAGGTGCGGCGCTGAGGCTGTTGCCGAGCTATCGCGAAGATTGGATTCAAACGCCGTTCTATGGCAATGATGCGGTTTCGCAGATGGTGTCGGCGATTTTGTTTATAGGGGTATGCCTCTATGTCTGGTTTGGGACATTGAAGAAAGAGAAGGTGAGCTGATGGATGCAGCGGGCAAATTTGTAGCGGATGCAGTGTTGGGCATCGATACGTTGTGGGGCGGCGATGTGCTGTGCGCCTCGGGAACGGGCAGATTCATCGCGGATTCGTGGTTCAGCGATGAGCCGCTGCCGTTGGCGTATACGCATGAGGCTGCCGCAAAGCTGCGGCAGGCAGGCGGCGTGGGCGCAAAGAACCTGGACGGCGCGGTGATCGATATCTATGTGAAGGAGATTGATTTGCGGGGCGCGATCGCCGGGGTTCGCAAAGAGGCAGGCGCGGCAGGCGGGCTGCGCGGAGCGTATCTCGACGGGCTGGCGGTGTGCCTTGAGACGATGTTCGATCTGGCGATGGAGGTCGCGGGCAAGGGTGAGCCGGTTCCCTACGCGCGGGCGGTTGAAGCGTCGACGGCGATGGCGCCCGAGCCGTCGGAGCCTGAGGCCAAGCGGGAGCGAGTCGAAGAGCTGCTGGGATGCGCGGGATACACGGGTAGCCTTCTCGAAGCTGTTGACGCGTGGCGCAAGGAGCGCGTGATTCCCATGGCGTCGGTAAAGGCGTTCGGGGCCGCGGTGATCGCCTACTTCGACCAGATGAGCGAAAAGAACCTGCTGCCGTATCTGCCCGCGGAGTTGAGGCCCATTCCGAGAGCGAATATCGGTTTTTTGCCGATCAAGGACGCGTGGTTCTCAGGCTCGATGAACTACATTGGCCGCGCGCGCAACGCAGATGGAAGTCCGCAATACGAAGCGTCGTATGAGATCAATGCATCGCTGCAGATCTCGTATCCCGAGTTTGAGCAATTGGTGAGCCACGAAGTTGTGCCTGGGCACGTTACCACGTTTGCCTATCTGCAAAATCTGTACGTGCGGGGCAAGGGGGCATTTGAAGCGTCGGTGCTGACCATGAACACGCGCGCGGCGACGCTGTTTGAGGGGATTGCGAACAACGCGATCCTGATTGCGCACGGAGTGACCGAGGTGGAGGATCTGCCCGACGAGGACTTGCAGATTGGCGTGTTGCTGGCGCTGCTGCAGGACGATGCGAAAAACCAGTCTTCGTATATGACGTGGGGCGAAGGTCGCGAACAGGCCGAGGTTGCGGCGACGCTGCGCAGAGACTTCCTGGTAACGGAAGAACGCGCGAACAAACTGTCGGGCGCGTGGGGACGGCATCCACTGCTGGGACGCATGTATCTGCCTGCGTATCGCGCGGGAACGGAAAAGGTGGCTGCGATCAGGCGTGCGCATCCGGCGGAAAAGGCGCTGACTGCGCTTTACGGATGCAATGGGTTGGTGGATATTCTTACGATCGATACGGTGTTAAACGCCTGAGGAGGCGTTCAGGGAGACTCGGCGCTTATGCCGTTCACTCCGCACTGAAAAATCCGCTAAGATGGCGCGCCACGCGCGACGAGCAGAGAGTTGCAGTTCGAAGCATGTGACTCTTTTGTGGCAGAGCGCAGCAGCAGCAAAGAAGCTATAATCCAGGGGAATCCAGGGGAGAACCTGCCAGCGATATGTCTGCCTCAGACGCTTTGCGCCCTCGTGCGCCGCGCTCCTCCGCTGGCCCGCTCATCGTTTTCAGCGTCTCAATGTTCCTGAGCGCGGCTCTCTTGTTTCTCGTCGAGCCGATGATCGGCAAGATGACCCTGCCGCTGCTGGGAGGTACGGCTGCGGTGTGGAACACCTGCCTTGTGTTCTTCCAGGCAGCGCTGCTGGCGGGTTATCTCTACGCTCATGCGGCTCTGCGCTTTCTTGAACGGAGGGCGCAGATTGCGGTGCACCTGGTGCTGGTGCTGCTGCCACTGGTGATCGTCGGACTGCTGCCGCCGCATGTGCCCGCGGGGTGGGAACCGCCAGCGGAGAGCAACCCCGTGGGATGGGTTCTGCTGTTGCTACTGGTTGTGATCGGGCTGCCGTTCTTTGCGCTTTCAGCCACTACGTCAATTATGCAGCGCTGGTTTGCCGATTCGGGACGGGCGGATGCGGGCGATCCGTACTTTTTGTACGCGGCGAGCAATGCCGGAAGTTTGCTTGGCCTGCTGGCATTTCCGCTGGTGTTTGAGCGAACGCTGGGGCTGACCTCGCTGAGCCGTGTATGGAGCGCAGCCTACGCACTTTTTGTAGCGATGACGGCGATTTGCGCTGTAATGACGTGGCGGTGGAGGGCGCGGGGCGCGAAAGCGGTCATTGGAGCGGCGGCAGAAACTCCGGGCAAAATAAACCTGGTCGAACACGTTGCCTGGACGAAGCGCTGGCGCTGGATTGCGCTGGCGTTCATTCCTTCGAGCCTGATGCTGGGCGTGACCACGGCGATGACCACCGACGTACCGGCAATTCCGCTGTTCTGGGTACTGCCGTTGGCAGTTTACCTGGTCAGCTTTGTACTGGTGTTTGCCAAAAAGCCGCCCATCTCGCATGAGTGGGTCGTGAAGAGGCTTCCGTTTCTGATTCTGTGCGGAATCTGTCCAACGATCTCACAAGGGTCGTTTTCACTTCCCGTGCTGTTACTGCTGTATCTGACCGTGCTGTTCGGAATGGCGATGGTCTTCCACGGTGAACTGGCGCGCAGCCGGCCTGCAGTCGGCAATCTGACCGAGTTCTATCTGTGCCTTTCAATCGGTGGGGTGCTGGGAGGAATCTTCAATTCGTTGATTGCACCGGAAGTCTTCAAGACAGTGATGGAGATGCCGCTGGTGCTGATCTTCGCGGCCATGATGCGGCCGTTGATCGGGGCCGGCGCCAGCAAGCAGGGCGCGTGGGATCGGCGCAAAGACTGGCTGCTGCCAATTGCGCTGGGGACCTGCATGGTGGTGGTGATTGTAGGCCTCGCACATACCGGGATCAAACCGGGACACGTGGAAACGACGCTCATATTTGGCTACTCGATGCTGTGGTGCCTGAGCTTTGGCAGCCGGCGCGTACGATTTGTGCTTGGCATGATTGCGGTGTGGCTGGCGAGCTCGGTTTATGCTCCCTTCGGCCGCACGCTGGACACGGAACGAAGCTTTTTTGGCGTTTATCACGTGCGCAACAGCCCTGATGGAAGATTCCGGTTGTTTTATCACGGAGCAATTGCGCATGGAATGCAAAGCCTCGATCCAAAGCAGAGCCGCGAACCACTGGCATACTTTACTCGCTCCGGGCCTGCGGGGGCCGTCTTTCGAGCGGCGCAGGAGGAGTGGCCGAGTGGCAACCTGGCGGTTGTAGGTCTGGGCGCGGGGTCGATGGCGTGCTACCGATTGCCGGGGCAGACGCTGACCTACTATGAAATCGATCCGCTGGTGGCCAAGATTGCCGAGGACACGCGCTACTTTACGCTGTTGTCGCAGTGCGCACCGGAGTCGAAGATCGTGCTGGGCGACGCGCGGCTCAAGTTGAGAAACGCACCGGACAGTGGCTACAACCTGATTGTGCTGGATGCATTCAATGGCGATGCCATCCCGATGCATCTTGTGACCCGTGAAGCCCTGGCGCTCTATCTCCGCAAACTGGCGCCGGGAGGGATGATTGCGTTCAATGTGTCGAGTCTCTACTTCAACATGGCGCCGACGCTGGGCAACCTTGCCGCCGACGCGCACCTGATTGCGCTGAAGGGCAGCGACACCTTAGTCACGCAAGGCGAACGCGACGCCGGCAAGTTGGCGTCCGTCTGGGTGGTGATGGCGCGCGACCCCAGGGATCTCGCGCCGCTCTACGCCGCTCCGCACCCGGCGTTCGAATGGGAGCGGCTGAATGCTCAGCCAAACGCGCGGCTGTGGACAGATGACTACTCAAACCTGCTGAGTGTGGTGAAGCCCTTCAGGGCGGCGCATTGAGCACAATGGAGCTTTTCCACCCTAAACGCAAAAGAGCGTTTCGGATGGGGTACCCATTTTTATTACACTTTTTGTGCTTGTGCCGCTTACGCGCGTGGAGCCGGAACAGGCACCGACGCGCGCGGCGTAACGGCCTTGGTCGTAATCACCAGCTCAGCCGGCTTGAGCGCAGGGCCGTCCCATTCTTCCTTGACAGCTTTAATGTGAATGGAGCCTGCCTGCTTGGTGGATTGCAGAATCACCATGGCGAGGCCATTGAAGAGCGAACGTTTGTGTTCCTTGTCGCTCTCCTGGCAGTTGGGGTCGCCGTTGCCAACGCCGATGAGAGCGCCGTCGCCGGAGACCTGGAAGCTGATGGGATATTGCGCGGTTGGCACGGGACGGCCATCCTTGTCGAGGGCTTCGACGGTGATCACCGCGATGTCTTCACCGTCGGCGTTGATCTCAGCGCGGTCGGCGGTGAGGCGGATCGCCGCTGCCTCACCCGTGGTTTCGAGTTTTTCTGTCAGCACAACCTTGCCGTCTTTGGCGCCGCGGGCCTCGATGGAGCCCGGTTCGTAGCGCACCTTCCATTCGACGTGGCCGAGATGCGGAACCGGCTTTGAACCCTGGCTTTGGCCGTTGACGAAGAGCTCGACGGAATCCAGGTTCGAGTGGATCCAGACCGGGATCTCGTCACCTTCCCTGCCCTCGAAGTTCCAGTGCGGGAACAGGTGAAGCACGGGGTCCTTGCCCCACCAGGACTTGTAGTAGTAGAAGGTGTCCTTGGGGAATCCGCACATATCGATGATGCCGAACTGCGAGTTAATGGAGGGCCAGCCGTAGGGCGTGGGCTCGCCGCGGTAGTCGAAGCCCGTCCATGCAAAGCCGCCGGCCTCCCACTCGCGAGTGCCGTAGAAGGTCCACCAGGTCTCCGCCGTCTCGCCCCATCCGGGCTGATTCACGTCGTAGGCGCTCAGCGTGTTGCGCAGCTTGTCAGTGTTGTACTCACCGCGAGTTGAGATGGCGCTGGCGGTTTCAGAGCCGTAAACGGGCCTCGTCGGATGTTTCTTGTGGTAGTCGTCGGGGAAGTTGAGGTTGTAATTGAAACCGATGATGTCGAATGCGTCAGAGACTCCCTTTTGGTTGTTGCCGTTGACGGCAGCCGAAACGACGCGGGTGGGGTCGAGTTCGTGGCAACGGTCGACCATGGTGCGCGCGATCTTGGCGCCTTCTTCCGCCATGCGATTCTGCAGCTGATCCTCCTCATTGCCAACTGACCAGAGAATGATGCAGGGCGAGTTGCGATAGCGCTTGACCATCACTTCGAGTTGCGCGAGGCCTTCCGGGCTGGAGCTCATCTGGCGCGTCTCGCACATCATCATCAGGCCGAGCCGTTCGCAGGCCTGCGCCCACTCGGGAGTGGGCATGTTGTGCGAAGTGCGAACACCGTTGCAGCCCATCTGCTTGAGCACCGCGGCGCGAAAGTACTGCAGTCGGTCAGGCAGCGCCGCGCCTACGCCGGCATGGTCGTGGTGGTTGCAGGTGCCCTGAATCTTGATGTTCTGCCCGTTGAGGAAAAAGCCGTGGTCGGCCGTAAAGCTGGCGGTACGAACACCAAAGGTGACATTCTCAGCGTCCACCACCTTGTCCCCCGACGAAACGCTGACCACTGCCGTGTAGAGATTGGGCGCGTCGGGCGACCAGAGCGCCGGCGACGCGAGCTTTGTGGTGGTAGTGAACGCGGCAGAGCCGTCGGCAGCGACGGATTGCGCAGGCGTCTCGGCCGTTGCAACCTGTTTCCCAGCGGGGTCGAGGATCTTCAACGAGACTGAAGCGCTGGAGGCGGCGCGGCCCTGATTCACGACAACCGTGGAGAGGGTGAGCGCGGCAGAGCCCTTGTTCACCTCAGAGCGCACGTAGCTCTCCCATTTACCCAGATGGACCGGGTCAGTCTTGGTGAGCCAGACGTGGCGATAGATGCCGGCTCCCTCGTAGAACCATCCGTCGCCAAAGCTGGCATCGACGCGTACGACGATGCAGTTGCGCCCGCCAACAGCGAGGAAATCGGTGATGTCGAAGTGGAACGGCGCGTAGCCGTGGTCGTTGCGGCCGATGAAGCAGCCATTGACGAAGACCAGAATGTCGCGGAAGGCGCCATCGAACTCGACACTGACGCGGCGGCCGGCGTCGGAGGCGGGGATGTCGAATTCGTGCCGGTACCAGCCGACTGAGGTCTCAGGATAGCGGCGGCCGAGGGGTTTAAATCCGTGCGATTGCTGCTCGTTATCCCACACGAAAGGCAGCTCGACAGCCCAGTCGTGCGGCAGATTGAGCGTGCGCCACTTGGAATCGTCGAAACCGGCCTTGGCAAATTTGAAGTCGCCGGTCTTGGCAAAATCTCCCTGGCCGTTGCCAAATCCGAGATCCTTAGCGGGATCGGTTCCGTTGCCGAACATGAACTTCCAGCCGAAGTCGAAGAGAAGCTGCTCGCGGGGTCCGGCTGCAGAAGCGGCTCCAGGGGCGGCGGCCTGGGCATCGGCGGCCAGGCGGGCGGCGGCGCGAGCAATGGCAGAACGGGAGGCGAGTGTAGTGGCCGAAAGGGCCAGACCGGAACGAATAAGATTGCGGCGGGAGATACCAGGCATGAAGTTCCCTCTTTCGAGTGCAATTTACCGCTCGCCCCGGATGCGGAGCGTGTGGCCAGCAATAACGCAATATAAATGAGCCGACAGGGCTCAGTAAACGATTTCAATGTTGACCGCAGGAATGTGCGGGCCGCGCGTCGCGAGCGGCAGGGGCCGAAGCGATTATGATAGTTACATAACGCGACGAATGGCCGCGGAGAGATGGCCGAGTGGCTGAAGGCGCACGCTTGGAAAGCGTGTTTAGGGGAAACTCTAACGTGGGTTCGAATCCCACTCTCTCCGCCAGACTCCTTGCCATCTTCCTGATTTCAAACATAAATATATATAATTGAATATCTTGCAGCGATTCTCATGAGTCGCATTTGTCGCTTTAGTTTGCATTCTTAGCCCAAATTCTCCCGAAAAACTATAGCAAGGCGAAATCACTATAGCACGGATACAACTCGAGTCAGTGGATTAGGAGACTTGCATAAGTGCCGACTCGAAGGCCGCATGATTCTGCGAACGCCGTGCGTCCGTCCGACGGGCTTGATTAATGTGGCTCAAAGCCGCCTGCACCCTTTTGTCACGCAGCAAATGATGCTCTAATCCGAACTTGCAACCCGCAAGTGTCTTCCCCCGGGGGATGAGTTGCAGGATAGAAAACGACGAGCGCCATAATTCCTCCGCAGAATCAAAGCCGGCAGACATTTCGCATACTGCTTGATGCGTGCGCGGTTGGAAGTGAGGGAGTGCGCAACGAAAGTGTTGCGCAGCGGGAGTGAAGAGGGTGCGCAGCGGGGTTTGGGCCCGTGTTTGGGCAGGATCCAGGTGGTTTGGATGGCTGGTGAGGGAAAAACGGGGGCTCAAAAAGGCAAATTCACTGTTTTGGATCAAACATCCTATAGGGCTTTTTAGCCCCCCTCGTTGCTTAAAGTATCAAGACGAAATGTTCCGGAACACAACCTATAGGGGAGGGTCCACAAAAAGCCCGACCTCGATCGCCCCACAAAAAGACCGGTTTCCGTAAACCGGCCACACCGAAGTAATCTGCGGGGGCCAGGAGTAACCGGCGGGCTAAAAAGCAGCAGAGTGCGACGACAACCCTGCCGGCCACGAGAAAGCACATCTTAAGAACCAACCAGCCCAGACCAGCAACACACATCCATGCCGGGATATCGGCATAGCCAGTAGCGAGAGAACAATCGAGTACCCGGCAACGACACCCGGCAACGATGCTCGGCAACGAGACCAGGCTGCGATGGCGGCAACGATGGCGTGACGGAGCATCTGATCATCTGATCAACAGATAAGCCGGGCAACTGTGAACTGGGCAACAGACCAGCAGGGCAACTATCCAACAGGCCAACCATCCAACTGGCTGGCTACTCATGCGTCCCTGCCCAACGGGACTGCGGAGACTGAAAATCTGCAGGCCTTCTTCGTCCGCGCACGCGCGAGGTTCTTGTGGTTGGGCAGGACGGAGGGACCTAGTTGTACTCCCTGGAGTAGGGCGCGACATCGGCCAGGATGGCCATCTTGTTGATGTCGGGGTAGTCTTCGGGGTTGAGTCCCTCGAGCTCTGGGTGCAGGGCCTCGTAGCCGGCGCCGGGCAAGCGGGCGAAGCCCTGGTCGACCTTGACGAAGGGATCGCCCTTGCGGAAGTTGGTGTAGTAGTCGTCTCCAGGCATCCAGGAGGGCATGGTGTTGGGGATCTCGTTGGCCTGGGGTTCGAAACCCTCGCGCTGGATGAATCTGCGCAGTGGTTCTGAATAGCCGAACATCTCTTCGAGTCCCGGTGAGGGCGCCATGCCGGCGCCGATCTCTTTCTCGTAGTAGCGCCGTGAGGTGGATGTCATCTGGCGGGAGCCCTGGTAGTAGACATCCTTTCCCTTGTTGTGATCTGGGAATAGAGCATTCAGGATGCTCTTTGTGGTGAACCTTTGGTTCGCACTCCTCTGAGCACATACTCATCGTGTAGTTCAAATCCAGGCGAACTTGACTTGTTCGCCGCTTAGGAGTAATGAGTATATGGGTACAATGTTTACACCTCTTCCGTCCACAGCTGAGAACGAGTACTTCCAGGGTGTCTGGAGCCGCATGTTCGGGTCCTTTATGGCGAGCGGCCGTGAGAAAGCAGCGCTTTCAGTCGAGCAGGCAGCCGAGCTGACCGGCATAGAAGCTCAGAGGTGGTCGGCGATGGAGGCCGGCGCCTGGCTTCCGGAGACCCGGCAACAGTTCCATCTGATAGCCGCAGCTCTCGATATCAACTGGGACACAATGGTCGGAATCGTCATGATGTGCCGTGGGGCGTGGGGATTAAGCTAGCGGCCGATAATCATAGCCGCATACACTCATCTCTGAGAGAGGAGGTGAGAAATACGGCCAAACCAGAAGACAAAGGGACAAAACGCATGAACTTGAACGTTCCCATCGAGCTCCACAACAGCTTCAAGTCGGTCACCGCTGCCCAGGGGCAGAACATGACCGACGTGCTACTGGAGAAAATCAAGGACTACATAGCCAAGCACTCACCCAAGCCGAAAGGACGGCTCAAGTGAAGAAGGCTGTCCTATATATGAGGGTCTCCAGCCTGGACCAACACCCGGAGACCCAGCTTCTCGACCTGCGGCAGATGGCCGCCCAGCGCGGCTACGAGATCGTGCATGAGTTTACCGACCGGATCTCCGGCGCCAAGGCGCGCCGGCCCGGGCTGGACCAACTGATGTACGATGCCCGCCGCGGCCGCTTCGATGTTGTGCTGGTGTGGGCCTCGGACCGGATCGCCCGGTCGGTCAAGCACTTCCTTGAGGTGCTCGACGAACTGAACCGGCTCAACATCGAGTTCATCAGCTTCCGTGAGCAGATCGACACCGGCGGCCCGCTGGGCCGCGCCATCGTGGTCATCATCGGCGCCATCGCCGAGCTTGAACGCAGTCTGATCGTCGAGCGTGTCCGGGCCGGTATGTGCCGGGCCAAGCTCGAAGGCCAACACATCGGTCGTCGTCCACTCGACCTCGACCGAGAAGCCATCCTTCGCGACCACAGGCTCGGTCAGAGCCTGGGCCAGATCGCAAGAGAACACAGCATCTCTCGGGCTACCGTGCACCGTGTCGTCCACGAAGTCATACCAGTCTCAACGGAGAAAGTCGCATGATCGAACACTCAGCAGACTTCCTGCCCTTATGGATGTTGATCGCTGCCGGCTTCGGCTTCCTCGCCGGCGAACTCTGCGGCGACCACCGCCGCCATCTAGCCTGCGTGAAGCAGACCAATGAACAACTTCGCGATCAGCTGGAAAAAACCACGGCCGACACCCAACCGATCAAGCGCGCCCTCAAGGAGCAACGGGGCGTGATCAACGACATCCACCGCCGTTTAGTGGCTGTTTCAAAAGGCCTCGAAAAACGCCCCTCCTAAACCCCACATAACAAACGGCCGGATATCATCAATCCGGCCGTTCCAAAACCTATACCTTCAGAAACAGGGCTTCGCGTCGGATTTCAGTTTTCTGATCGAGCACATACTCGGACGAGATGGTAAACTGGTTGGCTCTGGTGGCGCCTCGCCATGCCAGTTAGTCTCACCGCCGCTGGTACAAAATTCCGATGGCACTCCACCTTTCATTGCTTCAATATCTTCTGTAACGTGAAGGCGCTGTTGCGCCACGTCTTGTCTCCTGCGATAAATCCCCACAAGTCAGCGTCTGCCGCATGCTCGCCGTATTCCGCGTCGGGATGGAATCCGCCTTCGAACTCATCCATCGAAGCCCAAAGGAATATCTTTTGGCAACCCTGAATTGACGCCACGCGAGTAATCAAATCCTTCATCCATTCAGCCCGCAACGCATCCTCGCGCTGGACTACCGGATTCTCCATGATTTCCTTGCCAGTGTAGACCGCCTTAAAGGTCACGCCAGTTTCGGGATCCTGACGATACACATCGTATTTATTACTTAGGCTGCCTGTTCCCCACCAGCCAATCTCCGTAACCCAGAACGGCTTCTTCCCTTCGCCGTGCTTGGCCATCAGCGCCTTGAACTTGCGCAGATCCCGCTCTTCCATATCTGCGACGGGCTGCGTGCGAAAAATGTTCCAATCGGCGTATTCGTGAAAGTTGCCAATGTCATAGTAACCGCGCGCCAGATCCCAAAACGCTTCGCTTCCGCGTGGATCCTCTTCACTGGAATGAGCATCGGGCAAATTGCCATAGGCACACGGAAGAACCTTTGCCTGCGGATCAGCTGACTTGATAATGCGGTAGCTGGGTTTAAGGATCTTTTCCACATATGCACGAAGCGTCAAATCAAAATGCTGCCCCGAGGGCTCGTTAAGAATCTCCCAGTAGTGAATCCTGTCTTTGTAGCGGCTGACCCACACCCGTATGAACTTCTCCAGATATTCGGGGTGATTGGCCACCACGTCGGCCAGCGTTTTGCCTGCCCATGTTGGAACCGGTGGCTTGTCAAAATGGCCGCCGAGCGTTGCGAGTATCTGGATGTGTTTCGCTGTGCAAGCATCCACGATGAGATCGTATGCGCTCCAGTCGAATTCATCCTTGCTTGGCTGCACCAGAACCCAGGAGAAAGCCATGCGGGTCCATTGCACACCCATTTCATTCAGTTGCCCCGCCAACCAGACGCCGTTTGTCTTGAAGTCGTAGTTACCCGGCCGGCCCACGTCAGGGCGCATGAAGTTCAGACCTATCCAGTCTTTGTTGGCAGACTCCGCCACGACGGTATTCTGCCCCACAGCTCTGATGGCAGTAATCGCTGGAGCGAATAACAGAAGGCAGCTGACGAAGCATCGCATTCTCATCTGAAGAACTCCTTTGCGAGCGTTCTACGAACAACTTCTCTGGAGAGGGAGCCATCTGTCCTCGATCAACCCGCACGGTTCTGGATTGGCACAGGCTTCACTTTACTCAGGCACTTTTCTCCAAGCGGCGCCGACGGCAGTCTCTGTGCCGTCCGTGTTGTATGCCGACCATGAGGGTTGATTCGGAGTGTCGGAGTACCACGCAAATCTCAGCACATACGGCAGCTTTTCCAAAGCACGGCCTGAGGAACGCGCAAATGCCGCCTGGATGGGGTAGGTCGGGGTAATTCCTCGCGAAGAAGGCCAGTAGCCCATCGCGTACTCAGTAACCCAAATTGGCAGTTTGTACATCTTGTGCACGGCATCAAGATAATTGACTAGATTCTGAGTCGCAATGGCAGGATCAAAGTTTGACTGATAGGAATGAATACAGATGAAGTCCACTCGATACCCGGCAGCCTTTGCCCCGGCCATAAATTGGGCCAGCCACCCATTCGGCTTCGTAGCATCCTCACCTGCAGCGGGAGAGCCGAGGGTCATATTGAGCGCTTCGAGTTGAGGCCACGCGGCCAGGGCTTGAGCCACGCTCATATTGGATTGACCGGCATTGTCTGGCTCATTAAAGGTGAGTAATATCCCCGCTCCGGACTTCTTAGCCGCGGATTCGTCGGCAGTGTTGAGATTCTTTTCACCCCAGATCATCGGGATGAACTGAATGCCTGCCGGCGGATTGGGAACGTCTGATGTTGGCTGCCAATCGTAGTACCACGCAACCCTCGCGTCCGTGAGGGTATGCGCTGCATGCGGTTGACCATATTCACCAATCCCCTTCTTTACCGACATCGCTTGTGCGAAGAGCCCGACCGTCGTGCCCGAAACGCATGCCAGTGAGAGCAGCATACTCAATGGCATGGCAAAGCACGTTGTTCGCTTGAGACATTTCCGAAAGACGAATCGCATCGGCCACTTCCGGCTTCGAATGCCTTCACTGGGAGGGCAGTTGTTGTAGTGGCGCATCGGGAACGGATGCTCCTGCTGAGAGAGTTTCGTGCTTGATTTTAAGTCAGGAGAAACACCGGATATTTGCAATCTTGTGTCGCTCGGGAGTAAAACATGCAGCGGTTGCAGCGTTGCAGAGTGGCCGACGATGCGGCCATCGCATAAGACTTGCAGTCCGACGCCGCGATGATATCGGTTTCCGTCACGATCATACAGAATAGTCAACCAGTGACCGTGATATGGAACGCCATCGAGGGCGAAGTACTCCCACGCACCCGGTGGCACGAGCGGGCGGATGAGAACTTCATTGCCGCTCGATGGTCGAAGACCAATCAGTCCCGTAATGATCAGATCGGCAAACCCGGAGTGATTGTAATAACGGCCGCGATTGGGCGGCGGTTGTTTCTTCTCTTCGAGAATTGTGCGTGCGATCCACTGGCCAGTATCGGGATCAAGGTCCTCGTCGATCCACGGGATGCTCTTGCCATTTGGAAGAAGGATATGTTGGGAACGGACGTACTCGGCTAATACTTCACGATAATCTTCCTGTCCAATGACCGTCTGCGAAGGACCGTTCAAAAGGTTCGCCAGTGCTACCAATGTTTGCGTGGTTGCAAAGGGCCAGGATGGTCCGTTCCAAAGACACTCATGCGGAAACTCAAAGCGAAAACGAGGGCTTCTGCGTTCGGCGGTTGTCGGACCGTATTTCCCCGCGAATCCATGCGAATCAGTGAGCTGTTGCCAGGCTACTACCTGATCAGCGTGAGGCAGATTGAAGTACCAGGGAACATAGCCGATCAGCTCGCGCACGCCCACCCAGGTCGCGCCTGAACCGCGCGGCGCTGTCTCGTAAAACTCATCCTTCGGGTTCCAGAGGCGGCTTTCGACCAAAGCGCGCAGATCCTCGGCCTTCTTCGTGTATTGCCGGGACAGGGACTCGTCTCCGTTGAGTGTGGCGATCTTCGAGATGGCAACTGCGTCCCCATACATGTAACTGTTAATGGTCGGACGATAGCCGCTGCCGCCAATGCTGTCTTCCATGCCGTCGCGGTCGTCGATCTGCCAGAACAGGCCATTGGGATCCTGGTGCGTCTTCTCCCACGCTTCGTAATTCTTTACCAAGGCGGGTAGTAAACCAGTCGCCAATTTTTTGTCGCCATTGGCGAGATAGACTGCATAAACTGAATCGGCCGCAGCGAAACTGTAGCGGCGAGGCTCTCCATCAGGCGAAAACCAGAAGCGCGCGTCCTGTTCTGCGTAGGCTGTATCGCGCAGCCAGCGCGCTTCTTTCAGATGATCCTCTGCCGCACAATCGATTGCATTGTACTTGCCGGCCCACGGTACATTGTCAAGAAATTCGTCGATGACGTATCCGTCGGGTGTGTGGCGTATGTGCTTCTGAAACGAGTACCAACGGAAGTAGTAGATTTGCTCCAGTTCCTTGTCGGGCACATCGAGCCATGGAATGTTGTTGGCAAACCAGGGCCAGTCGATAACTGGCTGGTCGTTCAGGAACTCATGTTCCTGCTCAGCGAATTCGGTGAAGTAATGATGGTACGACTCGGGATGGAGCACCGCGGCTGCTGGTTTCCTCTGCGCGCTAACATGTGTGGTCACGCACAAGGTAAGCACGCAGCACAGTAGGAGCAACCCAAGCGCGCGGGCATTGCAAGTTCTCGCATCGGATATAAAAGGCATAAAACCACCCATGCTGGTGTATCACTTGAATTCCGGCTACGCGCTGTAACCTTTCAACTCTCACGATTCCGCGACGAAATTGAGATTCTCGCCGGAGTGTGTGACCAAGCCGATCTGTTCCAGGTGATCGTTTCTGCCGTTGTACCAAAGCCGCCACAGGCCGTCGGAATAGACTGCAAAGGGCTTGTAGCACGCGTCAGCATCCCAGCCTCCGGGAGTGGGCCGGACGATGGGGTTTCCCGCGTGTCGAACCCAGCCCGTGACTCCGTCTTTCGATCGCGCCATCCCGATCTGGGCATGATCGATGTCGCGGAACCCGATGTAGAACGCGTAATACCAACCCTTCCGACTGATGATCTGTGCGGCGGTCACCCTGTTCTTTTCCCACGCGATGTCCGGGCGAGGCGCCAAGACTGGATTGGCGGCGAACTTGTCCCAGTGCAGCCCATCTTTGCTCGTTGCAAAGCCGATCGCATTTGGTTCGTATTGTTGTCCCCCCGAATACCACATCTTCCAGAGGCGGGCCTGGCTATCCCACATCACGTGCGGACACATGACGGCGACGCCTTCCCATGGAGCTGTCGGCTCCAATACGGGCTCAATTGACTGTCTGACCCACGCGCGCCCATCCGGGCTGGTAGCATAGCCAATCTTCGACCCTCCCTTTGCCTGCCCCGTGAACCACATGTGATATCCGTCAGTGCGGCGCACCACCACGGGGCGATTCATGTCATCTTCCCAACCAGCCTCCGGGCGAGGTCCAAGAACGATCTCGGGTGGACTCCAATGAATCCCGTCGTTGCTCTCAGTAATGGCAATGCTCTTTTTTGGTCGCCATGAGACCCACATTCGGTAGACCCCCGACTCGTGGAGCACCGAAATGTCAAAACATGTACCATACTGCCCCCCGAGCACGGGGTTTTCCTTGCACTTTACCCATCCGCTATCAACAGGCTGGCTACATAGCCGGGGCGAAACCATTAAGGAGCCCACCCCAGCTGCCGATAGCATCGTCATCAACTCTCTTCGTGTCATCTTCTTCTTTCCAGTCATGACTTCACCTTGATGCTGTTCGATTCCAGCTGCCAAAAGAACGCAGCTTTGGTTTAATCATTCGCTGTGAACGATGCCATTCCATTACACGTCGCATTTGCCTCAGATGCCCATCGTCAAGCTGCGATTGGAGGGCTCCGTGAGGCCGCGCGAAATCGGCGGCCACACGCATGAGCCTGCCCGGCGAGCCGGCTCAGAAAATAAAGTGCAAAGACAATTGAACGTTTCGTGGCGCGTTGGCGGAGCTAATAATTCCAAAGCCCTCCGTATTCGGGCCCACGGTGTTGTTATACCCGGGACCGTTGAGCACCGTGTGGTTCAGTGCGTTAAATGCCTCTGCATGGAAATTCAACTTCATGGTCTCCCAGATATCAAAGTCCTTGTCGAGGCTGGCATTGAAGTCCTCAATACCAGAAGCTGGCCCCTTGAAGACGCCGTACGCGGCATTACCAAGGAACAGCCGCTGACCTACACCCGGCACTGTCGTAGGCTTCCCATTGACGAGGGATTGATCCGCCCGAATGAACTTGCTCGGATCCAGCCAGCTGACGCCGATCTCGCTACCCCCGGACATGACCACGCTCTTGCGGTTTGAAAGCAGCGCGGGGCCTCCGGTGTAGTTTGCGTAGCAACCGGCCGAGCTAAAGTCGAATTCGTTGCAGTTGTAATCGCTGACGCTGCCATAGCCTCCAGTGCTTGCGGTTCCCGTGCCGCCGACTGCCCACCCGTCGAAGATCTTGTCAGCTAACTGGTTCCGTCTCAGAAACCGCGGTATCTGGTAACGAAAAGCAGCAGTCATTTGATGTACGGTCCCTGGGCTGTAGTAGTCCAGCGCACAGTCTGCCTCGTATCTGCAACCTTGCTGAGCCGAGCTGCTGCTGTAAGTGTACGTGCCCAATAGAGTCAGGCCGTACGAATACCTCTTGTTCACCTGGACTTGCAGAGAGTTATACATCGAGTTGTAATCCGAATAGAACGTGGTGATTCCGTTAAAACCGGCCGGATAGTATGGCTCGCGCGAAAGGATGTTTGCACCGTCGTTCGTGCTTCCGCCTGGGACAAACCTGGGCCAGTTCTGGTTATGCGATTCATTGAGGTGAGTCCCACGTGTCGCCACCCACGCTGCGGAGAATACATAGGTGTTAATCGGCTCGATTTCAAATGCCAGGTTGAACTTGTGATATTGGCCCGCATTGTAGCCGGGAACTATTGCTTGCGTACTTAGCGGACTTGGGAAGACCAGGGTGTCGGCTGCGGCCGATCCCGCGGTCGGAACCTTATACGGAAACGGCACGCTGCCGTATTGCTGATAAGGCTGTGAGAGGTTCAGCCCCGGTCCCTGAACCGGCGAATAGTCCACGCCATACGGTGCGGTTGTGGTATATCCGTTGAATCCGAGCGTGTACTCATAATCGTTGTACCATCCATAACCACCCTTGAGCGCGGCCTTGTGATTGCCAAACATGTCCCATGCAAAGGACGCCCTCGGTCCCACGTTATAGTGGTCTCCGGTCAGATTGTTCGGGATACCTCGATCGCCGATCGTCACCAATCCAACAGGGGCTGTTGGAAAGACCGTGGATGGCTGCCCCGGAACAAAGGTTACGAAGGCATTGTTGGCCGGGCGAATTCCGAAGTACGGCTGCAATCGAAAACCAAGCATGACGGTCAGGCGAGGCTTCAACTTAACGGTATCCTGGATATATGCCTCGCGAGCCGGATAGTTAATATCGAGGTTTTGCGTACTGTTCTGATAAAACCCTCCCCCAAATTGTCCCAGCGGCCCGCCATTGAGCAGCATGTCGGCGATTCCGTTGCCGGTGCCGCCGTATGAATTGTCATAGTCTTCGAACCAAACGTCGGCTCCGGAATCATACGTCTGGTTAAAGAGCTCATGGAAATTGCGGAGTTCAAGGCCTGTTCTGATTGTGTGGCGCCCTTTGGTGAACGTGAAATTGTCCGTGATGTCCCAGGTGTGCTGGGTCATCGGATTGATGTATCCGTTCCAGATGTCCACGCCCATATTCCGCGGAGTGGAAATTTCCGCGATATCCGGGGCCAGAGAGTCGCCTACGGCGGCAATTCCTGTATTCGATGGGTTCACCACCCCGGTACACGGCGCGCATGTGTTGGTAACTGAAATCTCCGTTTGCGTCAGACCCAGGACGAAGTTGTTAATCATTGAGGGCGTGATCGTGTACGTGTCGTTGACGGCCCAGACCTTGGTCTGCACCGGTTCGCCCCAGGTTGCGCCAGGATTGGGATATTGCGTCGCCCACGATTGCTCACTGAATTCGTCGTACATGTCCTGGAACGTCGGATTATCGTTGTACCACCAGAGGCTGCCGAAGAGGCGATGTTTGTTGCCAAGGTTCTCATCGATTCTCACAACCCATGTCTGAATCAGACTTACGTCGCTCGGATTCCAGGTAAAGTTGTCAGTCCCGGCAGTGGGCGCCGGCATAATCGCTGTTCCACCGGAAGCGTTGAGGGCCTGCCCGATTGGACCGAAATCGGACGTGGGAATGATTGGCGTCGCCACGCCGTTGATGACCGGAACTCCGTCTGGCGAATTGGTGAAATTGCCGCCGCGCTCGTCGTTGGTAATCGTCTGCCCGGTGGTCGTCGAATTCTTTGAAGTGCTGGTGCGCTCGTAGGACAGGAAGAAGAAGGTCTTATCCTTCCCCTCGTAGAGCTTCGGAATCCACACGGGACCGCCTACATTTCCGCCATACCAGTCCTGGTGGAACGGCTGCCGCGGTATACCCTGAAAGTTGTTCGACCATGGATTCGCATTCCACGCGCCATTCTGCAGGTAGGCCCAGAACTGGCCGTGGTATTTATTGGTGCCATTTTTCAACGTAGCCTCGATTTGTCCCCCTGCGCCACGCCCGACCGATGCGTCGGGGAGTGCTGATGCAACGCTGAATTCCGAAGTGTTCTCTGATTGCGGAAAGTCCGCAGCCGCCGAGCCATGCATATAGTCGTTCATGGCGGCGCCATCGATGTCGTAGTTATTGGTCAGCTGCGAAACCCCATTGAAACTGGTGACCGGGATGAAGAAGCTGGCTCCGGTACCGGCGGCCGTTGCTCCCGGCATCAGAACCTCCATTGACTCTCGCGGATCGCGCCCTTGAACAGGAATGCCCCCGATGAGGTCGGCACTGATGGTGGTTAGATTGTTCGCGGTTTCGGTGTCTACCATCGCCTCCGATCCTGAAACTGTGACTGTTTCGTTGGCCGTACCAACCTGGAGGGTCACTGGAAGTGTCGTACCCCCCCCGGCATGGAGCACCACCTGATCCGCCGCAAACGTCTTGAAGCCGGCGACGGTGCAGGTGACCTTGTAAGTGCCGGCGGAGAGCGAAACGAACTGGTAGGAGCCAATTTCGTTGCTCGTCGTTTTCGCCCGGACTCCGGTATCAACATTGAGCACGGTTACCGTAGCGTTGGGGACGACTGCGCCATTTTGGTCAGTGACAAGTCCCGTCAGCGAAGCCGAGATGTCAATCTGCGCAAAGGCCGGCGTGGAAACTGAAACAAGCAGGACCAGGCACGCGAGTGCGGCGACCAAGCGACGCCACTTTAACGTGACTCGATTCCCGCGTTCGGGACCCGACGCGGATGCTGCGGGCTGGGATCTCCCCAAGCCTGCCCCGGAACAGTCGGGAGAGTTTAGGGCGGTTTGCAACTTACCTGCACATGACCGTCGATTCATTTGGAACCTCCTGAAGACCGAATCGGTAAACGTTCTCATCTACGACTAGTTCAATTCGCGACTAGGATGCGTCCCACTTTCAGACCATGTCCAGCACAATCCTCGTTAATTGCGGTACTTTGCCGATTCTGTAACGAAACCGCGAAATGAAGTTGAACTGCTTGGAGTTGCCCGGGCTTTGTCACGTTACAATTCCGTCCCGATACGCTACAACCGGGGATTGGGAAATGGTTGCCGGGGTGATTTGCCTGTGTTAACGTAAATGCGCTCGGGGTATGACATGCTGGTAACTGACAGAGCCGCGGAGTTTGCTGAATACAAAGCGGTATTGTCATCGACCCTCTTTGCCGGCCATACAAATTCCAGCCGATTTCTCAAGTACGTTTGCGACAAATTCTTTGCCGGAATCGATCACGTGACCGAGTTCGAGGTCGCGGTGGAAGCCTTGGGCCGTCGTCCTGACTTCGACCCCCAGCAGGATTCCATCGTTCGCGTGGAAGCACATCGGGTGCGAAAGCGGCTCCACGACTACTACGCAAACGAGGGTGCGAGCCATCCCATTCGTTTGGTCCTGCCCCAGGGTAATTACCTGCCTCAGTTCGTCTCAGCGCAGGAGGAAAGAACTGCTGCCGGAAGTTTGAGCCAGGGAACGCCTGCAAAATCTGCGGAACCGCCGCCCCTCTCCTTGCCGAAGCAGGTCCCCATCGGCAAATTCGCGATCGGACTGTCGGCACTCCTCCTGGTCGGCTTGATTGTGGGAGGAGTTGTAATCAATCGCCACATTCGCGCAAAGAAGCAGGCGCTTCCAACGGCCGCTTCAACGCTACCAGTGCCCAGCGCCGGGGCTGCGTCTGCCGAAGTTCTGATCATGGCGGGCTCATCGGCGAAAAGCTACACGGATCAGTTTGGGCATATCTGGACGGCGGATCGATATTTCGATGGCGGCGAGCCTTGGTCCGTCTCTAGTCGACGAATCCTAAGAACCAGTGATCCGCAACTGTTTCTATCGGCGCGACAAGGTCAGGAATTTGGTTATGACATTCCGCTGAGGCCCGGTGATTATGAGTTGCGCCTTTGCTTCGCGGAGACTTTTTACGGAGAAGACAATTCCGAGGGAGGCGGGGAATCGAGTCGCATGTTCGACGTCACCGCGAACGGCGCGCCAATATTGACCGACTTCGATCCGCTTTCCGATGCGGGAGGGAGCAACACGGCAGATGTTCGTGTATTCGCTGGGATCTCGCCCGCTTCTGACGGAAAGCTTCATCTGCAATTCCGCAATCACTGGGCGCTCAAGGGAGTTGCGTTTGTTAACGCCATCGAACTAACCCGCACCGACGGCAAAACCATGTTGCCGGTCCGCTGGGTCGCAAGCGATTCTGCGATTGAGGACCAGGCGGGCCGCCTGTGGGTCCCGGATCAATTCGTTGAAGGCGGACGCAGGCGGGCGAACCGAGATCAGGTGGAAAGCACAAGCGATCCTGAACTCTACCAGTCGGAGCGCTATGGTAATTTCACCTATGCCATCCCAGTCGCCACGGACACAACCTACACGCTCACCCTCTATTTTGCCGAAGCATGGTTTGGCGCGCCGCAAAACGGAGACACGAGTGGCGCGTGGACCGGTAGGCGCGTCTTCGATGTCTATTGCAACGGCACTTATCTGCTGCACGACTTCGACATATACAAAGAATCAGGCGGAGCCCTCAAGGCATTGACCAGGACATTCCACGGATTGAGGCCCAATCACCAGGGCAAGCTCTTCCTATCCTTTGTCCCCAATCAGAATTATGCCAACCTGACCGCGCTTGAAGTGGTTCCCGAACAGAAGTAACCCACGCTTTGAATTCCTCGAAATCTGGTATCCTCACAGGCGTCGGACAAGCACTATGCGAATCTGGGCGGAATGTATCGGCGTCGATAAAGGAGCGAATACCGTGGCGGAACTCCCGCTCGGCATCCTGCTCGCGTGGCTGCTGCTGGGTCTACTACCCTCTTGCCAACGTGCATCCGCTCAGGAAATAACTAAAACCAACCCGGAGATTGTTCGCCTCGCACAGCAGGCGGAGTCTGATCTTCACAGTCAGAAACTGGCACAGGCTGCGGCGGAGTACCAAAGGATACTCGCTCTCGATCCCGATAACATTGGCGCACATTCCAACTTAGGCCTGGCGAACTATCTTCAGGGTAAGTTTGTTCCGGCGGCCGCCGAGTTCAGAATTGCTCTCCGTCTTAAGCCGGATCTCTGGAACATCACAGCGCTCTGCGGACTCTCGGAGGTGAAAACCGGGGACAACGCAGACGCAGCTGTGCACCTGGAGCAAGCCTTCGAGCATGTTACCGATCCATCGTTACGTCTGGCCGTGGGCAAGCAGTTATTCGGCATTCTTCTTGAAGCCGGCGAATTGAACCGGGCGGCCAGAGTGGTGGATGAGTTAAAGAGTCTCGACCCAGCGAATATTGATGTGCTCTATGCGGCGCACCAGGTCTACTCGCTGCTCGCCGACAAATCCTTCGTGACCATGGCCGAGCTTGAACCCGATTCTGCACGCATGTTCGAGCTGCGTGCCGATCGCATGGCACAGATTGGAAACATCGAGGGTGCCATCCAGGCCTATCGCCTCGCGATCCAGAGGGACCCGCATCTCTCCGGCGTCCACTTTGCTTTGGGTGATGCGCTGAGCGTCTCGCTCAATGATGCGGAGCGCGCCGAAGCGGAAGGCGAGTATGAGAAAGCGCTCGAGGACAATCCCTTGGACGAGAAGGCCGAATGCAGGCTCGGCGATATTGAAATGCAACGCTCGAATCTCAAAGGCGCTGCCCAGCACTATCAACGCGCTCTTCAACTTCAACCTGACGACCCCGACGCAAACGAAGGCTATGGCATGGTTCTGCTGGCTTCGGATTCCAGCCTGGAGGCCCGCAATTATCTGAGCCGCGCCGTCCAATTAGACCCAACGAATGTGACCGCCTACTATCACTTGAGCGAAGCCAGCCGGAAGGTTGGAGATCTCGACGCGGCAAAGCGTGAGATGGAGGAATTCCTGAAGCTGAAGGCGCAGAGAGAGAGCCTGAAGCGCAGCTTTGACGATTTGCCGCTCCAGGCCGCGCGGCAGGCCAACCAGGGTCAGGAGGAACCAGCGCCACCGAAAGCAGCTCCTCAGGCGACCACGGGCGAACACAACAAACCAAATCCGTGACGCATGCCTCTGCGATCTCCGAGATGAAATCCAGCTTTGCACGTCGATGACCTGTTCACAGAGGCTCCTTGATTTCGAGCCGTTGATTTGCGACCACCTCGCCGGGCTTTTGCAGCGTCCCGGACGGCCATTGAATCTCGATCGCGCCGCGAGGCTCGTTCCCCATTCCGAAATGAAGCGTAAGGTCACTGCTTGAGGCATAGCCGACCTTAACGCATTGCATTTATGTGGAGCACGAGGAGCTTCGTGGCAATCTGAATCTCATCAAGTCTTATTTGCACCGATCATGATAAACATGTGCAAGCGACGAAAGCGGGAGGGGAGTGGGGAGTGGCAAATCGGAGGGAGTTCATATCTGCGCTTCTAGCGGCTGCAGTGGCGCGCAAGACACGAGCACTGGCGGCAGACTCCACCTTGCCCATGCAGGCGGGACAGAGCCTGGTCCCTTCAGAGCCTTCGAGTGCGCCGAACTACTGGTGCACGTGGTCAGCGCAGAATTACATGTATGGCCAACATCTTCAAACGCTCAATCCCAGGGTACTGGAAGGAAGTTCAGGAAGCAAACTTGCTCACGATGCCATGTCGGAGAAGGTCCTGTTCGGAGATGGAGGATGGGTGACCGAATTCTTCCCGAAGATTCGCAAGGATTTGTTCTTTCTCCTCGATGACGGCTGGGAAGTTGGCGGTACTTCTACATTCGAGCTGGATGCAGCGAAATTCCCCTCGTTTACAGGATCTGGCACCGAACGGCTAACCGAATTGAATAAGGCAATTGAGGGCGCCGGATGGCGTGGCGCTGCTTTGTGGTGCCGCGATACGCCAGGAGGCGCCGCAGATCGCCGCCTGGAGAGTGCGAGTCAATCGGCCGGGATTCGATATTGGAAGATCGATGGCGGCGATCCGGCATTCCACTTGGTAGAGCTCCGCAACGAAACTCATATTCCCCTTACGCTTGAACATGTCCATGGAGAGGGCCCCGTGAATGGGGATTGGAGAAACGATGGGAGATTCGGTTCGCAGCCCTGGGGTTGCAAACGAACGGAAATACTGAGGCACACCGATGTCTACAGAACCTACGATGTGACATCGATGCTCTCTCTGCCTACCACTTTGGACCGGTTGGCTGAAATGCTGAAAGGAGCGGAGGGGCATACTGAGGTGCTTGGTCTTCTAAACGTGGAAGACGAGGTCTATGTGGCCGCGGCGATGGGATGCACGATGGGAGTCATGCGCTACCCGCTTAACGGATTACGGCCTGGCGCGGACATCGATCTGGCTTTCTACGGTCCCAGACAAGCCAAGAGACGGATGGATGAGGTCGTTCGAGCGGTTCGCTGGCAACGGATTGCGCCTCCGTTCTCCGCGGGATTGGGCTCAGTGAAGCTCAGTGACGAAATCCTGACTGACAGTTGGAACTTTGAGCGAGGGCAGACATGGGATAGTGAAATCATTGGAGCTGCCGTAAGGCAAGGAGCTCCTGCTTGTGTTGCTCGCAATATCGGCTTGCCGGAAGTGGCGGCGAACGGCGATAAGCCATTCGTCTTCGCATCGAGATTTCCAAACGGCGCCGTCGCAATTGCAGCGCAGGAACGAACCAGGATTGGCAACGCGTGGTATATGCCGGCATGCGAAGTGAGCCTCTCGGTCTCTGACTCACCTGGGCCATTTGGAGTGTTCGGCTATTTTGATAGCCTCACTTTGATTCTGGACAGGCCCGTCATAGGCAAACGGATATTGGCACAGGACTTGGCGGGCGATGAATGCCTCGATGTCTCGAACCTTGTCGAGGTTCGAGGGACCAGGTTGCGCATATCGGGTCAGCTGATACGTCAAGTAGGCCTTCATCATGGAACAGCAGGCGACAAATCCGCCCCCGGATTGGTAATCGCTATTGTTTAGGTTGGCAGCAACAGAAATTCCGTTCGAAGCCACGTATTCCTGTTTGGGGCGAAGCGCTGGAAGACACTTAGGTTCTTCTCGCTCGCCATCATCATGGGTGTCTGCCAGCCGAAGGGATGTGGAAGCGGGAACAACGGCGGCGGAGGAGAAAGGTCGAACTCAACTTCGATTACGACGACGATCACTACAACTGCAACTTCGGTTCAGCACACGATCGGCCTTTGGGTCGCAGCAAACTAACCACCAGACTTGAAGCTTCGGCATCTTGATTAACGATGCCAGTGCAGCTTCTGTCCGAGTTGGAGCGCGACATCAAGGTTTGGAGATCTTTTCGGGGTGACGATGAGTGTACCGCAAGGTATAGGTTTTGGAACGGCCGGATTGATGATTTCCGGCCGTTTGTTTTGTGGGGTTTAGGAGGGGCGTTTTTCGAGGCCTTTTGAAACAGCCACTAAACGGCGGTGGATGTCGTTGATCACGCCCCGTTGCTCCTTGAGGGCGCGCTTGATCGGTTGGGTGTCGGCCGTGGTTTTTTCCAGCTGATCGCGAAGTTGTTCATTGGTCTGCTTCACGCAGGCTAGATGGCGGCGGTGGTCGCCGCAGAGTTCGCCGGCGAGGAAGCCGAAGCCGGCAGCGATCAACATCCATAAGGGCAGGAAGTCTGCTGAGTGTTCGATCATGCGACTTTCTCCGTTGAGACTGGTATGACTTCGTGGACGACACGGTGCACGGTAGCCCGAGAGATGCTGTGTTCTCTTGCGATCTGGCCCAGGCTCTGACCGAGCCTGTGGTCGCGAAGGATGGCTTCTCGGTCGAGGTCGAGTGGACGACGACCGATGTGTTGGCCTTCGAGCTTGGCCCGGCACATACCGGCCCGGACACGCTCGACGATCAGACTGCGTTCAAGCTCGGCGATGGCGCCGATGATGACCACGATGGCGCGGCCCAGCGGGCCGCCGGTGTCGATCTGCTCACGGAAGCTGATGAACTCGATGTTGAGCCGGTTCAGTTCGTCGAGCACCTCAAGGAAGTGCTTGACCGACCGGGCGATCCGGTCCGAGGCCCACACCAGCACAACATCGAAGCGGCCGCGGCGGGCATCGTACATCAGTTGGTCCAGCCCGGGCCGGCGCGCCTTGGCGCCGGAGATCCGGTCGGTAAACTCATGCACGATCTCGTAGCCGCGCTGGGCGGCCATCTGCCGCAGGTCGAGAAGCTGGGTCTCCGGGTGTTGGTCCAGGCTGGAGACCCTCATATATAGGACAGCCTTCTTCACTTGAGCCGTCCTTTCGGCTTGGGTGAGTGCTTGGCTATGTAGTCCTTGATTTTCTCCAGTAGCACGTCGGTCATGTTCTGCCCCTGGGCAGCGGTGACCGACTTGAAGCTGTTGTGGAGCTCGATGGGAACGTTCAAGTTCATGCGTTTTGTCCCTTTGTCTTCTGGTTTGGCCGTATTTCTCACCTCCTCTCTCAGAGATGAGTGTATGCGGCTATGATTATCGGCCGCTAGCTTAATCCCCACGCCCCACGGCACATCATGACGATTCCGACCATTGTGTCCCAGTTGATATCGAGAGCTGCGGCTATCAGATGGAACTGTTGCCGGGTCTCCGGAAGCCAGGCGCCGGCCTCCATCGCCGACCACCTCTGAGCTTCTATGCCGGTCAGCTCGGCTGCCTGCTCGACTGAAAGCGCTGCTTTCTCACGGCCGCTCGCCATAAAGGACCCGAACATGCGGCTCCAGACACCCTGGAAGTACTCGTTCTCAGCTGTGGACGGAAGAGGTGTAAACATTGTACCCATATACTCATTACTCCTAAGCGGCGAACAAGTCAAGTTCGCCTGGATTTGAACTACACGATGAGTATGTGCTCAGAGGAGTGCGAACCAAAGGTTCACCACAAAGAGCATCCTGAATGCTCTATTCCCAGATCACAACAAGGGAAAGGATGTCTACTACCAGGGCTCCCGCCAGATGACATCCACCTCACGGCGCTACTACGAGAAAGAGATCGGCGCCGGCATGGCGCCCTCACCGGGACTCGAAGAGATGTTCGGCTATTCAGAACCACTGCGCAGATTCATCCAGCGCGAGGGTTTCGAACCCCAGGCCAACGAGATCCCCAACACCATGCCCTCCTGGATGCCTGGAGACGACTACTACACCAACTTCCGCAAGGGCGATCCCTTCGTCAAGGTCGACCAGGGCTTCGCCCGCTTGCCCGGCGCCGGCTACGAGGCCCTGCACCCAGAGCTCGAGGGACTCAACCCCGAAGACTACCCCGACATCAACAAGATGGCCATCCTGGCCGATGTCGCGCCCTACTCCAGGGAGTACAACTAGGTCCCTCCGTCCTGCCCAACCACAAGAACCTCGCGCGTGCGCGGACGAAGAAGGCCTGCAGATTTTCAGTCTCCGCAGTCCCGTTGGGCAGGGACGCATGAGTAGCCAGCCAGTTGGATGGTTGGCCTGTTGGATAGTTGCCCTGCTGGTCTGTTGCCCAGTTCACAGTTGCCCGGCTTATCTGTTGATCAGATGATCAGATGCTCCGTCACGCCATCGTTGCCGCCATCGCAGCCTGGTCTCGTTGCCGAGCATCGTTGCCGGGTGTCGTTGCCGGGTACTCGATTGTTCTCTCGCTACTGGCTATGCCGATATCCCGGCATGGATGTGTGTTGCTGGTCTGGGCTGGTTGGTTCTTAAGATGTGCTTTCTCGTGGCCGGCAGGGTTGTCGTCGCACTCTGCTGCTTTTTAGCCCGCCGGTTACTCCTGGCCCCCGCAGATTACTTCGGTGTGGCCGGTTTACGGAAACCGGTCTTTTTGTGGGGCGATCGAGGTCGGGCTTTTTGTGGACCCTCCCCTATAGGTTGTGTTCCGGAACATTTCGTCTTGATACTTTAAGCAACGAGGGGGGCTAAAAAGCCCTATAGGATGTTTGATCCAAAACAGTGAATTTGCCTTTTTGAGCCCCCGTTTTTCCCTCACCAGCCATCCAAACCACCTGGATCCTGCCCAAACACGGGCCCAAACCCCGCTGCGCACCCTCTTCACTCCCGCTGCGCAACACTTTCGTTGCGCACTCCCTCACTTCCAACCGCGCAACACCACCTCTTTATGCATTTTCGTTGCGCAACACCACTTCACTCACTGCGCAACTGTGAGTTGGAGCACTTAAATTACCGCTCCGGCGCACAATCGGGACCGGTGAGGACCCTTTGAGTCCCGTCCAGAACCACACTGCATGGCTTTCGCGATCGATGATTGTTAACGTCTGTTGGCAATCGTGGACATTGCGAGGTCGCAGTGAACCGCTGGGCCTAGCCGACATATCAGGACCTGTTCGCATCAATGAGCGCTTTGGCGATAATGCGCTCATCGAGACAGCCGTAACGAGTCGAGTGGCAGCGATCACTTGTCCGAGCAGCCGGTTTTACGGCCACTTGGAATTCCTGGCACACCTCTGCCCTATCACGGCATTCTCAGGATGTTTCGGGAATTGACGGGCACCGAAAGGAAAGCACGGTAACGGTAAGAAGTCGATATTGCGGGGGCGTAGTTCATATACCTGAAAAGGAATACCGGAGGAAGCGTCGGTCAACTCGCATCGACGCCTCCTTCCGGACGACTATCCTGATCGGTGCGCCACGTTCGTTTGTTGACATTGGGACGGACGGACGCACTCGATCGAAGCCTGACTTAGCTCGCGAGAGCGGGAACGCCTACGACTGCCTTCTTGATCACTGACACGACTGCTTCAGGATTGGAGAGAAAGATCGCATGGCTGCCCGGAGTTTCCGTTACCCGTGCACCGGCCCTCTCCGCCATTGCTCGCTGGGCTGGGGGAGGGATCATCTTGTCATCCTTTGTGACCAGGTACCAACTTGGCTTGGAGCGCCAAGCCGGCTGGCTGACAGCACCCTGCAACGCATCAGGACCCCATGGAACCTGCGAATCAGCCATGAAGGCAGCGAGGCTCGGCTTAACATCAGCAGCGAAGGAAGCGGGGAACTTCTCGCGGTCGAGTAACAAGAAGCCATCGACCGGTGGCAGAATTGGCGGCTCAGGAGCGTCGGGCGCCGGATTCGCGAGTAAGGACGCGACCGACTCACCCTTATCCAAGGCAAAGGCGGTGATGTAGACAAGCCCGGCAACCTTGGGGTCGTTACCGGCCTCCGAAATTACCGCACCGCCGTAAGAGTGGCCAACAAGAATGACTTCCTTCTTGGCTGTTGCGATTGCCCGCCTCGTAACGGCGACGTCATCCGCGAGCGTAATGGTGGGGTTTTGAACTACGATGACATCGAAGCCGTCCTTCTTCAGGATGCTATAGACGGGCTCCCAGCCGGAGCCGTCAACGAAGCCGCCGTGAACGAGAACAATTGATTTTGAGTTAGACATGATGCCTCCTTGATTTGGGGAAACGTTTGGTACGGCTTTGCGAGTTGCAAGCCGGATGGCCTTAGTGCAGGAACGTTCGCAAGGTGCGGCTTAAGAAAAGCTGGAGCCAAACCCGTTCAGAAGAGCAAGGTATCTTCTGGAGTGCGAGGCTCTAGCAACACCTCACGAAAATCACTACATCGATGCATGGCTCCCGGCTGCCGCCTGCTCAATGATTGAAGCAACAGACTCAGGGTGCGAAAGGAAGACGGAATGGCTTGCCTTGACCTCTACGACTTTCGAACCAGCTCGTTTTGACATGAAACGCTGAGCGTCGGGCGGAATCATCAGATCTTCCGTAGTAACGAGATACCAGCTTGGTTTGGTTTTCCAAGCGGCGTCGGTGACTACGCCGTTCAAGGCTTCCAGCCCCCACGGCACCTGTGAAGCAGCCATGAACTCCGCGGTCTCAGGCTTCACATCTCCGGCAAACGATGCGGGAAACTTTTCGCGATCGAGAAGCAAGAAACCATCCTGGGGCGGCAGAATCGGAGGGGCTGGTGCGCCCGGAGGAGCGTTCTTGATCATGGTGCCGACAGATTCACCGTTGTCGAGCGCGAATGCGGTGATATAGACAAGCCCGGCAACATTCGGATCTGTTCCCGCTTGACTGATGACCGCCCCGCCATACGAATGGCCCACAAGGATCACCGGGCCATTTTGCGCGTCGATTACTCTCTTGGTCACTGCGACGTCACCTTCAAGGGAGATTGTGGGATTCTGAACGACCGTGACGTTGTAGCCCTTTTTCGTGAGAATCTTGTAGACGCCTTCCCAGCCTGAGCCATCGACGAAACCACCGTGAACCAGCACAATGTTTTTCACAGTTTGAGTACTCGTTGCCTGGGCGCGGGCAATAGCCACGCTGGCAAACATCAGTGCTATAACGGGCAATGTCCGCCAAAGCGTTTGATGAAGATGAGACTTCGATGTTGTGGGTTGCAACATGATTAAACCTCCTTGTGTGAATGTGATTAGATTTCCGAAGAGAGCCCGACCTTGATTAACTTGCGATCTCGACCCTGATTCTTGCTCAAGCGGATGTTTGGTGAGAACCGCAAATCGTCGGCTTTTGAAATCCGCTTTACGGGCGGATGATTGCTCCCCCAAATGGCGGATCGAGGAGCCTTAGCGCAGCCTCTTAATTTGCCTTCTGCCAAATAGGCGGGCATCGATAGACCAGGCGCCGGGACCAATCATCGCCAAAGTGGCTCCGAGCATTGCCAGAACGAGAGGCATCGACGGATCGCCTCCACTTGAGAACATGATCCAGAGTTCACGGACCGCAACCATAGCCCCAACCACCGGTGTCCACAAGCCGACAAGAAGAAGAATTCCCATGCCCGCATCGATGAGTTGTGGGCCGACTGAGGCTCCATGGGGAGTTGCGATCAGGTGCGCGACTGCGCCATAGACAAGGATCACGGCGGTCACAAGGCGCTGGAGCATAAGGCCCAGACCGGGCAGTCCGTTCGCGAACGTCGAAAACAGGCGTTGCAGAGAGACCTCCCGCAGCATTCCACACGCAGGTTAGGTCATCGCAGCGTAAATTGAAACCGTTGAAATAAGGACCGGATGATCCTTCTTTTGGGGGGCTATAGTTCGATCATTCCACGCTTCAGCCCAATTGTGACGGCATGGGCTCGGTCGTTGGCGCTGAGCTTGGAGAGTATGTTTGCAACATGGCTCTTAACAGTTGCCTCGCCGATTGAGAGCTGATCGGCAATCAGCTTATTGGAGTTTCCAGCGGCGATCAGGCGCAGTACATCGATTTCGCGTGCGCTCAAGGCATCATCTGTCGCGTGTTCGGCAAGTTCCGCAGCGATGTCGGGAGGAATGCGCTTCTGCCCTGCGTGCACGGCGCGAATCGTGTCCAAGAGTTCACGATGTAGCTGACTTTTAAGCAGGTAAGCGCGCGCACCCGCCCTAAGGGCTCTCAATATCTGAGCGTCACCTCGATACGTCGTAAGAACGATGATGCGCGCATCCTGGAATTCGCTTCGAATTTGGGCAATTGCCTCAGCGCCGCTCACCTCCGGCATTTGAAGATCCATAAGAGTCACATCTGGTCGGTGCAGTCGGTACAGCTCTATGGCCTGCTGGCCGTTTGATGCCTCCGCAACCAGCTTCATGTCAGATTCCGCATTGA
The DNA here is from genome assembly GCA_963808695.1 of uncultured Acidobacteriaceae bacterium. Classification (GTDB taxonomy): domain Bacteria; phylum Acidobacteriota; class Terriglobia; order Terriglobales; family Acidobacteriaceae; genus Telmatobacter. The sequence goes on from CAWEHF010000002.1 coordinate 552,644, forward strand.
CCAACGTTTCGATTCCGCTCCGAAGAAGAGGATGGTCATCTACGGTGAGAATTCGGATCAGGCCTGGTTGACGAATCACGTCTTTCGCTCCTTCTTAAACATCCTGAATCGGTGCCCAGTTCGTGCGCTCTCGTAGGCGATGGCCGCAGGAATTGTTAGCTCAACTTCTGTGCCCGCCCCGGCCTGGCTCCAAAAGCTCAATTGCGATCCGATGCGCTCCGCGCGTTCTCGCACTCCCGGCAGCCCCCAATGCCCAGGACGCTGGTTTTCTTCGAGAACTTCAGGATCAATGCCCTCACCGTCATCGCGTATTCGCAATCGAAGCTGGCTTTTGTCGTACCGGATCTCGACTTCAATTTGGCCCGCTCCGGCATGCCGGAATGCATTTCGCAGCACTTCGTGAGTAATTCTATACACCTCGTCCTGCAGGTTCGAGGAGAGCTTCAGCGGCTCTCCCTCTACAATTACGCGAAAACCAGGAGGCGAAACCTCATTTTTGTCTTGAGCCGCCAACTCTTCGCCGGCAGCCTCCAGCAAGCTCGCCAGATTTCCCTCAGAGATTGGGTGCGATCGTAAATCTTGGATTGCATCGCGGCTCTCAACGATCGCCTGTTCGGTCTCGGAAATTGCCTTCTCGAGCGTCTGCCTGGCCTCTTCCGGTCTGCGAGGGAGCATGTTGCACGCTGCTTGAAATTTGAGCATGAGTCCGTGCAGGCTCTGGAGGAGCGTGTCGTGGAGCTCGCGTGCAATGCGCGTCCTTTCATTCACGCGAGCTTCCAGAGCGATGTTAAATTCCTGCCGCATCTGGCGGAGCCGCAGCAGGTAAAGACCCCATAACAACGCTAGAAATATTGCGCCGCACATCGCGCGAAACAGATTTGACTGATAGTAAGCAGGAGCGATTCTAATTTCCAGAGACGCTCCCTCTTGATTCCAAAGTCCGCTGTTGTTCGAGGCAATGACTCGAAACGTATATTTCCCAGGACCGAGGTCGTTATAAAACGCTGAGCGCCTGGTTCCCGGCTCTTGCCATTGCGTGTCGTATCCCTCGAGCCTGTAGCGGAAGAGAACTTTGGACGGCGCAGTAAAGCTCAGACCGGCGTAATCGAACTCCACTTCGCGCGTCTTGGCGGGAAGACTCAAATTCCCTTGAGCTTCGTAAATCCTGTGATCGGCGATGACCTGCTCCAGATGCACGGGTGGTTTGACTGTGTTGTCAGGGAGATGATCGGGATCGATCATCTGCACGACGCTTCCGTTGTGATACCAGAGTTTTCCGTCCGCGCTGCGAACTGCTGCAGGGTGAGAATACGGGATCCCCGGCCTGAATCCTTCCGTCACGGTGAAATCTGTGACCTCAAGGACGACTTCTGGATTTTTCCACCATCGTTCTAGTTCTGATTTCTTGATTCGCATCAAGCCGCATTGGGCCTGTATCCAAAGATCATTATGAAGATCCGAGATGGTCGAGTAACTGGCGGCACACGGCAGCCCATTGCGCTCATTGAGCAACTGCAAGTTTCCGCTTCTGTACCCCACTACACCGCCGCTTGCAGCTCCCCATAGAGTGCCTTCCGAATCGAACGACATATTGAAGATGCCGCCAACCCGCGAATACTTTCGAGTCAACGGATCCATCGATAGGGGTTGCCACTCTCCGTTTCGATAGCGCATCAGTCTGCCATCCAGAAGACTCAGCCAGATGCCGCCATGCGGATCTGCAATTACAGTGAAAGCCGCCGAAACCTGTGGTGGCTTGAATTCCTGGCGAACAGCAAAGTTATCAATGCGGAGCAATCGTGCCTGCGGGCCGTTGATTATCGCCCAGATCGAGTGATCGGTATCTTCCGTAAGAGAGTTCACGGTGTCATTCGGTTTTTCGTTGAGCACGACATGCCATCGGCCTTCGACCTGAACCCTTAACCCGCCACTGCCTCCGATCCATAAATTCCCGTGGTGATCTTCCAGCATCGAAGTAGCGTTGCCACGTAAGCCTGACGGCCACGGTTGACTGATGATTCTTGAACTTTGAATCGAATCCATCGACGCGATGCTCGAAGTGGTGACCGAGCCATCGCCGCGGGCAAGAATCCCGGAAACATAATCGGCGCTCGGTCCCAGATTGCCTGGATAAGTCAAAATCGACAGATCGTGGAAATGATCGATTCCCGCGCTGGTTGCCACCCAGATTCCACCTTCATGGTCCTGGAAGATCTGGTAGATCGAGTCGCTGGACAATCCGTCTTCATGGCCAAAATGGTCGACGGACTGGCCGCGGATTCGATAGATCCCTTGATTTACCGTTCCAATCCACAATGAATGATCCCGGTCCAGAAAAAGAGTACGTACACCGACGTTTTCGCCGTTCAAGCCTGGCGCAGTAGAGGAGATCCATCTCCCGTTCGAAAAATGCTGCAATCCATCGTGGGGGCCAGTGTGGCTCTCTCCGGTCCAAACCGTTCCGTCAGCGTCAACCGCAACGCTCTGAACGATGCGGCTGATGTCGGATGCCTTTGCACCGGGTAGAAAATATTCCTTGAAGTGCTTTCCCTGCCATTCCAGCAATGAGCCAAGGCCGCCGCTCCAGAAATGGCCCCGCGCATCAGCCGCAATTGAGGTCGCGGCTGTGGACTCGATCCCGTCAGATTGCCCGAAGCACTGCTCGCTGTCTGTCCATACTCTGCAGATCGGTCCGGTAAAGTTGTTCACATGAGAGCGTGTGATCCATATCGCGCCTTCGCTGTCTTCTCCGATTGCATCCACGGTCGCGACAGGCGCGGAGACGATAGAAAACTTACCGCTTTTCCAATGTGTGAGTCCCCCAGCGTTACCGATCCAGAGACTCCCGTCCTTCGCAGCATAAAGTGATGTAATGCTGGCGTTGCCAGATGGGTATCGTCGACCGGACGGCGGATTCCAAGCCTGAAAGTTTACCCCGTCGAATCGATACAGCCCGCTTTGCGTTCCAATCCACATGTAGCCGTCGGATGTCTGTGCGAATGCGATCGGATTTCCGGCCAGCGCCCCATCCTGTACCCGCCAGACCGTATGTCCGTATTGCGAAATGCGGCTCTCCGGATTGAGCGCGAGCAGTGGCTGCGCCAACGCGGCGAGGACAAAGAAGGTCGAGAGCTGAGACATGCGCGGCAAATGCAGGCTCCAAAATGTATTTTCCAAGCATAATCTCTCATCCGCAGCTGCCAGAAATCCGTGACGCTTGTTTTCATACGTTACGACCTTCCTTTTGGCCATCACGGAAGAGGTCAACATTCCACGTGGACGTAAAGTCGCCTACGCGTCCATGTGACTTTCAACCATGCTCAGCTTCGGAAGTCACTTCTCTCCGTAGCCGGTTATACGTTCACATGGATTACTTCTGTATTGCCCGTCATCCGGGAGAAATCACTGTGTAAACCCGGGGCACATTACGGTTCGACCATCGTGCGTCCAAGTGGGTTTTGGGTTTCCTGCGCCCCTTTGGAACTCAGGTCGCGAGAGGGATGGCCGGGTCCAGCACGCGCAGCAGGAGCAGACTTTGGTCATCCTCCTGCAGGCCATATTGTCGCACCTCACGCATGATGAGATCCCAAATCTCCGGCAAGGCTCTGGTAGCGTGTTGCGTCAGCAGCTCTTGCAGGCGGGTCAGGCCAAATTCTTCATCTCTGGCATTAGTCACTTCCGTTATGCCGTCGGTAACCATCAAGAAGAGATCACGCGGTGAATAGATGACGCGCTTACTAGCATAGGAACCGCCGGGGATCAGTCCCAGCGGAATCTGCTCCATCGGAGAGCAGGGCCGTGTCCCTGCAGCCGTGCCGATAGTGGAGGATCGGCGGATGGCCGGCCAATGCGTATTCGGCTTCACTGGAGCCGTCGAAGCGGAGAAGGGCCAGGGTGGCATACATTTCACGTTTCTTGAGATCTGGCAGCACGCGGTCCACACTTTCGAGAGCTGCTACCGGCATTTTGCGGAATTGCACGGCGAGTCGCATGGCAGTTTTCAACATCCCGATGAGCTGACCGGCGGGCAGGCCGTGGCCGGAGATATCGGCGACGTAGGCCACCAACCCACCGTCGCTCTCGATGACGTCGATCAGGTCGCCGCCCATTTCTGTGCTAGGGATCGATTTGCCGTAGAGCTCGAAACTCGCGTTCTGGAAAGAGACGGTCGGGAACCAAGGTAGCCTGAATATCGTGGGCCAAAGAAAGCTCAGTCTGCATACGGACGCTGGCCACGCCCTCCGTACCAGCGAAGTACAGCAGAAATCGAGCCCCGAAAGAGATACCAACCAAGATCCCGATGGCATCGAAGAGCACGCGACGATGCACAGCGACGGGGACTGGGAAAGGCGTGGAAACGTGCGAGGCCCAGTAGCCCAGCCAGGCGCCCACGCCAACCAGGAGAAAGAGGAGAGGGACAAGACGAACGTTCTTGATTACGGCGGTCCTAAGCGTCATCGCTCCGATGCCCACCAAGACAGGCCAAAAGAAACCTCCGCCGACGCGCGAAGCATTGAGCTGCAATAGATCGAGCGCGAAACCACCGGCGGCTCCGACGAAGAAGTACCCCGCCAGGAACATCTTCATCCGCCGTAGCGGCAGCACGCGCCAATAGGGACTGAAGGTGGTGGGAAAGGCCGAGCTCACACCAGCCAACCACCGACGGAGCTTCTTTTTCATCGGTACTTCCCCGTGCGTCCTGGATTGCAGGGAGACAGAGCGCTAAGCCAGCGCTGCTACCATTCGTCGGTGGAAGCGGTAGAGCGCCAGGAATCCGAGCAAGAGGACGGAGACGAGAATGGATAGATTCATTTATTGAACTGTTACCATAAACGCATAAAGATCACAAGCGGGTGCCGAACTTGAACGGCCGGTCTTTGATCTTGATTGGCATTTCTGACAGCCTAAGCATCTCCGGCGGACAGTTCGAGGTAAAACGAGCTGTATAGAAGAGAAGTGCCGTTCCCGCCGGGCACACTCCGAGCCAGTGGTCGGCAACTCCGTAGAAACTCACCGATTTTCATCCCTATAGGTGGACCGAAGGTCCATGCGTAACTCGGAAGTTGGCACACTGCCGAATAGTCGCCGATCCGGAAGCAACGTGATTTAGCTCACGTTACTACCGGTTAGCTGGTTTTACGTTCAGGTGACAAGTATTTATTAACACTGGCCGACTTTTCATTAGAAATCACAACTACGCCGCCCTTAATCAACAGCCTCCCGGCAGTTTTCCTGACAGCTCTTCTGGACTTGACGTCGAAAGATCGCGCAAAATTTCCTGTTGCTTTCCAAAAGGAACCGTGCCATCCTTCCTGTAGGAAACCTAAAGGTTGGTCCCTCCATGAAGGAAAAGCCCGACGTTTTGCAAGGAACGCTTGCGCTGATGGTCCTCAAAACCCTCGATGTTCTGGGCCCGCAGCACGGCTACGGCATCGCCCGACGCATTGAGCAGATCAGCGGAGACATTCTGGCCCTCAACCAGGGCACGCTCTATCCCCTGCTGCTCAAGCTTGAGCATGAGGGCTCCATCGTTTCGCAGTGGGGCGCATCGGAGAATAACCGCCGTGCCCGCTTCTATCGCCTTACCACGACGGGCCGAAAACAGCTGCAGGCAGAGACCCGGGACTGGGAGCAAACCGCGGCGATCATCGCACGGTTCTTCGCGGTGAAGTCGGAGGATTTGTCATGAGATTCCTGAGAAGGTTTCTGGCGCGGCTCAAGAACTTTGCCAAGGGGCGGCGAGACGATCAACGGTTGCGTGAAGAGATGGAAGAGCATCTGGGGCGGCAGACGGAGGAAAATCTCCGCGCCGGCATGGGGCCGGCGGAGGCGCGCCGCCAAGCGGTGCTGAAGTTTGGCGCGGTGCAGGCCGTAAGGGAAAACTATCACGCGGAACAGGGGCTGCCGTTGATGGAGAATCTGCTGCAGGACACGCGCTACGCCCTGCGCAAGCTTGCCCGGTCGCCCGGCTTCGCCGCTGCCGCGATTCTGACCATGGCCCTGGGCATCGGCGCCACCACGGCCATCTTCAGCGTGGTCGACGCGATGCTCCTGCATCCCTTGTCCTATCCAAGGCCGGACCAGTTGGTGCGCATCGAGGACGATCTTCCAGGCGCAGGTGCGCTGGATGCTGGTCTGTCGGTACCGGAGTTGAAGGACTTTCAGCGTTCGGGAATTTTCCAATACGTCTCGGGTGACTGGAGCATCTCAGGGAACCTGACCGGATCGTCCCAGCCTTTGCGCATAGCTTCCAAGATGGTTGCGTCGAATTATTTCGCGTTGCTGGGTGTGAACCCGCAGTTAGGCCGCACCTTCGATCCCCATGATGAAACCCCCGGATTCACCCTCGAAGTGGTCATCAGCGACGGGCTGTGGAAGCGGGCGTTTGGCGACGACCCGCATATTTTAGGTAAGAGCTTGCGACTCGACAACGACGAATATCATGTCATCGGCGTCTTGCCACCCGGTTTTCGCGATGAGGGAAGAACAACGGAGGAAAGGAACGCTGATTTGTGGTTGGCAGCAGGTTTCTCGGGCGTTCCTTTCCCCCCGCCAGTGCGCAACTTACGGTTCACTCCGGGAGCCATCGCGCGCATCGCTCCAGGCTTGACACTGGCCGCCGCACAGAGCCGGTTGGACGCGCTTGTTGCATCCCTGCAAAAACAATATCCCGCCGACTATCCGATCCAAAGTGCGTGGAGAGTCCGGCTGGTGCCGCTGAAGGAGAGCGTGGTCGGAAATGTTCGCCAGTCCCTGATGCTGCTGCTGGGCGCGGTGGGATTGGTTTTGCTGATCGGATATGTGAACGTCGCGAATCTCCTGCTGGCGCGCGCCAGCGCCAGAGGACGCGAGATCGCCGTTCGCCAGGCGCTGGGAGCGGCAAGATCCCGCCTGGTGCGGCAACTGCTCACGGAGAGCCTTCTCCTTTCGTTGCTCGGCGGCTTGGCGGGTATAGCCATTCTGTTCGCAACCAAGGGGCTATTGCTGCGCATGGTGCCGGACAGCCTGCCGCGGCTCAACGACATATCCATCAGTTGGAACGTCCTGCTGTTTGCGCTCTTTCTCACAGTAGTTGCAGGCATCCTCTTCGGCCTGGCTCCCGCTTTGCAGGCGAGCCGGCTTAACCTCACTGACAAGCTCAAGGCGGAAGGGCGCGGCACAACCGGATCGGGCGAGCAGGCGCGCACGCGGCGCGTGCTGGTGGTGACGGAATTTGCGCTCTCGCTGGTGCTGATGATCGCGGCGGGGCTTCTGCTGCGTAGTTTCTGGGATGTGTTCAACGTGGGGTTGGGGTTCAATCCGCAGAATGTGATGGCTATGCGCACCCGGCTGCCCGTGCCCAACGATCCCAAAACCGATATCTATGGAACCGCTGCCCAGGAGGCAGTGCTTGTGCGCGAGATGCTGCGCCGGGGCCGGACGCTGCCCGGAGTCGAAGAGGCAGCCGTCGGAAGCATCGACTCAGTGCCGTTGAATCATAGCCGAAATCTGAACGGGCTCATCTTCGAAGGACGCGACCTTCGCGGCAGCGGCCCTCCTTTGGTCGAAGCATCGACCGTAAGCCCGGGATATTTCCATCTGCTCGGTATCCCGCTGCTCCACGGCCGTTTATTCACTGACCAGGACAACGAGAATGCGCCCCAGGTCGCAATCGTCAACGACGCATTTGCGCGAACCTGGTGGCCGAACGACAATCCCGTAGGCAAGCGCGTAAAACTCAGCGGTCTCAGTGCAGCCAATTCCTGGACTACGGTGGTTGGTGTCATCGCCGATGCGCGCACCGAATCGCTCGAGGAAGCGGATGTTCCGCAGATTTACAAATGCTTGTTTCAAAGAACGGATGATGAACTTGTTCTCTTCATGCGCGGGAGATTGGATCCGGCTCGAATTCCAGATGAGGCGCGCGTGGCGGTGCAGTCCATCAACCCCGAGCTTCCTGTCTTTGGAGCAATGGCTCTGCCAGGCGTTGTGTCGGGGTCCCTGTCACAAAGGCGATTCTCGATGGAAATGGTTCTGCTGTTCGCCTTGACTGCATTGTTGCTTGCGGCCATTGGAATCTATGGAACCATTTCGTATCTGGTCAACGAGCGCACCCACGAGATTGGCATTCGCCTCGCGCTGGGAGCAACAAGGACGAAGATTCTGGGAATGATTCTGCGCCAGGGATTGGAGCTTGCCATTGCCGGCGCCGCCGCGGGATTGGTCGGCGCATTGATTGTGTCGCACTTGATGGCAGGGTTGCTCTATGGTGTGAGGCCGACCGATCCGGTGACGTTTGTGGGAGTCGCCATTCTTCTGATCGGTATCGCTCTGCTTGCCTGTTACCTTCCGGCGCGGCGGGCAATGCGTGTCGATCCCATGCTGGCGCTTCGCTATGAATAGCCTCTATCGATTGTGCTACTCGAGTCCCGCTGTGGCTGCCTGCCGCCGATTCCCGGCATCGATTCAATGCTCTTGCGATAGAAAAGGGAGGAACCATGACACTCAACCGCTGGAAAGCCAAAATCTCGAAATTTAACGGATGGTCTCAAGAGGAGTTGCCCATGAAGAAGATTCTGACTCAGTTCGGAGTGTGCGCGCTTGCGGTCGCTCTGATTGTGCCGTTGGTGCACGCGCAGGCGCAGCCGGCAGGACTGCAGGCCGCCTTCGGAAAAGATGCCGGAACGCTTTCCGACAAATTCACCGGACTCGCGCGCGTTATGTCGGGCAAGTACGATTGGAAGCCCGGCCCGGGCGTTCGCTCGGTCAGCGACGTGTTCAACCTGATCGTTAAGGAGAACGGCCTGCTCGCCGGCGTGCTCTCGGGCACACCGAATACGGGGGCACAGCCCGCGCCCATCACCGATCCGGAGAAAATGCAGGAAGCCCTGAAGGCTTCTTACGTCAATCTGCAAAAAGCGATTACGGGACTTTCCGACAACGACCTGCAGACGCCGGTGAAACTGTTCGGAAGAGACATGACGAAGCAGGCCGCGCTGATGCTGATTCTCGAAGATCAACACGAGCATCTGGGGCAGTCCATCGCGTACGCGCGCACCAACGGCGTGGTTCCGCCCTGGTCTAAGTAGAAGCGCCGACTGGTGATCTGGCCGCTCCCGATGCACCAGCGGAGTCTGAAGACCAGACTTGAGTCGCCGGAATTCAAAGCGGTGCGGGAGGGTCACGCTGGTGCTTGTGCCACTCAAGTCCCGCTGTGGCGGCCGGCCGCAAACAGTTGCAGTCGGAGACCCGCGATTGGGAGCAGACCGCGGCAATCATCGCGCGCTTTTCTAAAATCAACGCGGAGGATCTTCAATGAAATTCCTGCGACGCTTCTTCATTCGTCTCTCGAACTTCACCACCAGAAGGCGCGCCGACCAGCGCCTCCAGGAAGAGATGGCCGAACATCTTGCCTTGCAGACTGAGGAGAATTTGCGTGCCGGCATGTCGCCCGCCGAGGCGCGGCGTCAAGCCGCACTTAAGCTTGGCGCGGCCCAGGCCATTCGCGAGCACCACCACTCCGAGCAAGGTCTTCCGTTTGCTGAGAATTTTCTCCTCGATCTCCGCTACGCGTTTCGAATGCTGCACCGGTCTCCCGGATTTTCCCTGATTGCCATCGCCACCATTGCCCTCGGCGTCGGAGCCACCACCGCCATCTACAGCGTCATCGACGCAACCCTGCTGCATCCTTTGCCCTACCCCCACCCCAGCGAACTGGTGCGAATTGAAGCCAACCTTCCCGGCGTGGGCGCGCACGACGTCGGCTTCTCCATCCCTGAGTTGAGGGACCTCCAGAACTCGGGAATCCTCCAATATGTGTCTTTTTGCTTTTTCGGCACCGACACTCTTACCGGCAGCGGCCAGCCCACGCGCATCGCCGGAGCAACGGTCTCACCGAGCTACTTCGCGGTGCTCGGCGTCGACGCGCAGTTAGGCCGCACATTCGATCCGCACGACGCCTCACCCGGCTCCAACGACGAAGTTGTCATCAGCGATGGGTTCTGGAAGCGCGCATTTGGCGCCGACCCGCACATTCTCGGCAAAAGTATCCGCATTGACAACGATTTCTTTCATGTTGTCGGCGTCATGCCCGCCAGCTTTCGCGACCAGGGCCAAACCAGCGAGCAGGTCAGAACCGAATTGTGGGCGGCGGATGGGTTTTCCGACGCCCACGCCCCGCCGCCGATGCGCGGCACGCGTTTGGTCTACGAGACCATCGCGCGCCTTCAGCCCGGTCTTTCGCCCGAGGCCGCGCAGGGGCGCCTCGATGCGCTGGTTGCATCGTTGAAGAAGCAATATCCGGCGGATTATCCGTCGCAAGGCGCGTGGACTATCCACGTCACTCCCCTGGCCGAGACTCTTGTCGGCAACGTTCGCCAATCGCTCATTCTGCTGTTCGGCGCGGTGGGCATGGTCCTGCTGATCAGCTCCGTCAACGTCGCCAATCTGCTGCTTGCTCGCGCCAGCGCGCGAGGACGCGAGATGGCGGTTCGCCAGGCATTGGGAGCCGCAAGAATGCGCTTAATTCGTCAGCTCCTCACCGAGAGTTTGCTGCTCTTCGTGCTTGGCGGCATCACCGGTTTCGCGGTTCTCTTTTGCGCCCGGAAATTCCTGCTGCAATTTGTTCCCGAAAGCCTGCCGCGCCTCAATGACATATCCATCAGCTGGGGCGTGCTGGCGTTTGCCATCGTCGTCTCTGTCGCCGCCGGAACCATCTTCGGGCTTGCCCCCGCGTGGCTCACAAGCCGCCTTGATTTGACGGCAACGCTCCGGCAGGAAGGTCGTGGCTCCAACGGTTCCCGGCGGCGCTCGGGCTTGCGCCATGTTCTGGTGATTGGTGAATTAGCCCTCTCCATGGTGCTGATGGTCGCCGCCGGCCTCTTGCTGCGCAGCTTCTGGGACTTGTTCAAGGTGCAACTCGGCTTCAATCCCACTCGAATCATGGCAATCGAGACCTCGCTGCCGAATGCTAACGATCCAAGTACCGACATTTATCGAACTGCCACGCAGGAATCGGTGTTTCTGCGGGAGGCTCTCCGTCGAATCCTGACGATTCCGGGCGTGGAAGAAACCGCCGTCAGTGATCGGGCGGCCATTCCCCTTGGCCATGGCCAGAACGATCGCAGAATAATTCCATTGCTTCGCGAGGGCCAGGAAGTGCAGAGCAGCCAGCCTCCGCTGATCGATACATCGATCGTCTCACCGGAATATTTCCACGTGCTGGGCATGACTCTCGTGCGTGGACGCCTCTTCGTCGATCAGGACCTTGAAGCTACGCCCTTGGTCGCAGTCATCAACCAGGCCGCGGCCCGCATGTACTGGCCAGGCAAAGATGGGAAGGGCGAGGATCCGGTCGGCAAGCGAGTCCATTTGTTGGGCCGTTTGGGCCGTGCCAGGCCGGACTGGACCACCATCGTCGGCGTCATTGCCGATGCACGCACAGAATCGCTCGCGGACGCCGGCATTCCGCAGATCTACCTCGACATCTACCAGCGCCCCGCCAAGTTTCTTGCGCTCTACCTGCGTGGACAGGTCGATCCCGCCACCATCTCCGCGCAGGTGCGCACACAAATCCAGTCCGTCGATGCGGAGCTTCCCGTCTTTCACGCGGAGACCCTGGACGACGTTCTCTCCTCTTCGCTTTCCGTGCGGCGGTTCTCCATGGAAATGGTGGCGCTGTTTGCCGGCACAGCCCTGCTGCTCGCGGCCCTGGGAATCTATGGAACCATCTCCTTCCTGGTCAATGAGCAATCGCGCGAGATCGCCATTCGGCTGGCGCTGGGCGCGCAAAGGCACGATATCCTCAAGATGGTTTTAAGCCAGGGCCTTACTCTGGCCGCCGCCGGCGCCGGCGTAGGCCTGGTTGGCGCGCTTATTGTTTCTCATCTCATGGCCGGCCTGCTCTACGGTGTCTCGCCCTACGACCTCTCCACCTTCGCCGGCGTAACCGCCGTGCTCACCGCCGTCGCCATCGCCGCCAGCTACGTCCCTGCGCTGCGAGCCATGCGCCTCGATCCGATCACTACACTCCACGCCGAATGATCTTTGGCACTGCTCGGGAGTTGTCCTTATAAGTTGTTTCCATCCCAATGACCTCCTTCGGGATGCCGATGAATCACCCCACAGCGAGTTCCAGAGGATTAGCCGAAAAACGCCGTCGTGTTCACCGTTTCTAGTGGGTGACTTTCCACCTGGACGAAAAGTCGGCAATTCGGACAAGTGACCCTCGGCGATCAGCTGTTAAGAACATGATTTCTGACAAGATCAATTTGTAATTAATGCGAGATTGCCTTGGGTTCTCCGGTTATCAGCTTCGCCAGGGATTAGTACTGATATGTCGGCTGTACGCTAGGAATCCGCTTTCCTTCGTAGCTCACGACTTGCCTCACCACCAAGTCATCCCGTTGATGCGCGACTGGGTGGGCTCGCTTTCTGCGGGTCTCAGGTATCGCATTGTCGATTCCAGATCGACATGTCCCATCATTGCCTGGACGGTTCGGATGTCTATCCCCGAGCGCAAGAGTTTCGTACAGTACGTGGCGCGGAATTTGTGCAGAAACCAGTTTTCGCATTCCCTGGCTTTGCCCAGGCAACCTTCGCATTCGCCACAGTTCAAGGCGGCCGATCTAACAAGTCTTTTCAGGGTTCTGAGCATATGCCCGTCAGGATGACCGTTCTTGGGAAAGATCAGTGAACCATCACTTGCATGGTTTTTCTTGTAAGCGAGGAGTCGCTGCAAAAGATCGTCATTCAATGGCAACTCGCGCTCCTCAAAATCCTTCAAACGAAAGCCGTATTTCTTCACTTTTGATTTGAGACTCAGTATCTTTCGATCCGGGTCAATATCCGTCCACTCCAAGTGCATCGCCTCTTGTTCCCTGACGCCCGTTTGAATGAGAACCCGAAAGAGAAGATTTTCCCTGGCCGAAGTCACATGATTGAACAAAGCGGAAAGCTCTGAGTCCGTATAGATCTCGGGCATTGTCTTGTCATACTTGGGTGGCTTAGGAAGGCTCTTCGTGTCCATGCCGCAGAAGAGAAAAAATGCCTTTACATTTGCATGTCGGTTGCTCACCGTCCGAGGGCTCATACCCCGAGCAGATAGCGCCTTCTGAAAGACAACAAGATCCTGCGGATCGAGTTCATCCACGTACCGGCGTCCGGTCACGCTGAGAAACTCCCTGCACGCAAGTTCATAGACTTCAGCCGCTTCAAGCGAGCCCCTCGCTACGGTCGCAGCGATAAACTGCTGCAACTGGGCGCTCAGGAGCTTCCGATCGGGATCGATCGGTTCAACTTTGAGATCAGCTTTTTTGGCCGCAACCGACAATGACAGCTGCGATTCTTTTTCCCTGCGTCTCGCCTCCGCCTCGGCTGGGCTGACTCCTTTTAAGGGTTCAAAGACAGGTCTCGTGCCTCTACAATATCTGAGTGCGTAATAGCCTACCGGATGTTTGATCTCTTTCCCGGCGACGACCGCGAAGCCCGGTTTCACCCTTCCATTCGGCGAATACGCTGCGGGGTAGTAGCGCCACCCTGCCGGGGTCTTCACCCGTCTCATCAGCGCCACTCTAACGTTCACCATCGGGGCCCTCGATGCCAAAAACTATAGCAACGCTATAGCACGGGCCATTGTGACGCTCAATACGATAGATTCTATTGAATTTATTTGTTTTACGCTTCGAATCCCACTCTCTCCGCCAGTAGACCTTCCTGCAATGTCCTATCGAATCCATCACTAACAGCCAATCAACTGAAAATAATAAATTTCTTGCCTTTCATGATCTCTCTGCTATGAAAGCCGACTTCTGCCTGGTCTGCGCGCCCGGCGGCCGTTACGGTCAAAGTGTAGCTCTGGGGCTGCTGGTTGTCTGCCCCGTGCGGCCCCAGGCTACGGCGTTGCCGCCGCGGTGTAGATGTAGTCGGTATACACCTCGCTGTAATCGTAGAAGGTATACAGGCGGGCATAGATCGTCTCGCCGTTGGTGGGCAGGTTCCAGACGGTGACTGCGGTGACTGTTGTCGAGCCGGAGCCGTAGAGGTTGTCCGCTCCCACCGAGGTTCCCAGCACAAGGCGGTAGTCTGTGGCCCCGGAGGCAGCCGTCCAGCCGAACGTCACCTTGGGACCGGCCAGCACTGTACTTGGCGCGGGTGAGGTCAGCGCCGACTGGGTTGCCGCGGTGTAGACGTAGTCGGTATACACCTCTGTGAAGCCGTAGTAGGTATACAGGCGGGCATAGATGGTTGCGCCGTTCGTGGGCAGGTTCCAGAAGGTGAAGGAGGTGGCCGTTGTCGGGCCGGTACCGAAAACGTTGTTCGCTCCCTGGGAGGTTCCCAGCACAAGGCGGTAGTCAGTGGCCCCGGGAGCGGTCGTCCAGGTGAACGTCACCTTGGGGCCGGCCAGCACTGTACTTGGCGCGGGTGAGGTCAGCGCCGACTGGGTCGCCGCGGTGTAGGTGTAGTCGGAATACACTGCGCTCGAACCGTAGTAGGTATACAAGCGGGCATAGATCGTTTCGCCGTTCGTGGGCAGGCTCCAGAAGGTGTAGGAGGTGGCTGTGGTCGGGCCGGAACCGAAAACGTTGTTCGATCCCATTGAGGTTCCCAGCACAAGGCGGTAGTCAGCGGCCCCGGACGCGGCCGTCCAACTGAACGTCACCTCGGGACCGGCCAGCAATGTACTTGGTACGGGTGAGGTCAGCGCCGCCGCCTGGGTCGCCGCGGTGTAGGTGTAGTCGGTATACAACTGGTCGGAACCGTAGTAGGTATACAGACGGGCATAGATGGTTTCGCCGTTGGTGGGCAGGTTCCAGACGGTGACTGAGGTGGCTGTAGTCGGGCCGGAACCCCAAATGTTGTTCGCTCCCAATGAGGTTCCCAGCACAAGGCGGTAGTCGGTGACCCCGGGCACGGCGCTCCAGGTGAACGTCACCTTGGGACCGGCTAGCACTGTACCTCCAGCGGGTGAGGTCAGCGCCGCCAGGGGCTCCGCGGTGTAGACGTAGTCGGTATATACCCCTGTGGAACCGTAGTAGGTATACAGGCGGGCATAGATGGTTTCGCCGTTGGTGGGCAGGTTGGTGGGTGTGGCGGAGGTGGCTGTTATTTCGCCGGAGGCGTACACGTTGTTCGCTCCCACCGAGGTTCCCAGCTGGAAGGCGTAGCCGGTGGCACCGGAAGCGGTGGTCCAGTTGAAGGTCACCTCGGGGCCGGCCAGCACTGTGTTCGGTGTGGGTGAGGTCAGCGCCGCCTGGGTCGCCGCGGTGTAGGTGTAATCGGTATACACCTGGGTGGAACCGTAGTAGGTATACAGGCGGGCATAGATGGTTTCGCCGTTGGTGGGCAGGTTGGTGGGTGTGGCGGAGGTGGCTGTTATTTCGCCGGAGGCGTACACGTTGTTCGCTCCCACCGAGGTTCCCAACCGGAAGGCGTAGCCGGTGGCACCGGGAGCGAGAGAGGTCGTCCAGGTGAACGTTACCGTGGGGCCGGTGAGAACCGTACCCGGCGTGGGTGAGGTCAGCGCCGTCGCCGTCACCGTGCCGCTTACGCCCAGCGACTGCGCCGTGGTTGCGTTCAGGCTGTCTGTGGTCAGGTTTAATGACTCGTTAAGCGCCGTCGACCCACCGATCAGGCTCGATAGCTGCGGCGTGAAGTCGATCGAGAGCGTGCAACCGGTCCCCTCGGCCACAACGCTGGACGCGGTGCAGTCTGTGTCCACGCCGTTTGCCTCGGGGAAATCCTTGGGATAGCTGCTCAACGCCGAGAAGGCAAGGTTCGCATTGCCGTCGTTCGAGACCGTCACCGTCTGCGGGCTGTCGCTGCTGGTCTGTCCCGCCAGCGTCGCAGCGAAGCTCAGGCTCGGCGGGTCGGCGTAATCCAGTTTGTAGACCGCATCATTGGGACTGAGGGGATTGGAGACGAAGACGTTTCCGCTCCCGTCCACCGCGACGCCTTCGGGGAACCAGAAGAATTCTTCGCTGACCAGGGTGTTGACCGTGACGTAGCCGCCCGCCGCCACGATCTCCTTCACCGCAAAGTGGAAGGTATCGGCGACGAAGACGTTCCCGCTCCCATCCACCGCCACGCCCGGGGGATGGCTGATTCCGCTGCCCAGGGTTTTAACCGTGGTGTATCCGCCCGCTGCCACAATCTCCTTGACGGCATTGTTGTAGGTATCGGCGACGAAGACGTTGCCGCTGGCGTCCACCGCCACGCCTTCGGGCCAGTTGAATCCGCCGACCAGGGTCAACACGCATGTGGAGTTATTTGCCCCTGCGATGCAACCGGCCGGAATCTCCTTCACCGCATCGTTGTAGGTATCGCCGACGAAGACATTCCCGCTCCCGTCCACCGCCACGCCCTGGGGGGACCAAAATCCGCCGCCCAGGGTTTTGACGGTGGTGTATCCGCCCGCCGCCACGATCTCCTTCACCGCGCTGTTGGAGGTATCGGCGACGAAGACGTTGCCGCTCCCGTCCACCGCCACGCCGGTGGGGAAGAAGAATCCGCTGCCCAGGGTGTTGACCGTGACGTAGCCGCCCGCCGCCACAATCTCATACACCGCATATTCGTCGGAATCGGCGACGAAGACGTTCCCACTCCCGTCCACAGCCACGCCATTGGGGTAAGTGAAGCCGCTGCCCAGGATGCTCTGCGCGCTAGGCAGGTAATCGCCGGACGTGGTGTCGGCGAAGGTAGCCTGCGGTCCTACGCCGGTTCCCCACACGTAGGCCATGGCCAGCAGGTTGCCGGAGCCGTCGAGAAGCTCCACGCCGCCGTAGCGCGGTCCCGGATGCTTCGGCTTGAAGGTCACGTTCACCGTGCAGGTGTCGCCGGCGTTGTAGGCCGTGTTGGCCGCGCAGGAGCCGCCGCCGGCATCGGTAAAGTCCAGCTTTGCGGCGCCTTGGGTGAGCACAGCTATCGAGCCCACCGTGCCTGCCGTGTCAAGGGTGAGGGTAATCGCTTTCGGACTGGCGCTGGAGCTGCCCACATTGATGGAGCCGAAGTTGGTGCTCTGCGCGGCCAGCGGCAGTGCCGCCAGCAGACACGCGGCCAGCGCTGCCGCGCCGACAGCCCGCAAGGCTTTCAATCCGGCAGACTGTGATGAAATGTGGCTAAGGGCAGAAGACAGACACTGGAAGGGAAACCCCAGACGCGTAGGCATAACGGCAGGTCCTCAGAAATCGGGGGA
Source organism: uncultured Acidobacteriaceae bacterium (assembly GCA_963808695.1). Lineage (GTDB taxonomy): Bacteria > Acidobacteriota > Terriglobia > Terriglobales > Acidobacteriaceae > Telmatobacter. The sequence goes on from CAWEHF010000002.1 coordinate 569,814, forward strand.
ACCGATCTCTCGCTGGTCCGGAGTCCGAAGAGCTTCGGCTCGTTGACCCTCAGGCGCCCAAAATGAACGTAATCTGCACTTTGCCGAAGAGGCATCCAGCCGATACGGATTCCGGAGCGTTGCAATCCTGGGAGCGGCCGTTTCCGCAGGGAAGAGAACCAACGGACGATCAGCGGTCCAAGCGACGTTACTCCGGGGAAGCGGCGTACGATGTGATGCGGCTCACGCAATGTGCCTGTCTCGGGCAAGAGCCAGACAATTTACCCGTGGGACTCGCGGAAACGACCCTACGTTTCCGACCAGCCGACCATCTGGTTCCACGACCTTTTTCATCCCGACGGAACGCCGTATCGCGAGCGCGAGGTAGAGATTATTCGCGATTTGACATCAGGCAAGCAGCCGCCGCTCTAGGCAGCGGACTCACGGGGATTACCGGTTTGGCCGAACAATCGAAAGAGTAGTCCATCCCGCGGAGGGATGGCCGAGTGGCTGAAGGCGCACGCTTGGAAAGCGTGTGTACTTTAACGAGCACCGTGGGTTCGAATCCCACTCTCAAGCCACGAACCAATCGTCGTCTTAGTACCCTAGAGGTCCCTCGTCCGCCGCGGCGGACTCGGGACTTCGGCTGCGGGCTCAGACACCCGCAAAACGCCTCACGTTCAGAAGCAGCTACTCGCAGAAGACGCGCACCTTGGTGGTGTTGCCGTCTTTGCCGTCAACGTCGACGGTCAGGTCTTCGAGCTGGTCAATCAGTTCTTCAAGGTTCTCGGGCTTGATCTGCGATAGCGTGAGAGGCACGCCGTGCTTGCTGAAGGCCTCATCGAGCTGGCCGTGGGCCTGGGCCGGAATGAGGCTGGCCAGGCGCACGCCGGCGCGCAGAAACTGCATGGGCACGCGCACATTGACGGTGGTAGGGCCCTTCATGCCGGTCATTTCCTGATCGGCCTCGACCAGGACGCGGAGGTATTTGGGACGGGGCTTCGCGCCAGCCGCGACCTCGGCATTGGATGCAGCGCTGCCGGAGCGTCTAGCCGTCTCGCCTGCCGGGGCGGGTCCGGGTTCAAGGGCTGCGAGCAGGCGCTCGGCCTCATCGGCGCTGATTTTGCCGGCGGCTAGCATTTCAAGAATCTGGCGGCGGTTCTCGTTCATAACGTTCCTCCCAGTCGCGCTGCGATTTGTGAAAGGACGTGATGCAGCGCTGAAATCGACCCATCGATCACTGGCCTGAATAGATGCACCAACCCCGTGAGGGCGTGCGATTGAAGCCCCGAGAGGGCAAGGGATTGAGTTTGGACCAGTCCGGCGCATAACGCGCAGCCGGCCAGCAGCCACCAGGCCTCGCGATCGCTCGAACTTGCAGCGATCAGCCGTTCCGCCTCGGCCGGGGTGATGCGGCCATGAGCGACCAGGGAAAGATTGGCGCGGCGATTGGTATACATGGCAGACCTCACAGAATCTTCACAAACACCTGCGTGCCATCGGCCGTGACGCGCACATCGGTTCCGGGCAAGCTGCAAGCGATCTGCCAGAAAACGGCGATAGCGCGCCACGGGTTGATGCGAAACGCGACGCAGACGCCCACGATCACGAGCAAGATGAGAGGCGAGAGTAGGATGAGCGGAATCCACAGCAGAAATAGTGGCAGCCAGAGGCGCGGCATGTGCCAATGCGGGGCCCGGATTTCAAGAACTGCGAGGTTCGGAGTCATTTCAGAGCCTCCAGGGTACGAATCGCCTCATCGGCTGAGATTTCACCGCTCTTGAGCCGCTCAAGCACTTCGGCGCGCGAGGGCGATGGGTTGGTGTCGACAAACTCGAACTGGCTTGAGATCCGGTTAAGACGCGCCTTGATGGTCGGGTAGCTGACGCCGAAAGTCTGCTCCATCTCCTTGATCGAGCCGTGGGAGCGCAGAAAGGCCATCACGAAGACCTGATCCTCAAGGCCGAGCTGTGCGAGCTGCGGCAGCGTAAACTCGCCCTCAATGGCAATCTGCTTGCCCGGAATCCTGACCCGCTCGACGAGAACCGGATTTCCTTGCGCAATCCGGAGCAGATCCTGCCAATCGGAAGCCGGTTTCATCGATGCGTCGTTTCGGTCTTGAGTCATGATTCTTGAACTCAAGAGATACAATAGTTAACTTTATTAAGTTTGTCAATACATTTATTGAATATATTGATCGACAAGCGGCCTAGGCTTGAAAAAGATCATTTTGAAAGGAAGCAGGGCCTGCACGACCCCGGAAATCGGGTGGGGCGCGGCCAGGTGCGGGTCGGGATCATGGACTTGCGAAACCGGGCTGGAATCGCCGGCGACGCTCACCGCCGTTGAGCGCCGGTTCTTCGCACTCGCCCCTGTGGTAACTTTGAGAAAGCGGCCTTGAACGAGCTCGTAGCTCAGTTGGTAGAGCAACGCCCTTTTAAGGCGTGGGTCCTGGGTTCGATTCCCAGCGAGCTCACCACGACCCCAGTGGTCAGTGGACAGTGATCAGAGTACTTCGATCATTGGCCGACGTTGGGCCGTTCCAATCCGGAAACTTCCCGTTTTCCGATAACAGATTCGAGAGGAGCCCTGAGGCCCTGAGGGCGCTTTTCAATGCCTCGGCCAGAAGTGCGTCTCAGAGCACGCGCGCAGCCGCTCGGCGGCCGACTCGGGCGTAATGTCGCGCTGCGGCATGCCGAGCATCTCAAAACCCACCATGAATTTGCGAACTGTGGCCGAGCGCAGCAGCGGCGGATAGAAATGCGCGTGGAAATGCCACTCGGGATGCGACTCACCGTCGGTCGGCGACTGGTGGAAACCCATCGTGTACGGGAAACTGGTTTCGAAGAGATTGTCGAAGCGAGTCGTGATGCGTTTAAGCGCGTCGGCCAGGGCGTCGCGCTCATCTGAAGAGAACTCCGGCAGCGCACCGGCGTGGCGGCGGCTGAGGAGCAGCACCTCAAACGGCCAGACGGCCCACCATGGGACCAGTGCTACGAAGTGGTCATTCGAAAACACAACCCGCTCGCCGGCGGCCAGCTCGGTTGCGGCGTAATCGCAGAGCAGGCAGCGGCTGGCGCGGGCGAGGTGCTCGCGCTGGGCTGCGGTCTCCGCAGCCGGCTCATCGGGGATGAAGCTTGTCGACCAGATCTGGCAATGCGGGTGCGGGTTGCTGGCGCCCATCATGGCCCCGCGATTCTCGAAAATCTGCACATACTCGATCCAGTCGATGCTGCCGATCTGGTCGTATTCGTGAGCCCATGCGTTGACGACCGGGCGAATCTCTTCGCGGGTCATGCGGGCCAGGGTCAGGCTGTGATCGGGATGGAAGCAGAGCACTTTGCACAGGCCGCGAACCGGCTCAGCGACAAGCAGCGGAGACAATGAATTGTCGGGCGCGGCGGGCAGGTCAGGCAGCAGGGCTGAGTAATCGTTTACAAATGTGAACACATCCTCATAAGCAGGATTCTCAGCGCCGCCCGCGCGCTTGTTTCCGGGGCACAGGTAGCACTGCGGGTCGTACGCAGCGCTTGAGGGTGCGGTCTTCTGCGCCACTTCGCCCTGCCAGGGCCGTTCGGTGCGGTGCGGCGAAACCAGTACCCAACTCTGCCGCAGCGGATTCCACCGCCGGTGCGGATGCTGCCAGCCATTGCTCATGAGTCGATTGTACGGCGTCGCGGAGTTACGCCGGCGTCAGCCGCTCGAGCGGCGGCAGCTTGGCGAGGAAGCGCTCGCTGAACTCGGTTGCGTAGCGGTCGAGCAGCTCCTCCACCCGTTTTGAGTTCGCTGAGCGGACGATAAGCCCGGCGTGGTGGTGCTTTTTGACGCGCACCACGATCTCCGGTTCGTTGAACTCGCTGGTGTCCGGTTCGGCGGTCTGCGCCAGGCAAAGCACGCTGCCGGCGTAGTCCTGCGAAGCTTGAGGCAGTGCATACGGCTGGCCGCGGAGATTGGCGACCTCAATCCTGGCCCACTCATGCCATAAGTTGATGCCGGTTCCCACTTCAACCAGGTCGGCGATAAAGGCGCCTCCGACACGGGCCGCGATCTCAAGAAAGTAATAGCGCCCGTCGGCGTGGGCGCGGATGTATTCGGCGTGCGTGATTCCTCGAACCATGCCCAGTGAGGGCGCGAGCTGCGAGTTCAGTTTTGTGAGTTGCTCCCAGTCCTGGCTGGCGCGGTCCACCGTGCGCGTGGTAAAAACGCCGCCCTCGTGCATCAGCTGCATCGGCGGGCGGCCGTACTTGTGCACCACTGAAAACACCACCTGGCGCTCGCTCACGATAGAGTCGACGTGAAAGATGTCGCCGGGGACAAACTCCTCAAGCAGGAAGCGGCTCTGATTGTCTCCGAGCTCGTCGAGGGCGCGCCAAAGCTGCTCCGGTTCCTGGATTTTGCGGATGCCAACGGCGGAGGCCTCGGTTCGCGGCTTCAGCAGCCATGGCGGAGGAACGCGAGCCATGTAATCGCGAAGGTCGTCGTAATTGAGAATTCGGCAGAAGTCGGGCACCAGAAATCCGTACTCCCTCGCACAGGTCCGCATGGCCAGCTTGTCGCGATAGTAGCCCGCCGTGGTAATGCCCATGCCCGGAACGCGCATGTGCTCGCGAATCTGGGCCGCGGTTTCAAGATCGAATTCGTCGAGCGCGATGACGCGCTCGAAGTTACGGCCGCGGGCCATCCAGGAGACAGTGTTCAATATCTGATCGCGGGTCAGGCCGGGGGGCATGGTCGTGAGGTCTTCAATCGCTTCACGGGGCCAGCCGGCGTCGCGCAGCTTATCGAGCGTGAGCAGGGTGCACTTGACGCCAAACTCGGCGCACTTCTTGAGAAAGTCGCTTCCCTTCTCGTAACTCGCCAGGCAAAGAAACCGCTCGTTATTTTCCGGCATTGCGCCCCCGTCTGATAAGCCTTCGCAGATTCCGCTGAATCCACCAAGATTGGCCCTGCGCGAATGGTCCAGGCACCCCGGCTGTGGATTAGTTTGAAGGGTACGGGCTTTAACCCGTACATAAATCGGGCAAAATCTCTCCGGGCTTTAGCCCCTGAGGCATATTTTCTTCAAACTTACCCGCTGTCAGCATTTCAGAATCGGTCCGCTTGGACCGTAGGTGAAGATAGTTCTACCATAGGGTGCGGGCGAAGGAAGTGGAATGCTTTCAGCAAAGGCAATTATCGATCTGCAGGACGAACTGACCTGCCAATGGCATCGAGCCGGGGAGGCCGAGCCAGAGATAGTCGACCCATGGCTGAAGGCAGTTGCCGGGCAGCACCGGGCAAACTTCGATTTGTGGCACATCGAGGACGAGGCGCGGACGCCGGATGCGACCGACGCCAAGATAGCCGATGTGAAACGCGGGGTTGACCGCACCAACCAACAGCGCAACGACCTTGCCGAAGAACTGGATCGGGCGCTGCTTGCGTGGCTTGAGGCGCGGGGATTGCCTGAGAGCGACGCCCCGCTCAACTCCGAATCGCCGGGGCTGATGATCGACCGGCTTTCGATTCTGGCATTGAAGATTTACCACACACGGGAAGAGGTCGATCGAACCGACGCTCCGGCCCGCCACGCGGAGCTGAATCGTGACAGGCTCGGGATTCTCGAAGAGCAGCGCCGCGACCTGGCAGATTGCCTTGACGCGCTATGGAACGACACGCTCGGCGGACGGCGCCGGTTCAAGCTCTACCGCCAATTGAAGATGTACAACGATCCTGAGCTGAATCCTGCCATCTACGGCAAGAACCGGGGCTGACTGGGCGCCTGTCTGTCCCCTCCGGGGGCAGGCCATTGACGGATTGCGGGGTTATGCGTATAAAGATGGCTCAAGCCGCATTTCCCTTGAACGATGGTTTGCTGGATGAAACCGGTGGACCAAGGCGCAATGGGAGTGCGCGCAACATATACCATGACGCAAGAGGCCAGATCCGCGGCGTCGAGCCGCAAGCATAATTCACCCTCGGCCAAATCCGACGGGCGTGCAGCCGCGGTAGTTCAGCACTACCAGGCTGCGGTTCAGTTGCTTCAACAGGGCAAGTTTGAAAAGGCGCTTGCGGCTTTGGAAAAACTGCTCCCCGATGCACCGGACGAAATCAAAGAACGCTGCCGGATGTATATCGCCACCTGCCAAAAGCAGTTGGAGAAGCCAAGCCTGGTCTTCGCCACGCCGGAAGAGCAATACGACTACGCGGTTTCGCAGCTGAATACCGGATACTACGAGACAGCGCGCGAGCAGTTCAACCTGATCCTTGCCAACCATCCGGGTGCGGACTACGCGTATTATGGTTTGGCAGTGCTCGATGCCATCATGGGGCGCGCCCAGGATTGTCTGAATAACCTGTCTCGTGCCATCGAATTGAACGCGAAGAATCGCCTGCAGGCGCGCGTGGATAACGACTTTCAAAGCATGGTGGACGATCCCCGTTTCACCGAACTGCTGTATCCTGAGATTCCGTAGAGTCTTTTGTTGAATTTCGCAGGCTCTCGGACCGCTTTGAATTCCGCTTTCTTGGCACAAGACGAAATCTCGCAGACAGTGACCGGGGCCCCCAACCCGACCGTCGGCACACGGCCCTTGCGCGTCGTGGCAATGGGTGGAGGTACCGGCCTGTCGACGCTTTTGCGGGGCCTTCGCCGGCACGTCGCGGCCGCCGGGCAAAGCGCGGCAGAATCCCCCACCATCTCAGATCTGGCAGCCGTAGTGACTGTTACCGATGACGGAGGGTCCTCGGGACGGCTGCGCCAGGATTTCAATATGCTTCCCCCGGGCGACCTGCGCAACTGCATGGTCGCGCTGAGCGAAGAAGAAGACTTGCTCACTCGTCTCTTCACGCACAGATTCCGCAGCGGCGACGGGCTCAAAGGCCACAACTTCGGCAATTTATTTGTGGCCGCACTCACCGAGATCACCGGCGATTTTGCGCAGGCCGTACAGTTGTCGTCGAAGATTCTGGCCACCAGGGGGCGCATTTACCCCGCAACCACGGCCAATACCACGCTGGTGGCGCAGGTTGACGATGGGGAGTTGGTGCGGGGCGAAACCAACATCACGGCCAGCCGCAAGCGGATTGTCGAGCTCATGCTCGACCCGCCAAACCCGGCGCCGCTGCCTGAGACGCTTGAAGCCATCCAACGGGCCGACCTCATCACCGTGGGACCGGGCTCGCTCTACACTTCGCTCATTACCAACCTGCTGGTGGATGGGATCCCTTCCGCGCTGGCTGGCGCGCGAGGATTGCGGATATACATTTGCAACCTGATGACGCAGGCCAACGAGAGCCTGGGGCTCGCTGCCTCGGAGCATATTGAGCGAATCTATGACCACACCCGCGCGCCCATCTTCGATTGCGCGTTGGTCAACACAGCTCCCTTCTCCAGAGAGACGCTGGCCCGCTACGCCGCCGAGGGAGCGGCGCCGATTGTGCCCGACATCGAACGAATCGAGGCGCTGGGGGTCAAGTGCATCACCGGCGACTTTGCCAGCGTAGAAACCGTGGTGCGCCACGAAGCAGCCCGGGTGACAAATACGCTGCTGGCCCTGGGCCAGTCGAATTCGACCGGCTGAAGCTCCGGGAGCAAAGCCGAGCCGCTCTTGCTGAATCCCCGGCTAGACGGGCTGCGGAAAGACCCAATTGAGGACGCTGTTTTGAAAGGGCACGAGTTTACTCGTGCCAATAAAGCCAGCAGAGTGAGTCGGGGCTTCAGCCCCTGAGGGATGTTTTTCGGGAAGCTCGCTGAGCTTTGTGAGTTTTTCCGTTGCCTTTAGAGCGCCCAAATCCCCTTGTTTCAGAAAAATTCACTTCCAAGACCCATCCGGAACCTGTAAATTTCTCGCTCAGAAGCACAGAAATCTACGCGTGCGCGCGTTCGGGGTATTCCCCCGGGAGGGATTATGGGTAAGGGTCAAGTTCAGTTGATGGTTTGCTGTTGCCTGGCGGCACTGGCAACAGTTGCACAGGGGCAGGCGAAGCAGAAGCCGGGTCTTTGGGAAGTAACCGTCCAGATGAGCATGGCAGGCGAGGGGGCGCCGCAGATGCCGCAGTTGCCGCCGGGCACGAAACTGCCTCCAGGCATGCAAATGCCGGCCTCGCCGTTTGCCCCTCATACATCCCAGGTGTGCGTGACTCAGGCCATGATTGACAAGTACGGCGGCCCCACGTCGCAGCCGCCACGGGGCGACTGCCAGGTGACGAACATCGTGATGAAGCCGAATGGCATGACGGCTGAAATGGTCTGCACCGGTCAGATGAATACCAAGGGCACCATCACCTCAACGTGGACCGACGGCAACTCAACCGACACGACGGTGCACATGGTGGGCACGATGCAAATGGGTCAAAACAGCCGCCCGGTCGATATGACGATGCACTCGACCTCAACCTACAAAGGACCCGATTGCGGCACCGTGAAACCGGTGACGATGCCGGCGGGAAAATAGGGCAGACCTTCCGGAGTTAACCCTCCACAGTTCGTTTTAGCTGGCCGCAGGCCGCGAAGATATCCCGGCCGCGCGGGGCAGCGATCGCCGGCGTGCGCTAATCCGAACCCAGCCGAAACGACCTACGGCACGGTGACGTTGATCGATGTGTTCACGGACGCAGCGGTGTTGATGTCCGTCGCCGGGATTGTGTAAGCATAGGTCCCCGGCGTCACGACGCTCTTGTTGCCGCCGCAAGCGCTGATTCCAGCCAGACCGGCCAGCGCGCCCACAACAAGCAGAGTCAGCGTAAGCCCGCGCGCTACCCAGCGCCGGAAACCAAAGCCTATCAACAGCGCCCCGGCCAGCGCCAGGCCAGACGTCGGCCCATGGCCCCCGTGACGCGGCAAGCTGACGGGGCATGGGCTGCAAGGGGCGATAGCGTTATAAAAGGGGATGGTCCCGGTCACCACCTCATTGGCGGTCAGGGTAATGGGCGGCTGCACCGGTTGTGCAGGAACTCCCGGAGATCCAGAACCACAGAGGGGCACGTTCACTCCGGTCGGAGGATTGGGAGGATCGCAACCGACTCGAACTGAGCCCGTGTAGCCGTTGACCGAGGTTAGCGTGAAGGAACTGAAGCCAACTCCATTGGAGGCGTTGTTGGACATGGTCACGCTGGTGGCTGCGATAGTGAAGCCCGGTGTGGCGGCCAGCGCATTCGTACCCGAAAACGCAACAAGGGGTGCGAGCAGCGACGCGGCGAGAAGAAACGTTCTGCGATGTTGCATGGCAGAGTCCTTTCGGCGAGTGGCTTGTATTGATCCTACCGGATTAGACGGAGGTTAGCTTCAACGGTTGGTGCGTTTTGCAGAAGTTTTGCACCGCATTCTGCGGGCGGCCCCGGTCATTCGAGGAGGGCGTGACCTTCAGGTTTCGACAGTTCGCTTGAGCTGGCCGCAGGCCGCAAAGATGTCGCGGCCGCGCGGCTGGCGCAAATAGGCGGGGATGTCTTCGGCGACCAGCCTCTGCCTGAAATCCTCAACCTCAGCCGGTGCCGGCATCGTGTAGGGAATGCCCGGGCCGGGATTCCACGCGATCAGGTTCACCTTGGCGGGCAGGCCGGTACGCCGAACCAGGCGCGCAATCTCAGCAGCGTGTTCAGGCCGGTCGGTCACTCCGCTCAGCAGCACATACTCAAATGTGACTCGCTCGCGCGGCCGCAGCCTTATTTTGCGGACGGCTGCAATCACTGCCTCGATGTTCCACTTGCGGTTGATGGGCATCACCTGGGCGCGGACTTCGTCGTTGGGTGCGTTCAGGCTGATAGCGAGATGCGGGCGAAGGTTGGACGGCTCCTGGGCAAACTGCTCAATGCCGGGCACGATGCCGGACGTGGAAACGGTCATGCGCTGGGGACTGAGACCGACCTCTTCCACCAGGAGACGGACCGCGGCCATAAAGCTGCCGTAGTTCAGAAACGGCTCGCCCATGCCCATAAATACCAGGTTGACGCGATCGCGGACCACCTCAACCCCGTGGCGATCGAGGACGGAAACGACCTGTCCGGCAATCTCGCCAGCCGTCAAATTCCGCTGCAAGCCCAGCTTGGCCGTGAGGCAGAACTGGCAGTTGACGGCGCAGCCAACCTGCGATGAGACACAGATGGTGGCGCGCGACCAGGGCTTTAGGCTCCTTGCGGAGTCGGCGTCGGATGAATCCGCATCGAGCTCTTCGCCGGTTTCGCCGCCGTCACCTTCAGGCATCCAGACCGTCTCCACCGTTTGGGCGCTTTCTCCCGGACAATCAACCAGATAGCGTTCGGTTCCGTCAATCGACTTGAAGATTTGCGCGATGGCAGGCCGTCCCACGCGCCAGCCTGACTCCTCGATACGCCGGCGAAGTTCCAACGGCAGGGTCGAAATCGCAGAAACCTCGGTAAGTCGCTGACGGTAGATAGCCTCAGCCAGCTGGCGGCCGCGATACGCCGGCTCACCCATTTCTGCAAAAACCGCAGACAACGCGGCTGCATTCAATCCAAAAAGGGCCTTGGGGCTTCCCTCCCCTGGGCTGCGGAGTCTAAACGAACGAATTGGCTCGATTCCCGGTTCACGGCTGGGGTCAGCATAGACCATCGTTCCCCGATTGTGCATTTCAACCTATCGCCGGATCGAATCAGGCCTGCTAATCTCAAATTCTCTTGGCCTACGCGCGCTCACCGAGCCGCGTTGGCCTACAATCGAGATTCGACCGATGCCCATGACGACTGAACGCAACCTCCGCCGCACGGTTTTGCCCAACGGGCTGATCGTTCTTACCGAACGAATGGAGCATCTGCGCTCGGTGGCGATGGGGGTGTGGATCAAATCCGGCTCCCGGTGCGAGCCGGCCGAGACCAACGGAATCTCTCATTTTGTGGAACATATGCTGTTCAAGGGCACGCGGTCCCGCTCGGCGCAGCACATTGCCCGCGAGATGGACTCGATCGGCGGCAATCTTGACGCCTTCACGGGCAAGGAGACGATCTGCTTTAACGTAAAATCGCTGGCCGAACATGTTCCCATTGCGCTTGATGTGCTTACCGACCTGGTGCTGAATCCGCTCTTTGCTCCCTCCGACATTGAGCGGGAGCGCGGCGTCATCCTCGAAGAGATCAAGATCGACGAAGACAATCCGGATGTGCTGGTCCATGAGCTCTTCACGCAGAGCTTCTGGATAGGTCACCCGTTGGGCTGGCCGATCCTGGGAACCACCGAGACGGTGACGCGTCTCGATCAGAAACAGCTCTTTTCCTACCACGGCGACCGCTTCCACGGCGGGAACATGGTGTTCTCAGCGGCGGGAAACCTGGATCACGACCAGTTTGCCGCGGCCGTTCAGGAGAAATTCAGAGATTTGCCGGGCGGAGTAACGCTCCACGAGCTCTCAGCACCGGAGCCGAGCGCAAAGATCGTGCTGCGCAACAAAAAATCGCTGGAGCAGGTGCAGATTTGCCTGGGCGTGCCTGCGCCGCCCATCACCGACGACAACCGCTACGCGACGCTGATCCTGAATACGGTGCTCGGGGGCGGCATGAGCTCGCGGCTGTTCCAGACCATCCGCGAAGAGCGCGGCATGGCCTACTCGGTCTACTCTGACCTGAGCCCGTACCGCGATACAGGAACGCTGTGCGTCTACGCGGGAACCTCGGCAGCGAAGGCGTTGAGCGTGGTGGAGCTGATCCTTGCCGAATTCCGCATGCTGAAAGAGACGCCTCTGGCCGATGAAGAGCTGAATCGCGCCAAGGACCAGCTCAAGGGCAACATCTTGCTTGGCCTCGAGAGTTCGAACGCAAGGATGGCGAACCTTGCCCGGCAGGAGATGTACTTTAAGCAGTTCTTCACCGTGGACGAGATCATTGCCCGCATCGATGACGTGACGGCCGGGCAGGTGCAGGCGATGGCGCAAAAGCTCTTCAGGCCCGAGAGCATCGCGGTGACCTTGCTTGGCCGGCTCCAGGGCGTAAAGCTGCAGCGTGAGATGCTGGCGTGCTGAGAGAAGCAGCTTCTAGCTGCTAGCTTCTAGCTTTTAGCTTGGCCGTGCTGGGGATCGGCAACTGCGGATTTGCGCGAAGAAGTCTATTTGTGAGCGGAGGCTGTTCCAGCAAGAACGAGCTGGAAGCTAGTGGCTGGAAGCTAGAAGCTCGGGTCGCGGCCCAGCCGCGACCCGAGCGCCTGCTTCCCACAATGCGTCCGTACGGTATAGCATTTTCACGAATGGGCCGGTTGCATGGCCCGCTTCACGAGGCATTGAAACGCATGATTCGCAAGTCATTACTCTCTCGCCGCAGCACCTCGAACGGTCGTTCCATGGTTGCCAATGGCTTCACCCTGCCCAATGGTTTCACCTTGATGGAGTTGCTGATCGTCATAGCCATCATCCTCATCCTGATGCTCATGGCCATTCCGACCATCGGCGTCATGAGACGGCACGCCAACGAGGTGTCGGCCATCAACTCGGTTCAGGCCATCATCAAGGCTGAGATTCAGTACAACGATTCGTTCCCGGCCAACGGCTACGCGTGCTCGCTGCAGGCTCTGGGCGGCGATACAGGCGGCACCCCCCCGACGCCGCAATCGGCACAGTTGATCCAAGCCGATCTGGCTTCGGGATACAAATCGGGTTACATCTTCAACATCGTCAATTGCAGCAAGGTGACGGTGAGCAACACCGACCGGATCACGGGATTTACGGTCACCGCTGTTCCGCAGGCGCCGGGCAAGACCGGCGATCGCGGATTCTGCAGCGACGAAAACGGCGGATCGCCGAAGTACGATTCCACCGGCGGCACCAACTGCACGCAACTGCTGCAATGAGCCGGTTCCAGAGGGTGTAACGGCATATGCACGCTGGCAGCGTTGCGAGCGAAAATCGCGCCAGAACCGGGGCCCCCACGGACAGGTCTTCGTACGTGGGGTGGAGGCGCGGCGCTGCCCTGCTGCTCGCCGCGCTTTCTCCAGCCTGCATTCTGTCTCAACAAAAACCGGCCGGCGCGCATGAACTGGCTACGCGTGTCGACCGGCACTACGACCAGTTGCACTCGCTCAAGGCGGCGTTCACTGAGTCGTACGCCGGCATGGGCGTCCAGCGCACTGAGAGCGGCCAACTGCTGCTCGGCAAGCCGGGCAAGATGCGGTGGAATTACAGCTCGCCTCCGGGCAAGGTCTTCCTGCTCGACGGCAAATACGCGTGGTTCTACACGCCGGGCGACGCGCAGGTGCAGCGGATTCCAGCAAAGGAGCTCGACGATTTGCGCTCGCCGCTTCGCTTTCTGCTGGGTCGCACCAATCTCGAGAAAGAACTCAACGGATTGACACTGGCTCCGGCCGGCAACGGCGAGTTTGTGCTCAGCGGCGTACCCAAAGGCCAGGAGAATCGCGTTTCAAAAATCTCGTTGACCGTAACGCCGGCCGGCGTCATCACCGGGATCGATGTGGAAGAGATGGACGGCGCCACAACAAAATTCACGTTTAGCGGCGAACAACCGGATGCGGCCGTTGAGCCGAAGACTTTCCAATTCTCGCCGCCTCCCGGCGTGCCCGTGGTGGATTCCCCTCCGCCAGTCTAAAACAGGTGTGCCGCCGGTCTACCGACCGGCTGTACTGAGGGCCTCCCGGCCGTCCGCAAGCTCACTTGAACTGAAAAAAGCCTGTGGAATGGAGCCTTGTAACAGGGCACGAGTTTACTCGTGCCGCAAGCGGCCTCCCCCCCGACGTCGGGTTTTAACCCCTGCTGTTTTTCGCGCATGCAAAATCACTTATTCAATACGCTCCTAACGTCCCAGAGACTCCCCCTGCGCGCGATCCAGGTCCTCGGGGACGCCGATATCTACGAATCTGCCCTCGCTGAGGTAGACCGCGTGGTTGAGCGACGGCAGCAGCGGAAGAAGAACATCGGTCTCAAACGAGAATCTGGCGGGAAGACCCTCCGGCCAGGGAAAACCGCTGGAGAGGATGTAGACTCCGCCATTAATCCAGCCCGCGCCTTCCCTGCCCTTTTCAATAAAGCTCACCACTCTTCCATCTCTCAGCTCCACTCCACCGAAGCGCGCCATGTCTGCAACGTGGCTGACCGCGAGCGTGATGCTGGCCTGCGATCGCTGGTGCAGTTCGTTCATCGCGCCAGGGTCCACGTCGAGCCAGGTATCGCCATTCAAAACGAAAGCTGAGGACGCAGAGATGCGCTCCATCGACTTGCGAATGGCCCCGCCGGTGCCCAGCGGCTCATCTTCGACGACGTATTCAACAGGAATGCCGCGCCACGCGCTTCCGAAATGGTCTTGGATGACGTTGGCCAGATGGCCAACGGAGAGAATCACGCGGTCGAATCCCGAGTCAACCAGCCGATCGACAAGAATTTCGAGAAAAGGCCGGCCGGCCACTTGAACCATCGGCTTGGGGATGCCGTTGAGCCTCGATTGCAGCCGGGTGCCAAATCCCCCAGCCAGAATGATTGCCTCCACAGCGCCCGCCTTTCAGGTTCCCTTCCATCATCTCAAACCGCCGCGCAGAGAGAGTTCGAACGCACACCAACCACTAACAGGGGCGCCCCACATCTCGATTCTGAGATGTGGGAACGCACGAACCCAAACCAACGGGCCTTGTATCAGGGCACGGCCTCAGCCGTGCCGCCCAAACGCCACCACGACTGAAAATTCGTGAACGCGGCTTTAGCCGCGTTCAAACCTCACCAAGGCTCTCACCCCCACGGCTGTCATTCCGAGCGCCGGACATCGGCACACCCGTGCCGATGTCCGGAATCGAGGAATCTGCGGTCGCCTTTGACGCGCTCCGCCACACCGCACTCGCCGGGCCGTCCCGAACCACGCCTCAAGGTCGCCGCGGCGACCGCAAGAAGTTAGCCCAGGGTGAAACCCTGGGAACCGTGCCGTCTTTTCCCAAAAAAACAAAATACGCCGCGCAGCCGCGTTCAAACCCAACCATCGCACTCGACCCAGCACAAAGAATGGGTGCCCCATCCAAGCTCTGCTTGGGTGACTGACACGCTCCGCGCCTTCAAGACCTTCCTCTTCAACTCCGACATGATGACTCGCTAAGCCGCTGAAATTGCTCAATCCTCCTGGGAAGTGCTACTTTTATTTCACTCTTCCAATCGCGAAATATTCGGGGAATGTTATGCCAAATGAAACTCTGAATGTCGATGAGCCTGAAGAGGGAGAAGGCGCCAGCGATCTTGTCGAAGAGATCACGAGAGATCAGGTAGCCCTTGAGCCGGCAGAAACCGGCGATCCCGCATCGATCGTGGAAGCCAAAATACCTGCCGATGTGCGGGAGCGCTACGAGGTGTACAGCTATCGCAATGCAGCCGCAATTCTCTGCGAGACTCGAAAGGAAGATTTTGAGGATCTCCTAAAGGCTCTTCGGGCATTCAAAATTACAACGAAAATGATCCGGACTGCGGGTGGCAATGAATCGGATATGCCGAAGCTTTTTTCAAGCACTCTGCGACCTTTAGGCTGGTACGAAACGGTGGTTCAAGGCGATCTCCTGGTGAAGCTGACCTGGCGGGAGCAGGTCAGTGTAGTTAAAAAGGGCAGGAACAAAGGAAGACCAATCCTCGGGACAAAGAATAGGGAGATTCGGCGAGAGAAATACCTCGACGGCCATAAGATTGACTACGTTAAGAACAGAGTCGCATTCGACCTTGAGTGGAACAGTAAAGACCAAACATTTGATCGCGACCTTTATGCATTCAGAGCCTTCTTCGAATGCGGTGTAATCGACGCGGCGGTCCTCGTTACACGAAGCAAGTCGCTGGACCCGGTCTTTCGAAGCTTAGGCCAAGCCCTGAAGAAGGACGGGATAACGCCAGATTTCAAGAGCCCAGGCGTGCCGCGCCTAACCCATGAAAAATACGGAGCAAGCACAACATGGATCGGAAAGTTGCTCTACCGTCTGAACGCTGGTCGAAATGGTGGTTGTCCAGTCCTAGTCGTAGGCATAACGCCCAAGTGTCTAGAGGACTGGAAACCTGTAGAGAACGAGACCCAAAGCTAGTCGCCAACCGCCAACAGTTCGACCACGCTTCGTGAATGATTCGAATAGGTCTTCCAAGTAGGGGTATAAGAATCGTCAGCTTGGTTGCCCCAAGACGCCCATTTCGGACGGTCGCCACGGGCGAAAAGCTCAAGGAAGGGTCCAGGGCTGCACGACTCTATTACCCTGTATTGCTCGTCCGGTTTCCGAGAGTGTTCGCGCTTCCGACTGCCTATATAATTCACCTGAGTGCGTCCGGGTTTTAGAGTCCGCGCGTTCTTGCCTTTCACCCCGAAAAGGATCAGTTCCGTCACATTGCGAAAGTAGAATCCGACTCCGCGCCCGTCCGACCCTCCATCCTTTCGAATCTTGTGCCAAACGATGTTGCTCTTATATTGGAATCCCCATGCCTGCATCACGGCGAGCCCTTGCGGTAGCAGAGCATTGGGGACCCAAAGGTAAAGATGGGACGTATCTGCGACAGCGCTCGCAATCGGAAGTTCCTTGATTTCGTCCAACGACATCGTCCCATACCGAGACAATCGCTTGTGTTCAGGAGCGATCTTGCCCGTGCGATTCTGGAATTGCCATGGCGGGTCCGCAAGTACGGTTCCGAACCGTCGCCCTGCGACGGCCTTGAGCAAATCCAGCCCAGCGACTGAAGCGGTCCTGATAGGGATGACGGACTGCTTATTCGTTGCGATCGTCATAACCGATTCCTCAAAGGGAAGACTACCCACTTCACAAAGCTTGAGCCTGATCATTCTTCGCGCTCGCAAACAAAGGCCACTGATCAGCAACATACCTCTCTGCCGCGTCTCTAATAACCCATGCCAATGAAACTTTCTTCTGTTTGGCAATGATCTCAAGAGATGAGTAGACTTCCGCAGGAAATGTCACGGACGCGCGCGTCTTGGATTCGCTTTTGGGCATTTGTACCCCACCAATCCACTTTGGGCCGTTTGCACCACGCTGCGCCACTTTGGTGAAAACAGCACTTGCACCACTCTACACCACTCAGGTGCAATTTGCCACCTAAATGGCAAGCAACCAGAATATCCAGCCCACCGCCGCGACGCGACATTCAAAAAGGCCCCCCGCAGCCGCCCCGCCCCCGCCGAAAACCTCACACTGCCACTGCTTCCCGCCGAGGAGTGAGGCGCCCTACAGATAATTCCCCTTTCCGGGGCGGGCAGACTCAGATCTTATCGCGGCTGCGCCGCGTTCTTTGTTTTTCGGGAAAAAACGCCCGGGTTCCCAGGGTTTCACCCTGGGCTAACTTCTTGCGTCCGCCGCGGCGGACTTGAGGCGGCGAGAGGTCTCCGCCAACTCCGCTAACGCCGCAATCCCTTCTGATCACTGATCACTGACCACTGACCACTGATCACTGGTTTTTTGCAGTTAATTTCCCCTCCCCGGCGCACAATCCTAAATAGAAAGGATTGCGCCAGGAAAATGAAGAACATTACCGTCTCCGTTTCCGACAATGGCTATCTGGGAGCCCGCATCTGGGCCGCCGCTCACGGAACCTCGATCTCCGCCATCGTCCAGCACTGCATCGAGCACCTGCCCAACCTGAAGTGGACGGCGGAGATCGTGATGGATATGGCTCGCATGAGGCAGGAAGCACTTGCCAAAGACAAAATCCGCTCCGCATCCGCGAAGCGGCCCGCCCAATCCCCCGCCTACCGCGCTTTTCACGCTCAAAACGAAGTTTTTCCTCAGGAGGCACACAGAAACAGTGAAACTTTGGACCCCTCCAATGAAATCAAGAACTTGCCGCAATGAGACCTATACAACTTCACAGTTTGGCTGTGAAACTTCGTCGCCGGCGCCACGAAAAGCCACGCAGCTTCACAGTCCAGCCGTGAAACTGCGTCCAGTTTTCGCTACTTCACCCGCCACGCCTGCGCGCCTGCGTGGGTAAAGTGGCATCCGTAGACGACGCCGTTGGTTTCGCTCTTTGAAAGCGCGTCGGCCACCTGGAGTTTGCGCATGGGATCGGCGAGAAAGATCATGAAGCCTCCTCCGCCGGCGCCGGAGATCCGGGCGCAGAATGCCCCGGCCTCGAGCGCGCGATTGTAGAGCGATTCGATTCGCTCGTTCACGATGCCTTTGGCCATCGACTTTTTTGAATCCCAGCTGCGGCGCAGAACCCGGTGGAGCTGATCGAAGTCGCCGCGCAAAAGGCACTCTTTCATCTGAATGGCTTCCTGCTTGATCTGGTGCATGGCTTCGATCGCGGTGGTGTTGCCGGCCTCGACGTTGCGCGCCTGCTCGTCGATGATGGTGGCCGACGCTCTCGAATCTCCCGTGTAGAAGAGCAGCAGCGAAGCTTCAAGCTCTGAGACAACCGCGGGCGCAATGCGCAGAGGATTCACCAGCACGCGGCCGTCGCGCCCGAATTCCATGAAGTTGAAGCCGCCGAATGCCGCCGCGTACTGGTCCTGGCGCCCGCCGCGAAGCTGGGCTCGCTCGCGTTCGACTACGTAGGCCGCATTGGCAAGCTCGTAGTCGTCGATTGGCCAGGTGAGCCACTCGGCATAGGCCTTGAGGGCTGCAACAGTGACAGTTGAGGATCCGCCGAGTCCGGATCCGGCGGGCACGTCGACCCGGGTCGTCAAGCGCAGGCTGAGAGGCGCGCCGGCGGCAAAGTTCTCCACCGCGTAGTTGTGGATGTGCTTGAGCAGGTCGAGATTGCCGTCGGCGACAAGGGGAGCGGCACTTGAATACTTCGCGCCGTTCTGCCGGTCGGCGGAGGCCAGCTCAACCGTGCCGTTTTCGAGCGGCTCGATAGTGGCGTAGGCGTAAAAGCCGATGGTTGCGTTGAGGATTGCGCCGCCGAATGCGTCGCAGTAGGGAGAAACGTCAGTACCGCCCCCGGCCAGGCCAATCCGAAGCGGCGCTCGCGAACGAATCTTCATCACCAATTAGATTAAATGGGCGGGTGCGGGACGCGAATGCAGCAGGGGCTAATGAGGTTGCGGAAAAGCCTATCGGGCTTGGCGGAATGTCCGCGTGCATCCCTCAGGGGCTAAAGCCCCGGACTCTTTTAGAGTCCGTCATCGGCCCGACTGAAGTCGTGCCCTTTTACAAAATACCTTCGGTAAGTGCGGTGCGGCAAGCCAAAGGGCAGGTTGCAGTCTGCCCCTTTTGCGAGGATCGGATGTTTGCTTTGCCAGCTACTTGCCGGGCTTGGCAGGGGCGGATGCCGGAGCGGTGTTGATGCCCGAAGTTACCGAATGAGTCACTCCCGGGCCACCGCTGGCGCGCACAAACAGAACCACCAGCGAGATGGATGTGCACATGAAGACGATGGCCGACCAGGTAGTGAGACGGGTGAGCACATTAGCTGCCGCGCGCGGGCCAAAGGCCGTTTGCGAGCCCTGGCCACCAAAGGCGCCGGCCAAATCGGCTGAGCGGCCCTGCTGGATGAGCACCACTCCAATAAGGAAGAGGCAAACGATGACGTGAACTGTGAGCACAAAGTAGAAAAGGATCTGCTGCATTCTAGAACTGCTTTCGAAGTCCGCGCAGAGCGCAGGACCAGAGGATCTTGGTGCGGAAGAGGGGACTTGAACCCCTATGCCTTTTGGGCGCCACCCCCTCAAGATGGTGTGTCTGCCAATTTCACCACTTCCGCATTTGGAAGCGCTTTTGATCGCAAAACTCAGGCCGAAACCGTCGTTGAGGGCCGGATACGGCGATTCTTTCTCTGCTCCGGTAGCTTGCGCGGCAAAAAGCATAACGCTTCCGGCCGACTCCAAACCAAATCCGCTCAGCATCGCTGGAGCAGGTCCGGATGTCAAAAGCACCAATTGTCATGTTATCGCGGCTGGCCGAGGACTGCAACGCGCGCTGGCTATAGCCCGGTCTGTGTCGCTGCTCGCGTTGTGCCGTCAAAAGAAACGGCTTCCGTCGCCGCTCGCGGGAAGGTTAAGGTCAGGCTCTATAGTGAATATGTGCCAGCGCCCGCCGATATTCCAAGTCTCATCAATGTACGCACGGTGTTCCTCGATCGCGACGGGGTGATCAACGAAAAGGCTCCGGAGGGCGAGTATATCTGCTCTTCTGCGAAACTTCATCTTCTGCCGGGAGTGCCTGAATCGATTGCGCGGCTGAATCGGGCCGGATTGCGCACCATTGTGGTGTCAAACCAGCGAGGAATCGCAAAGGGAATCTATACCGCTGAAGATGTCGAAGAGATTCACGAGGCAATTCAGGAGACGCTTCAAAAACAAGGGGCCAGACTGGACGCGTTCTTTATTTGTCCGCATGACAAAGGCGAATGCCAGTGCTGCAAACCGCTGCCGGGGATGTTCGAACAGGCCGTAAAGGCCTTCCCAGGAGTGAGGGCGGATGAGAGCGTAATGATTGGCGACGCCTTTGTTGACATTGAATTCAGCCGCAGAGTTGGGATGCCGGCGATTCTGATCGAGGGCGACCCCGAGCGGCACAAGCCTGACCTGGTTGAGGCCATCCGGCTCGCGGACTGGCGCGTCAGTTCCCTGCCCGAGGCGGTGGATTTGCTGCTGACGGGGCAGGGCTGAGGCCAGTACCTAATTCCCCAGATCCCCGGATTCGAGGAACCTGCGGCGCCCCTGGCCCGGATTCCGGTGCTTTCTCTCAGTTCCTCCTGGAGCCCCGATGAGAATGGCTTTACGGAAGTGAGAACAATTTAATCTCTACTTAGTTGACAATGTCTATTAGTTTGGTAGACTTCATTCGGGTTCATTCCCGTGATTCCTTTGTGAACTCTCGATGCCGAGAGGTCCCTCGAATTGGTAGACTTGCACCCAATGAGGATCTCTCAAAGAGGACTGTATGCCCTGCAGGCGCTGGTGGTGCTTGCCCGGCATTTTTCCGGCGATGTGGTGAAGATTCACGACATCGCCAAAGAGGAACAATTGCCTGAAAAATTCCTTGAGACGATCCTGCGCGACCTTAAACGCGGCCGGTTTGTGACCAGCACGCGAGGCATGAACGGAGGCTACCGGTTGCAGCGGCCACCCCAGGAGATTTACCTGGGGCAGGTGCTGCGCATGATCGATGGCCCCCTGGCCCCGTTTGAGGATGCCGAGTCCCTTCGGCTGCGGATACAGCAAGATGTCAAGCATCGCCCCCTGTTTCGTTTACTGCTTGAGGTTCGCGATGCCACTGCCCGCATTCTCGACAAAGCATCTCTCGCCGATATCTGTCGTTAGCTGCTGACGTTCTGTAAGCGGCAGATTCCCGTCCCAAGGCTTCGGCTTTAAGCGTGCGGCCGGACCGCGTGTGTACCCGTGTCTACCGGAACAATTGAACCGTTGAATTCAGTTACTGAGGAGACCCGATGATGTACAAAATCAAATTTCAGATTTTGGCTCTCATGTTGCTTGTCTTCGTCAGCTTTGAGGCGCACGCGCAAATCGTGGGCGCGACCATCAGCGGCACGGTAAAGGATGCGACGAGTGCGGCGCTCAGCGGCGCGCAACCTTACTCCAGTCTGGCCCTCGCCAAGCTGGCGGCAAAAATAGATCGCGGGATTAAGAGTTTCCGCCTAAAAGACAGCGATTTCGCCCCACGCGGGCTAAGGACTTAAGGTCCAAACCCACCCAGCTTCCCGAATTCAAAGGAGAATCCAAAGTGCTACAAGCTCTTTATGCTGTTAAGTCTGCTCCTCTTCGCCGGTTGCCGCTATCGATCTCTGCTGTACTTTTCCTGTTAGCTATGACGGCGGGCCTGCCCATGGCCGCACAGGACGACATCACCATACGAAACGGAGCGTCCGGGTACAACGGCGCATTTATTACCGGGCCGGCCTCAAACCCGTTGAGCTTCCTTAACGGCGCGGCCTGGCGTACCACAGGCAACCCGGCGCCCTACGATTTTCACGACTTTGCTCCAATGACCGATCTGGACGCAACGCTGCCCAATTGGATCCATTTGTCGGCAGAGGAGCGGTTCCGGTACGAGGCTTACGACAACAATAGCTTCAAGGCGAAAGTGGATGACTCCTACCTGTTGAACCGCTTCCGGTTCCAGTTGGATCTGCATACGGCCAGCTGGCTGCGGGTTACGGCGCAGGTGCAGGACGCCCGTTCGGGCTTCCAAAACCCGCCCATCGGCCCGCCGAACACGGTTCGCTGGGATCTGAAACTGGCTTACGTCGAGATCGGCGCGCCCGAGAAACACTGGTTCAGCCTGCGCGTGGGCCGTCAGCTCATCAACTACAACAACATCATCATCGCCGACTCCGAGTGGCGCAACCAGGCCCGTTCCTACGATGCAGCCGTGCTGAACCTCAACGCGAAACGCGAGCACGTAGGCATCTTCGCCGCGTCGGCTGTCGTTCCACAGGCCTATGGCGTGAGCCCGCATCAGGAAGGCAACAACATCTATGGAGCCTACGGCCGCATCGATGACCTGCTGGCGCCGCACTCAAACCTCGAGCCGTTCTTCCTGTGGCGCGTGCAGCCGGCAGAGGTCGTCGAGCCGGCCGCAGGCAAGACCGCCGGCAAGGAAAACGAGAAGGTTGTTGGATTGCGCTACAAGGCGCAGGCCCACTCGGCGTTCGATTACGGGGGCGAGTTGATCTACGAAGGTGGCAAGGTGGGACCGCAAGGCATCGATGCCTGGGCGACGCAGGAAGGCGCGGCATACCAGTTCCTCAATGCAGTGGCCAAGCCGCGCGTCTTTGCCCAGTTCGATTACGCCTCTGGCAACGGCAATCCGAAACAGAACAGTACGCACTCCACCTTCGACACGATCTACCCGACAGCGCACGACCGCTTTGGCATCACCGACCTGTTCGGTTGGCAGAACATTGAGTCGGTACGCGCGGGAACTACCGTTGAGCCCCACCGGCGGCTCACCTTAACGGCGCAGGGGCTGGACGTTTGGGCGGCTTCGGCGCTGGATTCGATCTACAACACCTCGGGCAGTTCGATCGTGTACAACAAGACCGCCCACGGCCGCCATGTGGGCGCGGAGATCGATGGCTACTCCTGGTATGAACTGAATAAGCACTTCAACCTGGGCGGCGGCATCGGCTACTTCGGCGGCGGCCAGTTCCTGACCAATGTGACAACCAGCCACTCTTACACGATCTACTACTTTGCGCTGAACTTCAAAGACAACGGTAAGAAATAGCCAACGACGTAGTTGATGGCAGCCTGCCGGCATTAGAACTGCCGGAAAACACGAAGGCCGCGCTTTAACCAAGCGCGGCCTTTGTGTTTTGCATCAACGTAAAAGCTAGAAATGCGGCAGGGGCTTCCACTCCATGTAGTAGTAGACCTCGTCGCTTCGCACAATGTCGAATCCCAGACGCTGGTGGAAGCGGAGCGAGCCAGCATTGAGGCGAAAGACGCAACTGCGGATTGGCAGCCCGACCTTGGCAGCGTCCTGCTGAAGGCGCTGGACGAGCGCAGTGCCTATGCCCTTGCTTTGCACGCTGGGGTGCACGGCAATGTCAACGAGATAGAACTCGCGGTCCTGCTGGGCTACCCACAGCCGGCCGATGGGTTTGGAGTCGAGCAGCACAATGTGATAGCAGGAGTTGGGATAGGTCTGCGCATACGACGTCATTTGCCCGCGAAACTGTAGGCGAATGAGGTGCTCCCTCTGGTCGGCGGTAATGGGAGCGAGTGCGAATTCAGGCCCGCGTATCGCCCGATAGAGCTCGTAGAGGAAGGTTTCATCCTGCGCCAGCGCAGGTCTTGTGGCGATAGCAGACATGTCTAAACAATGCTAGAGCTTTGCCGCTTTGAGGCAGAACTCGATGCCAATGAAAAGCAGCCAGAGCGACAGAGCGAGCCTGAGCTGCTTTTGCGGGATCCGCGGGGAGATGCTTACGCCTACAATCGCGCCGAGAATACCGCCAATCACCAACTTCATCAGCAAGGCGGGGTCGCCGGTTCCGTCAAGGAAGTGGATGCTGCTTCCGATGACCGCGACGGCGAATCCGAAGACCAGGTCGGTGCCCACCACGATGCTGGCCGGCAGGGTGGTCAAACTGAGCAGGATGACAGTTCCAAGAGCCCCGGCTCCGGAGGACGAAAACCCGACCTCCGCGCCCACGGGAAACATGAGGGCAGCGATCCAGGGAGCCCGGTCGGCGAGAACGCGGTCAGCTTTGGTGGGAGAGAAGTAGCGGTAAATGTGAAAGCCGGACGATAGGATAATGATGCCGCCCAATGCCCAATACACAAGCGACCAGTTGCCCGCGTGTGCTGCCTTCCTGAAGAGCAGCGCGCCCAGAATCACACCCGGCAGGCCGCCCAGCAACATAAAGCCAAGGACGCGGTAATTCACCTGCTTGCGCACTATTTGCGCAGGCGCAACGATCAGCTTTACGATGGCGGCGTATGCCAGGGCTGTTCCGACCGCAACACCGGTGGGAACGTGCAGGAACAGGATCAGAATAGGCGCGGTAATGACGCCGGCTCCTACACCCGTGAGCGCGATGCACACCGCGATCAGGAATCCCGCGAAGATCTCCATTCAAAACCTCAATGCCGGCCGGAGGAGATGTTTGCTCATCTCGTTCGTTCAGGCGCCCTGCAGTTGCGACGATTGACTCGATGAAGGCCTTGGGGCGGGTTCAAAGCCCGCAAAAGTAAGTTTCCCTATCAATATAGTAGGGATTAATGGGGTTTATTTCAACTGCCCAGGAATCATTCGTTGCGGGCCTGGGGGATTCGCAGCCTGGATTGCGTGATTGGGAATGCGAAGTGGAAGGGTGGGAGGGGATCGCGCGAGGGATCGCCGCTGAGATTGGAGCAACGATCCCCTTTGTCGAGAAGCGCGAAGAACAGCGTCACATCAGCGTTAAATGCTTGATAAGGTTCTGAACATTTTCCTCGGGACTGTGAGAAATCGTGTCCAGCCGAATCTCAGGCGACTCAGGAGCCTCATAGTCGCTGTCAATGCCGGTAAAGTTCACCAGGGCGCCGCTTCGCGCCTTGCGATAAAGGCCTTTGGGATCGCGGCGCTCGCACTCTTCGAGCGGCGTATCGACAAACACCTCAATGAACTCGCCGGGAGCAAACTGCGAGCGAGCGAATCTCCGCTCGGCTCGGTACGGGCTGATGAACGAAACGATAACGATGAGTCCCGCATCCACAAAGAGCTTTGCAACTTCAGTCACGCGACGGATGTTTTCAACGCGGTCGACTTCGGTAAATCCGAGATCCCGGTTTAAACCATGGCGGACATTATCGCCGTCGAGCAGGTAGGTGTGCTTGCCGGCCGCGAACAGGCGCTTCTCGAGAAGATTTGCAATCGTGGATTTTCCCGATCCTGAGAGCCCGGTAAACCAGAGGCAAGCCGGCTTCTGAAACAGATGCCTGCCGCGCGACTCCTTATTGACATCGACTGCCTGCCAATGGATATTCGATGCCCGTCGCAGCGAGAAGTCGATCATTCCGGCGCCGACGGTCTGGTTGGTGATCTTGTCGACGAGGATGAAGCTTCCCAGGGAGCGGCATCGATTGTAGGGCTCGAACGGAACCGGCCGGTCGATGGAAATATTCACAACGCCGATATCGTTCATCGACAGAGACCTGGCGGCCAGATGCGATCCCAGTTTGACGTCTACCTGATACTTGATGGCGGTGATGCTTGCGACCGCCTGCAAGGTGTGAAGCCTGAACAGATAAGATCGCCCGGGAACCAGAGCGTGATCGGCAAGACAAATAACCTTGGCTTCAAACTGGTCGCTCAGTTCGATCGGCTCTTTGGCGCTTGCGATGACGGCGCCACGCGAAACATCGACTTCATTCTCCAGGCAAAGCGTAATGGAATCTCCGGCAGATGCCGATGGCAGCTCCGACTGCCAGCCAATGATCGACCGGATGCGGGTCTCAGTTCCACCCGGCAGGATTCGTACCGGTTCACCCACCCTGGTTTCTCCGCTTGCTACGCGGCCGCAGTAGCCGCGGAAGTCCTGGTTGGGGCGATTGACCAGCTGCACTGCCATGCGGAAGGGCAGATCGCCGCTTCCACGATCGACCTCAGCCTCTTCTAAAGCACTGAGCAATGTTGGGCCGGCATACCACGGCGAGTTCGCGCTTGGTTCGGTAACATTGTCGCCATTCAGCGCCGACAAAGGAATGGGTTGAAAAGTGAGGAATCCGAGCTCGCGCACCAAGGGCTGGAACTCTTCGACAATCTGATTGAAGACCTTCTCGTCCCAATTGACCAGGTCCATTTTATTGACGGCCATGATCAAGTGCCGAATGCCGAGAAGCGCAACGATCCTGGCGTGCCGGTGGGTTTGAATCTGCAGGCCTTTTTCAGCGTTGACAACCAACACGGCCAGGTCTGAAGTGGATGCACCGGTCGCCATGTTCCGGGTGTATTGCTCATGTCCCGGCGTGTCTGCCACCACAAACCGGCGGCGCGGCGTGGCAAAGAAACGGTAGGCGACATCGATGGTGATGCTCTGCTCGCGCTCGGCTTCCAGGCCATCGACCAGCAGTGCAAAATCGATCTTCTCGCCGGTAGTCCCATAGCGGGCCGAGTCGCGTTCCAATACGGATACATGATCGTCGAATACCTGCTTGGACTCCCAGAGCAGTCTCCCGATCAGAGTCGACTTGCCGTCGTCAACGCTGCCGCAGGTGATAAATCGCAGGATATCCAGCATCAGAAGTACCCCTCTTGTTTCTTCCGCTCCATTGAAGCCGGCTGGTCGTAGTCAATCAGCCGGCCTTCGCGCTCGGATGTGCGTGCCGCAAGAGTCTCGCGTACGATGTCCTGGATTGTGACGGCCGTGCTCTCTACCGCCGCGGAGAGGGGGTAACAACCAAGGGTCCTGAATCGCACCATGCGCATCTCGGGAACCTCTCCGGGACGCAACGGGAACCGGTCGTCGTCAACCATGAGCCATTGCCCCGAGCGCCTGACCACCGGCCTCATTGCTGCGTAATAAAGCGGTACGATTGGAAGGCCCTCCTGCTCGATGTAGCTCCAGACATCGGACTCAGTCCAGTTGGAGAGCGGGAAGACGCGAATCGTTTCTCCGGGATTCAATCGCGTGTTATAGAGATTCCACAATTCAGGCCGTTGCAGCTTTGGATCCCAGCGATGCCCGGCAGAACGGAACGAGAAGATTCTTTCCTTGGCGCGCGACTTCTCTTCATCCCTTCGCGCTCCGCCCAGAATAATGTCAAACCCTCCTTCATCCAACGCCTGCTTCAGAGCCTCGGTTTTCATCAGTGTTGTGTATCGATCGGAGTCGCAGGTGAAGGGGCTGATCCCCTCCGCGATCCTCTGGTGATTGATCTTCACGATCAACCTCACGCCGCTCTCTCGTGCGATCTTGTCGCGAAACGCGATCATTTCTCTGAATTTCCAGGTTGTATCCACATGCAGCAAAGGGAAAGGCGGCGGCGCAGGCCAGAAGGCCTTTCTCGCAAGATGAAGCATCACCGAGGAGTCTTTGCCGATGGAATACATCATGACCGGCTTCTCGGCCAAAGCCATCGCTTCGCGAATGATTTCGATTGATTCTGTTTCAAGACTAGCCAGGTATTTGTTCATGTATGAAGTCCCGAATGATTTGAAGTGCAGCGCTCAATTAAATTAAACCAGATGAGTGAACCAACAAGAACTGGAAGTCTGATTCACCCGCTCCACGCAGACTGGGCCAGTGCAAACCGCCGGCCTTGGCTCACGTGGCGGAGAGAACCTGAGATCAAGATGACGTATACGCGGAAGAGCAGATCAAAGGGCGCGGTCCGCGCGCCCTCTATAACCAGTGTATCCAGCCCTGTCCGGCTCAGAACCGGCTGGATATTCCACATCGTATCCGGCGCGAAACAAATCAGGCCTGAACCACGTCTTCTTTGATTTGTTCGCGATACGCCTTCAGCTGACTTTCAATCCACGGAAAGGTCCGGGAGAGTCCATCGTAAAGGCTTTGCGAAGGAGCCCAGCCGAGTTCTTTCCGGATGAGCTTGTTGTCAGAGTTACGGCCGCGCACACCCAGAGGGCCGGAAATGTGCTCGATCGACAGATTCTTTTCGGCGATCCTCATAATCATCTCGGCCATCTGATTGATGGTGACCATCTCTTCCGAACCGATGTTGACCGGCCCCGCGAACGAACTTTGCATGAGCCGCCGCACGGCCTCGATGCATTCGTCGATGTAGAGGAACGAGCGCGTCTGAAGGCCATCGCCCCAGATCTCGATCGTGCCGCCGTCTTCCTTTTCCGCAACCTTGCGGCACAAGGCCGCCGGAGCCTTCTCCTTGCCTCCGCGCCAGGTCCCATCCGGCCCGAAAATGTTGTGAAACCGAGCCACTCGCACATTCAGCCCGAAATTGCGCGAGAATGCAAAGTAGAGCCTTTCGCTGAAGAGTTTCTCCCATCCGTACTCGCTGTCGGGAGCGGCGGGATACGCGGTCTCCTCGGCGCACTTCGGATTCTGCGGGTCTTCCTGGTTGTAAGCCGGATACATGCACGCCGAGGACGAATAGAATATTTTCCCGACCTTCCGCCGAACGGAATAATCGGCGGCCTGCAGATTAATCATTGCCGAATTATGCATAACGTGGCCGTCGTGCTCTCCGGTGAAGATGTAGCCTGCCCCGCCCATATCAGCGGCGAATTGATAAACCTCGTCGACTCCCTCATCGAGAATTGCATCCCAACTCTCGGTCAGCCGCAAGTCCGCGACGACAAAGTCGTTGGCCGCCGAGGGGCTGAATTCCGGATACTTCAAATCAACGCCCCGCACCCAATAACCTTCCAAACGAAGACGCCGAACCATATGGCTGCCTATAAATCCACCGGCGCCGCACACTAACGCTTTCTTTTCACTCATATTCTGCTTCTCCTCTTTAAGAACTTGCTGAAATTCGCCGCATTGTGACGAATTTCCTGGTGATTTATGCCTCTGCCCGGTTGAAATCTGTTTGAACTGCGGGTCTAACCAGTGTTTACAGGGGCTCGCGTGCCTCAGGAAAGCATCCCGAAGGTCCGCAACCGTTGCTCAGGCACATTGCTCCCTGAGCCTTCCTGGTGGCTGAGCCATGAGTTTCGACAGTCGGATCAGGTTATGCGCCGCGCAACTCAAGACGAACAGCCAGACAAGTAAAATAACACGGAAGCGTGGGTCGCAACGAGGCGCCAAAGGCCCTCAATGCGCCACGTCATTCTGACGCAGAAACGGGGTCAAGCGATATTGCGCTCCGTAACCCTGGCAATTTGCCGCGGCTCGCCACAAAACCCGGGTTCAGCAATACGGGTTTGTTATAGACCATCGCATTGCCATCCAAATCCGTCACCGTTCCTCCCGCCTGTTCTACCACGCATTGGGCCGCCGCTGTATCCCACTCCATCGTCGGTCCGGTGCGCGGATAGACATCGGCAGAGCCTTCCGCCACCAGGCAAAACTTGAGCGAGCTTCCCATGGACACAAATTCACACTGCGCTCCGCCGGTAAATCGCTCCAGGCTCTCTTCCCCCGACCCGTGCGAACGGCTCATCACGACGCGAATCGTACCAGCCTCGGTGGTTGCGGTGCGGATCGGCGACACAATTCCGCTTTCCTCTTTGAAAGCGCCCGCGCCGCGTGCGCCGTAATACAGTTTGTCGATGGCCGGAGCATAGACCACCCCAAGGATGGGCGCACCATCTTCAATGAGCGCAATGTTGACGGTAAATTCGCCGTTGCGCTTCAGGAACTCCTTGGTGCCGTCAAGCGGATCAACCAGCCAGAAATAACCCCATTGCCGGCGTTGCCCAAACGGAATCTCCCGTGACTCTTCAGATAGGACCGGCCACTCAGGTGAGAGTCCAGCGAGACCATCCACGATGATTTGGTGCGATACAAGGTCCGCCTGCGTCAGAGGCGAGTTGTCCCGCTTGTACTCGACCGCAGGATCCACCTCGGCGTAAACCTTCAAAATGGCTTTCCCTGCCTCTCGGGCAATCGAGATGACGCCCGTCAGCAGGCCGTTCAGCCAGTCCTTTGCTTCAGTATCGACCATTCCGCCCCTCAATCATTCTGCTTGCCCACCGCGCCGGCGAGGGCAATCGGCATAAGTTATGAATGCGTCCTTCATGAAAAGCCTTGGCGATCCCGACAGGGCCTTCGGCATATTATTGCAGCCGCCATGGGTCTGGGTAAGCAGAATGGGCCTTGCATATGAGTTGCGGCTAGGTTTTCGCAGCCTTGGTCTGCCCTGGTGCGGCTTGATCGCCCGATTCGGTGAAGTTAACGCCGAGGCAGGTTTCGGCAAACGCCTCAAATGTGACCTTGAGCCCATCGGTATCAGCTGAAAGCACGCGGTACACCGGCTCGTAGAAGCCGACAATTGCGATCAGCGCGAAGACAAGAGCTTTGGCACTACTGCAGCGCAATTCGCCGCGCGCGATCCAGGGTTCAAGATAGTGAGTAACGACCTCCACCAGCTCGCCCAGGTACGACCGCAGCAAAGCGTCGAGCTCAGTTCTCAACTCCAGCGAGCTGTAAAGCACAAGCCGAAGCAAAGACGGCTCGCGCAGGACGGCCGTAGCGATGACTTCAAATGTGTAGGTGAGCGCCTTGCGTGCATCGGTCGCATGAGCAATCTTGGCCAGCAGGTCGCCGCGCAGGCTTACGCGACGAAGCTCCGCATCCAGCACCGCCATGTAAAGATCGCGTTTGCGCGGGTAGTGGCGATAGACCGTTACTTCGTTTACCGAAGCAGCTGACGCGATGTCGCGAGTGCTGACTCCGTTGTATCCCAGCTTGCTGAACAAACTCGCAGCGGCGGCAAGAATACGCTCTTCCGTCGCCGGCCTTCCTTGTCCGAATGTATCTGTGATCTGCATGCAGGGATGTTTCCTAAAACGATTCGGGAGGCAAATAAGGATGGAAGAGAATCGGCGGAATCAATTCCGCGGGGAAAGCTATCCGGTACGGCAGGAACCGTAGAGATACGCCATGGATCGACCGAAATCGCAATCGATCAAATCCGCAGCCGAGAGGGAACCTTGAGGCGCCAGGAGGCAAACAATCAAAACAGGAGGGAGGAGACAAATCTGCCCGAACGGTGAGCCAGTTTCGAAATCTGGATTGTTTCAAAGGCGGTGAGCAGTGAGGTTTTCGATCAACTCAACGCTCCGCCATTCTCAAGTGGGCAAGGAGATTTCCACCGAGCTTTAATGTCTATTTTCGGTAGGTTGTTTCTTAATCAGTAAAGCTGATGAAAGCAAGTGCTCTCATGCAGGTTGCATGGGGACTGCACGGTCAGTATAGCAATTGGTTTTTCCCCGTCAAGATAATAATCCAAGAATCATTCACTTAGCCGTGCCACCGTAACCTCAAAAGCAGCCATTCGATTGGAGTTGGAACCGCATTGGATATTGCGTGGCGGACGTTAAACGGTACCCTGCGATCTTTGCTTTTCGAAAAGCGGCTGCCAGATACGCGCCCTCCCTAATCCGCTTACAATCCGTTCACTCCAGGACACTTACCATCGATTTACCGGGCGTGAGTCAAGATTGTTTACGGCAAGCGAGTTCAAGAAACCCAACCAGGGGAGAAAGCGCTTTGGACCAGGCCCTTCGGAGCGGGAGCGGCGACGATGCCGGATTCAGGCACGCCTTATGCAAGAATGAGTTACTATCGAGATTTTCATCGCCGCGCTTGCAAGCGCATGCTACATTTTGTTATAAATAGTCCCTCCATCCCCTATAAGCCTTAAAAAGCGGATGCGGTCTGTTCCTATATTGCCGTTGCTATTGGTTAGCCAGTTGCGGATTCCCCGTTTCCCCAAGTTTCCCGGAGGTTCGAATCTTGCTCGAAAAGGCATCGGTGCTCTCCCCTGCCACTGCTATCATCGCAGGCTGCCAGAACCTGGCGTCATCGCGAAAGTGGTTTGCCGTATATACCAAGTGCCGTCACGAAAAGCGTGTGGCACAACACCTGGCGCAGCGAGAGATCGCGCACTATTTGCCGCTTTACCGCGCTGAGCGAAGCTGGAAGAGTTGCGCGCAGGTTGCGCTGGATCTTCCGCTGTTTCCCGGTTATGTATTCGTGAACATCAGTAGCAGCGAACGGGTACGGGCACTGCAAGTACCGGGAGTCGTAACCCTGGTCGCAGGTTTGGATGGCATGCCGGCAACAATTTCCGAAGAGGAAATCGAATCGCTGCGAACGGGGCTGCGTTACCGATGCGCCGAACCGTATCCTTATTTGACAGCCGGGCAGCGGGTTCGAATTCGCTCAGGAGCCCTGGCGGGGATCGAAGGAACGGTCGTTCGGATCAAAAATGGCCTTCGCGTCGTCCTCACCCTGGACCTGATTATGCAGAGCTTCTCGGTTGAAGTGAAGAGCGAAGAATTGGAGTTGCTGGGGCCAGAGCCGCGCGCGGCCACCGGCGTGGTCTGAAGAAGTGACGGCCTTTCGGCCGCCCGCGGAAGAGCCCGGCTGCGACGATCCGGCAGAAACACCACCAATCCCCCGCGCGGCTTTGAGCCGATGCTCATTACCGGCATCGATTCCATGTGTTATCGTCGCGCTCGTTGACGAGTTGGATGCCGGAAATCCAGCCCGTTACGGTTGGCTTGGGGCAACTTTTCACCCGGAAGTCTCATCGCAAAATGTGTCTACGCGCTTCGGCTGACGTCGACTGGAACATGCCCTCCTTTTTCAGATGGTCTTTCACTCCGGACACTCAGTTGCCCGATTTGTCTCTATTGGTCCATTCGCCGCAGTTCGCTTTGCGCAAATGGATCAAAAGAGGCCCGTACCCGGCCATACGTGAGGGCGAACCATTTGAATTACTAAAGTAACTAACACGCAGAATCTAACGGTTTTATGCAATGTTCAGAATTGCTTCATCGTTTTGAAAAACCCTAGTCGGGGTTGAGGAGCTATGATACGTTTACTTATGTATTCTTGCGTGGAATGAAGACGTTGGAGTCAGTTCAGGGTCAACTGAATATGTTCCCGAAGATGGACTAGCGGAACCTTTTCGAACAAGAACCAGCTTAACTGCGGAGGATAAATGCATGCATGCTCGAATTTTTAAGAATCTGAGCTCGGTCGTTGCCTTGGCGT
This sequence comes from uncultured Acidobacteriaceae bacterium, assembly GCA_963808695.1. Classification (GTDB taxonomy): domain Bacteria; phylum Acidobacteriota; class Terriglobia; order Terriglobales; family Acidobacteriaceae; genus Telmatobacter. The sequence continues at coordinate 602,780 of CAWEHF010000002.1, forward strand.
GTCTGGCAATAGTGCCGCAATTTTTGTCGGCTCAATCGGCTCCGGCCGCTAAAGGATCTTCAGACAGCTCACCCTCTCGGTGGGACATCTTCGTTGGCTACAGCTATCTGGCGCCATCCGGAACTGTAAGCACGACGATTGGTTCGGGTACGCCCGTCACAGCGAGCTACGACGCGGTCAACGTGGGCGGGATATTCAGCGGCGCCTATTTCTTCAACAAGAACATCGGCGTCCAGGCCGAGCTTGCGGTCCATCAGTGGGGTGGGCCCGTGGCCGGGACCAACATCGGCACCCGGGGCAATGATGACTCGTTCGTGACCTTGGGCGGCGGACTTATTGCCCGTTTCCCGACTGGAAACATCACGCCGTTTGTTCACGCTCTGATTGACGCCCAGGATATTGGCGGTCCTTACCATGAACCCAGAAAGTTTGGTCCGGGATTTACAGCCGGCGGCGGCATGGACTATGAGACGCCTTGGCTGAACCATCGCCTGGCCCTGCGTCTGTTCCAGGCCGATTACGAATACATGCACGCTGATTGGGGCCCTGGACCCTGGGGTGGCCGCGCCAACATCAACGCAGCCCGGTTGAGTGCGGGACTTGTCTTCCACGTAGGCGAGATTGCGCCTCCGCCGCCGGTGACTTTGGCTTGCACGGCCAGCCCGATGTCGGTTTTCCCGGGCGACGCGGTGACGGTAACCGCCTCGGCCGGCAACCTGGATCCCAAGGTGAACGTGGTCTATAGCTGGACCGGGACCGGAGTTACTGGTAACGGCGCTACGGCCACCGTAGCCACCGGCTCGCTGGCTGCCGGCACCTACTCGGTGCAGGGCACGGTAAAGGAAGGCAAGGTGGGCAAGGAAGGCGAGAAGCCGTGGGAGACGGCCAACTGCTCGGCCAGCTTCACGGTGAAGGAGTACGAGCCGCCGACGATCAGCTGCTCAGCCAATCCTTCCACCATCAAGCCGGGCGAGACTTCGACCATCACTTCGACGGCGGTGAGCCCGCAGAACCGTCCGCTGACGTACAGCTACACGGCCTCGGCCGGCTCGGTTTCGGGCTCGGGCGCGACGGCTGAGTTCTCCTCGGCGGGTGCTCCGACCGGAGCGGTGGGCATTACCTGCAACGTGGCGGACGACAAGGGCCACACGGCCAGCGCCAATACCACGGTAACCATCGAGGCTCCGGTGGTGGCGCCCAAGCCGCAAGCCTCGGCGCTGTGCTCGATCAACTTTGCCACCGACACCAAGCGCCCGACGCGCGTAGACAACGAAGCCAAGGCCTGCCTGGACCAGGTGGCTCTGGATCTGAAACAACAGGCTGACGCCAAGGTGGTGGTGATCGGCGAGTCGACCCAGGCCGAGAAGGACAAGACGGCCAAGGAAGAGAAGCTGGCCAAGCATCACAAGCACACGACGGTGGAACAGTTCGCCGCGGAGCGCGCGGTCAACACCAAGGAGTATCTGGTGACCGATCAGGGCATCGACTCCTCCCGGATCACAGTGGTGACCAGCGGAACCGACGCGCAGACGGTGGAGAACTACCTGGTGCCCGCGGGAGCGGACTTCTCGACCCAAATGAGCTCGTATCAAGCCGTGGACGAGTCGACAGTGAAGCCTGAGGTGCGCAAGCCGCTGGCTGAGAAGCCGAAGCCGCACCACAAGAAGAAGGCCGAACAGTAATCGCTCATCTGGCCGGGCCCTGCGCCGCACGGTGGAGGGTCCGGCTGGCAAGCGACATCAACCTCCGCACATTCAACTCGAGGCCGGCCGGCATCCCTGGCCGGCCTTTTTGCGTGCCGAGTTCTTGACCCCTCATCCACAATCACATTTGCCTCCAACCCAGCCATCCTCGCGTTATAAACTCATCGCAAGCCTATGCGAAGCTCTCTTTCCCTCGCCCTGCTGGTTTTGATTACTCCCGCGATTGTGGGAGCGCAGACCCCATCCACGCAGCACGGTCCAGCCTCTATGAGTCCCAGGAAGCTTACTCCTGAAGAAGTTCAAAAGTCCGCCATCGTGATCGACACCCATGCCGATACACCGCAACGGTTCCTGGATGAGCACTTCGACATGAGCGATCCATTGAATGGCGGAAACCTCAACCTGGAATCGGCACGCAAGGGCAATCTTGGAGCCGAGTTCTTTTCCATATGGGTTGAACCGACGCTCTACAAGGGGCATTACGCCCGGCGGACTCTGGAACTCATCGATTCAGTCAAGCAGCAGGTGGCCAGGCATCCTGACCAGATGGAATTCGTAACCACCGCTGCCGGAATCGAGCAGGCGCATCGCGACCACAAGCTGGCGGCGCTAATGGGCATTGAGGGCGGCCATTCGATCGAGGATTCTCTGGCGCTGCTGCGCCAGTATTACGCGCTGGGCGTTCGCTACATGACGCTGACGTGGTCGAATTCAAACGATTGGGCCGACAGCTCCGGCGACGACACCGATCCAAATGTGCCGCATACCAAGGAGGGCCTGACGGAGTTCGGCAAGGATGTGGTTTACGAGATGAACCGCCTGGGCATGATGGTGGACATTTCGCACGTCTCCGACAAGACCTTCTACCGGACCCTGGTCATCACCCGCGCGCCGGTGATCGCATCCCATTCGTCGGCCCGTGCGCTGTGCGATGCGTCGCGCAACATGACCGACGATATGCTGCGCGCAGTGGCGCGGTCGGGAGGACCTGATTCCAAGGGCGGCGTGGTGCAGGTGAACTTCTACTCCGGCTTTATCTCGCAGAAGTATCGCGACGCCTTGAAGGCCATGCAGCCGGAGATTGACAAGGAAGTGCAGGCATACAAAGACAAGCTCAAGGCCGAAGGCAAGGAACCCACCTCCGATGAACTTGACAAGATTCAGCGGACGGCAGCAGATCGCATTCCCCGCCCGCCGCTGTCCGATCTGATCGATCATATCGACCATATTGCAAAAGTGGCCGGCATCGACCACGTGGGACTGGGTTCGGACTTTGACGGCGTGAACGGCCAACTGCCCGAGGGCATTGACTCGGCCGCTGACCTGCCCAAGATCACGGCAGCTCTGATGGCGCGGGGCTACTCGGCTACAGACTGCCGTAAGATCCTTGGCGGAAACCTGCTGCGGGTCTTCAAAGAAGTTGAAGCCGTCTCAAAACAACTCCAGGCCGAAGAAAGGCCTCGCATCACTGAGAAACAGCCATTCGATAAGAAGTAAGTACCACTTCCTCAAACGGGCCCGGCAACGGTGCGGGCCAAGTCCGGGCCCTGGCTGGTTAGAAAATTCCTTCGCGGAGATTCCTCAATGAGAACATGCCTTCGTTTTGCAGCGCCGATGCTGGCGGTTGCCTTGATGCCTTGTTTACTGCTAACCCCTCGCGCGCTGCGGGCGCAGGATGAAAAGCCTGCACAGCACGCCGCCGCCCCTGAAAAGCCGTCTGACGCGGCGCCGCCGGATTCAAGAACACAAGGCGAGGTCGATGCAGGAGGGCAGCAAGTCTCCTACACCGCCATCGCGGGCACCATCACGGTGGGCGCTACCGACGCCGAGGATGCGCAACTCGGTGCAGACGGCAAGCCCCAGCCGGGCAGCCAGCTCGCGCTTTCAGCGCCCAAGGATGCCGCCGATACGCCGCCCGTGGCACGCATGTTCTACGTGGCGTATCTCAAGAACGACACCAAGGCCGAAGACCGGCCGGTCACGTTCTTCTACAATGGCGGACCCGGCAGTTCAACCATGTGGCTGCATCTGGGCTCGCTGGGGCCAAGGTACGTTGAGACCGGCGGCGACACTCATCTGCCCGGGGCTCCATACAAGCTGGTCGACAACCCTTATTCCCTGCTCGACGTCAGCGACCTGGTCTTTATTGATATGCCGGGCACGGGCTTTGGGCGGCTCATTGGCAAGGACGCCGGGAAGGCCTTCTGGGGCGTGGATGAGGACGCAAATGCCTTTGCCCGCTTCATCGCCCGCTTTCTCACCAAATACGACCGCTGGAACTCTCCCAAGTACCTCTTTGGCGAAAGTTATGGAACCACCCGTTCGGCGGTGCTGGCCAACATGCTTGAAAACGACAAGAACATCGACCTGAACGGCGTAATGCTGCTGGGCGAGATTCTCGATTTTCCCATTGGGATCGGCGTGGGCGGCGGCCGTGCGGGGATGGACCTGCCGTTTGAGCTCGCGTTGCCCACCTTCGCGGCTACTGCCTGGTACCACAAGAAACTTTCGCCGCAGCCGCCCGCCCTTGAGCCGTTTCTGAAACAGGTGGAGAGCTTTGCGCTGGGCGACTACATGCACGCGCTGGCCCAGGGAACAGCGTTGAGCGACGCAGAGAAGCAGGCGGTCGCGGAGAAGATTCACGAGTATACGGGGCTGCCGGTCGCTTACGTGCTCAAGGCCGACCTCCGCGTGAATGGAGGCCAGTTCGAAAAGACCTTCGCCGATGACGAGGATATGACCACCGGCCGCTACGATACCCGCTACCTCGGCCCCACCATCGATCCGCTCAGCGAAAACGCTGATTACGATCCGCAGAGCGCGGCAATCTCATCGGCCTACGTATCGTCGATTAACGTCTACCTCCGCAACGACCTGAAGTACGGCGCGGACCAGGTTTATCTGCCCGAAGCGCTGTTCGATGGCACGCGTTGGGATATGACGCGCCAGACGCGCGGCGGCCGGTTTAATGACTCGGGCGGGCTCAACGTGAGCGCGGACCTGGCCAATGCAATGAAGACCAATCCCCACCTGAAAGTGATGGTGAACGGCGGCTATTACGACCTGGCAACGCCGTTCTTCGCCGCCCAGTACGAGGAAGAGCACTTGCCGATTCCCGATTCCCTGGCCAAGAACATCCAGTACGACTGGTACGAGTCTGGGCACATGGCGTACGTGAGAGATGAGTGCCGCAAACAGCTTCACGATCGCGTGGCTGCGTTCATCAAGAGCGCGTCGGGAGGGCAGTAGAACAGGGAACAGGGAACAGGGATCAGGGATCAGGGATCAGAGATCAGTTGTCAGCGGCTTCACGTAGATGAGGGCGGCCCGGCCTCGCAGGTAGTAGTTCTCTTCCCTGCCCTTCCGGGCGAAGCCGTGCGCCTCATAAAGTCGGATGGCCGCGGCATTCTCAGCATCGACGTGCAGCCAGATCAGATGCGCGCCGGCTTTGATTGCGGAATCCTCAAGCCGGCGCATCAATTCGCCGGCGACTCCCAGGCGCCTGAATTGGGGAAGAACTTCAATCGTCTGGATGTACGCAGCGGGCTGTTTCGAATCAACGGCCCACTCGACAACTGCGAATCCTGCAATCGTCCCGTCTTCTTCAGCCATCCAGGTTGCGGTATCCGCGCTGGTGACAATCTGGCGCATGTAGGCCCGGCTGAACCTGTAAGGCGGCTCAAAACATACCTCCTCGACAGCGTAGAGTTGTGCGAAGTCAGCGGGCTGGAAAAAACGGTAGAGCATGGCGCGAATCTCAATTCTGCGCAAAACAGAAAGCCATCCCTCGCCTCGGGATGGCTTTTTGCTTCATCTGATTGTTTACCTAGACCTTGGCTTCAAGATCCCCAATCACGTCGAAAAAGCGCTGGTCGAGGCGGCGATTGGTCGCGATCGCTTCCTTGATGGTGATGTCGGTGATATCGGTTCCCCGCAGAACCGCAATACGGCCCCACTTGCCTTCATGCACCATGTCGATGGCGTGCAGGCCGTAGCGCTGGCCCAGCACGCGGTCATAGGCCGTGGGAACGCCACCGCGCTGCGTGTGGCCCAGGCTGACTGTGCGGGTTTCGTAGCCTGTTTTACTCTCGATCAGCTCAGAAAGGGCCTCGCCTATGCCGGAGAGCCGGGCATGGCCAAAGGAATCAACCTGGGTGGCATCCACGACCTGTCCGACTTCGGGCAGATGGCAACCCTCGGCCACTACCACCACGCCGTAGTGCTTGCCGTGATCGTAGTTGTATTTCAGCAGGGCGCATACGTGGTCGATATCGATCTCGCGCTCGGGCACGAGGACAACGTGAGCTCCACCGGCGATGCCTGCGGCATAGGCAATCCAGCCGGCATCGCGGCCCATCACCTCAATCACCACCACGCGATTGTGCGAATCTGCCGTGGTGTGGATCCGATCCACGGCCTCGGTGGCGATGGCCACCGCCGTGTCGTAGCCAAAGGTCTGGTCGGTGCCGTTGATGTCGTTGTCAATCGTCTTGGGCACGCCCACCGAAGGTATGCCATGCTCGCTCAGGTAGAGCGTTACCGACTGGGTGTCGTCGCCGCCCAGGGCGATGAGCGCGTCGACCTTGTTGGCCTTCAGCACCTCCTGCACTTTCTCAATGCCCCCGGGAATCTTCTTCACGTTGGTCCGCGAGGAGTGGAGAATCGTACCCCCTTTCAATTGAATGCCGTCGATTTTTTCGAGAGTGAGGGGGATAAAGTTGTTGTCGAGCACGCCGCGCCAACCGTTCAAGAAACCGATGAACTCGTCTCCATAGCGATTAATGCCCTTCTTCACCGCCGCATAGATTACGGCGTTCAATCCGGGGCAATCGCCGCCGCCGGTCAATAGTGCAACTCGCATCGTGAAGCTCTCCTCTTGAAATTCCCTGTTCAGGATATGTGTCCGGCGCGGAGGGGACCGCCGGTCTCAATGCCTTAAACAGTTTACTCTGCCCTGTAAAGAAGAATCGTGAGCCTTGTCACGGGGCGACGTGGAACCAGAGATCAGGGATCGGAGTTCAGAGATCAAAGGGCGGCGGGAGGCGCTTTTCGGCTTGGCCCGGCTTTGCCCGTGATTCAATAGATTCATGCCTGGTATTGGAGCGTTGCTGCTGCTGGCCTTTGTCAGCGTGGTCATCGTCGTTTTGCTGGTGCTGCTGCAATTAACCCGCCTGGGTTTCCTTATTCGCACCACTATCCCTGACCGGCCGCGGCGGCGCATGTTTATCGCCTCGGTATCTTTCTTGATTACCTTTGTCGGCGTGCGCATCCTGATTCACCGGATCGTGAACCATGAAGGGCATTTCCAGTGGGTGGTGGTGAGAGGGTTGCACATCCACCACCTGGTATGGGGCATTTTGATTCTGCTGCTGGTGGGCTATGGCTGGCTCCTCGACCTGGGCCGGTCGCACTCGCCTACCTCAATCTTCTTCAGCCGCCTCATGTCGGTCAGTTACGGGGTGGGCGCGGCGCTCACGCTGGATGAGTTCGCGCTCTGGCTCAACCTGGAGCCGGACGCCTACTGGTCGAGCGCGGGCCGCGAAAGCATCGATGCGGTGATTCTCTTTGGCGGCATTCTGGCGGTCGGCGCATGGGGCGCGCCGTTCTTCCGCGGTTTAAAGGCAATGTGGGACAAACGGATACTCTTCGAGCGCCGCCTGGGTGCGCCTATTCGCCGCGTGAGGTTGCTTCGTCGTCGTAAAGTTCGCCGATCATTTCCGCATAGCGATCAGTAATCACCCGGCGCTTGAGCTTCATTGAAGGGGTCAGCACCCCCGATTCCTGGGTCCACTCATCCGCGACCACGCGAAACCGCTTGAGCGTTTCAAAACTGGCCAGTCCGTTGTTCACCTCGCGCACCAGTTCCCCGTACAGCGCAGTCACGCGGCTGTCGCGCACCAGATCTTCCCGCGAGCCCGCCTTGACTCCGTGCTTCAGCGCCCACGCTTCAAGCGCCTGAAAATTGGGGGCGATCAGAACGGAAATGAACTTGTGTTTGTCGCCCACCAGCGCGACCTGGGAAACAAGGACGGAAGTCTTGAGCTTGTTTTCGATTGGTTGGGGAGCCACCAGCTTGCCGCCCGACGTTTTCAGCAGCTCCTTCTTGCGATCCGTAATGTAGAGGAATCCGTCCGGGTCGAGATGCGCGATGTCGCCGGTTCGGAACCACCCTTCTGAATCGAAGCACTCGGCATTGACAGCCGGTTTCTGCCAGTATCCCGCAAAGACCGAAGGGCCCCGCACCAGCAATTCCCCATCTTCGGCAAACTTCAGCTCCACATTGGCCAACGGCGCTCCCACAGAGCCCATTTTCTGCTTCATGGGAGTATTGAGAGCAATCACGGGCGAAGTTTCGGTGAGCCCGTAACCCTCCCAGAGCGCGATGCCGACCGATGCAAACCATCGCGCGGTATCGATGCCCAGGGGTGCGCCACCAGAGATAAAAATGCGTACACGGCCGCCGAATGCCTCGCGCACTTTCGAATAGGCCAGCTTGTTTGCCAGCTTCCAGAGAAGCGACGACGGCTTCCGGCCGGCATATACCGTCGAACTTGAGTGCGACCCCTCGCGCAGAGCCCAGGCCAGAATTCGCTTCTTGATGGGCGAAGCGCTCGATTTCTCTATCACGGCCTGTCGAATCTTTTCAAAGACCCGCGGAACACCAACAATCACCGTTGGCCTCACTTCCTTCATGGCCTGCGGAAGTTTGTCGAACTGCGAGCAGTAGGCGATCTGTGCGCCGTAGTTGTACATCACGTAGTCCAGCGCGCGGGCAGTGATGTGCGAGAGCGGCAGGAACGAGATGCAGGCGTCGGAGGAATCGAAGTGAAAGTCCACTCCGGCAACATTCTGGTTTGAAGCGATGTTTCCGTGCGTGAGCGCCACGCCTTTGGGCTCTCCCGTCGTGCCCGAAGTGTAGATGAGAGTGGCAAGATCGCCCGGACCCGCGGAACGAACGAGCGCGTCGAAGACGGGATCCCGCTCGCTGCCGGCCTCGTCGGCATCGCCAAGAACCTCACTCATGGCAATCGCGCCCTCAGACGCGGGCGAGTCCATCATCACGATCCGCTCCAGGTTGGTTTGCTCGCGAACTGAGTTGATCTTGTCGAACTGCTGGCGCGTTGAAACAATGGCGATGCGGCAATCGGCGTCGCGCAGCAGGACTGCAACCTGCTCACCGGTGAGCGTGGGATAGATGGGCACGTCGGCGGCGCCAATGGCCAGGATGGCGAAATCGGACACCGCCCACTCCCAGCGATTTTCACCAATCAGGGCAATGCGATCTCCCTTCCTGGCGCCCCAGGAGAGCAAGGCCCGCGACAATGCGCGCACTCGCTGGTAGATTTGGTCTGAAGAAATTGGCTGCCATTGGCCAAAGGGATCCTGCCAGAGCACGGCGCGGGGATTGGCCGCCGAACTCAGGTGGAGAAAAAGGTCGTTGATTGTCGATAGCGGAGAGTTCATTCTTAGCTCAGGTCCTGTAAAAAGTCAGCCATTCGAGAGTGTATCAAGCGCGAAGCAGGACTGGCGACGGCCGGGGCAATCAAAAGATTTATTCGATGAGAATAACCCGCTCATGGAACCGGGCTGACACTTTTTAGGCTCGCAGGGTGTGGCACTTTCTGAGTCCGGCAGCGACGTTGACGCGATAAACTGTAGCCGGAGCCGGATTAGACTTTCCGTAAGGCTGACAGCTCCGGCATTACTTGCAAACGATGTTCAATTTGCCCCAGGAATTGCCATTCAGCGAACCCGACTCCGAGATCAGCGATAAGCTGGCAGAGGCTGAACGTGTCCTCCTTTGCGCCGCTGCTCTTGTCGTTCTGGCAAATACCGCCGCATGGCTGATTTACGCGATTGACCCGGATATTTTCCCCGGGTGGAATCCCATGAACCTGCAGGCAATGCTGCTGACAACGCTCAGCGGGCTAAGCCTCGCTTTTTCTCATCTCCGCTACTCGAGGGCGCGCCGCGTCACTTCGATTCTGCTGGCCGGTTTCACCGGCCTGCTGTCACTGGCCGTCATCTTTGAATATGCGTTTCACGTTTCGCTCGGCATTGACGCGGTTGCAGCTCCGGGGCAACCTGCTTCGCCCGGTTTGTGGAGCAGAATAGCCTTGCAATCCGCGTTCGGATTCGCCGCACTCGGAATTGCCCAGATGTTCACCTCTGTGCGCAGGCGCGCCGCGGTGCTCGCCGCCGATTTTCTTGCGTTCTGCCAGGCGGCAGTGGTCCTGACCGTCGTTACCGGGCATTTTATCGCTATCTCGCACTTCTTTAACTCACAGACGCCTGTGCCAACCTCGGCGCAGACCATGATCTGCATGCTTCTGCTGAGCGCGGTCTTGGTGATGCGCCGAACCGAAAGAGGCATCTTCAGCATCTTCGTCGGTGATGGGTCGGGCAGCAAGTTGGCCCGAATTCTGGTGCCCTTGATTACAGTGCTGCCCTATCTCCGCGAGGCCATGCGTGCGCATTTCATCAGCACAAGCCGCATGCCGGCCTATTACACGACGGCCATTGTCGGCACCTTAGCGGTAATTGTGTTGACCGCCATCCTGATCTACCTCGCGTGGCGAATCAATTTCATGGAAGCCGAGGTACACGATCTCTCGCTGCGCGACGAGCTCACCGACCTCTATAACCTGCGCGGCTTCCGCCTGCTTGCCGAGCAGGCGCTGCGACTTGCGCGCCGCCTGAACGCCCCGTTTTCAGTGCTGTTCATCGATCTTGACGACCTCAAGAAGACCAACGACACTCTCGGCCACCAGGTGGGCTCCCACCTTCTGATTGAAGTGGCTGAAATCCTCAAGTCGTCTTTCCGCGAGACCGATATACTGGGCCGGATCGGCGGCGATGAGTTTGCCGTTGCGGGACAGTTCAGCGAGGAGCACATCGCCCAAGCCGCGCACCAGCTCGAAGTTTCAGCCGTGGTTGCCAATCGCGTGCGAACCCATCCGCCTACGCTGAGTTTCAGCGTGGGATACGTGACACTGTCCGCGGGTGACCCAGAAACCCTCGACAACCTGCTGGCGCGGGCCGATCGGGCCATGTACAACGAGAAGCGGCGAAAGAAGATGCCGGTCGCCTGAGCGATACCCGCTATCTTGCCGGGGCTTGCCGGTCCGGCCCTGTTAATTCTCGATTACGAGTCCACCCCGCATTGCATACTTATCCATTCTCCTGTATATTTATACGAACGCGGTTTCCGCTACGCGGACCGCGCCTTCTCTTTTTCTTTTGAGGACGATGCCATGAAGACCCAACGGCTGGACGCAATTCGAGAGGTGCTTTCGAGCTCGGCGGTAGCCAGCCAGGATGAGCTCAGGCGCAAGCTTCGCCGGCGAGGTTTTCATGTAACCCAGGCAACGCTCTCGCGCGACATGCACGAGCTGCGCCTGTCAAAAGGTCCCGGCGGTTACTCCCTTCCCAACGGGCAGGGCAATGGTGCGGTTGCGGTCGACGATGCGCCGCCGTCGCTTGAAGAGATGCTGGAGAGCTTTGCGCTGCGCGTGCGGCAGGCGATGAACCAGGTGGTGGTGGGCACGGTGCTGGGCGGGGCCCAGCCGGTGGCTGCGGCGCTCGACCGCGCTTCGTGGCCTGAAGTGGTGGGCACCATTGCCGGAGACGACACGGTGCTGGTCATCTGCACCGATCCGCGCCGCGCGGGCGATGTGGAGACGCGCCTCAGGACGCTGCTTGAATCATGACCAGGAAAGTTCAAACCGCAATTGTTGGCGTAACCGGGTACGCCGGCGCGGAGTTGGCGCGGCTTCTGCTGCACCATCCACGCCTTGAAGGCGTGCCGCCGGTATTTGCCGGCCGCGTGGATGAGAGAGACGCCGAGAGCGGTGGAATTCCGCTTGCGGAGATTCATCCTCAGCTTGGCGGCAACAACGGCAGCGGCAATTTGCGGCTCGAGCCGTTTTCATGGGAGCTGCTGGCCGAGCGCCGCGTTGACGTACTGATTCTGGCCACGCCACACGAACAGTCGCGCGAGTGGGTTCCCCAGGCGCTGAAGCATGGCCTGCGCGTGATCGACCTGAGCGGAGCGTGGCGCCTGGCTGAACCGGCGCATCGCGCGGTCTACGACTTCGACGACGAGGACACGGAGCAGGCGGCGGCAACGCAGGCGCTGGCTGTTTATGGAATGCCTGAGCTCCATCGCCAGCAGGTTGCCGGCGCAAAGCTGGTGGCCAACCCCGGCTGCTACGCGACCTCCGTCATCCTAGCAGTGAAACCGCTGGTTGCGGCAGGACTCATCGACCTCGATCACGGAATCGTAGCCGATTCGAAGAGCGGCGTGAGCGGAGCGGGCAAGGCCCCGACGCCAATGACGCATTTCATGTACGCAGCCGACAATCTGTCGGCCTATGGCGTCTTCAATCATCGCCACACCGGCGAACTTCTGGAACAGATCGGCATCGAAGCCGGCCAGATCGTATTCACGCCGCATCTGCTGCCGATCCCGCGCGGGATTCTCTCCACGATCTACGTGCAGTTCAAGGAGCCGCAGACGCGTGCCACAGTTGCCGCGGTTTACGAATTGTTCTTTGCCGGCAGTCCGATGGTTCGTTTCAACACCAGGACGCTCCCGCAGATTCAGCACGTTGTGCGCACCAATTACGCCGATATCGGTTTCCAGCTTGACTCAAGCGGCCGCCGGGCCGTGATTGTGAGCTGTCTCGACAACCTGTTGAAGGGTGCTGCGGGCCAGGCTGTGCAGAACATGAATATCGTGCTCGGATGGGGTGAGTCGGAGGGCCTGGAATGAAGTACGTAGTCAAGCTGGGTGGTGCGGGACTGGAAACTCCGGCTCTTCTGCAGGGGTGCGTGCGCGCGATTGCCGACCTGGTGCGCGACGGCAACCGTGTGGCCGTCGTGCATGGCGGTGGAATTCAGCTCACCAAAATGCTGAAGGCCCTTGGCAAGCAGAGCGAGTTTGTGAATGGGCTGCGAGTAACCGACGCCGAGACGCGCGATGTGGCGCTGATGGTGCTCGCCGGCCGCGTAAACAAGGGGCTGGTTGCCGCGCTTGGCGCACTCGGCCAGCCGGCAATGGGGCTTTCCGGCGGCGACGGACTGATATTCCGCGCGCGCAAAAAGCGGACTGCGCCCGATCTTGGCTTTGTGGGCGAAATTGCAGCCAGCGATCCGCGCTGGATTGAGGCAATCTGGCAGTTGAACGGCGTACCGGTGCTCTCTTCCATCGCGCTCGGCTTTGACGGCGAGTACTACAACGTGAACGCCGACGAGATGGCCGCGGCCTGCGCCATTGCCTGCCGCGCCGATGCGCTGGTGTTTCTCACCGACGTTCCCGGAGTGAAAGACGCAAATGGCGAAGTACTGCGCTGGCTTTCGATCGATCAGATTGCCGAGATGGCCAAGAGCGCAGTGATTTCAGGAGGCATGCTGCCCAAACTGGGCGCCTGCCGCGAAGCGCTTTTGAACGGCGTGAAGCGCGTGCGAATTTTGCCCGCCGAGGCTGCAGGATCGTTACCCGACCTGTGCAGCTCGCGCGTGGCTCACGGCACCGAGGTGATGGTGGCCTAGCAAGACTGAGACGCCACGAATGGATTGCGGATTGCGGGCTGAGGCGCCCGCGCGGATCGAGCGGGAGGGAACGAGAGAGGTCACGGGCCCGCTGTGAGGAGAGATTGAATTGACGAAACTCGATCGGATCAAGGCCGCGGAATCGCGGCTGCTATTGTCGACGTACGAAAGGAACCCCATCCTTTTTGTTGGTGGCGAAGGCGTTCACATCATCGACGAGAACGGTACGAAGTACCTCGACCTGTTGAGCGGTATCGGCGTCAACGCATTGGGCTACGCGAGCCCGGTGATTGAACAAGCCATTGCGCACCAGAGCCGCGCGCTCATTCACACATCGAACCTCTTCTATCACGAAGGGCAGGCTGAACTCGCGCTTCGTCTGACGGAGCGCACGGGGCTGGACCGCTGCTTTTTCGCCAACACCGGAACTGAAGCCTGGGAGGGCGCGCTGAAGCTGTCTCGCGCCTACGCGGGTTTGCGCCGCAGCGAGGGCGCAAACATCGGCACAAAGTTTCTGGCCCTTGAACACAGCTTTCACGGCCGCACCTTCGGATCGATGTCGACCACGCACAAGGCAAAGTATCGCGAGCCCTTCGCGCCAGTGGTTCCGGGCGTCGAATTCGTGCGCTTCAACGACGTTGCCGATCTGCGCGCGAAGTTTTCAAACGATGTTTGCGCCATTCTGGTTGAGGCGATCCAGGGAGAAGGCGGTATAAGGCCGCTCTCGCAGGAGTTCTTTGCGGAAGCGCGGGCCCTGGCAAGCTCCACTGGCGCGCTGCTGATTGCGGATGAAATCCAGGCGGGCATGGGCCGCACCGGCAAGTGGTGCGCCTACCAGCACTACGGCATCCAACCCGACGTGACCACGCTGGCCAAGCCCCTCGCGGGGGGCATTCCTCTTGGAGCGGTTCTCTGCACTGAGGAGGTGGCGCGCTCGATCCATGCCGGCATGCACGGCACGACTTTCGGTGGCGGCCCGCTGGCCTGCGCCGTCGCCATTGCCGTCATCGATCACATGGAGCAGGAGCACTTGCTGGAACATGCAACCGAAGTCGGCGACGACTTTCAGAAGCGGCTGCGCGAGTTGGCAAGCCGCCACGACTCGATTGTCGACGTGCGCGGCAAGGGACTGATGCTTGCAGCCGAGCTTGACTCAGCCGATCTGGCAAAGCTGACCGTAGCTGAGATGCTCAAGCGCCGCATCCTCATCAACTGCACCAGCGACACCGTGTTGCGCTTCCTGCCGCCGTACATCCTGGAGCACGAACACGTAGACGAAGCCATTGACGCACTTGACACAATCTTCACCGAACACGCGACGGCGCACAGCGCGCTGCCCGCGACAGGAGGACACTAATATGTCGACTCGAGCGGCGATTGAACAGCCCGTTCCGCAGATCCCAGTGGACACCGATCCCGATATCCAGGCCGCGATCGAGCGCATGGCCGGCGAGGATCTGTGTTCCATCTCAGACCTTTCCAGCAGCGAAGTGCGCGCCATTTTGAAGCTCGGCCACGACGTGAAACGCAATCCCGGCGCCTATCGCCGCTCACTCGATGCAAAGCAGATGGTGCTGATGTTTGAGAAGGCGAGCCTGCGCACCCGGCTCGCCTTTGAGACCGGCATCAACACCATGGGCGGCAACGCAATTTTTGTCGACCAGACAAACTCTCCGCTGGGCGAGCGCGAAACCATTGCCGATGTGGCCCGCAACCTGGAGCGCTGGGTCGACGTGATTGTGCTGCGCACTTACGCGCACGACACCATCACCGAGATGGCTGCGAACTCGCGCGTGCCAATCATCAATGCGCTCTCTGACTTTGAGCATCCCTGCCAGGCGCTGGCCGACTTTATGACTCTCGAAGAGCATTTCGGCACCGCTGCGGGACTCAACTTTACCTACGTTGGCGACGGCAACAATGTTTGCCATTCGCTGATGCTAACCGGCGCGCAGCTTGGCGCGAACGTGACTGTAGCAACGCCGCGCGGCTACTCGCCCGACATTGAAATTGTGACCATTGCGCGCGAGATTGCCGAACGCAATGGCTGCGAAGTGCGATTGACGCAGGATCCGCAGGCCGCCGCAGAAGGCGCCGATGCGGTGTACACCGATGTGTGCGTCAGCATGGGATTCGAGCACGAGTCCACCAAACGCGCGCCGATATTCAGGCCGTTCCAGGTGAATGAGGCGTTGATGTCGAAGGCCTCGAGCCGCGCGGTGTTTATGCACTGCCTGCCCGCGCGTCGTAACGAAGAGGTGACCGACGCTGTGATTGACAGTGCGCAGTCGATTGTTTTTGATCAGGCTGAAAATCGACTCCACGTGCAAAAGGCGCTGCTGCTGCTGTTGCTGGGCGGGTTGAAGCAGTAGGTGCACCCGAGGAGCTAGGCTTGGAGATGGAAGTGATGAAGCTTAAACCGTTCCCTATTAGTCTTAAGGAATACCAAGAACTTGCCAAGCTCCAAATAAAGCCAAGGAGCGACTGGCACGCTGTCTTCTCGGTGAATCGTCGAGAAGATGTCTGGCCCTTCATCACGTGGAAGCTTACGCCCACTGAGAAAAGACGGCTTGTTCCAAAGGAGTTCCGGCTTTTGCATGAAATCGCCGGCTTTGTGATTTCCAACAGCAAGGATGAAGAGGGCGGGAGATTCTTTATCAATCGCAATGGAGTGTATTTCTCAAATGGCGACAGCGAGCCTTCAAAAGTCCGTCCTATGCAGATCATCGAATGGAAACCAGACGAGCCGCTCCCGGAGTTAGTCTCTGCGCCTCAGAGCCAGAGCCAGGTGAAACCGCTGCCGATCACGCTAGCTCAGCTCGAAGAAAGACGATGGAGATTTCGGGGCTCACCCAAACACGAAGGCTCGGCCGAGAGTGAGCTCGCACGTAATAAGGAATAGGTAAATGTCGAACGATCAACAATCGGCCAAGATGTGGTCAGGGCGGTTTCGCGAGCCGCTCGACGCCGGCTTTGAGCAGTGGCAGCGTTCCCTGCCCTTTGACTGGCGTTTGCTGCCGCAGGAGATTGCGGCCAGCAAAGCGCACGCGCGCATGATTGCCGCCGCTGGCGTACTTTCGCCCGCCGAGCTTCAGACCACCTTGCGTGGGCTTGATGCGATCATTCCGCGTGCGCGCAAGCGTACGAGCGAGATCTGCAGCCAGGAGTTTCTGAAAGCCAACAGCGAACCGGGAGCGGGCCGCGCTCTGAGCATGGCGCCGGGAATTCTGGCATCGAATGCCGAAGACGTCCATCACTACGTAGAGCTTGAACTGACCGAAGAGATCGGCAACCTCGCACTCAAGCTGCACACCGGCCGCAGCCGCAACGAGCAAATCGCCACCGACATGCGGCTCTATGTGCGCGATTGCATCGAGCGGACTATCCGCGGCGTCGCAGTCTGGGCTAAGGCGCTGGTCGAACAGGCGCGCGACGCCGGCGACGCGGCGATGCCGAGCTACACCCATTTGCAACGCGCCGAGCCTGTACTGGTCGCGCACTGGCTGCTGGCCTACGTCGAGATGATTCTGCGCGACGTGTCGCGCCTGAAGGATTGCGCGGCGCGGCTCAACTATTGTCCGCTGGGTTCGGGAGCAATTGCCGGCGCGACGCTGGCACTCGATCGCGCGATTGCATCGCATGAGCTTGGATTCTCTGCACCGACGGCGAATTCGATGGATGCCACAAGCGACCGCGACTTTGCCCTCGATTATGCGCAGGCCGCCTCGACGGTGGGAATCCATATTTCGCGGTTTGCCGAAGAGATCACGCTGTTTGCAACTGCCGAGTACGGATTCATTGACCTGCCCGAAGCGTTTTCAACGGGATCGAGTGCGATGCCGCAGAAGAAAAATCCGGATTTGACTGAACTTTTGCGCGGCAAAAGCGGGCGGCTGCTGGGTGCGTGCACCACAATTGCCACTCTGCTGAAAGGGCTGCCGCTTGCATACAATAAAGACTTGCAGGAAACGCAGGAGCCGGTGTTTGCGGTGGCCGATGCGCTGGAGGGAATGTTGCAGCATTTGCCACAATTCACGCGGGCGCTGCGCTTCAGGCACGAGCGAATGGAGGCGGCCGCGCAGTCGGGCTATCTGAATGCAATGGCCGCGGCAACATATCTTGTGCACAAGGGAGTGCCGTTCAGAAAGGCCCACGAGAAGATTGGCAACGCGGTGCGGTTTGCGCTGGAAAAGGGCGTGGAACTGAGTGATTTGACTATCGACGAGCTGCGCCAGTTCGGACCCGAGTTCGACACGGATTTCAATGCGGCGATTTCGCTGCATGCCACGCTTGACTGCCACGACGTGGTGGGCGGGACCGCGCGCGGACGCGTGCGCCAGGCGCTGGAAGAGGCCGCGCGCCGCGTGAATGAGCTTTTGTCGCGCGAGGCTGCGGAGGTTGCTCATGCTGGTGCGTAAAGCGCTGTTGCACGACGCCTCAAATATCTACGACCTGGTCAATTCGCTCTCCGCAGACGGTACTTTGCTGAAGCGCGCGTTTGCCGAGATCTGCGAAAACATTCGCGATTTTACTGTGGCCGAGTCAGACGGCGGCGTGTTTCTGGGCTGCGGCGCACTGCACCTCTACGGGCCGCATCTGGCCGAGGTGCGCTCCATCGTCGTCAAGCCCGAGGCCAAGAGCCAAGGCGCCGGCAGCGGCATCCTCAACGGCCTGATTGAAGAAGCCGAGACGCACGGCATCCAGTCGGTGTGCCTGTTTACGCGCATTCCCGATTTCTTTTTCAAGTACGGGTTCAGGATAGTCGAAGACAAGGCAGAGCTGCCCGACAAGATCTTCAAAGACTGCCAGAGCTGCCCGCGGCTGCACCGCTGCGACGAAGTTGCAATGGTGCGCGGACGGATTCCGCGAATCTCGATCCTTGGGCCGCGGCATGAAGCGCAGGAACTGGTGCGGCTTTCGGGATAGCTGGGCATTTTCTTCACTCGCAAACAAAAGACCACCCGGTTTCAATGGTTGCTTGCCGTGCAATTCAATTTGCGGCTATGGACGCGGACATTCCGCTGATGATTTGCCATCCCTTGGCCGTTTTGATCCAGGTGTGCGTGACTCTTGTGGTGTCTGGTTCGCCGTGACCAGCCTTGTCTGCCCAGAAGGCCGTCAACCAATAGTGCGTGACCACCATGTCTCCGGTGGACTGGCTGGCGGCCGGTACCAGTGAAAACCACTGAAGCCGGGCTCCCTTATCTGTGTGTGCGGTGATCCAGTCGGTGATGTGGTCCTTTCGCACAGGCTGCGAACTGACGTAAGGCCAGCCCACGAAGTTCTCGTGCCACAAAGCCTTGTAACTGTCGAGATCGAGGGCCTTCACATCTTCCCAGTAAGAAGACTCCAGCTTCCATACTGCTTTCTCATTGTCGGACTGCTGAGAATGGGACGGCATTGCCGCACATAGCGTGACAACGAACAAAATCAGGATGCGCTTAAGGGCGATGGCCGAGCGGTTGGTTGCGATCGCACTGGATATTGTGACTGTCATCGATCCTCCGGGGAGTTCAGTCTAGCAGCTAACGTTGACCGCCCAGCATCGCCGCGGCGACGACGGCCTGGCCGTAGCTGAGGCCGCCGTCGCCGGGGCTGACGTGGCGGTGCTGGAAGACCTCGAAGCCTCGCTCCTCGAGTCCGGCGCGGAGCAAACGCGCGAGGCGGCGATTGTGCATGCAGCCGCCGGAGAGTGCGACCTGGCTGATGCCGGTTGCGGCGCGCGCGGCGAGGGCGGCGTGGATAATGGCTGTTGCGACGGCTGAATGGAACCGGGCGGCAATGCGGGATTGGCTGACTCCGCTGCGCAGATCGGCGAGAAGCTCGTGCCAGAGCGGCGTAGTGGTGATGATTGCCGGTGTGCGCGCGCCCCAGTCACCGGCTCTCAATTCGAACGTATAGCTGGAGTCAATTTCATCATCCTCGTCAACCGCGACGCCTTCAAGCTCAATCGCGGCCTGGGCCTCGTAATCCACCACACCCCGGCCAAGAACCACCGCGGCAACAGCGTCAAACAACCGGCCGAGGCTCGAGGTGAGCGGCGTGTTGATGCCGCGTTCGATCATTTGCTTGACGACGCGCGCCTCCTGCGGCCTGGCGCCAACAAGACTGTGTATTTTCTCTGATTCGATGTCGAAACCAGCCGCATGGAGAGCACCAAGCGCCATACGCCACGGCTCGCGAATTGCCGCATCGCCGCCAGGCATGGGGACATATTCAAGATGCGCGAAGCGGTCGAAACTCGAAGGATTTGGTCCATCGAGCCGGGCGATCAGCACTTCCCCGCCCCAGATCTTTCCGTCGGTTCCGTAGCCGGTGCCATCGAGCGAAAGGCCTATGACTGGACCGGCTAGCGCGTGCTCGGCCATGCATCCCGCGATGTGTGCGTGGTGATGCTGCACGGCGATAAGCGGCAATCCCCGCTCGGCGGCCCACTCGCGCGCGAGCGTCGTCGACAGGTATCCGGGATGCAGGTCGTGCGCAACGGCGGTGGGGGCAACCTCAAAGGTGCGCATCAGGTGGTCGAGCGACTCGCGGAAGAATTCGAGGCCGGTGAGGTTCTCGAGGTCGCCGAGGTGCTGGCTCTGGTAAACGAATCGGCCGCGCGCGAGGGCGAAGGCGTTCTTGAGGTGCCCTCCAACGGCGAGCAAGGGCGGCGCGTCGAGCGAGAGCGGCACGCTCAGCGGCACGAAGCCGCGAGCGCGGCGGATGAGTTGCGGCGCGCCATCGACGACCGCCATCACGGAGTCGTCGCAACGCTCCAGTATCTCGCGGTCATGCATCAGGAAGGCGTCGGCGATGCCGCCAAGGCGGGCGAGGGCTTCCTCGTTGTCGATGGCGATGGGCTCTTCGCTGAGGTTGGCGCTGGTCATCACCAGGGCTCGAATGTTGGGATCGGCGAAGAGCAGGTGCTGCAGCGGCGCATAAGGCAAAAAAATGCCGAGCCAGGGCACGCCGGGCGCGACGGAGGGTGCAATTGCGCTGCCGGCGCGGCCGCGAACGAGCACGATGGGCCGCGCGAAAGTTGTCAGCAGGGCCTCTTCTTCGGGCTTTAGTTCAGCGATTGCACGTGCCGCTTCGAGATCGCGCACCATGATGGCGAGCGGCTTGCCGTAGCGGTGTTTGCGCTCGCGCAGTCGCATCACTGCGGCTTCGTTGGTGGCGTCGCAGGCCAGATGAAATCCGCCGATGCCTTTGATGGCCATGATCTGGCCGTTGAGAAGTCGCCGAACGGTTTCGGCAACGGGATCCTCGATGTTAATCGGCGAGCCGGCAGCATCCACGAGCCAGAGGCGCGGGCCGCAGTCCCAGCAGGCGTTGGGCTGGGCGTGAAAGCGGCGGTTGGCGGGGTTGTCGTACTCGGCCTGGCAGGCCGGGCACATCCTGAACTTCGCCATCGAGGTCTGCGGCCGGTCGTAGGGAATGCGGCGGGTGATGGTAAAGCGCGGGCCGCAGTTGGTGCAGTTCAGGAACGGATAGCGGTAACGGCGGTCCTTGGGGTCGAGCAGCTCGCAAAGGCAATCGGCGCAGGTGGCCGCGTCGGCGGGGATGCCGGTTGCAACCTGGCCGCGCACCTCGCTGGCGACGATACGGAAGTCTTTTTCTTGTTTTGGAGGAATGCTGCCGAAGATCACGGAATCAATCCGCGCGAGAGCCGGGGCCTCATCGAGCAGTCGGCGCAGGAACGCCGCAATGCGATCTGGCTCGCCTTCGACTTGAATGATCACGCCGTCGGTATCGTTGCCGATGAAGCCGGCGAGTGACTCCTCGTGGGCGAGACGGTAGACGAAGGGGCGGAAGCCGACGCCCTGCACGACGCCGCGCACGCGCACTTCGCAGCGCTCATGATTTGGAAGGAGTTCTTGGCTCAACCTGCAATCCTCGCAACGGAATCAAGGATACATGCTGAATGCGCGGAGGCGGCCATCGTGAGAAAATCCGAGGCATGAGGGAACGCGTCTGGCGAGCGGCGACCTGCTTGGCGTTTGCTGCGGCGCTCTGGGTGCAATCAGGCATGTTGCCAGCCCAGCAGCTCGATGAAGCCGCAGTCATTCGCTCCGTCGATGCAGCCGTCCAGCGGCGTTTCGAACATGTACTTGGATTCACCGATATCGAGCACTACGCCGTCTACCGCGGCAAGGACGAGACGCATCCCGTGGCGGAGATGACGGTGAAGACCACTTACAAAAAAGGCGCGGGCAAGAGCTACGAAGTCCAGTCCCAGAGCGGTTCGGCGATCGTGCAGCACTTCGGCCTTCGCCCGCTGCTCGATAACGAAAAGACCGTGAATCTGCCGGGCAACGTGGAGCACTCCTGGTTTAATTCCGCAAACTACGAAATGAAGCTTAAGCCCGGAGGAGTTCAACGGCTCGATGGGCGTGATTGCTACGTGCTTGACGTGACCGCACAACGAAAAGCTCCCAACATGATCAACGGGCAGCTTTGGGCGGACGCAAACGATGGGTCAATTGTGAAGCTGGACGGAATCGCATCGAAAAGCCCGTCACCCTTTGCGGGCACAACGCACCTGATGCGGCAGTACATCGAGCTCGAGGGCTACCCGATGGCGACGCACGCGCGGGCTGATTCGAGCAGCGCGCTGTTTGGCCGCACCGTGGTGGTGATCGATTACGGTGGGTATCATCTCGATCTGGCGCCGGCAAAGTGAGCCAAGGCGATACGTTGACCGGGCGAGGGTTGGGCGTTTACTCGGCGCGAATTCGGGAGCCGTCTGGATTGCGAAAGAGGAGCGTCGAGACGGGGTCAGGTACTGATGGGTTTCATTGGATCCTCTCCACGCAAGCTGCACATTGTGAGCAGTTTCACGTTCCCGCCAGATTTGTTGAATTGGTATGGAAATCAATGACCCGGAACGGGATAGCACGTAACCTCGTGACCACTGTCACCGATGGTCGTTATGCCGATGGAGTAGAAAGATGGTAGGCGCGATGCGGCGTCAGAGACACTTCGCAGGCGCGATGTTTGCGGGCCCAGTTTGACGTGACGCTGCAACAATAGCTGTGGGGCGCCTGTGAGGAGCGCGGGCCAGTTGTAAGGACCGATTCATGCCTGAGGACGCACCGATTCATGCTGCAGGACGTGCGCCGCGGCCGGGATTGAGAGATTGTGATTTGGGCCGGCGGATCGAAACCGGGGAGATGCGCGGGAACGATACGCCATAGAGATTCAAGGAGCCTGTGAGGAGGATCTGTGTCCGCTTACACCCCTCCGCCGCTACCCAGCGACGATAAACGATGGAAGATCGTAAACGGTACCATGCGCAAGAACGGCTTTGCCCGTCATGCGCTCATTGAAACGCTGCACACGGTGCAGTCGTCGTTTGGCTATCTGGATGACGATGCCATTCGTTTCGTAGCGCAATCGCTGCGGGTTCCGCTCAGCCAGGCCTACGGCGTGGTGACGTTTTATCACTACTTCAGCCTGAAACCGCCGGGCAAGCACACGGTAACGGTGTGCGCCGGAACCGCCTGCTACATCAAGGGCGCGGACAAGCTGATCGCCGCTGCTGAAAAGAAACTGGGGGTAGCCCAGGGCCAAACAACCAAGGACGGCAACGTGAGCCTGATGGTGGCGCGCTGCGTGGGCGCGTGCAGCCGCGCGCCGGTGGCGCTGTGCGACGGCGAGGTTGTGGGCGAAATGAGCCGCGAGCAGATGATCGAGCAGCTGGAAAGGTGGACCGTGGAATGACGATCGAAGAGCTCGAACAGATAGCTAAAAGCGTGCAGCAGGAAAATGCAAAGTACGACTACGAGTTGAACGTGTGCATGGACCTGGCCTGCGCCAGCCAGGGCGCTGACAAGCTGAAAGAAGCGCTGGTGAAGGCGGTCGAGGAGTCGGGCAAGAAGGTGCTGGTGCGGCGGACCGGATGCATGGGTCCCTGCTCGCACGGGCCACTGGTGCGCGTCGATCCCGACGACACGCTTTACAGCAAAGCGAAGGCGCAGCACGCGGAGAAGATCGTGGAGCACCTGGGCGGCGAGCCGGTTGCCGGGCTGCAATGCGATTTGAACGAGCACTTCGACAGCCAGGTGCGCGTGGTGCTCGAGAATGCCGGCTACATCGATCCCGAAAAGATTGACGATTACATCTCGCGCGACGGGTACAAGGCGCTATTGACAGTGCTCACTGAGATGACGCCCAATGGCGTAATTCACCGGATCACCGAGAGCGGGCTGCGCGGGCGCGGCGGCGGAGGCTACCCCACCGGCCTCAAGTGGGGCACGGTGGCCAAGTCGCACGGAGACCTGAAGTACGTGGTTTGCAACGGCGACGAGGGCGACCCGGGCGCGTTCATGGACCGCAGCGTGATGGAGGGCGATCCGCATCGCGTGATTGAAGGCATGGCTATTGCCGCCTACGCCGTGGGCGCGAGCAAGGGATTCATCTACGTGCGCGCCGAATATCCGGTGGCCGTATCCCGGCTTACGACGGCCATTCGCGAGGCGCGGCGCCGGGGATTGCTGGGCAACAACATCTGCAACACGCCGTTCAACTTCGACGTTGAAATCCGCCTGGGAGCGGGCGCATTTGTGTGCGGCGAAGAGACAGCTTTAATTGCTTCCATTGAGGGCAGGCGGGGCGCGCCGAGGCCCAGGCCTCCGTACCCCGCGATGAGCGGCCTGTTTGGCAAGCCCACGCTGATCAACAACGTTGAGACCTATGCCAATATCGCGCCCATTGTGCGCAACGGCGGCAAGTGGTTTTACAACATGGGCTCGGAGCGCAGCAAAGGCACCAAGGTGTTTGCACTTACCGGCAAGATTGCCAACACCGGCCTGGTTGAAGTGCCGATGGGCATCAAACTGCGCGAGATCATCGAGCGCATCGGCGGCGGGGTTCCGAAGGGACACACGTTCAAGGCCGTGCAGACCGGCGGACCCTCGGGCGGATGCATTCCGGCCGAGATGCTGGACGTGGGCGTGAGCTACGACGCCCTGCTCAAGATGGGTTCCATCATGGGATCGGGCGGCATGATCGTGATGGACGACACTTCATGCATGGTGAACGTGGCCAAATTCTTCATCGAGTTCTGCATGACTGAGTCGTGCGGCAAGTGCATTCCCTGCCGCGCGGGCACGGCGCAGATGCACACGCTGCTCACCCGCATCTGCAACGGCACGGGAACCATGGACGACCTTGAACTGCTTGAGCAGTTGTGCTCGACGGTGAAGGAGGCAAGCCTGTGCGGGCTGGGACAGACGGCCCCCAACCCGGTGCTGAGCACGCTGAAATACTTCCGCCACGAATATATCGATCACATCCTGCATAAGCGCTGTCCGGCCGGCGTATGCAACATGGAGTCGCAAGTGGAGGTGGTGGCATGAGCGGTGAACCGGATGTCAAAACTCTTGTCATCGACGAGCAGGAAGTGAGCGCCCGCGCGGGCCAGACCATCCTCGAGGTGGCGCGGGAAAACGAGATCGACATTCCCACACTCTGCCATCTTGACGGCTTGAGCGACGTGGGCGCGTGCCGCCTGTGCCTGGTTGAAATCAAGGGCCAGAACAAGCTGTTGCCGGCCTGCGTCACCGCGGTACAGGAGGGAATGGAGATTTCAACCAGCAGCGATCGGTTGAAGACGCACCGGCGCACCATCCTCGAGCTGCTGTTTGCCGAACGCAATCACATCTGCTCGGTTTGCGTTTCAAACGGGCACTGCGAACTGCAGTCGCTGGCGCAGGAGCAGGGATTGACCCACGTGCGCATGCCCTACCGCAATCCGGAACTGAGCGTGGATGCCTCGCACGAGCGGTTCACCATCGACCACAATCGCTGCATCCTGTGCACGCGCTGTGTGCGGGTGTGCGCCGAGGTTGAGGGCGCGCACGTGTGGGACGTGATGGGCCGCGGCATCAACTCCATCGTGATTACCGACCTGAACGATGAGTGGGGCAAGTCGAGCTGCACCCGCTGCGGAAAGTGCGTGCAGGTTTGCCCCACCGGAGCCCTGTTCGACAAGAGCAAAATCGGCTCCGATCACCCCAAGTATCCTGATTTTCTCCCTTACTTAAACCTGATGAGAGAAGCGCGATGAGCAAATTGAAACTGGCAACGGTTTGGCTGGATGGCTGTTCGGGCTGCCACATGTCGTTCCTTGACATGGATGAACGGCTGCTTGAGCTGGCTGAGTTTGTCGACGTGGTCTACAGTCCGATCGTGGACGCGAAGGTGTTTCCTGAGAGCGTGGATATCGCGCTCGTTGAAGGCGCGGTCGCATCGGTCGACGACGAAAAGAAGATCAAGAAGATTCGCGTGCACACCAGGATGCTGGTGGCCATGGGCGACTGCGCCATCACCGGCAACGTGCCCTCGATGCGCAATCCCATCGGCCCCGAGGCCATCCTGGACCGCGCCTACATTCAGAACGCCAGCGCGCAGCAGCAGATTCCCTGCGTGGTGGTGCCCAAGCTGCTCAAGATTGTGCGGCCCATTCACGAGTTTGTGAAAGTCGACGTTTTTCTCCCCGGGTGCCCGCCTTCGGCCGACACCTTTTATGCCGCGCTCACAGCGCTGATCAACGGCGGGCCGCTGGATATTCCAGCGCTGACCCGTTTCGGAGCCTAATCGGAGGCGAGTGACATGAGCCAGACCATCACCATCGATCCCGTAACCCGCCTGGAAGGCCACGGCAAGATCACCATTCACCTCAACCAGCATGGCGAGGTTGAGAACGCGCATTTCCACGTCACCCAGGTGCGGGGATTCGAGCGCTTCAGCGAAGGACGGCCGTTCTACGAGATGCCCAGCCTGATGGCCCGCATCTGCGGCATCTGCCCGGTTTCGCACCTGATTGCCTCGGCCAAGGCCTGCGAGGCCATCATGGCGGTCCGCATTCCTCACACCGCCGCGCAACTGCGCCGCATGCTCAACCTGGCGCAGATGGTGCAGTCGCACGCGCTCAGCTTCTTCTACCTCTCGTCGCCCGACCTGCTGCTGGGCATGGAATCGGACCCGGTGCAGCGCAACATCCTGGGCGTGGCCGCGGCCAGGCCTGAGCTGGGACGCGCCGGCGTGGGTCTGCGCCGCTTCGGGCAGCACATCATTGAGCTGCTCGGCTCCAAGCGCATCCATCCGGGGTGGGTTGTGCCCGGCGGCGTCACTGAACCGCTCTCGAGCCCCAAGCGCGACGAGATCCTGGCGATGATTCCTGAGGCTTACAAAAACCTCCGTCTCGCAATCGATACCTACAAGCAGATTGCCTCCAGCTTCAAGGCCGAGATCGATGTATTCGCGAACTTCCCCACCAACTACCTTGGATTGGTGAATGACGATGAGTCCATTGAGTTCACCGACGGGGCGCTGCGGCTGATCGACCCCAGGGGAGCAACGATTGAAGACGGCATAACTGCGACTCGCTATACCGAAGTGATTGGCGAGGCGGTCGAACCGTACAGTTACACCAAGTTTGCCTACTACAAGCCGCTCGGCTACCCGGATGGCAGTTACCGTGTGGGCCCGCTGGCGCGGTTGAATATCGTAAGCAAAATGGGCACGCCGCAAGCCGACGTGGAGTTTGCCGAGTTCAAGCAACTCGCCTCCGGTCCGGTAGAGAGCTCGTTCTACTACCATCATGCGCGGCTGGTTGAGATGATGTACGGGATCGAAAAGATCGAGGAGATTCTCACCGACCCGAAGATCCTCGACACGCACGTTCGCGCGACCGCCGGCGTAAATCGCCTCGAAGGCGCAGGCCAGGCCGAGGCGCCGCGCGGCACCCTCATGCACAACTACAAGGTGGACGAGAACGGCAAGATGCTGTGGGCCAACCTGGTGATTGCCACCGGCCAGAACAACAACGCGATGAACCGCGGCGTGCTGCAGGCGGCTAAACACTACGTGAAGGACGGCAAGTTCACCGAGGGGCTGCTGAACCGCGTTGAAGCCGTGGTGCGCACCTTCGACCCGTGCCTGAGCTGCTCGACTCACGCCTTTGGGCAGATGCCGCTCGCGGTTTCGCTCGTCGATGCTGCCGGCAGAGTAGTAGACCGGGTGGTTCGAGGTTGATTGGATCGCCCAAATCCAAAAGGTATTATCAAAGGGACGGGCTTCAGCTCGTCCCGAATTTTTTGGAGACAGCCATTGACCGTACGTAGCAATCCGACTCGCTGCCTGATTCTTGCCTGTGGCAACACGCTGCGCAGTGACGACGGCGTGGGATCGCGGCTGGCGGAGTGGGCCGAGGAACGATTCAAGGCGAATGACAATGTGCGGGTCGTGGCGCGCCAGCAGTGGACGCCCGATCTTGCTGAGGAGATTGCGGCTGCCGAGTCAGTTCTGTTTATCGACTCGTCGATAGAGTCCGCGCCGGGACACATCGGCCTGATCCCGGTTGAGCCGCGGGAGAGCCGCAACGGCTCCGCGACGCACCACCTGAATGCGAACGAGCTTCTGGGCCTGGCGCATGAACTCTATGGCTCCCGCTCGGCCCATTCCATGCTGCTCACCGTCGGCGCCGGCTCAACCGAATTGCGCGAGGGCTTCAGCGACCTCGTTGAAGCCGCGCTACCAAGGGCGCGCGGCGTATTGGAGAAGGCCGTACTGCGGTTTCTTGGGAAATGATTCAGCCGCGTGAATCCCAAGCGCGGGCAAGCGAAGAACGACGAATGAACAACTTGCCGATCAGCCGGTACACGATCCAGAGAAGTATCAACGCGACGCACAGAAGGCCGAAGAGCTGCCACCGTAACTGGTAGGCAAGCTCGCGGACGATGCGTAGCTCATTGGCCGACGTCCACTCCTCACGGATCTTCCCATCGACAATGCGCCAGATAGTAATGCCGCGGAGCTCGATCTTTACGCCGGTCGCAGGCATCCAACCCACGCGAGCGGTGTTGGTTCCGCGCGCAATCCACAACACCGAGACGAGATCGCCTTCGGCAACGATTTGGCCAATGGTGATTGTTATGTCGGGGCAGGCTTGCTTCTCGAATCGCGCGGCCGCCTGATCCTTAGCCAGATCCCAGTCAGTGTGCTCTCCGTGATTGACGAAGTCTTTGGAGTAGATCTCGTCGGCAACCTGGAATTTGCCCTGGTTGAAGATCTCTTCAAAAACGCGTCGTGCAACAGCTTTGTTTTGTTCCTGCTGAGAATGAATGGCTGGCGACGAAGACGCCGGCGCGGGCTTTGTTGCCGCCCAGGCCGGCGCAATGATGAGGAGCAGGAAAACCATGGTTCTTTTCATGGAGTTCTTCCTTTCGCTCGCCGGTTTGTCCGGACTTGGAGGCGCATTGCGCCTCCAAGAATAATTACGCATATGACGCAGTCGCCGTTCCCCGTTAAAGCGCTGCTACCGCGTGGCGCATGCTGTTTGAGCAAACTGTCCTGATGAACTTCGCGCTTCTCCAGCGCAAATCCGCCTACGGCGTCGAACTGCCGGCTTTCCGCTCGTCAGAGCGGCCGGGCTTCTCCACAATCGCGGTCGCCCACAGAAATCCGCCCACGGCTTCCTTGGCATTGACCGTGCGCTTGAAGTTCACATAATCCGCGTAGCTGGCTTGCACTCCCACTCCGTCGCAGGCGTTCAGTATGTCCACCAGGCCGTCGCTGTTGATGCGCGCATTGTGGGTGATCGCGCGGTAACCTGCTGCCACCACCGGCGCATATTCCTTTCGATCCAGCAGTCCCAGTTCGATGCCGCGCTCGAACGCGTAGGTAAACATCGCGCTGCCCGAGGTGTCGATAAAATTGTCCGCGCGATCCGGCTTGTCGACGATGAAATACCACCCTCCGCTCACCGGGTCCTGCGCTCGCTTCAGACCTGCCGCGAGCCGTTCATAGATGTCCAGCACCTTGGCGCGGCCGGGATAGTCCGCCGGCAGCCGCTGCAATGCTTCCACAACCACCAGGGCGTACCAGCCCAGGCCCTCGCTCCACACCTCGGGCGAAAGCCCGGTTGCGGGGTCGGCCCAACGGACTTTGCGCTGCGGAAACGCCGTCGCCAAATCGGGTTGTGCCGCCCACGCATGATAGTAGAGCCCGCTATTGCCCTTGGCCGCATGCCGTGCAAACACCGTAATCTGCCGCACGGCTTCATCGAAACAATACTTGCGATCACCGATGGAATCGCCGTAGCGAAGCAGAAACATCTCGCCCATGAAGACGCCATCCACCCACATCTCCCCATTGAGTCGCGGATTGTGCCAGAATCCTCCGTCGGGATTGCGCGGATAGGTATCGAACATCCTGCGGATCTGGG
Source organism: uncultured Acidobacteriaceae bacterium (assembly GCA_963808695.1). Classification (GTDB taxonomy): domain Bacteria; phylum Acidobacteriota; class Terriglobia; order Terriglobales; family Acidobacteriaceae; genus Telmatobacter. The sequence goes on from CAWEHF010000002.1 coordinate 632,252, forward strand.
TCGCGGCCACGCGGTAACGCGGATCGTGCGTATGCTCGTACAAACCCACCACGATGTTCCCTTCCATCGCGTTATCCAGGCTGTCCAGTTTCACATTTACAAGGTTGCCGTCGCCATCGATAGACGGATCGATCTGCTGCTTTATGTAGTTCAGATACCGCGGATCGCCGGTCGATTGCCACAGCATCTCAAGTCCATCCAGCGTATAGCCCTTCCAGTAAGACCACGGCGTGAGCGAATCAGAGGGTGCGCCGGTGTTGCGCTTCATCAGCGTGTCTGCAAGCGCGATGGACCACCGCCGGGGCTGCTGCGCGGGCACGCGGCCGGCGCCATTCGCAGACAAAAGGCCGGTCACAAACAAAAGCAACCACCGAACAGTGGCACCCGTCCGGAATTGCAGTTTGATTCCTGCCATTTGCGGTCAATCCCCCGTCGAGCGGTGTCGTTTCTCAAAAAAATTCGGCGGCTGCATCTTGCTGCAACCGCCGGTCACAAAGAAAGAATAGACAAAATCAGAACGCCGCCACCGTCTGGCGCAGGCTGTAGGAGCTGAGCGTCTTGATGTAGTTACCGCGATCGAAGGGCGAAAGATCGGGGGCGGAGCGGCGGCTGAGGCAGCCGCGGGTCTCGGCCAGCGAAGCGTACTCGCGCTTCTCAAGCCAGTAATGCAGGTCGGCGAGTACGCGGCGGATATGGTCAATGCCGTGAATATACAGGGCAGAAGCCAGTTCCGTAACGCTGCCGCCGGCCATCACGCTCTTGAGCACGTCTTCAGCCGAATGAACTCCGCCGGTGATGGCGATGTCCATGTTGACGTTGCCGTAGAGAATTGCCGCCCAGTGCAGGCGCGGCAGCAGCTCAGACGGCGTGGAGAGATGCAGCGAAGGCCGCACTTCGAGAGCTTCAATGTCGAAATCGGGCTGATAGAAGCGGTTGAAAAGGACGACCGCCTTTGCGCCGGCCTGCTCAAGCTGGGCGGCCAGGTTGGGAATGCTGGTGAACGACGGCGAGAGCTTGACCGCAACGGGGATTTTGACCGACTGGCAGACGCTGCGGACCAAGCCGATCAGCTGCTCCTCAACGGCGGCTGAGGTCTGGGTTTTGTCGGTCGCAAGGGCGAAGGTGTTGAGCTCGATAGCGTAAGCGCCGGCCTGCTCCATCTCTCTGGCGAGACGCACCCAGCCGCCGCTGGTGGCGCCGTTCAGGCTGCCGAGCACCGGGATGCCGACAGCGGCGCGTGCCTTTCGCAGGTGCTCCAGATACACCTCGTGGCTCATGTGGTAATCGTCGAGATCGGGCAGGTAGCCGAGCGACTCGGCGAACGAGTCGGTGCCACGCGACAGATCTTCGTCGAGCGCACGCGACTCGATCGCAAGCTGCTCCTCAAAAAGAGAGGAGAGCACGATCGCCGCGGCGCCCGCATCTTCCATGTGGCGCACGTTCTCAATCGACTGAGAGAGCGGAGAGGACGCGACCACGATTGGCCCGCTCAACTTCATGCCCAGATACTGCATTGAAAGATCGGTCATTCTTCACCCCCGGCAGCTACTCCTGCCAGCTTCTTTTCAGACTTGTCGCTCTCGGCTTCAGGAGGCGCGATGTTGGGCGTTTCGCCGCGGCCCGGCATTGAGGCGCGGGCCGAGTAGACGCGCCACTGGCGCTCCACATCGTCCTGCGCTTCCTTCAGCAGTTCGGCTGCAAGCTCCGGATTGCTGCGAGCGAGCATGGTGTAGCGCGCTTCGCGATAGCTGTATTCCTTGAGACGAATCGACGGCGCACGGCTGTCGAGCTGGAACGGATTCTTACCCTCTTCGCGCAATCCGGGGTTATAGCGCATCAGTGGCCAGTAGCCCGACTGCACGGCGAGCTTTTGCTGCTCCAGGCCGTGTACCAGGTCGTACCCGTGCGCAATGCAGCTTGAATACGCAATGATGATCGACGGGCCGTCGTGAGCTTCAGCCTCCTGGAAGGCCTTGACCACGTGGGTGTCGTTGGCGCCGAGGGCCACCTGCGCAACATAGACCGAACCATAACTGACGGCTTCCATCGCCAGATCCTTACGGCTGTTGGCCTTGCCGCTGGCCGCAAACTTGGCCACCGCGCCCCGCGGCGTAGCCTTCGATGCCTGGCCGCCGGTGTTGGAGTAGACCTCGGTGTCGAGCACCAGCACGTTCACATTCTTGCCCGAACCGAGCACATGATCGAGACCGCCGAATCCGATGTCGAAGGCCCAGCCGTCGCCGCCCAGGATCCACACGCTCTTGCGGACCAGCGTATCGGCGATGGCCAGCAGGTTGCGCGCGTCCGACGAGTCGTCGCCTTCGAGCCTGGCGCACAGCATCTGCACCCGCTCGCGCTGGGCGTTGATCTCGGCCTCGGTTCCCTGCCTCGCGCCGATGAGCCCGTCCACCAGCTCGTCGCCGATGGCGGGCGCCAGACGCATCACCAGCATTTCGGCAAACTCCTTTTGCTGGTCGAGAGCGGTCCTCATGCCGAAGCCGAATTCGGCGTTGTCCTCAAACAGCGAGTTGGACCACGTTGGCCCGCGGCCTTGCGCGTTCTTGGCGTATGGCGTGGTGGGCAGGTTGCCGCCGTAGATCGACGAGCAGCCGGTGGCGTTGGCAATCAGCAGCCGGTCGCCGAACAACTGCGTCAGCAGCTTGATGTAAGGCGTCTCGCCGCAACCCGCGCAGGCGCCCGAGAACTCAAACAGCGGTTCGAGCAATTGAATGTCCTTCACCTGCGTGTGCGACAGCTTGGCGCGGTTCACCTCGGGCAGGCCGAGGAAAAACTCCCAGTTCTCGCGCTCGCTCTCGCGCAGCGGAACCTGCGGCATCATGTTGATGGCCTTCTTGCTGGCGTCGCTCTTGTTCTTCACCGGGCAAACCTCGACGCAGACGGCGCAGCCGGTGCAATCCTCAGGCGCGACCTGCAGCGAGTAGCGCTCCTCCTCCATGCCCTTCCACTTGGGCTTCGCCCATTTCAAGGTGACTGGCGCGTCGCCGGCCACATCGGGGCTGTACACCTTGGCGCGAATCACCGCGTGCGGGCAAACCATCACGCATTTTCCGCACTGGATGCACAGGTCCTTATCCCACACCGGAATGAACTGCGCGATGTTGCGCTTCTCCCACTGCGCGGTTGCCGTGGGGAAGGTTCCGCCGGCGGGCAGCGCGCTCACCGGCAATAAATCGCCGCGCCCGGCTGCGATCTCACCCAGTACGTCGCGCACAAACTCCGGCGCCCTGGGCGAGATGGACGGAACAAAATCGAAATCCGACGAAACTGCTGCCGGCAGCTCCACTTTTTCAAGATGCGCCAGCGCAGCATCGACCGCGGCAAAGTTCTTCTGCACCACGGCCTCGCCGCGCTTGCCATAGGTTTTCTTGATCGCCTTCTTGATCTGCTCAATGGCTTCTTCGCGTGGCAGTACGCCGCTGATGGCGAAGAAGCACGTCTGCATGATGGTATTGATGCGCGTGCCCATGCCGGCCTCGCGCGCCACCTTGTAGCCGTCGATCACGTAGAACTCGATCTTCTTGGCCAGCAACTCGTTCTGCATGGTCTTGGGCAGCTTTTCCCACACCTCCGCGGCCGGGTAGGGCGAGTTGAGCAGGAAGACCGAACCGGGAATCGCAGGCTCAAGCACGTTGATCTTTTCAATAAAGCTGAAGTTGTGGCAGGCCACAAAGCTGGCCCGCGTAATCAGGTAAGTCGACCGGATCGGCTTCGGCCCAAAGCGCAGGTGCGAGGTGGTCATCGAGCCGGATTTCTTTGAGTCGTACACAAAGTAGCCCTGCGCGTAGTTGTCGGTCTCAGAACCGATAATCTTGATCGAGTTCTTGTTGGCGCCCACCGTGCCGTCCGACCCGAGCCCGTAGAAGAGAGCCCGCACGGTCTGAGGATCTTCGGTCGAGAACGCCGGATCGTAGTCAATGCTCGAATTGCTTACGTCGTCAACAATGCCCACGCTGAAGTGGTTCTTCGGCGACGTCTTCTCCAGCTCGTCCAGCACGCCCTTCACCATTGCGGGCGTAAACTCCTTCGACGACAATCCATACCGCCCGCCAGTCACCGCCGGCATCGCAAACGGAAGCGTTGCCGCATGCTCGGCCAGGATGGTCACAACATCCTGGTAAAGCGGCTCGCCGGTTGCGCCGGGCTCTTTGCAGCGGTCGAGCACCGCGATCTTCTTTACCGATTTGGGGAGGGCTGCAATCAGCGCCTTGGCGTCGAACGGCCTGTACAGGCGAACCTTCACCAGGCCCACCTTTTCGCCCTGGCGGGTGAGCGCGTCCACGGCCTCTTCGGCAGCCTCGGCGCCGGAACCCATCATCACGATCACGCGTTCCGCATCTTCAGCGCCGTAGTAGTCAAACAGGCGATACGAACGGCCGGTCAGCGCGGCAAAGCGGTCCATCACCACCTGCACGATGCCGGGGACAGCAGCGTGGAAGGGCGTGCAGGCTTCGCGTGCCTGGAAGAAAACGTCGGGATTCTGTGCCGTGCCGCGCAGCACAGGCTCATCGGGCGATAATCGGCTCTTGCGGAAGGCGATGATGGCACTGTCATCCACCATCGCGCGGATGATCTCGTCGGTGATGGGCACAATCTTGCCGACCTCGTGCGAGGTGCGGAAGCCATCGAAGAAGTGCATGAATGGAATGCGCGCCTCCAGCGTAGCCGCCTGCGCCACGAGCGCCAGGTCGTGCGCCTCCTGCACACTGTTCGACGAGAGCATCGCCCATCCGGTGGCGCGGCACGCCATCACGTCGCTGTGGTCGCCAAAGATCGACAGGCTGTGCGTGGCCAGCGTGCGGGCCGTCACGTGCATGGTGGCCGGGGTCAGCTCACCGGCAATCTTGAACATGTTGGGGATCATCAGCAGTAGGCCCTGCGAAGCAGTGAACGTGGTGCCGAATGCGCCGGCCTGCAGTGCGCCGTGCAGCGCACCGGCCGCGCCGCCCTCGCTCTGCAGCTCTTCAACAATGGGCAACGCGCCCCAGATATTCCGCTTCCCTTCCGAGCGCCACTGATCGGCCCACTCCGCCATGGGAGACGAGGGGGTGATGGGGTAGATGGCAACAACCTCGGAGAGACGATAGGCAACCGATGCGGCCGCCTCGTTCCCGTCCAGGATCACGGTGGGAATCACAGTCTTTTGTTCACTCATTCGTTTAGCTCCACAATGCGGCCCTTGGGAAGTTCGACCGCTATCGTGAGTCTCTGCTTCGGGGCGGTGAGGGGCAGTGATGCGGGGCACAGGGAGGGTCGGTTTTCCCGCATTATGGCATGAGATTTATATCGTGCAATGCGGCGCCGATGGAGCGACGATCGGCTGTGAACGAAGCTGAAACCTCAGGTGGCTGTCATTGAAGGACTGCCCCAACCACCGCACCTTCATTCACTCACTCCCAATCGAGGCGTACCATGTCTCCAGTTCCCCACGAGGTCGTCACCTGCACGCCTCCGCTAAGGCGTCGGAGCTGTGTGCTCCGCACCCGAATCCGGAGAGAATATCGACGGAGGGATTCATGACAGACGAAACTCGGCCAATTCGGCAGCAGAAAATCCAAATCCACCAGAGCACCTTCATGGGATGCGTGTGGTTCGGCGCCTGGCTCTTCACCATCGGATACCTGCATCTGAGTTTCTGGAGAGGCGTCCTGGCCATCATCTTGTGGCCGTACTACATCGGCGTCCACGCCAGCATGCTGCCGAGGTAATTGACAACCGGCTCGATCGGAGCAGTTAGCCTAGCAGCCCTACCACCAGCGCCCGCCACTCCGCCTCAAACGTCGGCCGGTGGAATTTGCGTCCGGCGCGGTCGTACCAGTAGTTGGCGTTACCCTCCACACCCTCTTTGCGGTGCAGATAGGCATGAACCGCCATGCCATCTGCAGTTTCGAGTTCGTCGACGAGGGAGTGGGCGCAGGCCCAGTCGCCTTTGGCGTCCCACCACAGGGCGGCCAGGGACGCCGACAGCCCCTCGGGGGGCGCGGCGAGCGAGAGAGCGGCTTCAAACTCAGCAAGCGTCATAAAAGCAATTGCGGGCAGCCGGATTCAGGTGATTGCCTCGAATTCCGCGACCTTCGATGAGGAAACTGTTCGGGAGCATTGTTTCCTTGTGCTGTGTGATTTCAGTCACATCTCAAAGCCCCGCACGATGGTGCTCGTAGATCATTCATTCCGTCAACGCAGCGCACGACGGATCCTCCAGGGGGGACTTGGGAAAGATCGCCGGATAGTGGCGATCTGAAATCGGGCCTCCTGTTCCTCTGGCGGCCTCTCCGCGGCACTCAGCTTATCGAGCCGCGGAGAGGTTTCACCCAGCCCAAACCCCACCCGCAGATCGTCTTGCCGGCCCGTTGCCGCAGCCCTTCAAACCTTAAACTGCTCCAACCAGGCAGACATGAATGCCGCCACGCGCTCCGGCTGCTCGTAGGCGGCAAGATGCCCGGCGTCGGCGAGCACGTGGTACTGGCAGCCGCCGGGCGCAAGACGAAAAGCCTCCATCTCTGCCGGCGTAACGGCGCCGTCTTCACCGCCCGCAATGGCCAGCACGGGCGCGGTGATGGTGGCCACGGTGGGTACCGAGTCAGGCCGCGTGGCAAGCCCCGCCTGCACTGCGATGAGAGCCTCGGCCGTGAGCGTCATCTGCGCGCGAACCTCGGCAACAACCTCAGGCCGGTGTGCGCGAGTGGTTGCGCCAACAAGATTCTGCGCATTCCCGTCAAAGACCTTTGCTGCTTCGCCGCTTCGCGCCTGGGCGATGGTGGCGGCGCGCTTCTCCAGATTGGCTTCAGCATCGGGCTGAGGCTTGGAACAGACGAAGGCCAGGCCCTTCATGCGCTCGGGCGCGCGGCGCCAAAGCTCGAGCAGCACATATCCTCCAATGGAACAGCCGGCAAAAACAGCACCTGGCAGGCCCAGGTGGTCGAGCAGCGCAAGAACGTCTGCGCCGAGTTGGGCCATCGTGAGCGCCGGCGCATCGGGAACGCGCGCAAACAGGCCGGTGGGAAGGCCTGAGCCGAGCTCCGAGACGCCGTGCCCTCGCAGGTCGGGGATGATGGCGCGCAGCGGGCCGAGTTGTGCGATAAGCGGCCGCCAGTAATCGCGATCGAGCGGAGTGGGATGAAGAAAGACGACGGGAAGGCCAGCGCCCGAGTCGCTGTAGCTGAGTCGGGCACCGGAGGACGAATAGGTTCCGTTCATATTTGAGGAGGATACGCTCCCGGTGCAGCGGGCATCTCTTCAGGAATGCCGATCCAGGCGGCGAGATAGGCGATGCCGACCAGGCCGCTGGAGAAGAAGAAGCCGAGCACCGTAAGGATGCGGACGACCGAGACGTCCCAGCCGTTGGAGTGGGCGAGCGCAATGCAGACGCCGGCGATCTGACGGCCAACGCGAGGGCGCACGAGCGGCCTGCCCTGCATGGGTTGCGGCGGCGGGATGGTGGCGCCGCAGCTTGAGCAAAAACGGGCAGTCGCTGGGAGCCCGGTTCCACAACGGTGACAGAAGACGGCCATTTTGGTTCCTCCTCGTGAGGGAAGACAGCAATCACAGAATACGATGAGGGCGGCTATTAGGTTCCCGAAGGACTAGTTGCCGCGGTAGGGGCTACGCAGGCACTTGCGGGCAGCGTCTGCCCGTGAGGTATTGGGACCGGCGTCGATGGCGGTCTGGTAGTCCTTCACCGCATCCTGCCGTTCCAGGTTCAGGTCGTAGCATTGGCCGGCATCGAGAAACGAACGAACCTTGAGCTCGGGGCTCACACCGGGGCTGTTGCCGGCGTGTTCGTAGGCCTGGGCCGCCTCAAGGTAATGGCGCTGGCCGCGCAGCGCATCGCCCAAGCCGAAGTACGTAAGCTCCATCTTGGTCGAAACAAAATAGCCCGGCTTTTCGTCATCGGCCACGATCTGGCGGTAAGCGTCTACGGCGCGCATGCCCTCGCCTGCGTCCTTGCGCAGGTTGGCTTCTTCAAGGCAGAACAGATAGTCGTGAGGATACTGCTGTTCGAGGCCACGAATCACCTGGATCGCGTCCTGGTAGCGGGCTTCGCGGCGCAGGAAGAGCGCGGTAACCGTACGCGCCTCGATGCTGGTGATCACGCCGCGATTTCCGTCGTCCCGCAGGAGCGCAAGGCCGGTGGATTTCGAGCCGGTGATGCCGGCAATGCCGATGATCAGCTTGAACGGAAACGGCAGCGCACCGACCACGTACTGATAAACACCGGCGATGAGCTTGGCGTCAACATAATTCGGGTCCAGTTTGAGAACCCGTTCGGCATCGTCTTTGGCTTTCACTGACTGGTGAAAGGCTGAGCCGTAGGCGCGCTCGACCATGGCCAGATAGGTGCAGCGCAGGCTGTGAACCCAGGCGCGGGCAAAGAGGGCGTCAGTATCGTTTTGATTCTGGCTAAGCCGCCAGTCGGCTTCGCGCATGGCTTCATCGGCTAGGCCGAGGATCTGGTCGCGAACCCTGGGGTCCTCTTCAGTGGCGTGGCGGCCGGTAAGAAAGCCATCGTTCGCATAGAAGGTAGTGTCGAGCAGGTCCTCGCGGTAGAGTTCCTGAAAAAGCAGCGCGTTCACCAGATAGGCAGTAGCCTGCGGATCGCCGGGATGCTCCTGGTGAAACTTCTCAAAGCGGGCAACGGCGCCAGGGTAGTCGAGGTTGTAGAAGTGTTCGTAGGCCTCGCGGACCTGGGGGTCGTAGTTCATCTGGTTGGTATCGACGGCGGCGGCGTGGGCGATGGGTGGCGCCACGAAACTGCCGAGAGTGACTGCAACCGCAAGTGCCCAGCGAAGACGCAAAGTGGAAGAACCCTCCATTGATTCGCGTGGCGCAGAGCCCGGGCGCTGAGTGCGCGACCGGGCAGGCGGAGCCACAGTTCTATTATCGAGCTTTTCGGTTTGCGCTGTGTGATTGGCAGAAGTGGTTTGTTTTGTGCGAGACGTTGGCGGGTGGGTTCGCCGCGCGGGGCATTCATCATTTTCCACGTGAAGTTGGCTTACCATGAAGGTATGCCCATACCCGACCGGCTGAAACCCACCTTTGGAAACGTGCGCGCATCGGAACTCGACCCCATGGATGAGGCTGCCAAGCGGCTGATTGTGGCGCTCGATGTTCCCAGGGCGGCTGCAGCGGAGGATCTGGTCAATCGCCTGGAGCGGAGCTGCCATTGGTTCAAAGTTGGCATGGAGCTGTTTACGGCGGCCGGGCCGGCGGCGATTGAGCCGCTGGTGGCGCGGGGCCACTCAGTCTTTCTCGACCTCAAGTTCTGCGACATACCCAGCACGGTTGCCGGAGCGGTGCGCTCGGCGGCGGGGCTGGGAGTGCGGCTGGTGACCGTTCATGCCTCGGGCGGGCCGGCCATGCTTGAGGCCGCCCGCAATGAGCTTGAGAAACTCGCCGACCCTCCGCAACTGCTGGCCGTGACGGTGCTGACCAGCATCGACGCCGGTCAGGCTGGCGCGGTTGGCATGGGCCGCTCGCCTGGCGAACAGGTTGAACTGCTTGCGCGCATGGCTCTGGCAGCCGGGATTACCGGGTTTGTTTGCTCGCCGCAAGAGGTGGCAAGGCTGCGCGAGCTTGCCGGACCCGACGCTACGCTGGTGATTCCGGGCATCAGGCCGGCTGGAGCGCAGGCGGGCGACCAGAAGCGCGTTGCGACGCCGGCAGAGGCGCTGCGTAACGGCGCCAGCTACCTGGTGGTTGGGCGGCCGATCACGCATGCAGTCGACCCGGCTGAAGCTGCCGAAAAGGTGCTGCGAGAGATGGCGGAGGCGCTCTAAGCGCGTCAAGAGATGGCAGTTTCACAGTTTCTGCGTGAATCTGTGCGGTTTCTGTGGGGATCTGCACAGTTTCTGTGGGGAAAGCTGTGAAACGACTGTCGCCAAACATCTGATTCTATTGAATGGCCTCAGAGCAGGCTGTGGAGCGATTGCCGCCAAGCTGTTGATTCTATTGGAAAACTGTGCAACTGCGTGCTTTTCAGGAAAAAACGGAGCGGCATAGGAATGCTGGGGAACGAGTGACGCCGGGGAGTGGAGGCGCGCACGAGTTTGGCTGTTCTTCGCCATGATCCCGAACCGATCCTTTCCTATTGAGTTCTATATAGATTGTGCTCCGGAGAGAGGTAATTAACCGCAGCCGGAAACGGGCGCTAAATGCTTGAAAATTCAAGGCGGCTAGGGGCCGCGGTGTTGACGGATTCTGGGAACGTCCCGTCTGTCCCTTGTTTTGAGCCCGGTTCCGAAGCTGGTGGGCGCAGCTGCGCTGTGGGCTTTGGAGGACGTGCAAAGCTATATTCGGCAGCACCTGAAAGGCACGAGACGCCGCCTGTCATCCCCAAGCCGGCGATATAGACTACCGGTAATCCATGCCGTTAACTGTCGCGGAATTCGTACATCGCTGGAAGCTCTTCTCGCAAACAGAGAACGCGGGTTCGCAGTCCCATTTCATCGACCTTTGCGACATGCTAGGCGAGGAGCACCCCGCTGCCGCCGACTCCGCTGGCGAAAACTACGCATTCGAGAAATACGTCGGGAAGGCCCATGGCGGAAAGGGCTTCGCCGATGTCTGGCTTCGCGATCACTTTGGCTGGGAGTACAAAGGCAAGCACAAGGACCTCAAAAAGGCGTATGACCAGCTCAACGACTACCGTGAAGAGCTCGGTAATCCCCCGCTGCTCGTTGTGTGCGACCTCGAACACTTCCAGGTCCACACAAACTTTACGGCTACGGCAAAGCGCGCATACGAGTTCACCTTAGACGACCTCAACCACAATCAAGTCACTGCCACCTGTCCCCTGCCACCGCTCGAGGTGCTCCGCGCCCTCTTCGGCGACTACCATGTCCTGCGCCCCGAGCGCACCGACGAGCAGGTTACGAAGGAGGCAGCTCGCCTCTTCAGCCGCCTCGCCGAGCGGTTGGAGCTTGAAGACCGCAGCCTCGGGGCCAGCCGCGAGCAGGTTGCGCATTTCCTCATGCGCCTTCTCTTCTGCCTGTTTTCCGATTCCATCGGGCTGCTCCCCAACCATCTTTTCCGCCGCATGGTGCACGAGGATCGTTTCAACCCCCGCAAGTTCCTGCGCAAGCTCTCCCTGCTCTTCGACGCAATGAGCCAGCCTGACGGAATCTTCGGCGAGTACTCAATCAAGCATTTCAACGGCGATCTTTTTAATTCGAACGCGGTTCTCCAGCTCGACCAACCCGATCTCGGCATCCTGTACGAAGTTTCGAAAAACTTCGATTGGTCTCACGTTGCGCCCGCCATTTTTGGCACTCTGTTCGAACGCTCGCTCGACCCCAAGCGCCGCTCTCTCATCGGCGCGCACTACACATCGGAATCGGACATTCTTCTTCTTATAGAGCCGGTTCTCATGCGCCCGCTTGAACAGCGATGGGCCGATTTCAAGCGCCGCGCCCTTGCCGAGCTTGAAATTGAGCGCGCGGAGGAGGCCAGCCGCGACTCCCGACAGGCTCGGCTCCGCGTCGACCGCAAATCGGAGAAATTGCTCGGTGAGTGGATTGAGGAGCTGACCTCGGTGCGCGTCCTCGACCCGGCCTGCGGGTCCGGAAACTTCCTTTATGTCGCCCTGCGCCGCATGCTCGACCTTTGGCTTGAGGCCCGTAAGTTCGCCGTCGAGCAAGGAATCTCATTGGTCGTACCCAGAATTGTGTCGCCCTCGCAGCTATACGGCATCGAAACCGAGTTTTATGCGCACGAGCTCGCATCTGTCGTAGTCTGGATCGGCTTTCTTCAGTGGAAACGCGAACACGGTGAGTTCGAAGACCGCGAGCCCATTCTCCAAAAGCTCACCAACATTGAGCATGGCGACGCAATTATGCGGTACGACGCAGACAACAAACCCTACGAGCCGGAATGGTCCAAAGCGGATTTCGTAGTGGGCAATCCGCCGTTCGTTGGGGACAAGTTGATGCGCCGCAAGCTTAAAGACAAATACGTAGACGACCTGCGCGCTCTTTATGAAGGACGCGTCCCAGGCGGAGCGGATCTTGTCGCCTACTGGTTCGAAAAGGCGCGCGACGCAGTTGCCAGGAGCCGGACAAGGCGCGCAGGCCTGTTGGCAACACAGGGGATTCGCGGTGGTCGCAATCGAGTGGTATTGGAGCGAATCAAGCTGTCAGGGGACATTTTCTGGGCTCAGTCTGACCGCGACTGGGTACTGGACGGTGCAATGGTTCACGTCTCGATGGTCGGATTCGATGACGGCTCTGATGAGCGACGAGAGTTGGACGGCGCCTCAGTGGAAGGAATTCACGCGAACCTCACGGCAGGCTTGGATAGTACAACAGCCGTCGAACTCCCGGAGAATGCGAATCTCTGTTTTATCGGAAACCAAAAAGGCGGCCCGTTCGACATCGAACCCGGCGTAGCAAGGAAAATGCTGAAGGCTCCGATGAACCCGAACGGGAAGCTGAACTCCGAGGTTGTGCACCCATGGGCGAACGCATTCGATGTAACTCACCGCAATCGCGGGCGGTACATCATCGACTTTGGAATTGATACCCCTGAGGCGGATGCCGCCTATTTCGAACTTCCATTTGACTATGCGAGGGAGCACGTCCACCCAAAGCGGATGGAATTGTTAGAGGAGGGCGAGACTGATCGGTGGTGGCTACACCAGCGTCCCAGACCTGCGTTCCGGAAAGTGCTAGGCAGGCAAGCGAGATATGCTGCCACAGCAAGGCATTCCAAGCACAGGTTCTTTGCCTGGCTACCGGCGGCGGTTGTCCCGGATTCTGCGTTGGCGGTCGTTGGAAGGTCAGACGATTACTTTTTCGGCCTTCTAAGCTCCCTCGCGCATGAGATTTGGTCGCGGGCGCAAGGCACGCAAGTGCGCGAAGTGGAGAGCGGCTTCCGGTACACTCCTAATTCTTGCTTCGACACGTTCCCGTTCCCTTGGCCCCCGGGCAAGGAGCCATCCGAATCGGGAGACCCACGCATCAAAGCCATCGCCGATGCCGCCCGCGAGTTGGTCCGGCTGCGCGACAACTGGCTCAATCCGCCGGACATTGCACCCGAGGAGCTTAAGAATCGCACGCTGACAAACCTCTACAACAAGAACCCAGAGTGGCTAGTAAACACACACCGCGCCCTTGACGAAGCAGTCTTCGCCGCCTACGGGTGGCCCAATGACCTCTCCAAAGAGGAGATTCTGAAACGACTGCTGGATTTGAACCGGAAACGGGCCGCTTAAATCGGATGCGGGGTGGTGTTGTGGGCTTCGGTCATGTTGTCAGGCTCGTCGGTGAACAGCTTGCCTGCCTTGTAGGCGAATTTCTGGTATTGACTGCCGACCTTGCGAATCGCATCCTGGGCGCCATCGTTCCATGTGACGCGCGCTTCGCCGTCCACATAGACCCAATGGCCTGCAATACTGCGGAGAGAACGGTAGGCGGTGCCGTCTTCGTTCAAAGTGATGTAAAAGGTGCCACCCGAACCGTCGCCACACTCCCATTTGCCAAAGAAGCGGCCACGGCTCGGCAACCCGGCGGCGGACACCTCGCCTGAGACAGCGGCGCCTCCGCTTCCGCCGAACTCGACGCGTTCGATATCAGAGAGGTTGAAGGTTTGGCGATGGCCGTCTTTGAAGACGATGACGATGGTGCCTGGCGCGGCCTTTTGTCCCGAGGGTGGGGCTGCGTAGCCAGCAGACATCGCGAGGCACACCAATGTGACGACACCGGAAAGGCGAACAATCCTGCTCATGCGTTTCTCCCTTGCAGTTAGGAATACGCGAGGGATTGTACTGCGGTTCAGCAATTCGCGGGGCAAAGAGTCAGGATCGGGGATTTGAAGCGGGGAGTATGGAGGGGTTTGGGCCGCCGGGACCGGCAGCCCATCAGTTCAGGTTCTACTTAGAGTTTTTCGTAGAAATCACAGGCTGAGCAGGAGATATAGACTCCGCCGGGAATGCCGCGCTCGCGGTCTTTGACACGCTTGACGATGCGCGTGGGCTTGCTGCACTTGGGACAGTCAGTCGACTTCGTCGTGTCCATTACCTTCTTGCGGTCACCTGTTTTTGCAATCTTGGCCATGGGTGGGGTGTTTCTCCTTTGTGGGTGTCTCTGCACTCATCCGCATTGGCGGACGGCTTCAGACCGGATTAGGAATTCACGTGATGAATTCGGCAGCGTGCAAGGTGCCGTTTTCTTAAGGAAAACGGCACTTGAGAGCATCGAATCACTTTGCATCAATTCCTAATCCGGTGAACGGCGCGGTTTGCTTGCCTCTTGTATGAGGGGACGAAGCAGGACTCGCTGATTAAAGTTTACATGAAGGGCGAGGTCTGTGAGGGCCGGAAGGCCCTCACCACAGCCCGTCTGGAGACCGGCGGTACGTTCCGCGGCATGGGAGAAATGCGGGTTACATCAACTCGTGCCGGACGGGGTGCTTGAAGGTGGTTGTGAAGGCTGAGGCGTGTTTGATGGTTGAGCCGGCGCTGGCGGTTGAGCCGGCGCGACCGGTTGGGTCGAAGCAGGCTGTGTCGTCGCAGGAGGAGCAGGGGCGGGCGCGGCCGGCTGTGGATTGTCGGGATTCACGTCAGGCTCGTACTCGGGATTGGGCTTGGGCGGCTGCACGGGGCGCATCGTGCCTGTGGATTTTTGACCCTGATCGACGCCAACGGTATCGCCGGGGTTGGTCAGGCTGGGCGGAGCCGGGGCCGCTTCCTTGTTGGGGTCGATCTCCGCGTCGCCTTCCTTCACCACGTGCACGTTCGTGCTCTGTGCAATCACCGGTGTGCCGTCGGTGCGCATCATGCCCGAGACGACATCGGCGGTGAAGACTTGTATCGGCTCGCCGATGTTCGCAATCTCAAGGCGAATCACGCGATTGCCGTTGATGCGGACAAAATAAACCGGGTCGGGAGGCTTGCCGTAGATCCACTCCTCGAATGGCTCCTGGCCGTCCATCTCGCGGCTCTTGGTGACCGGCTGCCCTTTGGCGAAGAGCACCATATCGGTGCTCATGCCCACCAGAACCTGGTGCGACAGAATCGCTTCTTTCAGCTGCGGTGGCAACGTGTCAGTGAATGCCTGGATGGGCGTCTTCACGTCGAACGAGATGAGCGGAGCCAGCAGCGCCTTCACGTCGGGGCCGGTCATCTCGGGAACGTGGTCTTTGAATTCCAGGGTAAGGCGCGAGCCGGTCGCCGGGGTTCCCTCGTCCTGCACAACCGGCGATGTGCCCATGCCTCCGCCAATCTCAATGTGCCGCAGGATACGGTGCTTCAGGTCGGGCCCGCCGTTGAACTCGAAGATCATCTTGTTGTGGTCAAACTTGACATCGGTGATGAGCACGCGATCGCCGGGTTTGGCGCTCAACCCCTCCTGGATCACCATGTTCAGGTAGGGCTCGCCAGCCGGTTCCAGCTTGCCGTTCGCGATCAGAATCAGTCCCTTATGCCCGCGCGGCAACGGACGCATGGCGAAGCCTTGCTCGGCCTGCATCAGCCGCAGGAGCTCGATACGGGTTCTTGGATTGATCTCGACTTTGGAGAGCTGTACGTTGGTGGGCTTTATCTGCTGGTAGCGCCGGTCCACCGATCCATCGGCGGTAGGGGCATTCTTGCCGCTGGTATCGATGGTGATTACCTGGGCAGGTGCACTGACAACGAGGATTGAAAATCCTGCAATCCCAATCGCACAGCGAATTATGGGCTTAAGCAGGGTGGATTGCAGGGACTGGCCGATCGGGATTTTAGATTGCCGTGAACGCGAGCGCGAGGGAAGGTGTGAGCCGATCATGGGAGCCTCCCATGCTTGAGATAAGCATTACGCAAAATGACGCGTTGAGCAAGGGCGGCGGCCACAAACAGGAGGCGGAATGTTCTGAACCTGTACCTGCGACCGTGAGCTGCAGGTTCTTACGCCCGCTGTAGCGGGCTATTCGGAGCCCGAGGACTCGCCTGTTGAGGGTCTATCTGCCGGCGGCGGCGGGGCCGCGCCTATCTGCACCAGTCCTGGTGCGGCAGGCCCCGTGCCGCCCATGGCCGCATCGTGCTGGGCGCGGGCCGCAGCGTCCAAGTCGACGGGAATTCCCGCCGGCTTGAGTACCGGCGCGTTGTAGCGGAAGTCGAGATCGCGGGTGATGCGGAAGACCAACGGAATTGCGGCCAGCATCACGGCGAAGGCGAGCCATGAACCATCGAGTCCAAAAGCACCGCCGGTGAGCCGCAACGGCCCCATGGGATCGCCTTGCACGACGTGGGAGTGGGTGCTGTCGCCATTCACCGCGAGGCCGAAAAGCAGAGCGCGGCTGGCCTTCCAGCCAAAGTTGAGCCCCCAGCTAAGCCATAATGCGCGGGTGCGCAGGTATGCGGCAGACAGAACAAGGCCAATCGCCACTGAGACCGCAAAGCTGGCGCGACCGGAGCCGGGGATCAAGGATTGGACCAGTGCGTAGTACGCCGCAAAGCCGAGCGACGCGCCGATGGGCCCCAGCGCGCGCTCAAATCGCTGGAAGCCGTATCCACGGAAGGCGACTTCTTCAACCAGAGCAGCCAGGGCAAAGAAGGCTGCATCTGCGGCCAGCCATCCCCACGAACCAAGATCGCCGGCCAGCACAATCGTGATGCCGCCGAAGACGACCATGGGCAGCACGCAAACGACCGCCAAACCCCAACCCGTGGCCACCCCCATTCCGATTTCGGTGGTGAGACCGTCGCGCGAGGGAAATCCCTGGCCGCCGACGGGATGCGCCTCGCGGTCGAGCCAGAAACCCATCGACGCGTATCCCACGATGAGCAGAAAGGCCAGCATGGCCTGTTCGACGAGTGGGTTCCAGTCGTCCTGAATCAGTCCCTGCGCGCCACGATGGGCAAGCGTCCGCGCCAGAAAGAAGTAAAAGACAGCCACAACAAACTCGATATAGGCGCGCAGCCGGCCGCCGGGGGTCAGAGCCGCAGTCATGCGCTCCTCCATGCACGGATGATGGGGGTAGGGATGATGGCGCGCGAAATCATGTGCGTCTGTGCGGTCTTCATCGGTCGATACGGTTGATGGCTCAGGGTTGGGATCGCTCTTCGGTATAAAACTGCGCAATATTGCGGAATTTTTTCTGGCGCCTTGCCAGCAGTTCATCGATGGGCAGAGCCTTGAGTTCGGCCAGGTGACGCCGGATGGCCGCGCCGAGCAACTGCGCGCCGGTCTCGTGATCGGTGTGGATTCCGCCCGGCGGCTCGGAGATGATCTCGTCGACGCATCCCAGTTCGGCAACCTCGGGCGCTGTCACGCGCAGCGCGGCCGCGGCGCGATCCTTGTGCACCACGTCGCGCCACATGATGGCCGCCGCACCTTCGGGTGGAATGACCGAATAAATCGCATTCTCGAGAATCAGCACGCGGTCAGTGACAGCCAGCGCCAGCGCGCCGCCCGATCCACCTTCGCCGGTAATTGCAGAGATTGTGGGAACACGCAGGCGCGCCATCTCGCGGATGTTGCGGGCAATGGCTTCGGCCTGGCCGCGCTCTTCGGCGCCCAGGCCAGGGTAGGCCGCGGTCACGTCAATCAGCGCGATCACCGGCCGCGAGAATTTTTCGGCGAGCTTCATCACGCGCAGCGCCTTGCGGTAGCCCTCGGGACTTGGCATGCCGAAGTTGCGCTTGATGCGCTCCCTTGTGGTGCCGCCCTTGCGAATGCCGATGAGCATCACCTCTTCGCCGTCGAGGCGCGCCATGCCGCACACTACCGCCTCATCGTCGCCAAAGGCGCGATCTCCGTGAATCTCGCTGAAGTCAGTGAAGATTCGCTCGAAGAAGTCCATGGGGTAGGGCCGCTGGGGATGGCGCGCCCTCTCAACCTTGATCCATGCCGGAGACACCGGCGAAGCCTGCTGCGGATTTCCTGTGTCCTGCTCGCTCATTGTAAGGGGGCCCGGCTGGCACAAGCCGCCGGCCCTTAGGTGATTCTACGAGCGTGAGCCGGTTGCGACAAATACTTCTGAGATTTGGCGGGGGTTGGCGCCGGCGCGAACCTGGTTGCTCACCGCGCGGCCGGCGCCGACCCATCGACCGAGACCACCGCGCACGACCCCTTGACCTGCGCCGAGTGCTCGCACGACTCAATCGCCTTTTGCCGCGCATCGTCCACCGTGATTCGCCCGGTGGAGTAGCCAAAGAAGGACCCCGATACTGCAAATGCCTTGTGCGGGCCGTAGATCAGGTAACGATGAAAAGCATGCAGCCCTGCGTCGCTCAGCCCGGCGGGAGGCGTCACGTTGGGCGCCTGCACTTCAGGCAAGAGACCCGCGAGCGGAGCGAGGCTTTGTTCCTTCAGAAACGCATCCACCGTATCGGACCAGGCCTCAATGTGCGAGAACAGGTGGTGTCCATCGTCCCCATCCGGCGGCGCCAGCACGAATTCACCCTGTCCGCCCGCAGCCTTGAACGCCGCGTCGAACTTTTTGGCCAGCTCGGGCCAAAAGAACTTGTCGTTCTCCGCATAGATCCACAGCATGGGAATCCGCGACCGCTTGCCGTGCGCCTTGTACGTGCCCACCAGGTCGCCGGGATTGCAGACATCGTGATCGGCTTTCGATCCGCGGCCACCCGCAAAGTTGATGCCCGCCGCCAACCCGCGCGGCGGATTTGCGGTCAGAGCCACGCTCGTCATACCGCCCGTGGAAACCCCCGCAACCACAATCTTCGTGTCGTCCACCTCGGGCAGTTTCCGCGCATTTTCGATTGCCGCGCGCAGGCTGTCGGCGGCATAGGCGTCAACCGCTTCGTAGTCGGTATTGGGACAACGTCCGCCGCGGGTAGCTTCCTCTTGGCCTCCTGAGCTTCCAAAACCGCGCCGAACCACGGCCAGCACAACCCATCCCCGCTGCGCGAACCACAGCGCCTGCGGAAGCTGTTGCCACGGCGTCACCAGCGCGTGGTCCTGCTTGTTGCGCGCTGAACCGTGCGTCAACACCACCAAAGGATGCTTCCCGGGAAGATCCACATACACCAACAGCGCATCAAGCCCGTTTGGCGCAGCTTCAGTCCAGGGGATTCTGATCTCCCGCTCAACGTAGCTCTGCGCCCGCGCGGTGGGAGCGGAAGCGGCTACGGCAACGGATGCAAGCAGGGGAAGCGCGAGGGTACGGTACACACTTCGAAATTACCCCAGGATGACCGCATTGCCAATGCAAATGATCGGAAAGAGCGTGTCAGGTGCGTTAACCGGAGTGCGCACCATTCGGTTGATGCGCCTTCAGATCGGCGAGGCGGCTGATCTTTTCGGTCTGTTTCACCATCTCGTGAACCGCGAATCCTTTTTCAGCCAAGGCGCCGGTGGGGCAGGCTTGCACGCACTTGCCGCAGGCGGTGCAGTTGGTCGCATTGCCCCAGTCGTCCTTCAGGTCGCTGACGATCCGCGAGTAGATTCCGCGCCCGCCAATCTCCCACACATGCGCGCCCTCGACCTCGGCGCACACGCGGATGCAGCGCGTGCACAGAATGCAGCGGTTGTGGTCGAGAACATAGCGGGGATGGGTCATGTCCACCTGGAGGCGGGGATGGTTATACGCGTAGCGCACGTGGGTAATCTCCAGATCCTGCGCCAGCGACTGCAGTTCGCAATGGCCGTTGGAGACGCACGATGAGCAGATGTGATTGCGCTCGACAAGCAGCAGTTCGACGGCCATCCGGCGGTAAAGGTCGAGCCGGGCCGACTTGGTGACGATCGACATGCCCTCCTGCATCGGAGTGGTGCACGCAGGCAGCAGGCGTTCGGTACCGGCCAGCTCGACTACGCACACCCGGCAGACTCCCACGGCGCTCAGGCCCTTCATATGGCAAAGCGTAGGGATTTGTCTTCCATGCGCGCGGGCCACTTCAAGGATGGTTTCGCCTTCCTGCGTGGTCACCAGTTCGCCATCAATGCGGACGGAGATGGTTTTGTTCGGCAAAGCGATGCTCCTTTCCCTTTTCGGGCGTCATCCGGCGCTCACGGTGGCTCTCAAATCGCAACGCAGGCAGCGGCGGCACTCTTCCATCGCTTCCTGCTGGGTCAGATCGGGAATCACTTCCTGCCGCGAATCGGCGCGGGCGCTTGCGGACAGCGGTTTGGCCGCATGGCGGCGGCTGAGGCGCGGCTCCGGCGGCGTCTGATGGTTATATTCGAAGTCCGGGAATAGCAGGCTCCAGCGGTTCTCGCCCATCAGCATCTCGTCGATATTGCCGGCCGCCTGTTTGCCGCAGCTCATTGCGTTGGAAACGTTGGACGCGCCGGTAATCACGTCGCCGCCGGCATAGAAGTGCTCGCGGCTGGTTTCAAAGGTGTAGCGATCGACCACGATGGTTCCCGACTCCTTCAATTCCAGGCCCGATGCGCGGCAGAAGTCCTGGTCGAATGTCTCGCCAACGGCCAGGATGACGCTGTCGCACTCGAAGCGCTGCACCTCGTCGGTCAGGATCGGTTTTCTGCGCCCGGATTTGTCGTACTCGCCCAGGTGCGTCTTCACCACCTCGATGGCCTTCACGCTGCCCTTGGCGTCGCCCAGGATGCGGTGCGGCGCGGCGAGGAAGACGAAACGGACGCCCTCTTCTTCGGCAGCCTGAATCTCCTCGTCGATGGCCGGCATGTCTTTGCGCTCGCGGCGATAGAGGATGGTAACTTTGGCGCCCATGCGCAGCGCGGTGCGGGCCGAATCGATGGCTGCGTTGCCGCCCCCGACGATGGCCACGCGCGAACCGGTGGCCACTGCGTCGTTGCGAGCGATGCACTCAAGGAACTCGAGCGCGGGGTAAACGCCCTTCAACTCGGTGCCGGCAAGATAGAGCCACGACTCCTTCCAGGTGCCAATGGAGATGAAGACCGCGTCGAACTTGCCGCCCAGATCGTTCAATTGGAGATCGGCGCCGATGCGCGTATTGAAGACCATCTTGACGCCGGTGCGCTCGATCAGGTCGAGTTCGCGGCGCAGCACCGATTTCGGCAGCCGGTATTCAGGAATGGCGAAACGCAACATGCCGCCGGCCTCGCTGTGATCGTCGTAGATGGTCACATCGTGGCCCAGCAAGGCAAGGTAGAAGGCGGCGGTGAGCCCGGTGGGACCGGCTCCGGCAATGGCCACCTTGCGCCCGGTAGGCGGAAGCTTGCGCTCCAGAATGCGCTCGACCATCGGCTCAAAGCGATCGGACTCGTAGATTGAATCGGCGATGAGGCGGTGCACTTCGCGCATGTTCAGCGCCTCGTCGAACGACTGGCGGCGGCAGCGATTCTCGCAGGGGTGCTGGCAGACACGGCCCGTTGATGCGGGCAACGGATTGTCGAGGACCACGGATTCGAAAGCATCTTCCAGCCGCCCCTCCAGGTAAAGCGAGAAGAACCGCGGAATGTTCATGTGCAGCGGGCAACTATTCTCACAGGGAGATAAGGTGAGCTCCTGGCAGACGCCGGCGCGGCAACGATGAGCGACGATATGGTCCTCGTACTCATCGCGGAAATGGCGCAGGGTGGTGAGCACGGGGTTGGGCGCGCTGCCGCCTAAAGCGCAGAGCGAGGTGTCGCGCACCATGCGGCACAGCTCGTCGAGCTTTTCGAGGAGTTCCTGCGTGCCGTCACCGCGGGTGATGACCTTTAACATGCGCAGGGCCTTGTCGAGCCCCACGCGGCAGGGCACGCATTTGCCGCAGCACTCGGGATGGGTGAACTCGATGAAGTACTTGGCAACATCGACCATGCAGTTGTCTTCATCCATCACCACCATGCCGCCCGAGCCCATGATGGAGCCGAGATGAGCCAGGCTTTCATAGTCGACAGGGGTATCGAGCATCTCCGCGGGTATGCAGCCGCCCGACGGACCGCCGGTTTGGACGGCCTTGATCTTGCGGCCGTTGATGGGCCCCTCGCCGGTGTCGTAGATGAAGCTCTTGAGCGGCGTGCCCAGAGGCATCTCAACCAGGCCGGTGTTGCGGATCTTGCCCACCAGCGAAAAGACCTTGGTGCCCGGACTCTTGGCACTGCCGGTCTCGCCGAACCAGATTGGTCCCTTCATGACGATGGGAGCAATGTTGTACCAGGTTTCGACGTTGTTGATGTTGGTCGGCTTGCCCCACAAACCACTCTGCGCTGGAAATGGCGGGCGCGGCCGCGGTCTCCCTGCGTGACCCTCAAGCGAGGCGATCATCGCCGTCTCCTCGCCGCATACGAACGCGCCGGCGCCCTGCACCAGCTCAATATCGAAGTTGAATCCGCGGCCCAGGATGTTGGCGCCCAGCAAGCCATATTCACGAGCCTGCTCAAGAGCGCGTTTGAGGCGGCCGACGGCAAGCGGGTACTCGGCGCGCACGTAGATGATGCCCTCGGTTGCGCCCATGACATAAGCGCCGATAATCATGCCCTCGAGCAGCGCGTGTGGATCGCTCTCAAGCTCGTTGCGGTTCATGTAGGCGCCCGGATCGCCTTCGTCGGCGTTGCAGATGATGTACTTGAGGTCGGACTTGGCTTTAGCCAGAAAGTCCCATTTGTTACCGGTGAGGTAACCTGCGCCGCCGCGGCCCCGCAACCGCGCGGCTTTCACCTGTTCGATCACCGTTTCAGGCCGGGCATCGATCAGGACCTTGTACAGGGCCTGGTACCCGCCCACGCCGATGTATTCCTCGATATCTGAGGGATTGATGATGCCGCAATTGCGGAGGACGATCTTCTTCTGATTCTTGAAGAACTGAATTGAGTTCCACGAGGGGATCTCAGGATATCCCTGGCCGTAGCGCGTGTGGCCCGTGATGTGATCCCACTCCTCGATTTTGCAGAAAGCCAGATCTGGCGGAATCACCTTGTTCGACACGGCTTCGAGAATCCTGCTTGCGTCATCGGTCTGCACCCGGCTGAGGAGCACCAGCGGATAACCCGGCAGCCGCAGACCCACTATCGGCTCCTGGAAACAACAGCCGAAGCAGCCCACGGGGGCCAGCATCACGTCGAGGCCGCTGTGATCGATGGCCGCGTAGAGGGCATGGTAGACCTCCTCGGCGTCGTTGCCCTGGCCGCAGGTGCCCATGCCGACCGTGATGCGTGGAATGGCCGGCATCAGCTTGGCCAGGCCGGCTTCACGAACCGCGTTGAAAACACCAATATCCTGAATGCGCGGCATCACTTCCTCCCCTGGGTGATCGCCCTTATTTCACGTTGCAGAGTGCGTTCGTTCACATGGCTCAGAATGTGGTGATTCACCTCAACGACCGGCGCTAGCGCGCACTGGCCGAAACAGGAGACAGTGCGGAGCGTGAACCGGCTGTCGGGAGTGGTGAGAGCCAGTTTGTCACTCTCCTTGGTCTCGCCCGACTCGTGCTCACTCAAGCCCAGGTCAAGGCAGACTTTCTCAAGCAAATACCGTGAGCCTCTTGTGTGGCAGGCCGTGCCGCGGCACACGCAGATCAGGTTGTCGCCCTGGGGATCGAGGTTGAAGAGCGAGTAAAAGGTGGCTGCGCTGTACACCGTGGAGGGAGGGATGCCGGTGCGCTCGGCGATGTAGCGCAGGACCTCCATGGAGAGGTACTTGTGGGCATTCGCCTCCTGCACCGTCTCGAGAATGGCCAGCAACGAGCCGGGGCGGCCCGAATACTTGGCGATCGCCTGGTCGATCAACAGCCTTTCGCGGTCATCAAGAACACCTTGTGCCGTTTTAAGAGGGGCGCTCTGCATATTTCCTCCTGCCGGCAATGCGTGGGCCGTAAAACGAGCCATTCACGCCCTGCCAGCTTGCGAAAACCTGAGTTGTGCGCGGATTTGGAATGAGCAACAGGCCTACTCGAGCGCCGGGCGAATTCCGACGCGAACAGGACCGGGATTGTGAGGGCGACATGGCCGAACCCTCGTTTCCGGACCCTCTCCGAGGGAAGAAGGCAAGTAAGAGAATTGCGTTTGCCGAGCCGCGGGAGTTCCTCAACAGGCAAGATCCGCTTCACTCCACACAGCCACCTCGGCTTCTCTCGAGAGAAGGCCTGGTGAACACTTTGAACCTAAAGGAGTTGGCCGCGATGTGCCTGTGGTCACACCGAAGCGTGACACAGTTCCAGATCAGTCCCGATCGTCGCTCGCGGCTGCGGTTTCATGGTCTTAGGGGTGTGCTTCTTCGGCGCTGATTTCGGCGGATTGTTCGGCGTCGCCTACCTCCCGGTCTTCCGCCTCAGGCTCCGGTTGATCCTTCCCCGATCGCAGCAACTCGTCTACGCGGTAGCCGGCGGCCTCCGCGGTTGCGAGGGCCTCTTCGATGGTGCGGCTGAGCGCGGCGACGGCGGCACGGTCAGCGGAAGCCTGGCTGGCGATCTTCAGGAGCGACGGCATCAGCATCCACCAGAGCAGTTCCTCGAAGCGCTCGCGGAGAAGGTAGACGTGGCCCTCGGCCTCGTGGACGCCGGTGAGCCATCTGACGTCGGGATCGAGCCAGAGCGAAGGCGCGAGGACGACGGTGGGAGCTTCGGCTGGAGGAGTCGCGGACTGAGACTTCCCTTCCCAGGTCTCAGAGGCGAGAATTGGGGCACCCGGCCCGGGTTTCCCTTCCCGGGTTTCGGAATCAGGGGCCGGAGCGTCCGGCTCTTCGAAGGCTACAGAAGTTGGGAGCGGTTCCACCGTCTCTTCTTCTTGAGCGCCCACGCCGGCGCCGGTGAGCAGCACCACCTTGATGCGCGCGGCAACGCGCCAGCCTTCTTCCTTTTCAAAGCCGAGGGCGGTAAAGGCGCGGGCAAACGGTTCGCGCAGTCGCAGGCGGTCAAAGAGATCGAGCGCGGCGCGTTCGGGATTCTCAGCGTCAACTGTCTCGGCCAGCAGCTCAAGCGCGCACCATGCAAAGATCGGTCCCCACATGGCCGTAGCGGTGAACTCGGGGCTCGGGCTGGGCAACATGCGGCGCGCCGCAGCCGTCCACGGCGCCGGGAAGAGCGATTCGATGCCGGTGAGGCGCATGGCGGCGCGCAACCGGCGGCGAAAGACGAGCGCGAACGAGGCAAGGTCGATGGGCTCGGAGGTAGCAACAGGCTGGCCGGCCTCGGCCAATCGCGAGGCGTATGCAATCTGCGCCTGCGTCAGGAACTTCTCGGCACGTTCCCAGACCTGATCGAAGTATCCGCTGCGCTCGCGTTCGGTGGGCCGCTCGGCAGCGGGAACGGCACGCGGATGCTCGGCGAGATCGGCAAAGTGCCTGACCATAGCGGGATCGAGAAGCTGGCGCAACGCATCGTGCGCAGGGCGCAGTCCGAGATCGACGAGCGCATCGTCGAGATTGGGAACGCCGTGGTCTGCCAACTGATCGCTGAGCTTGTCCCAGGGCTGCTGCAGGGTGGGCTTGAGCTCGCGCCAGTCGAGAAAGACGTGAGACTGATAGGCCTTGATCTCGAGCGTTAGGCCGCGCTCGAGCACGTCGCTCGCGCGGCGCAGATACTCGAGTCCCGTGAGCGAATCGCGGAAAGCCAGAACCGCAGTCGCGTCCCCGCTCAGCCCCAGCCCCTCGCACAAGCGCCGCTGCTTCAGCTGCCCCGACGTTTTATCGGCGTAGGCTGCCGAATTGTCGATGGTACCGTGTGTCGAGCCGTAGCGGTTGTTGTAAACCACCAGCGCGCGCTCTCCGCCGGTGCGGTTCGAGTAGGCAAAGACGTCCTCGTCGACCGAGCCATTTGCGGTAAAGAAGTCATAGAGCAGAAAATTCTCGCTCTCGGCAAACAGCCAGCGGCGTTTGAGCAGCGGGGCAATCTCGCGGTCGTGGCGCTCGACCAGCCCGTGATCGGGCGTCTCGTGGTAGCGCGGCCAGCGGTACTCCATGCCGTACTTTTCGGTGAATCCCTCGATCTGCCCGTGACCGAACATGGGGAGGCCGGGCAGCGTGGCCATCATGGCCGCCACGCCGAAGCATTTGTCGCCCTTGCCGAACTGGTCGATGGCAGTGCGCTCGTCGGGGTTCGACATGAAATTGACGTAGCGTTTCATGATGTCGGGATCGAACTCGAGCGTGTTTTTCAGAACTGACCGGTACTTGGCGTTGTCCTCGTCGCGCAGCATCACCATGAAGGCCGAGTTGTAGACGCGATGCATGCCGAGGGTGCGAACGAAGTAACCCTCCATGAGCCAAAAAGCCTCGGCAAGAAGCAGCGTGCCGGGCACCTCGGCGGCTACGCGGTCCACCACTTCGCGCCAGAATTCGTGCGGCATGGCGCGATCGAACTCCGCCTGGCTCATGCCATACTCGGCGCGCGAAGGGATGGCGCCGCTGGCGCCGGGACCCGGGAACCAGAGACGGTGAAAGTGACGTTTGGCCAGCGTCATGGCCGCGTCAAAGCGGATGACCGGGAAGAGTCGCGCGACGTGAAGGATGGTCTGGATGACCTGCTCGCGCACGGTGGGATTCAGGTAGTCGAGCTGCGCGGTGTCGTTCCACGGGAAACTGGTGCCGTCGTTGCCGTGGTAGACGTAGCGAATTTCTCCAGTCGCTTTGTCGCGGCGCTGAAAGACGACGGCGGCATCAGTCTGTTCAAAGTAGTGATCTTCAATCTTGATTTCGACGCGGCCGTCGCTGGAAAGATCGGGACCGTTGAAGGTGTATGCAGGGTAGGGCGAGTCGCTGCGCGACATAAACCACTCGGGATGCTCGACCAACCAGGGCGAGTCAATGCCCATGTGGTTGGGCACCATGTCGCTGGCCAGGCGCACGCCGTGGCGATAGGCGCGGTCGCGCAGGTTGACGTAAGCCGATTCGCCGCCGAGATCGTCGGCGATGGTGTAGTCGTAGAGCGAATAGGCCGAAGCCACTGCGTCGCGATTGCCGCAGAGCTGCTTGATGGTCTTCGAGGCGCGGCTGCGCTCCCACACGCCGATAAGCCACAGCGTATTGACGCCGCGGCGGGCGAGCACAGCCAGCTCTTCATCGGGAATCTCGTCGAGGCGGCCGATGTGGCGGCCGTATTGCCGGCTCATTTGCGCCAGCCACACGTATGTACTCTTGGCGATGAGCACGGTGGTGGGCATCCAAGCCGTATCGGGTGAGAATTTTTCGTACTCGTGCGCGGGATCGCCAAAGACCGGGACATCGGCCGTGCTGACGATGGAGGGCCACTGCTGCGCGCCCGTCTCCCAGCGGCGCCTGGCCGCGGCCTCGGCTGCGGCACGCGCCTGCGCGGCAGGCGGGTTGAACTGCATCCAGATGGCGAGTTCCTCTTCGCGCAAGATCTCTCCGGCCACTTGGATGAGCCGCTCGACCTCCTCGCCGAGCAGTGGCTTCCACAGTTCGCGGATAAGCGCGAGCTGATCGCTGAGCGAAGCGGGCGCCCCCTCGGCGGGCGCGCGCAACAGATCAAGCAGGCTGAGCGGCTTGGCGTCGGGAACGGGAATCAGCGGCCGGGTGGCGAAGTACTCGGGCATTTGCGCCGTTACCTGGCGGTAGACGGTTTTCTCGGCGAGGGATTTGTCTTCAAACAGTTCTTCGAAGGGGCGAAACGCCTGGTTGCGGTTCGCGGTCCAGAGCAGAAGCAGTTCCTCAAGAGCCGCGGCCCGGTGCGGCGTGCTATCGGTCGAGCCTGCCAGCCACTGCCACGGAGTTTCGAGGCCGCGCATCACGCTCTGGCCAGGAAACTGCTCGACAAAGGCCAGCAACATGGTGTCGAGCGCCTCGGGACCCACTTGAGCGCTGAACCAGTCGAGAGCGCGCGTCATCACTTCGGGGTCGAACTGCTCGCGGTAGCGGGCCATCAGCACGTGGCTGACTTCATCAATCAGGCCCATGGCCCACAGTTGGCCGGCGTGTACCGCGCGCTCAGGATGCTTGTGCGCCTCGCGCACCGTATTCATGCGGTGGGCAAACTCGCGGCACGCACCCATGCTGCCGAAGACGACGTTGCCGTTGTAGGAGAAGAGGGACTCGGCGAACTGGTAGCGCTCGCGCGCCTGAAGCGAGATATGGAATTCCATCATCAGCCGCCGAACTCCCCGATTCCTTGCGCTTGCTTCCCTGCTTCGTCCGGCCTAAGCCGGAATATCTTGTACCGTTTAAGGCGTGCGTTTCGCGGTCTTGCCGATGCAGCCGGATCGCGATCAGTGCCTTTGGGATGAACTCTGCTCCCATGAAGGATAAATGACCGGCCCTGATCCCGACCGAGGGGGAATTGTCTCACACTCGCGCATCGATTTGCATGGGGCATATCGCCGGCTGGAGAGACTTGAAATCGGGGATCATTCGACCGCTTTGTGGAAGCGCAGGATGGCAACAGTCAGCAGGCTGAATCCCAGCACGCCCATCGCGGCCATTTGCGGCCAAAGGATATCCATCCCGATGCCTTTCAGGTACGTTCCGCGCAGGACGACCAGAAAGTAGCGCAACGGGCTAAGGTAGGTGCAGTACTGCAACCAGACGGGCATGGTAGCGATGGGAAAGCCGAAGCCGGAGAAGGTGATGGCCGGCATGATGAAAAAGAAGGCGGTGACCATTGCCTGCTGCTGGGTCGACGAGACCGTGGAGATGAGCAGACCCACGCCCAGCATGCAGATGAGAAAGAGAATTGAGCCGAGCGCCAGCACGGCGATGTGGCCGCGGAACGGCACCTGGAACCAGAACGTGCCAACGATTGCGATGAGCGAGACGTCGAAGATGCCGATGAGGAAGAAAGGCAGCGTCTTGCCCAGGATGAACTCGAAGGGCCGGATGGGCGTGACCATGATCTGTTCGAGGGTTCCGATCTCGCGCTCGCGCACCACGGCAAAAGCGGTGAGCGTGATGACCAGAACCAAGGTGAGGCTGCCGATGACGCCGGGCACAAAGAACCAGCGGCTGCTGAGGTTGACGTTGTACCAAGGGCGCGATTCGAGCAAGACCGCCGGCACTTGCGAAATGATGTCAGGCGCGATGCGGCCCAAGCGATCTTGCTGCGACTGGCGGGCAAAATCGAGAGCGATCTGCGAAACGTAGGCCGAGGCGATGAGCGCAGTGTTGGAGTTGGTGGCGTCGACGATCACCTGCACCGGCGCGGTTTCGCCTTTCTCCAGCTTCTGCGCAAAGCCGGCGTCGATTTCGAGGGCCACAGTTGCATCGCCGCGATCGATCAGGTCTCGAACCTGGCTGCGATCGGTAAGCTGGCGCTCAACATCGAAGTACGGGCTCGATGTAAAGCGCGAAACAAGCTCGCGGCTCGCCTGACTGTGATCCTGGTCGAGTACGACCGTGGCGACGTGATGGATCTCGAACGTGGCCGCGTAGCCGAAGACCAGCATCTGGATAATGGGCGGGCCGATGAGGATGAAGCGCGTGCGCTTGTCGCGCAGGGTCTGGATGAACTCCTTGATGAGCATTTGTTTGAGCCGCGCAAACATCGATTCGATCTCCTAATCCAGCCTTTTGTGAAAGGAGCGCGTGGCGACAATGGCCAACAGCACCGCGAACACAGCCAGCGGAACCAGATCGGCCGCAAGCATGGCCGTGGGCGTCCCCTTGAGGAAAATCTTCTTGAGTACGGAAACGTAGTAACGCGCAGGCAGAATGCGCGTAATCCACTGCAGAACCGGCGGCATCTGCTCGATGGCGAAGAGAAATCCCGAAAGCAGGAAGGCCGGCAGAAATGTGATGAGCAACGCAATCTGGCTGGCGGCGAATTGATTTTTCGCGAGTACTGAAATCAAGAACCCCAGCGCAAGAACGACGATCATGAAGAGCGCTGAGCTCAACGTAAGCGTCACAAACGAGCCGCGGAAGGGCACATGAAACCACGCAATGGCGAGGAATGCGCAAACGGCCACGTCGAACATGCCGATGACGAAGTAGGGCGCCAGCTTGCCCAGCATGATCTCCATGGCGGTGACCGGCGTTGAAATGAGTTGCTCCATCGAGCCGCGTTCCCACTCGCGCGCAATGGTAAGCGAAGTAAGAAATGCGCCGATGACCGACATGACCAGCGCCAGCACTCCCGGAACGATGAAGGCGCTGCTTTCAAGGTCTTCGTTGTACCAGGTGCGCGTTTCCACGCTGACCGGCGCTGGTTCGACGGCGATGCCGCGCTGGCGCAGCCAGTCAAGCTGAACCCGCGAAGAATAACCCTGGACCACAGCCTGAGCGTAGCCCATGAGCACATTGGCCGTGTTGTCATCGGTTGCGTCCACCAGCGCCTGCACCGGGACCGGTCCGCCCGCGTTCAGTTGCCTCGAGAAATCCCACGGAATCACGATCGCCATTTTGGCGCTGCCGTCGTCGAGGGCGCGAGTAATGGCGGCGTAGTTATCCACCACGCGGGCAACGTGGAAGTACTCGCTTGATTGGAAGTGCTTGAGCAGATCCTGGCTCTGCTGGCTGCCGTCCTGGTCGTAGACATAAACCGGCATGCC
The DNA here is from genome assembly GCA_963808695.1 of uncultured Acidobacteriaceae bacterium. GTDB lineage: Bacteria > Acidobacteriota > Terriglobia > Terriglobales > Acidobacteriaceae > Telmatobacter. The sequence goes on from CAWEHF010000002.1 coordinate 662,566, forward strand.
TTTGAGATCGAGATTGACTCCGTAGCCGAAGAGCAGCATGAGCGTGACCGGCATGATAATCACGATGCCCAGACTGCGCGCGTCGCGCACAATGTGGAGCACTTCTTTGCGGGCTACGGCGATCAGGCGAGTAAGGCTCATTGCGTGCGCTCCTCCGCCGCGGATCCGGTGGTGAGCGAAACAAAGACGTCTTCAAGCGTTGGGCGGATCTTTTCGATCTTGCCGGGAGCGAGGCCGCGCCCGCGCAGAAATGCGTCGATGTGCGGAGCGGAGCCGTCGGCATCTTCAACCGAAAGATGCAGTGCATTGCCGAAGACTGCCGCATCCATCACGCCAGGCGCCGATTGCAGCGCCTCCAGCGCGCGGCCCAGCGGTTCGCACTCCACCAGCAGCAGTTCGCCTTTCATTGAGTTGCGCTTGAGTTCGGAGGGCGTGCCCAGCGCGACGATTTTGCCGCGAAAGATGAGCGCGAGACGATTGCAGTATTCGGCTTCTTCCATGTAATGGGTGGTGACAAAGACCGTCACGCCCTGGGTTGCCATCTGCTGGATGAGATCCCAGAAGCGGCGGCGCGAGATGGGATCGACTCCCGAGGTCGGTTCGTCGAGAAAGATGATGGGCGGACGATGCAGGACCGCGCAACCGAGAGCGAGCCGCTGCTTCCATCCGCCGGGCAGGATGCGAGTCATCAGGTTCTCCTGCCCCTTCAGATTGGCCATCTCAAGCGCCCACGCAATGCGCTGTTCGAGTTGCTTAGCCGGCACGCTGTAGAGGCCGGCAAAGAGGCGCAGATTCTCAATCACCTTGAGATCGTTGTAGAGCGAAAACTTTTGTGACATATAGCCGATGTTCTGGCGCACCGACTCGGGATCGCGTGCCACATCGAAGCCGGCAACGGCGGCGCGGCCGGCGCTTGGCTTGAGCAAGCCGCACAGCATGCGGATGGTAGTGGACTTCCCTGCCCCGTTCGGTCCGAGAAATCCGAAGACCTCTCCCTTGCGCACTGAAAGATTAAGCCGGTCGACCGCAACAAAGCTGCCGAACCGTTTGACCAGGTTCTCAATCACAACGGAGTTCCCGGCTTCAGGCATTGGACACTTCCTCGCCGGCAACTGCGTCCACAAACAGATCTTCGATGGTGGGCTCAACCTGCTGAATCGAATCGAAGGCCACACGCGCATTCTTAAGACGGGCTTCAATCTCGGGGATTCGCCGCAGCGCGTCGTCGACCACCAAATGCGACCCATCGCCGGTAAGCACCAGGCTTGAGATTCCCTCCACATGCTCAATCACCGCGCGCAGACTGCGCGGCTCCGGCGACGCGACAGAAAGAACGTGTTTGCCGAGCCGGGCCTTGAGGTTTGATGGCGTGTCGCAGAAAAGCAATCGGCCCTGGTGCATGAGCGCGACACGATGGCAGCGCTCGGCCTCGTCGAGATAGGCGGTCGATGTGAGAATCGCCACGCCCTCGGCAGCAAGCTCGTAGAGAATGCGCCAGAAATCGCGGCGCGAGACGGGGTCAACGCCTGTGGTCGGCTCATCGAGCAGAATCACCTTGGGCTTGTGAATGAGCGCGCAGACAAGGCCTAGCTTCTGCTTCATGCCGCCGGAGAGGTTGCCAGCCCTGCGCGCGCGGAACTCGCTCATGCCGGCGGCGGTGAGCAACTGCGTTGAGCGGGTTTTGCGCTCGTCGCCGCGGACGCCAAAGAGATCGGCGTAGAAGCGAATGTTCTCGTCGACGCTCAGGTCCTCGTATAGCCCGAAGCGCTGCGGCATATAGCCAAGCCAATGCTTGGCGCGTTCAGGGTCCCGGACCACGTTACAGCCGGCGACGGTTGCGGAACCTGAATCGGGCGGCATGATGCCGGCCAACATGCGGAGGGTCGTTGTCTTGCCGGCGCCATCGGGTCCCACCAGACCGAAGATCTCGCCGGCGCGAACGTTGAAGCTGAGACCGTCAACGGCTCGAATATTGGGAGCGCTCACGCCGGGGAAACTTTTCCTGAGCCCCTCGGCAGCAATTGCGAGCCCGTTTGCGATTTGGAGCGGCTCGGTCATTGCTTCGCAGTCGATGCGGGCTGCGCGGGCGTGCTCTCAGGCGCAAGCTCGATGCGCGCGTCGGCAGGCATGCCCGGCTTGAGCTCGTGATTGGGATTGTCGATGTCGATCTTGATGCGATAGACCAGCGTCACCCGCTCCTTATAAGTCTGCACGCTCTTGGGCGTGAATTCGGCATCGGGCGAGATGAAGGAGATGCGCCCGTGATACTGCCTGCCGGGATAGGTGTCGGTGGTAATGGTTGCGTCCTGGCCCCACTGGATGCGGCCAAGATCGGTCTCGGCGATGTAGGCACGCAGCCAGATGTGATCGAGATCGGCCAATGTGACTACCGGCGAGCCGGGAGAAACCACCTCGCCAAGCTCAGCCTGGCGCACCGTAATGACGCCGGCCGAGGGCGAGCGCAGCGTGGTGTAACTCAAGTCGATGCGCGAAAGGCCCAGTTCGGCGTCAGCCTGGTCCAGATTCGCGCGGGCGATCGCGATGTCTTCTTTGCGGCTGCCCTCGACAGCCTCGTTGTAGCGCTGCCCGGCGGCTTTGAAACTTGCCTCGGAACGCTTGAGCGCGGTTGCGGCAAGGTCGCGATCCTGCGTGGAAATCTCGTCCTTTGCGTAGAGCGCATCGGCTCGCTGGTTGTCGAGCTTCTTTTCGTTCAGATCGGCCTGCGCGTCAACTACGGCCTGCTGCGAGGCGCGAACTTCCTGCTTGCGCGTGCCGGCGAGGGTAAGCGCAAGATCGTCTTCGCGTACGGCAACAGCGGCTTCGTCGATGCGCACGCGCTGCTTCAGGTCGGCATCTTCAAGCTGCGCCAGCAACGCGCCCTGCGCCACCTGTTGCCCCTCTTCGACAGGCAGCTTCACAATGCGCCCCTGCACCTTGAAGCTCACCAGGCTCTCGTGCGCCTCAATGTTGCCTGAGAGCGCGATCTCGTTCGCGGGTGCAGGCTTTTTTGCGTAGCGCGGATAAAAGTACACGCCTGCGGCCACGGCCGCGCAGAGCAGAATGAGAATCGGGATCAGTCGTTTCATTGCATTGAACCTCGCCGGGTGAATCGGAGTGCGGCGGAAGAAACGCCGGCCTCACTCGTTCCCCGCAAATTTCATAATGTTCTTCTCGGTGTCGCCGAGCGCGCGAGCCAGCGCATACTTCGCGTCAACGTGGCTCGAAACAGCAAGAATGTAATTCTCCTCGGCGCGGGCCAGCTCATCCTGCGCGGTCACCACTTCAACGTTGTTGGTTGTGCCGGCCTGGAAACGATCCTGCGCTTCCTGCAACTCGCGCTTCGCTAGCTCCTGCCCCTCGTCCGCCACCTGAACCTGCTGTGCCGCAGAATCGAGATCGAGCAGCGCTGCGCGAATGTCCTCGTCTACACCGCGGCGCAGATCGTCGATCTGGTCGTCGATGCGGCGCAGCCGCGCGGCAAGCTGCTGCGCTTCGCCCTCGCGATCGCGATCGAAAACGGTGAAGTCGATCTGGCCCTGGATCAGCCCGGTCGTAGCCACGCCGCCGATCGAGCGGCCCAGCTCGCCAATGTTGCCGTTGATGCTGATTTTGGGATAGAAACGCGCGCGGTTGGCCCGTTGCTGCTCGAGAAGCGTCTCACGCTGGCTGGCGAGGGACTGATAATCGGCACGCGAATTGAGCGCCACAGCGACCAGCGCATCGGGCGCAGGCTGGTCGAGCGATTGATAATGCAACGGCTCGGCAAGTTCCAGCGGCGTGCCGGGGCTCATGCCTAAATTGCGCGCGAGTTCAAGCAGCGACTGCTGGTATTGGTTGTCAGCCTCGAGCAGCGCCTGTTTGTCGTTAGCCAGTTGCACCTGGGCGCGGAGAACATCTACGCCCGTCGCCGTGCCAGCGTCGTGGCGATCCTGCGCCAGCTTCAAGAGCCTTGACGAATCCGTCACCTGCGACTGCGCCGCCTGCGTTCGCGCCGCGGCAGACTGCGCATTCAGGTAAAGCGACGCAGCCAGGCGCACAATCAGGTCGCGCGCATCCTGTTCGCTCAGCTTGCCGGCATCGAGCGCGCGCTGGCTTGCCCTCCATATGTGCAGGCTGCCTAGATCGAACAGATTTTGCTGCGCGTAGATTCTAAAGTCGTAATTCGAAAACGGCCCAACCACATTGGGCAGCGGAAGACCCGGAACCGAAATCCCAAAGGCACGCAGATCGCGGTTCTGGTAGTTGGCATAGGTTTGCGCGTTCACTCGCGGCAACAGCGCTGCCTGGCTCCGCGTCTCGGTCCCCAGGTCTTCGTCAGTGCGAGTGCGCGCCTCAAGCACGCTCAGGTTCGCCTCGAGAGCGCGATGAATCGCATCCTCAAGCGTGAGCCTGACCGGCGCCTGCTGCGAGGGGGCCGGCGTGACCGCGAGGGTCGCCCCTGCGAGCCCTGCCGACAAAAGAAAAACTGCGGTACGAATCCTGTGTTTCATGCTTCCTGCTACTTTCCTGGCGCCTCAATGGCTCTCCAGGCATGGTCAAAGCTGTTTTCTATCCATTGAGAGAGTGCGGGCTTCTCGTGCAGCGACCACAGCAGCACGGTACCCAACATCATTTGCAGCAACTGCATCGCGACCTTTTCTTTGTTGAGTGACGAGTTGATCTCGCCGCGCTCCTGGCCGGCGCGAACCACCTCTGCAATGGCTTTACGGCCCTCGACCATCTTGCGTTTCAGAATCTCGCGCACGCTCTCGTTGCCGAGGAACGATGAAATGAGCGCGCGGGCGAGCCTGGGGCTGCGACCTGGCTCTTCGGCAAGCCGTCGCACCAGCCGGTGCAGCACAGAGTGGAGCGGCTGAGTGCCGGCGGCCACGCTGGCTGCTGCTTCCTGCAGCTTCCCGAGCTGGATTTCGGCCATCACGCCGAGTACATGTTCCTTGGTTGGGAAGTAGTTGAAAAAAGTTCCCTTGCCCACGTCGGCGGCCTCGGTAATGTCTTCGACCGTCACGTTGGCCAGGCCATGCTCGGCGATCAACGCCAGGGCGCAGCGGAAGAGCTTGACGCGGGTCTCTGCGGCGCGGCGCTCACGGCGGCCGGCGCGGGGTGCGGCAGTGAAGGCTTTCACCCGGCCCGCCCCGACACGTTTCTTGTTATGACTTGTGACCATTTGTGAATATGACTCACATTTGACTGACAGTCATATTCTTGGCGCAAACATTCCGGCTGTCAAGAGCTCGTGCAGGGTTCTTCTCCGAATTCCTGAGGATGGAGAACAAGCGGGGCTCGGGTTGGCAAACAGCCCCCTTTTCAATCGCCCCGCCGGAGCGGGCTCGAGAACACCGGGGGCGCCGATTGCCACGACTCTCGCTTTGCCGGTAAACTATTGAAAGCGGAGAGGTGGCAGAGCCCGGTTGAATGCACCTGACTCGAAATCAGACAAGGTCGCAAGGCCTTCGGGAGTTCGAATCTCCCCCTCTCCGCCACAAGTTCAGTAGAATCAACACAACGTGGGCCTTCCAAGGCTCCGTTCTATTTGGGCCTGATCATGCCTTCTGAGGAAAATGTGCACTTGAGGGCACAGAAAGGCACCGAAATACAAATCCAACTGACACCAAAACTGACCCCGAAAAGGCCAAACCGGTTAAAGCCGGTTAGGAGAACTGGCAGGACCACTCCCTGCCCTGATTCGATTTCTCTTGCATCCCGGCATAGTAAGCGTGATACGCAAAGCCGGCGGACCGATTCTGACATTCCCCGAAGTAACTGGATTTAAGCCGAGGCTGGGAGGCCGTTGTCAAGGCTCCACGACCGCGAACGCGGCGCAAGTAGTGCGGTATTTGGGCAACAGGATATTTCACCTGGATTCAGCCCAATTGCATTCTCGCTTGTCCCATTGGACCAATCCGATTGCGGTAAGAACAAATACTCTTGAGAATGGGCTGGACAACAGACAACCTTGGAGATCTGGATCTGCGTTAAAGTCCGAAGTGCCGGTTATCGGCAACACCATCTCAGAAAGCCGCCCGCTGTGCCCAATGACAAGCCACAGTGCGTCAGTTCTTCGATACGCTTTGGCCAACATCGTTTTCATTGCAACTATCTTTGAAATGGTGCATGCGGGATGACTATCCACGAATCCGGCTGTTATGTTTGAGTCCCATTCATCGCGCTCGCACAGATTTAGAACTAATCCTCCTATAGCCTTCAGGTGCTTCTTCATCAGCGGCGATGTAAAGTCGGAAATCCCGAACACTTCAGGTTCCGCGCTGACTGGCTCCTGTCTTGAGCGAATGAATCGCAGAATCTCTTGACAGAACTCCTCATATTCTTTCCTTGGAGGCACGAGATTCTTGAACCGAAAAAGAACATACATTTGCTCGAATACAGCGTGCTCCTTTCGAATCGCCCTCGAGTAATCTTCCAAGCGTTCCCATTCAGCTTCAACGGCACGCCTTTCAAAGTCCGCAACCCTTTTGCTCGATTGGTACATGACGACTTCGACGCCGACCGTCCGGCCAGAAATCTGGATCATAAAATCAGGCTTCTCGCCTTCTAAGGGGTCGCTGTCTGGCCGGATGCCTGTAGCAGACAACAACTGCCGAAGTATCTCGCGTTCCTTTTGCTTTTGGGTCGATCTGGTCACCCTGCCTCCTTTGGAGACCTGCAGGACACCGCCAAGGCCTACTGCCACTGTGCCAGCTGCTTTTGGGAGAGGGCGACCTAACGACTGCCAGCATCACTCTCAGGAACTACGAACACAAAGCGCGCGGGGCTTTTTGAGACCATCGAATCGGTAGGAGAACGGCTTACCACTGCCGAAGCCGAAAACCCACGCCTGGCCAGGGGCATTTCCCTGGGAACTGCTCCATTCCCCCCATGCGGACAGTGAAAGGCTACCTTTAACTTGCCAAGGGACCGCTTGCCCACCGGTGCTCCGATCTGGAGCATTGATACTGGAGTCAAAGATGCCTTTCAACTCGTCTATCGTCGGCAAGCGCCAGTCCGATTGACCGCCGATTTGGAGATTCCGGCAGTAGGTCGTCGCTTCCTGCCAAGTGACATCGACGCCATTATCCTTCTTCGTCCACATTAACCCGGTTGCCGGGTCTGTCCAAGCCACGACATCATCCACTGGCACAGGCGTGGTTTCCTGTGGAGCTTGAGTCCTGTCAGTTGGCGGACTGGAACCCTGTATCTGCACCTGTTGCTCCGCTGCCGTAGGCTGCTGTTGGTGCTGTGTAATCATAGTTGGCAGTGTGACGCCTCTTATTGTCGTGCCATCCGGCATATGTGCCGTTACAAAAGCCATCGCTCCAATCTGATCCCCCCCTTCCGATACCAGCAAGGTTCCGGGCGGAATGTAAGTGCATCTATATTGCTCAGCCAATTCCTGTTCCTTCGCGATAATGTCGCTCCGCTGTGAAAGCACCTCTTCTTTTGTCAGCGCACGACCTCCCTTTAAAACGCCACTATTTGTCATCCATGCAATAAAATTGTCGTCATAATCAGCGTATGCATTTGAGTCTGGACATATCTCCGCGCCGAATTCATCGCTTGGCGTCCATACATCCCCTTTAGGAATTGGATAGGATGATGGAGTTGTAACGACCCCATGGCCAACGGTCGAAGAAAGGGGAGCAGAGGGCTGCGCGGGATTGGAATCCGCTGATCGCATTTTCCCTTCCGGATCGTTGGTCAGATGTGCACCTACAGTAAAGGCCAATGTGTTCACCGTAACGAGCGGGTCCATCCCATCCATGGGCTTCGCTGTCACCTCGATGCCGCTCTTCCATACTTCGCAACCGAGCTTCTCTGCTTTGCTTTCTGCGGTGAATGCAGACGTATACATATCCATCACTGCGGATATATCGTGATCCGCGCGCCGATCACTGAGTAACGACAGAGGGCAGACGATTGCATGGTCGGTTGTATACACAGGCTTGCTGTAGTCGAGGGGAGCGATGGCTTTCTCAGTTTCCTTTTGTGAGGTCGCGATGAAATAGATCGTCAACGCCGCGACAAATCCCCAAAACACCTTCGTGCCGGTTTTCACGGAATACTCCTTGCCGGGTGCCCCAGGTCTCGATTTTGAGACCTGGGAAAGCATAGACATCGACGAGATTAGCCCCAACTCGTCAGGTGACCCTTTACTCGTATTCAAGCACTTTTAGCCAATGAACGCATCACAAATTCAGGGTCGGCAGCAATGACGATAAGAAGCGCGCGCGCAGCGGCTTCCGGCTGGCGGCGGCCGGACTCCCAATGACGAACTGCATCCACTGACAAACCAAAACGATCCGCGAAACGCCCCTGGCTCAGGCGCAGGCGCTTACGGAGACCCCGCACGTCCACGGTCTCCGGCAGAGTGACCTTGTAACCCTTGCGCTCACCTTCCATGTAGGCGCGGGCCTCAGCCGTTCCTTGTGCCATCTCTTTAAACAATTTGCTCATCGTTTCCCCCTGTAATCGGCAAAGAAACTCTTCGCCATTTTGGCCAGGGCATTCTGCTCGGCCTTGCTCAAATTGCCCTTCTCCGATTTGGCATACACGGTAATGAGGAAGATCGGCAGATCCTCACCGCCGTACAGATAAACGACTCGCGCGCCGCCGCGTTTTCCCATGCCGGAACGTGCAAAGCGCAGCTTGCGGTACCCTCCTGTGCCGGGCATCAAGTCTCCGGCCTCCGGGGTTGCGGCGATGGTTCGCACGATTTCTTCCCGGTCCGCTTCGCTATAGATGGCTTCGGCGGCTCTCAGGAACATCGGGGTTTCGACCACCGTTTGCATAGAAAAACTATATGCCAATGGCATATAGCAGTCAAGCCTTTTCTGCGCGTGGAAGGGGCAGGTTGTGGCCATTGCTGCGGCCACGAACTTCTACCCGAAGCTAGGACCCTCAACTGACTCCACAGTTAGCACCGGCACTTCTGATCCTGCAAGTGACACATAATAAATAGGTTCTAGGATGTAGGTCGGACTCGAAATCAGACATAGTCGCAAGGCTATCGGGGGTTCGAATCCCTCCCTCTCCGCCATCTTCCAATACATCTTGTTGATGATCTTCGTATTTAGCTCATAATAAACAACTTATTTCGCAAGCAAGGGTGTGCGTCCTGTGCGTACAGTGCGCCTCGTTACGCCCTTTCCTCCCATTTACCTTACAAACTCGACAGAACCTTCGAAAGCGAGGAAGTACATCTGACGCTCCCGTCCTGAGCATCAGGCTCTCCATCCGTCTTTCTTCATTGCGGCTTCGTCCGCTTCATCGATGAATCAAACGAGAAGTTGTCATGTGGAACGCGTGGCTATAGATTGCTTTTGCCGGGGGCCGGGATGAGCAAGCACTCATAGCAGCAAGTAATTCGGGCAGGCCTGAAATCCAGGCTGCCTTGCAGCAGTAACGCACACATGAGTGATTTGTATCCATCCTCCTCCCGCGATCCCCGCGCCACTTCCTTGCGCCGCAAGGTATCCGGTCAGGTCTTCGGCGAACTGATCCGGAAGGCCCGCGTGGCGGACGGCCGCCGCCTTAAGGAGACCGCACCATTGGCCGGCTTGACGGTCCCTTCACGGGTGGAGAGGCTCTCGCAATGAGCGAGAATTCGGGGCAGGTTATGTCGAACCTGGCTTCAATACCAGGTCGACAACATACGCAGTAAAAGAGGTATGGAAAAGCATGTGGCCCAGGTTGCCCTGGGCCACAAATTTCATCATCTTCAATAGAGATTACATCGCATTCACCGTAAAGCTGCGCGTGATCGTCGGGGCTACTCCATATTCGGTGTTGCCGGCCCAGTCGACGCTATTGAATGTGAGGGTGACATTGCCCCGATAGGAGACGGTGATGGGTCGGGTGTAGCGGATGGGCACCCCTGGGTAAACCGCAAAAGGAAGCCTTCGCGTCTCACGCAAATCCGTTCGCGAAGGTTCTGCATGTTTGCGGAAGCCCCTGAGGAATCATGGCATTAGCGGGTAGTCCATCATTCATTGCGACGATCAGCATAATGTTTAACGCAGTTTCCTGGAGGGTCCCGGAATACTTCTGCCGGGACAATCGTGACGACGACAGGGGCGGTGGTCAGCCCCTGTCCTCATCCACTTCAAACCGGATCGCCGGCAGAATCAGCGACCCGCCGGCAGCGCCAAACTACGGGGCCATATAGGCCGTGAAGGTGTAACTGTTTGATACCTGGACGGCGCCGTATTCGGTGATCAGCTCCCCGTAGACGGTCTCGCCGTTATTGGGCAGGCTGGTGGGAGTGGCCGAGGTGGCCGTGACCACGCCGGAGGCAAATATGTTATTCCCGCCCACCGTAGTGCCCAGACGGAGGATGTACCCGGTAGCGCCGCCGGTAGCGGCAGACCACTGGAAGGTTTCGCTGGTGCCGGTAAGCACCGAGGCGTTGGCCGGCGAGGTGAGTGCTGCCTTCGTCGCCGCCGTAAAGGTGTAGCTGGTCGATACCTGTGTGGCGCCGTATTCGGTGATCAACTCCCCGTAGACGGTCTCGCCGTTAGTGGGCAGGCTGGTGGGCGTGGCCGAGGTGGCCGTGACTACGCCGGAGGCAAATATGTTAGTCCCGCCCACCGTCGTGCCCAGACGGAGGATGTACCCGGTAGCGCCGGTAGCGGCAGACCAGTCAAACGTCTCTGAGGTGCCGGTAAGCACCGAGTCGTTGGCCGGAGAGGTCAGCGCTGCCTTCGTCGTCGCAGTAAAGGTGTAACTGTTCGATACCTGTGTGGCGCCGTATACGGTAATCAGGGTCGCATAGACGGTCTCGCCGTTAATGGGCAGGACGGTGGGCGTGGCCGAGGTGGCTGTGATCACGCCGGAGGCGAATATGTTATTCGCGCCCGCGGTGGTTCCCAGACGGAGGATGTACCCGGTAGCGCCGGTAGCGGCAGACCACTGGAAGGTTTCGCTGGGGCCGGTGAGCACTGAGTCGTTGGCCGGCGAGGTCAGCGTTGCCTTCGTCGTCGCCGTAAAGGTGTAGCTGTTCGATACCTGGACAGAGCCGTATTCGGTAATCAGGGTCGCATAGACGGTCTCGCCGTTAATGGGCAGGACGGTGGGCGTGGCCGAGGTGGCCGTGACTACGCCGGAGGCGAATATGTTATTCGCGCCCGCGGTGGTTCCCAGACGGAGGATGTACCCGGTGGCGCCGGTAGCGGCAGACCACTGGAAGGTTTCGCTGGGGCCGGTGAGCACCGAGCCGTTGGCCGGAGAGGTGAGTGCTGCCTGTGTCGTCGCCGTGTAGGTGTAGCTCTCGGTCAACTGGTCGTTGTTGTAGTTGGTGAGGAGGGTCGCATAGATGGTCTCGCCGTTGGTGGGAAGGCCGTTGGCGGTGATGGAAGTGGCTGTGATCTGCCCGGAGGCCAGCAGGTTGTGCGCACCCGGCGTGGTTCCCAGGCGCAGGATGTACGTAGTGGCGCCGGTCTGAGCAGCCCACGAGAACGTCACGCTGGGGCCGAGAAGCGTGGTGCTCGGTGCGGGCGATGTCAGAGTCGCGGCGGTGGGGGGTTCGATCTTGAACGTTGTGGTCGTGGAGTTCCCAGTCTCACCGGAAACACTCACGCTCCAGTATGTGACGCTGTGGCTGCCGGCCGTTGTAACGTTGAAGGGTGCGGAGTACGTGGTTTGCGATCCGCCATCGAGAGTGTAGTAGGTATGCGCAACGCCGCTGCCGCCGGTAGTGGTGGAGTTGAGGGTCACGGTCACGGCCGAGTAGTAGATGCCGCTGGAGAGGTTTCCGGCCAGGGATGCCGTGGTAACGGGCTTGGTGGTGTCGATGCTGATAACGTCATACCACCAGGTCGACCAGTTTCCGGCGTTGTCTTCGGTGAAGAAGTAGAAATCGGTCTGCCCCTGCGCCGAGATGGTAACCGGCCCGGAGTAGACGCTGCATCCGCTGACAGAGCCCGGTGCGCAGGTGGTTTCGTTGTTGATTGCGTAATACGTCGCCTTAATGCCGGAGGCATTGCTACCGCCGGGATCGGTTGGGGACAGCGTGAGGACCACGGATTGGTCCAGCCAGCCGGTAAGGGCGGGATTCGCGGAGGCGGTGATGGTGGGGGCGACGGTGTCGTAGCAGAGCGGCCCGTACGTGTTGGTCGCGGTGCCTCCTGAGTTGTCCCAGCCTTCCACGTTAACGGTGTGGCAGCCTTGGCCCGAGCCGCCGGTGCAGCCGAATCCGCCGTTGAACGAGAGGCATCCGGTAGTTCCGAAGAAGTACTCGGGGCCGCTGTAGAAGGAGTTGCCTTCGCCGCTGTGAGGCTCGCTGTAGGGGTCGGCGGGAAGGGTGTCCCAAGCCTGCGTGAAGCCGGCGACGCCTGGGGGCGGATTCGTGTTGTCGGACCTGGTATTGATGTCAGTGACTGTCCAACTGACTTCCTGGTCGGTGTTGTACCAGACGCCTGTGGTCGGTTTATCGTTAAAGGTGATTACGGGTTCGCCATAAGCCGGAATCAGGTTCCAGTTGATGGCCCAGGCCAGCTGCATCATATTGGCCGAGCCCCACCCGGTAACCAGATCGAAGCCGGCGTAGGTGCAGTAATAGTACAGATCGTCAGCCGCCGTAATGTCATTGTTATTACAGCCGCCGGAACCGCCGGCACCGCCGATCATGTCGTAGAAGGGATCTTTAGAGGCGCCGTACAAGCCAGCATCGTAGATAAACGGAAGGACGTTGCCGCCCGGGGTGCAAGCGGTGGTACCCGAGCCGCAAATGTTGCCCATGTAGTTGAGGTAGGTATTGAACTGGGCAAAGAAGCCGGCCAGCTCAGGCGCCACAATGCTGGTGCCGCCTTCGTCGTTCCATGACCCGCCGGAGACGTACCACTCACCCAGGACATCCGGATTCGCCGTCAGCGAAATGTCGGGCACTACGCGGTACCCGTTGCCGGTTTCGACGTACTCCGTGCTGCCCTTCCAAAGGTAGAATTTACCGTCGATGCCGTCAGGGTAGGTGGTAGTTGTCGCGGTCTGCCAGGCGGGCGCAGCAAAAAGGTGGCTTACGCCGCCGGTGCTGCCACCATGGTTATTGGCGCACGCGCCGTTGTCGTCGTCGGTCCCGCCTGTCCAGGATTCGCCTTGCCAGCCCTGTTCACTGTAATAGGTTCCATTGGTATACATGTTCAACTGCGTGCCGCCCGCCGCAATGACATTGGGATCCGAGGACGGCCAATCCACTGCGTCTGCGTCCCCGCAGCCATCGCTCGCGCCGTTATCGCCGGAGGCTGCGATCAGCGTCCAGCCGGCGTCCACCATGTTAAGGAACATGGTATGCATGGTGCCGGTCTCTATCGTGTTTGAGGTTCCTGAAAGGGCCTCCGACCCGCCGTAGCTGGTTGAAACCACCTTCGCATAGTCGTCGCTGACAATATCGTCGAAAGCGTCCTCGTAGGTGGCCCAGGAGTTGTCTGCCATTTCGTACTCATAGATGTGCGCGGTGTTAACCTCCTTGCCTGAATTTGAAAAGCTACAGGAGTTGGACATGGCGCCCGAGTACTCGACGTCCAGGGGAGCTTCGCCGTCCACTGCCGGGGCCGATCCGTCGACCAAGATGTTACTGAGGTTCCACTCCATATAGCAGGGGCCGCTACCGTTAGCGGCCTGATTGATGTAGGCACCGAAGAACGTGGTAACGTCGCTGTAGTTGTAGGCTCCATACCCGACCAGCGCGATCGAGGAGACCGCCGGCGAGCCCGTGGTGTCGTTATGCACGTTGCAGCAGTGGCTCAGCTGCTGAAAAGCGTTGTAGTCGTAGCCCTCCGAACTTTGAATATTATCCGGATCCATGGCGTAAGTGGTGCTTTTCTCGTCCAGGGGGAAGCTGTCGTGAGCCGTCAGGCCTGAAGCCGCCCCGCCCTCCACCGGTTCGCCGCCGCCTTGCCCGCTGAACCCCTCGGCATAAGCCGGGCCGGGAACATAGTCTGCACCCTTTACCGTTGTATAGCGGGACCCAATCCTGTGAACCCTCTCGATGTTGTTGAGGCCCGCCACGGTTTGCACAATACCGGAGAGATTGGCGGGGATGACCGGGTCGCGGTCGTTGGAGAAATCCACTTCGTCGCGAACCTGGTAGTTGTTGATGGTCACGCCAAGAGCCTTCTCAATCGTGCCGGCCGTTCCTTCCACATCCACCAGGAGCCGATTGGGATAGCGGCGGGTCACAGTGAGGCCAACGCTCTGGGCCCAGTCCACCACCGCCTGCTCATCCTCGACCGAGGGTGCAAAGCGCGCGTTCCACTCCTCGGGAGTGAGAAACTTGTGAAAGTTGGGTGAGCCCTTGGTTACGAGCTCCTTGGTGAACTGCTCTACTTCCGCTATGTGCGGAACCTGAACACCCAACGTCAGGCGCAGCATGTTCTCAGGGTTGTAATGGCTGACCCGGATGGCCGTCCCATCCAGCACCTTTTGGGGCGTATGGTTCGCAAGGGTCATCACGCCGCCGGACTGCGCGGAGCCTTGATTGCCCCGTTCCGCCGCAGCGGTCTGGGCCCCCGCGTACCGTGAGCCGGCTGGAAAGATGGTGAAGGCGAGCAGGAAGCAGAATGCTACTGCCAAATTCGCGAATCGGAAGCTGCTGCGACGATGCATATAAACCTCTCAGGGAAGACCGTTCTGCGCTCCAACACAGACATGGGCGATGGGGAGAGATACGAATCCTGCCACTGACACTCTCCGTGGTACAAGTCACCGTGGCCGTAAATTTTTGCCGGATTTTCTGTGGCCCTTTTGTTGTGTGCTCCGGCCTCCTGGCCGGCCTTGCCCACAACTTCGCTAAACCAATTGCCGGTTCAAACCAGGGCAGATATTCAGAAGCGAACCATAATCTCGGAAGGTGTGGGTGTTTTGAATCGTCCGGCGCCGGACCCAGCCCTTGGCTGCACAACGGACAGGTCTTGAAAGCTCCAGCGTTCAAGGTCCCGATCAGGATGGTTTTTCCCTCGCGCTGGACTGCCTCGACAGTCCGGAGAGCCCGCCGTGGTTCTTGCTTCGCTGGTTACCCTCGCGCCTCAGACCACCGATGAATCCGGTTCACCCCTCCCCCGTTCTTCATTGCGACCGAGTGTCGGCGAAGGCGGACAGAAAGGCAAGTAACAAGTTATGAAAAGTTTTGAAAGTCATAAATGCCTTGTCAGGTGACAGAAACTAATCTAGTTAGGGAACTACTGTTAATTTTCCGTAGTCTTGTTTTTCCTGAAAATGCAGGGGAACCTGAGGGTCAGCATGTTTCCAGATTGTTAAGAATGCTCGGTGTTGCGCCCGCGCCTAATCGAGTATTTCTGCCTGGCCAGAACCTGCGCCAGGTAAAGATGAGCTTCGGAATCCTGTCCAGATCGGGTCCCCTGGGAAGAAGGGCAGGAGTATCACATTTTACCTTACCAATACCTTACAATTCGCCGCTGGAGATAATTAACATGCTTGTTTTCAATATGTTAAAAATCAGAGGATTATAATTCCTCCCTCTCCAGCAGGGCTTGCATCGAGCCGCTGCTCGCCAGGCGCTCGCTGAAAACCCCGGCCAATTCCTTCTGTTAGCTCAATCCGGTTACGACCAGGGCGTATTTCCGCACAGCGAAACATCGATCCCCATCTCGGCCATCATGGCAGCCTTGGCCGCAAGCGCCTTCCCGGCGGTCCCGGCATCGGGCGCGTAGGCCACGTTCACGTGATTGGCATGGTGGCGCGCCATGAACTGGTTCTGCGTAACGCCGCGCAGCTTGACGTGCATGATGGGCCATTGCGGAGTGACGGATTTCCAGCGCCGCTCCGTCTCCGCTGCCGGCAGGGTAATCGCATCGGCGAGCCCCATATCGGCATGAACTTTTCCATCCTCAACAAACACGCGGCTCCAGACGATGGGGCCGGGTTTGCAGATTCCCTTGAGCGTACCGCCGCCGAGCCTGAAGTACATGGCCGGCTGCCGCTCGCTGATGGCTCCGCGATAACCGCCGGTGAAGTGCGAGGCCGGCGATGCGCCGGAGATCTGGAAGAGCCAGATAAAATCGTCGATGCCGTCGCCCGTGTAATGCTCGCCCCAGCGCACATCGTGCAGGGTGGTCGCGGGATCGAGGTGCATCGCGCTCCAAACGCGGTTGGTCACCAGCGCATCGAGGCCCGCGCACTCGTCAACTTCGTTGAAGTGCGGCAGCGGCCGGCCGGCATAAAGCTCCTTTCCGCTCGTGCTGAATGCAGCAGGGCGCTCCACGTTATTCAGCAGTCCTTCCACCAGATCGGAGGCCGGAGCCATGTCCTTCAATCCCTGCTGATACTGAATGCCGATTGCGTCGCAGCCGAAATCGCTGGCGATGCGCAGGGCAGCGATGTACATGCGGCACTGCCCCAGAATCTGGGCTTCGGTAAGGTCGCTCTCTTCATTGGGGCCGGTACGGAAATCGATACCGCACGCATCGAGCCAGCTCCGGATTTGGCCGGCCTCGGCGTCCGTCACCTGATTCATGGCAGCTACCAGCGCCGACTGGCTCAGCCGCTCCTTGTATACGCCCATGGGATTCAGCAGGTAGTCCTCGATGATGGCGTTGTACATGCCCATGCAGCCCTCGTCGAAGACGCCCAAAATAGCCTTCCGCGCACAGAGCGCGTGTGCCAGAGTAGTGCCAAGCTCAGCTTCAGGCCTGGGCAATGCTGTCACGTCGAGCTTGTGCACCTGGCTCGTGTCGTGTGTGATGCGATGCTCGCGCAGCCACTGGCGCAAACCGGAAAGGAAAAACTCGTCGGTGAAGTCCAGGCTCCATAACGTCGAGAACTTTACCCCGGCCTTATAGAGGCAGCCGTTGAGGTTCAGCATGCCCACCAGCCCCGGCCACTGGCCCGACCAGTTTGCAACGGTCAGAATCGGCCCGCGGTGGTGTTCGAGCCCGGGAAGAAGATGATTGCTGTATTGCCACACCGATTCGGCAACCACCAGTGGCGCATCGGGATGAATGCCTGCGAACACATCCATGCCCATGCGCTGGTTGTAAATGAACCCATGCCCGAGATCGGGATCGTAAGGATGCGCGCGGCGCAGCGTAATTCCCTCGGCGGCAAAAGCAGCCGTCAGATTGGCTTCCATGGCAGCCTGCGCGGCCCAGCAAACCTTGTTCGCAGACTGGCGAAGATCGCCGTTGGCTACCAGCAGCACTTCATGCGGCGCGACCGGCGCCGCTGCCTTGACTTCGGGAACTGTATACGTTGTCATCTATCGTCCTCTTTCTAATCCGTTGAGGTATCGCCTTCGCCGCAAAAAAGAAGTAAAGCGGAACTCGCGCAACATCATACGACGGCGCTGCCCTTCAAGGCCAACCGGCAGGAACGCTGCGCCAGTGCTCAGTCGCTCGAATCCAACAGGTTGAGTAACTCTGCTGTGACCGCCCGCACCAGCTCCTCGAGCTCTTCCCTGGTCTTCGGCGGCTTGAGAGACGTAGGGGCCTTATAAACAGCGCCGGACGGATTGCGAACCAGGTTGCCTTTCGCCTGAGGCAATTCCCTTTCCTCCGCCAGGCGCGCATCGGGAAATCCAAGGTACCGCTTGATGGCCAGAATCTCGTCAATCTTCTGGGGCGGAATCTCGGGTAGTGGCGATTTCAATTGAGACGCGATCATGGATGTCTTGCAGTACGTATCGATGATCTCGGCATTCCACTCCGCGTGAGTCACGGTGTCAGACCAGCACACGATTCCGTGATTTGTGAGGAAGATCGTGTTGTGGTGTTTTGCCATGGGCAGCACCGAGCGCGCAAACTCGACAGTCCCGGGAGTTTCATACGGCGCCAGCGCCACCGGGCCGATAAAGACCTCCTGCTCGGGAATGAGGTTCCCCTGGGGAAGAATTCCCGCCACCGCGTGGGCTGTCGCATAGGGCGGATGACAGTGAACTACGGCCTGGGCCCGGGGCACAGCCTTATAGATCTCCAGATGCAATGAGACTTCGCTGGTTTGTGGGCGGTCGCCGGCGATCTGATTGTTCTCAAGGTCGACCAGCGAGAGGTCCTCAGGCCGCAGGTCGCCTTTGCTCAGCATCGTGGGAGTGCAGATCACATATTGCCCAGAGATGCGCGCGGAGATATTGCCGCCATTCCCATCCACATACTGCCTCTGCCACAGCTTTTTGCCGACGGCAACAATCTCTTCCTTCAGCTCCCGGGCTCGCCGGGAGTGAAACAACTTGTAGGGGTCGCTTTCATCTTCGCAATCAGCGAGGCGCGCCTCAAGATGCGCTTTGAGGGCGCGGCGAACAATTGCAGATATTGAGGCTTCATCAAGGCTGGGAATCCGGTCGGCCATTTCATTCACTATGATAGTCGATCGTCAACAACAATTACTTCCAATCGAAGCACCTCGCAGGGAAGGCTAAACGTCGAACACCCGGCCCTCACAGGCCATCCCGGTCGCGCCAAAACACTTTTGCGCCTCGGCCAGCATCTGGTCGAGGAATGTATCGTCGTGCGCCGGGTCGTGGTGAAAGAGCATCAGTTGCTTGACGCCAGCGGCCTGCGCCGCATCGGTGGCCTGGGCGTAGCTGGAGTGGCCCCAGCCAATCTTCGATTCGAATTCCTCGGGCGTGTACTGTGCGTCCATCACCAGTAGATTGGCACCCCGCGCGGCGCGCATCAGGCCTGCGTCGATTTCGGCAATGCCGGTCTCGTGGTCAGAGGCGTGAACCAGTATATGCCCCTCCGACTCGAGCCGGAAGCCCACTGCGCCCTGGGGATGATAGAGCAGAACCGGCTCGACCTTGAGCTTGCCGATCGCGAATTCCTTTCCGCATTCGATCTGCCTGAACTCGACCTGCGATCCAAGTTCCACAAACGTCACGGGGAAAAACGGATCGGCCATCTGGACGCTGAGCAGAGATAGTGCCTCTTCGGCGGTGCGGGTCGTGTAGAAAACGATCTCAACTCCCGGTTGGAAGATCGGCGCGAACGACGGAAGACCCTGGATGTGATCCCAGTGGAAGTGCGAGAGCAGAATGTGGATTCGCCGGACGGACCGATCCAGGAGTTCGTCGCCCAGGGCGCGGATGCCGCTTCCGCAGTCGATAATGACCGTTTCCCGCGGATCTGGGGCGCCGATTTCAAGGCACGTGGTATTGCCTCCGTAGCGCAGACGATCCGCTTCGGGGGTCGGAATCGAACCGCGCACTCCCCAGAATCTTACTTTCATGGTCAATGTCTCTTTCAGTTAACGGTGCACGCAGGGGCACGCGGAGGTGAGCATAAAACACTGCCCCATGGTCTGCAAACACCCAAGGTGTGTAGCGCGATGGCTCCTCCGTCCGGCGCCTCCCACAAAATCTGTATTCGCCACCCGGTCCGGGGCGGTATCATGGATCGGTATTTTTCCCCATCCGGGAGATTCGCAAGTTACGACTCGCCGCGGGATGCGTTAAGAGACTTTCGGAGCACTTGGCAACCCGAAGTACACGATAATGCCGGCGCAATCTCAAAATACGCTGGCAACCGCTTGACTAACTTACTGGCTTAACGATCTCCGAAATTGCAACAAGGGCTCTCAATCCGACTCTTCCCCGGCGCAGCAGAAAGGCTCTATGCGCAGGCAACTGTTTTGCTTCGCTCTGCTCCTCGTCCTGGCGCCGCAGGCGGTCCCGGCATCCCCTCCATCCGGCAACGTGAGTCTCATCTCGATCGTGCTCGAAAAGAAAGTCGGCGACCAGGTGCAGACTGTTGACCCCACTCACGTCTTCAGTGGCGGCGATACGGTCCGGTTCCGGCTGCGACCGGCGGTCGACGGCTTCCTCTATGTGATGGATCTGAACACCTCAGGCAAATACGAGGTGTTGTTCCCGCGGCCTGAGACCGGCAACGACAACCGCATCGCCAGGGGGCACGATTACATCATGCCCGCCACCTCGAATGGCTGGTTCGAGATCACCGGCCCCGCCGGCCGCGAGACCATCTACTTTGTGTTGAGCCCGATCGAGCTCACCATCGGCCAGATGCAGAATCGCGCCACCGCCAATCTGCCTCCGCAGGGAATCGCGCCCTCGTCGATGCAGCCGCGCTGCGACGACGCAGTATTCAAGTCGCGCGGCGAGTGCGTGGATGTGGGCGCCGGGCCAAAGACGGTGGGACCGAATGAGGCTTTGCCGCGCGAGATCACGCAGGCCACAGCCACCAACGGCGCATCGCGCGACCTCAAGTTCACTTCCGACGGGGCGAGCGCTACGGTCACTTCGGATTCGCCGCTGGCCGGGCCAGTGGTTTACGAGTTTCTGCTCGCTCACAATTAGAAACTGTCACTCAGCCAACTTCGATGGGACTGGAACTATGAATCGAATGCATACATTGGGCCTGGCAGTCCTCGCACTCTCATCGAGCGCCGCGCTCGCCGGCCAAAATGCGCCCGCGCCGGCCGCGGGCACGCCCGGGCAACCGCCTGCCACGCAGGATCAGAACCGCGACCTTACCTTCAAGAAAACTGCTCCCGCGCAGCAAACACAAACCACCGTGCAGATTCCGCGCAGCTACGCGCTGGTCGTCGGCATCTCGAAGTACGCGCATCTGCCGCAGAACGCGCAGTTGCAGTTTCCCGATTCCGATGCCGAGTCGGTATACACCGTGCTCATCAGCCCCGAGGGCGGGCAATTCCCTGCCGAGAACGTGCATAAGCTCATCGACGGCCAGGCGACGCTCGAGAACATCCGCCACGAGCTTGAGGTCTGGCTGCCTTCGGTCACGCATCCCGACGACCGCGTGCTGGTCTACTTCGCCGGCCACGGATTTGTCTCAAACGGCACGGCCTACATCGCGCCCTACGACATCGACCTGAACAACATCGCTACCACGGCTTATCCCATGGAGTCGCTGGGCAAGGACATGGGCGCGCGCATCAACGGCAAGTGGAAGGTGCTGATCACCGATTCGTGCCACTCCGGCGCCATCACTCCCGAGGCCGACCGCTCCACCGTCAACCGCACCCTGCTCGACCTCGACAAATCGCTGTTTTCCATCACTGCCAGCCGCGACCGCGAGCAGAGCTATGAAAGCGACAAGTGGGGCGGCGGCCACGGCATCTTCACCTACTACGTGGTGAAGGGCCTTGAAGGCGAGGCTGACACCAACGGCGACGGCATTGTGACCGCCGACGAACTGGCCGAGTATGTGCACACCAACGTGCGCGACGCCACCAACGCCGCCCAGAATCCGACCTCCGAGCGCGGCAGCTTCGATCCCAACATGGTGCTGGCCTACAACCCCACGCACGTGACGGCCTCCAATCTTCCACCGCCCAAATACGGAACGCTGGTGATTGAGACCAACATGGATGGAGTGGAGGTCTTCGTTGACGGCCAGAGCGTTGGCATTGTGAACAAGGCCGCGGCGCTGCGCCTGCCGGGCATCGCTCCGGGCGCGCATACGGTTGAAGCGGTGCACATGGGTTATGAGCCCGATGGGCCGCGCCAGGAAGAGGTTTATCCCGGCCAGGAGACCACGGTCACCGTCCGCATCCTCATCGCGCGCAATCGCAATCACGCTGCCGTCGATCACTTCAACCAGGGCATTCAGTTTTACAACAAGGGCTTTGAAGAGAACTACCGCAAGGCGGCCGTCGAGTTCGAGGCCGCGTTGCAGATCGACCCCAAGTACAGCCAGGCCGCTCTGTATGCGGGGCGCGTCTACAACGCGCTCTACGAAGACAAGAAATCGCTGGAGTTCTTCAAGGAAGCCATCTCCATCGATCCCGACTACCTCGAGGCCCGTTCCAGCTACGCAGGCGCGCTGCTCGACGCCGGCGACATGGATGAGGCGATCCGCCAGTTGAACGTGGTCACGCAGCGCGATCCGAAAAATGGGATGGCCTACTATCTGCTCTCCCAGGCCTTTGCGCGCAAGGGCGACTACGACGACGCGGTGCAGGCGGCGCGGCAGGCCATCGTGTTTACGCCGGGCAACGCCGAAGCGCACTTCTGGCTGGCCGAGTCGCTGCGGCAGAAAAATGGCTGCAGCGAGGCCGAATCGCAATACAACGATTATCTTTCGCTTTCCAACTTCGACAGCGGGCTGGCGGGAAAGATCAACTACTACGCCGTCGGGTATCTGTTTGGCATGGGCACAAAGAAGCGCGCCGCGCAGACCGACATCTGGAAGGAGCTGCGCGGCCAGGCGAACACCGGACTTTGCGATTGCGAGTGGATGCAGAGGCGTTTCGACTCGGCCATCCGCTACTGCCAGACCGCGCTCACCTTCACGCCCACCGATCTGTTTACCAATTACCGGCTGGGCATTCTCTATTCCGAGGAATACAACCAGAGCGGCAATGTGGCCGAACTGGCCGCCGCGCGCAAGCACTTTGAGAACGTGATCGAGGCCAATCCCGACGCAAACGAGGCCGACCGCTCACGAAAATACGTGCAGAACATCGATGCGGTGCTGGCCCGCCAGCCCTGATTCCCCTGCCCATGATGCGCCGCCTTCCAGACCGTTTCATCGTTGCCTGCATCGTTGCCTTCGGGCTCACCTTTGCGGTGTCGATGCTGGAACGCTGGACCGCGTTCAGCGATCTGGCCAACTGGACCTACGACTTCCTTGTGAATCACGGCGGCTACGCGACCCCATCGAAGGAGATTGTCTTCGTCGATTTCGACGATGCCACCTTCGCGCAGATTCAGAAGTACCCCATTCCCCGCTCCACGGTGGCTGACGTGGTCGCCAGGGTCGGTCAGGCAAAACCCGCCATCATCGGTCTCGATATCTTCCTCTCTGAGCCGCGCGATCCCGGCGAAGACGCGGCGATGCAGCGCGCTCTCACCGCGGCCGGCAACGTTGTCCTCGCCATCCAGGCGGGAACAGGCCAGCTTCCGGCCGTGCTTCCGCTGCCCATGTTCTGCCAGCCTGAGAATCCCGCGCTGCCCACCGGCTTCTGCAGGGATGGCGCGCCCGGGGCGTTCGCCTACGCGGCCATCAACATGCCGTTCGACAGCGACGGATACGTGCGCAACGCCGAGCTGGTTGCGTGGGGCGCGCAAAAACATAAAGGCGAAAGCTTTCCGGTCTTCATGGCTGAGGAGTACCTGGCACAGGTCGATCCCAATTGCAAGAACTGCACCCTGATGCCGTTCGACAAGCGCAATGCCATGTTCCGCGGTCATCGCGTGCCTTTCAGCGATCCTGAGGCCGGAACCTTTCGCATCGGCGACTGGGCGCCGCATCCGGCCACGCACATTTCGGCCTGGAGCGTGCTCACCGGGACAGTCGACCCGGCGGCGCTCCAGAACAAGCTGGTGCTGATTGGGCAAAGCAGCGACGCGGCGCGCGACCAGGATTTCACGCCGCTCTTCCGCGTGCGTGGGGCCAATGGCGCACGCGAGCGTCTCGGTGGCACCGAGCTGCACGCGGCAGCCATTGAAACGCTTCTCGACGGTCACGCCATCGGCGAAGTCCTGCAATGGCAGCGCTGGACGATTAATTTCCTGGTGCTTCTTTTTGCCACCTGGACCTTCACGCGATTGCACTTGCGCATGGCCTTTGCCCTCGACGCGATCATCATAATCGCCATCTACATCGCTGCGCAGACCACGTTTTCAAACTTCCATCTCTGGTTCCCGTATCTCGAGACAATGCTGGGAGTGTCTTCGGCGCTGCCCTGCGCCGTGGCCTGGCAGTATGTGAAGGCGAACCTGCTGCAATCTGAGACCGAGCAGCAGCGCAAGCAACTGATGGAGCTCTTCTCACGCTACGTCGATCCTGCGGTGGCCAACGCCATCTGGGATCGCCGCGACGAGGTCAGCCTCGAAGGTAATGAGCGCATTGCCACGGTACTATTCAGCGACATTCGCAACTTTACCGGCATCACGGCGGGCAAGCCCTCGCACACCGTGCTGAAATGGCTGAACCGCTACTTCACCGCCATGGACGAGGTGATCCGCGCACACGGCGGCTTCCTGAACAAGTTCATCGGCGACGGGCTGCTGGTGGTCTACGGCGTACCCCTCTCGCAGGGCGAGCCGGAGGATGCGTGCAATGCCGTGCGCAGCGCCCTCGCCATGCTCAAGCGCGTCGACGAATTGAACGCCGAGAAACCCGAGGATGAGGACTTCCCGGAACTGCGCATCGGCGTGGGAATTCACACCGGAATGCTGACCAGCGGCAGCGTGGGCTCGCGCGACCGGCTCGAGTATTCGGTGATCGGCGAAACCGTGAACCTTGCGTCAAGGCTGGAAAGCCTGAACAAGGAGTTCGGGACTGAGATTATCCTTTCCCAGGGCACCTGGGAGCGCGTGAACGATCGCATCGAGGGCATCTATCCCCTCGGCGCCACGCAGGTGCGCGGATTCGACGAACAGGTTACCCTGTATGGCATGGGGCCCCGTAAAGCTAAATCTTCTAACGTAGAAGCAAAAGAACCGGAGGTTCTGGCATGAAACGATCGATAGCAATTTTGCTGGCGGCGGCCTTTGCATCGCTGGTCGTCACACAGAGCAATGGGCAGGCGCCTTCCAACGCGCCTCCAGCCCAGAACGCTCCCCGGCGAGTGAAGACCAAGCTGGACGGATTCGACCTGGCGCCGGATAAGGCAAGCGCCAACCAGATCGGCGGGGCTTCTCGCGGCGAAGGAGCTAAGACGCTGCTATACGCCCCGCACAAGGCGCGGGTGTACACGCTGCGGCCGGACTTTGCATGGAAGGGCGACCCCACAGCCACGTACAAGTTCCATATTCAGGACACGCTGGGCACTTTCTCGTGGGACCGCGAGGTGACGGGCCCCACTCTCGCCTATCCCGACGATGCGCCGGCTCTCAATCCCGGCGGCATCTATCTTTGGAAGGTCGAACCCGATTCGCCGCTGCTCGGCCCTCCGCCGCCGGCCGCGATCGTGGTTGTGCTGGGCGGTGCTGACCGCGCGCAGATCGATGCCGGGCTCGGCCAGATTCAGGGCTCGGGAACCGATGCCGAGTCAGCCCGCGCCAAGTACTTCTTTGACCAGCGCCTGTGGTACGACGCGCTCATGGCCTACTCCGATCTGATCGGGAAGAATCCAGACCAGGCTTCGCTCTACCAGATGCGCGGAACGCTCTACGACCAGGTGCCGGCTGCCGGGCCGCTCGCCGACG
Source organism: uncultured Acidobacteriaceae bacterium (assembly GCA_963808695.1). GTDB lineage: Bacteria > Acidobacteriota > Terriglobia > Terriglobales > Acidobacteriaceae > Telmatobacter. The sequence goes on from CAWEHF010000002.1 coordinate 687,638, forward strand.
CCGATTTTGCGCACGTAAAATAGCGGAACTTTAACCTTCGCTGCAAGGAAAGTGTTCCAGATCACGGGTTGCGGAATGTGCTCACTCGAGAACGCCGCAACCCGCGTCATTTGCGCGTTCAACAGGTGTTGACATTCATCTTACTTCAGAAAAAATGAGTTGACTCAAGGGTACTGAAGAGGCTACAGTTCGGCCATTCTCTGGGAGACTCCCGCTCCTGAATTCACCTTGTCCCCGGAGTGAAGCTTAAAGGATGGTTCACCCCCATGAAATTGCGCTCCTGCGGGCGGCTTAGCGCCGGGCTCGGCAGTGCCACTTGCGTGGCCATCCTCCTCGTTTCCGGCTGCGGCAAGTCAACCATCGATTCCGGCTCGACCTCGTCGGGGAGTTCAACTCCCGCGGGCACCACTGTTTCAACCGGCGCGCAGATGGGCCTGATCTGGAACTCATCCGATTCAACACTGCGAACGCTTGCGGGTGTGCCGGGTGCAACGCAGCTTGGCGCCGCTCTCTTTCCAGCCGGAACCTATTCCGCGGGCGCCTTTGCAGGCCCGACTCAAACAGCATTACTCATCGACCCCAGAGGAAATCTCAAGGTGATGACCCTGCCATCGCAGCAGCCGGTCTCACTCGCTGGTAACGTCTCGCCTTCATCTCAAATCGCTTTTTCGCCCCATGGCGGTTATGCCGTAGTTTTTGTTCCGGGTTCCACTTCCTTGCTTGTGGTAACAGGCATTCCCCAATCGCCTGCGGTCGCAACAGTCACTTCAGCGGCGCAGATTCAGGGAGCAGCCGTAAGCGACGCCGGAACCCTGCTGGTGGCCGCGAATGGTGCTTCAGCAGGTGTCATCGTCACAGCGACCACAGCCAACGGAACGCGCTCGACGCTGGCCACGCTGGCCGGCTTTGGCGGCATGAGCTTTGTACCCGGCTCTGAAGATGCTCTGCTCGCCGACTCCTCGGCCAACACCCTCGCCCGATATCACAACGGAACAGCCACGACGCTGGCCACCGGCGTCAACGGTCTCAATCAACCCTTTGCCGTTGCGGCATCGCAGGATGACCACTGGGCGGTGACCGCCGACCGTGCCGGCAGTTCCCTTCTTCGCGTCGATCTCACCGGTGCAACCGCCCCTGCTCAATCCTCATGCATCTGCTCGCCCACGCAACTCTCGGCGCTGAACGGTAACGCAGTCTTCGAGCTGGTGGCGCCCGGAACAGCTCCAGGTTGGATGATCCAGGCCGACAGCCCCACGTCGCGGGTTCTGTTTATCCCGCCGGTACGGAGTGGACAATGATGCGCCGCATATCGAAAAAGCTGGCCCTGGCGTTTGTTTCCGCAGCTCTTGCTCTTGGTTTCTCGCTCCCAGCGCATGCGCAGACGCTCAGCGCGTTTAACATTGGCGCGTCTCCCAATCCGGTCGGTGACGGCTTCTATACCACCCTGAGCGGGTTTGTGCTCGGCAATGGAGAAAACACTCCCAATGGATCGATCGACTTCTACATTTCAAGCGATCAAACGGCCTGCAGCAGCGACCAGGACGATATCGGCACGGTCGCCGTAAACACCAGTGGCATTGCTACCATCAGCTATTACGCGAACCAGCCGGGAACCATCCCTATCTGCGCTACCTACGGCAATGACACGTATTATGCAGGGGCCACGGCCGGCCCGTTCGTGCTCACCGTGTATTCTCCCACCTCGATCCTTGTGTACGTGCCGGGCGCGTCCGTCCCTGGAGCCACAGTCACTTTCAACGTGGTACTGACCCAGCCCTCGGGCCAGCCCGCACCCACCGGCACAATCACGCTTGAAGATCCTGGGAACGACGATACCGTGGTCGGAGGGCCAACGACCGTTTCGACCATCACGGTGAACGGCCAGTCGGTTCTTGGGGCCACAATCAGCACCGCCGCGCTCACCAGCAACCAGTACCTTGCGGTCTATTCCGGCGACGGCAACTACGAGCCGGAATCGGCACAGGGAACCATCTTCCTTGAGAACCCGCTCACATCCATCAGTCCAGCCTCATTCCTCGCAGGCGCGGCGATCAGCTCCCCATACACTTCGTGCACTACAAGCGGCAGTGCCCCTGGCCCCGGCCTGCAGGTCACGCTGACCGGTATCGGTTTTAATGCCGACACCACGGCGACCATCCAGGGGCAGTCGTTGCAGGTGTCCCAATCGACAACAAATCCAACCACGCAGCTCATTGGCTGCATTCCAACCTCTCTGCTGGCATCTCCGGCCACCCTGTCTGTCGAGACCAACACCGCCGGGCAGACTGGAGGCCCAGTCGCATTCCAGGTCTACGCGCCGTATTCGGTAAACACCGCGGTCTCTTCCAATCCCGCAACGTTCGCGTATGGATCGAACCTGTCCGCGCTCTTCAGCGGAACCGCCGCGCGCACTGCCGCGACCGATGCCGCCGTGCCTGCTGGAACGGTGACTTTCGGACTGACGGGCACAAACCCCGTCAGCCCGCTAGTGACTCTGGGAACGGGACAGTTAACCCAGGGCACGGCAGCGGGCGCGTATCAGAGTCCGCTCATGGCGCCGTTCGACACCAATTCGACCCAGAAAATGATCGTGGCCGATCTGAACGGCGATGGATACGTCGATGTGGTGGGAATGCCGGGAAGCAACTTTGGCAGCCCCGCTGCTGCGCCCTATCTGCAGGTCTTCCTCAGCACCGGGGCCAATGCATTTCAGACTGAGCAGCAGGTTTATTCCGGCTGCGCTGCCCAGGATTTTGCGGTTGGCGACATCAACGGCGACGGCAAGCCCGACCTGGTGGTGGTGTGCCCGGGAGTGTCGACACCAGGCTTCAACAATCCGCTCCAGGCTTATTACATGCTGGGCAACGGCGACGGCAGCTTCAAGGCGCCGGTCGCATTCGGCAACCAGTCTTATGTCAGTTCCCCGACCCAGGTCGTCCTCGGATGGTTCAACAACGACGGGTATAACGACATCGCCGTCATCGACGGAGTGAACGGCTACCTGCAGATCATCAGTCCAACCCCCAACACGTACGACAACTACGTCTACTTCGATACCGGCTACGGTCCCGTTTTCAGCGCCGGAGCGGCCGATTTCAACCAGGATGGCCTGACCGACATCGTGCTCGCGGAATACACGCTCGGTGACGGGACCGGTTCGGGCGCGGTCCTGCCCCTGATTAACTCCGGTTCCGGAAACAGCTTTAACGCGTTGAACCCGACTCAGTTCTCCGCCACCACTTACTTCATGTGGAACATGACCGTCACCGATGTGAACGGTGACGGTTATCCCGATGTGGCTATAGCCGATCCCGGCTATCAAGAAAGCTCGGATACCGGCAACGTCCTCATATTCGAAAACGACCAGACCGGCAATCTTCCCCTCACCGAGACCTATCCGCTAAACAGCGTGGGCGCGGTTGCCGGCGCGCCGTTCCCCATCATCGGCCAGCCGCCATCCAATGCGGCAGCCGCGCCGGGCTGGAATCTTGTGTACTCGGCTTACGGAAGCAACGGCGATACATGGGTGGGGGAGTTGCAGCGCCAGAATGCGACCACCTGGACGCTGGTGAACACCGCAGATACAGGTACATTCCAGAACGGCACCGATTTCGGTGCGTCACCCGGATTCATTGTTGCGGGCGACATGAACGGGGATGGCTATCTCGACTTTGCAGCGACCGGTCTCATTGGGGACGACTCAGCCCCCAGCGGGACACTGGACGAATTGGTGCCGTACTACTACGGCAACGATGCCCAGGTAACTTTGAGCAATACATCGCAATTGCCCACTCCCGGGACCTACTCGCTGAGCATGACCTACCCCGGGAACCAGCTTTACCAGGCCAATAACACGGCTACGACACAGATCACCATCACGCAGGCCACGCCCACTATTACTTGGGCGACGCCCGCGGCCATCACTTACGGAACGGCGCTCAGCGCCACCCAACTCGATGCAACCGCATCGGCACCCGGCACCTTCACCTACAGCCCCGCGGCGGGAACGGTGCTGGGTGAGGGTGCCAACCAGCTTACCGTCACCTTCACGCCCACCGACACCGCTGACTACACAACTGCCAACGGGTCCGTCACCATTCAGGTGACTCAGGCCACGCCGACCATCACCTGGGGTGCTCCTGCCGCTATCACCTATGGCACGGTTCTGAGCGCTACGCAGCTCGACGCAACGGCGTCCACTCCCGGTACACTCACCTACACTCCGGCTGCCGGAACCACGTTAACCGCTGGCTCGCACACCCTTGGCGTGAGCTTTACGCCGACTGACACCACTGACTACACAACTGCCACCGGGTCCGTCACCATCCAGGTGAGTCAGGCCACGCCGGCCATCACCTGGGGTACTCCCGCCGGTATCACCTACGGCGCCGCGCTCAGCGCCACGCAGCTCGACGCAACCGCGTCCACTCCCGGTACACTCACCTACACTCCGGCAGCCGGCGCCAGGTTAACCGCTGGCTCGCACACGCTTGGCGTGAGCTTTACGCCGGCTGACACCACTGACTACACAACTGCCACCGGGTCCGTCACCATTCAGGTGAACCAGGCCACGCCCACCATCTCCTGGGGTACCCCTGCCGCCATCACCTACGGAACTGTGCTGAGCGCAACGCAGCTCGACGCCACAGCCTCGGTGCCGGGCACTTTGAACTACAGTCCCGCTCTTGGAACCGTTCTGACCGCCGGCACACACCAGCTTGCCGTCACCCTCGATCCGACCGATGCCGCCGATTACCAGTCTGTGACGGAGTTTGTCAGTATTACCGTGAACCAGGCTGCTTCGACGGTTTCATGGAGCAACCCTGCCGCCATCACCTACGGCACGGCGCTGAGCGCCGCCCAGCTGAATGCAACTGCTTCAGTTCCCGGCGCCTTCGCCTACGATCCCGCCCCTGGAACCGTGCTGACAGCCGGAGCCCACCAGCTCACCGTCACTTTCACGCCGACTGACAGCGTGGACTACACAGGTTCCACGGCCACGGTTTCGATCACCGTCAACAAAGCCACGCCCACCGTTACCTGGGGTACGCCTGCAGGCATCACTTACCCGACAGCGCTGAGTGCAGCACAGCTTGACGCGACCGCCTCAGTGCCCGGCGTCCTCACCTACACACCCGCTGCCGAAACCGTGCTGACTGCCGGTACGCATACGCTGTCGGTGACCTTTGCGCCCACTGACGGAACCGACTACGCGGCCGTCACGAAGACTGTCTCCATCGTGGTCGGTCAGGCCTCGACAACCGTCACGTGGGCCGCGCCCGCCGCCATCACCTACGGCGCCGCGCTCGGCGTCGCGCAGCTCGACGCAACCGCCTCAGTGCCCGGCACGTTCACTTACAATCCGGCCGCTGGTACGGTGCTCACTGCCGGCCAGCACACGCTCGGCGTGACCTTTACGCCCACCGACGCCACCGACTACACCGGTTCGACCGGAAGCGTCACCATCCAGGTGAACCGAGCCACGCCCACGGTTACCTGGGCGAATCCCGCTGCCATCGGCTACGGAACCGCGCTGAGCGCCACGCAGCTCGACGCGACAGCCTCGGTTCCCGGCGCATTCACTTACAATCCGGGATCAGGGACCGTGCTGACAGCCGGAACGCACACCCTCGGCGTAACCTTCACGCCGACGGATGCGACCGACTACGCGGGCGTCACGGCAAATGCCTCGATCATCGTCAACCAGGGGTCGACAACCGTCACCTGGGCTAATCCTGCTGCATTCACTTATGGAACCGCATTGAGCGCGACACAGCTCAACGCGACTGCGTCTGTGCCCGGTGCGTTCACCTACAATCCCGCGCTGGGAACCGTGCTGACCGCCGGAACGCACACCCTCGGTGTAACCTTCACACCGACCGACAGCACCGATTACCAGGGATCGACGGCCACGGTTTCGGTCACCGTGAACCAGGCGGCCTCCACCGTCACCTGGAGCGCACCCGCCGCTATCAATTACGGAATAGCACTGAGCGCAGCGCAGCTCAACGCCACAGCCTCAGTGGCGGGCACATTTGCCTACAGTCCCGCACTGGGAACCGTACTCACAGCCGGCACGCACCAGCTTGCCGTCACCTTCACGCCAACCGACAGCCTTGACTACAAGGGCGCATCGGCCGCAGTAAACATCATCGTGAATCAGGTTGCCTCAACCATCACCTGGAGCGCGCCTGCCGCTATCAACTACGGAACTGCATTGAGCGCAACGCAGCTCAACGCCACAGCCTCAGTGCCGGGCGCGTTCACCTACAATCCGGCCGCTGGTACGGTGCTCGCTGCCGGCCAGCATACGCTCGGCGTGACCTTTACACCCACTGACAGCGTGGACTACAAGAGCGCATCGGCCGCGGCAAACATCACCGTCAATCAGGCCACGCCAACCGTTACCTGGGGCGCTCCCGGCGCCATCAACTACGGCACGGCTCTGAGCGCAACACAGCTTGACGCTACGGCCTCGGTTCCCGGCACATTCACCTACAACCCAGCTTCGGGAACCGTGCTCGCCGCGGGCAGCCACCCGCTCTCCGTCACCTTTGCGCCCACTGACGGCACCGACTACGGCACTACGACGGCCAATGTGACGATCCAGGTGAACCAGGCAACCAGCACCGTCACCTGGGCCGCCCCATCGGCAATCACCTATGGCACGGCTTTGAGCGCCACGCAGCTCGACGCAACTGCGTCTGTGCCCGGAACATTCACTTACAATCCAGCTCTCGGGACGGTTCTGAAGGCCGGCGCACATTCGCTCGGTGTTACCTTTACTCCCACCGACAGCACCGACTACCAGGGCTCCACGGCGAGCGTCTCCATCCAGGTGAACCAGGCCACGCCGGCCATCACCTGGCCTGCTCCGGCCGCCATCACCTATGGCACGGTATTGAGCACCACGCAGCTCGACGCAACAGCGTCCACTCCCGGTACATTCACCTACACTCCGGCAGCGACAACTGTTCTTACCGCCGGCTCGCACACGCTCAATGTGAGCTTTGCGCCGACTGACACCACTGACTACACAACTGCCAGCGGGTCCGTCACCATTCAGGTGAATCAGGCGACTCCCGTCATCACCTGGCCGAGCCCGGGCAACATGAGCTACGGTACGCCGCTCGGCTCGGCGCAGCTTGACGCCACGGCGACCCCCTCCGGCGGCACATTTACCTATAATCCGCCCTTGGGAACAACGCTGCCTGCCGGCGCTCAGACCCTCAGCGTCACCTACGTACCGGCCGACACCACCGACTACGCCACGGCCACGGCCACCACCACCGTCAATGTGATCGTCGCCTTCACGCTCACGTCGATTGCTCCCACCAGCGCGCCTTTCGGTTCGGGAATTACCACCGTTACCCTCACCGGTAGCGGATTCATGCAGGGCTCGATCGTCCAGCTCAACGGCGCCGCGATCTCCAGCTCGTATGTGAGCCCGACCCAGTTGACCGCGCAGATTCCGGCCAGCTTCTTCCAGCAGCTTTCTGCCGGGACTATCACAGTCTTCGATCCGGTGAAGAAAGTGACAACCACGTCGCTCACCTTCACGGTCACGCTGCCGAATCTCGATGTCACGTTCAGCGGTCCAGGCACCGCGGCGCCGGGCGAGCAGCCTACTCTCGACCTGACCATATCGCAGCCCTACCCGATTGCGATTCAGGGAACCATGACGCTGACCGTCGATCCGCTCACGCCGGGAGGGCCGGTCGATCCTGCGGTGCAGTTCTCCACCGGAGGAACGACGTTCACCTTCACCATCCCGGCTGGTTCCACCACTACGCCCACCGTCCAGATCCAGACCGGTACAATCTCTGCCACTATTACCGTAACGCTTACGCTGCAAGCCAACGGCCAGGACATCGAGCCGCCCAGCATTGTGCCGGTCGAGGTGAGCGTACCGAACACCGCGCCGGTCATCACCAGCGTTACGCTTACCCGCAACGGCAACACGCTCACTGTCAACATCCAGGGCTACTCAACCACGCGCAACGTGAGCCTTGCCACTTTCGACTTTACCGCCGCTCCGGGATCGAGCATCTCCGATCCCGAGATCAGCGTCGACGTTTCCACTGAATTCACCGCCTGGTACTCCAACGACGCATCAACGCAATACGGAAGCTCGTTCACCTATTCGCAGGTGTTCGACTTGAGCAACAACGCATCAACCATCGGCAGCGTCAGTGTCGCTCTGACCAACTCCGTCGGCCAATCGAATCAAGTGACCGCGCAGTGAGCGCAAACTAGGATGAAGTGCCCTATGGCCAAAATCACTGACTCAGGAATAAGCGGGAGTTTGATTGCGCTGCTGGCAATCACGCTGCTGGTGCTGGAACCGGCCCTGCCGCTCGGAGCACAGGAGACCGCTGCCCCGCCCAAATCCCTGCAGATCGTCATCCTCGACGATGAAGCGCCGCTGAATAACATCAGCGAGCGCACGGCTCGCGAGCCCATCGTGCAGGTACAGGATGAGAATCACAAGCCGCTGGCCGGCGCACTCGTGCTCTTCGCCATTCATCCCGCCGCCGGCGGCGCTGGAGCCCTTTTTGCCAACGGCGCCAGTACCCTTACGGTGGTCACGAACTCCAGCGGCGTGGCGCGCGCCACGGGTCTGGTCGCGAACCAGTTCAAGGGCAACTGGCAGCTTCAAGTCACCGCATCGAAAGACGGCCTGACCACCTCCACCACCATCAACGAAACCAATGTGGCTCCCAGCACTACGCCGGGAAACACAAATCCCAACAAGCCGCCCACACACTTATTCGGTGGACATGGATTGGCGGTGATCGGCGGAATTGCGGTCGTCGGCGCAATCGTAACGATTGTGGTGATCAAAGCAACGTCGAACAGCCCAACCAGCATCAGCCCGGGCGGCGGCACAGTCGGCCCACCGGCTGGAGCAGGATTCAAGATCCACTTCTAGTATCCTGTCGCTAAAGTTCGCAAAAAGCGAATAGTCATACTGAGCGAAGTTTGCCGCGTTTTTTGCGGCAAACGGAGTCGAAGCCGAAGGCTCGCTGCGGCGAGGATCTGCGGTCGCTCTTCGCGCATTAAACAGTCGCACTCCCCTTCAATTTCGCCAACGACTCGCCAGCGACGGCAACTCCGCTGACCCCGCTTGCTCCGCTAACTCCGCTGCCTTGCTGACCAGCTGACTCGCCGCCCCAAGTCATAACCTGGCTCCCCAACCAAGTTCACGACAACCAACAGGCAACTCGTTTCATAAACGGCGTTTGCGAGGATCGATTCTCGAGACGCAGCCTCACCATCGTCAACGTGTGCATTGGACTGTTGGCGCTAGTTGACATTTCGCCCCGGCATCACTTTGCAGAACTCTGATCGACTTGGCGCAACTTACTATCTGGCTCAATTCGCACCGCGCTGTCCGCGCCCAACACCAGCAGAAGTCCCCGCCAAGAAAGGAGACCCTGCGAATACGGTGAGGTCAACAACATGCGCGGTAAAAGAGTCCTGCGAAAGCTTGTGGCCCAGGTTGCCCAGGGCCACAAACTTCAGCATCTTCAATTGAGGTTAATCCGCGTTCACCGTAAAGCTGCGCGCGATCGTCGGGGCTGCTCCATAGTCGGTGTTGCCGGCCTGCTTGGCCTCGATGGTGCAGGTGCCGGATTCGATGAATGTGGCCGTCGTGCCGGAGACCGTGCAGACGCCGGTGGTCGTCGAGGTGAAGGTGACCGCCAGACCGGAGCTGGCCGTGGCCGAGAGCGTCAGCGGCGTGCCGACCGTCTGCGGAGGTATCGTCGCAAAGGTGATGGTTTGAGCTTCTTTAAAGATCCAGAAGGTCCGCGTCGTTGCCGGAGCCGCGCCATAGTAGCTGTTACCGGCCTGCGTCGCCTCGATGGTACAGTTCGCCCCGGCGCTGACAAGAGTCACAGTCGAACCCGAAACGGTGCAGACCGGCGTGGTGGTCGATGTAAAGCTGACCGGCAAGCCGGAACTGGCCGTCGCGCTCACCGTGAACGGCGCCGCGCCATAGGTCTGGTTCGGCAGAGCCGCGAAGGTGATGGTCTGAGCTTCTTTATAGACCCAGAAGGTCCGCGTCGTTGCCGGAGCCGCGCCATAGTCGCTGTTACCGCCCTGCGTCGCCTCGATGGTGCAGTTCGCCGCAGCACTAACAAGAGTCACAGTCGAACCCGAAACGGTGCAGACCGATGGGGTGGTCGATGTAAAGCTGACTGGCAAGCCGGAACTGGCCGTCGCGCTCACCGTGAACGGCGCCGCGCCATAGGTCTTGTCCGGCAGAGCCGCGAAGGTGATGGTTTGCGAAGCCTTGTTGACCGTCAACTGGACGGAATCGGAAGCTATTGTGTAATCCGCTGTGTTCGTCGGAGTAAAGGTGACCGAAAGGGTTTGCGAACCTGGGGGGAAGCTTGTTCCGGCCGGCGGGGTATAGACGAAATTGCCGGCGACCGGGGAAGTGGCATCGAGCTGGGTTGCGCTCAGCAGAGTACCAAAGGTGATCGTTGCCGGCGTAGCCCAGGTGATGGCGGGCACGGCCTTATTCACCTTCAGAGTGACGGTGGTCGTAGCCGTAATGTAGCTCGTGGTGTTGGTCGGAGTAAATGTAACCGACAAGTTGTAAATGCCCGCTCCAAGCACGGCGTCTGCCGCGGGCGTATAGGTGAAGCTGCCGGCTACGTTGGCAGTGGCATTCAACTGGGTTGCGCTCAGCTCCGTTCCGTACGATATTGGCCCGGGCTGTGCCCAGGTAATTTCAGGCAGATTCGCGCTTGCAGTGCCGCTCAACGGGATGGTCTGCGAGGCGAACCCGGTCGGCTGCGGATTCTGGCTGTTATCGGTCAGCACAAGCTTTCCGCCCTGAGTGCCGCCGTTGGTTGGACTAAAGGTGATGGTCAAGCCGCAGGTGCCGCCGGGGGCAAGCGTCCCCAGTATTCCGGCGTTTGCGGTAACCACCGCGCAGGCTGTTGCCCCTGTGCTGTTCAGGACGAAGCTGCTATCGCTGATGGTGGGATTCGTTGCCGACTCGGCGCCGGGAATGGCAAGCGGAAGGTTGCCGATGCTTTCCAGCGTGACCGTTTGCGCGCTCGCAGTTGGAGTAAAGGTCAGGGTTGGAGGCAGCGAGAACGGGAGCTCGACCACGCGGTCGTTGTCGGTATCCGCAACGAAGATATCGCCCGCGGCGTCCAAGGCAACACCTTGTGGACTATCGAATCCGTTGTTGTCCAGGTCGATCAGCGCGCCGCCCCCGGCAGGCACCTCGACTATGTAGCTGTTGTCCTGATCCGCGACGAACACGTCGCCTGCGGCGTCTACGGCAACCCCGCAAGGTTCTGAGAATCCACTGCCCACCGCGATCAGCGAGCCGCCTCCGGCAGGCGCCTCCAATACGTTGCCGCCTCCCTCGTTCGCAATGAAGATATCGCCGGCTCCATCCACGGCAATTCCCTTAGGCATAGTCAATCCAGTGACCACCGTGACCTGCGCGCTGCCATTGGCCGGCAGCTCCACCACATTGTTGTTGTGAAAGTCCGCGATGAAAACATCGCCCGCCCCGTCCACGGCAACTCCGGTGGGCTCCACCAACCCGCTGCCCACCGTGCTCTGCGGGCCGCCGTCGGCAGGCAGTTCCAGCACCCGGGCGTTGTTGGTATCCGCGATGAACACATCGCCCGCCCCGTCCACGGCAATTTCGCCGGGGTTATCCAAGCCAGTCGCCACCGTGGCCTCCTGACCGCCGTCGGCAGGCACCTCCACCACACGGCCATTGGTGGTATCCCCGATGAAGAGATCGTCTATGCCATCCACGGCCACGCCGACGGTTTGGCCCAAGTCCTTGCCCTGCACATTTTGCGCGCCGGTGACGAAGCCGATCTGTGAGCCGATTCCAATTCCGTAGATCGGGACTGTAGCCAGCACGTCGCCGTTTTCGGCATTAAGAATCTGCACAGCGCCAGGGCGCAGCCCGGGACGTTTGGGCGCAAACGTCACGTCGACTGTGCAGAAATCGCCCGCGCTGTAGATGAAGCTGGTTCCATTGGTCGTGCAGCTCCCAGTTCCCGCGTCGGTGAAGGCCGCTCCTGGGACCCCTTGCGTTAGCACCGTCGAACTTATCCCCGTGGCGCCGGTGACGAAGGTGAACAAGAGCGGCAGGACCGTGCTCGTGGTGCCCAGGTTCACATTGCCGAAGTTCGTACCTGTTGCCAAAATCTCCTTCACCGCATTGTTCGCGAAATCGGTAACAAAGACGTCCCCGCTGCCGTCCACCGCCACGTTCTTGGGATTGTTAAAGCCGCCTCCCAGCGTCTTGATAGTTGGGGAGGCCGGGATACTGCCGTCGACTGCCAGCATCTCCTTCACCTCATTGTCGCCCGAATCGGCGACGTAGACGTTCCCGCTCCGGTCCACTGCCACGCCTTCGTCTGAGTTGAAGCCGCTGCCCAGTGTCCTGATGACGGGCGAGGCCAGGATGATACCGGCATCCGCCACCATCTCATACACAGCGTTGTTGTCGAAATCGGCGACGTAGACGTTCCCGCTCCCGTCCACCGCCACGTCAATGGGACCGTTGAAGCCGCTGCCCAGCGTCAGGATGGCGGGATCGGCCGGGATGCTGCCCCCAACTGCCACCATCTCCTTCACCACATGATTGTCGAAGTCGGCGACGTAGACGTTCCCGCTGCCGGCCACGGCCACGCCGAAGGGTTCGTCGAAGCCGCTGCCCAGCGTCACGATGGTGGGCGAGGCCGGGATGCTGCCCCCAACCGCCAACATCTCCTTCACCGCATTGTTGCCGCCGTCAGCGACGTAGACGTTCCCGCTCCCGTCCACTGCCACGCCAGCGGGTCCGCTGAAGCCTCTGCCCAGCGTCTCGATGGTGGGCGAGGCCGGAATGCTGCCGCCAACCGCCAAGATCTCATACACCGTATTGTTGCTGGGATCGCCGACGTAGACGTTCCCGCTGCCGTCCACCGCCACGCCGAAGGGCGTGTCGAAGCCGCTGCCCAGCGTCCTCACGACACCGTTAAATACAACGGTCTGCGCAAAAAGCCCTGCCGGCGAAACACACACGACCAAGCAGCCAGGCAGCACGAACCTGGACACAAGACGGCGAATTGCACCTTGAGGCAAGGGAATGGAGTTCACGGGGACCTCCCGGGCGGGGAAGAATCAACGGAGTCCGGTGGAGGGTCATGCTAGGCGCTCAGTATAGCCGCGGTCAAGCTGAATTTCACTTGAAATTGAGCGACAAGGTAGCTACCCCAGGTGACGGTAATTGAGGGGTAGCCCGGCGCTCGCAGCATGAGAACTTGACCGTTACTCGTCGAGCAGATGTACACGTTGCCGTTCCCATCCACAGCGACACTGCTGGCGGCGCTGAAGCCGCCGCCCAGCTTCTTGACTGCCTCATTGAAGTGCGCGGTCTGCGCCCGACCCGCCACCCAATTGCCGAGCAAAGCGTGCGATGAGAGCCGTGGTGGGTACTAAGAAAGCTGGAATTCGAGGAAGAGCAACTGAGCGGTTCATGCCGGGTCCACTCCTTGGCGAAGCAACGTGAATTGTTGCGGAACGCCACCGGAGCAACGCAACTCCTGGATCCGGGCCAGCGCCCGCGTTGAGAAATACCTGAGGGTGATTGCGCCAGAGGTCTAACACGGGCCGAGTTAACCGGAGCGATTTTTTTGAGGTTGAGGTTGAGGGTGAAGAAATCATCCCGAGGGAGGGGCTCTTTCTCGGGGGGAGGGGCTCTTTCTCGGGGTGCGAAGCCTGTTTGTGGGGCGAGGGGCAGGTGGCCCACATCTCAATCAACCGCAGAGACTGGGATAGCACAAGCCTCAACTCCGGGCCTCTTGAACACTCCAATCTCAATTCATGCCAAATCGCAAGTGCATTCATCGAGGAGCGGATCATTACCCGCAAGTCGGCTAACCCTCAGCGTTGACCCGCGAGCCGCCCAAACACCCATCGCGCTGCGTGAATCCCGGTCCCTCGCCACCCCTGATCCCTGATCTCTGTTCTCTGACCCCTGTTCTCTGACCCGCCGCTTTGCACATAATTTCCGATATTTAATGCACACTGAAGATGCATGAACTTCCATTCCAGCCCGGCGCTCTATTACTCCCTGGCAACCTCCGCCTGCCCCTGATTTCCAGAAAAACAACTCCCCGCCGCCAGTCCCCGTGAAACTGTGAAAACTCATCAACAACGCTATAACATCAATGTGTTACGGAATGTAACAGCGAAAAAGCTGTCACATTCATGCCCGTTTTGGGTGCAAAAAACACTCCATTAAGCCCAATTCGGCCCTTTTTCAGCTCGTTTTCGCGCACAGAATAAGGTGGATTTTCTTAGAAGCTAGGCGGTTGCCACTTCTGCACAAACTCCGATGCGGCTTCAAAGGCGAGCGGCTTCGAGAAGAAGTAGCCCTGAATGTACTCGCAGCCCTGAGAGCGCAGGTATGCGGCGTCGGCCGCCGTCTCAACACCTTCGGCAATCACCTTCATTCCCAGGTTGTGGGCCAGGCCGATAATGGCCTTCACCAGCACCTTGCTTCCCTGGTCCTTTGACAGCGTGCGGATGAAGCTCTGGTCGATCTTGAGCGTATCGATGGGGAAAAAATGAAGATAGCTGAGAGAGGAGTAGCCCGAACCGAAGTCGTCGATCGAGATGTTGATGCCGATCTCGCGGCACCTTTCGAGCACGGCGCGCGCTTTCTCAGGTGACTCCATCAAGAGCGACTCCACAATTTCGAGATGGATCTGCAGCGGATTCATCTCCCTTCCTTCAATGGCCGCCTTCAGAATGCCGGGCAGATCGACCGCCGAAAAATCCTTGACCGAGAAATTCACGCCCACAAAGATCGGCTCCGGCCCGAGCAGGTCCTTTGATGCCGCCGCCTGCAGCTTCACCGCCGCATCGGCCGCCAGTTCCAGCGCCAGCTCCGAGAGCTCGGTAATCAGGCCGCTGTCTTCGGCCACTGGAATGAAGACGCCCGGCGAAATCATGCCGTTGACCGGATGCTTCCAGCGCATCAGCCCCTCAAAACCGCCGATCTTCATGTTCTGGATGTCGATGATCGGCTGATAGAAGAGCATGAGCTGGCCTTTTTCCAGCGCTTCCTTGAGCTCGTTATTGAGCCGGATAGTGGAGAGCGCGGTCTCGCTGCTTGAGTCGCTCTTTTCAGCGGCTTCGGCGGCCGGCGAGGCCGGCAGCACGCGAACGGCCTCGGTACGCGCGATCATGTCGCGGTAGCGCGAGGTCACAATCCGCATCACCATCTTCAGAACGGGGTCGGCGCTGTCAACCCGGTGGGCAAAATCCTCCCGCGTAATCTCAATGGCGGTGGAGTCTTCCAGGGCCCGCACAGTGGCCGTGCGCGGCTTGTCGTCGACCATCGCCATCTCGCCCAGCATTGAGCCGGGGCCGCGGGTACCGATCTGCAGAAGCTGGCCGTCGCGTTGCACCAGGATCTCTACGTTGCCCGATTCGATGATGTAGGCGCAATCCCCGCGTTCGCCCTCGCGCATCAGGGCTTCGCCTTTGCCGAATTGTCTGGTCGCCGAGCCGTGCATAGGACTCTTACCTGTCGTTACATATTAGTTACGCATACGCAGGCGTGTCACCAGAAATCCCGCCCAGGCTTCGGTAAGGACACAAAGGGGCCTCCCCCCGGACTCATTGGTCGCCGAGAGGAGACAGTCCCTGCCGCCTGAAAGCGGGGCCAGGCAGAGGCTGCAATCTTGCACGATTCCGGATTTACCGCTCGGCCGACAGCGACCGGGAGGTCGCTGCGGCCATTTTCGGATGCCGGGTGCGCGCGGTGGAATCTACCGGTTAGCAGCCTGTGCAGCGGCCCTTATTTCCCCTTTTGCCTGCATCAGCAGATTCTTGGCATTCTGCGCATGGCCTCCCATGTCGAACTCGTTGGCCTGCTGCGCGGCAGTGATTTTGTAGATGGCCTGGTCGATAAGCTGCTGAGCAGCCACCAGGTTAGGGTGCCGCGGTCCCTGCGCTACCAGCATTCCGCCAGCGGCAATAGCAGCGCCCAGAACCATACCGACAAGAAACTTGGGATTCTTCATTTGTGTTACCTCCAAAGACAAAATATCAGATCAAAACAAGAGGGGGCTACCCACAAGTAAATTCTTAAAGTGCAAGCCGTTGAGGTCGACGCGGCCCATTGGTGGCACCTGAGGCGCCCGCCTTACTGAGCCAAGGTCTGGGTGCAGTCCGTGCCTCCGGTCGGGTCGTACTTTGGCGAGCCACCACTCTCGTCGCTGCAGAAACCGCGGTCGCCTGTCTTGCCCGGCGCCTGGGGAACCGCGGTGACTGTAAATCCTGTGATCCGGTCGGCGTCATTCACCGTCCCCTTGGTGCAGTTGGTGATGTTGAAGATGTACCCCGACTTGTAACCCGAGGCAAGATCGGACTGGATCAGTTCTGCCGATGTTGGCGTCGGCGAACCGCTGCCAGGCTCACCGCCCAGCGCCGAAAGCGAGCATGCGTAGCCGTTGGCCGGGAACGAATCGCTGTACTGAGTCTCCGCCTTGATGATGGCCTGAACCGAGTTGATTGCCGACGTTTCGTTGGCGTACCTCTTCATCACGCCGATGGTCGGAATGGCCATGAGCATGAGGATGAGCACGACAGGGATGAAGGCAGCCAACCCTACTAGAACCCAAACAATAACGGGAACGGGCCGCGAGGCGACCACAGGGGGTGTGGGTCTGCCTGTCCAGGGCGGTGATGGAGGCATTCCTGGCGGAAGATCTTGTTGTGCGTAGAGCGGGGCGACACCCATTGCAGGCAGTTGGTCCAGCATCCGCGAAAAATCAGCTATCTTTACCCAGTAGATGATCCAGAGCACAAGATGTGCTGGTAGGGCCAAGAGGTTCACAATGGGGATAATCCCGCACGCAGCGCACACGCACATCGCAATGCCTATCGACTTTCCTGGCTCCGGCTCAGTGCTTGGGGCATTCCTCGCCCTGAATTCGTTTCCAAGAGATTTCGCCAAGCCCAGCACGACGAAGAAATGCCAGACGAGACTAAAAACGGGCACGAACAGCAGCCAAACTGTGCCTGGCTCCATAGTTCTCGACTGAATTGAACACTTACTCAAGGCACGGGAAAGAGTAATGAGGTAAAAGATGTAAGGTACGATCAAACCAACTACAAGCATTCCGGCGACAACTCGAATGAGCATAACCGTATCCATCACTTCCTCCAGATGTGTTGAGGTTTCGGCGACAAAGTTATCACTGGCCAGCGCGATTGGCAACTTTGACCCTTTGCACAATGCGACATAGATGCAATCGGGGCACATATCGCCGGTTTTTCCTCATTGAACCTGGATTTCAACCGTTCTCGCCTCATGCTCACACTCTCCTTGAACGCTAGAATCTGATCAGCCATGTCCGAGTTCACTCACCTCCATCTGCACACTGAATACTCCCTCCTCGACGGCGCGTGCGACGTTTACAAGCTCGTGGATCGCGTGGCGAAACTCGGCCAGAAGGCCGTGGCCATGACCGACCACGGCAACATCTACGGCGCGGTGCACTTCTTCAACGCGGCCAAGGAGAAAGGCATCAAGCCCATCCTCGGCTGCGAGCTTTACGTGTGCAAGGCCGAGGACCACCGCGCCGAGACTCCCAACGACCAGTACAACCACCTGCTGGTGCTGGCCGAAAACGAGGAGGGCTATCGGAACCTTATCCGGCTCACCTCCGAGGCCAGCCTGCACGGCTTCTACCGCCGCCCGCGAGTGAGCAAAAAGTACCTGGCCGAGAATGCGAAGGGGCTCATCGGGTTCTCCGGATGCCTGAGCGGAGAGCTGTGCGAAACACTGCTGGCCGGCGAGTACGAAAAAGCCGTGGCCTCCGCCGGCCAGTATCAGGACATCTTCGGCAAGGGCAACTTCTACCTCGAAATCCAGGACCAGGGGCTGGCCGAAGAAAAGAAGATTCACGCCGATCTCTTTCGTCTCGAGCGCGAACTTGGAATTCCGCTCGTCGCCACCAACGACTCGCACTACCTTTGCGGCGAAGACTCGCACGCCCACGATGTCATGCTCTGCGTGCAGACCGGCGCCAAGATCCACGAGGCCAACCGCTTCAAATTCGACAGCGACCAGTTCTATGTAAAGAGCGCCGACGAAATGTCGCAGGTCTTCCCCGATTCGCCCGCGGTTCTAGAGCGCACTGTTGAAATTGCCGAGCGCTGCAACCTGAAGCTGAAACCGGTGGAGAACTCCTTTCCCGAGTTCGCAGTTCCTCCGGGCCACACCATCGACAGCTACTTTGAGCACGTTTGCCGCGAGGGGCTGAAGAAGAGACTCGATACCGCCGTGCGGCAACTGGAACTGCGCGGAGTTCGCCGCTCCACGCCTGAAGAGTACGAAGCCCGGCTCAACTACGAAATCGGCATTATCAAGCAGATGAATTACCCGGGCTACTTCCTCATTGTCTGGGACTTCATCAAGTACGCGCGCGACAACGGCATTCCCGTTGGGCCGGGACGCGGCTCGGCGACCGGATCGCTGGTGGCTTACGTCATGGAGATCACCAACATCGATCCGCTTCAGAATGTGCTCCTCTTCGAGCGCTTTCTCAATCCCGAACGCGTGACCATGCCCGATATCGACGTGGACTTCTGCATGAACCGCCGCGGCGAGGTCATCGACTACGTGACCCGCAAATACGGCCGCGAGCAGGTGGCGCAGATCATCACCTTCAACACCATGGCGGCCAAGGCAGCCATCAAGGACTGCGGCCGCGCGCTCGATATGCCTTACGGCGACGTGGACCGTATCGCCAAGCTGATTCCTGCCACGGTTGGCATGACCATCGACAAGGCCCTCGAAGAGTCGCCCGACCTGCACAAGGCGTACGAGAACGACAAGCAGGTCAAGGAGCTCATCGACACCGCCAAGAAGCTTGAAGGACTGGTGCGCGGCTCGGGCGTGCACGCTTCCGCGGTGGTGATTGCGCCGCGCCCGCTCATCGAGCTCGTTCCCCTCAACAAAACCAAGAACGACGAAATCGTCACCGCCTACGATATGAAGTCGATTGAGAAGATGGGCCTTCTCAAGATGGACTTCCTCGGCCTGGCCACGCTGACGGTGATCGTCGACTGCGTCAAGCTCATTGAGCAGAACCGCGGCGAAAAACTCGACATCGAAACCATCCCCATGGACGACCCGGAAACCTTCCGGAGGGTCTTCCACTCCGCGCTCACATCGGGCATCTTCCAGTTTGAGTCGCCGGGCATGCGCGACGTTCTGCGCCGCTACAAACCCGACACGGTCGAGGAATTGACCCAGTTGAACGCCCTCTTCCGTCCCGGCCCAATGAACATGATCGACGACTTTATCGAGCGCAAGTGGGGACGGCGCAAAGTGGAGTTTCTGCTGCCGGAGCTTGACGGGATTCTTAAGGACTCGCTGGGCGTGATTGTTTATCAGGAACAGGTGATGCGGATTGCGCAGGTGCTGGCAAGCTTCAGCCTGGGAGAGGCCGACCTGCTGCGGCGGGCGATGGGAAAGAAGGATCAGAGGGCGATGGCGAAGATGCGCGATCGCTTTATGAATGGCGCGGCAAAGCTGGCACATCCGAAGGCTGCGCTGGAAGAGTTGTTTGAGCAGATGGCAAAGTTCTCGGAGTATGGCTTCAACAAGTCGCACTCGGCGGCTTACGCCCTGGTTGCATACCAGACGGCTTACCTCAAAACGCATTACCCGATTGAGTTCATGGCCGCGCTGTTGACCTCTGAAATCTCAAAGCCCGACAACGTGGTGAAGTACATCGGCGAGTGCCGCGAGATGGGCATTGCCGTTGAGCCCCCTGACGTGCAGGTCTCGGGCGCGCAATTTACGCCCCACGGCGAGGCGATTCGCTTTGGGCTGGCGGCGGTGAAGAATGCCGGCGGCAATGCGATCGAATCCATATTGAAGGCGCGGGCCGAGGCTGGCGGCCGCTTCAAGAGCTTCTGGGAGTTCTGCGAAAAAGTCGACCTGCGCGTGATGAATAAGCGCGTGATCGAATCGCTCATCAAGGCCGGCGCGCTCGACTCGTTAGGAACACGCGGGCAGTTGAACGCAGCCATCGACAAGGCGATAGAGCGCGCGCAGAAAGCGCTGAAGGATGCCGCGGCCGGGCAGTCGGGACTGTTCGGGCTTTTCGATGAGACGCCGAAGAAGGGCGGCAACGGCGACGATCTGCCGCCCGCTCCCGACTGGGAAGAGAGTGTGCGCCTGGCCAACGAAAAAGAGGTGCTTGGCTTTTTTGTCTCGGGCCATCCGCTCGACCGTTATGCTGAAAAGCTGCGCAACCTCACCGGCGTCATCACCATCGCCGAGGCACTCGAGCGCAAGCCGCCGGAGCGGCGCTGGGGCGGGCAAAGCGATCCGGCAGACGAGATCATGGTGGCTGGGCTGATGCAAGGCCTGCGCGTGCAGAAGACGCGCCGCGATCAAAAGCTCTACGCGCAGGCGCTGCTTGAGGACGCGACCGGCAAGATCGAGCTGATTGCATTTCCGCGGGACTACGAGCGGCTCGCTGCCTCGCTCAGGATCGAGGCGCCGGTGCTGATTCGCGGCGTGCTCTCGGGCAACGACGATGAAGCCGCTCCCAAGCTCTCGCTGGTCACCATCCAGGCGCTTGAAGACGTGCAAGTCAAGTTGCCCACCGGGCTGCGCATTCGCATCGACCTTGACCGCGCCACTGAGCAGCTGCTCAGTGAGCTCAAGAGCGCCTCAGATGCCGCGCCGGGGCCCGGCAAAGTGATGCTTCAGCTTGAAAAGAAGGGCGAGTACGCTGTGATTCTCGAGCCTGATGGCCTGAGCGTCGCGGCCGATCGCACCTGGGTTGAGCGCGTTGAGCAGATCGTGGGCCGGGGCGCAGTACAGCCGGTCGGATGAGCACCGCGCCTGACGCCAATTAGCATAGATAGAAGGCCACAGGCCAATGCAAAAAAACCGTAGGCCCGGTCCCATCGATCTCGAATGCCGCGCAAGTTAGCCCAATCCAAAGCGAAGACACACAGCACGGCCGGGGCGCGCGCAAAGACCGGCTCACACGCGCAGTCTGCGCCGCCCACGGTCTCAGGCCGCTGGCTGCTGGGTGCGGTTGCCGGCGTTGTCGCGGCTGCTACGCTGTGCGTTTGGCTCGTTCTGTGCCTGCTCTTCTGGCAGGGGAGCTGGCAACTGCTCTACCATCCGTCATCGACGGTGGCAAAAACACCGGCCAGCGCAGGACTCGCATTCGACCCAATCAGCTTCGCGACAACCGGCGCGGGAGCCCCGCAGCTGAGCGGATGGTGGATTCCAGCTGCTGCGGACTCGCGTTACAGCCGCTACACCGTCCTGTATCTCCACGGGCAGGACGGCAACCTGGGCAATACAGTTCTCGCGCTTTCGCAGTTGCACGAAACTGGCGTGAACGTCTTCGCCTTTGACTACCGCGGCTACGGGCAGAGCAGGTTCGCTCATCCCAGCGAAGCGCACTGGCTCGAAGACGCAAACTGGGCGCTCGATTACCTCACAGACACGCGCCACATCGATCCGCACAAAATCGTTGTCTACGGCAAATTTCTCGGCGCCAACCTTGCACTCGAGGTTGCGGCCGCGCATCGCGAGCTCGCCGGCGTTGTTGTGAAATGGACATATACAAACCCTGCAACGATCATCTTTGGCGATGCGCGCGCCCGGCTTGTTCCCGCGCATCTGCTGGTGCGCGACCGGTACGACATCGTTGCCGCAGGAAAGCAAATTAGGATTCCCGCGTTGTGGTTTGAGTTCGATATTCCATCGTTGCGCCAGGCCTCCGGCGAGCCAACGGCGTACCGCGAAATCTCAAGCCGCAAGACGCTGGTGTGGCTGACCCAATCGCACAACTCCGACAGCGATCTTTCAGCCGATTTCACGCGCTGGCTCGACGACTTGGGCGCGCGGTAAACTCCTTACCTATCCCTTCACCATGTCGCGGTGGAGCGCCTTGACCTGGTAGCCGGCTTTGGCGAGCCGCTTTTTCACCTCTTCGGCCATCATCACGCTGCGGTGCTGGCCGCCGGTGCAACCGAAAGCCACGGTCAGGTAACTCTTGCCCTCTTCAACGTAGTGCGGCAGCAGGTAGAGCATCATCCCGGTCACCTTCGACAGAAACTCCCTGCTCTGCGGAAAGCCGCGCACGTAAGCCGCAACCCTGGGGTCGAGGCCGGTCTTTTTGCGAAACTCGGGGACAAAGTGCGGGTTGGGAAGGAAGCGCACATCGAAGACCATGTCGGCGTCGAGCGGCACGCCGTTCTTGAATCCGAAGCTGAGGCACGAAACCAGCAGGATCTTGTTTTCGTCTTCGTGACCGAAGCGCGACTGGATGTGCGCCCGCAGCTCATGCACATTGAAGTTCGAAGTGTCGATGAGCGTATCGGTGACGTTGCGGATGGGGTCGAGGAGTTGCCGCTCTTCAACGATCGACCGCCAAACGGTCTCAGAGCGCCCCAGCGGGTGCGGCCGGCGCGTCTCAGAATAACGGCGAACCAGCACTGCATCCTGCGCGTCGAGGAATAAGACACGCGTGGGCAGCAACTTTTTTACTTCTTTCAGGATTTCAGGCAGACGGTCGAGTGTGGGTCCTTCGCGCACATCCACCACGATGGCTGCGCGCTCAACCTCAGTAGATTTACTCACCAGCTCAGAGAATTGCGGCAAGAGTTCCAGCGGCAGATTGTCAACGCAATGGAAACCAAGATCCTCAAAGGCTTTCAGCGCCGAGGCCTTCCCTGCCCCGGAGATGCCGGTAACGATCACCAGCTCCTTGCGCGCCGGCTTTTTCTTTCGATGGTTTCGCGGGGAGGGCTTTGCGGAGGGCGTCATGCGCTCATGCTACAACGGACGGCGGCAGTTGCGCGCGCTCAAATCGCGCGCATCACGGATGCGGAACAACGCTCTCGCTCCAATGATTCTCAAGCCCTTCAGTGAGCTGCCAGCTTCCGGTCCCATCCTGCCTTTGAGCATCGCGAAACGTAATGACACGTCCGGCGAACTCGCCGTTCACCACCAGCGGAGCAACTTCAACCCTCAAATTCATCACCGGGCCGCGGAGGGTGGCTTCAAAGCTTCCGTTGCCCTTGTCTTCGAGCAGCGCGGCCAGCACCGCGTTCTCATAAGGATGCGCTTCCATCATCATCAATTCGCTCATGCTGATCCCTTCAACCTCCTCAGAGGTGTGCCCGAACATCCGCGTAAATGCGGGATTGGTGTAGAGAATATGATTTCCGTATACAATCGCCACTGCCTCAGGCAGGCTGGCCAGCACGTCTTCAGTAAAGTTCGACTTCGGCGCGCGCTCGTGGATACTCGGATGGGCCACGATTACCGCTTCGTTCCGGGATTCGCCCACGACAGAGTAAGTGCCTTCAACCGGCATCATCCGGCTGCCGGCCACCGGCATGGTGGCGTGGAAGGGACGGCTGCGGCGCGTGCCTTTCAGGCGCGTCTGCGGCTCAGCCGTTCCCGGCAAAAGCCCCCATAGAACCTCTTCGATTGGCCGTTCCGCCCATTCGCCGTCGACTTCGTTAATCGTCAGCCTCGCCTCTCGGTTGGCAAACACGATTTTGCCTGCCCGCTCGAGGAAGATCAGCACCGGCAGTGCATCCAGGATCGCCATTTGCTCACTGGAAGCAGCGTTGGTAACAGGATTGAGCGCAGGTTCACCGGCTGGGCCTGAAACCCGCATCCCGTGACGGGCCCAGAGAGACTCAAGATATGTGTTGACAGCAGCAGCGGCCATGTTCGGAGCTTAGGCCCCCTCCCGGCCAGCTTCCATCCCCTAAACCGGGTACTTGGAATATCGAAAGTAGATTGGCGGGCAGGATGCACGCCTATGGACAGTTTTTTGTTCTATTTACAGACGGTGTGTGGCTATTGCGGCTGCGCAGTTGCGGGCTGCAACGCTGGAGCCGCCTTGGCGTTGGCGATCTCGGGATCTTTGAGCGCTTTGCTCGCCTCTTTGGCGTGGTGGCTGCCGGGATCGTACTCCATTATTTTCTGGTAGTTCTCGCGGGCATCGGCGAAACGGCCCAGGTGACGCTCGCTCTCGGCCAGCCCCCAGTAAACATCGGGATTATCGGGGTCCAGCACCAGGGCCGACTCGAAGCGCGAGAGGGCGGCCTTCCAGTCCCTGGTGTCGAGATAGTATTTGCCAACGTTCTCGTCTTCAGCCGCCGTCTCCTGATGCTCCGGCTCTTCCACTTCCTGCCGCCTGCCATGCTTGCCGGCCGGTTGCGCGTCAGTGTCGGCGTCGGGCGCAATGGCGTCTATACCGGAAAGGCTCGAGCTTGACCCGCTGTCTGCGCTGGCCGCGCCCTCATCGGGACTATGCACCGGATCGAGATCGTACCCAGGCATGAGCAGCAGGCCGCTGGTCGACCCAGTGTCTGTGGGCAGATTGATCGCGCTCCGGTTGGGCATCACCGGAACCGTAGTTTCATCCTCAGGGAATGGGTTGTTGCTGCCCGAGGGCGGCGTGGCCGGCTTGTTCTGGTTGTTTGTGGGCTGCGCGGGTTGCGCGGGAGGGGTCTGGGCCGGGGCCGGTTGCGTCTGCGCACCTATCTGGGGCGACGCCATCGCGCACCAGGCAACAACCATCGCAGCTGCAGCCAACAACCTCACTTTCCCTTTTTCCACCCCCATAAATGGTACGATGCGGCCATACGGCAAGTTCTGCATCTCACTTTCAAGGATACGACTGCTCACCCGCATGGCACTCATCATCCGATCTTCGGTAATCCACGCCGCCGGCTGTTATACCACTTCACGCATTCGCAAAGGCCGCCGCGTGGCTGAGTACACCGGCCACTTGATGACCAAGGATGAGGCCGACAAGCGCTACGAGAACTCGCCCGTCACCTACTTATTTGGACTCGGCGACGGCTCGATGGTCATCGACGGCCACTCCATGACGATGTTCATCAACCACAGTTGCGACTCCAACTGCGAGACCGAGGAGATCGACGGTCATGTCTATGTTGTGGCCACCCGCAACATCAAGGCCGGCGAGGAGATCACCTACGACTATTGCCTTTACGATGGCGGCAAAGATGAAGCCAATTGCAACTGCGGGTCGAGGGGCTGCCGCCGGACGATGTACTCGCTTGAAGAGGTGAAAAGCCGCAAGAAGAAGGCGCGGCAGAACGGCAAAAAGCCTGCTTAGGGGTCGAGGCCCGCCTCCAGCCGGGAACGATACAATCCCCTTTAGGCCCTTCGAAATTCCTCCGGCCTCAAGGAGAGCAAGCCATCATGGGTTACCAGGTTCTGGCCCGCAAGTACCGTCCGCAGCGCTTTGCCGACGTGGCCGGCCAGGACCACGTGACGCGGACGCTGCTGAACGCACTCAGCCAGAATCGCATTGCCCACGGCTACATTTTTTCGGGCCATCGCGGCATCGGCAAGACCACCATCGCCCGCATTCTGGCCATGGCGCTGAACTGCCGCAACCAGGTGGGCAGTGTGGAAAGGCCTGACCACGAGCCTTGCCTCAAGTGCGTCTCTTGCCGCGAAATCGCTTCCGGCGGCAGCCCCGAAGGGGGCAACGAAGCTACCCACTCCTTTGACTTTATCGAAATCGATGCCGCCTCCAACCGAGGCATTGATGACGTGCGCTCCATCCGCAACCAGGCCTCGGTACAGCCGGCGCGCGACCGCTACAAGATATTCCTCCTCGACGAAGCCCACCAGATCACCGATGCGGCCTTCAACGCGATCCTCAAAACCCTCGAGGAGCCGCCTGATTGGACCATCTTCATGATGGCCACCACCGAGCCCGAAAACATTCCGCAGACCATCCGCTCGCGCTGCCAGCACTTCAGTTTTCATGCGGTCAAATTCGACGACATTCTGGCGCAGCTGAAGATGATTGCCGAGGCCGAGCAGGTCGGCGCCGAAGACGATGCGTTGGCTCTTTTGGCCGAGGCCGGCGACGGATCGATGCGTGACGCATTAAGCATCATGGATCAGGCGATTGCCTCGGCCCCGGTCGAGAATGGACGGCCCATCCTCGCCGCTGCGCAGATTCGCGAGCTTATGGGCTCGGTGCCGAATGCCGTCTTTGAGCGGCTGATGGAGGCCGTGGCCGCGGGGCAGAGCGCAGAGCTGATGGAGCAGTTGAATGTTCTGCTGAGCGCCGGCCACAGCCCGCAGGCACTGGCCCGGCAGATGGTGCGCTACCTGCGCAACGCCCTCATGACCAAGCTGGGCGGCGAGCAGACTGAACTGCTGCAGATTTCGGCCGACGAGCGCGCCCGCGCCGCGCGTTCTGCGCTTCTGTTTACTGAAGAAGAGCTGACTCGCAATCTGCAGATTGTGCTGCGTACCTTTGACGATCTGAATTACCGGCAGGAGCAGCGGCTGCATCTCGAACTGGGACTGCTCAAGCTTATTCACGCGCAGCGCCTGTTGCCCATCGAGGAGCTGTTGAGCGGCGCAACCACCGGCGCACGAAGCACATCGGCGCCGACCGGTGCCACACGGGCCCCAGCCGGCTCACCGCGATCTGCCCATGCGGCGGCGCCTGCGCCCACTTCTTCGGCATCGCGCAGCATCTCTCCGTTTGAATCGAGCCAATCGAGCTGGAATGCCGGGCCGAGCCTGAAGCAGAGCGTAGCCGCGGAACCGGCAACGGCAATCGCGCTGCCCACGCCGATGACTGAAGGCGCATTGGCCAAAGCGCCTGAAGCAGAACCCAAGAGCGTTGGCGCACCCGGCATCGTTGCCTTGCGTAACGGCGTGATTGCAGCGCTTGCCAACGGCGGCCACGCATCGGCTGCCGAGTTGCTGAATACGGCCGCGTGGTCCATTGAAGGCGCGAGCCTGCACATTGAAGTTCCTGGCATCGGCAAGAAAATGCTGAGCCTCACCGTCAATGCGGCGGCGGAAAAGACCATCCGGCAGGAACTGCGGCGGTTGGGCGGGCCGGTAAAGTTTTCCGCTGTACCCGGCGCGGGTACGGCCTCGGCATCGGCTGCGGCGCCGGTGATTGCCGCCGGAAGCATCCAGGAAACCGCGCTGGCCCATCCAATGGTGCAGCGCGCGCGTGAGATCTTCCACGCAGAGGTGCGCAGCGTGGTCGATCTGCGCGAGAAATTGTAGACCTAAGAAACAGGAGCAGTCGGTATGTTTAATCCGCTCAAATTGCAGGAGATGCTTTCGCAGGCCGGCCAGATGCAGGAGGAGATGCAGCGCAAGCTGACTGAGACGGTGGTCGAGGCATCGAGCGGCGGCGGCGCGGTGACCGCGACCCTCAACGGCAAAAAGGAGTTGCTCAAGCTGCGCATCGACCCCTCGGCGGTGACGGCATTGAGCGGCGGGCAGGCCGACGTTGAGATGCTCCAGGACCTGATTGTTGGCGCAGTCAATGAGGCCGGACGCAAGGCCGATGAGGTCATCAAGTCGAACATGCAGGGCATGCTGGGCGGGTTGAAGATTCCCGGAATCAGCTGAAATTGCGGCGGTTACAACCGGCGTGCTATCCCACCCTTGAGGCAAAGACATCAGCGCCGCAGGGATGGGGCACCCGAATGAGAGACGGAGGCGAGCCGTGTCACGTTACGCCGAGCCGATGGCCCGGCTCATTGAAGAGCTGAAGAAGTTACCCGGAGTGGGCGCGAAGAGCGCTCAGCGGTACGCGTTTCACATTCTGCGCTCGAGCGACGAAGACGCGGCCGCGCTGGCCGAGGCGGTGCACAACCTCAAGGCCAGCCTGCGTCTCTGCTCCATCTGCAACAACGTCACCGATATCGATCCCTGCGCCTACTGCGCCAGCCCCACGCGCAACCAGCGCCTGGTTTGCGTGGTTGAAGAACCCACCAACATCGCTGCCGTTGAACGCACCCGCACCTACCAGGGCGTATACCACGTGCTGCACGGAACGCTGTCGCCGCTGCACGGCGTTGGCCCCGAGCAGTTGCGTACCGGCACGCTGATGGGCCGGGTCGAGCGCGGAGAAGTCGATGAGGTGATTCTCGCGACCAGCCCCACGCTGGAAGGCGAGGCGACGGCCGATTGGCTGGCAACTTCGCTGCGTGGATTTTCGGTGAAGATTACGCGGATAGCAACTGGCGTGCCCGCCGGCAGCGACATTGAATATGCCGACGAAGTGACGATGGCGAAGGCGCTGGAAGGGCGAAGAGACGTGTAGCGAGTTAGCGTCGCTGGCGCGCACGTTGGCAGCTCAACGGGACGGCGAAGTTGCTGCCGAGGCCGGATGGGCTGAACCGCTGACATTTTGAGCCGGTAGCCCCTGCGAGAACAACAGACCGGCGGAAAAGAAAGCAAATGCGACAATCGAGCCCCAAAACATCTTTCTGCGACTCACGGAGAAAACCCTCGAAAGGAACCATAACGAGGCGGGCCGAATTCACGCAATAACAGTTTTGGGGTGGTAATGACAGTTTTGGGGTACGGAAAAAGAAAAACGGGAAGGGCTGTTTTGCCCTTCCCGCAATTGCTCATAGCAGTGGGAAGCCGCTGCGCCAAAAACCTATTTCGCAATCTGGTCGAGAGCGAGGTTCAGTTCCAGCACATTTACGCGCGGCTCGCCCCAAAGGCCGAGCTGCCGCTGGGAGATGTGCTGGCCAATGAGCTCGCGGACTTTCTCCTCAGCAATTCCGCGCGCCCTGGCCACGCGCGGCGCCTGGTAGAAGGCGTTGTCGGGCGTGATGTCGGGATCCAGTCCCGAGCCCGAAGTGGTCACCATGTCGATGGGTACCGGTTTGCCGGGGTTCTGCTTCTGGAGCGCGTCAATATCGCCCTGGATGCGCTGGGCCAGCTTGGCGTTCGATTGCGCCAGGTTCGTTCCGCCTGAGCTGGTGGCGTCGTACCCGTTGCCGGCAGCCGATGGCCGGGGATGGAAGTAGCGTTCGGATGTAAAGCTCTGTGCAATCAGCTCCGAGCCGATCGCCTGCCCGTTGCGCAGAATCAGGCTGCCGTTGGCCTGGTGCGGAAGAATAAACCCGGCAATGCCGGTCATCGCCAGGGGATAAACGATGCCTAACAGCACGGTGGTGACGAGCGTAAACAGAATCGCGGTCTTCCATACTGAATGCACTGCTGGCCCTCCCTGAGTATGCGCGGGCTTGTGTGCCAATTCTTCGTGAGCAGCGAATGAACCTGAACCGGATTGCACGATCGAATCTCCTTCAATAGAGCAGCTTTCAGCCCTCAGCTGTCAGCTTTCTGCTACGCCAGGTGCAGCCAAACCAGACACATGTCAATGGCCTTGATGCCGATGAATGGGATGATGATGCCTCCCACGCCGTAGACCAGCAGATTATTGCGCAGCAGTACGTCGGCGGCCTTGGGCGCGTATTTCACGCCTTTGAGCGCCAGCGGAATCAGCGCAACGATAATGATGGCGTTAAAGATGACCGCCGAAAGAATCGCCGAATGGGCCGAATGCAGATACATGATGTTGAGTGCGTTCAGCACCGGGAAAACGCCCGCAAACATGGCCGGAATGATGGCGAAGTACTTGGCCACGTCGTTGGCGATGGAGAACGTGGTGAGCGCGCCGCGGGTCATCAGCAACTGCTTGCCGATCTCCACGATCTCAATCAGCTTGGTCGGATTCGAATCGAGATCGACCATATTGCCGGCCTCTTTTGCGGCCTGCGTGCCCGAGTTCATGGCCACGCCCACATCGGCCTGGGCCAGCGCCGGCGCGTCGTTGGTGCCGTCTCCGGTCATGGCCACCAGCTTGCCCTTGCCCTGCTCGCGCTTGATCAGGTCCATCTTGTCCTTGGGCTTGGCTTCGGCCAGAAAATCGTCGACGCCGGCCTCGCGCGCAATGACTGCAGCGGTCAGCGGGTTGTCGCCGGTGATCATGATGGTGCGGATGCCCATGGCGCGCAGCCGCGCAAGCCGGTCCTTGAGACCGCCTTTCACAATGTCCTTGAGGTGAATCACGCCCAAAGCCGAAGAGTTTTCGGCCACCACCAGCGGTGTGCCGCCCATCCGCGCCACTTCTTCAACGTTCTCGCGCACCTTCTGCGGCAGCGACGAGCCCTGTTCTTCAAGGAACCGCGCAATGGCGTCGACTGATCCTTTGCGAATCCGCGTGCCGGGCAGGTTGACGCCGCTCATGCGCGTCTGCGCAGTGAATGGAACAAACTCGGTATGCGTGCCCGCCAGATCGCGTCCGCGCAGGTTGTACTTCTCCTTGGCCAGCACCACAATCGACCGGCCCTCGGGCGTTTCGTCGGAGAGCGACGAAAGCTGCGCTGCGTTGGCCAGCCGCTCGTGGCTCACATCGGGTGCGGGCAAGAATTCCGTCGCCTGGCGATTGCCCAGCGTGATGGTACCGGTCTTGTCGAGCAGCAGCGTGTTCACGTCGCCCGCGGCTTCAACCGCTCGGCCGCTCATGGCCAGCACGTTGTACTGCACCAGGCGGTCCATGCCCGCGATGCCTATGGCCGAGAGCAGTCCGCCGATGGTGGTGGGAATTAGGCAAACGAGCAGCGAAACCAGCACGAAGATGGTTTGCGGCGCCTTGGAGTACATGGCGAAGGGCTGCAGAGTGACTACCGCGAGCAGGAAGATGATCGTGAGCCCTGAGAGCAGGATGCTCAGCGCGATTTCGTTCGGCGTTTTCTGCCGCTGTGCGCCTTCAACCAGCGCGATCATGCGATCGAGGAATGTTTCGCCGGGGTTCGAGGTGATCTTCACCCTGATCCAATCCGAGAGCACCTTGGTGCCGCCGGTGACGGCCGAACGGTCGCCGCCGGCCTCGCGGATGACAGGAGCCGACTCGCCGGTAATCGCCGACTCGTCAACCGAGGCCACGCCCTCGATCACTTCGCCGTCGCCGGCGATGTAGTGGTTGGCTTCAACGTAGATCACGTCGCCGGCCCGCAGCAGTCCGCTCGCGACCTCCTCAAAGCTGCCGTCGTCCCTGTAGCGCTTGGCGATGGTCTCGCCCTTGGCCTTGCGCAGCGTGTCGGCCTGGGCCTTGCCGCGTCCCTCGGCCATAGCCTCGGCAAAGTTGGCAAAAAGAACCGTGAACCACAGCCAGAGCGTGATCTGAAGGTTGAAGCCGAAGCCGGGTTGACGATTGATCACGTTCTCGATGAGCAGTGCGCTGGTGAGTACGCTGCCCACCTCCACCACGAACATCACGGGGTTCTTCACCATCCAGCGCGGGTCGAGCTTGCGCACCGAATCGACGAGCGCCTGCCCCATAATTTGCGTATTCCAAAGACTTGTCTTCTCAGCCATTTTTTCTTAGCTCTCAGCTTTCAGCCTTCAGCTTGTTTGTTGAGCGTTTCAGTCCTTAATCCCTTAATCTCTTGGTCTCTTAGTCCCTTAGTCCCTTAGTCCCTTAGTCCCTAGAACAGTGTTCCCGACTTCAGTAGTAAATGCTCCAGAATCGGCCCCAGGCTCAGCGCCGGGAAGAAGGTAAGCGCGCCCACGATCAGCACTACGCCAACCAGCAGCACGGTAAACAGCGAAGTATTCACGGGGAACGTTCCCGGTGACGGCGGCACGCTCTTCTTCATTGCCAGGTTGCCGGCCAATGCCAGTACCGGGATCATCATCATGAAGCGGCCGATGAGCATGTCAAAGCCCATCGCGATGTTCCACCACCAGTTCGGTCCTGACCAGTTCATCCCCAGCCCCGCAAAAGCCGATCCGTTGTTTCCGGCGCCGGAGGTGAAGGCATAAAGGATCTCGGAGAATCCGTGAGGGCCCGAGTTGTTGGTGGCCGAAAGCCCGACTGGCAAGAGCACGAAGATGGCAGCGAAGGTGAGGATGATGAACGGAAAGATGAGCGCGTAGAGCATGGCCATCTTCACGTCGTAGGCCTCAATCTTTTTGCCCAGGTACTCGGGCGTGCGGCCCACCATCAGTCCGGCGATGAATACCGAGAGGACCACGAAGATCAGCATCCCGTACATGCCTGCGCCTACGCCGCCGAAGACCACCTCGCCGAGCATGATGTTCGAGAGCGGAATCATGCCGCCCAGGGGCGTAAAGCTGTCGTGCATGCTGTTGACCGCGCCGCAACTGGCGTCGGTGGTGATGGTGGCGAATAAGGTAGTGTCGGCGATGCCGAAGCGCACCTCTTTGCCCTCCATGTTGCCCGCGGGCGCCGTGGCGCTGCCGGTTTGCGCGGCGCCGTGAATTACGTTGTAGGGGTGCGACTCGGCCCAGTAGCAAACCGTGAAGCCCGTGGCGAAGAGCAGAAACATGGCTCCGAAGACAGCCCAGCCGTGGCCCTGCGAGCCGGTCATACGCCCCAGAGCGAACGTCAGCCCTGCAGGAATGATGAAGATCGAAAGCATCTGCAGAAAATTCGAGAACGGCGTGGGATTCTCGTAGGGATGGGCGCTGTTGGCGTTAAAGAAACCGCCGCCGTTGGTGCCCAGCATCTTGATGGCTTCCTGCGAAGCCACCGGCCCTTGGCCAATGGTCTGGGAGGCGCTTTCGAGAGTGTGCGCGGCGGTGTAGGCATGCAGGTTCTGGGGCACACCTTGCCCTACCAGCAGCAAGGCATAGACGACGCACGCGGGTCCGAGCACATAGAGCAGGCAACGGGTTGTGTCGACCCAGAAGTTGCCGATCGTGCCCGTAGTGGTGCGCTTGATGCCGCGGATGAACGCGATGGCAACCACGATGCCGACCGCCGCCGACCAGAAGTTATGAGTCGCCAGCCCGGCCATCTCGGTGAGATAGCTCATGGTGCTCTCAGGCGTGTAGAACTGCCAGTTGGTGTTGGTGGTAAAGCTGGCGGCAGTGTTCCACGCCAGATCGGTTCCTACGTTGGCCAGATGCTGAGGATTCCAGGGCAGCCAGGCCTGCAGGCGTTCGATCGCATAGGTAATCAGCAGCGTACAAGCCGAGAATCCGAGCATCGAATAGGCGTATTCGCGCCAATTCATCTCCTTTTCGTGGTTCACGCGACAGAGCTTGTAGATGAAACGCTCGATGGGCCTAAGTATTGGATCGAGCCAGGTGCGTTCGCCCTCGAACACGCGGGCGAGATAGATTCCCACCGGGGGCGTTGCGGCGAGCAGAACCAAAGAGAAAATGGCAAACTTCAACCAGCCATTGGCCGTCATTTCAGAATTTCTCCGGGAACAGCAGGGTGAGAGTCAGGTAACCCAACAGCAGGACGGAAATCGCCAGAGCGGCAGCGGTCACTAGGTCAACGTGCATCGGATTACCTCAGCTTCTGGCAGGCCTTGACATAGAGAAAGGCCACGCCGAAGAAAACGGCTGTGAAGAGCAGCATCAATTCGTCTTGCATTCGAAAGACTCCGTATGAATCGGAAGGGCTGATTGCAGGCGAAAGTTCTTTGCGCTTCAGTCTGCGGTCGTCCCTGGGCACACTACGTACCAGGCATGCGCGGGGCTGGTTTTGACCCAAGACGACATGCCGAATTCGATTGTTGCTGACGGCGGATTTGAGTCTCGAAAATCTTTCCTAAAGAATCTATAAAGATCGCTTTGCCGGGCGCACAAAGCCGTGGAAAACAAGGATTTCCGGAGCTGCCAATGCAGAGCGGCCCGGTCGGAAATCAAAGGCGCACGAAGCTAAGATTCCCATGCCGGATGGAGGTTACTCCTGGTTGCCCGTCCATCCCTCGGGCAGGAACCGGTAGCCTACCCACGGCTCGGTCTGGATGTACTGGCGCCCGGTCTGGTTTTCGAGCTTTTTGCGCAGCTGCCCCACAAAGACGCGCAGGTACTCAGGCTGGTGTGCCGATTGCGCGCCCCATACCGCGGTCAAGAGGGCGCGGTGCGTAATCACCTTGCCGGCGTGGCGGGCCAGATGCAGCAGCAGGTCAAATTCCTTGGGTGTGAGGTGAATCGGCTTTCCCTGCACCGTGATGCTGTGGGCGTTGGCGTCAACCACAAAGTCGCCGGTCTCAATGGCCGATGCGGTGCGCTCGGGAGCGCGGCGCAGGTGAGCCCGCACGCGGGCCAGCAGTTCCTGAATGTTGAACGGCTTGGTGACGTAGTCGTCCGCGCCGGCATCGAGGGCCTCAACCTTCGATCGCTCGTGGTCGCGGACCGAAAGCACCAGAATGGGCGTTTCGCCGTTCGCGCGGATGGCCCGGCAGACATCCACCCCGCTCATCCCCGGCATCATCAGGTCGGTAATCACCAGGTCAGGGGGCCAGTCGCGAAAGACCTGCAGGCCTTCCTCAGGATCGTTGGCGGTGCGTATGTCGTACCCCTGAGCCGAAAGCGCCGCGCGCAGCACCCGCGTGATCTGCGGCTCATCGTCAATGACCAGAATTCTCCCAGGCATCGTTCTCTTCTTCCATCCGCAGATTACATCATCCGGGAGCGGCAGGGCCTTCGATGAGCAGGCCCTAGTATCATTCCGGTGAGGAAGAAATGCAGATACCCGGCTCAGCGCAAAGGGCTTTGAAGTGGGCCGGAACCTCGGCACTTGCGGTTGCCGCCGCGGCAGCTTTGGTTTGGCTGCATGCCGATTCAACTACAGCCGGCATCGTCTTCCTGGTGCTGGTAGTGTGGACGGCGACCCAGGCCGGAATGCGGCTCTCGCTCTACGTCGCCGCGCTCTGCGCCGTCTGTTTCGACTACTTCTTTCTGCCGCCCTACCGGACGCTGTATCTGGCCGGCGCCGGCGAGTGGGTGGCCATGGCCTGCTTCCTGGTCAGCTGCCTCATCGTAGGCCGCGTGGCTGAACGGGCGCGGCGCGAGAGCCGCGAGGCCGAGCAGCGCCAGGCCGATGTTGAGCGCCTCTACGCGCTCAGCCAGGAGATGATGCTGTGCGAAGATGCCGATCAGCTCATCCACGACCTTCCGCGGTTTATCGATCGCGTCTTTTCGCTGAATGGAGTCGTTCTCTACGTTTGCGATCAGGAACAGTTTTACGCGTCGGTCTCTGAGATTCCAGCCAGCGTGCGGGCCTCAATGATGGCAACGGCCGAGGGCATGAACCCCACGCTCAGCTCGTTTGGAGGTTACTTCAACATGGCGCTGACTCTGGGACTGCGGCCCGTGGGCGCATTGGCGTGGCAGCCCGATACGTTGTCGCGCGAGGTGGCGACGGCGGTCGGCGCGCAGGTGGCGATCGCGGTTGCGCGCGCCGTGGCTACTGAAGCCACCGCGCGCATTGAGGCGGCGCGCGAAAGCGAGCGGCTGCGCTCGGCGCTCATCGACTCACTCACCCACGAGCTGCGCACGCCCCTTACCTCAATCCGCGCGGCCGCAACAACACTGCATGAAACCGGCGAATCGCTCGACGCCGAGGGGCGACGCGATCTGGCAGCCATCATCGACGAAGAGGCCGCCCGGCTCGACCTGCTCATCGGCGAGGCCGTCGAAATGGCCGAGATCGACGCGCACGTGGTACAGGTGCACATGGAGCCGCACCATCCCCGCGTGCTGCTCGACCAGGCGGTGGAAGGGATGCGCAAAACTCTCGCCTCGCATCGCATCAGCATCGCAACCGGGAGCCCGGGCGACCCCGACCAGGACAAGCCGGCGTGGTTCGACCCGCATCTGCTGGGCCGCGTGCTGCGCCACCTGCTGGAAAATGCCGCCGCTTACACCCCGCCAGGCGGCCGCGTCAGCCTGAGCAGCCGCAGAATCGGCGACCGGCTCGAGTTTTCGGTTGAAGACAACGGCCCCGGAATCGACGCGATCGATCTGCCTCTGATCTTCGAGAAGTTTTACCGCGGCTGGCGGGGAAGCAAATCGCGCAAGGGATCGGGGATGGGCCTGGCAATTTCGCGCGCCATCCTCTCCGCGCACGGCGGCGGAATCGAAGTCACGAGCACGCCGGGGAACGGCGCGACGTTCAGATTCTGGGTGCCGTTGATTGAGAAAGAGCCGGGCGGGAAGACGAAGTAGTCGAAATCTGAAAGAGCCCGCGCATTAAACCGGCTCACCGCTCCAGTCGCACTCAATCTCACAGCGTTTCTCTGAGCTCTCCGCGGCCCACTCCAGGATGCGCAAACCGCGCCACGCATCCAGGGACGCGACTGGCGCCGGCCCATTGCCCAGCAGCGCGTTACGGATGCCCGCGTAATAAAGCCGGTAGTCGCCGGGAACGGGCTCGATGGGCCTCGCCACCTCGCCGCCGTCGATGCCTACATGCAACACGCCCCAGTTTGCCGCCGGTTCCCGTCCCCACCTTGAGCCCCCTTGCGAGACATCAATTCGCGTCAGCTTCGCCAGCGCCGCCTCCTGCGGGTCGAGTCCGTTCTTCCAGTAGTTGCCGCTGGTCCCGCGCAGGTGGAAGCGCAGCATAGGCGGCAACGCCAGGCTGCTTGCGCCCAGCTTGACCATGAAATTGTGGTAGCGCAGCCGAATCTCAAAGGAGTCGTTGGCGGCGATCGGGTCGCGCTCCGAGCGTACATCGGCGCTCACCGCAAGAGGCTGGCCGAAGAGCACCAGCGCCTGGTCGACAAGATGGCTTCCCAAATCGAGCAGCGCACCGCCGCCGGCCGACGGGTCGACCTTCCACAATCGGTCGGTTGGCAGCGTCGGCCGCCAGCGGTCAAAGCGCGATTCAAGCTCGACCAGCCGACCCAAAGCGCCTTCATGCAACAGATTCTGAATTGTCTGGAAGTCCGAGTCCCAGCGGCGGTTATGGAACGGCACAAGAAGCGCACTGTTGGTCTTCGCGAGCCGCATCAACTCGGCAGCCTCGGCCGAGGTGACGGCCATCGGCTTGTCGACAACCACGTTGCGGCCCGCGCTCAGAATCCGGCTCGCAAGCTCAGAGTGGGTCCCGTTCGGCGTAGCTACAACGAACAGATCGAGCGAGGCGTCGGCCAGCATCTCATCGAGCGAACGGTAAGTGATAATGCCGGGATAGCGCTCGGCGCCTTTGTTGGTTGCGCGCTCAAGAACCGCAGCCAGCTCGAGCCCTTCGACCGAAGAGATGAGCGGAGCGTGAAAGACGCGCCCTGCAAGTCCGAAACCGATCAATCCAACGCGAATCATAAGTCACTCTCAATTCTCAGGATTTGGCTCCGCGACGCCCCCAAAGTAGGATGCGGAAACACTGGCTTCGCATCTGGGCACTGCGGTCGCAATTCTCGCAGCCAATGGGCTCCGCTCTAAACTACTGCACGAACCTTAGAACAAAACGAGCAGCCACGGTCCGGGGGAAGGCCAGGGAACCCGTGTTGTCGAATACCAGACGGTATATTCCCGGGTCGAGCCTCTTATAAAACTGCCCATTTGTAGCACGCCCTGAGTCGTACAGGATTGCATTGGTTTGCCGATTCTGCAAAACCACGCGAATTCTCCCACCGACACCCCCAGAAGATTGAAAAATGCCCCCTAGCTCCGCGTCGTCCATTCGATTTTCGTCGATCACGATCGGAGGTAATTCGTAAACCTGGCCCGCTCCGATGGTCATCGTTGAATTCATTAAAGGCTGCAGAACTGCATTCTGCGCCGTAAGATCGGACAGAGAGGTAAACGACGTATTCGCTAGGTAGGGTTTCGCCAGATTGATCGGCACCACGAAATTAAGGTTTTGCGCATCTCTAAAGCCTGAAACCGCGACCCCAATTACCTGCCCCTGTTGGTTGAAAAATGGCCCTCCGCTGGAGCCTGGACTAATTGGGGCGCTGGTTTGGATTCGCCCGCTGCGCAAGCCGCTTACCAAGCCGTCTGAAATCGTGTTTTGAAGGCCTCGCGGCGAGCCAATGGCTACAACCCTGTCCCCGACCTCAACACGATCCGAGTCTCCAAGCTCAAGAGGAAGCGCGGAGGAAGTATTTAAACGAATAGCTGCCAAATCCTCGGTCGAGCTGTAACCCAACACCCCGAGCACATCAGCGGTCGAGCCATCCTGAAATACGGCCTTTTCAGAGTACGCGCCGCGGACCATGTGGTAGTTCGTGACGACAGTCCCATCCGGGCCAGCAATGAATCCGCTCCCAATTTTGCTCATCCGCCCGGACTGATCGAAGACTTGAAGCAGTACCACGCTAGGTGCCTTTAACTTAAACATGTCCTCATCCGTCAGGCTTACAGGGACCGGAATAGAGTGGCCGGCGGTTCCCGAGGACGTGGGGGATGGCTTGGGAATCGCAGGTATTGCTTGCGAAGCTCCAGGCGTTGCAACTTGGTGAGATTCTGTTGAAACCCGCGCAGTAGATCTGCGCTGTAATAGAAACACACCACTTACGATTGCGGCGGTCACAACGACGGAGAGAGCCAGGACAGAGAACGGCACACTGCGCCGCGCTTCATTTTTGGGAACAATACTTTCCTTATCCATGCAGCACCCCTTGAGGCATTCGCTTGACCTGCGGGCGCACACCTGCCTACGGATTATCTACTCGTCCGACACAGCTTCGGTTGTTAACCTTCGAGTTTATATCGCGTCTCTGCCAACCGGTAGAGCCGGCGCCAGACCAGGCGGTTCATGGTCACCACCATGGTGGCCATCAGCACTGTGGCCAGCAGCAGGATGGAGAATTTTCCCTGGTCGGTTGCGGCGCTGATCTGCGCGCCCAGGCCCAGCGTCTGCAGCGTCTTGTCGCCGATGTGGAAGTACTCGGCCACAATCGACGCGTTCCACGCGCCGCCCGAAGCGGTAATCATGCCGGTGACGAGATAGGGGAAGATGCCGGGAAGAATCAGCCTGGTCCAGCGCTGCCAGCGCGTGAATTTGTACACCGAGGCAACCTCTTTCAAGTCGGACGGAATCGCCATCGCTCCGGCAATCACGTTGAACAGGATGTACCATTGCGTGCCCAGCAGCATGAGCGCGATCGATCCCACGCCCAGCCCGCCGCCCAATTGGATCAATCCCAGCAGCAATACGGGGAAGAGGGCCGTGGCCGGCACCGAGGCGATTATCTGTGTAATGGGCTGCAGAATGCGCGCCAGGTTGGGATTGAACCCGATCATCACGCCCACAGGAATGGTCCAGAGCGCGGCAAGGAGCAGCGAAACCGCAACGCGCAGGTAGGTGGCTCCCGCGCCCAGCAACAACATCCTCATGTCAGCCCACGTGACTCCGTGGATCAACTGCATCGCATTCCAGGCTCCCCACAATACAGCG
Organism: uncultured Acidobacteriaceae bacterium; assembly: GCA_963808695.1. Lineage (GTDB taxonomy): Bacteria > Acidobacteriota > Terriglobia > Terriglobales > Acidobacteriaceae > Telmatobacter. The sequence continues at coordinate 726,682 of CAWEHF010000002.1, forward strand.
CAGCAAACCACCGCCCCGGCAGCGATCGAAACCCATCCTGCACGCTGGCGCGGCGCGCCCTCCACCGGCTGCACGATGCGGCATTCGCGGGTGGTCGAGAGCCGCTTGTACATCGACTCTTCGAACGAACTCCACGCCCGCGCCGGCAGCTTCGTGAGCGCGCTGGGCTGCTGCAGCAGCGTGAGAATCGGCGAAGTGACGCGGTCTGCGGACTCAACCTGCTCGAACTTGAATTTATCGCTCCAGGCAATCAGCGGCCGCCAGATTAACTGGTCGGTGGCCACGATGATCAGCACCAGCACTCCGAGACCCCAAAGCAGCGCCTTCAGGTCGACAGGACTCGCCGAAGCCGCCGTCTGCAGATAGCTGCCCAGGCCGGGCAGCCTGAAGTCGCGGTCGCCCAGCACGAACATCTCGCAGGCAATCAGGAAGAACCAGCCGCCGGCTACCGAGACAATCGAATTCCAGATGAGACCGATGGATGCAAAGGGCATCTCGAGCTGCCAGAACCGCTGCCACGCCGAGTAGCGATAAATGCGCGAGGCCTCAATCATCTCGCGGGGAATGCTCTTGAGCGACGAATAGAAGCTGAAGGCCATGTTCCATACCTGGCCCGTGAAGATGAGCAGGATGGAGCCCATTTCGATGCCCAGCTGATGGCCCGGCACCAGCGCCATCATGGCCAGCATCACGCCGGGCAGAAAGCTGAGCACCGGGATCGACTGCAGGATGTCGAGAACCGCCACCATCCAGGCTTCGATTCGGGGATTGTAGGCAGCGATGTAACCGTACCCGACAGCGAAGGCCAGGCTCAGCAGGTAGGCAATCCCGATGCGCACGACGGAATAGAAAGCATAAAGCGGCAGGGCGCCGATCGAGTGCGAGATGACCACTGCAGGCGTGGGCTTGGCCAGCCAGTAGGCGCCCATCCGCACCACGGCAAAAAACACCGCCAACCCGCACAGCGCCACCGAGAGATCGGTAAGAACCGGCCAGGTGCGAACTGCGACCAGCGAACGCGAGAATGTCTGCTGGATCGTCACTCGTCTTCCCCGGCCGGCGAGATCTCCTCATCCTGCGCGTCGGGCAGCATAAACCGCCGCCGGGCAGCATCAAAGTCAAACAGCTCGGCATAGCGGCCCCATGCCACCGCGGTCTCCATCTGCCGCTCGCTCTCTTCCTGGCTGAATTGCTCGTCGAGCATATCGAGGAAGAACTCTTCGGGAATGGTGTGATCGCTCTTGGATTCGAGGGCCCGCGTAATTTGCCTGAGCAGCAGTACGTTGCCCACCGCCGCGTCGCGGAAGAGTTCTTTTTGCCGCAGAATCTCTGAGTTGGCAAACTCCGTGCCGGCGGGCGTGATCGCTGCGTCGCCTTCTTCCACATTCAGGAAACCGAGCAGCTGCGCCGCGTCCACAATCGGCAGCAGGTCGTCGATCTCAAAGGCCAGGTCGTCGGCCAGCCGATAGATGTCGTCGCGGCCGCCCTTGTCGAGCAGCAACTCAAGCAAGCCGGCCACGCCGCCGGGCCTTGAATGGGGCAGCATCTGGTAATGCATCTGGCGCTGGTCGCGCACCCTGGGGCCGGGATGCTGATGACCGGGCGCCTCGTCGGGCGATACGTCGGGCTTGGTCAGCACCTTGTAGATGTAATCGACCAGCTGCGTGAAGCCTTCCGATTTGCGGTCGCGCGGCTGTGGCAGCTGCACCTTGAAGTCGGTGCGGATGTGCCCGGGATTGCGCCCCAGCACGATGATGCGATCGGCCAGCAGCACCGCCTCTTCAATGTTGTGCGTCACAATGAAGACCGCCTTGGTGGGCATGGTCTTGTTGGCCCAGAGCTCCAGCAGTTCGCTGCGCAGGTTCTCGGCCGTGAGCACGTCGAGCGCCGAGAACGGCTCGTCCATGAACAGCACCTCGGGCTCAACCACCAGTGCGCGGGCAAAACCCACCCGCTGCCGCATGCCGCCCGAAAGCTCCTTGGGATATGCACCCTCGAAACCGTCCAGGCCGACCGTGTCGAGCATGCGCATGCTGCGCTCGCGGCGCTCATCGGGCGGCAAGCCGCGGGCCTGCAGCGGAGCCTCGACGTTCTCAAGCACCGTGAGCCAGGGGAATAGCGCAAAACTCTGGAAGACGATGGAGACGTTGATCTCAGCCTGCGAGATTGGCTTCTCATGCCAGTAAACCTCGCCCGCCGAGGGCCTCGATAGCCCGGTCAGCATCCGCAGCATGGTCGACTTGCCCGAACCTGAGGGACCGAGCAGCGCCAGGATCTCGCCCGGTACGATGCTCAAATCCGTCGCTGAAATCACCTGGATTCGGCTTTCGCTCGGCTGCGTGTAGTACTTCTCGATTTTTTCGGCGCGGATGATGGCGTCGGTGGCGAAAGCCGGAACCGTGGCCGGATTGGAGATCGCGGTTTCCTGCATCAGTTTCTCTCCACTAACTTTACGGACTGCTCGAGGTTGCCAGCGGCGCGCGCTCAAGCGCGCCAGGAGCAATGCGTTTGAGGTTTGGCTGCGCCTCGCCGGCATCGCATCGAAGCGCAAAATTGGGGATGCCGCTCAGGCCGCGGCCGCAGGATGGCGGCGATAAATCCCCCTCCGGTTTCGCCATCGTTCCATGACCCGGTTGATCTTGGCAAGTTTAGAGCGATTCCGTTGATTTCAGATGAATTGGGGTGGAAGCCGGGGTAATTCGCTACCCGCTCCCAGCGGAGTTGAGAAGATATTTCGAGCGACTCCCGCTCAAGGGTATCATTGGGATAAGTGTTCGGCAAAAGCGATGGACGCCGGCTCAAGCCTCTGGATTCTGGAGCGAAAAGACGGTTCTATCGTCAAGTTCATACGTCCTGAAAACATATGCCCGAAACCAAGACCAAGCCGAAAGTCCTTGTGGCCGACGACGAAAGAGTCATCGCCGAAACTCTGGCCATGATCCTGAATCAGAGCGGCTTTGAAGCCCGCGCTGTTTACTCCGGAGAGAAGGCACTTGAGCTGGCTTCGAGCTTTGAGCCGGACATGCTCATCTCCGATGTAATCATGGCCGATCTCAACGGCATTGATGCAGCCATTCGCATGCGCGCGCTGCGGCCGGGAATCAAGATCCTGCTCTTCTCAGGCCAGGCCGCCACCGCCGACCTGCTTGAGAAGGCCCGCGCCCAGGGCTACGAATTCGAGATCCTCGCCAAACCCGTCCATCCGCAGGACCTGCTGAGCCGGCTGCGGGGCTGAGCCACGGGCGCGCCGGCAGTGAGCTAGGCCGCTGCGAGTCTTGCCCTCAGCATCCCCAACCGGCGAAATTAGATACACCATGCCGCAGGCATTCCGTTCCCAACGCGTGCTTACCCCCGACGGCCTTCGCCCCGCCACGGTTGTGGTGGAAGGCGAACGGATTGCCTCGGTGCGCCCGTGGAGCGATGTGCCTGTCGGCGCCGCGCTCAATGACTTTGGCGATCTGGTCGTGATGCCCGGACTGGTCGACACCCACGTGCACATCAACGAGCCCGGCCGCCCCGAGTGGGAAGGCTTTGAAACAGCCACGCAGGCCGCAGCCGCCGGCGGCGTTACCACGCTCGTGGATATGCCGCTCAACTGCGTGCCCGAAACCATCGACGCCGAAGCCCTCGAGTCAAAGCGCGCCGCTGCTCGCGGAAAGACCTGGGTCGACTGGGCGGCGTGGGGAGGAGTAGTGCGCGGCAACGCCGATTTCCTGCCCGGCCTCATACAAGCCGGCGTTCCCGGATTCAAATGCTTCATGATTCACTCCGGCATCGACGGCTTTGCGTGGGTGGATGAAAACGATCTTCGGCGCGCCCTCGAAAAACTGCGTGGAACCGGCCTGCCGCTGCTGGCGCATGCTGAAGTTGCGGGGCCGGTTGAGGCTGCGACAAAGAGGTTGGAGCCTTCGGAGATCGGCTGGCAAAAGTATCAGCGCTATCTGGCCTCGCGACCGCAGATGGCGGAGAGGGACGCGATCGCGCTTCTCGTCAAGCTGGCCGATGAATTTCAGACGCCGATTCACGTCGTCCATCTCTCCAGCGCGGGTCCAGCGTTGATGCTGCTCGAGTCGGCGCGCAGGCAGGGCCTGCCCATCACAGTTGAAACCTGCGCCCACTACCTCTGCTTTGCGGCTGAAGAGATCCCGGACAGCGCAACGGAATACAAATGCGCGCCGCCCATTCGCAGCGCCGAAAATCGCGAGCGGCTTTTGCAGGCGCTTGAGAGCGGCGACATCGACATGATCGTCACCGATCACTCCCCTTGCCCGCCGCCCATGAAGTGCCGAGAAGAAGGGCGCTTTGACAAAGCGTGGGGCGGAATTGCGAGTCTCGGCCTGGCGCTGCCCGCGGTGTGGAAGGTGATGCACAGCCGCGGCGTGAAGCTCGAATCGATGGCCAAGTGGATGGCCTCTGCCCCCGCGCGGTTAGCGGGCTTTGAAGGCCGTAAAGGCGCGCTCGTCGCGGGTGCCGACGCCGATCTCGTCATTTTCGACGATGCGGCCGAGTGGACGATTTCCGAGTCCGATTTGCGCTTCCGCCACAAACTCTCGCCCTACATTGCACTCGCAGCTCGCGGCCGCGTACGCGAAACCTGGCTGCGCGGCGAATTGGTGTTTTCAGCCGGAGCCTTCTTCGGCTCGCCTCGCGGCACAGAGAAGGTGCGCGCATGAGGGACCGCGCAAAGTCCGTCATCGACGAGTGCATTCGGCTCGCCGCATTCACTGAGGAGCCGGGCCGCATCGCGCGCCGCTTCCTCACTGAGCCCATGCACGCCGTTCACGACCGCCTGCGCGAACGAATGGCCGAACTCGGCATGAGCGTCAGGATCGACGCCGCCGGGAACCTGCGCGGACTGTGGCAGCCTGAGGGAGCGAGCAAGAAACGCCTCGTCATTGGCTCACACGTCGACACGGTTCCAGATGCGGGCGCTTATGACGGCGTGCTGGGCGTCTGTTTAGGCTTGGAACTCGTCCAAAACGCAAAACAGCGCGAGCTGGCGATCGAGGTCATCGCCTTCAGCGAAGAAGAAGGCGTGCGGTTTGGCGTGCCGTTCATCGGCAGCCGCGCGGTTGCCGGACGATTCGATCATGCGCTGCTGGCGCTAAAAGACCTTGAGGGCATTACGCTCGAAGACGCAATCCTCAACTACGGCCTCGACCCTGCGAAGATTGGAGACGCCGCGCTCGACGCAAACGCCGCCGCCATGCTGGAAATTCACATTGAACAAGGCCCTGTACTCGAGGCCGAGGGCCTGAGCATCGCCGCCGTCACCGACATCGTGGGCCAGACGCGCATGAGTCTCAGCTTCGCCGGCCTCGCCAACCACGCCGGAACCACGCCCATGCATCTGCGCCGCGATGCGCTGGCCGGCGCAGCCGAGTGGATCGCTTCGGTTGAGCGACTGGCGCGCGAGACCGATGGCTTGATCGCCACCGTGGGCAAAATTGAAGTTGAACCCAACGCCGGCAATGTCGTTCCGGGAGTAGCCGCGGTGAGCCTCGATTTGCGCCACTCCACCGACACCGCGCGTGCGGCAGCTCTTGCAACGCTGCTGGCGCGCGCCGGCGAAATCGCCGATCGCCGCGGCCTCGCGCTCGAATCGAAACGCCTGATGGATCAGCCCGCCGTGCCCATGGACGAGCGGCTCACTGCTTTCCTGGTCGAAGCCATGGAGGCGCACAACCTGCCGCCCAAACGCATGCCCAGCGGCGCGGGTCACGACGCCATGGTGATGGCCGCGCGGGTGCCGACAGCAATGCTCTTCCTGCGCAGTCCCGGCGGCATCAGCCACCATCCGGATGAGGCTGTACGCGAAGAAGACGTTGAGAATGCGCTGCGCGTCGCCGCCAGGTTTCTTGAGCGGCTGGCGGGCGATCTCAAGTAGAATCGTTGCACGAAAGCTGTTCGATTTCCCCTTGTTCGAGGTCGCAATTGCCCCGTCCGCATCTCAATCGTCTTGGTGCAACACGCAGCAGCCTCAAGCCTGACCATCTGCTGCAAACGCCCGACACCTTCATCCGCACGCCGCTTCACGGCGCCGTTAAGGTGGATTTCATCGTCCATGCCGCGCCGCGGCTGGGCGCAGCATTTACGCAGATGACCGCCGAGTTCGCCGGCGACGGTTCGCTCGGCCCCACTCCGGCGCAGCGCTTTGTTTACGTTCTTGACGGCAAG
>CAWEHF010000003.1:0-310660 GCA_963808695.1 uncultured Acidobacteriaceae bacterium
TGCTCTTGCGCAGATACTCAAACAGCGTCGGGCTGGCCGGCGCCGTCAGTCCCCAGTCGTCCAGCCGTTGCCAGTTCCCGGTAATGATGCTGGAGATCGTGTTGTAGTGCGAAGTGGCGCCCGTATTGCGAATGTGAGGATAAAATACGCTCCCGGGCAGCAAATCGTGGACTAGATGAGGAATGTTGCCCAGCCCGGTTTTGTGAAACGTCTCGATGCGCCGTATTCCGCCGCATGCCACAACAATAACTTTTCGCTCATCCTTTGCCGGCCCTCGCGCCGGCTCGTCCGCAAAGGCGAATCGGCGCGAAATCGCCCACTGGTCCACCAGCAGAACTGCGGCCGCTTTCAATACGTCTCGACGAGAAGCTTCCATTGCTCACCACGGCTTAACGGCAATTCGCGTTCTGCGCGCAGTGCGGGTATTGCGCTCGTAACAGATACTATCCCGCAAGCGATGCTAAAACCAAATCTCCCGCAGACGCCTTGACGCCTGCGGGAGACTTGCTGTCCAAACTGCAGGCCCAATTACGCCTGCAGGCTATCTGCTGCTTTAGAACACATACTTTCCTGAAAGTTGGAAGAATCGTGCATCCGGCGTAAGGTTCTGGAACGACTGCGCACCAAGAATGTCGCCGCCCCCGGAGTCGTTGCTTGTATCATCGCTCGGGTTGGCCCAGGACGGGTGATTCAGAAGGTTGAAGGCATCGGCGCGGAACTGGATGTACTGCTCGCGCCAGACCTTGAAGGATTTGAAAGCCGACATGTTTACGCGATCAAATCCAGGTCCGTACACTTGATTTGCCTTCCCGCCGAGGTAGTTCATAGCAGCTTGGACGCCAACCACTGCGCTGCCATCCGAGACGGATGGTTGTCCAGGGACGGTAGGCATCGGGATCGCGTGGGGGCCCGTAGCGGCATTCCACGGGTTGGCGAATGCGCAAGGGTTATACCAGTTTGTCTTGTTGTGGACCGCGGCTGGGCAGGATGTTACACCCGCCGCGAGTTGCGTGGGATCGGGCGTGCCTCCCCCGGTAAACGGATTGCGAATCTGATACGCATACGCATTGCCGCCGTTCGGGGAAGTACCATTGTCCCATTCATTGATTGAAGTAATCGTAAAGGGTGTGCCTGTCTGCGCTTGCCAGGTCAGGCTGGTTTGCCAGCCGCCCACCAGGTAGTCCAACAAGCCGCCCTGGTGCGCCCATTTCCTGCCCCTCCCGAACGGCAACTCGTATTGGCCATTGAAGGTAACCCGATTGCGGACATCGTAACTGGAGTTAGTTACGTCGTCGTTGATTGGAATGATAAGCGGGCTGCGAAGCCCGGGTCCCACTCCGATTCCGGGGTTGGAGGAATTGTCTGTGGCGTGCGCCCAGGTATACGTGGCAAGATAACTCAACCCGTCCGCATAACGTTTTTGAATTTTCGCCTGCAGCGAGTTGTACATGCTCACGCCATTGAAGGACGACTGGAGCATTCCCAGGCTGGGGAACGGGAAAGTCAATGAGAAATTGATGTTCGGATTGGTCAGAGCATAGGCTCCGTCGGAGTCGATGGCGTTATACAAGTGCCGCGCCACATTACCCACATACCCCATAGACGCAACCAGGTTCTTTGACAGTTCACGTTCAACCGTCAGGTTGTAGCCCATCGTGTACGGAGTGTGGACAGTCGTATCTTCCATATTGAAGCCCGTCCCATTTACCAGGTTGGCGATGTTACCGCTAGCCGCGCTGATAAAGTTCCCCATGCCCGTTTCGAGAGCTGTGCTGTAGGGCAGACTTGGAAGATAGTTCGGATTGTTATTGGCTTCGGCCGTGGAATTGCAGGTGCCGATGTCAGGCGGCGCTCCCGTAAATCCGGGAGCTGCGACGGGAGGCTCGCAGTTCGTACTGTTGTAAACAACGGCATAAAATTCGCCAAATGGATAGTTGTCAGTCAATTCCGAGGCGCCCGGGACTTCAATGCCGCCATAAAACAACCCGAAGCCAGCGCGCACCACGGTTTTCGGATCAACCTGATATGCGAGGCCGAAACGGGGGGCAAAGTTCAGCTTTTGCGAGGTAACCAGGGAGTTGCTGTCGGAATACTGCACGCCGACGTTGTTTATGGCGAGCTCATTGATGAAGGACGAGCTAAGGTTGCCCTTAACCTTGGTGGGCTCGACAAAAGTTGCCGCTCCGGTGCCAATTCCCGCTGATTGAATCACGATATTGGCAATGTCGCCATTCTTGTTGCTGATTGGCTGGAAGTTGTCGTACCTCAACCCGATGTTGATGGTCAACCTGGAGTTGAATCTCCAGTCGTCCTGCGCATATCCGGCGCGGTACCAGCGATAGTATTCGGTATTCCAATTCGGAGAGACCTGCGTGTTCGCCATGTTGTCGGTGAACATGTCCGCGACGCCCCAGCCGGTTTGATTACTGTTGGGGTTGTAGCCATACGCATTCGGTTGACTGCTATACGTCGTGGCGAAGTGATCGATGCCGCGCGGGCAATACGGCTGGCTGATGGAGGCGCGAATCGCTTCAAGTTGCACTCCGAATTTGAGGGAATGTTTCCCCCAGATCTTGGTAACGTTGTCGAGGAACTGGTATACGTTTTGACGCTCGATGGAAGGAAGGTCCCTGGGCGCGCCGAAATGAGAGAGATCCGACGTATTGAAAAACGGCAGACCGCCATTTCCGCCGGAAGTGGGTAAGCTATACAGGCCGGGAACAAGGGAGGCTGCCGACAGGCTGGGGTTGTACTGAAGGGCTTGGAAATTGCCCCAGTTATAGCCATAACGAAACTCATTGATCAATGTGGGATTGAATATGTGGGTTTCGCTGAACATCAGGCTCTGGCCCATGTTGAATGAGACTTCTCCGCCATTAAATCCGGGCCCCTCTGAACCGCCGTCGAGAATCGGCCCAAACTTGGGAGTTTCGGAGGTTTGTTGATGGGAGTAACTAAAACGCGCGTAGGTCTGGTCCTTCGCGCTTATATTCCAGTCCAGACGCTGGTCCCACTGCCAGGTATCTTCCTTGACCGGCAGGTTGGTTTGGTAGTTGGCAAAGGTCTTCCCGCCTTGGCCAGCGGAAAGAGCACTCGAATCCCAGCCGTTGGTATTTGGCATGGGAAAGTCGTTCATCAGTTCAGATGCCACTGTATCCATCTGTCCGGCAGCGCTCCCGCCCGCAGGGAGAGGTGGGCCGGGGGAAAGAATATTGGTGGTTTGTACGCCGTTGCCGGCAATGCCGATGCCGGGCGGGGGTGTGGCGGCAATCTGACCGGCCGTAACGTTTTTTCCGGCGGCACTGCTGGTGTTGGTCAAGGGGTAGTAGCCGGCAGACCCCGCGCCGGTGACCGGATCCGTTCCAAAGACCGCAATGCTGTTGCCTGAGCTATTGAGCGAAGGGTTAAACAACTCAGTAAAGTTACCTACCCTCATGAGCGGGGTAGGAACGGTAAGACCAGTGTCGGGGAAACCAAAGGTGATGCGATTTGCCTCGGCATCGCCAAAGTAGAAGAGCTTGTTCTTCCAGATCGGCCCGCCCAGCGTGGCTCCAAACTGGTTCTCGTGGTAGGCGGGAACTTCACCGCCATTGTCCCAGTCAGCCGCGTCAAACTTGGTATTGCGGACGTATTCCCACAGATCTCCGTGGAATTGATTGGAACCCGATTTAATGCTGGCATCGAGCACGGCTCCAGCCGCGTGCCCGAACTCGGCGCTGTAGTTGGAGGTCTCAATCTTGAATTCAGCCAGCGCATCCGGTGGAGGCCGCACATTGTAGCTGGCGCCGTTCATCAGATCGTCGGCATCCACGTTGTTGTCCACGCCGTCGAGGATGAAGTTGTTCTGCGTGGTGCGCTGGCCGTTGGCCGCAAAGTCGCCCGTACCGGCGCCACGGCCCAGGTTATTGACGGCCGGATCGACACCCGCCGCCAATTGCGCAACATAGATCCAGTTGCGCCCGTTGAGCGGGGTATTGTTGATCGTCTCTGTGTCCATCACCTGGCCCACCGATGCCGTCTCCGATTGCAGCATGGGCGGGGCGCCGGTGACTGTCACCGTTTCCTTTGCGCCTCCAGGCTTCAGGGTGATGTCGATATTCAGACGGTCCTGGATGTTCACGCGCACATTTTCCTGGGTCGTCGTCTCAAACCCCGGCGCTGTCGCGCTCACCGTGTAATTGCCGATCTTGATCGGAGAAAAGCTGTATTCTCCTTTTCCGTCCGTCTTGCCCTGCAATACAAAATTCGTGTCGGTATTGGTCAGGGTCACCCGCGCGCCCGGGATGAGAGCGCCGGAGGGATCTTTCACGACACCATTGATGGCTCCCTGGTCAACCTGACCTAATGCCATGTGTCCGGAAAAAAGATAACAAAAGCCCAGCATCAAGAACGTAAAGCCCAGCATGCGCCATCTCGTCCGCCTCAATCGAATGTTTCCCATGATCACGGTCCTCTCGTTTCTGCGTTTATTCGCCCAACGCTCGACTACGAATTGGCCACCCTTCTGTTTCTTTGGGGCACCCGTCCCTCACCCATTGAGAGATGATCGGAAACAATAACACATCATGCGGACCAAAAACAAACAATAAATGCAAAAAACAAAGAAATCTGCGGGTTTTCCCGTAAATCGTTGATTGTGCATTGGTTGACTACACATATCCTCGCTCTTGTACCTTCGCGCCCCTTCCTGATCGTCCCAATCCTTACCACGCCGCGATTCAGAAACGACAACCAATTCACAGTCCACACATTAATGGTCAAATGCAAATGAAACATAAGTAAACAATTATTTACGAAACACTTAATAGCGCCCGGAGGCCGGCCGGAGCAACGATTCCCGGCCCGGAACCCTATCCATTCGCGAATTTCGCGCGCCGCCTGAGAAGTCTGGTCCGACTTTTTCTCAACTCGGGGCGATTTCAAACGGCTCTCGTGCCGGGGCCCTTGGCGCCACCCGGCGGCTATCGCATTTTCAGCGTCGAAGTATCTTGAAGCCTCGATGCTCAGTCGGCGCGACCATCGGAGAGCGACGACCTCCGAATAACGCTGCAAGTACACAGGCTCTCTGAAAATGCCGTAGCGTCACATCCGGGACGGTCGACCTCACCACTCAACCACGCACTGTTACAAATCTGTTACAATCCCACCTTAAGCAAGCTCGGCACTCCTCCGTAAGCCCCGCCGAAACCAGCCATGATCCTCTACCTGATGCGCCACGCCAATGCCGGAATCTTTCGCGGCAATCCTCTCCTCGACGCTAAACGCGGCTTGGTGAAGGAGGGCAAGGAGCAGTGCATGCTGATGGCGAGGGTGTTGAGCGCGCTCAAAGTCCAAGTGGACGTCATTGTCTCAAGCCCGCTGAAACGCGCCCTGCAAACGGCGCAGTTTGTGGGCACCGAACTGGGCTACGAGGCCAAAGTCGAGATCGGCAAGGCGCTGGCGCCCGATGCCAGCTTCAGCGACTTTCTCACGCTGCTTGGCAAGTACGGCGACCGCGACGGCGTGCTGGTGGTGGGTCACAATCCCAACTGTTTTCAGTTTCTGGGCCACATGATTAGCGGCAACGGCGGCGCGGCCATCCGCATGCGCAAAGGGTCCATTGCCCGGATTGATATGGACAATCACCCGCCGCGCCTGCAGTGGCTCATCGATCCGCGCTCGGCGCGCGCCCTCTACGCCAGCGTCACAAAGAGTTCCCGCCCAAAGACCTCGCGGAAGTAACCCGCCTCCCGGCGCAGCGACCAGATTTCAAGCTCCGCGCCGGTGCGCCCCGGCTCGACCTCAAGGTAAACCCGCTTGGGGTAGGCCTTCACTACAACGCGCAGCACGTCGCTGGCGCGGTCCTGGTTGAGCGCCACGGCCAGCCGCAGCAGCACCACGGCACGATCCACATTCTGGTGCTCCTGCGCCGGAATATTACGCAGCGCGCGGTCGCCTGGCTGCGGGCGGCTCTTGCCCAGGTAGCGCCCAATCGCTGAAACGATCGTCCGCTGCATCTGCGTATAGCCATAAATCTCGGTGCTGGAAACAATGTATTGCGTGTGCCGGTGATGGCCCTGGTGGTTGATGAATTTGCCGGTATCGCGCAGGATTGCCGCGGCCGCAATCCAGCTTTCGTACTCAGGCGGCAATTCGTGCAGGTGCCTGAGCTCGCTGAAGAGTTGCATGGCATGCGCGCGCACCGGTTCGGCCTGCTTCGTATCCACGCCGTAACGGCGCGCCGTGGCCAGCACACTCTCCCAGCGTTCGTGCTCAAACTCGCGATGCGCCTTGGCGCGCGCGTCCTGTCCGGCCAGCATCTGCGCCAGGATTCCGTCGCGCAGGCCCAGCGGTGAGTAACGGAACCCGCGAAGCCCGAAGCTTTCAAGCAACTCGGCGTAGACCTGGGTGCCGGCGACAATGATTTCGGCGCGGCGAGGGCCGATGCCCTGGATTGCCTCGCGTTCGGGCAGAGCCATCTTGGCAAGTTTGCCGGCCAGCCTGCGAACTGTGACTGCGGGAACCAAACCCGCAGCAGCGGACCTTACTCTGGCGCCGCGCTGGCCAGAGGATTTCCCTACCCCTTTGCCCCCTGCTCCTTTGCCATCGATGGCGCCTGCCATCCATGCATCGGAGAGCGCGGCCGCCGTGCCCGAGGTGGCAATCACCTGCGTCGCCCGCCCCGGTTGAATTTTGCGATGCGCCCGGCGCAGCTCGCGCCCAATCAACTGGCGCATGCGTGCCAGACCGTCTTTGGGTGGGGGATCGGCGCCGAGGAACTGCTCGGTGAGCCGCACCGCGCCCAGCGGCAGGCTGATGGTCTCCACGATCCGCTTGTGCTCTGAGAGCGTAATCTCGCAGCTACCGCCGCCAAGGTCGACCAGCAAGACGCGGCCGCCTGTGCCCGGCTCGTTGCTCGTCACACCCAGGTGAATCAGCCGGCCTTCTTCCAGCCCGGAAATGATCTCGAGATTCCATCCCGTCTCGGCTTTTACCCACGCCTGGAAGGCCGCGCCGTTGCGCGCGTCGCGCATGGCCGAGGTTGCCACCACGCGGATCTGGTCAACGCCGTGCGCCTGCACCGCGCGCTGGAATCGCTTGAGCGCGCGCAGTGTGGCCGCCATTGCCTCGGGCGATACCAACCCCGATTCGAAGACGCTGGCGCCAAGCCGCGTCACTTCGCGATCCTCGGCCAGCGTCTTCAACTGGTGCGCTACAACGCGCGCGATCTTGAGCCTGCATGAATTGGAACCGATATCGATGGCGGCAAAAGTGGGCATGGCGTCGTGCGATGCGCTCCGTGGGATGAGAGTCGACCCTTCGCCAAGATACACGACGAGGGTGCGGAGGCGATGCGCAGGCCCGGCATCGAATCGGAGGGATGTGCGCTCTGGCTAAGGCACAGTCACGCTGATCGTGGTGCTAACTTCCTGGGCTGGCGGCAAGGTAAGGCTGGGTTCGTTGCCCGCAGTAATTGTGTAGGATTAGGTCCCCGGTGTCATTCCGTTGCCGTTTCCCCCGCAGGCCGAAATTGCCGGCAGAATTACTAACGTACAGATGGCAAGGAGAAGCGCCAGAGAATTGCGCCTGAATCTGCGCCGGAAGCCAAATCCGAAGAGCAAGGCGCCGGCCAGGGACAAAACCGCCATTGGTGAGCCACTGCGGCCGGTCTGTTGCCGGTCAAGCGGAACGGCCGAACCGTAGGGATAGAAGTACACGGTACCAGTCACCGTCTGTCCTTCGTTCACGGGAATCGCTGTCAACGGGCCATAGGTGCAAGTGGGAATCTTTGCTTCGGTGGTTGGACCGGAATATTGACACGTAATACCCAGCGTGCCGGTCAAGGGGATTCCCGCGACAGTGTAGGAACTGGAGCCGTTTCCGCTCGCGGGCATGGTCACGTTTGTGGCCGTGATGGCGAAGGGCGTGGATGCGCCGGCACGCGCGGTGAATGGAGAAGGGAAGAAAGCGAAAACGACTGCAAGTCCTGGAATCGAAATCCACCGACGGAATCTCATGGTTCAAGCCTCCCGCTGGGAACGATATTCAGAGTTGTCTATCAGTTAGACGCCGAATCACCCGAGCCGTAAACCAAATTTGCAGATTTTAACCGGGGGGAACGATCCGATCTGCGCGCTCAATGGTCCGCGACGGCATTTGCCGGACGATCATGGCTCTCGAACCAGCCAACCACGCGGCGTTCGTATTCCTCGGGCGCGGTCGAGAAAGCTCCGCAGTGGCCCGCCCCGGCCGGCTCCCACAACTGCGCGCCGGGGTCCGCGGCCTTGATCCGCTCAGAGTTAATGGGCGGCAGATTATTGTCGGCCAGGCCGTGAATCAGCAGGATGGGAACGCGCGAGTGCGCAGCAGCCTTTACGGGAGACGAGTCAGCGAGATCGACTCCATATTTGAATCTCGCGTAGATCAGCCCGGCTTCGACGGCGGGAAACAGGAATGTGTGGCCCAGCCAGGGCCCGGCGCCGAAGGTCTGGCCCATTCTGAGGTAAGCCGTATCACGAAAGCTGGAGAAGCCGCTTTCAGCCACAACGGCGCAATATCCAGGCTGCCGCGCCGTAGCCTCAAGCACGGCCGCTGCGCCCATCGAGTTGCCGATGGCGAAGATGCAGCGCGGGGCCTCGCTGGCGTTGATCCAGTCGTACCAGAGATTAAAATCGCCGGCTTCCAATACGCCAAAAGTAAGAAACGCGCCCCCGCTCGAACCTGCGGCGCGAGAATCGGGCAGAAGCACGTCGTATCCTTGGCGCAACAGCAAATCGGCGTAGCCCAGCATGCCCACGCGGCTGTCGCCCTGCCCATGCTGCACAATCACTGCATCGCCATTACCGGTGCGCGGAACAAAGTCCCATGCCCGCAGGGTTGAGCCGTCTGCGGCGCTGATTTCGACGTCGGTCATGGCCGCGTGGTTGCGATCGGCAATCGCCTGGGCCGCTCGAACATCCTGCGCCGTCGTCAACCGGCGCGCCGTATGCAGCGAGCGCTCTGTCAGCACCACTCCCAGGTCCGATGTGAGCGCGACCCACACGATGAGGAGCGCCGCGAGCCACGGAATGAGTTTCCACGGAACGACCTTCCACGGAATGAGCTTCCGGTATCGCATCTCTACACTTTAGAGCCTGTTATTAACCTTCGCGCAGGCGGGAAAGTTAATAACAGACTCTAAATCCGCTACGCTCGTTCTTCGCTTCGCGTTCCCGCGTGAAAAGTGTGATGCAGCACGCAACCCTGCTGAAACGCGCGGGCGAGGCTTTATGTTCGGTGGCAATGACTGGGGAAACGGGACTGCTTTCTGAATCCGGCGAGTGAGCGATTGAGAGGTACGCAACGAGAATCAGTTGCGCCGGCGGAAGCCGAATCTCTCCCAATAAAGCTTGGCTAACAGCCCGGCATACTCGCAGGCCACCTGAAAAGTAGCCTTGCTTGCACCGCGATCGCGGCTCCTGAACGCGAATGGAACTTCTTTGATGGAGCGGACGCGGCCACGCACCAAAATCTCCAGCAGCAACTTGAAGCCTGACCGCTGAAATTGTATTTGATCGACGCATTCGCGGCGAACCAGGAAGAAGCCAGACGTCGGGTCTTTTGCCCGAATCTGCTTTCTCTGCACGGGCAATGCCACCCACAAAGCTGCGGCAGAGAGTAGCTTTCTGGCAGGGTTCCAGTCACCCAGGCTCCCGCCCTCGGCGTACCGGCTGCCGATTGCCGCGTCGTGGCCTGCGAGAATTGCGGAGATCAGCGCAGGCAGCAACTCAGGAGGATGCTGAAGATCGGCGTCCATTTCGCCGAGGATCGTCGCGTCTGTGTTCTGCCAGCCGAGGAGAGTGGCCCCGGCTACGCCTTTCGCACCTTTTCGCACAATCAAGCGCACGCGAGGATCTTCAAGGGCAATGGCGGAGACAATTTCGCCTGTGCCGTCGTCGCTATCATCATCGACGACTATTATCTCGTAGCGGATTCCCAGAGGATCGAGTACCGAGCGCGTGTGGTCCAGCACTCCGCGGATGTTCCCCGCCTCGCGCAGGGTGGGAACGATCAGTGCCAGCTTTTCCTGCCCGCTTCCTTCCCTTCCCGTCTCCGGTCGGGAATTCGATGCCAAGCCGTCCATTTGCGTGCAAGTTGACTTCATTATTATTGTCGACCTGTCCAATTCGACATTATGCGGGGCGGGTTTGGCTGATGGCAAGTTTCGGGCGTACTCTTCCTGTCTCCGGCGATGTACTCTTTCGCCCAACCCGAGCCGTACGGTATGCGGAAGATCGATCCATTCCTTGTGATCAAGCCCGGTTGATATCATGAATCCAGCGACCTACTCAACGATGACCAACGATACGCACTCATACCATCGCCCGCAGCAAAAGCCCTCAGTCCGCGCTGTCTGGGCGCTTTTTTCCGTTATTTTCCTTGCGGTTTATTTTGCGTCCTTGTTTACTCCCCCTTTGCTTGACGATGTTGACTCCAGCCACGCCGAGGCCGCGCAGTACATTGCGCGAACCGGCGACTGGGTGAGCCCCAGGACCGACGGCATCCGTTACATTGAAAAACCGCCGCTGCCTTACTGGATCATCGCCGGCATCTATCGCATAACGGGGATTGAAGACGCCTTCACCACGCACCTGCCCAACGCGCTCGCCATGCTCGCCCTCACGTGGCTCTCGTGGCTGTGGGGCTGCCGCGCGTGGGGTCCGCGGGCCGGGCTCTATGCAGGTCTGGGCGTGCTCACTTCGGTGGGGCCGTTTCTGTTTACGCGCTTCATCATTCCCGAGTCGCTCCTTGCCTTCTTTCTGCTGGCCGCGCTCTACGCAATGATCGAGGCCCTCGAAACCGGCCGTTCGAACCTGATGTACTGGGCCTGGGCCTGCGTGGCGCTGGCGCTGCTCACCAAGGGATTGATCGCGCCGGTGTTCTTTGCCGGAGCCGCAATTCCCTATCTCGCGCTCACCGGCCAGTGGCGCCGCTGGCGTTTGCTCAAGCCGGTCACCGGATTTCTGTTGTTCCTGGCCATCGCCGCGCCGTGGCATATCCTGTGCGGCCTGCGCAATCCTGACCAGGGCCATCCCATCGGCAATCATCCCACCATCGGCAATGTGCACGGATTTTTCTACTTCTACTTTGTCAACGAGCACTTCTTGCGCTTCTTCGGCCTGCGCTACCCGCACGACTACAACAAGATGCCCGGCGCCTTCTACTGGCTCGGCCATTTTGTCTGGCTCTTCCCCTGGAGCCTGTTTTTGCCCGCGGCCTTTGCGCTGGCATGGAAGACGCGCCGCAGTTGGCTCCAGCACCTGCGCCACGATGCCGGCCAGACCGTCGACTTCTATCTCGACAACGCGCTGCGCGAAGATGTGGCCTCCTACGTTTTGCGCCTCAAGTTCCGCGTGCGCACCATCTGGCTGCTCAGCCTGTTTACGGCGTGGACGCTGCTCTTCTTCTCGATCTCGACCAACCAGGAGTACTACACCTTCCCGGTGTGGCCACCGCTGTTTATCCTCACGGCCGGGGTGATGGCCGGAATCGAGGAACGGCGCGGGGTCGACAAAGAGACTCCCGGGCTCTCTACCAAATGGCTCACCGGCGCGCAGGTGGCCTTCGCGGTCATCGGCGTGCTTTCGGCCGCTGCGCTGGGCTGGGGATTGTGGGAGTCGCGCAACCTGCCATTCGTGGCCGACATCGGCACTCTGCTGGCGCATCGTGGCGTGGGCGACTACACGCTTTCCATGTCGCACCTCTTCGACCTGACCGGGCCCTCGTTTGCTGCGTTGCGGCTTCCGGCTGCTCTTGCCGGCGTTGCGCTGCTCATCGGGCCGTTGATCGGACTGGCGCTCAGGCTCAAGCGCCGGCACATGGCCGCCACCGTCAGCGTAGCGCTGACCATGACGGTGTTCTTCATCGCTGCGCATATTGCCTTTGCGCGTTTTGAGCCCATGCTCAGCTCAAAGCAGCTTGCCGAAATCATCATGGCCAAGGGCTCGCCCAACGACACTTTCATCGTCTACGGCGAACAGTCTTCGGGCTCGTCGGTCATCTTTTACACTGACCGTTTCTTCAACCATCGCCCCGCTCTCCTGGCCATTAAGCGCTGCGGCCAGAACGGCGAAGGCACCACGCTCTTGTGGGGCTCCTGCTATCCTGACGCGCCCAACATCTTCCTTACCGACGATGAGCTGGCAAAGATATGGGGCACAGGCGAGCGCAAGTGGATCTTTGCCGAGGATCCGAGCCAGACAAAGGTCGAGCAGATCCTGGCCGGCAAACTCTATCCGGCCGGCTCGATCGCCGACAAGGCGCTGTGGACCGACCGGCCGCTCCAATAGCTGTGCAGGGCGGTGCGTGATCTGCAACACGGGAGGGAGCAAGGGCCTTCAGGCCCGGCTCTCTGCCGCTTCGAGAAAACTCTCCCCGCCGCTGCGCTTCCAATACACCCACAAATAAAAGACTCCCAGCACCGCAATCGCGATCGGCGCGGGAATGATCGCCAAGCCGAGCGACGGCCCCGAGTACTTTGTGAAGTGGAAGACTACAACCCACAGCAGGTCACCGGTGACCAGAATTCCCGCCAGCGTGACTGCCAGCGCATACCATCGCACCGGGCTGCGCGATCGCCACAGGTCGACACAAGCAGGCACGGCCACCAGCAGCAAACGGCAATCGTAGTAGCGATGGTAAACCGCCAGCATTGCGAACGGAGCCGCCGCGGCCAACGCGTACCACGCCTGCGCGGGCGAATAGCGCAGGCGCAGCGTTTTGAACGTCCACAGCGCGAGCGGCACGCCGCACAGCAGGTAAACCACGGGATTGTAGAAGCCCGGATCGTCTTTGATGCGGCTGAAAATGACCTGCAGGTTGACCGTCATCATCACCCCGAAGCCTCCGCCGCTGTGCGGACCCGGATCGTTCTGCCCGCCGCGCGAGGAAATCGCGTGCAGGTTGGCGCTGAGTTCCTGGGGCCAATGCGGAACCACATGCGAGATCCACAGCACCGCGGGCAAAGCAATCAAAGCGGTAACCGCCAGCGTTTGCAGCGCCCGCTTGCGCGCCACTCCACCTGCAAGCAGAAAGTAGAGCCAGATGATTCCCGCATCGTGCGGCTTGTTGGCCAGGCTCACGGCCAGGCACAGAATCCCAACCCAGACAAACTGCTCGCTGACGAAGCACCACACGGCAATTACGCAAAAGCCCACCACCAGCGAGGCCGTATTGCCGATTGAAAGCCCCACCCCGCTGGTGACGAATAGGAGGAACACGAGCGCGGCCGCGTATCGCGGCGCGGAATCGGCGCACACGCGCCACACCAGAAAGCCGGCGACAAAAAAGCTGGCCGCAATCATCGCCATCCACACGCTCACCGCCGCGTTCCACGGCAGCAAGGCCAGCGGTGCGAAAAGCATCATTGTAGTGGGCAAGTTGGGAGCAAGCAGAATCTCGTGCAGCCACTTCACCGTCACGGGATCGCTGGGCACGGTCTGCGCTTCAGCCGTGTAGACCGCCCACAACTGGCTCTCCTGGTAAGGGTCGTGATGCTGCATGAGGCAGCGAGGGGCGTAGTAGGACTGTATGAAGTCGGACATGCCATAAGGGTTAACGCGCGCGATAATTGCGCCGATCAGGAACACCAGCACGCCGCCCAGGAGCACGATTTGCAGGCCGTCCATCCGGTCTCTCGTCATTCCATCGTCTCCTGACCAAACATTGCGACGCCCTGCGCCTGGCGTTCGAAAAGCCTGCTACTTTGCCGCGCGCATCCTGCCGCCGGGCAACAGTTCGTAAACCTGTCCGCGCCACAGGACGGTTCGGCCGGTGTAACTTGCCAACCAGAAGAAGAATCCCATCAGATCGCGGATGGGGTAAAGCACGATCAGCCCAAACCAGTTCGGGTCGCGCACCACTTTGCGCCCCACCGCGATGGCAAGCAGCAGCCGCGTAAACAGTCCCCATGCAAGCAGCGCAACGCCAATCCATGGGTGATGAAACCACGCAGCCCAAGCCCATGCCAGCAGCGCAAACGGCATACTGAACGTGAGAGCGGTTCCAAAATGTCCCCTGGGCCGCGAAAAGCGCGTCGACTTCATCCAGCGGACCTGGTGCTTCATCGAATCGGCAAAGCGCGAATTCAGAACCATGTGGTCGATGGCGTGATGGCTCAGCACCACCGTTTCGCCCAGCTTGAATGTTTCGTTGCCAAGGATAAAATCGTCGGCGCAATAGTCGGCCGTCACCTTGAAGCCGCCCATCTTTCTGATGGTTGCGCGGCGAAAGGCCATGGTCGGCCCGAGCGTGAACTGCATCCCTTCCATCATGCGCGCAACCAGCACGCCCGAAGTCATCTCCACGCTCATGCCTACGGCTTCAAGCCGCGCCCACAACCCGCCCTGGCCGGCCACGCCGCGGTAGGGGCAGCACATGCCGCCCACGCGCTCCTCGGCAAAGGGCGCGGCCACGGCGCGCAGATAATCGGGTGTTACGCGAACGTCGCTGTCGCTGATGACCAGTATGCCGTGCGCGGCTGCGGCCTCCATCAGCTCCATCGACGCGGCCTTGGCATTGATGTACGGCGGCTCGCCGCCGGTCGAGAAGAACCTGGCGGGAATGTGGGGAAAACGCCCAGCCACGCGGCGCGCGATGGCAAGGCCCATATCCTCGGCCGAACGCGCGCAAAACAGGATCTCGTATTCCGGATAGTCCTGCTCAAAAAAGCCGGCCAGGTGCGCCTCGAGATCGGGTTCGGCGCCGTGCAGGGGCTTGAGCAGGCTCAACGCAGGCGTGAACCCGCCCTGCGACGGCATGGCCGCCAGCATGCGGCGCTCGCGCAGATAGCCCGCCGCAGCCACCAGCACCATGCCGGTAAAGACCGTTGACGTGATGAGGCCGAACACTCCCAGCCCAAGAACGACCAAGTACATATCCGTAACAGCATATCGTCCCCGAGCGAGACGCGATCCCCGCGCGCCGCGAGTCAAGACGATTCGTCGGCTTGAAACGTAGCGCCTGCCGGGGCCGATCGACGACCGGGGCCTGAAGGCCGAGAGCGTCTTGCGGATAATTCAGGGACCTAAAGCATTTTTGCTTCTACTGTAGACTTCCGTGCCCCATCCTTTCCGCGTTTTCCTGCGGAAAGGGTGGGACGCCAGGAAAAGTCCGGTCTACTCTATTTCCGAAAATGCTCTAGATGTTCCCTGCTCCCTCCCAACGGGTCCGCCCGGAACGGCCGGTTGCGGAATGCGGCTAACTGGTTTTGCGGGGACCGTTGGCGCGCGGCGCAGCCACCGGCCGCCGGACGGGGACGATGGCGCCGGTCGAGCCCTGCTGGGCCTGCTGCATGTGGGTCACCATTTCGGTGCGCACGTACTCCACAAAGCTCTGCATCTGCCGGTTCATCTCTTCCATGCGCTCGCGCATCTGCAAAACGATGGCGATGCCGGCGATGTTCACACCCAGGTCGCGCGCCAGGTTGAGGATGAACTCCAGCCGCTCGAGATCTGCGTCGGTGTAGAGACGCGTGTTGCCCTCGGTGCGCGAAGGCTTGAGCAGCCCCTCGCGCTCGTAGAGGCGCAGGGTCTGGGGATGAATCTCGTACATCTCGGCAACCGCCGAGATCATGTACGCGCCTTTGGATTTTCGTCTTGCGGCCATGGTGGTTTCAGGCAGCTTGGAGTTTCTGCCGCCAACGTTCCAGCGTCATGCGGTAGGGGTTGAGCATTTCCATAAGTTCGGATCCGGCATGAGTTACCGAGTATCCCCCTTCTTTGACCCATGAATCACTATCCGCGTAGCCTTTGGCTTTCAAAATCCTCAGCGCTTCCTCATAGGTCAGCGCATAAACGCTACTTTCTTCTGAGCTGCGCGCGTTCCAGATGTAGACCAGAAGAAAGCGAGGAATTTCAGCATATTTCTTATACAAGTAAAACGTCCTTGAGCTGGACGTTTTAAGTTTCACAGCGTACGAAACCAGTTCATGATGCCGCCCAGAAGGGGAATAAATGATGTAGTCGATGCTCTCATCCTGCAGAGGCTCGGCAAGCTTGAAGCCCGCGGCTTGTACCTGAGACACGAAGATGGTCCTGCCAGCCTGCCGCGTGCTTAAATCAAGAGGATCTTCCATGTCTGGATCGCCGTCAAGAAGCGTGACATTGTGGCCTCGCTCGTAGCGGCCGGAAAATCTGCCGCGCGTAGCGCGAGAAAAGTCGAATCTGCTTCGCATTTCAACTTCGGTTTTGCTCATTTCCGGTTTCATATTCATTCCTTTCCCACCGTTCTGCGAGCCGCGCGCTGATCATTCGAATCCGATTGGCTCGAAAAGTGTAATAGATGCTCAGTATCCGTCCTTGAATAGACCGTCCAATTCCAAGATACCGCTCTTCATCGTCGCTATGCCATAGGTCTCGGGCTTCAATGCGCTGCGTGTCTCTGAAAACAGTGCTGGCCTCCTGAAAGGAAACCTTGTGCTTCTTCAAATTTGATGCGGCCTTGACGGGGTGCCATTCAAATTCAATCCCCCAAATTTCAGGTCTGCTTCCAGCGTCTTGCTCGGAATCCATTTATTCACCGCTTGCATGCCTATCGCTGGCTGACGCTCACAGCTTACCGAACAGCGCCTCGCGCGGGTCCTGCGGATTGAGCTTCGCCAGCTCCCGCATGATCTCGCGGCTGCGCTCGTCGTTCAGGTGCGGCACCACCACGTCTACGGTCACAATCTGGTCGCCGCGCTGGCCCGGATGCGACGAGCTCTCAACGCCGCGCTCGCGCATGCGCAGCTTTTGCCCGCTCTGCGTGCCCTGGGGGATCTTCAACTGCGCGCGGCCGTCGATGGTGGGCACGTCAACCTTGGCGCCCAGCGAAGCCTCGGCCACCGTCACCGGCACACGGATGTGAATATCGTCGCCGGTGCGGGCGAAAACCGGGTGCTCGCTGGTGCGGACGATCAGGTACAAATCCCCTGCCGGCCCGCCGTTCAGGCCGGCGTTGCCCTTGCCCTGCAGCCGTATGCGCTGGCCGTCGCGCGTGCCCGCCTTGATGCGGAATTCGACCGGCTCGGCGCGGTCAATCACACCTTCGCCGTGGCAGGTCGGGCAATCGTTTGTAATCTTTCCCGTGCCCCCGCAGCGCGGGCACTGCAGGTTGAACTTCATCTGCCCGCCCATCTGCGTCACCTGGCCGGTGCCGTTGCACTCCGGGCAAGTGACGGGCACGCCGGTCGAGGCCTGGCCGTGGCAGGTGGGGCAAATCTCCTGGCGATGGATCTCGATGCGCGCCTGGCCGCCGCGGATCGCGGTCCAGAAGTCGACCGTGGCCTGGTACTCGAGATCGGTGCCGGGCTGCGGCCCGCGTGGATGGTGCGGCTGATGCGCCCCCGTAAAGATTCCCGAGAAGATGTCTTTGAAGCTGCCCCACGTTGAGGCTCCGCTGCCGGCCTGGGCTCCGTCTCTGAACCCCGAAAAGTCGAATCCGCCAAAGTCAACCGGCACACCCCCGCCTGACCGCTGCTGGCGCGCGTAAGCCTCGGCCTGCGCCGGATCGATCTGATCGGAGTAGAAGCCAACCTGGTCGTAGATCTTGCGCTTCTTCTCGTCGCTCAGAACGTCGTTGGCCTCTGAAATCTCTTTGAACTTTTCTTCGGCGCGCTTGTCGTTAGGATTCACATCGGGGTGGTATTTGCGCGCGGCTTTCCTGAAGGCCTTGCGGATCTCCTCCTGCGTGGCCGTTTTCTTGACGCCTAGCGTCGCGTAATAGTCTTTGTTCGCCGTGGGCATGGTTTGTTTCGTCTCAATTCATCGCGCGGTCGCCGCTTATTTGATGCGCGGCTTACGCCATCGTCCGCAGCCAGCGTTCAGAAAAGCCTTATAGAGCACGTAATCCTAAGCGGCCACGTCGAACCGCTCGATTTTTGCCCGCCGCTTCTTGCGCGCCTGCCACATGTCGTAAGAGGCCTGCATGTCGTACCAGAAGGCCGGATGCGTTCCCAACGCCTCAGAGAGCCTAAGCGACATGTCGGCGCTGATGCCGGCCGCACCGTTCAAAATGCGCGAAAGCGTAACGCGCGAAACGCGCAGGTGCCGGGCAGCCGCGGTAATGTGGATGTCGCGAAGATATTCGCGCAGCACCTTGCCGGGATGGGGGGGATTGTACATCTGACTCATGGCCATGGTTACCTCCCGTGATAGTCCTGATAATCCACTAGGATCACGTCTTCTCCGTCGCAGCGGAAGGTCAGCCGCCAATTCGCATTGACCTTGATCGACCAATGCCCCGCGAGATCGCCCTTCAAGGGATGAAGATTCCATCCCGCCCGGCCGAGGTCGGCGGGAGACTTCGCGTGATCCAGCGCAAAAAGCTGAACCGATAGCTTCGCAGCGTGCGCCGGTTGAATCCCAGCCTTGCTCCCCGTCCTGAAAAGCCGTTCGATGCCCGCGTGACGAAAGCTCTTGATCACCTGTTAAGTGTAGCGCATCACGCATCAGGCGGCAATCGCGAAAGGCGAAGGCTCCCGCCCCAAAGATAAGGTGAACCAACCTACGCCACTCCACCTAGGGAAACTTGTCACCCTCGTCTCGAAATGTAAAATCCTTTCAGTGGAGGGCGTCTGTGAAAGAAATACTCCTGGTATTTCTCTCGATTGTGGCGATTCTTGCCGGTTCCCTCTTGATTATCGAGAACGTATCGTACTGGAACGCCGAAAGCATTTTCTTAACTATCGTCGGGATCATACTCCTGGCGGGTGGCGTGACAGCATTATGGGCAAGGCGCAGATTCACCATTCGGTAGCGGCACTCAGGGTCGAACGGTCGCAGCTCGGCGAAACGCACCTAGAATCGCCCCGTCAAGCTGCGTTCGGAGTTCCTTTGTGTACCTGCTTTGGTCGCCTTCCGGGTTGTCGCGAATGTTCGCGAGAAGGTCCGCTCCCAGGTCGATTGGTATCGAGTCCTCGCTCGGCTTCTTCACGTATATCCGGTAGATGTCTGTGTCAAAGTCCTTCCCTGCCTTTTCAGGCATAGAGGTTGGAGCGATTCTTCCCAAGCGCGCCGCGACCTCTCCGAACGCTGGCACATTTGAAAAATCTACAGCCTTGAATTTCATATCTATAGCTCCGTTCTAAATTGGCGATGAGCAAGAATGGGCGACCTCAGTCGCCCATTCCGCTGACTTGCTGACTCGCCGACTCGCCGGCTTGCCAGCGCCGCCGAAACGGCCAGTCCTACTTCTTCTCGTCCACGTCTACGTACTCGGCGTCGATCACCGTGTCGTCTTTCTTCCCTTGCTTTTCCTGCTCGGGCGCGTGCGGAGCAGCCGTCTCGCCTTGCGCCTCGGCTTGCGCCTTGTACATGATCTCGGCCAGCTTGTGGCTCGCCGTAGTCAATTTATCGTGAGCCGCCTTGAGTTCACGGGTATTGCCCGCGCCTGCGAGCGCCGTCTTGGCCTCGGCCAGCCGCGCCTCCACGTCGGTCTTGTCGGCAGCGGCAACCTTCTCGCCGGCCTCCTTCAGCATCTTCTCGATGTTGTAGACCAGCGCGTCAAGCGAGTTGCGGGCTTCGATCTCCTCGCGCTTCTCCTTGTCCTCGTTGGCGTGCGCATCGGCGTCCTTGGCCATCCGTTCAACCTCTTCCCTGGAAAGACCGGAACTCGATGTAATCGTGATGCGCGTGTCCTTGCCGGTGGCGTTGTCCTTGGCCGTCACGTTCAAAATGCCGTTGGCGTCGATGTCGAATGTGACCGCGATCTGCGGAACTCCGCGCGGCGCCGGCATAATGCCGCCCAGCTTGAATTTGCCCAGGGTGCGGTTCTGCCCCGCCATGGGCCGTTCGCCCTGCAGCACGTGCACCTCAACTTCGGTCTGTGAGTCGGCCGCCGTCGAAAAAGTCTCGCTCTTCTTGGTCGGGATGGTGGTGTTGCGCGGAATCATCGTCGTGGCCACGCCGCCCAGCGTCTCAATCGACAGGGTCAGCGGGGTCACGTCGAGCAGCAGCAGATCTTTCACGTCGCCCGAAAGCACGCCGGCCTGCACCGCCGCGCCCACGGCAACCACCTCATCGGGATTCACGCCGCGATGCGGCTCCCGGCCGAACATTTGCTTCACCAGCTCCTGGATCTTGGGCATGCGCGTCTGGCCGCCCACCAGCACCACTTCGTCAATCTGCTTGGTGGTAATGCCGGCGTCGATCAGCGCCTTGCGGCAGGGCTCGAGCGAACGCTCCAGCAGATCTTCAACAAGCTGCTCCAGCTTGGAACGGGTGAGCTTGCGCACCAGGTGCTTGGGTCCTGAGGCGTCGGCCGTGATAAAGGGCAGGTTGATCTCGGTCTCGAGCGTTGTCGAGAGCTCGATCTTGGCCTTTTCTGCCGCGTCCTTCAACCGCTGCAGCGCCATCTCGTTGCCCTTCGAGCTCAGGTCCAGGCCCTCTTCCTGCTTGAATTCGGCAATCAGCCAGTCCACGATGCGCTGGTCGAGGTTGTCGCCGCCCAGGTGGGTATCGCCGTTGGTCGACTTCACTTCAATCACGCCTTCGCCCACTTCCAGGATGGAAATGTCGAAGGTGCCGCCGCCAAAGTCGTAAACGGCAATGGTTTCGTCTTTCTTCTTGTCGAGCCCGTAGGCCAGCGCGGCCGCCGTAGGCTCGTTCACAATGCGCTTCACGTCAAGGCCGGCAATCCTGCCCGCGTCCTTGGTGGCCTGGCGCTGCGCGTCATTAAAGTAGGCCGGCACGGTGATCACCGCTTCGTTCACGCTCTCGCCCAGGTAGGACTCGGCGCTCTTCTTCAGCTTTTGCAGAATCATGGCCGAAATTTCAGGCGGCGTGTACTCCCTGCCCTGCGCTATCACGGCTACGTGGTCGCCCTGCTCCACAACCTTGAAGGGCACCATCTTCATCTCGGCGTTCACTTCGTTGTAGCGCCGGCCCATGAACCGCTTGATTGAGAAGATGGTGTTCTCAGGGTTGGTGATGGCCTGCCGCTTGGCTACTTGGCCAACCAGCCGCTCGCCGCTTTTTGAAAAGGCGACAATGGAGGGCGTTGTGCGCGCACCCTCTTCATTTGCAATGACTTTGGGCTCGCCACCCTCGAGAACGGCAACGCAAGAGTTGGTTGTTCCCAAGTCAATTCCGATAATCTTTGCCATGAAATCCGCCTTTGGAAAGAGATACTGCGGGGACAGAATCTCAGATTGAGCCACTTACTGTCAACTTGTTTGATGTATTTGCCCTAAAGAAGATGCAGTTTTTCACCCGAATCGGGCAGAGTGCGGCTTTGGGAGTTCCCTTCGGCAGGATTTGTTCTCAATCCGTTAGTCGGGTGACGGGAGGGGTGGCTCGGACTCGCGGGGAGTGGTGTCGAATCGACCAGCCTGGGGCTGAGGTGTGAGTCACCGCTGCTCAGGAACTAAGCGCGCATGCGGCCGCCAGCGCCTCTTCAGGTTCGGGGCGCACACGGAAGTCGGCATGGGCCTCCGCGAGGACAATGCGCCCGTCCCGGCCGATCACATAGGTTGCAGGAAGAATCATCCGCCAGCTATCGTCGCCGTTCACAAAGGGAATGTTGACCAGGATCGAGCGAAAGTAGTCGCGATAGAACTCGGGAACCGTGTAGGCCAGTCCGAACTTCTCAGCCAGCGCGCAGCCGGGGTCGCTCAGAATCGGAAACGGCAGCATGTGCTGGCCTACCATAAAGTCGCTTTGGCGGACGGTCTGCGGGCTCACGGCCACCAGCAGCGCCCCGCCCTCGCGCAACCGGTCGTGCAGCTCGCGCCAGGCCTCGAGCTCGGTAACGCAATAGGGGCACCAGCGCCCGCGAAAGAACTTGATCACCATCGGCCCGAGGGCCAGCAGGTCGGCCGAGCGGACGGGCCGTCCCGAGGAGTCTTTGAGCGTAAACTCAGGAACCTGGGCACCGACGGGCAGGATTCTATCTTCGATCCTGGTTTCGAAGAGTTCCCGGACCGCGCGCTCGCTGACGGCCAGCCGCTCCGCCTGAACCAGCCGCCGCGTGTTGGCGGTGATCTCGTCGAGCTGGTCCTGAAGACTAGCGGGCATCGCTTTTCCGGAGAAAATCTATGAATGCGAATTGTTTCTCTCCATTTTCATGGATGAGTAGCAATATCTCGTGCCTGTTCAGGAATTCGGCAGTCAGCCCAAAAATCACAGCAGCGGCACGGGGAAATCTACCCGGTAACTTCTTCGGCCCCTCGATTCGACCGTAGACTATTAGCGCGGCGATCTTATTCGCCCGTATTGGATCTTCTCTCCATGCGTTGAGAGTGCTTTCGACCTGCTGCGCTGCCTCTTTAAGATTTGTATCAGAGCCTTTGAGCTCGACAATCACATCGATCGTCTCACGGAGGCCAACAATAAAGTCAGCTTGCCTACCCGCCTGCTGGGAGTAACAGCCGTCGTAATGAACCTTGCGAATCTCTCTCCGCCTTGGATTAACGAAGGTCGCCCGCACTCCTCGATCCTCGACATAGACGGAAGGTCCGGTGCAAATCTCAATGCAGTTTTCGGCCCAGATGCAGTCGGGCTGGCTAGGAAGCCTTTGTGTGCTCATACTCAAGCCTCAGAAGTTCATCGAACTCGTTCCCGATCACTTCCGAGACCTGGTCGAGATAGTTGCCCTCAACGAAACCGCTTTCATTCAGGATGGATTTCAGCCTCCCTTCCTCAATCGCATAGGCCTTGAAATCGCCTTCCTTGATCCAATACTGCCCAGGGATGATCTTTGCGATTTGATCGTGCAGCTTTGGGTTATTGCGAGCAGCTTGCCCGGCTTCAATAAGGTTGTTGAACGCTGTGAGTATGTAGGGGCTGTGGGTGGTGATTGCGAATTGGAAGCCGAGCCTAGGCTCGGCTGCAATCCAGGAAACGAGCCGCATTAGGTCGTATTGCGTCTTGGGGAAGACGCTCAGCTCTGGTTCTTCTACAAATATGGGTCCGAAAATTGGACTCGACCTTGAGAAATCCCAAAGCGGATTCGTGGACAAATTGAACACGAGGTTTGCCAGCGGATTTAATAACGGAAGAAGTTCCAGCGTCCCAGAAGACAGCAGTTGAAACGGGAGTTTGCGGCCGTCGGCGTTTGATTGAAAAAGAAGAATGCCGCCCTCGCGAATGACCTTCCCGTTGAGAATGTGTGCGGCCACATCGAGAAACTGAGGAAGAAGGTCACTTGAAGGGTCCGAGGATTCAATCAATGCCTTATAATCGAAATCCATTTCCGTCGAGAATCGCTGAGTGATCCAGTCAAGGTTCTTTCCCGAGACGGAGGCAAAGCCCTTGTTAGGCGTTGAAAAAAAGGCCCGCCCCGTCGGAATGTATATGGAGCCCTCAGGTTGGATTGGTATATCCGGTATCAATTCGCCGCTTTTGATTGATGAAATTGCTGGCTTGGCAGTTCCCTCTTCAGGGTGTGATTCAATCCATTGAGCGTACCTTTCAGGAAAGCCGCGGTGGAACTCAAAAACCGGATTGCGACCGGAGCGCACCGTCTGGACAGAGAGGCTATACATGTCCGATTCGTACGATATGTGAAATTCCTGTCCGGTCCACGCGATTTCGGGAAAATGGTCGAGGAACTCTTGTCGAAGAGCCTCGGCACACTGGTCGAGCGGCATCCGTAGCAAGAGCGTACCCGTCGCAACCTCTTGCACCCTTTGGACGAAAAAGAATGCCAGCTTGCAGAGTAAGCTCTTCCCGCTGGCCTGCGGACCGATAAGAACGGTGATTTTGCCGAATTCGAGTTTCGCGTCTTTGATGACTGAGAAGTTCTTTACGGTGAGGGTCCGCACCGGGCGGGCTTTGCTGCCGTTTTCTGTCATGGCGTCCTCACTTCCCCGAAAAGCAACCGCATATCCTTCGACTCCCGGTCGCCACGGCGACCTTCGCTCAGGATGACAAACCTTAACACCTAAAGATACTACCGCCCAAACTTCTGCTTTTGCCCCATTCCGCTCAACCCGCCGCGCAGCATCTGCTTGGCCAGGCCGCCGCGGCCCATTTGCTTGAACATCTTGGCCATCTGCGCATACTGGCGCAGCAACTGGTTCACGTCCTGCACGCTGGTTCCCGAGCCGGCGGCGATGCGCTTGCGCCGCGTGCCCGAGATGATCTCGTGATTGCGCCGCTCCTTGGGCGTCATGGAGTTGATAATCGCCTCGAGCCGCGCAAACTGCTTCTCGTCGATGTTCTCGCGCGCCTGCTTGAGGCCGGCGAACGGTCCCACGCTGGGCATCATCTTCAAAATCGATTCCATCGAGCCCAGCTTCATAATCTGACGCAGTTGCTCGCGGAAATCCTCGAGCGAAAAGCCGTCGCCCAACAACGCTTTCTTGGCCAGATCCTCGCTCTTCTTGCGGTCGAGCGTGGATTCGGCTTTCTCAATGAGCGAAAGCATGTCGCCCATGCCCAGGATGCGGCCAACGATTCTATCCGGGTGAAACGGCTCGAAGGCGTCAGGCTTTTCGCCCACGCCGATGAACTTGATGGGCTGCCCCGTCACGTGGCGGATGGAAAGCGCAGCGCCGCCGCGAGCATCGCCGTCCATCTTTGTCAGGATCACGCCGGTGAGGCCAAGGCGCTTATGAAAATCTTGCGCCGAATTGACGGCGTCCTGGCCGGTCATGGAGTCGGCGATGAACAGAATCTCCTGCGGATTGAGCAGCTTTTTGAGCTGCTCCATCTCTTTCATCAGCTCTTCATCAATGTGCAATCGGCCGGCGGTATCGACGATGAGCGTGTCGCAGCCCATGATGACAGCCTCGCGCCGCGCCTCCTTAGCCAAACGTTCGACAAGCGCCGAGCCCGGCGCCTCGCCTTTCAGATTGCCCTCGTAGAGTCTAGCCTCAATGGACTTGGCGACGACTTTGAGCTGCTCGCGCGCGGCGGGGCGATAGACGTCAACCGAGACCAGCATAGGCCGGTGGCCGCCCTTTTTGAGCCATGCGGCCAGCTTGCCTGATGTGGTGGTTTTGCCCGAGCCCTGCAAGCCGGCCATGAGGATGACCGTAGGCGGCTGCGAGGCGAATTTGAAGCGCGCGGTGTCGCGGCCGAGGATCTCAACCAGCTCGTCGCGCACGATCTTGATGACCTGCTCTGACGGCGAAAGCGCGGTGAGCACCTCGCTGCCGATGGCCTTGGCGCGAATGTGCTCGATGAGGTCTTTCACCACGCCGAGGTTAACGTCGGCCTCGAGCAGCGCGACGCGAATCTCGCCTAGCGCTTCGCCGATGTTCTCTTCGGTCAGCGTGCCCTGGCCGCGCAGGTTTTTGAAAACCCGCTGTAATTTGTCGGTTAAGTTATCAAACATAGGTCCAATTCAAGTGTATCGTGAGGGCGCGGAGGGCGAGGCGCCTCACAGCGCGGGCGCGCTTCGCGCCAATCGATCGAAATGATTAGACTGAAACCGAGGAACAGTGTATGGCCGACGGACGCGAGGAGCGCGAGGAACAGAAAAAACGCCGCGAGTGGGAAGAGCGCGAAGACCGCGAGAATCGGCCGAATCGTGATCGACTGAATCGTGATGGGCTGATCCGCGAGAGCCTGGATGAGTGGGAGCCGGAGCGAGGCGGCTCCTGACACCTGCACCGTCTGCGGCGGGCGGGGCGCGCCTCGCGCCCCGCTGCCCATGCGCACGACTATTGCATCGGCGCAATCAAATATTGCTCCAGCTTGCCGTCGGGATACGTGTACGTGGTCAGCCGCAACCGCTTGCCGGGATAGGTAATGGTGAACGAGCGGAAGGTCATGCCGCCGCGCAGTTGCTCGGCGTCCTGTTTCAGGCTCAACGGCTCGCCCATCGGCGCAAGGCTGGTTTGATAATCCTTGATCGCTTCGGGCGAGAAGTAGTCGCTCAGGTTCGGCGCCAGCAGGCTGCGATCGATCGTGCTCTTCTGCAGTCCGCGATAAATGTCGAGCGCCTGCTGCTCGGCGGGCTTGAGTGAAAGATCGGCCGCGAGCGGCAAAACAAGGCGTCCGATCATCGACGCCGCGCCCACCGCATCCTGGTTGGTCAGAACGGTAACGGCCGCGCCATCGTCCACCAGCACCTCGTTGTCTGAAACGAATCCCGATACCTCGCCGCCGTGTTCAATGTCGCGATGCCCGTCCACGTCGCGCACCCCAACGCCAAGCCCGTAATGCGTACCCGTGCCGTCCTTCAGCTTCACCTCAGTAAACATCTGCTTGTAGCTTTCGGGCTTCAGAACCGAACCCGCGATCAGCGACTCATCCCACAGCGCCAGATCGTGCGCAGTCATGGCCAGCTCGCCGGCCGCAAACACCCAACCCCGGCCTTCTTTGGGCGCAACGCGCAGCGGCCCCAGCGCATGGCGGTAGTAGGGCGTCGCGTCCACGCCGGTAAGTTTGTGCTCGTCAGAGTTCCACACCGACTTCATGCCCAGGGGTCGAAAGATGTGCTCGCTGAGGAAGTCCCAGTAGTTCTCGCCTGAAACCACTTCAACAATCCGTCCCGCGATCACAAAGTTGGTGTTTGAGTACTGCCATTGCGTGCCCGGTTCAAAATCCAGCGGCTTCTTGGCCCACGTGTCGATGATCTGCTGCGCAGTCTCAGGGTGCAGCATCGGGGTCATCACGTAGTCCTCGGGCCAGTAGTCCTGGTAACCGGAGGTGTGCGAAAGAACTTCGCGGATGGTCACTTCGTCGCCCCGCGTGAGGCCGGGAACGTACTTGCCTACGGGATCGTCGATCGAGAGCTTTCCTTCTTCCTGCAGCAGCAGAATCGCCGTGGCCGTGAACTGTTTTGAGATGGACCCGATGGAGTAGCGCATATCGGGCGTGGCTTTCTTGGGCGGCTCAAGGCGCGCCAGGCCGTAGGCATGCGTGTACACCAGCTTGCCGTGCTGCACAACGGCCACCGAGGCCGAGGGAACGCCGGTTTGTTGCAAAACCTGGTCGGCGATGCGATCGATCTCGGCGCGCAGATCGGGCGAGATGATGTCGACGGTTTGCGCTGGCGCAGCGGCGGCAGCCAGCAAAGATCCCAACAATATTGCGAAACCCGTAACAATCGGCAACTTGCTCCGGCGCCGGCGATTCATATACCCAACCCTCCTGAGAACTCAGAGTCGCGCCACTAATTGTGACAACGATCAAAGTAACAGACCTGCGCCCGGTGCGGTAGGCTGGCAAAGAGCGATCTTCGACATTGGAAGGGCGCGAAAGGGATGAAATGGACAGGCTGATCGAGGGGCACAAAAGGTTCCTGGCGGAGGTATTTCCGGCGCGGAGTCATCAATTCAAGCTGCTCGCCGATTCGCAGGCGCCGGAGTGGCTGTTCATTACCTGTTCCGACTCGCGTATCGTCCCCGACGTGATTCTCGGCACCGGTCCGGGCGACCTGTTCATCACGCGCAACGCCGGCAACGTGGTGCCCATAACCTCGCACGACGTTGACGGCTGCACGGCCACCATCGAGTACGCGGTGGACGTGCTCAAGGTGCGGCATGCCATCCTCTGCGGCCACTCCGACTGCGGGGCCATGAAGGCCGCGCTCAACCGCAAGGAACTCGAGGGCCTGCCCAAGGCCAAGCGCTGGCTCGAGCATGTCGAGGCGGCCTTTACCTACCGCCAGCCGCTGAACCCGCTCGACGGGACGCATGTCGAGCTGGCCTCGCTTATTCGCGGCAACGTGGTGGCGCAGCTCCTGAATCTGCACGCGCAGGCTTCAGTCCGCCGCGCCGAGGCCGAGGGCCGGCTCACCGTCCAGGGCTGGTACTACGACATTCTGTCGGGCCGGATCGAGGAGTACGACGAAAAGCAGAAGAAGTTTGTGCCGCTTCTCGGGTAAGAGCCGCGTGAGGCTTCGGAAAATAGGCGCAGAACTGAGATGCGGAGCGCGATGCGGGTAGCCAGGACGGGGTGCCGGAAGTCTATGATCGAAAACCAAAAACGGGGATCGAAAAACCAAAACGGGCGGAATATCTTAGGAATCTCCGCCCGTGTCTTAATTTAATCTTCGCTGTCCACCGACTGGTGGCCCCGGCGTCTACCCAAAGATCGGGCTCGCCGTCCGCCCAGGGGCGGCCCCGGCAGGCTCACTTATTTGGATGAGTTCTTGACTGCCGGGTTGCCACAAAAGTTGTAGTCCTTAACGAGGGGTAGTGCGTGGAATTTGCCCCGGAACCTCTGTCGACAAAATGGTCGACTTGAGGTAATCTAGTTTGTAATCTGGTTGATTCATGCCAGCCCGGAGACATTATGCCTGCCACTGAAACTGGATACACCGAAATTGGCGCCTTTGACGCCAAAACTAAGCTCTCTGAGATACTGCGCAAAGTGGAGCAGGGGGAGCGGTTCACGATTACCGTGCGCGGCCGGGCCGTAGCGGATGTTGTGCCGAGCCAACGACGTGACCAGCGACGCGTGAAAGAAGCAGTCGAGCGCTTGAAGAATTTTCCCCGCATCACAGGCGTTTCGGGCGACGAAGTTCTTGCTTGGATCAGGGAAGGCAGAAAGTAAGGGCAACAGATGAGATTGGTGCTCGACGCCTCCGCAGCCTTGGCTTGGTTTGTGCAGCGCTTCGATCCGGGCGAGGCGGCCTTGGCGGATGAAATCCTTACCGGCGTTGAACGCGAAGAGGCTGTGGTTCCGGCTTTGTGGTTCATCGAGGTGGTGAACGGCCTGCTTGTTGCAGAGCGCAATTACCCCCACCGTCCTTCAAGAGCCACTCGTTTCCTGGCCGAACTCGCTGCGATGCCTATCGCAGAGGATCGCGTCAGGCCAACCGCCCAACAGGGAGAGATTCTTACGCTGGCACGCATGTATGGGCTGACCAGCTACGACGCCGTTTACCTGGAACTGGTGTTGCGGACGGGCCGGACGCTGGCCACGTTTGACCGACAGCTGGCGGATGCGGTCCGCAAGGCCGGCGGACAGGTGTTTGGGGATGCGGCCTGGACCGGACAATGAATCACAAGGGCCGCCGTCGACAGGCGGGTTGAATGATGAGCAACCGAAACATCGATGCTGTTTTGGATTCGTACTCCGTGTATTTGCGTCGCGACGATAAGAAGACTGCAGATAGGTTCGTCCGTACTCGCAAGAGTGATCGAGAATCCGCGCTCGCGGAGGCGATTACGTATCAATTCCTTAAGACAGTCGGCGCTCGCCCCGAAATTAACGACAAGGTAGGCATAGGCGGGCCGGACTTCTTATGCTGTGCTTCGCGATTCCGAAGGATGCCTCAGGATGAGTTTTTTGTTGAGGCTACCTCTCTTGGGCTGAATGCTGTAACCGAGCGTTCCGGCCTTTCCAGTGAAATGCCGAAAGGCATAAGCGGTCGCGCACTCGGCCTTGTTACAGAGAACCTCTGCAACAAGGCCAAAGCGAAAAACCGCAAGTTCAAAAACTGCATTAAGCCGACCGTTCTTGCGATCGTTTCCAGCCATCTCCATGGCGCACTTCTTCTTGATGCCCACGCCGCTGAGACCGCACTGATCTCAGGTATCCATTGGCGACATGAGATAGGAAGCGAGGTGGCTGACCCAAACTGCTATACAGACCTTAAGGACTCTGTCTTTATGAGGCCAGGTCCTAACGGAAGCATCGAGGCGTGCCGCCAAAACCTATCAGCAATCCTTCTCATCTCGGTTTATTTAGATCATAGCGAAGTATTCGGCATCCTTCACCCGGAGCCGAAGATTCCCCTAAACGTTGCGCTTCTCCCAAATCTTCCGTTCATCAGAATTGCCAAATGGCCGGTGGTGGATGGCAAGATTTGGACCGAGTGGGTTATTGGGAGGCCGAAAGGACTTCGGATTCCCCACTGAGTGTACCCTCCCAGCTCGTTCAAATAGTTGGCGGGGCCGTTTTCCAACGAGTCCCTCAATGCGCACCCGGCGGTGCCTTCACGTGCGCGGGCGGCTTCTTGAACAGCCACGTGCAAAGGCCGCAACTGATTCATCTGCGCGGGCAGACGCCGCCCCAGCGCGGGCGCGTTCAGGCGCTCGCAGTTAAACGCGTCAGGGTAAGGACCGTGATGTCGTCGTCCTGGCCGAAGTGGATGGCAGCCTCGGCAGCTTGCTCGGCGGTAGGACGGCTTGCGAAAAGCGCCTTGAGACGGCCAAAGCTGAAAAGGTCGCCGTTCTGGCTTCTGGCTTCGAGAAGTCCATCGGTGTAAAGCGCAAGCTGGTCGCGTTCAACCAAATTGATCCTGATCTCTTCAAAAGCGGCTTTGGGCAAAATGCCGAGCGGAAGCGTGCCCGGAAAGGCGAGTTCCTGGTCGTTGAGGTAGGGGGCCGGATGGGCGGCGCAGGCAATCGTACAGGTGCCGTCGCTATCCAGGCGCAGCGCCACCGCGGTGGCAAACCCTCCCTGCCAGCGGCCGCACAGGCGGCGATTCAGGCCGGCGAGAATCTCCGCGGGCTTTGAAGTGGTCTCGACCAATGTGCGAACGGCGCCCACAATCATCGACACAGCCATCGCCGCCTTCAGCCCTTTGCCGCTTACGTCGCCCAGCACCACGAGCGTGGACCCTCCTTCCAGCGGCATGATCTGGAAAAAGTCGCCGCCGACCTCCTGGGCGGGGCGATAGGCGCTGGTCAGGCTGAACCCGGCGAGAACCGGAGGCCTTTCAGGCACCAGAACCTGCTGCAATTCACGCGCATTCTGGAGCTCCTGCTCCATTGCGCTCTGACGCCGCCGGTTGTCGATGGTGTAGCGAATGACCGCGTACACGATGGAGAGAAAGAGCAGTGTGCGCAGAATGGTGGGCAGGTTGAAATTGTTGCCGTTCAGAGTGAAGAGCGGCGCATCGATCTTGCTGGAAAGAGTGAAGTGGGTATAGCGAACGCCCTGCTGGAATAGGTTCTCCATCCAGTACACCGTGGCATTCAAAAAGGCCAGGATGGCGACCAGCCAGCGGGCCGAGTCCAGGCGCTTGCGCTTGACGATGGCGAAAGCAACCAGGATGGCCGGAATGCTCTCGAAGAGAACCGAGGGAACCGTGGTGATGGCGTCGGCAATCTGCATTTGAAGTGCGGAGATGGAATCCGGATACAGAAAAGTCAGGGTTCCGTCGATTGCGCCCGATGCAACACCGACAATTGCGGCGAGCTTGATATAGTGCACCAGCCTCGGGTGCTGGTTCAGCTGCAGCAGCCAGATGAGGAGGAACCACCCCGAGGCCTCGCGAATTGCAATCGAGGTCTGAATCAAGAACTGAGCGACCGCAAAGGAATAGGGGAGACGCAAACCTGCCAGCGGCACGTCGAGGGTGAGCATGAGGGCGTAGAGGCTCATCCAGAAGAGCAGCCACTGATGGCGGTCGCGCAGCCACGCCAGGAAGCTGAGGAACGACACGAGCAGGTAAAGCGAGGTGAGCCCGAAGAAAAACTGTCGACTGCGCAACCATCTGAATTCAAGGTTCCCCTTCTCCGCGGCGATCGCATTGGGGCTCCCGATGAGCGGCAAGCCCTCAAAGCCGCCCAGATTGTCCGGGTCGTTGGAGGCAAGCACGAACTTCCACACGCGCACGGCGAGAACGCCTGTGCGGATCGGTCCCAGGCCGTAGGTTTGGGCGGGAACGCCCTCGTAGAGAGTCTTGTGAGGCGGCAATGTCCCGAGATGCCCCACTTTAACGCCATTCCAGTAGAGCTCGTAGGCATCGTCAATTCCGGGCACGAGCAGCGCGAAATCCGGTCCGGCGCCGGGCGCTGGCGTGATGCTGATAGTCCGGCGATACCAGGCAAAGCCGGTGTAATTGGGATGGGTTTGGGCGCCCCAGGACTTGTCGGCGGAGAGCTGCTCCCAATGGGAGTCGTCGTAGCCGGGCGCGGCCCATGCGGGGTCGTCTCCCAGGTGGAACTGCCATCGGCCGTCGAGCGGCGCCGTACCTTTGCCCAGGCCGTCAATGACCAGTGTGTGCGCGCTCGGGGCGCTGGCAGATTGCGCCTGCACCGCCAACATCAGGCCGCAGGCAACAACGATAAGTGCCGTAACTCTCAGGCTGGGAAAGCGCAAAGATGGTGCAGACATGCCGCCACTATAACCCGAGCGAGGTGCATTGAGACAGCATTCATTTTCAAGGGGCTACGAGGATTGGTCAGTGCATCCCCTCGGGCGCCTTCACGTGCGCGGGCGGCTTCTTGAACAGCCACGTGCAGATCGCGCAGATCACCGCCAGCACCGCCGTCCATCGAAAAATATCGATATAGGCAAGTTGCGCGGCCTGCTGCTGCATGAGGCCGTAGATAAGCCCGTAGCTGCCGGGCTGCGCGGCGCGCGGGCCAATGTGATGGCCCAGGTACATTGCGATGGCCCGCGAATTCTGCTGCAGGGTCGCGGTTGACGGCGTAAGCTGGCCGCTCAGGTAGGTCTGGTGCAGGTCTTCGCGGCGGATCAGCGCCGTCGTGGCCATCGCGATCCCGATCGACCCGCCGATGTTGCGCAGCATGTTGAAGAGGCCCGTGGCGTTGCCCATCTCGCGATTGGGAATAGTGCGCATACTCATGGTGGCGAGCGGCACGAACACGAAACTGAGCGCGAAGCCGGTGAGCATGATGGGGAACAGCAGCGTAAACGGTCCAATCGCGAGGTTGACCTCGCCAAAAATGAACGAGCAGACCGCGAAGCCCAGGAATCCCGCGCAGAGCAGTTTGCGATTGTCGATGCGCGAGCCGAGGAATCCGATCATCGGCGAGCCCACAAACGATCCAATGCCGCGCGGCCCCACCACCAGTCCGGCAGTGAAGGCCGTATAGCCCAGAATCTCCTGGTAGTAAAGCGGCAGAATGGCGATGGTGATGTAGATGCACATGCCCAGCATCGCGATCATGAAGCAGCCGGTGCGGAAGTTGCGGTCCTTGAGCACATGCAGGTCAAGCAGCCCCTTGGGATTGGCCCACGAGCGCCAGATCCAGAGGATGAGCGCCACCACCAGCGCCGCAACTGCCCAGCGCACCCACAGCGCGCCAAACCAGTCGTCCTCCTGGCCCTTGTCGAGAACAATCTGCAGGCAGCCCGTCCACACGCAAAGCAGGCCGAACCCGATGTTGTCGAAGGGTCCCACCTTGGCGTGCTTGATGTACGGTGGGTCGTGGACGAACCGGCTGATCATGATGACCGCCAGGATGCCCACCGGAATATTGATGTAGAAGGCGTAGCGCCAGCTGAAAGTGTCGGTCAGCCATCCGCCCAGCGTGGGGCCCAGCACCGGGGCCACCACGATGCCCAAACCGTAGGCGGCCATCGACTTCGATCGTTCCGCCGGCGGAAAGCTTTCAAGCAGGATCGACTGCGAGAGCGGTTGCAGCGCGCCGCCGCCGGCCCCCTGCATCACGCGGGCCAGCAGAATCACAGCCAGCGAGGGCGCCGCGCCGCAGAAGAACGAGGCGATGGTGAAGATGATGACGCAGGTAAGCAGGAACCGCTTGCGCCCAAACCGCCGCGCAAACCAGTTCGACGCCGGCAAAATGACCGCGTTGGCCACCAGGTAGCTGGTCAGCACCCACGTGGCTTCGGAGTTCGAGGCCGAGAGCGATCCGGCAATGTAGGGCAGCGCCACCGACGCAATGGCGGTGTCCAGCACCTCCATGAACGTGGGCAGCATGACGGA
The DNA here is from genome assembly GCA_963808695.1 of uncultured Acidobacteriaceae bacterium. Classification (GTDB taxonomy): domain Bacteria; phylum Acidobacteriota; class Terriglobia; order Terriglobales; family Acidobacteriaceae; genus Telmatobacter. The sequence goes on from CAWEHF010000003.1 coordinate 33,541, forward strand.
ACACGTGACCAGCCACGGGTTGACGCCCTGTGTGAGCGGATATCGAGCGTGGGCGGCGTCCGTCGTCATTGCCGGGAACGTTTAAGGTTAAATGATCGCCGACTTACCCGCCAGTGACGAAATGCACGCGGTGCGGCCGGTTTTCATGAGACGCGACACCTTGACACAATCGGCCGCGCCCTTGATGCTAAACAGTTCCGGTATCTCAGCATCTTTCTCCGGTCCGGAGGACTTACGGGTTTGCGGGTCCGCGTCTTTTATCACGACAAATGCTTTGACGGAGCTTGCTCAGCCTCCCTCTTCTCGCGGTTCCACCGTGAGTGCATCGCACCGGGCGCGAGCTACGAGTACCACGGCCTGGTGCACCGCGCCGGGGCTCTCTTTGACGAGAGTGAGTTCATCGGCAAAGAAAACGCCATCGTCGATTTCAAGTACTCCGCCTCGCCGCGGATCACATGGTGGTTCGATCACCATCTTTCCGCGTTCCTCACCGCTGAGGATCAGGAGCACTTCCGCGCCTGCCAGCGCGATCACGATTGCGCTTCGCACAAATTCTTCGACCCCACCTACACCTCGTGCACCAGCTTTCTGGCGCACATCGCCTCGACAAAATTTGGCTTCGACACCGAACCGGTCAAAGACCTCATCCACTGGGCCGACATCGTCGACGGCGCCCGCTACGAGAGTCCCCAGGCCGCCGTTGAAATGGCTGCGCCGGCCATGAAGCTCACCCTCATCATCGAGTCCGCGCAGGACCCCGAACTCATTCCGCAGCTCATCCCGCTGCTCACCGAGCTGACGCTCGGCGAGGTGCTTGAGCAGCCCTTCGTCGCGCCGCTTTTGCCGCCGCTGCTCGAACGCCATCGGCAGTCGCTCGAGCTGATTCGGAGCCGCGCCGAGGAGCGCAACGGCACCATCTTCTTCGACATCACCGACCACCCGCTCGAAGGCTTCAACAAGTTCATCCCCTATTACCTCTTCCCCGAGGCCACTTACTCCATCGGGCTGTCGAAATCGAGCTTCCGCACCAAGGTCGCCGTTGGTTCCAATCCCTGGACCAGGGCCGCCCATGAAAAGATGGTGAATCTGGCCGCCATCTGCGAGCGCTATGGCGGAGGAGGGCACGCGCGCGTCGGCGCCATCAGCTTCCCGCCCGACAAGGAAGAGCAGGCCCGCGCCGCGGCCGCGGAGATCGTGGCGGAGCTGCGCGAGAAGAATCCAATGGCGTGAGAGCGCCCTACTCGCGAGAGCTGCTGCTCGCGTGCAAGTTTGTCTGCGCCGCCGCTAACAAAATGTGGGCCGGGAGGCCCACATTACTGCCGGTCGGGAGACCGGCGGTACCTGCCAGAAGCCGGCGCTGCGAGTATTTTGCTCAGGTTCTTAGTCCCTTAGTCCCCAGTCCCTCAGTCCCTGTTTCTCACAACCCCAGCACATCCGCCCGCTTTTTCATCGCCCCAATGCAAAAAGCGATATGCGCGTCCAGGTCCACGCCCAGCTCTTCGGCGCCCCGGAACACATCCTGCCGGTTGACGCCCTTGGCAAAGGCCTTGTCTTTCATTTTCTTGCGCACGCTCGGCACTTCTACGTCCCTGATCGCCTTCGTCGGCTTCACCAGCGCGCAGGCCGTCAGGAATCCGGCCAGCTCGTCGCAGGCAAACAGCGCCTTGGCCAGGTGCGTTTCGCGCGGCACTCCCGAGTACTGCGCATGGCCCAGGATGGCCGTGCGCATCGCCTCAGGCCAGCCCAGCCGCTCCAACTCCTTCACGCCCACAAACGGGTGTTCCGCCGCCGTTGGGTGACGCTCATAGTCAAAGTCGTGCAGCAGCGCCGTGGTCGAATAAAGCTCCAAAAACGCCTCGCGCTCCTCGCCTGCCAGTCCCAAACGGTCAGCCTCGGCTTCACCGCAGGCCACCACGCACGCCTCAACCGCCAGCGCATGCTTGCGCAGGTTTTCGCTTGCTGTCCACTCCGTCAGCACTTTCCAGGCCGCCTCGCGGTTATGGGCCTCTTCTGGACGATTCATGTTTATTTATTCTCCGTGTTGCACAGGTTGGTTCGTGATTTTCCGGGATTTTTCGGGTATGATCCCTGTGTCATCGGTTTGACACCAAGTTTCTACTTGACAATTATGGTTCGTTTCCCCGAAAGTATCACCAGTCGTGGTGCAAAAAAGAAGCACCGCGGAGAGTCGGCTCTGGCGCTCCGCAATGGCCCGATGGCTACTACTCCAGTTAGTGTGGAAACGCGCGAAATTGTGCGCTGCGCTTATCGCAACTGCCGCTTGATCCAGTACCGGACAAGCAATTCCCTTTGCAGAAAATGCCACAGACCCCTCGATGTTGAGGAGCCGGTTCGTCTTGCGCCCCAGCTTGTGACCAGCCAGCCCGGCCAGTCGGCCGAGGCCGGCCTGCAGGTGGCCGCGCAGGTACGTGACATCCGCCGCGCCCGTCATCTGAGCCAGCGCCAGCTTGCCGGCCGCATGCTGGTGCCCCGCACCTACATCTCAAAGATCGAGAACGGCAAGGCCATTCCGACCCTCGGCTCGCTCGAACGGCTGGCCCGGGCGCTCGAAGTTGACATTTGCCAACTCGTTCGCGACTCGCGCAGTCGCCGCGAAGAGGAAGTGGCCGCCATCTTCAACGATCCGTTCCTGGCAGAGATCGCCGCCGCGCTGCCAACGCTTGACTCTCTGCATCGCACGCTGGTGATGAGCGCAGCCCGCGACGCAGCCATCGGCCACCGCCGCTCGGCCTGATCCAGGGCCTGCTCACACTACTGGGATGGATGGCGTTGCGAGCGAAAATCCGGTCAGACGAGGCCGAGCCCGAAGGCTGTGGCGGGTCCACCGTCGAGGGCGAGAACAAAGTATGACCGGATTTGCGCCGCAACCAGGAGGGACGGGGCCAGTTTTTCCGATTTCGTTGTCGTTCGTCGCTAGCAGACACCCGGTATGCGTCGCTCCTCTCTCCTGGAACTCGAAAAAACTGGCGCCCGTCGCCGCCATCCCAGTAGTGTGAGCAGGCCCTAGGTCTCCATTTCCCGCGCTCAATGTTGCCGGCGCCGTTTCCCGGCCGGCAACGTTGAGTGATTCTGCGCACAACCTGTCACGCGTTCAACCGCTTCTAATTCCTGAGACGCGTAATAAGCATCTCGCCACGCCGGCCGCAGCCTGGCGCATGGTCTTGCAGTTAACAAGTCATTGAACACGCCCGCGCCGGCGTCCGTATAATCGAGAACAAGGCGGATTCTTTGCAATCTTCTCCCACGCTTCGAATCCATGAATTGACCTCGGAAGAGCGGGCCGTCTACGCGACGCTCAAGCCTGAGGCGCTGCCCCAGCACGTCGCGATCATCATGGACGGCAACGGCCGCTGGGCCGGACGCCGCTCGCTCAAGCGCTTCCTGGGCCATCAGCAGGGCGCGCGCGCCGTACGAATGGTAATTGATACCGCATCGCGCATCGGCCTTCCATGGCTTACACTTTACGCTTTTTCTCTCGAAAACAATCTGCGCCGCCCTCGGGCCGAGGTCGTATTTTTGATGCGGCTGCTGAAGACCTACCTTGAGAACAACGTCAAGCGCATGATGGAGACCAACGTGAGGATGCGCTACATCGGCCGCACCCACGACCTGCCTCCCGAGGTGCAGGACAAGATGCGCTGGGTTGAAGAGACCACAGCTCGCAACACCGGCACCACGCTCACGCTGGCCCTCAACTATGGGGGGCGCAGCGAGCTGGTCGACGCCTTTCGGGCGCTGGCCGCGGAGGTCCGCCAGAAACACATCCCTCTCGACCACATCACCGAGCAGGACATTCACCGTCATCTCTACACGGCGCACATGCCCGACCCCGACCTGCTCATCCGGACCTCGGGCGAGCTCCGCATTTCCAACTTTCTCCTCTGGCAGATCGCCTATACCGAGATCTTTATCACCGAGCGCCTCTGGCCCGACTTCAGCGGCATTCACCTCCTCGAGGCGATTGCCGCCTTCCAGCAGCGCGAGCGCCGTTACGGCGGCCTCGGGGAAGATGGCGGCGAAGTGGAGGAAAACCCCGACCGCATCCACATCGCGGCGGGCTGAACGGCGCCTTTAGGCCCCACCCCCGCCCCGGCAGTGTATTCTCATCCCTGAATGAAACGTATCCTTACCGCTGCAATCCTTGTTCCACTGGTCCTTGTTCTGGTGTTTCTCGGGCCCCGATGGCACGGTCCATTCGTAGCCGCCGTCGCCGTTGCCGCCGCTCTGGCCGGGTGGGAATATCTGGGACTCGCCCAGTTGCGCGGAGCCAGGCCGCCGCGCATCGCGGTCGCGGTTGCGCTGCTGCTGCTCTTTGCCGGCAACTACGAGTGGCCCGACGCCACTGCCGCCATCTTCAGCGCGCTCAACCTCGGCCTGCTCGTCCTGTGCACGTTCCGCGGGCCGGTGGAGCAGGTGATGGCCGACGCCTCGGCCTCAATTTTCTGCATGTTCTATCTTGGCTCAACGCTGCTGGCGCTGCCCGCGCTCCATGAACAAGCCAACGGCCCCTCGCTCGTGGCGTTTCTCTTGTGCGTGGTCTGGGCCGGCGACTCCACCGCTCTTTACGTGGGCCGCGCCTGGGGGCGTCACAAGCTGGCGCCGCGGCTCAGCCCCGGCAAAAGCTGGGAGGGCGCGCTCGGCTCGGTAGCTGGAAGCCTGATCGCCGCGGGAATCCTGCTCGTTCTCGCCAACATCCTCCAGGCCCACGACTCGGCCCTGCTCTCCTTCCCCGACGAAACCATCTACTGGCTTGGCCTGGCCGTCGTGGTCAACATTGCTGCCCAGGTGGGCGACCTGGTCGAGTCGGCCATCAAGCGCTCCGCAGGGGTCAAGGACTCCGGCTGCCTGTTGCCCGGCCACGGCGGCGTTCTCGACCGCATTGACGCGCTGCTGCTCGCCGCCCCGGCGCTGTGGTACGCGCAGGTGATTCATCAGGCGTTTTAAAATAGCTTCTAGCGTCCGGAGTCGAACGTTCGCTGATTACATCCGATGTCATCCTGAGCGACCGAGCGCGAAGCGCGAGGAAGTCGAAGGATCTGCGGTTGTTCCTGGCGAGCCATGCAATCAGCACACTTGCCCACAGGCTCCCAAGCTAGAAGCCAGCAGCTAGGAGCTACTTTGAAGCGTCTCGCCATCCTCGGTTCCACCGGCTCCATCGGCCAAAGCACCCTTTCCATCGTCGAGCAGTTTCCCGATCGCTATTCCGTAGCCACACTGGCCTGCGGCCGCAACATCGATGAGGCCTTCGCCCAGGCCGTTCGCTGGCGCCCGAAGCTCATCTCCATCGCGACCGAAGAGCTCGCCTGCCAGCTCGCCGCCCGCCTGCGCCAGGCCGGCATCGCCGGAATCGACGTGGTTCACGGCGCCCAAGGCACCGTCGCCGTCTCCACGCACCCTGATGCCGATTTTGTTGTTTCGGCCATCGTGGGCGTCGCCGGGCTCGAGGCTACTCATGCCGCCATCCTGGCCGGCAAACCGGTGGGTTTGGCCAACAAGGAGTGCATGGTTGCCGCGGGCGAAATCCTTACCGCAGCCGCCCGCCAGCGCGACGTGCCCATCCTGCCCATCGACAGCGAGCACAACGCCGTCCACCAGTGCCTGCGCGTGGGCGCGCATAGTGAAGTAAAAGCCATCTGGCTCACCGCCTCCGGCGGTCCCTTCCGCAAAACTCCTCTCGCTGAATTCGCCGCCATCACCCCGGCGCAGGCGCTCAAGCATCCCACCTGGATCATGGGCCGCCGCATCACCATCGATTCAGCCACCATGCTGAACAAAGGCCTTGAGGTCATCGAGGCTTGCCGCCTCTTCGACGTGCCGCCCAGCCGGGTGCGAGTTATCGTGCATCCGCAATCCACGGTTCACTCCATGGTGGAGTACGTCGACGGCTCGATCCTGGCGCAGATTTCCGTCACCGACATGCGCCTGCCGATTCTTTACGCGCTGGCATATCCTGAGCGCCCGGCCTCCACCCTCACTTTCGATCTGGCTTCGTTGCGTCATCTCGAATTCGAGGAGCCCGATTTCGAGCGCTTCCCCTGTCTGCGCCTGGCCTTTGAGGCTGCAGAAAAAGGCGGCGCGCATGCCATCGCCCTCAATGCCGCCGATGAGGTCGCCGTCGAGGCCTTTCTTGCCGGGAGAATTCCATTTATGGGAATCCCGCGTACAATTGAAAAAGTGCTCGCATCCACGGCTGAGGCGCATCCCGTTACCATTGGGCAGGTGCTCGCCGCAGACCGGGAGGCGCGTCAAAAGGCTCATGCGATCATCGGCTCATAAAGTGAGGATCGCCGGCTTCTGAGTCAGGTACCCTCCTTGCCCTCCGCACTGGCGGTCTCCCCACGGAAAGGCTTGGTCCACTAGTTCTCCAGGAATTTTCGAAGGATCTGCTGTACAGCTATGCACGCTTTTCTCGTTTCTGCCGTTGCTTTCGTTGTCCTGGTCGGCATCATGGTCGTGGTGCACGAAGCCGGACATTTCATCGTCGCCAAGCTCTGCGGAGTGCGCGTCGAAGCATTCTCAATCGGTTTCGGTCCGCGGCTCTTCGGCTTCACCTGGGGCGAAACCGAATACAAAGTCTGCTTGTTGCCTTTCGGCGGCTTTGTCAAAATGACGGGCGAGAATCCCGAGCAGAACCTCGAGGTTCCCGGCACGCCCGTTGTCGTCCAGGCGTTCGAAAAGCTCCCCGGCCAGAGCCGATCCATCGAAGTGCCCGCCACCGACGACCCCGGCTCCTTCCTCTCCCACCCCCGCTGGCAGCGCATGCTCATCGGCCTGGCCGGACCCGTGGCCAACTTCATTCTGGCCGCCGTGCTGATGGTCTTCTATTTCGCCTTCATCAACGAAGTGCCCGCAATCGAGGTCAACCCTCCCACCGTTGAGTGGATTGTTCCTGACTCGCCTGCCGCCCAGGCTGGTTTTCAGCCCGGCGACCAGATTCTGCGTTACGACGTCTTCAAGAAGCCTGACTGGGGACAGATCGATGCGCAGTCGCGGCTCAGCGCCAATCTGATCGTGCCCGTGACTGTCGAGCGCGGCAGCCAGACGCTGGTGCTCAACCTTCATATTCCCCCCTCTGCAAAGACCGACAGCTTTGAGCTTCCCGACGAGGGCCTGCTGCCCCAGGAATACTACGGTCCCATCAAGGTTGACGACGTCGCACCCGGGCTGCCGGCCGAGCAAGCCGGCCTGCGCGCCGGCGATTCCATTGAGGCCGTCGACGGCCACCCGTTCCATACTGTCTCCTCGCTGCTGGTTTACATGCAGGAGGGGCAGGGAAAGCCGATCAACCTGACTGTGCTGCGCGATGGTCAGACTCTGAACCTGACCGGGCATCCAACCAAGCTCGATACCGGCTACAAGCTCGGCTTTACGGTGGCGCCGGTACCGTTTCGAAATCAGCCTCTGCCATTCAGGCAGGCGGTAGCCAAATCCAATCAGTTTTTTGGCCAGAATACCTTCATCATCCTTGAAGTTCTTCAGCGCCTCTTCACGCACAAGGTTGCCATCTCGCAGCTCCAGGGACCGGTAGGCATTGCGCGCATGGCCGGCGAAGCCGCCGAGATCAAGGGATGGCAGCCCAAGTTCGTCCTGGCCTCTGAGATCAGCATCAACCTCGGCATCCTCAACCTGCTTCCCTTCCCCATCCTCGACGGCGGCATGATCATGTTTCTCGTCATCGAGAGTTTCATGAAGCGCGACATCAACTTCATGGTGAAGGAGCGCATTTATCAGGCTGCCTTCCTTTTGCTGCTGGTCTTCTTCGCGTTTATCATGTTCAGCGACGTTACCAAGCTGCCCATGTTCACCCACATCAAGCCGTGAAGCAGTGAAAGAGTGAATGAGTGAAGAAGTGAAACGGCAGTTCGGCGGCGTTTTCACTCTTTCACTTTTTCACTCCTTCGCTCTTTCACTCATTCACTTTTCCACTACTTCAAGCTCCACCTGAAGCGCCCATGCCCAAGCCCGTCACCACCCAGGTCCGCGTCCGCTACGCTGAAACCGATCAGATGGGCATTGTCTACTATGCCAATTACCTGGTCTGGTTTGAGCTGGGCCGCGTTGAGCTGCTCCGCTCGCTGGGGCTCGCTTACAGCAAGCTCGAGGTGGATCACGGATGCATTCTGCCGGTGATTGAGGTGAAATGCAAATATCGTTCGCCCGCGAAGTACGACGACGAAATCCTTATCGAATCGTGGCCTTCGCTGGTGCGAGGCAGCGTGATCAGATTTGCGTACCGCATCCTGCGCAAGGCCCACGACGGCGGCGAGAATACGCTGCTGGCAGAGGGCGAGACGGTGCACGTGGTCTGCGACGACCAGTTGCAGCGCAAGCCCCTGCCCCAGCATTACGCCGAGGCGCTCAAGGCGCTGATGGCGGAGTAGCTTCTAGCTTCTAGCTTCTAGCTTCTAGCTTCTAGCTTCTAGCTTCTAGCTACTGGCTACCGGCTACTGGCTCAGAGCGTCCCGCTCCCTGCGCCGGCCCGCTATGCTCTTATGCATGGAGTCCGAACGCATCACACCGCCGGAGTTGCTGGAAATCCTCGCCGAGCTCTCCGCCTGCGAGCCGATCTTCCACCGCCCCGAGTTCGGAACCGCCCGCACCGACTTCGACCGCCTGATGGTCGCGGATTACTGGGAAACCGGCGCCTCAGGCCGTCGCTACTCTCGGGAGTGGATTCTGGATGAGCTGGAGCGGCGCTACTCTGGGCCGTACAAAGATGTGTGGGAGACCAGCGATTTCCACTGCCGGCAGTTGGCCGAGAACGTCTACCTGCTCACCTACACGCTGTTGCAGGACAAGCGTCGCCTGACGCGCCGCACAACGATCTGGCAGCGCACGGCGGATGGTTGGCAGATTGTCTATCACCAGGGAACGATTGTGCAGGATGCGTAAAAGGGGATGCCGGCCAGCGCTCGCCCTTCGGCTACTGCCTCACAGCTCGTCGTGTGTGTCTTCCTCGTTCCCTCGTTCCCTCGTTCCCTCGTTCTCTTGTTCCCTCGTTCTCTATGCCACCACCACCGCCAGCAGAAACCCGTCGTAGCCCTTTGCGCCCACGTTTTGCATCACGGTTGCGCTCAGCCGCGGCTCGTTGGCGATCAGTTCGGCCATGCGCCGCGTGCCGACGACGTCAGGATCCTTGCTCTTGTCATCGATCACCTTGCCGTCACGCACCACGTTGTCAACCAGAATCGTCGTTCCCACGCGCGAAAGCCGGAGCGCCCACTTCAGGTATTCGGCATTCGATTGCTTGTCGGCATCGATAAAGATGAAATCGAACGGCCCGGCGCTCTCGCTCTCGAGCATGGGCAGAAGGTGCAGCGCAGGCCCCATGCGCAGATCCACGCGGTCGAGCACTCCGGCAGTTTTCAGGTTCTTGCGCGCCACCTCAACGTGCCTGGGACTGCACTCGAGCGTTACAATCCGCCCGTCCACCGGCAGCGCGCGCGCCATGCAGATGGTCGAATAGCCGCCCAGCGTGCCGATCTCAAGCACGCGTTTCGGCTGCGTCAACCGCACCAGGAGATTCAGGTGCTGGCCCTGCAGAGGCGAAACGTCGATGGCCGGAAGCCCGGCCTTGCGATTGGCTTTGACGGCCGCCTCAAGGTATTTATCTGGCGGCGCAAGCAGACCGCGAAAATATTCGTCGACCGCGGTCCAAAGCTGTCTCCCCGATTTGGGCAGCGCCATCTATTTCTCCCGCGCCACTACAAAGTCGGGAACCCACAAAAGGGCCCTCTTGAAGTCGGTATCGGCCATGGGCGCCAGCGCATGGCGCGACTGCTCGGCGTAACGATCGGCCGCGGCCATCGCATACTCCACCGATCCGTTGCGCTCCAGAATCTCCCTGATCTGCTGCCGGCTCACGTTCTCAAAACTGCGGTCGTCGAGCACCCGCTGAATCGCGCGGCGGTCTGCGGCCGTACCGTGATCGTGGGCGTGAACCACGGCCAGGGTCGCCTTGCCCTCGCGTAAATCGCTCGCCACCGGCTTGCCCAGCACCTCTTCGGTCGCGGTCAGATCGAGCACATCGTCCACAATCTGGAAGGCCAGGCCCACCGCGCGCCCGTACGTGGCCAGGCTCGTTTCTTGAGCCTCGGTTGCGCCGGCCAGCACCGAACCCAGCCGCATCGTGACTGAGAACAGGCACGCTGTCTTGCGAAAGATCAAGTCGTAGTACTCGGCCTCTGAGACCGCTTTGCCCAGCTTTTGAATCTGCAGCAGCTCGCCTTCGACCATCTGCTGCGTAAGCCCGATAAGCAGGTCGAGTACGCGCAGGTTCTTCTCTTCAAGCGCGACCTTGAAGGCCTGCATGTAGAGCCAGTCTCCGGCCAGAACGCACTTCTCGTTCCCCCAGGTTGTATTGGCCGAGGGACGCCCGCGCCGCGTGTCGGCGCCGTCGATAATGTCGTCGTGCACCAGCGTGGCCGTGTGCACCATCTCAACCACCGCGCCCAGCCTGACGGCGCTATGCCCCTGGTAGCCAAACTGGTGCGCAGCCAGCAGCAGCAGCGACGGCCTGATGCGCTTGCCTCCGCCCTCGCGCAGGTATTCGGCAATCTCGGTAATCGTGCTTACGCTTGAAGCTGCGTCGCGACCGAGCTCCTGCTCAATCGCCACAAGGTCCTCCCGCAGAAGCTCGAAGACCTCCCTCGCCGACGCTATGGTGAATGTGCTCAATACTCTCCGATTCTACGGCCATCGCGCGGCATCGGGATTCGCCTGCCCGCTCCGCAACCTTTTGTCGCGATCGCGCCAGCAGGGTGACCCTGTCGACCGCTACCCTCGCATCTCAGTTCGTGCGATAGTTCGTGAATTGTAAATCCACGCCCATATCCCTGGCCCGCAACATGGCAATAATCGATTGCAGTTCGTCGCGGTCCTTGCTTGAAACCCGAACCGTATCGCCCTGGATCGAGGCTTGCGCCTTCTTCTTCGCGTCCTTGATCAGCTTGACGATCTCCTTGGCCTTCTCCACCGGGATGCCCTGCTGCAGGCTGATCTTTTGCCTCACACTCTGGCCCGCGGCGGGCTCAATCTTGCCGTAGGTCAGATTCTTGAGCGACACACCCCGCTTCACCAGCTTTTGGCTCAGGATGTCTTTCACCGCCTCCAGCTTGTACTCGTTGGCCGAGGCCAGCTGAATTTCCTTGTCGTCTTCGGCAAGCTTCACCTCGGAGTGCGAATCCTTCAGGTCGAAGCGCTGGCGAATCTCTTTGAGCGCCTGTTCGATCGCGTTGCGGACCTCCTGCAGGTCCACCTTGCTGACGATGTCGAATGAGTTGTCTTGTGCCATAACTTCTTCTTCCGTTTTGCGTTGAGACTTTGGGCTGGACCCCCGGAGAATGCCTCTCTCAGTTTCCCACGTCTCACCCCGCCGGGAACAGCCGGAAAAAGTTGGCTGTCGTGGCTTCGGCGAGTTCCTCAGGCGACTGGCCCATCGCCTCGGCCACCACCTGCGCAGTCAAGGCCACCATCGCCGGCTCATTGCGCTGGCCGCGATTGGGCGCAGGCGCCAGCCATGGCGCGTCGGTCTCAACCAGCACTCCGTCCAGCGGCATCTTCGCCGCCACGTCGCGCAACGGCTGCGCCTTGGGATAGGTCACACTCCCCGCAAACGACACCAGGAACCCCATGTCGAGCGAGCGCCGCGCCTCTTCCCATCCCGCGCCGAAGCAATGCATCACGCCGCCCAGGCCGTGAGGATGCCAGTGTTCGTCGAGCACGCGGAAAACATCGGCCCAGGCGTCGGAGGACTCGTTGGTTCCCCGGCAATGGATGAGGATGGGGCGCTTGCGCCCGGCGGCAACCTCAAGTTGCCGGATGAGCATGGCCCGCTGCACATCGTGCGGGGCGCCCTCGTGGTAGTAGTCGAGTCCGATCTCGCCGCAGGCAATCACCTCCGGCTCGGCGAGAAGAGCGTCGAGCCTGGCCAGCACCGCGTTGTCAATCTCCGGCGTGGAGTGCGGATAAACGCCCGCGCTCGCAAACAGCCTCGGCAGCTTCGCCCCGGCCTCGCGCTTCGCGTTGAACTCGCGGCACAGATCGCGCGCCTGGTGCATCTCCGCCGGCCCCTCGCCAATGCCGATCGAGAGCACCGCGCCCACGCCCGCCTCAAAGGCGCGTTTGAGCATCGCCTCACGGTCCTCCGCGTAGCGGGGGCTGTCTAAATGTGCGTGGGAATCGATGAGCAAAGGAGCCTCTGTGCGGACGAAATGTTAGTTTGGAGCGATCGCAGGCGGATGGATGACGCGCAGTGCAAGATGCCTCTCGAAAGGGTCGAAGTCGCTGTCCCGATGCAGCAAGTGGTGGCCTTCATCAATGCAGAAAGTCGCGATAATGCAGTCAACCGTTTTGCGCACTGTAACCCCGCGGTGCTGTAGCACTCTGAAGTTCTGCGCCGCGGAGATGGCCAGATTTACTCCCAGCCCTTCGAACACCGGGAAGGTCAGTAGCTGTTGGCGTGTTTCACGAAAGCGGCGGTCGTAACGGACACCCTGCAGAACCTCGCAAAGGATCAGGCTCGTCAGCCCGATGTCTTGCTGACCGATTGAGTTCTCAAGCCAGACCGTTTGCCCATTCACTTTGTCGTTCAAGTAGTCGATCCAAACCGAGGAATCTACGATCACCATGCGGCGTACGCTTTCTTGAGGCTCATTATCATTCGCTACGCAGCGGACTCTTTCGGCTTCTTCTTGGAGAATTCCTCGTCCCAATTGAGGAACCGGCTTTCGCGCATGGCATTGAGATCGCCCTCCCATCTGACCTTGCCGCGAAGCTTCTTGATGCCTTCCTGTTTTTTGAGCTGAACTACCCTGAGCAGTGCCGCCTCGACCGCTCCCTTCTTGGTGGTCGCTCCCGTCGCCTTCATGGCTTGCTTCATAAGCTTGTCGTCGATGTCGATGTTCGTGCGCATGGGCATCTCCTCGATGTGTAAGTATGGCACAATTTATGTGTATGGGCAATCGGAGGCGTCAGCGAGGAGCCCGCCAGAACTCACCTGTTTCAAGGTTCAATGAGCAAACCGTCTTCCTCAGAGTGGGCCAAATATCGTTTGTAAAAATCATCGACTCGGACTCAATATAGCAAGAGTTGACCATCCAAATAGCGTCAATCTGCCGCAGTAGTTCTCCCACTTCTGCTGTTTGCGGGAGTTGTCCAAACTGACTCTCGACCGTCCCAGCCACTGCGTCCTTCTCCAACAGAAGGAGCTTTGTCGCGCCTGTATAGACTGCCAACTTTGGAATCTTATCCCTCAGCGCTTTCAACACCAGGTCTGGCCCAGAATCGCCCGGCCAGATTCTCGCTGTACTGCAGCTTGGTTGCTCACCTGGCGGGACTGCATCCTTGTAGATGGCGAGCGGAATCGAGGAATTGCCAACAGCGACATCTATTCTCGATTGACCGACTGGTAGAATCGGAAGGATCCTCTCGAGATCGCTACGAATTAGCGCACTAAGATTAGAGCGTTGAACGCCGCTCGGAACACAATCTACCGTTTGAGTTGCATCGATGGCGAATCCCGGCACAACTAGTCGCGGATCGTTTTCCAACGCAGCGAGCGCCTTAATAAATATCGCCCTGTCCGCTTTTTCCCCGTGAATGGCTGAATGAGAGTGTGTTCAACTGCCAGTCGATTTCCACAGCCGTCCACGCACAAAGCGTCGATGGCCTTTTTCGTGCTATCCCGCTTGTCGGGCCATTCTAATACTCGGAATGTCGTCATGCTGAGGAGGCCGTAAATCCTCAGCCAACGCTCAATAACGTCTTTGTCTCTCATGCTCCTTGACCATTCCAATGTGCCCTCTGCGCGAGTCTTCACAGACGTTACTTCAGCCTCGCCCCCAGCGGCACATCTTCAAGGAAGCCGGCCAGCACCGGCGCTCCATCAGGAGGCAGCGAAGCAGCCAGCAGCATTCCGTTCGACTCCAGGCCGCGCATCTTGCGCGGAGCCAGGTTGGCCACAATCACAATCTTGCGGCCAATCAGCTTCTCAGGCTCGTAGTATTGGGCGATTCCCGCCAGGATTTGCCGCTTCTCGTAACCCAGGTCAACCTCGAGCCGCAACAGCTTGTCTGCCTTAGGAATGCGCTCAGCGACCAGCACCTGCGCCACGCGCAACTCCACCTTGGCAAAGTCGTCGATCGTGATGAACTGCTTCTCTTCGGCTGGGGGTGTTGCCGGCTCGCTTGCAGCCGCAGTCGCTGCCGGTGTGGGCGAGGCGACGGGCACCGTCGAAGGCGCCGGAGAAACTGAGGCTTTCGCTCCCGCAGATTCTTCCATGGCTGCGGTCTCCCGTGGCTCGGGGTGCTTGATATACGAGTGAACGCCCTCGGGCTTGCGAGCTTCTTGCTCGTCAGATCTGGGTGCGGGTACCGCTGCCGGGGGCGGTGTTTTTGCCGCGTTGTCCTGGCCGCCGGCCGCTTCCACTGCGCTCTTGCTGTTCTCATCTTCAAGATTCTGCATACGCTCCACCGCGTCCTTCTCCGCGCGGGGAAAGAGCGGCGCCGGCTCGCCCAGCTTCGTGCCCGCCTTCAATCCGCCCCACGCGAGTTTGGTCAAAAATGCATCTTTGGCCGCATCGGCAATCTCGCCCTGCCCAAGCTGCCGCCACACCTTGGCCGCCGCCTCGGGCAGCACGGGATACGCGAGCGCCGTAATCACGCGAATGGCTTCGGCCGCCGTCGCCAGTATTCTTGCCTGCAAAGCCGTGTGATCGGCGTCCGACCGCTCGGCAGGCTTCTTCCAGGGTGCGTTCGCCGTCAGGTATCCATCCGTCTCGGCGACGATTGCCCACAGGCTCTTCAACGCGTCAGAAAAGTTCAATTCATCGAATGCCGGCCCGAATCCCGCAATCGCGGCCTCCGCGCTTGTGCGCAGCGCTGCTTCGGCTTGCGTCTCAGCAACGGTCTCAGGCACCACCCCGCCAAAGAACTTGTGCACCATGTTCACCACGCGGCTCACCAGGTTTCCGTAGCCGTTGGCGAGGTCGCCGTTATAACGCTGCACCAGCGCGTCAAAACTGAAATTGCCATCCTGCCCGAAGGGAATCTCGCGCAGCAGGAAGTACCGCAACGCGTCTGCGCCCAGCACCGCTTGAACCGTCTCGGCGCGCACAATGTTGCCGCGTGACTTCGACATTTTGCTCTGGTCAAACATCAGCCAGCCGTTGGCGCGCACCGAGCGCGGCGGCTCAATGTCGGCCGCCATCAGAAATGCCGGCCAGTACACGCAATGGAAGCGGCTGATCTCTTTGCCGATCAGGTGAATGTCTGCCGGCCAAAATTTCCTGAATTTTCCCTCGTCATCCGAACCGTAGCCGAGGGCAGTAATGTAATTGGCCAGCGCGTCGAGCCACACGTACACAACGTGCTTCTCGTCGCCCGGCACGGGAATGCCCCAGTCGAACGTGGTGCGGCTGACGGAAAGATCTTTGAGCCCGCTGCGCACAAAGCTGATGACCTCGCGCCTCGTCGACTCCGGCCCCATGAACCCGGGATTCGCCTCGTAGAACTCAAGCAGCTTGCGCTCGAACGCCGAGAGCTTGAAGAAATAGTTCTCCTCGCTCACCGTCTCGGTCAGGCGGCCGCAATCGGGGCACAGCGTTCCCGGAGGGCCGTCGATATACGCCTCGTCAAAGACGCAATACTGCCCGGCGTACGAGCCTTTGTAGATATAGCCACGTTCGCGCAGCGTGGCAAACAACTTCTGCACGCCGCGCTTGTGCCGCTCTTCGGTGGTGCGGATAAAGTCGTCGTAGGTGAGCCCCAGCTTGTCCCACAACCCCCGGAACTCGCCCGCGATGCGCGTGGCAAATTCCTGCGGCGTGCAGCCCGCCTGCTTGGCGCTGCGCTCAATTTTCTGGCCGTGCTCGTCAGTGCCCGTCAAAAACCAGGTCTCGATGCCCAGCGCCCGCTTGCGCCGCGCAATGGCGTCGCACACGATCGTCGAATAGGCGTGGCCCAGGTGCGGCCGCGCGTTCACGTAGTAGATAGGCGTGGTGAGGTAAAAACGCTTTGTATCGGAGCCAGATTGGGTCATGGACGGCGCATTCCGTTCGCGCCCACAGTAGAGGCAGCGGGATCGGAGGTCTACTTCCATCTTACGTTATCGTGTTCAACGCACAGCGGTTGTGTTAACGCTCGCGCACCTCAATGCGTGCGGGTCTGCCCCACCGCAGGTGGTAAAATCACCCTGTAAAATCAAGGATTTTTGAGGCGCTTCGACTGTGTATCTTGAACTGCAGCAAAGGCTCGGCAGCGCCATCCGTGCGCTCCTGAAAGAGAAATACTCGCTCGAGATCGAAAGCGTTCCGCTGGAAACGCCGCCCGACCTGCGCTTTGGTGAAGTGGCCACGCCTATTGCTCTGCAACTGGCGCGCACGCTGCGCAAGGCTCCCAAGATTATCGCGCAGGAGATCGTTTCTTCCCTCGGTTCCGTCGAAGGATTCGCGGGATTTGAAGTCGCTGGTGCTGGTTATATCAACGCGCGGCTGGACAGGGCGGCGGCGGTCCAGCTGGTCATTACTCCAAAGAGTGGCCCCACCGCAGGTGGCGCAGGTGGCCATGCACTCGTGGAGCACACCAGCATCAATCCCAACAAGGCCGCGCATATCGGCCACCTGCGCAACGCCATCCTGGGCGACACCTTCGTGCGCCTGCTGCGCGCGGCAGGAAACAAGGTCGACGTGCAGAACTACATCGACAACACCGGCGTACAGGTTGCGGATGTGGTGGTTGGTCTCCAGCATCTCGAAGGGAAAGGCCTGCACGAAGTTCGTGGGTTAGTTGCGGCGTGTGAGATCCGCGCCGAACAGGGGCGGACGGCAAGTGCGATCGACTATTACTGCTGGGACCTCTATGCCCGCACCTCGCGGTGGTATACCGAAGGCGCCGCCGAAGAGCAGGCCACGCGCAAGAAAGTCCGGCTCGATACGCTTCACCTCATCGAACAGGGTGGCAACGAGGCGTCCAGAATCGCCCAACTGATTTCAACGGCCGTACTGCGCCGTCATCTTGAAACCATGGAGCGGCTGGGCATCGAGTACGACTTTCTGCCGCGCGAGAGCGAGATTCTCCACCTCAGGTTCTGGGAAGCGGCATTCGAACAGCTCAAGGCAACCGGCGTTCTTTACTTTGAAAACGAGGGCAAGAACAAGGGCTGCTGGGTGATGACGCGGCCTGGGGAGGCCGCAGAATCGGTCCAGAACGAGGACGGTACGAAGTACCCCGACGAAGACGCGAAGGTCATCGTCCGCTCGAACGGCACCGTCACCTACGTCGGCAAAGACATTGCCTATCACCTGTGGAAGTTCGGCCTGCTGGGCAAGGACTTCGGCTACAAGCCATTCTTCACTTATCCGGATCACGAGTGCTGGATCTCGGCCGTCCACGGCGAGGAAAAGCATCCGCACTTTGGCGGGGCTACGGCCATCTACAACGTCATTGACTCGCGCCAGGCCGACCCGCAATCGAACGTCATTCAGGCGCTGCGGGGCATGGGCCACACGAGAGAGGCCGATCACTACACGCACTTCGGCTACGAGATGGTGGCGCTCACACCGCGCTGTGCCATCGATCTTGGCTACGATGTACCCGAAGAAGACTTGGGCCGCGCATACATCGAAGTGAGCGGGCGCAAGGGCTTCGGCGTCAAGGCCGACGACCTGATCGACAAGCTCATCGCGGCCGTTCAGCCGCTCGTGGACGAGAAGCAGGCCGGCAGCTCCGAGCCCGTCCGCCAGCAAATCGCCATGCAGATCGCCGTCGGCGCCTTGCGCTACTTCATGCTCAAGTACACCCGCAACACGGTCATCGCCTTCGATTTCAAAGACGCGCTCAGCTTCGAGGGCGAGACCGGACCCTACATCCAGTACGCCGTGGTGCGGATTCGTAATATCTTTCGCAAGGGAGGAACGACGCCGGAAGCGGTGCTTCAGGAGCTAGCGAGTCGGCAAGTCGGCGAGTCAGCAAGTCAGCGCGCTGCGCGCAGCAGCATTTTGGACCACCTCACCGGCGAGGACAATGAAGACATCTGGTCGCTGTGGCTCCGCGCCGGCCGCTTTTCCCTCGTTTTGGACCAGTGCATTGCAGCCTCAGAGCCGGCGTACCTTGCCAAGCATGCCTTCCAGCTTGCACAGGAGTTCGCCAACTTCTATCACAAGCACCACATCCTTACCGAAGAGGACCCCGCGCGCAAAATATTCCTGCTTGCCACAGCCGCAGTCACTCTGCGCGAGCTGGTTCGATCGCTGGCGCTGCTTGGCATCGAAAGCCCGGAAGCGATGTAAGGCAGTTGTCAGTTGTCAGTGGTCAGTGGTCGGAAATTGGCGACGGCGACAACACCCACTTTGGCCGCCTACTCCCTCCGCCGCCGCTGGTGGGTCGAGGGAATATTCATGTCTTCGCGGTACTTGGCCACGGTGCGGCGCGTGAGCTGGATGCCCTGGGAGTGCAGCAAGGCTGCAAGCTGGTCGTCGGTGAGCGGGTGGCGCGGATCTTCTTCCTCAATCAGCTTCTTCACCTTGCGCTTCAGTACCAGGAGCGAGGTATCGGCGCCCTCGGGCCCGTTGGCGCCTTCAGTGAAGAAGAACCTGAGCTCAAGCACGCCCTGCGGCGTGTGAGCATACTTGTTGGCCACGGCGCGGCTCACCGTGGAAGGGTGCACGCCGATCTCCTCCGCCACTTCCTTGATCATCATCGGCCGCAGCGCCTCGACGCCGAGATCGAGAAAATCCCGCTGCCGCCGCACAACCACCTCGCAGACCCTCAGGATGGTGCTCTTGCGCTGTGCAATGTTGCGCATCAGCTGCATCGCCGAGCGGAAGCGCTCCTTGACGTACTCCTTCACTTCCTTGTCAGTCGTGTCCGAGACCAGCATACGGCGGTAGCGCTGGCTGAGCCGCAGGCTGGGCAGGTCCTCCTCGTTCATGCTTACGATCCACTCACCGCCGCGCTTCACAAACACCACGTCGGGCTCGATCAGCCGCGTCTGTTCGCGGTTGTAAAGCCTTCCGGGCCGCGGATCGAGCGTGCGAATGAACTCCGTCGCCGCCTGCGCCTCTTCAATTGACACCTGCGCCGCACGCGCCAGCTCCTTCAAGTCGCGCTTTTGCATCAGTTGCAAGTGATGGTCCACAATCAGCGCCGCCACATCCATTGCCCGGCGCCGCTCTTCAATCTTCGCGTCGGCCTCGTCTCTGAAGCCGCGATGCGGATCCTCGCCCGTCTCCAACAGGGCTGTCCCGTACAATTGGTCAAATTCCTGCTGCTGCGCTCTGACCTGCAATAACAGGCACTCGCGGAGATCGTGCGCTGCAACCCCGGCCGGGTCGAGCCCCTGCACCAGTTCGACGGCGCGCTGCACAATATCGAGCGCTTTGCCGGCTTCCGGCACATGGCCATTTCCATTGCCGTTCACATTTGCCTGGGCTGATTCGGCCTGGAATTGCGCGTATGCCGCCGCCAGCTCCTCGTCGCTTGCGGCCAGATAGCCGCATTCGTCAAGGTTGCCGATCACGAACTCAGCCACCTCATGCAGCTCACTGTCGACGCTCAACGATCCCAGTTGCCACGCCAGGTGATCGGACAGAGTTGTAGGCTGGGAGAGAAAGTTCTCAAACGAGGGCTTTTCGTTCTCTTCATACTCAGGCTGCGTGCGATAGCCCGGGTCAAGATAATCCTGGAAGTACGATCCAAAGTCGATCTCGCTAAAGATGTCCTTGGGAGGGGCCGCCGCCTCTGCGGCGCTGCGTTCCAGGCGTTCCTCGCGTCCCGCAACCTGATCCAGCATCGGAACCGATTCGTCAATCTCTTCCAGGACGGGATTTTCCACCATCTCGGCATCGATCATCTCCTTCAGCTCGAGCTTGTTCAACGCCAGAACGCTCACCATCTGCATCAGGCCCGGTGTGAGCACCTGGCGTTGCGAGACTTTGAGGCTCAATCTTGGCTGCAATAGCGCCATCGTTGGAACTCGTTCCTCGATCCGCACTCAGCGCGAGTGTAATCGCGTAATTAGAAGCTTAAGAGAGAAAGTGTCCGAAGTCGAATCACCCGTTTGAGGGATTTGTGCCAAATTGGGTAACTTCCCATCCTGATACTATCGTCCGGCAATTGCATTCAAAGATTTAGAGCGCCGGCAATAGAAATCAGCCCAACGAGAAACCCTCGCCCAGGTACACGCGCCTTACCTCCATGTCGTTACCCAGCTCGTGGGGCGTCCCGGAACGAAAGATCTTGCCTTCCGCAATAATGTACGCCCGGTCGGTAACGCTCAACGTCTCACGAACATTATGATCCGTAATCAGCACGCCGATGCCGCCGGCCTTCAAATCGAAGATAATCTTCTGCAACTCCAGGACTGCAATCGGGTCGATGCCGCTGAAGGGCTCGTCAAGCAGGATGAAATTAGGCTGAATGCATAAGGCGCGCGCAATCTCAACGCGCCTCCGCTCTCCGCCCGAAAGCGCATAACCTCGCGTGGTGCGGATGTGCCCCAGGTTCAACTGGTTGATCAACCGGTCGGCACGCGTGCGCCGTTCCCGGTTGCCCAGGGGCTGCGCTTCAAGCACGGCCAGAATGTTCTCTTCCACCGTGAGTTTGCGAAAGACCGACGGCTCCTGGGGAAGATAGCTGATGCCGAAGTTGCGCGCCCTTAGATACATGGGCACGCGCGTGATATCGGTGTCGTCAACCATCACGCGCCCGCTCTCGGGCTGCAGCAGGCCCACAATCATGTAGAAGCTGGTGGTTTTGCCGGCGCCGTTCGGGCCCAGCAGCCCCACCACTTCACCGCGCGAGATCTTCAGGTTCACGTTGCGGACAACCTGCCGTCCCTTGTAGCTCTTACCGATTCCCTCGGCGAAAAGTGTTTCCATTTATTTGTCTGGCTCGCTTCCGCTGCCCTGTTGTCCCTTGGGCTGAGCGGCTCGCTGCGTTCCTTTGTTATTTCCCGGTTCCGTTCCCAGCCGCAGCTTTGGGGCGGTCGTCTGTGTCTCGGTTTCGTGTCCCCCGCCTTCGATACTGACGCTATCATCGCGGCTGTTGAAAATCAAAGCCTCACCCGACGCCGTTCCCCGTTCGGGATCGCTCATCCGCGGCAGCGCCGCAGGCGTGCCGGTCAAAACGTAAATCCCTGTAGCGCCCGTATACACCAGCTTCTCGCCGATTCCGCGCCTGCCCTGCGAGGTCACCTGCACGTGGCCGCTCGCCGTCATGGTTTCCACCTGGGATTGGCCGGTCGAGTGGCTCGAGGCCGGCGCAAGCCGTAATTCAACCCGATCGGACGTTGAGGTTGCCGTGCCCGTCTCGGCGGTGACCGCCCCAAGTGGCCCGCCGCGCATCACCGCCCTGCGATCGTCGTCGGAATAGACCAGGTCGCCGCCGCGCACGCGGATCACGATGGACGCCGTCGGCTTGCTGCTGTGCTCGCCGGAGCCGGCCTGCGCTTTGCCTGCTCCCGCGTTGCCCGCGCTCAGCAATACCACTTTCACTGGAGCCGCAGCGCCCGCACTCTGCGCCACCAGCGTGCGCTTGTCGCGGTCGAGCGCGATCGCAGGGCCCTCGACCGAGTTCGCATCCTGCCACAACCGCGCATTGCCGTCGAACTCAACCTCGCCTGTCAGCTGATGCAGATGCGCCTCTTCGGCAATCACGTGCGCGGGAGCCTGACCACCCAGCGCAACGGTGTTTCGCGAGGTTGCATTTCCTGCGCCTTTTGTATTTGTCCACGTTGCCTTTACGTTGCCGTGCGCAAACGCGTCGCCGGTTGCCTGGATTACGTCGATCCTGGCGGCCGTCAATTCCACGCCGCCATCCACAACGCGCGGACTCACCGTCAGATGCAGCCATTGCCCAGCGCCCTCGTACGTCGCGTGGCCTGAGGTTGCCCGCAATTCCGGCTGGGGCTGCGCGTCAGGCTTTGCCGCCGGCCTCTCGACCAGCACCACGTGGCCGTCAAGCGTAGCCGTCTGCACATCTTCTGCGCTCGCCGCTCCCTCGTTACCCTGTTCCCTCGGTCCCTTGGTCCCTGCAAACTGCGCGTCCAGCCGGTCGCCGCTGGCCGTCTGCCAGGTTCCATTCGCCGAAGTCTGCTCCATGCTGGCATGGCCCACGCCGGCGATCGATTTCAGCGCTGAATCGGCCCCGAACGCACCGCTCACCTCGTCGGCGATCAGCTTAGACGGCTGCGGCGCAGCGTCGCCCCGCTCGGTCGAGCTCAAGAGGTTCACGCCGCCAAAACCATGAATCGTCGCAGGCTCAACCTGCCCCTTGCCCGCATCGCGAAACTCAACATCCGCAACCGGAGAGCGCCACGTCCGGCTCACGCGCGTCTTCACTTGCCGGCCGTTTACCAACTGCTCGCCGGTCCCGGCACTCTCCATGGTCACGCCGCGCTCAAGGTGCGCATGGCGCAGATCGCCTTGCGGCGTAAACTCGATCTCCGCTGTCGGCGACGTTCCATGCACGGTGCGCTCACCCTTGACTGAATCCATCACCACGCCGCCTTCGAGGCGCCCATGCCTCGGCTGGTTCTTCTCGTCCAGGTCCAGGGCTGCCTTGGGCGCCTGCAGATGCCCACCCGCAGCCGTAGTCGCGTTAAACCCGCCCAGCACATCAAGATGTTCGGCCGTTCCATCTTCGCGAAATTGCACCCGCGCCTCAGCCGCCGATGCCTGGCCGCCGCGATACTCCGCCGTAGCCATCTGCAGCCTGCAGATATCCGTATCGCGCGTGAATTCCAGGTGCGCAGCGTGAATCGCCACCGGCTCGCCGTTTCGTTTCCCAGTCAGCTCCACGCTGCGGTCAAGCTCCAGGAAACCCCGCTGCGAGTCGTACGTTGCGCCTATTGAGCTGCCGCTGGCCTGTGCCGTTGAAAAGTCCACGCGCTCGGCCGTCGTGGCCACGCCGGTCTTCTGATTGAAGCCGAGTCCGCTCGTCTTTACGTGGATCACGTCATTGGGGCCCGCGTGGGCCGCAGTCATAGGCGCCAGATCTCTGGCCAGCTTCTTGTCCTTTGGCGCGGCCTCTTTCACTTCTTCGGCCTGCTCCGGGCCGGGCCGCATGAGCGTGATTTCAACCGGACCCGCTGCCGTCGCCAATCCGGCCTTCTCGTCGATGTCAAACTCGTCGCCCGCGATGCGGTCCACGCGCTTGCCGTCGTCGCTATACAGCTCAATTTCGACGCCGTGCAATTCCACGCGATCGTTTTTGAGCTGCACCTCTTTCGAAGCGTGAATCTTGTATTGCGCGTGCGCGCCCAACGCATGAGAAAAGGTGTAGCCGTTGGCCTCCTGCTGGATGTTCAGCCCCAGTTTTTGAGGCAGATCGCGAACCTTGAATGGATTCCTGAATTTTCCGATTGCCAGAAAGACACCGAGCGCGGCAACCAGCAGCACGCCCGCCGCAATCACCAGCGTCCGCATTCGTTCGATCGTCAATCGCAAACTAGTTCCTCATTCCCAATCGCGCCGCCAGCCGCTGCGCCAGGCTCTCGCCCAGCTCGCTCCACAGCAGGCGCGCCGTGGCGCCGCTGGCCTTTTCAACCGCAGCCGTCAGCTCTACCAACTGGCGCACATTCTCTTCCACGTGGCGCGCGCCCACCACGTCCAGCTCCGCGTCCTCTTCAAGAAACGGCGCGTCGCTGCCGAAGTCGATGCGGATGTGTCCGTCCTGCTCGTACGCGCCCTCGTCGAAGAGCGGCCCGTAGCCGGTGACGCGCACCAGCCGCGGTTCGCGCAGCCAGCGGGCATCTTCGCCGTCGCCGCCCGGTCCCGGCTCCAACTCCCAAAGCGACCACCCGATCTGGAACTCGTAGGCGTAATCGTCGTGCAACGACTCGATAGCCTCTTCAACGGCGAACTTCGGGTCGACGCCGCGTTCGCCGTGGCCGTAGATCCGCTGAAAGACCGGCGCCTCGCTCCAGTCGACAGGCCACACCGTGGCCGCATAGACGCGCGGCTCGCCGCCATGCGCGGCGAACGCGCCCAGCACCTGGACCAGCTTGTCGCCAAGCACGTCAAGGCGCAGGTTGGGGTACCACAGGCTCAGATAAAGCGTGTCAGCCATCATCTTCAATTTTAGACGTTTGAGGAGCTGTCCGGTGACCGCGCCAGAATGCTCGCCGGTGGGTTCTTATCGCGCTCGCCTGAGATTGCGGCACGAATAAGCTGAAAGTTGATAGCTAAAAGCTGACAGCTGTTCTTACCCCGTCACAATCTCGCTGAAGTCCGCGATGCCGGAAAAAGCAGACAAGACTTCATGCACCAGCGCAAGCCTGGCGCCGCGAAGAGTCGTGTCCTCGTGCATGACCACCACCGGCTTATCGAAGAACGCGTCGACCCACGGGCGCAGCGTTCCGATAATTCGCAGGCATTCCTTGAGTTTCTTTTGTTGAATGAGGCTCTTGGCCTCAGCGAAAACAAGTTTTGTTATCTCGTGCAGACGCACTCCTTCTTCTTCAACCGAAGCCTCGGTGAAGTTGGGCGTGGGGTCAATCTCTGCACCCATCGACTGCGCTTGACGAAGAATGTTCTTCATGCGCTTGAAGGCAGCCGACACGGAGATGAAATCCGGAGAATTGCGCGCCTCGTTTAGCGCCTCCGCCCAGGCAATCCCGTCGCGCACGTTGTTCATGCCGCTGCTCTTCACTGCATTCACAACATCGTACGCAAATCCCCGAACATCTTTGAGATAGAATTCGACCCTCTCGGCAAAAAACGCCTCCAGGTCTTTTCTTTGGTTTTGAGATGCAGCTGTCCAATCCAGTAAGTCCGCGAGTGTAAACGGCAACGCCGACTCGGCCAGGATCTTTACGATCGAGTTGGCCGCGCGGCGCAGCGCGAACGGGTCCTTTGACCCTGTCGGCGCCATGCCGATCGAGAACATTGCCGCAATCGTCTGGATGCGGTCGGCGATGCCCAGCAGTTGCCCCTCGACGGTCGAAGGAATCGCGTCTTCGATCGAAGCCGGCGTGTATTGGTCGTAAATGGCCTGCGCCACTGTTTCGCCCAAGCCCTGTGCCCGCGCATAAAGCCCGCCAATGATCCCCTGCAGCTCGGTGAACTCTTTTACCAATTCGGTCGTCAGGTCGGTCTTGGCCAGTTCCACGGCTTTGAATAGCGCCGCCTTATCGAACGGCAGATCCGCATTCTCGACCGCCGTCGTCAGCGCGTTTGCGACTGCCAGGTTCTGCTCGGTCTTCCAGTAGTAGCTGCCCAGCGCCTTCTGGAAGGTGACATGCTTCAGGCTCTCCATGCGGTCCGCGAGCGGCGTCTTCTGGTCCATATCCCAGAAGAACTGCGCATCCTTGAATCGCGCCCGCAGCACGCGCGCGTTACCGTGCCGGATAATCGCCGCGCCCTCTTCATCGGTTTCGGTGTTCAGCACGGCCAGGAAATGCGGACCCAGCTTGCCCTCCGCGCTCTCAACCGCAAAGTACTTCTGGTGATCGCGCATTACCGTCACCAGAACCTCTTCAGGCAGGTTCAGGTACTCGACCTCAAAGTCGCCCAGGATCACGGTGGGCCACTCGGTGAGGTGGGTGACCGTCTCAACCAGGGGCTCATCCTCGCGCCAGCGCGCCCCTGGCAAGGCGCGCGTAGCCTTGTCGAGCGCCTGGCGGAGCTTGTGGCCCCGCTCGGCCACGTCGGCAACGACATGGGCGTTGCGGAGAATCTCTCTGTAAGCAACGGCCTCGCCGATCTTGACAGGCGCTTCTCCGTGAAGGACGCGGTGCCCGCGGCTCGCGTTCCCCGCCTTGATGCCGGCAATCTCCAGCGGCACAACCGCCCGGTCCAGCAACGCCACCACCCAGCGCACCGGCCTCACAAAGCGCTCCGGCTTGCCCGCGCGCCAGTACATGCTCTTGGCCCAGTAAATGGCCACAACTTCTTTGGGCAATTCGGCAACGAGGATCTCTGCCGCCGTGCGCCCCGCGCGTTTCACCGTCGCGCCCGCGTACTCACCCTTCGGTGTCTCCACTTTCACGAGCTCGGCCACGGTCACGCCGGCCTTCTTTGCAAAGGCCTCGGCTGCCGGCGTCGGCGCGCCATCGGCAAAAGCAATCTTCCACGAAGGGCCGGTGAGCTTCTCTTCGCTGTCAGCCTGGCTGGCCAACACGCCCTCGGCCAGCACGGCCAGCCGCCGCGGCGTGGAGTAGGTGGTCAACTTCGCGCCTTCATCGAGCAACCGCTCGCGGGTCAACAGTTCGCGCACGCGTTTGCCCAGCTCCGCCTCGGCCCCGGCAATCATGCGTGCGGGGATTTCTTCAAGCCCGAGTTCAAGTAAAAAGTCAGACATAGTCAATCATTCTCATTCGAGCCTGTAGCCGGTAGCTTGTGGCTGGCGGCTCGATTCGTTAATGCAAAAAGTTCACTACCGCCCAAAACGTCAGATGCCCCATCCTTGGCGCGTCTTTGCTTTTGCGCCAAGGGTGGGATAGCAATGCCACTACCCGGCAGCTTGCTGTATCGCGTACGCCTTTGCCACGCCCACTGCCAGGTTCCGTATCCGTCCGATCACGCCCACGCGCTCGGTTACGCTGATCGCGCCGCGCGCATCCAGCAGGTTGAACAGGTTCGAGCACTTGAGCGCCAGCTCATAGGTCGCCAGCAGCGGGAATTTTTTCTTTGCCTTTGGAGTGGCGTTTTCGTCGTTGAAGAGCTCGCCCGCCTGCTCCAGCAGCTTCTGCGCCTCAGCCTCGTAGCTGTTAAAGTGCTCCCACAGCTTTGGCACATCGGCGTACTCAAAGTTGTAAACGCTGAACTGCAGCTCTTCTTCCAGCCGCACGTCGCCATAGGTTACCGGCTCACCTGTCTCGGGATCGCGCGCCCACACAATGTCGTAAATCGAGTCCACATCCTGCAGAAACGCCGCGATGCGTTCCATGCCGTAGGTGAGCTCGGCGCAGATGGGGTCGAGATCGAGCCCGCCGCACTGCTGAAAGTAAGTGAACTGGGTAATCTCGAGCCCGTCGAGCATCACCTGCCAGCCCACGCCCCACGCGCCGCCCGCGGGCCACTCCCAGTTGTCCTCTTCGAATTTCAGGTCGTGTTTCTTGAGGTCGATGCCCAGCGCTTCCAATGATTCGAGATAAAGCTCCTGCACGTTCACCGGCGGCGGCTTGAGGATGAGCTGGAATTGCGTGTGCTTGAACAACCGGTTGGGATTCTCTCCGTAGCGGCCGTCGGCCGGCCGGCGCGACGGCTGCGCGTAGCCCACTTTGTAAGGCTTGGCGCCGAGGACGCGCAAAAAGGTCTCGGGCGCCATGGTGCCCGCGCCCACTTCAACGTCGTAGGGCTGCTGCAGCACGCACCCGCGCTCAACCCAGAACTGCTGCAGGCGGAACAACAGGTCCTGGAATGTGAGCTGTTTGGGCCTCGGAGACAGTGCAACTTGGGAAGTGGACACAGGCAAATCTCTCTTGTCGGGTGTTTCTGCGGGACTCCAGAAGATTCTAGCAGCCGCCCTCTCTCGTAATGCTCTAACCGCTTACTTAGGTAATCGCTGCGGCTAGAATGGTTCGCAGGCGTGTAAACGCCGTCGATGCGACTGGGGATCCGATGCGAAGGAACGTAAAGCTGCCGCTCGCGATCTGTGTGGATGGAGTGTGTCCCATCCTTCCGTTGCATCAGGCGGAAGGATGAAACAGAACGAATCTTTGCTGTCCCAAGTGGAATCTCAACGCGGCTCCTTGCTTCACCCACCCAGCCGCGCCAGCGCCTCGGCTGTGCGCAGTTTCTTTTCCAAGTGCCGCTCGAGAGCCTGCAAGGTAAATCGCCGCAGGTCCTGCCCGCGGCGGCGCGGCCACGGCTCGTCGGCGAACGTGGCCACCGGCGACTTCAGCATTCGCTGCGCCATCTGCCACGAGTCGGGTGAGAGCGTGCTTGCATTTCCGCCCCGATGCAACGGACAAACCAACCCGTCGGCGTAATGGTGGAAGTAAACCTCCCCGGCTTGCAATGCCTCGCCGCAGGCCATGCAGTGCGCGAAATCGGGCAACAGCCCCATCAGCCGCGTCACCCACAGCGAAAAATAGGTCAGCGCCATCCACGGCTGCACGGTCTCCGATTCGTTGGCGGCCGTCTGCTCCAGCACCGACACCAGCAGCCTGAAGACCGCGTCCTGGGGATCGTGTTCGGGCAGCGCCTCGTCGAGCACCTCGGCAAAAAAGCTCAGCACGGCCATGCGCGCCTGGTCCACCGGGGCCGAAAGCGGCGAGCGCACAATCTCAAGCTGATCGAGCCGTACCAGTTCCTGCCTGGGCTTCTCGGCAAACCACGCCCGCGCCAGCGTCATGGGCTCCAGCGCACCGCCGAAGCGCTTGCGGCTTTTGAGCGCGGCCTTGGCCACTCCCTTCAACCGGCCGTAGTCGCGCGTAAAAAAACTCACGATCAGGTCGGCCTCGTGCATCGGCCAGGTGCGCAAAATCACGGCTTCTGAGGTGAGTACGGCCATCGCGTCTCATCTTCGCACGTCGCCCCTTCTCAGAACGCGCCCCCTTGGGTAGGTTATGTAAGGAGTTGCACAGAAGTAAGGAGAAATACAATAAGTAAGGCGTCATTGAAAAAGTAAGGTATAATCAAGATTGAAAGGAATTGCCGTGCCCACAGCTAAGGTCACCTCCAAAGGCCAGCTCACCATCCCCAAAGAGGTAAGAAAGGCCCTCGGAATCAAGACCGGTACCAGGGTCGACTTCTACGAAGGCCAGAAGGGCGAGTACATCTTCCGGCCGCGGACCGGCTCCATCTGGGATCTGAGAGGATGTGTCCCGAAGCTCGATCACGTCGTCACCATCGAAGAAATGAACGAAGGCATTGCCGACGCCGTTGCCGAGAGCTTTCTCAAAAGTGTGGACGGCAGAGTTGGGAAGCCGATGAGCGCAGCCAAGGACGATGAAGCCGCATGATTGCGCTCGACACGAACATCCTGGTCAGATTCATTGTTCAGGACGATCCGATCCAATGCCGACAAACTGACGAACTGATGGCGACGCTCTCGCCTTCGGAACCTGGTTGGATCAGCTTCGCGGTCGTGATGGAATTGGTCTGGGTGTTGACGAAAATCTACCGTCTCGGCCAACCCGCAATAGTGCCCATTCTCACTGGATTACTGGATCGCGATGAGTTCGATATCCAGCACCGCGCGACCCTACAGAAGGCACTCGATCTTTACCGCACTCAAAACGCGGACTTCGACGATTGCCTCATTGCTGAATCGGCGCGCGCTGCGGGGTGCGCCAAGACGCTGACCTTTGACAAGAAGGCAGCCGGTCGCGTTGGCGTGGAATTGATCGAGTAAACTCCCTCGCGGCGCCAAACCCGCCCACAAACACGAATGCGCATCCCGCCCAGGGGCAGGATGCGCATCAGGTGATCTCTAAAGTTGCAGGTCCGCAACGCGCCGACATGCAGAGCCAGCCCGCCGTGCGCAGGTTAACGGCCGAAGTGATCGGCGTTCTTCTGGGCAAAGTGCGCCCACTTCTCCGGCAGGTCGTCCAGCGCAAAGATGGCCGAGACCGGGCACGCCGGTACGCACGCGCCGCAGTCGATGCACTCGACCGGATCAATGAACAGCTGATCGGCTTCGCCGTGGCCGGCTTCGTCCTTCTTGGGGTGAATGCAATCCACAGGACATGCGTCCACACAGGCGGTGTCCTTGGTGCCGATACAGGGTTCTGCAATCACGTATGCCATCTTTTTCTCTCCGAAAATCGGTAACTTCTCGACGCTGATAGTAGCACAGGACCCCTGCAGCAGGGTTCAACGGCGGCGAGGTCTGTTTTGCCATCTGGGAAAACCACGGCCGGTCTTGAACGAACCGGCCGGCGGCGTCTGGCTTATGGCTTGATCTGCCCCGCACTCAATCGCGCCGCTCTCTGTTCAGCGTACTCCTGCGGTGTAGGAATCGGTTCAAGATCGCGCCCCGCAAACAAGGCCTCAAACATGCCCACGAGTTCATTGTGGATGAGCCCGTTTGAGGCCAGAATCTCGCGGCTGTCGAGCTTGTATTGTTCACCTGTAAATCCCGTCACCTTGCCGCCTGCCTCAGTCACCAGAAGAATTCCCGCGGCCGTATCCCACGGGTTCAGATTGAACTCCCAGAAGGCTTCCATCCGGCCCGACGCAACGTAGGCCAGGTCCAGCGCCGCCGAGCCGGCCCGCCGCACACCGTGCGAACGCAGCGTGAACTCGTGGTAGAAGTGGATGTTCGGGCTGGCGTGCCGCTTGCGGCTCGGGAAACCCGTTGCCACCAGCGACTCGGCCAGCACCGGCGTGCGCGAAACCCTGATCGGCAGGCCGTTCAGCTTTGCCCCGCCCCCACGCTCGGCCGTGAACAGTTCGTCCCGCATGGGGTCGTAAATCACCGCGCCCACCAGCGTTCCGTCCTCGTCCGACCTTGTTCCCATCGGCCGGTGCTCCAGGCCCATCGAGACGCAAAACTGCGGAAATCCGTGCGCAAAGTTCGTGGTCCCGTCCAGCGGATCCACGTACCAGCGGTACTCGCCCTCCAGCCGCTCGCGCGTCCCCTCCTCACCGTAGATGCCGTGCTCGGGGAACGCCTCACCCAGCCGCGTGCGAATCAGCTTTTCAACTGTGCGGTCGGCCACCGTCACCAGGTCAACGTCGCCTTTGTACTCGGTCTCAACGCCTGCGGCAAAAAACTCTTTGAGCCGCGTCCCGGCTTCGCGCGCAATCCCTGTGGCGCGCGCCACCACCCCCGCCAACTGCGTTTCGGTCTGTTCCACGGCGCCGCTCATGAGCCCGCCTCGGGCGGCAGCGGACCCGGATCGGCGAAGCGAACCATCTTTCTTCGCCCTGCCTCGCTGATCGTCCTGATCTGGTGCTTGTAGATGAAGAGATTCGGCTGATTCTCGCGGGTCAGGCGCAGCATGGCGTCGTCGAAGTACTCGATCCATCCGCGCACCGTCTCGCCGTCGCGCAGCTTTACCGCCACAATCACCTGCCGCTCGCTCAGCGATCGCAGGTAGAGGTTTTCCTGCCCGGTCTCACCGGGAGGAGGCATCTTGGAACGCCGGCGGGAGGAAAGTGGGGGCGTCATTCACCCATTTTAGATGCAACAGCGTTTCAATCTGAGGACACGGGGCCGGAAACGCCGGACTGCGATACGGGACTCTCGCCAGCCATCAAAAATAAATTTAAAATACCTATTCTAAAAATAGGTATTTACGTGTAAAGTTCTCTCCATGGCCAAGAATCCCGAACAACGCGACCTATTCCCCGGCGCCCTCGAAATCATGCTCCTGCAGTCGCTGCGCTATCAACCGATGCACGGCTACGCGCTGGCCAAGCACATCAAACAGGTTTCCGACGATCTGCTCCAGGTCGAGGAGGGATCGCTCTATCCCGCGCTGCAGCGCATGTTGCGCGAGGGCTGGCTTGAAGCCGAGACCGGAATCAGCGCCAAGGGCCGTCCCACGCGCATTTACCGCATCACCGAAGCCGGCACGCGCCATCTCGAAAAAGAAGTCGTCAGTTTCGAGCGGATGTTCGCCGGCATTAACCGCGTTCTCGCCGTCGCCAAGGCTTAGAGCCTCACGAATTTCCTCAAGAGGTCGAGTTCCCCATGAGCCCTTTTTCCCGACTTTTTTCCCGCCAGCGCCGCTACAACGACATCTCCGTTTCCATTCAGGAGCACATTGCCGAGCGCGCCGACGAGCTTGTTGACGAAGGTATGCCGCGCGCGCAGGCCGAGCAACAGGCCCGCCGCGAGTTCGGCAACTTGGCGCTGGTTGAGCAGCGCAGCCGCGAAGCCTGGCAATGGCCCGCGGTTGAATCGGTCATTGCCGACCTGCGCTTCGCTCTGCGCCGCCTCAGAAATTCTCCAGGTTTCGCCGCCACCGTCCTTCTCACATTGGCTGTGGGCATGGGCGCAAGCACTGCCGTCTTCAGTGTGATCGACAGCGTTTTGCTCAAGCCTCTCCCCTACCCCGATTCCGGCCGCCTGGTCGCGATCAGGCTCGATGCACCCGGCGCGGGCGGGTTGGCGAACTTTTCCAGTGGCCTGCAGCTTTCAACCTCGATGTACCTCACTTTTTCCGGCCACAACCACAGTTTTTCTTCCATGGGCATCTGGTACCCGAGCAAAGCCAACCTTACCGGCCTGGCCCAGCCCGGGGAAGTAGAGGTCGCGAACGTAAGCGGAGGCATTCTTGAAACTCTCGCAGTTCCGGCAGTCCAGGGCCGATGGTTCTCCGCTGCGGACCAGGAACCAAACGGCATCAAGTCGGTGATCCTGAGCTACGGTTATTGGCAGCGGCGATTCGGTGGCGATCCTTCAGTCATTGGCCGCACCATTCAGGTCGACTCGCTCTCGCGCCGGATTGTGGGCGTGATGCCGCGTGGCTTTCGCATCGTCGACAAGGACTTCGACCTGCTGGCGCCCCTCGCGCTCGATCGCAACCATCAAATCCTCGCCGGCTTTGGCTTCGACGGCATCGCCCGGCTCAAGAATGGCGTATCCATTCCGCAAGCCAATGCCGACATTGCACGCTTGATTCCCAGGTGGATGGATTCCTGGTCGAATGGCCCCGGCACCAATCCGCATTACTACGACGTATGGAGGATTACGCCCAATCTGCGCCCGCTGAAGCAGCAGGTCATCGGCAATATCGGCAGCGTGCTTTGGGTAGTAATGAGCACCGTGGGCCTGGTGATGCTCATCGCCTGCACCAACGTTGCCAATCTGCTTCTGGTGCGCGCCGAGTCCCGCCACCAGGAGCTGGCCATTCGCTCTGCTCTCGGCGCCGGCCGCGCCCGCATCGCCCGAGAGCTTCTGCTCGAGAGCGTGTTGCTTGGCCTTTTGGGTGGTGTGCTCTCGGTGGGCGCCGCTTATGGCGGCCTGCGCCTGCTCACCGCGATCGGCCCTGCCAATCTGCCTCGCCTGAGCGAAATCTCGCTCGACGCAACCTCGCTCGCATTCACGTTTGTTCTCTCCGTTGTCTCCGGCCTGCTATTCGGCTCCATCCCGGCCCTGCGCTACTCGCGCGGCGCGGCTGCGATCGTCATCGGCAACGCCGGCCGCACGGCAAGCGCGGGCCGCCCTCGGCAGCGCACGCGCAATCTGCTCGTTGTTGCGCAGGTGGCCATGGCGCTGGTTCTGCTGGTCAGCGCGCTGCTCATGATCCGCACCTTTGCGGCGCTGCGCAGAGTTGAGCCCGGCTTTGCCGATGCGCAGCACATTGAGACCATGAGCGTCTCCATTCCCGGCATGATGGTCACCAACGTGCAATCGGTGGCGCAAATGCAGAACGGGATACTGGACAAGCTTGCGGCGATTCCGGGAGTTGTTTCGGCGGGCTACGCTGAGGCTCTGCCGATGGACGAAAACGATCCCAACTGGGACACGATCTCCATCGAGGACAAGGAATACGAAGGCGGCGAAGGTCCGCTTCGGCTCTTCAACTACGTCTCACCCGGATACTTCCGCACCATGGGCACGCGGCTCGTCGCCGGCCGCGACTTCACCTGGGACGACCTCAACGGCCTCAGGCCTTCCATCGTCGTCTCGGAGAATTTTGCCCGGGAGAACTGGGGCTCGGCCGCGGCGGCAATCGGCAAACGCATCAAGAAGTACTCTCACTCGCCCTGGCAACAGGTCGTCGGCGTGGTTGAAGACGTGCGCGTGCACGGCGTGGATCGAGACGCACCGCTCATCGTCTACTGGCCGGCGATGTTCTATGACCGGTTCTCTGCCGCGCATGAAATGGACGGCCTGCGCACTGTCACGTATGTCATTCACACCAGCCGTGCCGGCTCGCAGAGCCTGCTGGAAGTGATGCAGAACGCTGTGTGGTCGGTTAGCACGGAACTTCCACTGGCGTCAGTGCAGACCATGCAGCAAACCTACGACCGCTCTATGGCCCGTACCTCGTTCACGCTTGTGATGCTGGCCATTGCCGGATCGATGGCCTTTGCGCTCAGCCTGATCGGCATCTACGGAGTCATCTCTTACGCCGTCTCGCAGCGCACTCGCGAGATCGGCATCCGGCTCGCGCTCGGCGCGCAAAAGAACGTGCTGCGCTGGATGTTCGTGCGCTCCGCCCTGGTTCTCACCGCAACCGGCGCCGCCATCGGCCTTGTCGCCGCGGCCGGGCTCATGAGGTTGATTAAGGCGCTGCTCTTCGGCATCAGCCCGCTCGATCCGCTCACCTTCATCGCCGTGCCGCTGATACTTGGTGCGGCCGCCGCGCTGGCCAGCTATCTGCCCGCGCGCCGCGCCGCCGCCATCGATCCGGTTGAGGCGCTGCGCGCCGAGTAATCCCGCCTCGCCTGCGGGCGCCTTAAAAATGCAATTTGTTGTGCGGTTCTTATCTGAAAATCGCGAATTGCATGGTATGATCCATTCAACTTTCACAAATTTGTAATTTTCCCACCACGAGCGATGAACTCTGGAGGAGCCAGTATATGTGTAAGCATTTGACCGCAATTCTCTTAGTTTTCTTTGCTTTCGTCTTCTTCGCCGGCGCCGCCAACTCCCAAACCTTTCGCGGAACCATCCAGGGCTCCGTCGCCGATACCTCGGGAGCCGCAATTCCCGGGGCGAAGGTGAAAGTCTTCAGCCCAGGCACCGGTCTCCAGCGATCCATCTCGACCAACGATCAGGGTGAGTATGTTGCCTCTGAGCTGCCGCTCGGCTCCTACAACATCACCATTGAAAAAGAGGGATTCCGCACCACCACGCTGACCGGAATTCCGGTAAGCGTGGGCGCCCCTTCGCGCGCCGACGCCAAACTTGCGCCTGGCATGGTCGAGCAGGCGATTGAAGTCACCGCCAACGTGCCCATGGTCGAAACCGCCTCAAACACGACGGGCGGCACCATAGAGGCTTCCGAGGTAACTGAGCTGCCGGTCAACGGCCGCGACTATACCAAGATCCTCGAACTGGTTCCCGGCGCCAGCAGCGACCCGGTCGGCTCGACCGAATCCGCCGGCTCCTATGGCCTCTTCAGCCTGAACGGCAATCGCGGCCGCTCCAACAACTATCTGCTCGACGGCACCGACATGAACGATGGCTATCGCAATCTGCCGTCGGTCAACCAGGCCGGCGTGTGGGGCTGCCCATCCACCATTCTTCCCGTCGATGCGCTTGCCGAGATTCCTGTCACCGGCAATCCCGAGGCTGAGTTTGGCCGCAGCTCCGGCGCCACAGTCAATATCGTCACCAAGAGCGGCGCCAACGAGATCCACGGCACCGCCTACGAGTACTATCGCAACGCCGATCTCACCGCGCGCAACTTCTTCAACACCACCGATCAGCCCAAGAATTCGTTCCTGAATCACCAGTTCGGCGCCTCGGCCGGCGGGCCCATCGTCAGAGACGACACCTTCTGGTTCCTCGCCTATGAAGGCCAGCGCGAGAACGGCGGTCTGCCGCAGCTGGGCCTTGTGCCCACTCTCGGCGACATCAATGCCTACACTTCGGGCGGCGGCGCAATCAATTCGGTGATCCAAAACCTGCTGGCCAGCAATCCCTGGGGCACGCTGCCGCAGAGCGGAGGCAACGAAACCTTCACCACGCCGTTCATCAACTCGAGCGACAACATCATCGCCAAGGTCGACAAGCACCTGCATCTGTTCAGCCCCGGCGATCTGTTCACCGGCCGCTACTACTACAGCCATGGCATGCAAAGCTTTCCGCTGGGCATGCTCTACACCGGCTCAAGCGCTCCGGGATACAACACCATCACGCCCACGCACGTGAACATCGCTTCGCTCTCCTACACTTCGATTCCCAGGCCCAACCTGATCTTCGAACTGCGGGGCGGCTACAACCGTTTCCTGCAGCAGTTCCTGCCCCAGGACATCGGGCGCAATCCGGATACTCTCTTTGGTCTCGACACCTTGCCGCCCGACTCCGCATCGGTCGACCTCGGCCTGCCGACCATCACGGTTGCCGATTACAGCCCGATCGGCGCAACCTCCAGCGACGCACGCGGCCGCATCGACACCAACTACCAGCTCTTCGGCAACGTCTCCATGGTCCAGGGCCGTCACAGCTTCAAAACCGGCTACGAGTGGCGCCGCACCTTCATCAACAGCTTCATCAATTCAGGCCATCGCGGCAAGCTGGTGTTCAGCTCACTCGACGACTTTCTTTCCGGCGCCATCGACGGCGGAGCGTCGGCCGACGGCGAAGGAACCCGCTACTCCTATCAGAACTCGAGCGGCGCATACTTCCTCGATTCCTGGCGGTTCTCAAGCAGGCTCACCTTCAACTACGGCCTGCGCTGGGACTACTTCGGCGTCATCGGCGCCGAGAACAACGCCTTCAGCCTCTTCGACTTCAAGACCCTCACGGTCCTTCCGGTCGGCGCCCAGGGCGCGCCCTCGTCGCTCTATCCCAAAGACTGGCTCAACTTCGCTCCGCGCTTCAGCGTGGCCGACGACATTCACGGTAATGCCAGCGTTGTGATTCGCGCCGGCGGCGGCATCTTCTACGACGGTCCCTCACAGGACTTCTTCGTCGGCAACCAGGCCTATAACACCAACGCCGGCCAGGCCGGACCCATCTTCAACAACATTGGCTTTGCCAGCCCGGTCACCCCCACCATCGAGCCCAACGTCCCCATCTTCGGCGGCTATCAGCCCTCCAGCGCCTTCACCGTCGACCAGGGACTTCGCACTCCGCGCTACGCCGCTTACAACATCAACGTCGAGACGCAGCTCGCAAAGAACATCGCTTTCCAGCTCGGCTACATCGGCTCGCAGGGCCGCCATCTCTTCCATTTCGGAGATCTCAACCAGTTCAACAACGTGAATGGAAGCGTGGATACCTGCGGAAACGGCACTACCATTACCTACGGCGAGCAGTGCTATCCGACTTACTCGATCGGTTCCTACGCCGGCATTCCGCTTTACTACCTGAACCAGATCGAGACCAGCTCCATCTCCAACTACAACTCGATGCAGACCACGCTCAAGGTGCAGAAGTTCCATGGCTTGACCTCGACGCTCAACTACACCTGGGCGCACTCCATCGATACGGCCAGCGACGGGATGGACTTTGTGCCCAACGCCGCAATGCCCGACAACAGCTGGAATCCGCACGCCGAGCGCGCCAGCTCCAACTTCGACGTGCGCCAACGCATGCAGTGGTACTGGAGCTACAACCTGCCCAAGGTCAACCAATCGGGATGGATCGCGAATGGATGGGCCCTGGACGGCATGTTCAACTTCGCCACCGGCCAGCCATACACCGTGAGTTACCTGTTCGAGAACGACTACAACGGCACCGGCGAGTACTTCGGCCGGCCCGACATCATCGGCAATCCCTACGCGGGAAAGAATGGCATCAACCTGCTGAACGAAGCGGCCTTTGCCGCGCCCTGCACGGTCGACACCAATCCTGCCAGCCCAACCTATCAGGACTGCATCGACGGCCACCCGGGCAGCGAGGGCCGCAACGCCTTTAACGCGCCCAATTACACCAACTTCGATTTCTCCCTCACCAAGACCTCGCACCTCACTGAACGGGTGATCATGGAATTGCGCGGCGACCTGTTCAACCTCCTCAACCACCCCAATCTGTCGAACCCGTTGCTGCCCGGCTTTGGCATCGACGTCTTCGGCAACAGCCATGTCGAAGGCAATCGGCTGGTTGCCGGTCTCGATCCTGCGGCCAACGGACCGCAGTTCATGCAAACCACGGCCACGCCCGACGTGGGCAGCGGCAACCCGTACCTCGGCGGCGGCGGCCCGCGCAGCGCGCAGGTTGCGGTGCACTTCACGTTCTGAGCCGCTGATGCCCGGCGCTCTCGAAGGGACGTGGTTGGGCGAATTGGCGAAGAAGCTCAGGGCTCTCGCGTTTTAAATGGCGCGAGAGCCCTAAAGCATTTTTTGCTTTTACTGTAGACTTCCGTGCCCCATCCTCTCCGCGTTTTCCTGCGGAAAGGGTGGGACGCCAGGAAAAGTCCGGCCTACACTATTTCCGAAAATGCTCTAGTTGTTTCCGCCCAAGGAATCCGCGTAATACCCCACCTTGTGACGCAGGTTAAACACGTCAGCCGCAGCCCGCGGAATCGTGACCGTGATCCGATGAAAGTCGCGGCCGGGCTCTTGGTTCTTAGGGTAGTAGCCGATCAAATACTGCGTGCGCAGGTCGTCGCTCACCTGCGCGAACGCCTTTTCGAGCCCGCCCTCGCCCACATAGAAATGCTTGCCGCCGGTCTGTTCAGCCAGAGTGATCAACGCGTGTTCGCCGCCAATGTCGCGGCCCGCGCTGGCCTCAATGGGCACGTCGATCAGCGAATAGATCGTCACCTCGTTGCGCAGCGCCGCCTCAAGGGCGTCGGCGTACGTCGAGCTCTTGGCCGTGTCGTCGCCGTCTGAAACCAGCACCAGGATCTTGCGTCCCCGGCGCGCACCCAGCTTCTGCGAGCCTTCGATAATGGCGTCGTAGAGCGCCGTTGCCCAGTCGCCGCGCAGTTGCCCCAGTCCACGGTCGATCTCAGGCAGCTTGTTGGTAAACGGCGTCAGTTGCCGCACCACGGTGGCGAACTGGAAGATGCTCATCTCGTCCTGCGGCCGCAGGATGGCGTGCGCAAACCGGTGGGCCGCGGTTGCCTCCTCGCTCATGTCCTTGCGCACGCTGCCCGATGTGTCGATGGCCAGCGCCAGGTTCAGCGGCAACTCCGACTGGCGCTCGAAAACCGCAATCTCCTGCTTGCGTCCGTCTTCGAAGATGTTGAAATCCTCGCGCTTCAGTCCGCCCACAATCGCGCCGTTGGCGTCGGTCACATTGACGAAGACATTCACCAGCTTCACGTCAACGTGAAAAGTGGTTTCCTGGGCGCTCACGTTAGGCGCGAAGAGAATTGCTGAGGCGAGGGCGGCGCATTCCCACCCTTTCCGCAAAGAACGCGAAAAGGATGGGGCAACCCGAAAGCACCGGAGGCTACGATTCATGCTTCGCCTCCGCCGGGAATATCGCCATTTTCTGCGGAAACGGCTCGCCCGGCGCCCACACCGCGCCATCCGCAAACGTTTCTTTCTTCCAGATGGGCACGGTCTGCTTGAGCGAATCGATGAGCCAACGGCAGGCATCGAAAGCCTGCGCTCGATGGGCCGACGCAACTACGATCAGCACGCTGGTTTCGCCAATCTCCAGCCGGCCCAGCCGGTGCAGCATCGTCACCTGCCGCACCCCGAATTTTTCCCTGGCCTCCGCCGCCAGCCGCCGCATCTCGGCCAGCGCCATCTCTTCATACGCCTCGTAGTCGAGATAGAGCGTCGCGCGTCCGCGCGAGTTGTTGCGCACAATGCCGTCAAAGACCACCACCGCGCCGTCTTCCCCGCTCCTCGCCGCAGTAACCAGCTTCTCGGCATCGATGCGCTCGCGGGTCAGAGCGACCGTTGGCTCGCCTGATCTCTCCTCCAAAGGGTCCGCCGTGCGCGCAGCACTCCGCGCAGGTCCGCCGCCGGAGACGGGCGGCAGCAGGGCAACCTCGTCGCCATCGCGCAGAACGCGCGTAGCGGTTGCGTATTCCGCGTTCACTCCCACGGCGATCCCGGCGAGTTGGAGCTCGAGCCGGTTGCCGCGGCGCGGATCGGCAACGAGCGTCCGCATCAGATCGGCGATCGTTGCTCCTTCCTCAAGCTCAATGAGAACGGTCCCGGAGCCCAGCCAATCTTTCAACATCCCGAAGGAAATCACCTTAACCTGCATCGCTGGTAGAAGAATACCGCCTGCACATTAGACGCGGCAGACGAAGATCAGAGAACTGAGGCCCAGGGACCGGCGCTATAAAAGCAAAGGGCCGGCAGATTCGCCGGCCTCCATTCGTGATCTGTTTCTGAAGTTACGCCGCCTGGCCGCCGACTACGAGCTCCGGCGAACGGTTCGCCTCAATCGGCTTCTTCAGTCCGGGCAGAGCCACCGCCAGCACATCTTCAATGCGATGGGCGTAGTGCACGGTCACACCCTCCATCATCTCCGGCGTCAGATCCTCCTCAACATTTTGCCGGTTGTCGGCAGGCAGGATGATGGTTTCCACTCCCGCCCGGCGCGCGGCCAGGAACTTCTCCTTGATTCCGCCCACCGGCAGCACGTTGCCGCTCAGCGTGATCTCCCCGGTCATCGCGGTCAGTTGACGAACCGGGGTCTCCGTCAATAGCGATGCCAGCACCGTAGCCATGGTTACTCCGGCCGAAGGGCCGTCCTTGGGTATGGCGCCTGCAGGAACGTGTATGTGCAGGTCGAGGTCCTTGTTGAAGTCCTCGGTAAGTCCCAGCATGGGCGCATTCGACCGCACCCAGGTGAGCGCGGCCTGCATTGATTCCTGCATCACTTCGCCGATCTGCCCCGTCATCAGAAAGCTTCCCTTGCCCTTCATCTTGTTGGCTTCGATGAAAAGAATGTCGCCGCCGGCCGGCGTCCATGCCAGACCGACTGCAACGCCCGGGCGCTTAACGCGCTCGGCTACCTCGGTATCGACGCGCACCTGGATGCCGCCGAGGAATTCGCGCACGGTATCGCGGGAGACAACCAGCTTCTCCTTGTGCCCCTCGACCACGCGGCGCGCCTGCTTGCGGCATACGGTACCTACTGCCTGCTCGAGTTTGCGAACGCCGGCTTCGCGCGTGTAGTGGCGAATAATCAAGCGCACGGTCTCCTCGGGGAACTCGATCTGCTCCAGCGTGATGCCGTTTTCCTTGATCTGGCGCGGAATCAGGTAGCGGTTGGCGATATGCAGCTTCTCCTCTTCGCTGTATCCCTGCAGCGGAATCAGTTCCATGCGGTCGAGCAGCGGCGGCGGCACCGTATCGAGCATGTTGGCGGTGCAGATGAACAGCACCTTCGACAGATCGAACGGCACGTCGAGATAATTGTCGCGGAACGTGTTGTTCTGCTCCGGATCGAGCGTCTCGAGCAGCGCCGACGCCGGATCGCCGCGGAAATCGCGCCCCAGCTTGTCCACTTCGTCCAGCATGATCACCGGGTCGTTGGTTTCGGCCCGGCGAATGCTCTGGATGATCTGGCCCGGCAGCGCGCCGATATACGTGCGCCGGTGGCCGCGAATCTCGGCCTCGTCGTGCATGCCGCCCAGCGAGACGCGCTGGAACTTGCGGCCCAGCGCCCGCGCAATCGACCGGCCCAGGCTGGTCTTGCCTACTCCAGGGGGTCCGACGAAGCAAAGGATCGGGCCCTTCATGTCAGGCTTCAACTCGAGCACGCTCAGGTAGTCCAGAATCCTGTCCTTCACCTTGCGCAGCTCGTAGTGATCCTCGTCCAGAATCTCCCGCGCCTTGCCTATGTCGATCTTCGAGCCCGAGCTCTTCGACCAAGGCAGCACCGCAAGCCACTCAATGTAGTTGCGGGTGAGCGAGTAGTCAGCCGCCATGGGAGACATCCGCGAAAGCCGCGTCAGCTCCTTCAGGGCCTCCTTCTTCACGTCCTCAGGCATACCTGCCGCTTCGATTTTGGCGCGCAGATCTTCAATCTCGCGCTGCCCCTCATCCTGCTCTCCCAGCTCCTTCTGGATCGCCTTGAGCTGCTCGCGCAGATAGTAATCGCGCTGCGACTGCTGCACCTGGTCCTGCACCTCGGTCTGGATCTTGGCGCGCAACTGCTGCACCTCGATCTCCTTGGCCAGCAGCTTGTTCAACTGGTCGAGCCGGTCGTAGACCTCGGCCGTTTCGAGCAGCTTCTGCTTCTCTTCCGTGGTCAGGAAGGGCAGCGATGAGGCCACGAAATCCACCAGCCGCACCGGCTCCTCGAAGCTCGCGGCAATCGTGCGCAGCTCGTCTGAGAGCGTCGCCGATTCCGAGACAATCTGCTGGAACTGCGCCACCACGTTGCGCACCAGCGCCTCAAAGTTCGAGGTCGCGGCGGGCTCGATATCCTCAACCATCTCAACTTCGGCCACCATGTATGGCTCGGTCTGGGTATAGCGCACCACCTTTGCCCGGCCCACACCCTCGGTAAACACAAAGCGGCTCTGGTTGGGCATACGCACAACCTTGTGCACCGTGGCAATCGTCCCTACGGCGTGCATGTCCTGGGGCTTGGGTTGGTCCTGGCGCGGATCGATCTGCGCCAGCACCACGATGGTCCGTTCTTCGCCCAGCGATTCAATCAACTGAATTGAGCTTTCGCGGCCCACCGTCAACGGAAGCACCGCATGGGGAAAAAGAACCGTCTCCCGTACGGGCAACACCGGAATCTGGCGACTGCTTACAACCACCTTCCCGGCGGGTTCACGGGATTCGGTCGGGTTCGAAGGCTGGTTTGGCATTGAGTGTCCTCTTATCAGCTTTCCTTCATTAGATCACGAAGATATGAAAAAGTTGCAACTTTCAGCTCCCTCCGCAACCTGCTTTTCTTCCCAAACTGCCCTTTCTCTACCTCCGGTACGACTTCCCGCCAAATTCGGTTCCGGGTCAACCTCCTCCGGAACCCGCCAGGCAGACGAGAGCCCCACCCGCCGCGGCCCGCCCTGCCCCTCGTAACCGGCGCCTTCCCTCGCGTTCGAGGGGTCTATCGGCTGATTTACCCGGAAAACGAGACGGGGACGAGCATCCTCCCCCGTCCCCAGTCACCAGAAAATGTAAACTTTAGCTTAGGCCCCCCATTCGCGCGCAGTTTCTACGGCGTTTCGGACTCCTCTCCCGGACCGTCCTGGTCATCCCCTCCGGATTCCTCCTCGCTCTTCAACGCCGA
Organism: uncultured Acidobacteriaceae bacterium; assembly: GCA_963808695.1. Classification (GTDB taxonomy): domain Bacteria; phylum Acidobacteriota; class Terriglobia; order Terriglobales; family Acidobacteriaceae; genus Telmatobacter. Next base: position 76,239 of record CAWEHF010000003.1, read on the forward strand.
CTCGATCTTGTCCCACAGCTTGGGCGGCGGGTCCTCAATGGGGAACAGCTGTCGAGCAGCCTCGGCGATCGTCTCGAGGTCGGACAATAGCGCCTGGCAAAGTTTGCAGTCCTTCAGGTGCGGGTGGTTCGCGTCAATCTTTCCTGAACCGATTAGCTCAGGCAGTTGCGACTGGAACTCCTCGCAGCTCATGTTTTCAGGATGGTCGTTCATGGGCGCGCCTCCTGCTGGGGGTTGGTCCTCAACGCATCGCGCAATTTAAGACGAGCCTTATGTAACTGGGATTTACTGTTCCCGATTGAGCAATCCAGCATGGCGGCAATCTCATTATGTTCGAAACCTTCAATGTCGTGAAGGATAAAGATGAGCCGGTATCCGGCCGGCAGGCTGGCCACGGCCCGCTGCAGCGCCAGCCGGTCGATGGCCCCTGAAAGCGCCGGGTCCGGCGCCCCAAAGCTTCGTCCCGGTCCCTCTTCCGGGGACGGTTCCATCGCCTCGTCGAGCGAGATCAGCGACAGTCCCTTCTTCCTGAGCTGCATGAGCACGACATTGATCGCCAGCCGATGCAGCCAGGTTGAAAACGCCGAATCGCCGCGAAATGTGGCAATCTTCCGGTGCAATTGCAGGAATGCCTCCTGCGTCAGGTCTTCAGCCTCGGCCACGTTGCCCACCATGCGCAGGCAGAGAGAGTAGATGCGCCGTTTATGCAGCGAGTAGAGCTGAGCGAAGGCCTGGTGGTCGCCCGCCTGGGCACGGGCCAGAACATCGGCATCAGCGGAGCTGGCGCCTGTGGTTTGCGTTCGGGCGGGCGGCGTGCCCGCTGGTTCGGCGTTGTCGCGCCCCCCGCCCTTGGGCGCGGGATTCTGGTGGGGCGGGAGGATGGAATCGGACATGCGCTTCCTTCAGGTTCTTTGGTGGAACCCGCTTCTGGTGCGCTTGGCTTCCATCCTCGTTAGTATAAAAGAGGGATAGCAGGCGCAGATCTGCGGTGTTCCCTTGAGCCGGTCTTTCACTTTCGCGCCCGGCGGGATTACGAATTCCAGGCTCTTGTTGGTGGAGTCGTTTTCCGCCGGCAAGGTTGCCTCACAAAACAGGTTCTGGACTCAAATTGCGATCTTGCGCCATGCCGGCTTCAATCGTTTGCCGTGTGAACGCAACCTGGCGCTCGGATTTGGGTCGGCAGATTCAAGGTTTAAGGAAATAAGTGACCGAGTAAGGCGAAGCGGCTTATCTTGGCCGTAGCGTCTATTTCTTCTTGTCGCGCAGGCTGATTCCCGTCCCGCGCGCCGGACCACGATTACGGCTTTGGGGATCGGATTTTCGATTCCCTTCTGGTTGGGAGAATAAAGTCTTGCGGAGAAAGCCGGAGGGCAAGCGCGGCCACCATCGCCGGCAACAGGATCTGCTTCCTGCAGCCGTCAGCTATGGGGTTTTGCTGGGTTGCATCTTTTCCTTTTGTGCAGCTTCCGGCCTCTCCGCTCAGGCTCCCGCTCCATCGTCCACCGAACCGGCGGTGAATCCCGCCGCCACCGGCGCACTCATCCAATCCACCCAGCCCTTCATTCCGGGTTTTGTCCCGGCCCAGCCGCTCACCAGCCCCGCTCCGGACGCAATCCTCCCGTTTGCCGGCCTCACCGTCACGCGCATCTCCTTCACCGGCGTTCCAAAGGGGCGCGTCAAGGCCATCGCCGCCCATCTGGCCCAGTCCGAGAGCCAGCCTCTCAATCCCGACGATGTCAAGCGCAGCCTTCGCCAGCTTTATCGTTCCGGCCTCTACGACGAGATCGCGGTTGAAGCCCTGCGCGTTCCCGGCGGCGTCGAACTCACCTTCACCGGCACACCGCGAGCCTTCATCGGCACGGTCGGAGTCTATGGAGCGATTGGCGCCACCATGAATACCCAGCTCGAGCGCGCCAGCCAGCTCGCCGCCGGCACACGGCTCACCCGCGAGAAACTCTCCCGCGCTCTTGACCAAATGCGCGCCACGCTCGCGGCAGGCGGTTTCCACGAGCCTAAGATTGACCAGCAGATTACCCCGCACACCCAGGATCAGCTCGCCGACATCGTCTTTCATGTCGCTTCGGGACCGCAGGTCCGCGTCGGCAAAGTCGAAGTCACCGGAGATCCCGGCATCAGCCTGGCCGAGTTCCGGCGCTACGCGCACCTCAGAACCGGCGCTCGCGTCGACCGCGACACCGTGAACCACGCTCTCGACGGCGTTTTGCGCCACTACCAGGCCGGCGACCGGCTCGAAGCCGACGTCAAGCTCGAATCGGCCACTTACGATTCCGCAGCGCGCCAGATGAACTTCCGTTTTTCGGCCACGCGCGGGCCCGTAGTCAGGGTCATTGTCGAAGGAGCGAACCTCATCTCCGAGCGCATAAGGCGCCTGATTCCGGTTTACGAGGAAGGTGCAGTCGACGAGGATCTGCTCACCGAGGGCAACCGCCGCCTGCGCGATTACTTTCAGCGCCTCGGCTACTTCGACGCCAGGGTAACGCACGAACAGCAATCCATTGCATCGCCCGGCTCAGCGAACGCGCAGCTCAACATTATCTTTACCGTTCAGCCCGGCCCGCGCCGCCGCGTTGAGCACGTGCTCATCGAAGGCAACCACTACTTCGACTCGGCAACGCTGATGGATTTGCTCAGCGTTCACCCGGCCAGCCCGCTCGACCCGCACGGCTCTTACAGCCAGGCGCTGGTCTCTGCAGATATTGCCTCCCTGCAGAATGTCTACCAGGCCAATGGATTCTCGAACGTAAAGGTCACCGACGAGACCAACACTCCTGAAACCGTTCAGGCTGACCACCCGCCCGCCGCCCCGGCCATCGAAGCCCGCGAAACCGAGCCGCTCACCGTCACCTACAACATCGATGAAGGCGAGCAAATGAAGGTGGGCAATGTCGAGATTGTGGGCAACGCGCACATTGAAACTCAAAAGCTTTCGCCGATGCTCAACACCATACCTGGCCAGTTGTTCTCGCCCCAGAATCTGGCCGGCGACCGCGATGCGCTGCTCAATGCCTACTTCTCGCACGGATTCGAGCAGGTGAACATCGAAATCGGCCAGACCATCGAATCCGCCGATGCCCATAAAGTCGACGTCACCTTCCGCATCGCTGAAGGCGAGCAAGTCTTCGTGCGCAAGGTGCTCACGACCGGATTCACCTACACGCGGCCTGCCACGGTTGATCAGGCCATCACGATTCATGCCGGCGACCCGCTCAACCAGAACGCCCTGCTCGACACGCAGCGCAATCTCTACAACTACGCTCTCTTCAACGAAGTGAACACCGTTATTGAAAACCCCAACGGGGCCGAGCCCGAAAAAACTGTCCTGCTGCAGCTCACTGAGGCGCGCCGCTGGACCCTCACTTATGGCTTCGGATTCGAGGCCCAGACCGGCCAGCCCCAGAACAACTGCGCCGGGGCCATCGCCGGCGGAGTGGCCTGCAATCCCAACGGCAAAACCGGCGTCAGCCCGCGCGTCATCGCCGACATTACGCGCAACGGCCTTCTCGGTCGCGAGCAATCGGCCTCGCTGCAAGGCTCTTACGGCCTGCTCGAACAAAGCATTCAGTTTCTCTACCAGATTCCGCACTTCCAGGGCATCAAGAACTTCGGCTTTGGATTCTCGGCCGGCTACGCCAACAGCGAAGACGTCTCCACCTACGTCGCATCCCGGCTTGAAGGCGCCTTCCGCGGCACCGAGAACCCCAATCGCTCCGGCTGGTTTCTTTCCAAGGCGAATACGTTCGTCTACGAGCTCGACTTTCGCCGCGTGAAAGTGGCGGCCAGCACGCTGCAGGTCTATCCCGGCGAGATCTCAGAACTGGCCACCGCGACGCGCGTCAGCGGCCCGGCCTTCACCTGGATTCGCGATACCCGCGATCAGCCCATGGACTCGCACCGCGGCACCTACACCAGCTTTCAGGAGTTTCTCTCTGACCGGGACTTTGGCGCCCAGGCTGAGTTCAACCGCATCGACGCCACCAACTCAAGCTACTACAGCTTCGATAAAGGAGCATTCGTCATTGCGCGCAGCACCCGCTACGGTCAGGTGCGCGCGTTCGGTCCGGGATCGAGCGGCATCATCCCGCTGCCCGAGCGGCTCTTCTCCGGCGGTCCAACCTCGCTGCGCGGATTCTCGTTCAACGCGGCCGGCCCGCGCGATCCTGAGACCGGATTCCCCATTGGCGGCGCAGGCGCGCTCGCCAACAGTACCGAACTGCGCCTGCCTCCGCCCAACCTGCCCTGGTTCGGCAACACGCTCAGCTTCGTCCTTTTTCACGACATGGGCAACGTGTTCACCAATGCCGGCGACGCGTGGCAAAGCGCCCCTCGCATCCACCAGCCCGACCGCGATGCGTGCAAGACGCTGGCCGATCCGGCCGAATACAACAATCCCTCCTACACGGGTTACACTCCCACCGGCCCCTACACTTCCACCGGCAGGCAGGGCGCCTGCAACTTCAATTACTTCTCCCACGCGCCCGGCATCGGCCTGCGCTATCACACCCCGGTCGGTCCTATCCGCTTCGACTTCAGCTACAACCTGAATCCGCCCATCTATCCGGTCAATATCGACTACTCCATCGCCACAGTTCCGGGCAGTTCTATCCCCGGCTACGCGTCCGCACCCTATCTCGGCTCGGCGCCGCACTTCAACTTCTTTTTCTCCCTGGGGCAGGCATTCTGATGCGCACACTCTTGCCAATCCGTATGAGAAACCTGCTGCCCGCGGCGGGGCTGTGCGTGCTCGCTCTCGCAATCGCTGCGCCTGCGCTGCCGCAGTCTGAAGCTGAGCAATCCGCGCCGGTCGTCCTCGATCGCGTTGTCGCCGTCGTCAACCAGCGCATTATTCTGGCCAGCGATCTCGATGACGAGATCCGCCTCTCCATGCTCGATCCCAGCATCGTGGGCGAGAGCACGCTCACCCGCCAGGGCGCGCTTGAGCAGATCATCAGCCGCTCGCTCATCGAACAGCAGATTCGCCAGGAGGACGCGCAGGCCGCCGAGCCGCCGCAATCTGAAGTGGATGCGCGACTGACCGAGCTTCGCAAGGAACTGCCTGCCTGCGTTCACCAGAACTGTATTACCTACGCCGGCTGGAGCGCGATGCTCGCCGTGCACCAGCTCACCCCGGAGCGGGTGAGCGCTTATCTCCGTTATCGGCTCGAGATTCTGCGGTTTATTGAGCAACGCTTCCGCCCGGGCATCCGCATTTCGCAGGAGCAGATTGCGGATTATTACAACAAAACGCTCCTTCCGCACTACAAGCCCGGCGAGTCCGTTCCTTCACTCGATAAGGTTGCTCCGCGCATCGAAGAGATTCTCCTCGAACAGCAGGTCAATGTGCTCTTCGACAACTGGCTCACCAATCTGCGCCAGCAGGGCGACGTCGAAATCCTCGACCCGAATCTTGAAATGCCCGTTGAAACCGGCTCGGGAGGCAGCGGCCAATGAGCACCCAGCCCAATACGCCCGCTACCCCGCGCGCGATAAGCCGCATGCGCCGCTTCTTCACCCGCCACGTGCCCTTCACCATCGCCGGCGCGTTGGTTCTGCTCATCGTCACGTCCATCGGCGCCTGGTTCTATCTCAGCTCCGCTCATTTTGAGAACGTAATGCGCGGCCGCATCGTGCGCAACCTTGAGAAGCTCACCGGCGGGCGCGTTGAAATCCAGTCTTTCCACTGGCGTCTGCTCCATCTCGAAGCCGACGCAGGCGGCCTCGTCATCCATGGCATTGAAGCGCCCGGCGAAGCTCCTTATGCGCGTGTCGATCATATTCACGTCGCATTCAGCGTCTTCGACCTGGCAAATCCACGTATTCTGCTGCGCGATCTCGATATCGCCCAGCCCCGGTTTCACCTCATCGTCTATCCCGACGGCACCACCAATCAGCCGCATCCCCTGCGCAAAACCAAAAGCAACCCGCACGCCATCGACCAGTTCTTCGATCTGAAGGCATCGCGCGTCACCGTCGAGAACGGCGTCTTCGACTACGACGTCCGCGCTGCCGGTTTCGATTTCCAGAACCGCTGGGTTCCGCTCGACTTTACCGCCAGCGACGTCTCGCTGCGCATGAGTTACGTGGCCGCCAACCCCAACTCACCCGAGAGCTATCACGTCGAATTCGGCGCCGCCGATCTCAATCTCTCGCGCACCGTTCCCAAAGCCAAAACCCCGCCCGTGCACGGACTTCTGCAGGCCACCATCGACCTCACCCGAAATGCGGCCTACCTGCGCAGCCTGCGCCTTACCGCGCACAGCCGCGACGGCCAGGACCACGCACTCCAGGTTTCGGGTGAGCTCGACGATTTCACCCAATTCAATTGGCGCTCGCGGGTCACCGGCGATCTCGACATGCGCATGCTCGATTCCATCACCGGCTTTCCTTCCGCGCCCGAAGGTTTCGCAAAACTCGACCTCACTGCCTTCGGGCGGGCCGGCCAATTCCACTTCGACGGCCCCGTCCATATCGACAAAGGCGCTTACGTGGGCCCTGGCGTTGAAGAGCACGGAGTCACGCTCGACTGCAAGGTGCACGGCACCCAGGACCGCCTCCTGATCGATGACGTCACCGCGCGGCTGCCGCAGGGTGGCGAACTTGATGGCACGATCGATCTTTCGCCGTGGCTGCCCGGACCGCAACCGCTCCTACCTCCGCCGGCTCAACACGCCCATGCGGCCGGCTTTTCTTTGCGCGGCGTGTTCAAAGGCAAGGCGCAAAGCTCCACCCCAAAACCCGCGCCTCCGCGCACCGTGGTAGCTGCTGTTCATCCGCCCCCTCCTTTCGTTCCGGTCAACGGCAAGGTCACCGTCATCTTCAATGACGTTGCTCTCGACACCATTCTCGACATCGTCAGCGCGCCGCCCTTCAAGCGGCTGGGCATGGATTCGCGCGTGAACGGCACAGCTCACGCCACGTGGACCAACGGCGATCAACAAACGGTGGTCGTCGACTCCACTCTCCTTCTGTCGGCTCCCCAGGCGCCCTCTTCCCATCCAACCGGCGAACTCCCCACCTCCGGTGTCATCGACGCTACCTACACGCAACGTGACGGGTCGGTCGCTGTCCGCAGCCTCGAGCTTCATCTGCCAAAGAGCGCAATCTCAGCGCGCGGCCAGCTCGGCGCTTACCCGCTCACCGGTCCAACCAATCTCAACGTCGAATTTCACTCCCGCGATTTTGCCGAGTTCGACACCGTCCTTCGCGCACTCGATCTCACTCGCAACGGCCGCTCCGGCGCCGCTGCTCTGCCAGTCTCGCTCGCCGGCCAGGCCGACTTCTCCGGCTCGTGGACCGGCTCGCTCCTGCGTCCGCATCTGGCCGGGCATTTGAAGGCCACCGACTTCCAGGCCGAAATGCCCACCACGGAAAACTCCTCCGCCCAGCCGCGCCTCATCCACTTCGATTCGCTCGAAGCCGATGGCAGCTACACTGCCGCGCGCATTGCGGTGCTGCACGCCCTCGCTATCCGCGGCAAATCGCATCTGATCTTTAGCGGCACCCTCGACGCGTCCGACGGCCCCGAGCCAGGTTTCAGAGCCGATTCCATTCTCCATCTCCACGCCCAGGCCAGCCAGCTTGCATTCGACGATATTGCACCGCTCCTGCAAAAAGGCCTTCCCGTCAGTGGCACGCTCAACGCAACCATTCAAGCCGACGGTCCCCTGCACGACCCGCGCGGCTCGGGAACGATTGAGCTGAGCAACGGCGCCGTCTATGGCGAACCCCTCAAGCGCCTTCGCCTCGAAGGCACGCTTGCCAGTCCCCTCGTCACCATCTCTTCGGCGAGCGTCGCAATCGATGCTGGTACGATCACTGCCTCAGGCAGCTACAACCTGCGCGACAAAACGCTCAAGGGCGAAGCCCGCGGCGCCGCAATCGATCTCAGCCGCGTTGCCTGGCTGCACCAGCAGAACATCGACGCCGCCGGCCAACTGACCGCCAACATCTCCGGTTCCGGCACGCTCGAGAAACCCCTGTTTGATGCCCAGGCATCGCTCTCTGACCTTGCCCTGAACGGCCAGAAACTCGGCGACCTCAGCCTCACGGCACACGCTGTCGCCGGCGCTCTCAATTACCAGGTCTCCTCGCGCCTGCAGGGCGCCGAACTCGCCCTTCAGGGCCGGACCGATCTGAGCGGCGACTACCAGACCCAGGCCCGGGCCAGCTTCTCGCAGTTCAACATCGGCGCTGTGCTCCAGCTCATTCACCTTGAATCCATCAAGGGCGACTCCTCGCTGGCCGGAACCATCACCGTCGACGGGCCCCTCCGCGATCCATCGAAACTTCGCGGAGAAGCCACCCTCCAGCAACTCGCCGTCACGCTCGCCGGCGTTCATCTCGAAAGCCAGGGCGGCGCTCATGCCACTCTCGCCAACTCCAGGATCCACCTCGATCCGCTCCACGTAACCGGCGAGAACACCGATCTCCACGCCGAGGGCCAGCTCAACCTTCAGGGCGCCCGCCAGCTCGATCTCGCCGCCAGCGGCTCCATCAACCTCAAGCTGGCCGAGACCCTCGACCCCGATCTGACCGCCAGCGGCACCACCACCTTCCAGCTCGAGGCGCACGGTCCCCTCGATCATCCCGCCCTCAACGGCCGCATCGACTTCGACAACGGTTCGCTCTCGCTTGAGGACCTGCCCAACGGGCTCAGCCAACTCCACGGCACACTCGAGTTCAACCAGAACCGGCTCGAGGTTCGCTCGCTCACCGCCATGAGCGGCGGCGGCCTGCTCAGCGTTGGCGGCTCGCTCTCTTACCAGCACGGCATCTATTCAAACCTCACCGTTACCGGCAAGAACATCCGCATTCGCTATCCGCAAGGCGTAAGTTCGCTGGCCGATGCCTCGCTGCACCTCGACGGCTCGCAATCGAGCCTGCTGCTCTCAGGCGATGTCACCATCACGCGCTTCACTGCCGGCGCCGATCTCGATATCGCAGCCCTCGCACAGCAGGCTAACTCAGTCCCGGTCGTCACTTCGCCCGACGCCCCGTCCAACCACGTCCGCCTCGATGTGCATGTCGTCTCTTCTCCGCAGCTCAACTTCCAGAACGCCTTCGCCAAGCTGGCCGGCGACGTCGATCTGCGCGTGCACGGCACCATCGCTTCGCCATCGCTCCTCGGGCGCGTCAACATTACTCAGGGCAGCGCCATGATCGCCGGAACCCGCTACGAGCTCCAGCGCGGCGCCATCGCCTTCACCAACCCGGTGCGCATTGAGCCCGTTATCGACCTCACCGCAACCGCTCACGTTGAGGACTACGACATTACTCTCGGTCTGCTCGGGCCGCCCAGCCGCCTCGCCGTCACTTATCGCAGCGACCCGCCGATGCCCGAGGCCGACGTGGTCTCACTGCTCGCCCTCGGTCACACTGCAAACCAGGAACGCCTCTACACCCAGCAGCAGGAACAGGCCGTCTCCAGCGAAAGCACCGATGCCCTCCTCGGAGGAGCCTTGAACGCCACCGTCAGCAATCGCGTGCAAAAACTCTTCGGCGCCGGATCGGTCAAGGTCGACCCTAACTACCTGGGCCCCTTTGGCAACTCCACTTCGCGCATCACCGTGCAGGAGCAGATCGGGCGCACGGTAACGCTCACCTACGCCACCGACGTCAACACCACCGGCCAGCAACTCCTCCAGGCTGAGGTCGCCATCAATCGCCATATCTCCCTGGTTGTGGCCCGCGATGAGTCAGGCGTCTTCTCCATGGTGGTCAAGGCCACGCGCCGCTACCGATAATTCGGATCGGGAAAGGGCGTGTCCGCGGATCGCCCGCTGCAGGCGTATTCTTTTCACTGAAGTCCCACCAACCGTGCCTATGCGCCTCTGGCTCAACCACACCGGCGAGGTTTCGCTGCGCGAGCAACTGACCACGCAGATTGTTCTCGCCATCCTCGCCCGCGAGCTGCCCCCGGGCCATCGCCTGCCCAGCACGCGCGAACTGGCCCGCAGATTTCAGATCCACTCCAACACCGCCAGCGCAGCGTACCGCCAACTCGAAAGCGAGGGCTGGGTCGAGTTCCGCCATGGCAGCGGAGTCTTCGTCCGCAGCACGCGCCCCTCCACGGCCCTCACTCCGGAGCTTGCGCTCGATCAGCTCATCGCCGACATGGCCGCCAAAGCGCGGCGACTCGGCGTCTCAGAATCCCAGTTGCGCACCCGCCTGCGCCGCTGGCTCAGTTTCGAGCCGCCCGCGCGCTGGCTGCTCATCGAACCCGACCTCGAACTGCGCCGCCTGGTGCTCTTCGAAATGGAGCCTGAGCTGGCCCTGCCCGTCACCGGCTGCTCACCCAATGAGTGCGCCAACCCCGAGATTCTCGACCGCGCGCTGCCCTGCGTACTCCCTAGCAAGGCAGCAAATGTGCGCCGCCTGCTCCCCGCCGGAACCGAGCTCACCGTCCTCGAGATCCATCCTGTCGCGCCCGAGCTTCAGGCGCATCTCGCCCGCTATCTGCCCGAGCACGCCAAAGACCTGGTCGGCATCGCCTCGCGCTGGGGCGACTTTCAGCGCATCGCCCGCACCATGCTCATCGCCGCGGGCCTTCCGCCCGAAGGGTTGCTGGTTCGTGACGCCTCGCGCCCCGGATGGAAGCGCGGCCTTGAAGCAACCATCGGCGTAGTCTGCGACGCGGCAACTGCCGCGGAACTCCCCAAAGGCTGCCATCCGCTCATCTTTACGCTCCTCGGCGAGCAAGCCTTTAACCACCTGCGCCAGATCGAAGCCGCGCTCGCCGGCGCCAGGGCGTAGTTGCGCTGTTCCTGATCAGCCACAAAACACGGGTGCCTCAGGTCCCTATTTTGGGACCTGGGAGAACACACTGGCCCGCTGACTTGCTTACTCGCTGACTCGCTGCCCTTGTGACACCTCGCAAACTGTCCTAATGCCGCCCGCCCCGAACTTCGACCCTGCCTACGATGGCAGGTATGAAACACCTTCTCTTCACACTCATCGCACTCAGTTGCTTATGTGGCACGCTGACCGCGCAGACTCTGCCCGACGCGCCAACGCCCGCGCCTCCCAACCCAGCGGGTTGGAATCTAGTAAAGAACCTCACCAACGGCGAGCCAATCGTTGTTCGCGACGATAACGGTCCACCGGTGCACTGCCTTTTCGCCGGAGCTAGTGACCTTTACCTGTTCTGCAACCCACCGGGAAATCCGCCGGGTGTCGGCTTCCGCTTCGACCGCACCAGTATCGTCAGCGTCGACCTCGATCTGCCGCCGCAAAAGAACGCGCAGTTTGACCGCCCGCAAACGAACTACCATCCCGCCTGGATCGCGTCGATTCTCGCCGGTGGCCTCGTGACAGGAATCATCGCCACCCGCAGCACCAACAACGGAAATGCCGCAAAGGCCGGCCTCATCGGCGCCCTTGTGGTTGGAGCCATTGGCGCGCCGCTCGCGTTTCTGCCGCATGCGCAAGACGACGGTTTTGCGTACCGGAGCGGCGCGTTCAGCCGCGCACGAATTCCTCACCCTCACCCACTCCCGCACGTTTTCAGCATTCGATAAGGACACACCATGATCCGCAAATTCTTTCAATCCGCACTTTGCATTTGCCTTTCGCCGCTGCTCGTGGCGCAGCAGACCATGCAGTCAGCAGCCGGCCAAACAGCTCCAGCCCAGGTCCACGTTGACCTGACCGGCGATGCAAGCGTTCTTTTTCTCATCCCGCAACCGGACTCGTTGGCACAAATCGAAACCGGCGACCTGGTTCAATTTCAGGTCGAGACGGATGTGACCTCAGGCGACGCTGTGTTGCTCCATGCCGGTGTGCCGGTGGCCGGGGTTGTCGCTCAAGTCAAACATTCATCGCGCTTCCACCGTCGCGACGGCCAAATCTTTATCAGCGTCACAGAGATGGTCTCGGGCAAGATGACCGAGGTCGTCGTGCGCTGCTCCAACCCTGCGGACCCTTATGTGGAGCGATCTTCGCAGCGAGGCTCCATCTCCGTCCACCAGTTTGTCGTCCCTCTCGTAATCATCGGATTCGTGCTCATAGCATTTTTTGGTGGTGACCGTTGATTTGGACCTTGCTTGAGAAGTAGAGATCGGCGATGTCGATGTCCTTCAACACTGCTCGTCGCCCCCCGGCATTATCCTGTTGTTGACCGATGCCGACCTTCGAAACCGCATTTCAGCCTCACCCCATCCGCGTACCACGCTGGCTCCGCATCGTTATTTTCAGCGTCGTAGGACTTGCGGCGCTGCTGGCCCTCGTCTTCGTCGCATTCCTTTTCTGGCTGCACTCGGCCACCGTCTCTGCCCTGCCCGCGCTCGATGGCGATGTACATCTCTCGGGCCTCTCCGCGCCCGTCACAGTTCGCCGCGACGCCCACGGCGTGCCCCACATCGACGCCGCTACCCAGGACGACCTCTTCACCGCGCAAGGCTACATCACCGCGCAGGACCGCCTGTGGCAGATGGACGCCTTTCGCCGCAACTCCCTCGGCGAGCTTGCCGAGGTGATGGGCCCTTCGCTCCTCAGGCACGATGAGACGCAGCGCCTGCTCCTGATCCGTCCCGTGGCCGAGCGCATCGCCGCGCACACGATGCCCGACGACCGCCGCCGCCTTGAGGACTACGCCCGTGGCGTGAACCTCTACATCGCCCAGTGCGAGCAGCACAACACGCTGCCGATCGAGTTCCGCCTCCTTCATTACCAGCCGCGCCCCTGGACCGTGGTTGACTCCATCAGCGTGATCCTGATGATGGTTGAGGAACTCGACACCCACGCCTGGGCCAAGTACGGCCGCATGCATGTGGCCGCCAAGCTCAACAACCCCAAACTCGAGTCCGACCTCTACCCCGTCGGCTCCTGGCGCGACCATCCACCCACCGGCGTCGACGTCGACCTGACCGCCCCTCACCCCGAACTGCAGCAGCCCACCGGCGACGACGATGAGTCGGACGAAGCCCGCCTCGCGCCGGCGCCGGGCCTCCCACAACCTTCGGGTGCCCCATCCTTGCGCGGGTCTTTTCGCGCAAGGGTGGGAAACCACGGAGGCCTACTCACCGCTGACTCCACCACCACCGCTCTCCTTCGCCTCCTCGGCCTGCCCACCTGCGACGGCTGCGCTTACGGCTCCAACAACTGGGTCATTTCCGGCAGCCACACCGCCAGCGGCAAGCCGCTTCTCTCAAACGATATGCATCTCGCCCCCTCCGTGCCCAACATCTGGTACATGGCCGATCTGTGCGCGCCCGGCTATCACGCCGCCGGAGTCACGCTGCCCGGCTTGCCCTTCGTCGTCGCCGGCCACAACGACCACGTCGCCTGGGGATTCACCGCGCTCATGGCCGACGTGCAGGACCTCTACATCGAAAAGCTCGACGGCAAGGGCAATTACGAAGGCCTCGACGAGCAATGGCATCCACTCGCCGTTGACCGCGAAACCATCCATGTGCGCTGGGGCAAGAATGTGACGCTCGATGTTCAATCGACGCCGCACGGTCCGCTCATGAATCCCCTGCTCACACCGGGCGACCCGCCCATCGCCCTCAAGTGGACCATCTACGACCCCACGCTCGACTCGGTCCCGCTCTACGCGATGAACACGGCCTCAAACTGGACCGACTTCTCCGCAGCGCTCGCCCAGTGGCCCTTCCCCGCGCAAAACCTCGTCTACTCCGACGATCGGGGCCACATCGCCTACCACGCGATTGGCAAAGTACCGATCCGCGCAGTTGGAATACTCGACAAGCCGATTCCGCACGACACCATGGACCTCCGGTTCGAGTGGGGAAAATACATCGGCGTAACAGAGCCGCAGATCTATATCCCCTTCGACCAGATGCCCAATGCGTTCGATCCACCTTCGGGCTTTCTGGCCACGGCCAACTCGCGCGTCACCACCGATCAATCCCCGTATCAACTCACCGACGAGTGGATCGATCCCTATCGCGTCGAGCGTATATACAAATTGCTCAACGGCCGCGATCACTTGACGCCCAAAGACATGCTCGAGACGCAAACCGACGTCTACAGCGAGGTAGACCAGGAGATGGGCCAGCGCTTCGCCTACGCCATCGACCACACCCCCGAGGGTAACAGCGACCCGCCCATGCGCCAGGCCGCAGACCTGATGCGCATGTGGGACGGCCGCCTGACCCCCGATTCGCCAGCCGCCTCCATCGTCACTCGGACCCGCGCCGAGATCTGGCCCATGATCCTCGAGCCCAAACTCGGCAAAACCATGTACGACTACCACTGGGGCGAGCGCAACTTTGCCCTAGAAGAGATCGTGATGCACGCCAAGCCCGAGTGGCTGCCACGGAATTACAAGAACTGGGATGCGCTGCTCACCGCGGCCGTGCGCAAGGCGCTCACCGACGGCCACGCGCCAGGCGACGTCGCGAGCTGGACCTACGGAAGCTGGCACAAGATCGACATCGAGCACCCGCTCTCGCGCTTCCTGCCCTTCCTCGGCAACATCGCCGGCACCGGCCCGCAGCCGATGAGCGGCGATGGCGACACCGTGAAGCAGATAGGCGCGGACGTTGCGCCCTCCCAGCGCTTCACCATGGACTGGACCAACATCGACGGTTCAACTGAAAATGCCGTCCTCGGCGAGAGCGGTAACCCGCTCAGTCCCAACTTCCGAGACCAGTGGCGCGACTGGTACAACGGAACCACGTTTGCGCTTCCGTTCACTTCCGGCGCCGTCGCAGTGCAGACCAGGCATACGCTAAGGCTGGAGCCGTAAAAGCAGGGACTGAGGGACCAGGGACTAAGGGACTAAGGAACTGAAGGAATCAGGGACCAGGAATCAGGGACCAGGGATCAGTGGTCAGTGGTCAGTGGTCAGTGGTCAGATGGGAAGCATAGACGGCTGAAATGGATGATGGGAATGAAAGAACCGAGGCGCATCAGGCTCCTAGCATTTGGGGAGCCAGGAAGGGGACTCTCAAGCGCCTTCTCGGCCCGCTCATCATCTTCATTGCCGCCTTCATCGCCATCGTTCCCGAGTTCTTTCGCGGCGCGTCCTGCGGGCATGATTTCGACGTCCATCTTGTCTCCTGGTTCGACTGCCTCCACGCATGGCGGCACGGCATTATCTACCCGCACTGGGCGCCCAGCCCCAACTACGGCGCAGGTGAGCCGCGCTTTGTTTTCTATCCGCCCTTCACCTGGATGATCGGCGCCGCCCTCGGCGCTATCCTCCCATGGACGGCCGTTCCCATCGCGCTCACCTTTCTCATCTTCGCCGCCACCGGCCTCGCCACTCGCGCCCTCGCGCGCCTAGCACTCACCGACGCGCAATCCACGCTCGCCGGCTGCGTAGCCATCTTCAGTGGTTACGCACTCTTCACCGGATACGAGCGCAGTGCCTTCCCCGAGTTGGCCGGCGGCTTCTGGCTGCCGCTGCTCATGCTTTTCGCGCTGCGGGTGCGTCAACCTTCCGCAGGCCTTTGCCGACGCGCCTTCGACGGTTCTACACTCCCCCTCGCCATCGCATTTGCAGGCGCGTGGCTCTCGAATCTCCCCCTCGGCGTGATGGCTGCGTACCTGCTCGTTGCACTGGCGCTGCTCGCGGCCATCGCCGGCAAAAGCTGGGCGCCCATCCTGCGCGCAACCGTCGGCGGCGCACTGGGACTCGGCCTCGCCGCCCTCTACTGGCTCCCCGCCGCGCTCGAACACAACCTGGTCGACGTGCGCCAGGCCACCCAGGACCCCGGCTCCAATTTCGAATACAACTGGCTCTTCACCCACCACGCCGACCCGACCTTCGCACTCCACGACACCATCAATCACCAAGCCTCGTGGATTGCCGTCATCATGTTCGCGGTTGCCATCGCAGCGTTCCTCCTCGCCTGGCGCCGCCACACGCTGCCCTCACCCACCTCCTCCCTGCGCTGGTGGATTCCGCTCGCCGCCATCCCCGTCTGGGTCGCGTTCCTGTGCGTGCCCATCTCGCGCCCCGCATGGCATCTGCCCGCAATGCAGTATCTGCAATACCCGTGGCGCTGGCTCGAAGCGGTTGAAGCGCCCATGGCCATCTTCTTCGTCGCCGCCATCTGGCCCGCCGCGCGCCGCGCCCGTATCGCCGTCCTCGCCGCTTGTGCGCTGGGTTTCATCGCTGCCGTCGTTTACGCCAACCACGATTATTTCCAGGCCTGCTACCCCGAAGACACCGTCCCCGCCATGCTCGCGGCCTACAATACCGGCACGGGCTTCGAGGGCTTGCTCGAATACGGGCCGCCCAACGCCGATCTCACCACAATCGCTCGCGGCCTGTCCGACGCCTGCCTCGTCTCCGATCCCGATGCCGAACTGGGCAAGCCCGACCCCGACGACTCCAGCGCCAACCCCATCTGGGCCCCCGGTCAAGGCTCCTGCATCGCGACCTTTGCTGCCGGTCGCTTCAACCCTGAGCATCTGCGGCTCAACGCGGTGGTTCCGCAGTCGGGATGGCTCGTGTTGCGCCTGCTCGCGTTTCCCGCGTGGCGCGCCGAGCTCAATGGCCGGCTGCTTACCTCGGTTCATTTCTACGCCCTCCACACCCGCCCTGACGGCCTCATCGCCGTTCGCGCCGAGCGTGGCCCCATCAACCTCACGATTGACTGGACTGCCGAGGCCGACCCTTGGCTCGGCAATTCAGGCGTCGTCCTCGGCCGGTGGGTCAGCGCCATTGCCGTCATCATCGCCATTCTCCTCGCCTGGTGGGAACGTCGCGTGGCCCGAAGTTAGAGAGTCAGCCTGAAGAGCCCGCAACGCGGGCGAAATAGGGTAGCCCCAGGCGCAAGCCTGGGGATCCTCAATCAATATTCCTGCGCGCAGCCCGCCGGAGTGCGGGTGTAAGAGCAACGCCCCGGAGAGGATCCCTTCCAAAGACCCCGCCGCCTCGCCTGTGCGCGCCCACACTGAACCCATCGCGCATTCGTCTAAAATTAGAGATGATGTCAGTCGACGTACAATCTCTGCGGCAGCAAGGTCTTGAGCTGACCGATCGCGCGCTCGAGGAGCTCATTCCGAGCGCCACTGCCGTCCCTGCCTCCATCCACGGCGCCATGCGCCACTCCACCTTCGCGGGCGGCAAGCGCCTGCGCCCGCTGCTCGCCTACCAGGCCGCCGTAACCATCGCCGGCTCGCTGCCCAGGGGAATCGAAAAGCTCGGCGCGGCCATCGAGATGCTGCATACTTACTCGCTCATCCATGACGATCTGCCCGCCCTCGACAACGACGACCTGCGCCGCGGCAAGCCCACCTGCCACATCGTTTTTGGCGAGGCCATCGCCATCCTGGCCGGCGACGCGCTGCAGACCCGCGCCTTTGAGGTGCTTGCTGGCCTCGACTGCCCGCCTGCCGCAGCGGTCAAAATCATCGGCCTGGTCGCCAACGCCGTGAGCACCGTTGAAGGCATGATCGGCGGCCAGGTCCTCGACATTGAAAGCGAACACCTGAAGCCCACGCCCGAGCTCGTCGAAGCCATCCATCGCGCCAAGACCGGCGCGCTCATTCGCGTGAGCGTGGTTGCCGGAGGCGTCTTTGCCGGGGCCAACGACGACGACGTTGCCCGCCTCGATCGCTTCGGCCGCAAAGCCGGCCTCGCCTTCCAGATCGTAGACGACGTGCTCGACATGACCGTCGATTCGGCACAACTGGGCAAAACCGCGGGCAAGGACCAGGCCACCGAAAAAGCCACCTGGCCGGCTGTTTTTGGTATCGACCAGAGCCGCCGCGACGCAGCCGTGCTCATCGACGAGGCCTTCGCCGCGCTCGCGCCCTACGGTGACCGCGCCGAGGGTCTCAAATCCGTCGCGCGCTACCTGGTCGAGCGGCAGAACTGAAGAAGCAGCTTTTAGCTTTTGGCTCTGCTGATCACTGACAACTGACCACTGCTTTTATGCCGACCGAAGACCAAATCCTCACCGCGCTCCGCGACTGCTTCGACCCCGAGGTAAAGCTGAACCTTGTCGATCTTGGGCTGATCTACGGCATCGAAACGGGTCCCGATCCAGACTCGACGCCTGCCTGGCCTCGACAGTGGGTCAAGGTTACGCTGACGCTCACCACGCCGCACTGCCCTGCCAGCGGTCTCATCCTCGAGCAGGTGCACAACCGGCTCGCGGGCATTCAGGACATTTCAAAAGTGGAATTGAATCTGGTGTGGGAGCCGAAATGGACCCCGCATCGAATCAGCGAAACGGGCCGCCGGCAGTTGGGGCTGGAGTAGGGCGCGCCAAATCCGGGTTTAGCGCGACTCAAATGTTGCGCGGCAGAGGCTCTTGAAAAACACCTGCAGATCCTTCGACTCCGTCCGCCGCTGCGGACGTCGCTCAGGATGACAATTTCTTTTTAGAGCGTGTTTCATAAATGCCATATCACGACATCCTGTCCATTGAAATCAACAGTTTACGGTCAATTAAAATATTTATGAAACACGCTCTAGTGGTTTACAGTTACTTGCCCAGCGCCGCGCGCAGCTTGGCCCCCTGCGCCGCAATCTCTTCCACCGTGCCCTGTACGCGGGCAAGAATGCCCTGGATCTCCTCCAGGTAGTCAGGCAGTGCGTCCCAGCAGGCTTTCACGGTCTCCTGCTGGTCAAGCATGGTCAGCGCGGCTCCGGTGGCAGCAACCGCCAGCCCTGCTTTGCGATTGCCCGTAACCAGCAGCACGCCTCCTGCCACCAGCGTTCCGGCGGCCGTGTAGAGCAGCCAGTCCTCGCACACGCCGCATGTGCTTTCGCCCGTGGCCGGAACCAGGTCAGGATCATTTATCGTATCAGTGAGCTGAACAACCGCCATCATTTCCCCTTTCGTTCCCGCGCGCGCCTCGCAACTCTGCGCCGGGAACGGTGATTAGAGTATCACTCAATCTCGCTTGTCTGTCGCAGCTTTTCAACCGCGCATCCAATCGCTTTCATCATCCCGAAGTGAACCGGCCAAGCCGGAATGCAGCCCACCACCCCTAGTCCAGATCGAACTCCCTCAGCGGCTTCACGTCAGGCGCGTCCTTGGCCTTGCGCAGAGCCTCGGCAAACTTCTTCTCCAGCAAATCGGCCTTGTTCTTCTCCGCGTCCACGCTCTGGCGGAAGATCGACTCGGCGCGCTCATCCCGCTCGCGCATGGCCTTGGCTGCGGTCTCCAGGTCCTCAAACATCCGCTTGCGCGGCGCAGGAGTGTGCGACACCACCAGCCCCGTCGCGGCATCGATCTTCAGCATCGCCCCGCAGTCGGGGCACGCCACTTCAAACGTCTTTTCCTTGTTCTTTCCCATGGCCATCAAGAATTGTATGCGCTTCGGCCGCGATTTTCGAGGGCTCTTCGATTAGTTCGCAGTTGCTACTCCTCAGCTTGAGATCTTTACCCGTTGCCGCTTGCGCTCCGGGTAATGTCCGGTCCATCATTGAGGTACAGTCATTCGTTTCAGAAGCATTGCAGGGCGTGGCAACTCTATCATTTTGCGACTCACTCCCCATGCCGGCTGAAACATTTTCGTGACGGCTTTTTCCTGAAACCGGGCCCCAGACTACTTACAAAAAGCTTGCGTGCGATGCCCCCTGTTCTCCATGACGCCTATCGATTCGACGAATTCGAACTGAGCCGGTCCCGGCGCACCCTGCTGCGCAATGGCCAGCCGGTATCGCTGCTGCCCAAAACCTTTGAGGTTCTCTCTTATTTGGTAGAGAACCCCGGCCGGGTGGTCTCAAAGGAAGAGTTGCTAAAGACCGCCTGGCCCGAGTCGTTTGTAGAAGAAAACAACCTCACGCAGCACATCTCGCTGTTGCGCAAGGCCCTGGGCGACCATTCGGGCTTCATCGTCACCATCCCCGGACGCGGCTACCAGTTCACCGCTGCAGTAGCCTCAGGCGACGCGCCGCCAAAGCTTTCACCCGCCGACGGTTCTGGCGCGGCAGGCGAAGCTCAGCCCGCCGACCAGGCCCCATCCATGCTTCGCCTCGCCGTTTACGGCGTTCCGCTCTGGGTCAAGGTCACCGCCGCAGCCGTTGTGCTGTCCGCCGCCGCTCTCACCGGCTACTGGGGCTACGCAACCTGGAAACACCTGGCCCACCCCCCGCAGCTGCGCAAGGTCATCGTGGCCGACTTCCAGAATTCGACAGGAGACGCTACTTTCGACAACACCCTCAAGCAGGCTCTCGAAATCGATCTCGAGCAGTCGCCCTACATCGACGTGATGAGCGAGCGCGAGGCGGCCAACTCGCTCCAGCTCATGGGCCGCGGCCAGGGTTCCCCGATCACGCCCGAGGTGGCCCGCGAGCTCTGCGAACGTTCTAACCGGCAAGTCATGTTAACCGGTTCCATCCTGCCCCTGGGGCGCGAATACCTGCTTACCGTTGAGGCCACCGATTGCACCAACGGCAGCCAGATTGCCGGCGCAAAAGCTGAGGCCGGAGCCAAGGAGAGAGTGCTTGCCGCTCTCGACGCCGTGGCCGACAAAGTGCGCCGCGGTCTGGGCGAAACGCCGCGCTCCATTGAAAACTACCAGGTTCCCATCATGCAGGCCACCACGGCTTCGCTCGATGCGCTGCGCTCCTACTCCATCGGCCAGTCAATGGATGCGCAGGGCAAGAGCGAAACCGAGACCATCCCCTTCTATCAGCGCGCCGTCGAGCTCGACCCCAACTTTGCCATGGCCTACGGCGCCATGGCCAACGAGTACTACAACCTGAGCGAGCCATATCTTGCTTCGCAGTTCTACAAAAAGGCCTTCGACCTGAGCGGCAAGGTCAGCGCCAGGGAGAAGCTCATCCTCGAGGCCCACTACTACTCCGAGGGCGCGCAGGACATGGAGCACGGCATCAACACCTATCGCCAGTGGACTGAAACCTACCCCAACGACTGGGTGCCGTGGATCGACCTCGCCAACGACTACACCCAGATCGGCCAGTATGGACCGGCCATCGCCGCCGGCCAGCAGGCCCTCAAGCTCGAACCCAATCGCGCCATCAATTACAGCGTCCTGGCCCGCGCTCTCACCCGCGCCAATCGCTTTGACGAGGCCAGATCCGTGGGCCAGCAGGCCATCCGCCGCGGCATCGACTCATCGGGCCTGCACGCCACGCTTTACGAGGTTGCGGCCTTGAGCCACGACTCCAACGCCCTCGCCCAGGAGACCCATTGGGCCTCGACGCACAACAGCGGATGGTACGGCTGGTACTTCCCTTTCCTTGAAGGCGTAGCCGCCGAAGGCGCCGGCAAACATCGTCTCGCCGAGCAGCTCTTCCACAGTTCCTGGGAGGCAGCCGAGCGCGAGAACCTTGAAGAGGCGGCCAGCGACATCCTCATTTACCAGGCCACGATCGAGATGACCTTTGGTCTGCCTGCGGCCGCGCGCGCCACGCTGGCGATTACCCGCATCGGCAATCAGGATTCGCCCGATCTGGCCATCGTCGAGGCCCGGCTCGGCGATCTCGCTGCAGCCAACAAATTCATCGCGGCCCACGGGCCCGACAGCCATCCCGGCACGCTCATGGCCAACGTCGATCTGCCGCTGGTGCGCGCCCAGCTCGCGATGGCCCGCGGCGACGCTCTCGACGCCATTGCCGCCCTCGAACCCACCGTCCCATTCGAGATGTTCAGCTACACCGTGCCCAGCGAGCGCGCCCAAGCCTGGATGGCCGCCAATCGCCCCGACATGGCGGTCACCGAGTACGGCAAGATCCTCTCCAACCAGGGCGTCGATCCGCTTTCGCCGCTTTATTCCCTGGCCCAACTGGGCATGGCGCGCGCATACTCACGCCAAAACAAGATTCCCAATAGCCGCGCCGAGTATGAGCACTTTTTCGCCGCGTGGAAGGATGCCGACCAGGACCTGCCCATCCTGAAACAGGCCCACGCCGAGTACGCAAAGCTGCCCAAACCCGCGGCGCCAGCATCGGCTTCAAAGTAAATGGGGATGCTCATAAGGCCATTTCCAACCGGTCATCCTGAACGGAGCAAAGCCGCGTTTTGTGCGGCTTGCGCAGTCGAAGGCCTGCCTTGAGCGGAGATCGTGGCAGCGATCGAAGTCGAAGGACCTGCATTTGTACTTCGCGCGGTAGGCGTTGCTTGACATCCAATCGCCGCACCGACAAAGATGATTGCGCCGGTCTGGGCGCCTGGATCCATGCACCTCCCGCCATCGGGAAAACACCTATGAGCAATCACGTCCGTTATCGATTGATCGCATACGCCGCCGTCGCCATCGCCGGAACGATCGCCTTCTATTCAACGCACAGTGCAGCCACCGCGCTCGGCGCGCCCGCCAGCGACATCGTCTCCTCGCCGCTCAAGTTCGATCGCCTCGATCCCGCCGCCGATCGCATCATCCCCGCCGGCGCAACCCTGGAGCGCGTAGCCACGGGATTCACTTGGACTGAAGGGCCTGTCTGGGTCGGCGACAGCCTTTACTTTGCTGATATTCCCTCAAACAGCATTCGCAAATACACCCCCGGCCAGGGCGTAAGCATCTGGCTGCAGCCGAGCGGCTACAAGGGTTCGGCGCCCTATGGCGGCCGCGAGCCCGGCACCAACGGCATGACCCTCGACGTGAAGGGCCGGCTCACCGTCGCCGGCCATGCCCAGCGCGACGTGCTGCGCTTCGAATCCTTCGACCCCGCGCAGCCTGCAACGGTCCTCGTAGACTCCTACCAGGGCAAGCGCCTGAGCAGCCCCAACGACCTGGTCTACAGCTCCGACGGCTCGCTCTACTTCACCGATCCGCCTTACGGCCTGCCCACGCAGGGCGACCACGACCCGCTCAAGCAGCTCACCGTCAACGGCGTGTATCGCATTCCCCACGCGCTCACGCATAAGCCGGGCGCACCGGCTGACAACGCCTCTTTGCAACTGCTCATCGGCGATCTGCCCCGCCCCAACGGCATCGCCTTCTCACCCGGCGAGAAATATCTCTACGTGAACAACTCCGAGCCGAAGAGAATTTGGATGCGCTACACCGTCAACCCCGACGGCACCCTCAAGGATCCCAAGCTGTTTTATGACGCCAGCAACGATCCTCGCGGCGGCGGGCCCGACGGCATGAAGGTCGACGTCGAAGGCAACGTCTACAGCGCAGGTCCCGCCGGTGTGTGGATCATTTCGCCCGACGGCAAGCCGATCGCAACGCTGCTCATTCCCGAGCGCGTGGGCAACCTGACCTTCGGCGGCGCAGATCGCAAAACCCTCTACATTGCAGCTTCGAGCAGCATCTACCGCGTGCGGCTGAACATTGCCGGTCTGCCGCTGATGCAGGAGAAGTAGCGAAAAGCAGCGGAGTCAGCGGTGTTAGCGGAGCTAGCCAGCAAGGCATCAGCATCGCTCGCTGACCTGCTGACTCGCTGACTCGCTAACTGCCCCAACCGCCGCCTCCCGGCGTATCAATGCGCAGCACATCGCCCTTCTTGAGCTTGCGGCTGCATTTGCCGGGCAATTCTTCGGTCTCGCCGGTTGCAGCCCGCGTTACAAACGCCCGTCCCGCCGCTCCATCCGCGCCGCCCGCCAATCCGTAGGGTCTGAATCGCCTGCGCTCGGCCAGCAGCGTCATCTCCGCGTCGGCTAGAAGTTCAATCTCGCGCACCAATCCGTCTCCGCCGCGAAACTTGCCTTCGCCGCCCGAGCCGTAGCGATACGCATAGCGCCGCGCGCGAAACGGATACGCATACTCAAGCGCTTCAATCGGCGTGTTGAGCGAATTGGTCATGTGTGTCTGCACGCCGCTGATTCCATCCATCCCTGGCCGCGCGCCCATGCCGCCCGCAGCGGTCTCGTAGTAGGTGAAGGGCTCGCCGGTGCGCGCATCCACGCCTCCAATTGCCAGGTTGCTCATGGTTCCCGCACTGGCCGCGGGAACCCGCTGCGGCGCGGCCTTGGCCAAGGCCCGCATCAGCACATCCACGATGCGTTGCGAGGTCTCAACATTCGCGCCCGCGACCGCTGCCGGCGGCGCGGCGTCGACAATCGATCCCTGGGGCGTCAAAAGTGTCAGCGGGCGCAGAATTCCCTCGGCCGCAGGCGCATCCTCGCCGAGCAAACAGCGCAGCACATAAAAACACGCTGAGAGCGTAATGGCGCGCACCGCATTTACGCTGCCCGCCACCTGCGCCGAGGTTCCAGCAAAGTCAACCTCAAGCGCGCCCGCCTTTGGATCGGTTCGCAAGCGCACGGCAATCTTCAGCGGCTCGTCGGTCACGCCGTCTGAATCCATAAAGTCTTCAGCGGCGAACTCGCCAGCAGGCAGCGCACTCAGCTCCGCCCTCACCAGGCGCTCCGCGTAGTCGAGCAGCCCCTCGACCAGGAAATTCAGTTGCGTCATGCCGTACTTCGCAGTGAGTTGCAGCATGCGCTGCTCACCGGCGCGGCATGCGCCAATCTGCGCATCCAAATCTCCGCGCCGCTCTTCCGGCGTGCGCACGCTGGAAAGAATTGTCTCCAGCAAATCGCGATCGACTACTCCAGCACGCACAATCAGCGTGGGTGGAATGCGAATTCCTTCTTCGAAGATGCTCGTCGCCGGGCCCATGGAGCCTGCAAAGCGTCCGCCCACATCGGCGTGATGAGCGCGATTGGCCACGTAAAACGCGGGCTTCGCGATCCCCAAAACAAACACAGGCAGCACCATGGTGATGTCGGGCAGGTGCGTGCCGCCTGCATATGGATCGTTCAGAATCGCCACGTCGCCCGGCGCAAACTCGATTGATCCAATCGCCGCCTGCACGCTCATTGGCATCGAGCCCAGGTGCACGGGCATGTGGTCGCCCATGGCAATCACGCGCGCCTGACGGTCGAAGATGGCGCACGAGTAGTCGCGCCGTTCTTTGATATTCGGCGAGAGCGCAGTACGCTTGAGCACCGCGCCCATCTCCTCGGCAATGGAGTGCGCCGCGCAATGAAAGATGGAGAGGTCGACCGGTCCAGGTTGAGTCGTGCTCATGCTTCCGCCTCCTCGCTTACGTCGATCGCGATGTTCGCGAAGGCATCCAGCTTCGCCGTCGCGCCGGGAGGCACCAGCGTCGCCGACGTGTACTCGGTAATCATCGCCGGACCTCGAATTACGTCACCGGGCACAAGCATTTCGCGTCGATAAAACTGCGTTTTCTTTCGCCCGCCTTCGAACCAGACATCGCGCTTGGCATAACACGCGGACGCACCATCGCCGGGAATTAACTCGCGCTTCACCGGCTCATACGGCTCGCCCGCGGCCGTCATGCGCAAGCGCAGATTCACAATCTCCACGGGCCGCGCCTCGTCGGCGAATCCGTACCGCTGGCGGTGCAGTTCATGGAATTCCGAGAGAGCCTTAGCCGGTTGATGAGAATCGAACGGCACATTCAGCTCGTATCCCTGCCGCCGGTAGCGCAGATCCACACTTTGCTGTGCCTCGCCCTCAAGCCCCTCCGCCGCAAACTCCGCCGCGCCTTTGCGCTCCAGCTCTGCAAGAATCGCGTCGAGATTGCCGATCTCCTCGCCCGGCAACATCACCGTGCGTGAATAATCGCGCACTGTATCGGCGAGCAGAATGCCCACCGCCGAAAGCGCTCCCGGCATGGCAGGCGCGAGCACCCGCGGAATGCGCAGCGCCCGCGCCAGGGAACACGCGTGCAGCGGTCCTCCGCCGCCGAAGGCCACGAGCGTAAAATCGCGCGGATCGTGGCCGCGCTCGACGGAGATAACGCGAATGGCCTTCTCCATCTGCGTTTCAACCACGCGCACAATGCCCGCCGCAAATTCTTCGGCCGTCGCCAGCGCGCCTTTTTGCTGGTTCAGGATTCGCTCGGCGCGCTCGTGATCGAGCTTCACTCCGCCGCCCAGAAAGCTCTCCGCATCGAGGCGGCCGAGCAGCAGATTCGCGTCGGTGACCGTGGGTTGCATTCCGCGGCCAAAGCAGATGGGCCCGGGATCAGCCGCGGCGGACTCGGGACCGACACGCAGCATTCCGCCCGCGTCGAATCGAGCAATGGAGCCGCCTCCCGCGCCGGCCGAATGAATGTCGAGCATGGGCACGCCAATGGGCACGCCTGCAACTACGCTCTCGCGCGTGCGCTCCGCGCCCTCATGCGCATTGCGCGCGAGAAAGACGTCGGTCGACGTGCCTCCCATGTCGAAGCCGATGATGCTCTCGAAGCCCGCCAGCGCCGCCATGCGGCACGCGCCCACCACGCCGCCCGCCGGCCCTGAGAGCACCGTGCGCACCGGTTCGCGCGCGGCCAGATGCGCCGGCACGATTCCGCCCGAGGACTGCATCACTTCAACACGGCCGCCTTGCGGCCGCGCGGCGACACGCTGCTCCAACGCCGACAGGTAAGAGCCCATGCGCGGCGCAAGATACGCGTTCACCACGGTGGTGGATGCGCGCTCGTATTCGCGAAACTCCGGCAAAATGCGATGCGACGCCGAGACCGGTAGACCGAGCGCACCAAGCGCTTTTTCCACGCGCTTCTCGGTTCGCGGGTTGGAGAACGAAAACAGGAGCGAAATCGCCACGGCTTGAGCGCCGCTGGCTTGCACCGCCTCAACCAGCGCGGCCAACTCTTCTTCGGTGGGCTCGCGCAGCGCCTCGCCCTCGGCGCTCACGCGCTCAGAGACACCAAAGCGCAACTCGCGCGGGACGAGACTCTCGGGCACGGGCGCAAACCAGTCATAGAGCTTGGCGCGCGTCTGCCGGCCGATCGCGATGGTGTCTTCGAATCCCGCCGTGGTGACAAACGCGACACGCGCGCCGGTGCGCTCGAGCATCGTATTCGTGCCCACTGTCGTCCCGTGGCGAACTTCGGCGCGCTCCTCGCCAGCCAGTTGCCGCACGCCCTCCATGACCGCATGCGAGGGATCGGCCGGCGTTGAAAACACCTTGACCACGCGCAGCTCGCCGCCCGACAGGGAAACGCAGTCGGTAAACGTGCCGCCGGTGTCGATCGCGATGCGCAAAAATCCCTGCTTCCCAGGTAAAAATGTTCGCCAACCTCGCGGGCCGCCGTAAACTTCAATCTTAACCACTGCGCAAGCTTCCCCCTTATTGAGGTTTCCGATTGCCTAACGCCATTACAGGTTGGCTGGCCGAATCATCGCCCGAGCAGCGCCGCGCGCTTGTTGCCGCGAGCCTCGGCTGGATGCTCGACAGCATGGATGTGATGATTTACGCGCTGGTGCTCGGGCAGGTGCAGCACGAGCTGAATCTCTCGACATCGGAAAGCGGCGCCATGATGTCGGCCACGCTGCTCGCTGCGGCCGCCGGCGGCCTGGCCTTTGGATGGTTCGCGGACCGCTTTGGCCGCGTACGCGCGCTCTCGCTCAGCGTGCTCGGCTACTCGGTCGCCACGGCACTTTGCGGCTTCACGCACACCGCAGTCGAGCTCATGCTCTGCCGCGTCTTTCTCGGTCTGGGCATGGGCGGCGAGTGGGCTTCGGGCGCGGCGCTGGTAGCTGAGACGTGGCCCTTGCGCAATCGCGGCAAAGCGCTGGCGCTGGTGCAAAGCTCGTGGGCCATCGGCTACGCACTCGGCGCGGCGCTGGTTGCCGTGGTGATGCCGCACTTCGGCTGGCGCGCTGTCTTCTTCGCCGGCGTGCTGCCTGCGCTGGTTGCGCTCTGGGTTCAGCGCCGCCTTCACGAACCGACGGAATGGCGTGCGGTCCACGCGGATAAAGTGCCCATCGGGCATCTGTTTCGCGGCGCGCTGGGCCGCAGCACGCTGGTGTGCGCCACCATGAACGCGGCCACGCTGTTCGCGTGGTGGGGGCTCTTCACGTGGGCGCCGCGCTTTCTTTCAATGCCTCAAGCCCAGGGCGGCCGGGGCCTGAGTATTGTCGAGACCTCCGGCTGGACCATCGTGATGCAGATCGGAACTTTCCTCGGGTACGTCTCCTTTGGATACATCGCCGACCGCTTCAGACCCAAGCGCACTTACATCGCCTACCTGGTCGCCGCCGCACTGCTGGTTCCCCTCTTCGCCTTCGTCAGCAATACCTACGCGCTTCTCATCATCGGCCCGCTGGTCGGTTTCTTCGGCACGGGATATTTCTCCGGCTTCAGCATCATCTCCAGCGAGCTCTTTCCCACCCAGCTGCGCGCCAGCGCCATGGGATTCGTGTACAACATCGGCCGTATCGCGAGCGCCGCAGGGCCTTACCTGATCGGCCGCTTCTCAGAGTCCATGGGAATCAGCTCCGCGCTCTCGATGACCTCAGACGCGTTTCTGCTGGCCGCGCTGATTGCGACAGCGCTGCGGGTGCCGGCAATCGTCGCCGAAGAAGCGGTCTCAAGGAACCAGATGATGTAAATAGGGGCAGCTCGGCAGCGTTGGATTCCAAGCACTTAGCCGCCATTTATGCTGCAGATAATTACAGCCCTCCGGCGCACAATTGTAGGTAAAAGGATCGGAAGCATGAAGAACATCCCCATCCCGGCAAACGGCAAGGCCTGCAAGAGAGCCCGCACCCTCCAAAAAATGCCCCCCTTTTCGACTGTGAAACTGTGGCCACAATGGAATCAATCGTTTGGCCGCACTCCTTCCACAGTTTCACAGCCCGGCTGCAAGACGGCAGTCAGAAATGAAGCTTAGCTCAGGAACTCCGCAATTGCCGCTACCACCGTCTCCTGCTCGTCGGCGCGCAACTCGG
Organism: uncultured Acidobacteriaceae bacterium; assembly: GCA_963808695.1. GTDB lineage: Bacteria > Acidobacteriota > Terriglobia > Terriglobales > Acidobacteriaceae > Telmatobacter. The sequence continues at coordinate 104,813 of CAWEHF010000003.1, forward strand.
CGAACATGGGCAGCGCCAGCACCTCGCAGGCGGCGCGCTCTGCCTCAGGGAAATCGCCTTCGCTGTAACCCAGACATTTGAGCGCATCCTGCATGTGCAGCGGCACAGGATAGTAAATCTCCGAGCCGATTTTGCGGGCAGCGAGAAACTCATGCAGCGCATCGCGTCGCGAGGTGCGAATCACGTACTGGTGCCAGATGTGTTTCGCGCCTTCGATCTCGCGCGGCAAAACCACCCCGTGCGCAGGGTAGGTTCCGCTCTCGGCGAGCCCGGCCTTGGCGAACAGCTCGTGGTAACGCGCGGCAGCCGCGCGCCGCGCCTGGTTCCAGCCCTCGATGTATTTCAGCTTCACCCCGAGCACAGCGCCCTGGAAGCCGTCCATGCGCGCGTTCCATCCGATCTCGTCGTGGTAGTAGCGGCGGCGCATTCCGTGCGAGCGCAGCATTTTTGCGCGCTCGGCCAGAGCATCGGAACTGGTCGTTACCATGCCGGCTTCGCCTGCCGCGCTCAGATTCTTGGTGGCATAAAAGCTGAAGGCCGCAATATCGCCCAGCGCGCCAGCCTTCGCGCCCTTCCATTCCGCGCCCCACGCTTGCGCGGCGTCTTCGATGAGAGTCACCCCATGCTCTCGTCCAAGACGAGAAAAAAAATCCCAGTTGCAGCATTGGCCGTAGAGATGCACCGGCAAAATCGCCTTCGCCTCAGCGCCAGCCTCGGAGTCCAGTATCCGCTCCACGGCTGCCGCGTCGAGATTGAAGGTTACCGGGTCGATATCGGCCAGCAGGGCTTTCGCGCCCACGCGGAGAATCGCGCTTGCCGAGGCAAAAAAACTGAAGGGGGTTGTTATCACCGCTTTGCCAGGGCCGATTTCGGCCGCGGCCAGGGCCAACCACAGCGCATCGGTACCCGAGGCGCAGCCGATGCCGTGCGCCACGCCCAGTTGCGCCGCGCCGTCGCGCTCAAAGGCCGCTACCGCGCTGCCCAGCGTAAACTGCTGCGTCTTCAGCACCTGCTCGATGGCCGCCAGCAATTCCTGGTGCAGAGGCTCGTATTGACGCTTGAGATCGAGCATGGGAACGGGCTGGGATTTGGCGTGCGGAGCGGGGCGAGTCGGGTTGGCGGCGGGTTGCACGCACTCATTTTAACAACCGTGTTACCAATCGAAGCGTGCCAGAGCACACAGTCCCACCCGTCTGCGGCCGCGTTCCGCAACCCCTTTAAATGCCGGATATATCACATATGGAAGGAGCGGTTTCGCCGCCGGAACCGTCACTTTTATGCCCCCGGAGTTGAAATGGTTCGCAAAGCCTTATATTGTTGTCACATTGCGGGGGCGAATGGATCCGGGACTTCCGGCTCCATCCTCGCGGAATTTCATTGTCACGAAAGAGAAATTGAAGTCAAAACCTTCAAGGAAGCAGGAGATCGGCACATGGAGAACAAGCCGGCACAAAACATTCAGGATACATTTCTGAACACGGTGCGTAAGGACAAAACCCCCATCACCATTTACCTGGTCAGCGGAGTAAAGCTGACGGGAAAAATCAGGTCCTTCGATAAGTATTCCGTGCTCCTCGAAAACAACAGCCAGGAACAACTTATCTTCAAGCACGCAATCTCTACGGTGGTGAGTAACCGTAGCGTGATACACGCTGAGCATCGCCCCGCCGCGGTTGGCGCACCCGGCCTGGGACCCACGGCGGTTCCAGCTCCGTCTGCACCTCAGACAGCGGAACAGCATTAAGCCACCGGGAGCAGTCTCGATTGTCATGCGGGGATCAACAACCAGGCGCCGCCGCAAACCCTGTTGCGGCCTCCCGCAGCACTGACTGCCGAAGCCTGCCCTCACAGCCGGCCGGGCTAAACCGCCGGTCCCCCGGTGGCCGGCTTGAGCGAGCGGTACTCGTGGGAGTGGAATTCGGCCGCGTCCGAAACGCCGCGGCTGGCTCTCGATTTCCCGCGCAAACGCCCGAGAGACACACTGAAAACGATTTCGCGGACCCCAGCGTTGTTTCGCAGGCCCCTTCCGCAACTCCGCGCGTAAAGCCGGCTGCGAGCTCCCGCGCGCCCATCACTCCCGGAGCGGGCCTCGACGCTGAAGAGTCTCTGGCCGAATTTCGCGAGCTGGTCTCGAGCGCCGGCGGCTGCGTCGCCGCTGAAGTCCTGCAGCGGCGGCCGCATCCCGACCCTGCAACGCTGATCGGCTCAGGCAAAGTGGAAGAGATTGTCGGCATTGCCGCATCGGTCGAGGCCGATCTGGTCCTCTTTGACCACGACCTTTCGCCCACCCAGCTCCGCAACCTTGAGGGGCTGCTGCCCTGCCGCGTCCTCGACCGCACCCAGCTCATCCTCGACATCTTTGCCCGCCACGCCCGTACCCGCGAAGGCCAGTTGCAGGTCGAGCTCGCCCAGCTCCAGTACCTGCTGCCGCGGCTGGCCGGACGGGGCAAACAAATGTCGCAGCTGGGCGGCGGCATCGGCACGCGCGGACCTGGCGAAACCCAGCTCGAAACCGACCGGCGCAGGATTCAAAGGCGGATCGACCAGCTGAAGATCGATCTTGACGCGGTGCGGAGGGTGCGCAAGCAACAGCGGCAAAGGCGCGAGGCCGTGCCCGTGCCAACGGTCGTGCTGGTGGGCTACACCAACGCCGGAAAAAGCACCCTTTTCAACACACTCACCGGGGCGCAAGTGCTTTCGTCTTCAAGCATGTTTGCCACGCTCGACCCCAAGTTGCGGGCCCTCGAGCTGCCCAGCCGCCGCAAGGTCCTGCTCTCCGATACGGTCGGCTTTATCCGCAACCTGCCCCACACGCTGGTCACCAGTTTCCGCGCCACGCTTGAGGAAGTCGGCCAAGCCGAAGTGCTGCTGCACGTACGCGACGCCTCTTCCACCTACGGCGAAGAACAAAAGGCCCAGGTTGAAAAGGTGCTGGCCGAGCTCGAGGTGCTGTCGAAGCCCCGCATTGAGGTGCTGAACAAGATCGACTTGCTTGCCGATGCCGGACGACAGGCGCTCACCAATCGCGGCGTCACGCATGGCGAAGTTGCCGTCTCCGCGCTCACCGGCGAAGGTGCCGAGGCTCTGCTGCGCGCCATTGACGAGGCTCTCAAATCCGACCCCGTCGTCGACGCCGATCTGCGCGTGCCGCAGCACGAGGGAGCTGCGCTCGCCGCCATCGACGCCGGGATGATTGTGCGTTCGCGCGAGTACGAGGGTAACATCGTGAGGCTTTCGGTCAGCGGCCCCGCGTCGCTCATCGGGCGCTTGAGAAGGTTTCGCACGCGCCAACCGTGAGCGCCAGAGTGTTTACCCTTTATGGGATTGCAGATTCCCCATCGCCACCATTCATCGTGCTTTCTTCGATTCGCGGGTATTCTGTATAGTTCCATCTGTCGCGGCGCACGAGGATGAGCCCGTCAGGAGGCACCGATGAATTCCGCCGAAGGCCCGGCAGTTCCCGCCATCACCACGCTCGGAACGCGCGAGGTCTACCGCAACCACTGGATGCGGGTGCGCGAGGACGAAATCCAGCGCTCGAATGGCGCTCATGGCATCTACGGGCTGGTTGAAAAGGACGACTCGGCTATCATCATCGCCATCGACTGCGGCCGCATCTGGCTGGTGGAGCAGTTCCGCTACACCATCGGCGAGCGCGCGCTGGAGCTGCCCCAGGGCGGCTGGGAGATGGAGATCGACAGCCCCGAGGAGCTGGCCCGCGGCGAGTTGCGCGAGGAGATCGGCCTCGATGCGGCCGAGATGACCTGCCTCGGCATGATCTGGATCGCCTACGGTTTCACCCGGCAGAAGCAGCACGTCTTTCTGGCCACCGGGCTCACGCCCGCGCAGGGCGATCGCGACGCGGAAGAGCACGATCTGATTCCACGTTCATTCACGATTGAGGAGTTCGAGCGGATGATGCTCCACGGCGCGATTCGCGACGGCTGCACGTTGTCGGCCTGGGGCCTCTACCTGATGTGGAAGGCGCGGCAGGGGCGCTAGTGTGGTCAATCCGAAGTCGGTTGAAGAACAACCGCAGATCCTTCGACTGCGATCGCCGCGGCGACCTCCGCTCAGGATGCCATCTCGTTTTTTATATTACGGCCGCTCTTCGACTGGGATCCACGGCGAAGGATAGGCAGGCCCGATGTACTCGGCACGCGGGCGAATCAGCCGGTTGTCGTCGAGTTGCTCGATGACGTGCGCGGCCCAGCCGGCGATGCGGCTTACCGCAAAGATCGGCGTGTAGAGGTCGATGTCGACGCCCAGCGTTGCGTAGGTTGAAGCGGAGTAGAAATCGACGTTGGCGTTCAGGCGCTTGTCTTTGTTGATGTAGAGCTCGATGGCCCGCGACATCTCATACCACTTTGGCTGGCCGGAGTCCTTGCCCAGCTGCTCGCTCATCTTGCGCAGGTGAGTGGCGCGAGGGTCCTCGGTTTTGTACACGCGATGCCCGAAGCCGGAGATCTTCTGCTTGGCCGCCAGCATGTTCTTCACGTACTCCACGGGGTCGGCGCCTTCACTGCCGATCTTCAGCAGCAGGCGCATCACGCCCTCGTTGGCGCCGCCGTGCAGCGGTCCCTTCAGCGCGCCGATGGCGCCGGTGATGGCGGAGTGGATGTCAGAGAGGGTTGCGGCGATGACGCGGGCGGCGAAGGTTGAGGCGTTCAGTTCGTGGTCGGCGTGAAGTACGAGCGCGACATCGAGGGTCTTGGTCGCGGTCTCCGAGGGCATTTCGCCGTTCAGCATCCACAAAAAGTTGCCGGCGTGGCTGAGCGAGCGGTCGGGGGGAACAATTTCCTTGCCCTTTCGAATGCGATCGTAAATCGCCACGATCATGGCAATCTGCGCGGTCAGGTTATACGCCTTGCGCACATTGGCGTCGTGCGAGTTGTCCTTTTCGTCGGCATCGTAAAAGCTCAGCGCCGACACGCAGGTTCGCAGCACCTCCATGGGCGTGGCCGAGGTGGGAAAGCTGCGCAGCATGTCGATCACCCGCTGGTCGAGCTCGCGCGCCAGGGCCAGTTGCGCGCTGAACTCGCGCAGCGCCAGCTCGTTGGGCAGGAATCCGTTCCAGAGCAGAAACGTGGTCTCCTCGAAGGTCGAGTGCTCGGCCAGTTCGTGGATGTCGATTCCCCGGTAAGAAAGAACTCCCGCCTCTCCATCAATCCAGCAAATTCCGGAGTTGGCTGCGACAATCCCCTCCAGGCCCCTTCCAATTACAGCAGTCGACATAACCTTCGATTCTCCCTCTTCTTGCAATATGAGTTCACATTAGTTACTGATGGCTGGCGATCGCAGTCTGTGATCGTCGCCGAATAAATCGACAACCCCTCTTCCACGCCACCCAAGCGCTTAGCCCAATGGATTCAGGTCCGCTGGATTCCGGCGAGTTGGAGGTTTACCGGCTCGCCTGCTTCCGAATCCTTTAAAAAGCGAGTGCCTGGCAAGATCCAAATCCGGCTTGAAAACCCTGGAAAAGGCGTAAGAGTTGGCCTGGAACAAAAAATCGCAGTAAAGATGTTTATAACTGAGCGGTTCGCTGCTTGTCACGGAGGGCGGGATGCCGGTGGCCTTTGCGGCTCGCGCCGGCCGCCGCCTTTATCACTCCCTTACACACCCAAGGGGGTGGTCCGGTATTCTGTTCCTTCCCCGGAGGCGCACGAAATACAGGTTCCGGAACAATTACCCGATTAGGGTCCGGCCTCCGCGAATTATCGAGCAGCGTCCTGCTCATTGCGGAGATTTGTTTTTTTAAGAACGGCGTCTAATGATCACGTTAACGCACACATCCCGGCAGCGGCCGGCGTGACGAGCCGCAAGGGAACGAAAGGCATGCAATGAGCGAAAACGACACTACACCCCAAACCCATGACGAAGTACCCCGAACTTACTCGGGCGCGTTCCTGGCTGTTCTGGCAGCCTCGCTTTTGGCTGCAATTGGCGGCCTCATCTGGTGTTACGCCCTGGGCGGGCGCCTGGCTACCCAGCAGCAGGAGCTGGCCGACGCCAAGCAGGAAAACGTAAAGCTGGCCGCCGAGCTTCGCGAAACCGACGCCCGTCTTCACGTCGCCACCGACGAGCTGGGCAAGTCGCTCGGCCTCACACAAAAGCAGCTCGACGAGCGCGCCTCTGAGATCATGCACCGCGAGCAGGTCGACAGCCAGCGACTCCAGGCCGCCCAGCAGCAGACCTCCCAGCAGGTCAGCGCCGTCTCCAGCGAGGTTTCAAACGTCAAGACTGACGTGGGTGGCGTAAAAACCGACCTCAGCCACACGCAGAGCGATCTGGCCAGTGCGGTGAGCCAGCTTCAATCCATACGAGGAGACCTGAGCAACACCAACAGCGTCATTGCCCGCAATCACGACGAGCTGGTTTTGCTGGAGCACAAGGGCGACCGCAACTACTACGAGTTCAGCTTGGCCAAAGACCAAAGAAAACCGGTAGGCACGGTCAGCCTCGAGCTTAAGAAGGTCGATACCAAGAAGAACACTTACACCCTGGTGGTCTACTCTGACGACAAGGCTGTGCAAAAGAAGGATCGCGGTCTTGACGAGCCGCTGCAGTTCTACAGCGGAAAAGATCCGATGCTCTTTGAAGTGGTGGTCAACGCCATCAAATCAAAGAATCAGGTTACGGGTTATCTTTCCACGCCCAAGTCCGCTCCGGTTCCGCCGACCGCTCCGCCTAACGGTCAATAACCGCCGCGTGGGGCGTGAGCGTGAGCGAGGGCTGGTACCTGAAGCTGAAGGTCAGGTCCAGCCCTTTGCGCGCGTCCCACTCCTGCCTGGTCATCTGGAAAGCCGAGACTACCGTTCCCTCAACTGTTTGCCCGGGCTGGATCTCGGTATCGAGCGGCGACAGCGCCGGCCCATGCGGAATCTGTAAATCAGGGTAGGCCACCCAGATCCGCCCGTAGTCGCCCTTGTTGGCGGCATAGCTCGAGGTCAACTTGCCCTGCTCAGCCAGGTTGGTAAGCACGTTCACCAGGAACAACGGAACCTTGCTCTGGTTGTGCAGCCTCACCTGGGTGAACACGAACATCTGATCAAAGGTCTCCTTGACCATCGGTGCGCCGTTGGCGTCGAACCCCGATGTCTCAGTGTGAATGGGGTGCGCCCACATATTCAGAACCTCGCCTGTGGCCAGGGGCGGCTTTTCGCCGGCGTAGATGTAAAAGAAAATCGCGATTGAGATCGCGATCGTGGAGATGATTACTGCTTTGCCCAGTTGGGTGGTGCCCTTGGTGTACTCCTCGCCCTTCGCGGCGTCGTCCAGTTCGGTCGTATCATGCTGCAATAAACTCATGGCGCCAGCCCTTCCTTAGCCGGTCCCTTATTCCGCACCTTCGATCCGTCCCGGAAACCGTGCCCCAATCCGAACCTTGATGCGCCTTATCTTATCGCCAACCGCGGGTCACGCACCATGAATTCTTTTGCACACGGCAGCCCTTTCGGTAAGCGCCCTCTCCCGTTTCAGGGCCGTTTCCTTAATCCGGACAGGAAGTTGCGAGCATCCCGCGTATTCAGCACGTCCGCTGCGGTAAGCCACGCCCGCCGCAACTGCTTCACCCCATAATCCATCTTCCCCAGGTTGCGCGCGTCGTGCGAGTCCGACGACATCACGATCGTGCATCCCACTTCCCTGGCCAGGCGCAGGTCACGGTCGTTCAAATCAAGCCTCTCGGGAGCGGCATTGTGCTCCATTGCCACACCCAGCTCGGCCGCGCGCTTGAGCACGGCGGCAATATCGATGGCAAACGGTTCCCGCCTTAGCAGAAGTCTACCCGTTGGGTGTCCCAGAATCCTCACGTGCGGGTTCTCGATGGCCCGTATGACCCGCTCCGTCATCTCCTCCCGGCTCTGCTCAAAGCGCGTGTGTACGCTGGCGATTACGATCTCCATCTGCGCCAGCACCTCGTCGGCAAGGTCCAGTGCTCCGTCGGCCAGAATATCCACCTCGATGCCCGTAAATACGCGGATGCGCCCCTCCATCTCCTGGTCCACCTCGCGAATTCGCTTGATGTGCTCGAGCGCCCGCTTTTCGTCGAGCCCGTTGGTCATGGCCAGGTTTTTGCTGTGGTCGGTGATGGCGATGTACTCGTACCCCGCCGCAAGCGCCGCCTCGGCCATCTCGCGGATCGAGTTCCTTCCGTCGCTGGCGGTCGTGTGCATGTGGACGTCGCCGCGAATGTCGGCCTTCTCGACCACCTTCGGCAGCTCGTGCCGCGCCGCGATCTCAACTTCGCCCAGGTTCTCGCGCATCTCCGGCGGCATCCAGTCCATGCCCAGCGCCGCGTAGATCTCCTCCTCGGTGGCTGCGGCTACCGGCGCGCCGTCGTCGAGCCGCGCCAGCGCCCACTCGCTGAGCGTGTAGCCCATCTTGAGCGCCCGCTGCCGCAGCGCTACGTTGTGCCCCTTCGACCCCGTGAAATACTGCAACGCCGCGCCGTAGCTGGCCGTCGGCAGCAGCCGCACATCCACCTGCAACCCCTGCTCCAGGTTGAAGCTCACCTTGTTTTCGCCCTTGGCGATCATGCTGTGAATGCCGGGATACGCCGCCACAAACTCGACGGCCGCCGCGGTCTGTTCGGGCGAGCAGCCCGGCCCGGTGACCAATAAATCCAGGTCTCCCACCGTCTCGCGCCCGCGCCGCAGCGAGCCGGCCGGCGTCACCCGCTCGAAACCCTCGAACTTCATCAGGTAGGCGGCAATCTTCTTCGCCTCTTCGTCGGCAACGTCAATCCGGAACCGCCCCGCCGAACGGCGGTAGTCCTCGATCCCCTTGCGCAGCTTTTCGAGCTGCTTTACGCCCATGCGCGGCAGGTCGGCCAGCCGTCCCGCTTCAATGGCCTCGGCAAGCTGGTCGATGGTTCCGATCTGCGCCGCATCCCAGAACAGCGCCACCGTTTTCGGCCCCATCCCGGGCAGCTTCGGAAGCTCCAGAATCCCGGCGCCGTACTTCTTCAAAAGCTCATCGCGCAGCTCCAGGCTCCCGGTCTTCACAATCCGCTGGATGTGCGCGGCCATGCTCTTGCCGATGCCGGGAATCTCTAGCAACCGCGCCGTCTCCGTCGCAGCATCGACCAGGTCGACAGTGGTCTGCTCCGCGGCCTCTGCGGCCCTCCGGTAGCTGCGGATCCTGAAGCTGTCGGCGCCGTCGATCTCCATCAGGTCGGCCGTCTCGCCCAGCAGCCGGGCAATCGCGCGGTTGTCCACAACGCTCGCGGCGCGCTCGGTCGCCATTCGTTCGCTCATGGAGAAAGCCTCCAGCCGCAGTATCGGTCATCGGCGGCCGGGGATGCCAGCCTCAGAATGCGCAACATGCCGCTGCCTCGCGACCGTGCGCTTGAGCGCACACCAGCCGGCGAACGCTGCGCGAGCAACGCCAGCGACGCTGATGCGCACAGGCGCACTTCACCCGCGCTCTCAAACCTTTCTGTCGCAGTTTCTTGTGATCGGATGCCCACTTTCAGGCACAAGTCGGCGCATCACCGCCGGGAGGCGGTCGTACGGAAACGTCCGAGGGTCAGCCGCAACCTAGGCTGCGCTATGGGCACTGTCTCTGAAGCGAACCACAGCATCCGCTTGCGGTCCCTTCTGGCCCTCTACGATATCGAACTCGACCTCATCGCCTTCCTTCAGCGTCTTGTATCCGTCCAGTTGAATCGCAGAGTAGTGAACGAATACATCTGGCCCGTCTTCGCGTCCGATGAATCCGTAGCCCTTGGCGTTGTTAAACCACTTCACTTTACCCTTGTACTCGAGCCACAAATTCCTGCCTTCCTGTTGGGGATCTTTCGGGATTCGTTGTCGGTGGAAGGGGACTTCGCACCGATAATTACTATGACGCAAAAGTTCAATGAAAGGTTGATTACCAGAGACAAAACAAAATCCACAAAGTGACACCGAATCAAGCAAGATATCTATATTCAGCTACATGCGAGGTAACCAACTTTGGTTTCGGGCGGGCTAATCCTCCCCGCCTCTCGCGAACCCTATTTCTTGCCCTTCCCCCGCTTCAACCGGTCATAAAGAAGCACACTACACAACGTCTTGCCGTCCAGAATTGCTCCCTTCTCAATCATTTCAATCACTTCTGAGAGCTTCACCAGCCTCAGCTCAATCTTCTCGTCCTCTTCCGGCGCGGCATCGCCCGCCTCAAGCCCCTGGGCCAGGAAGACCTTCATCGACTCGCCCAGAAACCCCGGGCTGGCGTAATACTCCACCAGCGGCTTCCATTTCTTGGCCCGGTAGCCGGTTTCCTCGGCCAATTCGCGTTTGGCGCCCTCGAGCGGGTCCTCGCCCGGCTCCAGCTTGCCCGCCGGCAGCTCCCACAGGAACTGGTTGGCCGCGTGCCGGTACTGGCGCTCCATCGCCACCCACGGATTCTTCTTGTTCTTCGCGTCGTCGAGGGCAAGGATCACCACGCTGCCGTTGTGGCGGATGATGTCGCGCTCGTTCTCAAAGCCGCCCGGCTCGACGATCTTGTCGTGCAGCACGCGGAAGAGCGGCCCGGTGTACACCACCTCGGAACTGACCACCGTGGCCCGCTCCACAATCACTGGCTTTGCGCTCTGCTTCGCCGAGCTGGCTTTCTTCTTTTCCGGTTTGGCCTTTGCCGCCTTTGTCTTTTTCTTGTTCGCCATCGTTCCCTCGCAATCTTCCTGCGCATTTGCGCCCAACGCAAAAGAGAGTATACGAGAAGGCGCTTCCCCGCGATTCTGCTTTCTTTCGAACTGAATCGAACCGGCCCCGCATGGCATCCTAAACACAGCGCTAAACCGATCCGCCAGTCCAAACATCTTCCCCGAGGGCAGGCCACGAGCAAGTGAGCACCGCAGACTGTTTTCCCGTCACCGCGACGCCCGGCATCAGCCGGCTCTATGCGGATTTCTGCGCCTCGGCCGTGCCCCAGTTCCTGACCTCTGACGAAAACTGGTTTGCGCACCGGCCGCCGACGCCCGCGCATTGGCCCGAGCTGGTTTCGCTGCTCGCCGCGCAAAACCCGTGGCCCTCCGCTGCGCCCTCCCTTGAAGCCCTCGCCAACGGCGCCGGCACTGTTCTGACCGGCCAGCAGGTCACGCTTTTCGGCGGACCGCTTTTTACGCCATTCAAGGCAGCAACCGCGTTGGCTCGCGCCCGCACTGCCACGGCCGCCGGCCATCCTCATGCCGCCATCTTCTGGCTGGCGACCGAGGACCACGACTTTGCCGAGATCAACCACGCCACGTTCCCCGCGCGCCGCTCAATTGAGAAGCTGGTTTATTCCTCCGCTCCGCAGACACCAATCCCGGTGGGAGGCGTGGTGATTGACGACTCGATCACCCCGCTGATCGATCGCGCCTGGGAGCTGATCGGGTTTTCCGATGCAATGGAGGCGCTGGCTGCCGCCTACAAGCCCGGCCGCACCTTTGCCCAGGCCTTCGCGGATTTCTACTCGAAGATCTTCGCCGCGCAGGGCCTTCTGATCGTCGACGCCGCTGGCCGCGAGTTCCATCGCCTCGGCGCACCGGTGCTGCGCGCCGGTATCGAGATGGCCGACGAGCTGCACGCCGCGCTTGTCGAACGCAACAAGGCTCTTGAAGCCGCCGGCTATCACGCCCAGGTCGCCGTCACTCCGCAGTCGAGCCTGCTCTTCCTCATCGACGGGCAGACCGGCGCGCGCCTCGCTCTGAAGCGTACCGCGCCCACCGCCGCCGAACCCAACGGCCTGTGGCAGGCCGGCCGCCTTCCTTTCTCGACGGATGAGCTCTTGGGAATCCTGAATGCGGCACCCGAAAGTATTTCGCCCTCGGCGCTGCTGCGGCCCGTCTTTCAGGATTATTTGTTCGGCAGCTCGACCCAGGTGGGAGGACCGGCCGAGATTGCCTACCTGGCCCAGTCCGCGGTTCTTTTTGAACGGATCCTCGGCCGGCAGACGCCGCCCATTCCGCGCTTTTCGGGCACGTTGATTGAGCCCGCCGTGGGCGAGCTGCTGCGCCGCCATGAACTCAGCATCGCCAAGCTCTTCCATGAGGACGCGTTGTCGCTCGCACAGAGGCTGGCCACACGCGCCATGCCCATCGAAACCAAGAAGAAGCTCGCTTCGGCCGGTAACGCCCTCGACGCCGAGCTCACCACGCTGCTTGACTGGATGCGCGCGCAGGACGAGGGGCTGGGCCGCAGCGCCGAAGCCTCGGCCAGCAAGATGCGCTACCAGATGAACCGGCTGCGCAACCTGGCCGCCAACTTTGAGCTGCAGCGCGAGGCCTCGCTCACCCGCCACGCCGAAACCATCATCCAGGCCATCGCACCCGGTGGCTCGATGCAGGAGCGCGTGCACGGCGCGGCGTTTTACTTTGCCCGCTACGGCATCGAGCTGGCCGAAACGCTCGTCACGCACGCTGAGAATCCCTGCCCGGGACATCGGGCGGTGTGGCTGTAGTCCTTATTCGGCGGTCGGCAATCAGCGAACCAGCGGGCTCTCCCACACTCTTGCCAGCAGCGATTTCAGCTGGGCAAAGCGCCGGGGGCCCAGTTCTTCGCTCCATTCGCGCTCAATGTGGCCAAGGGTCGCGAAGATCTTTGCGTAGGCGGCGTGGCCGCGTTTGGTAAGGCGGACAATGCGCGCTCGGCCTTCATCGGGAGCACCGGAGCGGACGGTGTAGCCGAGACTTTCGAGACTCTTGAGTAACTGGTTCATGGCCTGCTTGCTCATTCCGGCGCGTTCGGCAAGGGTGCCGGGACGTACGCCGTCAGGGCCCGGAAACTGGAAGACGGCGATGTGGGGCAGGGTAAGATCGTCAAACCCCGCTCGGTTCAGCTCCTCGATGAGGCGGCGATGAATTGCCTGGGCCGGTACGCGAAGCAGCGCGCCGATAAGTATGTCCTCTGTTTTGAACGGCGACTTTTTCGCCGAAAAGCCTGTTGACATCGCCTGTAAACTCCGTTTACTATCCTATCACGGTAAATCGAATTTACTAAAAGAGAGGTCGCACCATGATACCGGCAGCCTTCGACATTCAAGTGAACCCCGCCGAGGAGACCATCTCCTGCGGACATCTCACCATCCGATTCCTCGCTACCGGGGAGAACTCCAATAGCACCATTGCAGCCTTTGAAATGACGGTTCCCGGGGCGCAAGGCGTGCCTGCCCCCGCGCACAGCCACGACCGTTACGAGGAGACCATCTACGGCGTCTCGGGAGTGCTCACCTGGACTGTCGAAGGAAAAGTACTCGAAGTCGGGCCGGGGCAGGTTCTCACCATTCCGCGCGGCGCAGTCCACCGCTTTGATAACAACAGGTCCCGGGATGCGAAGGCACTGTGCGTGATTACGCCGGCGGTGCTGGGACCAGATTACTTCCGCGAGATTTCAGCAGTGATTGCCGAGGCAGCCGGGGGACCGCCGGACCGGGCGAAGATGGTGGCGATCATGCTCCGCCACGGGCTAACCCCGGCCCCGCCCCCGCCGCAGCCCTGAACCCGGACCCGGGTCGTATAATCCTCGCAAAACGCGTCGAGGTTCCTCATGAAGCTCCTTTTGAGCTTGCTCATTGCGGCGTGGCCTGCCCTGCCCGCCGCCCATGCCCAAACCGCCTCCTGCGCCTTGCCCGGAACCAACAACGACTTTCTGGGCATTCAGACGGTGCGGCTGTGGCCCGGACCCGCGCCGCAAGCCATGGGAACAACCTGCTTCGACATCCCGGCGATCACCATCCTCGCCCCGCGCCAGGACACCGGGAACGGCTCGGCCATCGTCATCTTTCCCGGGGGAGGCTACGCCGGGCTCGCCGCTGACCTTGAGGGCCGCGAAGTGGCCGACTGGTTCACCACCCGCGGTTTTACCGCTTTCATCGTGAGTTACCGGCTCAGCTCCCACGGATACGTCATGCCGGTTCCCCTGCTGGACGCTCGCCGCGCCATCCAGACCGTTCGCGCCCGCGCCGCCGACTATCACATTTCGCCCGATCAAATCGTCATCATCGGCTTCTCAGCGGGCGGGCACCTGGCCGCCCTCGCCTCAACCGAGCCCGTCCCCGGCGACCCCGAGGCTGAAGACGCTGTCTCCCGCTTCTCCAGCCGGCCTGACTACGTGGTGCTCGGCTACCCCTGGCTGGGCGCCATCTCTGCCGACACCTCCCACCTGAACTACTGCAAGATGTTCCAGTTGATGGACCAGTGCGCCCAGCTCACCCAGGACTATTCGCCCGACCTGCACGTCACCAAAGACACTCCCCCGACCTTCATCTACCACACCTTCGACGACCAGACCGTCCCGGTGGAACAGTCGCTGCGCTACTACGATGCGCTCGTGAAGGCGGGAGTGCAGTCTGAGTTGCATGTGTTTGCGCACGGCGAACACGGCTCCGGCCTGGGCAAGGGCGACCCGGCGCTCGACCAATGGCCGGCGCTGCTCGAAAACTGGCTGCGGGTGCGGGGGCTGCTGACGCCGATGGCGGCGAAACCGTAAAGCCAGCTTTCGGCTGCTAGCCCGGGGATGAATCCCCGGCCTGCCGGATAAATCTCCGGCTTACGAGTGCCCCAATATTTGCCCCAAAAAGTAAGAGGCGGGCCGCCGCAATCGGGAGTGGAAGGACTTCCCGAAAACGGCTGCCCGCCGGACCCTGGACCGGGTCTAGGTGGTATGTTCAGTTTAGGCTTGTTTTGGGCAAAAGCAAGCGCTTTCTTGGTTAATTTTCCGGCCGCGTGACAGCAGTCACAGCAAGCGGTACGAACGCCCTTCGCCGCGTTGACTTAGGGGTTTCTCGCCTGATACAAAAAAGTGTTCACCCGTTTTATTTTGTTCACGTCAACGCCGGAGCGAATCCCCCAAAACCATGCAAGAGATTCTCATACAAGTCGGGGCTCTTTTGGTCGGAGCCATGCCAACGGCTGCGCTCTTTATCGTGCTGGTCCTGGCGTACCAGATGCTGGTGCAGGGACCGCTGACCAAGACCCTTAAGAAGCGCCACGCGCTTACCGAGGGCGCCGTGGAAGACGCCCGCAAGGCCATCGAACTGGCCGAGACGCGCACCACCGATTACGCTGAGAAGCTGCGCCTGGCCCGCGCCGAAGCCTATAAGGTCCGCGAGCAGCGCATCCGGCAGTGGAACGCCGAGCGCGAAGAGGCCCTGGAGACGGCCCGCCTGTCCGCATCCGGCCGCGTGGGCGCCGCCCGCGCTGAGATTGAAGCTGAAGCCGCCGCCGCCCGGGCTGCCATTGAGGCCTCGGTTGCGGATCTTGCCCTTCGGGCCGTTCGCGCCGTTCTGCCTGCAGCCGCCGGAGGGTCCAGGTGAGAGATTCAGTCCGTCTGCCGCGCCTGCTCCCGTCAATTCTGCCGTTGTTCCTTTTTGCCGCGCTGGCCATGGCGGTTCTGGCGCTCCCGCATCGTCTTCACGGGCAGGATTCGTCGCCTGCGGCTTCGTCCGCGTCCGGCCAGGCGCAATCCTCTGCTGCCGGTGGCGAGCAAAAGGAGTCCGCCGCGAGCGACGAACAGAAGGAACTTGACGTCTTTCGCCACGCCCCCATTGTTGCCTCAATCGGCAAAAAGCTGGGGCTGAGCGTTGAGACGACCGCCAAGATATTCGAGGCTCTCAACTTCCTCATCATCTTTCTGGCCATCGTCATTCCGCTGGCAAAGTTCCTGCCGCGCATGCTGCGCACCCGCAAGGAAACCCTGAGCCAGAATCTGCGCACGGCGCGCGAAGCCACTGAAGACGCCAAGGCTCGGCTCAGCGCCGTCGAGGCCAAACTGGCCGGGCTCGACGCGGAGATCGCCAGGTTCCGCGCCCAGGTGGAGCAGGACAGCCTGGAGGACGAGAAGCGCACCAAGGCGTCGCTGGCTGAAGAGAGCGCCCGCATCGTGGCCGCGGCCGAGCAGGAAATTTCTGCCGCCGCTGCGCAGGCCCGCCGCGGGCTGCGCAACTTTGCCGCCGATCTGGCCATCAGCCACGCGGAAAAGCAACTGGTTCTAACTCCTGAAACCGATCGCACTCTGATTGGAGAGTTTATTGCAGAGGTTTCTTCCGGCAGCGCAGGCAAAGGAGGACAGAACTAGATGCCCGCCTTTGTTCCCCGTTATGCCACGGCTTTTCTTGAGGTGGCGACGGCTGCGAAACTCGACACGGCCGCCATCGACCGCCAGCTCACTGATTTTCTGGCCACCTGGGATGGCAGCGCCGAGCTGCGCACCTTCTTTGTGAATCCGGCGATTCCGGCCGTGCAGAAGGTTGCAATTCTCGACAAGCTGAATGCCAGGCTGGGGCTCCAAAAGGAGCTGCGCAACCTGATCGCCGTGCTCATTGACAACGACCGCGTCGGTCATGTGGCCGAGGTTGCGGCCTCTTACCGGCAGTTGCTGCAGGAGCAGCAGGGCATCAAGCCGGCAGAGATTTTGACCGCGCGCGAGCTGAGCGCCGATGAGCGCGCTGAGCTGGTGGCCGAGGTAGCAAAGCTGGCCGGCGCAAAAATCGATGCGAGTTTCAAGCTCGATCCGAAGATGATTGGCGGCGCGGTGGTGCGCATCGGTTCAACGGTGTACGACGGCAGCGTCCGCGGACGGCTGGAGCGGCTGAAGGAAGCGCTTACGAGTGGTCAGTGATCAGTGGTCAGTGCGTGTTTGTGGAAGTGAAGTGCACGATGGAAGGCAAAATAGCGGCGAAGTCATTTAGGGAGCTGATTGTTTGGCAGAGATCAATTCAGTTGGCAACCACGATTTATCAGCTCAGTCGGGGATTTCCTAAAGATGAAATCTACGGCTTGGCCAGTCAGATTCGACGTGCGGCGGTCTCGGTGCCTAGTAACATCGCGGAAGGACAGGGAAGGTTAAGCACAGGTGAGTTCCGGCAATTCCTCGGTATCGCGCGAGGGTCGAATTTTGAGTTGCAGACTCAGCTTGAGATTGCCCGATCGATGAAGATCGGGGACCCCAAACTGATTGACCAGGCGGAAGGCCTCTCTCACGAGGTGGGAAAGATGATTCAGGCCATCTTGGAGAGGACCACTCATCGGACGGCGGTCACTGACCACTGACCACTGATCACTGATCACTGACCACTAAAAGGAAAGTACATGGCTCAAATCAAGGCAGACGAAATTACCGAGCTCCTGCGGGAGCAGATCGCAAATTACGACTCGAAGGTACAGGTCGACGAGGTCGGCACCATCACCTCGCTCGGCGACGGCATCGCCCGCCTGCATGGCCTCGACAAGGTCATGGCAGGCGAGCTGCTGAGCTTCCCGCACGGCATTGCCGGTCTGGCTCTTTCTCTGGAAGAAGACTCGGTCGGGTGTGTTGTCCTGGGCGAATACACCGAGCTCAAGGAAGGCGACGAGGTGAAGCGCACCGGCAAGATTCTTTCGGTCCCGGTGGGCGAAGCCATGATCGGCCGCGTGGTGAACACGCTTGGCATGCCCATTGACGACAAGGGCCCCATCGCCACCACTGCCACTCTTCCCGTTGAGCGCCTTGCGCCCGGCATCATCGACCGCCAGCCTGTGCGCGAGCCGATGGCCACCGGTCTCAAAGCCATCGACGCCATGATCCCCATCGGCCGCGGCCAGCGCGAGCTGATCATTGGCGACCGCCAGACTGGCAAGACCGCCGTTCTGCTCGACACCATTATCAATAACGCCAAGAACAACCTCATCTGCATCTATTGCGCCATCGGCCAGAAGCGCTCCTCGATCGCGCAGGTCGTGCAGACGCTCACTGAAGCCGGAGCCATGGGCCACACCATCGTGGTGGCCGCCTCGGCCTCTGAGCCCGCGCCGATGCTTTATCTCGCGCCCTACGCGGCCTGCGCCATGGGCGAGTACTTCCGCGACAACGGCAGGCACGCGCTGGTGATGTACGACGATCTTTCAAAGCACGCCATGGCCTACCGCGAGATTTCGCTGCTGCTGCGCCGTCCGCCGGGACGCGAAGCGTATCCGGGCGACGTGTTCTATTTGCACTCGCGCCTGCTCGAGCGCGCCTCAAAACTCAGCGATAAGCGCGGCGGCGGCTCGCTCACCGCACTGCCGGTCATCGAGACCCAGGCCGGCGATGTCTCGGCCTACATTCCAACCAACGTTATTTCGATCACCGACGGACAAATTTTTCTGGAGACCGATCTCTTCAACTCCGGCGTTCGGCCGGCGGTGAACGTGGGACTTTCGGTATCGCGCGTCGGATTCTCGGCGGCCATCAAGGCGGTCAAGCAGGTGGGCGCCACGCTCAAGCTCGACCTGGCGCAGTACCGCGAACTGGCGGCCTTTGCGCAGTTCGGCTCCGATCTTGACCCGCTCACCCAGAAGCAGCTCAACCGCGGCCAGCGCCTCACCGAGCTGCTCAAGCAGCCGCAGTTCCATCCGCTCACCTGGCAACAGCAGGCGGTGATTCTCTTTGCCGGCACGCAGGGCTACCTCGACGATTTCCAGGTCTCTGACATTCGCGCCTTCGAAGACGGCCTCTACAAGTACTTCGACGCCTCGCAGCAGGCGCTCGTCTCTGACCTCACAAAGAAGAAGCAACTCGACGACGATCTGCGCAGCCGCCTGCACGCGGCGTTAAAGGAGTACTCGGCGAATTTCAAGGCGGAATTGGCGGCGGCAGCGGCGTAAAGGCAGCAGGCTGTCAGTGGTTTGTGCGTATTAGGTACAAGAAATGTCAGAAGAAACACGGGTAATGGAAATCCTCGGGCAGGCGAAGGCACTAGCCCGAGAGTATTACGAGTTGACTGGCAAGCCTCTTGGGATCACTGGTGAGGTCGCGGAGTATGAAGCATCTCGAATTCTTGGATTGAAACTAACCCCAGCCCGCCAGGCTGGGTACGATGCAACTGAGAGTTCAGATAAGCTTGAGCGGAAGATCCAGATCAAGGGGCGCTGTGTTACACCCAGATCTAAGCCAGGTCAACGCGTGGGGTCGATCGATGTTACGAAGGATTGGGACTCCGTGATTTTGGTTCTGTTGGACGAGAATTTTGACGCTTGGCAGATTTATGAAGCGGAACGGGCATCGGTGCTTGCCGCTCTTGCGGAGCCGGGCTCTAAGGCACGAAATGAGCGTAGTCAGCTCGGCGTTGCGAAGTTCAAGTCCATCGGGAAGCTCCGTTGGTCTCGAAAATGAAAGCGGGATCGTCAACTGGGAACAGCGAACCGGGAATTGCGAACTGATTTATGGCGAATGTACTTGACCTAAGGCGTCGCATACGCAGCGTGAAAAACACGCGGCAGATCACCAAGGCCATGAAGATGGTCTCGGCGGCCAAGCTGCGCCGCGCCCAGGAGCGCGCGCTCTCGGCTCGCCCCTACGCCAAAATGATCACCAGCGTGCTCGAGTCGCTCACCCGCCGCGTCGATCTCTACGACGAGAAGACCGGCAACCTCTGCCATCCGCTCTTTCTCACGCGGCCGGAGAAGCGCGTGCTGCTCATCGTGGTGACGGGCGATAAAGGCTTTGCCGGCGCCTTCAATGCCAACATCCTCAAGATTGCCTATCAGTTCATCAATGGCAACCCCGAGTTGGAAATCGATATCGCGGCGGTGGGCCGCAAGGGACGCGACCAGATGCGCCGCCGCTATCCGACGGCTGTGTTTACCGAGCAGATCGACGAAAATGGCACGACCCACACGGTGCGCGGCCCGCGCCAGGGCAAGGTGGAAATCAGCGACGATTACCCCGGCATCCTGCTCCATCTCGATGCCGCGCGGGTCGAAGATGCGGCGCACAGCATCATCTCCCGCTACGTGCGCGAGGAGATTGACGCGGCCTACATCGTTTACAACGAGTTCAAGTCAGTGATCCAGCAGCGGCTGGTGGTTGAAAAGCTGCTGCCGCTCATCAAGATCGGCGCGCCGCAGATTGCCGGCGCCGAGGAGCCCACGGCCGAAGAGAAAGAGCGCGCCGCCGAAGCGGCACTCTCCGCAGGCATCGAGCTCGAACCGGCCGATACGCTTGAGGCCGAGGAAGAAGCCAAGAAGTTTGGCACCGCCAACGTTGACTACATTTACGAGCAGCCGCCCGAAGAGCTCTTCGCCGGACTGCTTCCGCAATACATCTTCGCCATGCTCTACCACTCCATGACAGAATCGGTGGCCGCGGAGCACGCGGCCCGCATGACGGCGATGGATTCGGCAACCAACAACGCCTCCGACATGATTGACGCGCTCACGCTGCACATGAACCGCGTGCGCCAGGCGGCGATCACCAAGGAGATTATCGAGATCGTGAGCGGAGCGGCAGCTTTGTAGCGCCGATCTCCAGACCGGCTGTCGTGTGGGACTCCAGTCCCGCACAGCGCAGTCGGAAGTTTTGAAAGAGATCGGCGACGGCCGCCGAAAAAAGCTCCCGTAGGGAGCGCAAGAAGTTAGCCCAGGACAACCCGTAGCGAATGCGAAGGGGCAGTCCTGGGAATGGCGCCCAACAAGACTCCTTAGCCCCGTAGGGGCGAAAGAAGTCGGGCTTTGAAAGGGCACGGCTTTAGCCGTGCCGCACAACGCTTCATAAGAATCGCGGGGCTTTAGCCCCCGAGGCAAAAGGAAATGGCAGAAAACATCGGCAAAGTCATCAAGGTCTCCGGCCCGGCCGTAGACGTTCAGTTTGAAGAAGCAACCATGCCGCCTATCTATCAGGCGCTGCGCGTCACCTCCGACGGCTTCACCGTCCCCACGCCCATCAGCGTCATCCTCGAGGTGCAGCAGCACCTGGGCGAGGGCCGCGTACGCACGGTAGCCATGGAGGCAACCGACGGCATGGTCCGCGGCATGCAGGCCATCGATCTCGGCGGCCCCATCCGCATGCCCGTGGGCAAAGAGACGCTGGGCCGCGTGATCAACGTGATCGGCGAGCCGGTGGACGAGCTCGGCCCCGTCGGCGCAACGCAGTTCATGCCCATTCACCGCCCCGCGCCGCTATTCGATGAACAGTCGACCCACGAAGAGATGTTCGAGACCGGCATCAAGGTTATCGATCTCATCCAGCCCTTTTTGAAGGGCGGCAAGATCGGCCTCTTCGGCGGCGCCGGCGTGGGCAAGACCGTCGTCATTATGGAGCTCATCAACAACGTGGCCAAGAACCACGGCGGCTACAGCGTTTTTGGCGGCGTGGGCGAGCGCACCCGCGAGGGCAACGACCTGTGGCTGGAGATGACCGAGTCGGGCGTCATCAAGCCCGGCGACTGGGCCAACTCGAAGTGCGCGCTGGTCTACGGCCAGATGACCGAGCCGCCTGGAGCGCGCCTGCGCGTGGCCTTGAGCGCACTCACCGTCGCCGAATACTTCCGCGACGTTGAAGGCTCCGACACGCTGCTGTTCATCGACAATATCTTCCGCTTTACGCAGGCCGGCTCTGAGGTGTCAACGCTGCTGGGCCGCATGCCCTCAGCCGTGGGCTACCAGCCGAACCTGGCTACCGAGATGGGCGAACTGCAGGAGCGCATTACCTCGACCAGCAAGGGTTCGGTTACATCTGTGCAGGCGGTTTACGTGCCCGCCGACGACCTCACCGATCCCGCGCCGGCAACCACCTTCGCCCACCTCGACGCCACCACCGTGTTGAGCCGCCCGCTGTCGGAGCTCGGCATCTATCCGGCCGTCGATCCGCTCGCCTCTACCTCGCGCATTCTTGCCGCGCGCGTGGTCGGGCAGGAGCACTACGACGTGGCCCAGGGCGTGAAGAAAATTCTGCAGCGATACAAGGATCTGCAGGACATCATCGCCATCCTGGGCATCGACGAACTCTCTGAAGACGACAAGCTCACCGTGGCGCGCGCGCGTAAGGTGCAAAAATTCCTTTCGCAGCCCTTCCACGTGGCCGAGCAGTTCACTGGTATTCCCGGCGCTTACGTGAAGATCGCCGACACGGTGCGCGCCTTCAAGGAGATCATCGAGGGCAAGCACGACGAGGTGCCCGAACAGGCCTTCTACATGAAGGGCGGCATTGAAGAAGTGCTGGAAACCGCCGAGAAGCTGAAGGCGACGGCGTAGAGACAGTTGTCAGGCGTCAGTGATCAGTGATCAGATTGTTTTGAGTTATCGCCGCCGCATTTACTGACCACTGACCACTGTTCACTGACCACTGGCGACTGAAAGGAGCCCATGCCTGACGAATCCAATCAAATCCGCGTACGGCTGGTGACCCCCGAGCGCACGCTCTTTGAGAGCAGCGCGACAGCGGTCGAGCTGCCCGCCAAAAACGGCAGCTTCGAAGTGCTCTACGGGCACGCGCCGCTCATGGCTGAACTGGGCGCGGGCGACGTCCGCATCCACACCGGCGCAGGCATCGAATCGACGGCGCCCGACTCCACCCGCTACAACGTGAGCTGGGGATTCGTCGAGGTGCTTCCCGACCGCGTCACCATCCTTGCCTCTGACGCTCTCAAGCCCGAAGAGATCGACACCACGCGCGCCCACCAGCAGCTTGACCGCGGCAACAAGCTGTGGAGCGAAGCCGGCGAAAGCGAAGCGGCCTACAACGAAGCCCTCCGCGTCGTCTCAGAAGCCGAAGCCAAGATCGCGTCGGCGGCAGAAAAGGCTTAGCCCGGCCTCTGCGAAATGAACCGCACCCGTTGGCTCTTTGGCAGCGCGGTCTTTCTCGCCTCGTTCCTGCTTTTCCTGGTCGAGCCGATGGCCGCCAAGCAACTGCTTCCCTTCCTGGGCGGCTCGGCCGCGGTATGGATCACCTGTCTCGTCTTCTTTCAAACCGCTCTGCTGGTCGCCTACGCCTACGCGCACTGGCTCAGCCGCCGCCCGCGCTCATCTGTGCATCTCGGGGTTCTAGCCGCGGCGTTCGCGCTTGACCTCTACTGGGCTCTCGGCGGCCTCGATCTATCGAACGGCTCCTCGCACCCCGTCGCCACAATCTTCTTCGCGCTCTCGGTCTGGATCGGCCTTCCCTTTCTCGCGCTCGGCGCCACCAGCCCGCTGCTGCAGGTGTGGTGGTCGCAGATCGAGGGCGAGGGCATTCCCTACCGGCTCTTCGCACTCTCGAATCTCGCCTCGCTGCTCGCGCTCGCCGCCTATCCCACGCTCATTGAGCCCAACTTCACGCTGCGCACGCAGCGCATTCGCTGGCTGGCCGGTTTCGCGTTCTTCGCAATTCTCTCCGCGACTCTCGCTCTACGCACGCGTGGCGCAGCCGTCAAAACGCCGGCAACGCCGGACGCTCCGATCCAACCCGCCGCGCGCTTCAGTTCCGCACCTCTCAGGCACAAGCTGCTGTGGCTGCTGCTGCCCATGGGCGCGTCGATGCAGCTCAGCGCCGTCACCAGCTACATCACCGCCAATATCGCGCCGATTCCCCTGCTTTGGATTCTCCCTCTTGGCGTTTACCTCATCACCATCATCCTGGCATTCGAATTTCCCCGCCTGCTGACCCGCGGGATCATCGCCCGCCTGCTCGTCGTGATGCTCGCCGGCCTGGCCTACATGCTCGCGCAGGTGGATGTCACAGTGCCCATGCGCATCGGCATCGGGTTCTTCCTCGCCGAGCTGCTCTTCGCCTGCCTTTTCTGCCACGCCGAGGCTTACGCCCTGCGTCCGCAGCGCACCTCGGAGTCCACGGTCTTTTATCTGCTTTTTGCCGCCGGCGGAGCGCTCGGCTCATTCCTCGTCGGCATCGCCTTCCCTCTCATCTTCTCGTTCAACTACGACCTGGCCATCACCTTCTTCATCACCGCGCTGCTCGCTCTTGTTGCGACCTGGCCGAGCGGCTGGCAGCAGCGGCTGCTATGGTCGGCCGCAACCGTCATGATGCTGATGCTCACCCTCTGGCTGAACATCGCCTACCAGCGCGGGACCACCGTGGCCGTGCGCAATTTTTACGGCGCGCTGCGCGTGAAGCAGAGCTTCAACTTTTCCGGCGCGGTGCTGCGCACGCTCACCAACGGCACTATTCAGCACGGCACGCAGATCTTCGGCAGCGATATTCAAAGAAAAACGCCCACCAGCTACTACGCCCTCGATTCCGGCGTCGGCCTCGCGCTGCGATCCTGCTGCCAGAATCAGCCGCGCAACATCGGGGTCATCGGGCTCGGCGCGGGAACCGTCGCCGCCTACGGCCAGCCCGGCGACCGCATCCGCTTTTACGAGATCAACCCCGCCGTCGCGCCCATTGCGCGCAACGTGTTTACCTACATCCGTGAGTCTGACGCGCAGGTCTCGATCGTCGAGGGCGACGCGCGCACTTCGCTCGCCCGCGAGGCTCCGCAGAACTTCGATGTTCTTATCGTCGACGCATTCTCCGGCGACGCCATTCCGCTGCACCTGCTCACAGCCGAGGCCCTCGCGCTCTATCGCCGCCATCTCGCGCCCGGCGGCATCCTTGCCTTCCACATCAGCAACCAGCACGTCGATCTGGAGCCCGCCATTGCGCTGCTCGCGAAGAGTGCCGGCATGAAAGCCATGCGCGTCTCGAGCCTGGCCAACGACGAGCGTGGCGAGTTCCCCGCCTATTGGGTGCTGGTCGGCGATAACGCTGATTTCTTCGCCCAGCCGCAGGTTGCCGTAGCGGCCAGGGCGCCGATTCTCAAGCCCGGCCTGCGCCTGTGGACCGACGACTACTCAAGCCTGTTGCCGCTGTTGCGCTGGTAGCTCTGCAACAGCCAGTAGCTAGGAGCCAGTAGCCAGTAGTCGACTGCTGTGCGCTGACTTGCCGACTCGCTAACCCGCTGACTCGCTGCGCAACCCCTTGCCCATCGTGCGTCTCGCCCGATAAAGTGAGTCCGATAAGGCCTGTGCGGACGAACTCCGCCCACCGGCTGGCCTCCAAGCCCCCATCCTGCAATCTTCAAAAGGATTTCTCTATGTCTTCCGCGCCCGTCCCCGCCGCTGCAAATCTCGATATCGACTCGATGCTGCGCGAGAATCGCGTCTTTCCGCCGCCGCCGGAGTTCGCAGCAGCAGCCCACATCAAAAGCCTCGAGCAATACGAGGCCATGTATAAGGAATCGATCGAGGACCCCGAGAAGTTCTGGGCCGGGGTGGCGAGCGACCTGCATTGGTTCAAAAAGTGGGACAAGGTGCTGGACTGGGATCTGCCTTGGGCCAGGTGGTTCGTGGGCGGCAAAATGAACCTCAGCTACAACTGCCTGGACCGTCATGCCGACCCCCAAACCGGTGGCGAGCGGGCGCAAAAGACCGCCATCATCTGGGAGGGCGAGCCGGGCGAGGTTCGCCGCCTTACCTACGCCGAGCTGTACGTTGAGGTGCAGAAGTTCGCCAATGCGCTCAAGTCTCTCGGCATCCAGAAGGGCGACCGCGTGGCCGTTTACATGGGCATGACGCCCGAGCTGGCCATTGCCCTGCTGGCCTGCGCGCGCATCGGCGCCGTCCACTCCGTCATCTTCGGCGGATTCGCCGCCAACGCCATCGCCGACCGCGTCAACGACTCCGGCTGCGTGGCCATCCTCACGCAGGACACGAGCTACCGCCGCGGAAACGAGATCCAGCTCAAGCGCACGGTGGACGAGGCCATGCCCGCCTGCCCCACGGTAAAGCACGTGGTGGTCTACAAGCGCACCGGCACACCGGTCAATATGGTCGCCGGCCGCGACCACTGGTGGCACGACCTTGTGGCCGCAGCCGCGCCTGAGTGCCCGCCCTCGGAGCAGGACTCGGAAGATCCGCTCTACATCCTTTACACCTCCGGCTCGACCGGCAAGCCCAAAGGGCTGCTGCACACCACCGGCGGCTACGCGGTGCAAACGTATCTCACCACGAAATACGTCTTCGACCTGCGCGACGACGACATCTTCTGGTGCACGGCCGATATCGGCTGGGTCACCGGCCACTCCTATGTCGTGTATGGGCCGCTGCAGAACGGCGCAACCGTGCTGATGTACGAGGGCGCGCCCAACTGGCCCGATTTCTCGCGCTTCTGGAAGATCGTGGACGATCACAAAGTGACCGTCTTCTACACCGCGCCCACGGCCATCCGCGCGTTTATCAAGTGGGGCGACGAGTACGTGGACAAATACAAGCTCGACTCGCTGCGGCTGCTTGGCACCGTCGGCGAGCCCATCAACCCTGAGGCGTGGATGTGGTACCGCGAGAAGATCGGCCACAACCGCTGCCCCATCGTGGACACCTGGTGGCAGACTGAGACTGGCGCCATCCTGATTTCGCCGATTCCGGGAGCGGTGCCCACCAAGCCGGGCTCGGCCACGCGGCCCTTCTTCGGCATCGAGCCGGAGGTGGTGACGCGGCCCGACGCCAACGGCCATTACGAGCCCGTTCCGGCCGGCCACGGGGGTCTGCTGGTGCTCAAGCGCCCCTGGCCCTCCATGGCTCGCACCGTGTATGGCGATCCCGAACGCTTCACGAAGACTTACTGGAGCGACGTGCCGGGCTGCTACTTCACCGGCGACGGCGCGCGCAAGGACGCCGACGGCTACTTCTGGCTGATGGGCCGCGTTGACGACGTGATCAACGTGAGCGGCCACCGGCTGGGAACCATGGAAGTGGAATCGGCGCTGGTCGCGCACCCCAAGGTTGCCGAGGCCGCCGTCGTCGGCCGGCCCGACGATCTCAAGGGCCAGGCCATCGCCGCCTTCGTTACCCTCGAGCACGGCAATCAGCCCACTGACGCGCTCAAGGACGAGCTGCGCAAGTGGGTCTCCAAAGAGATCGGCTCGCTGGCGCGGCCTGACGATATCCGCTTTACCGAGGCTCTGCCCAAGACGCGCAGCGGCAAAATCATGCGCCGCCTGCTGCGCGAGCTGGCCACGCATGGCGAGGTGAAGGGCGACGTTACCACCCTCGAAGACTTCACCGTGATCGCCAAGCTTCGCGAAGCTGAAGAAGGCTGATTTTCATAAAGGAGAACGCACGCATGTCTGGTACGAACAAAGAGGTAATTCAGGCTTTTCTCGAAGATGTGATCAATGAGGGCCGGCTGGAACGGGCTAACGATCTGGTGAAACAAGATTTTGTCGAGCTTGATCCACTTCCCGGCCAGGAGCAGGGACGGGAGGGCCTGAAGGCGGTCATTCACGCTCTACGGTCGGCGTTCCCTGACATGCACTGGGTCGTAAAGGAAATGGTGGCCGAAGGGGAGAAGGTTGTTACCCGCTTTGTGTGGACCGGCGCCCATCGGGGAACGTTCCTTGGAATTCCAGCTACAGGCAACAGCGTCGAGGTGAAAGGCGTGGTTATCGACCGGCTGGAAGACGGCAGAATGGCCGACAGCCGTATCCTGATGGACACCCTGGGGCTGATGCAGCAGCTTGGCGTGATTCCCGCGCCGCCGGCCGGGTGAGGTCTTTCCGATCTGCGTTATCGGTGTTTCTGGATTCCCATGCGACACCTCGTCTACTCCGTGGCCGCCAGCCTCGACGGCTTTATTGCCGGGCCGAAGGGCGAGTACGACTGGATCGTTCACGATCCGGCGATCGACTTTGCGGCGATCTATCGCCGGTTCGATACGTTCCTGATGGGCCGGCTCACCTACGAACTTGCGCAGTCGCAGAAGCCGATGTTGAAGAACATGGGGATCAAGGTTGTGGTGGCGTCCACCACGCTCGACCCCGCGCAGCACGAGGATGTAACTGTCCTGAGCAGCGGCGTGGCCGAAGCGGTTGCCGCGCTCAAGGCCGAGCCGGGCAAAGACATCTGGCTCTTCGGCGGAGGAGTGCTCTTCCGCAGCCTGCTCGACGCAGGCCTCGTCGATTCGGTCGATTTGACCGTGATTCCGGTGATGCTGGGCAGCGGCGTCCCGCTGTTGCCCGAAGGCAGCCGCGTGCGGCTGAAACTGAACGACTGCAAATCGCTGCCGAGCGGCGTGCTGATGGTCAGTTACTCGGTTGTGCGGCCGGGGTAATCTCGCTCGTTTTGCCGCGCGTGGCATAGAGATACCACGCAATCCACGCCGGCGCGGTCCACAGGTAGTACGGCGAGGGCAGCTGGATGGCGGCCACCACGCCAACCAGACCACCGGCCACGATGAGAGCCAGCAGCGCCCAGGCGACCACGTTTTTGCCCGCCGCGTACATGCCCGCCAGGATTGCCGGGAATAATACTGCCTGGTCAGTGAAGAAGCTGTAGGGCGTGCACACCGCGCCCACCAGCAGCAGCAACAATCCCTCGCGGCCCCACTCCCAGCGGTCGCGCCGCGTTGCGTAGTACCACGCCGCCCACGCGCAGGCCAGCGCCTCGGGCAGAAATTCAATCCAGTGCGCTTGCGGGTCGATGGCATAGCGCATGGCCACGGCAAGGGTGGGAATGAACACGTCGAGCACGCGCGTTGAGCGCATCATATCGAAGTACTGCTGCCAGGCGTGGCCATCGAGCAGGAGCGTGAGCCCGCAGCTCGCCGCCAGAGCCAGAACAAATCCGCCGATGACGGCAAAGCGGCGCCGCCGGAACGACCACAGCACCAGCACCACGGCGCAGGGCAAAAACAGGTGCGGCTTGAGGGCGCAGCCGAGCAGCGCCGCGCCTGCCAGCCACGGCCTGGTCTTGTGCAGCCACAAAAACAGCGCCACGCCGAGCAGGAAAAATATCCCCAGTTGCCCGGCCATCAAACACGCCAGCGTGGGCGGAAATCCAAACACCAAAACATGCAGCCGGCTGCCGGGCCGCCCGTGCAGCCTGAACAAAACCCACATGGCCAGGCCCGTGCAGGCCAGCAACACCGCCAGCCATAGCAACAGGCCCGCTTTCGCGCCCATATATCCCAGCGGCAGTGCGAGTTCAAAGGCCACCGGCGGGCTGAATGTCACCTTGGGCGAATCCTCTTCAAGCCCGCGCGATTTTTCAAGCCGGTAAATTGCGTCGATGTCGTAGGGATTGGCGTGATGCGCGAGCTGCTGCTCGGCTGCCCAGTACTGGATGTAGTCGCGCCCGGCGGCGTTCCTGTCGTCAATTGTCAGTGCGTAAATGCCGAGGACAAAACAGGCTCCAACGGCGACAATGGCTGCCGCCGCAAGCCTGCGCCCCAGGCTGACCTTCACCCGAGCGCTTGTGTTCTCGGCCACGATGTCCGCTCCGGTCGAGAAGATCAGAAGTGATAGGCCACGCCCACCGTGGCGCTGGAGTTCCACGTCCGGTGCGGCGAGTAGCCCAGCTGCGCGGTGTTGTTGCGCAGCGTGAACGCCGCGCCGATCTTGTCGCCTGAGACGCGTACTGAGAAGCGGTCAGTCAACCGGTAGTACATGCCGCCGCCGAACCCGCCTGCAAATGAGAGATTGGGCGTCATTTGTTCGCCGCCCGTGTGCTCGACACCCATGCCACCATGAATGAATCCGCCCAATCTGTCATAGATGTCGGCGTGAAACTCAGGCCCGGCGAGGACTTCGTAGACCGAAGGGTCTCCGGGGTTGGAGGCGTTGTTGTTCACGCCGCCGCCGCCGCTCCCGATGCTGAGAGGAGGCTTGAAGTATTTGCCCATCAGCGACAGGCCAAAATACTTGCCCCAGTCCCGCGTGGCGCTCAGGTCAACACCCATCAAACCATAGCGCGACTGGTTGACCTGGTTGATGCTGGTGTAGCCCCAACCGGCATACACCTCATACTTGGGAGCCGCCGTTTGGCCGCTCGGGCCTTTGCCCTCAGGCGAGCTCACCTGGCCTGCTGCATGCAGGGGGAAAAACAGCCCTGCCGGCGCGATGGCGAGCGCCAGCTTGAAAGAATTCCATAAGATCGTTCGCAATAACTTCATCTTCAACGTCAGAATCTCCTCGAACCGCTGTCAGCGCGCCGGCCTATACCCGGTCGCCGCACACAAGTGGATGCCTCTGCGGCGAGGCGCCAGCAATGACAATCAAAACCGGGACTTTGATCCTTCAATAGACTACCCTTTACCCCCCACTTCCACGAAGCGGCTGCGCAGCCCCCGAGACGCCGTCACCGGGCCTGAACGGGCACCGGTTCAGCCAGGTGCTGCACCTTGTCTGACTTGTCTTTCACTGTGACGGCCATCCCATGAGGAAGGTAGCGGGAAATCACTGCCGGATCGAACCAATCCATCCCCCAGGCATCGTCAATCGCGACCACCGTGTAGTCGCCCGGCGCCACGTTCAGCAAGGCAAAGCTGCCGTCAGAGTCGCTCTGGTCGCGGCGCGCCAGCTCGGCAATCGCTGCAATGTCTTTGGGAACCAGTATCACCATCGCTCCCGCCACACCCTTGCCGTCTTTGCGCGCAAATCCTTCAACGCGCGTGTTGCCGGCGCTGACTGCAACAACCAGCGCGAGCGGCTTATCCTCCACCGTGATTCGATTCCCCGCCTGCGCCCTGCCTCCGCGCGGCCCGATCGCCAGAACCGGCATCTGCGTCTCCTGGCTCATGGCTTCAACCAGCCACGTGCCCGCGGGAACATTGATGAACTTGAACGAGCCGTTCTCGATCGATGCAGGCGGGATCGGGTGCCCTGTTCCGTCTGCCGGCTGCAGCACGATCACCCCGCGGCCCGCAAGGGGAACGCCGGGAGCCGTCTGCACCACGCCGGATACGGTTTGCGTGGGCACACCCTCCGTTGGATCCACCTGCTGGCTCGAGGTGGCATCGAAGTCAACCAGGCGCGGCGGATCGCCCTGGGTCAGCTCATAGTGGCCGGGGGCAATGTCGAACAGCTCTACTGTTTGCGCCAAGGCATCGCCAACTGGGTCTTCGCCGCCCCCCACCTCGACGCCAAAGACTGCTTGATGCAGCTGAGGCGGCACTTGAGATCCATCCGGACCTGGCCTGATCCGCGCCGGCACCTGAAGATGCACCGCTTGAACCGCATGCAGGCTGATGTCAGCCTCCACGCGCGAGCCCGTCGCGAGGGCGATATCGCTCGCCGAGCCCTCATCGGTGGTTGAATCGAAGTACGTGACCGGATAGGCCACATCGAGGGTGGCCTGTGCCTCGGTCTCCTGCACAGGCCCGTTCCCCAGGTTCGGGCTCATTGCGTACCACGGCCTGGCCTTCACCGCAATCAGGTAGTCGCCCGGTTCGAGGCCAGAGAATTCGTACGCGCCGGTATCGTCGGTTTGCACCGTTTGCACCTGTTCGATCCGCTCGCCGGGCACGTGCCGATGCGGTTTCTGGTAAAGCATCACGTTCGCGCCATCAACCGGGTCGCCGCCATCACCCGTGACTGCGCCGTAGATCCCCCCCGCCGGCGAGAGCTTGAAGACAAGATGTTCCGTGTCCTCGCCGGGGCCGGTCACAATGGCCGAGTTGTACTCCCAGTGCTGGTTAAAGAAGCCCGTCGAGTAGCCGCGTTTTGAAGCCGTCAATTGGTACTTGGCTGCGGCCAGCGAGTCCATTGAAAACTGGCCGTCGTCACCCGACTCGGTGGATGCCACCGCATGGCTGTCTTCAACGGTGAGCAGGGCCACCGCCGCGCCGCGCACCGGTTCGCCGGTGGTTGCATTCACCACCGTCCCGGCAACTCGATAGCCCTGCGCAGCGGGTGCGGTCCGCGTCGAAGAGCTTTGCGCGAACGCGGAGGTCAGCGCGAACGCAGCAGCAACCGCTGCAATCGTCACCCGTTGACTCATCGTTAGTGCCATTCGCGCTTCCTCAGTCCCGTAGTCCCTCAGTCCCTCAGTCCCTTAGTCCCTTAGTCCCTCAGTCCCTCAGTCCCTCAGTCCCTCAGTCCCTTAGTCCCTTAGTCCCTCAGTCCCTTAGTCCCTCAGTCCCTCAGTCCCTCAGTCCCTTAGTCCCTCAGTCCCTTAGTCCCTCAGTCCCTTAGTCCCTCAGTCCCTCAGTCCCTCAGTCCCGTAGTCCCTCAGTCCCTCAGTCCCTTAGTCCCTTAGTCCCTCAGTCCCTCAGTCCCTCAGTCCCTCAGTCCCTCAGTCCCTTAGTCCCTCAGTCCCTTAGTCCCTTAGTCCCTCAGTCCCTCAGTCCCTCAGTCCCTCAGTCCCTTAGTCCCTCAGTCCCTCAGTCCCTTAGTCCCTTAGTCCCTTAGTCCCTCAGTCCCTCAGTCCCTCAGTCCCTCAGTCCCTTAGTCCCTCAGTCCCTTAGTCCCTTAGGGAACCTCTGCGCAGGTGCGTGGTTTTGTAGTGACGGCGCGGCTGCAGGTGGTTCTCTGGTTTTTGAAGCGGCTTTCTGCCGGAAAGTGTGGGTTGCGGGTTGATTGTTTGGCTTCTGGAGGCCGATTTCCGGCCCCCAGAGACACTACGCCCCTTGCGGGGCCAGCCGCTTGCGGTGCTGGTACAGGTTCACCAGCGCGAAGGCTGCGCACAGCCACTGGTGGTTCTTCCAGATACCCCGGTAGCGCACCTTGGTGAATCCGAAGACACGCTTGAGGATGCGGAAAGGATGCTCGACTTTGGCTCTCACACGGGCCTTGGTGGTGTTCTTGCGCCTGGCTTCCTCATCCACGTAGTTTTTGTATTTGGTCCGGCGCGAAGTCATGTCTTGCGCTTTCGGCGCGGCGGCATGGATGGCCTCGGTCTGGCCCTGATAGCCGCCATCGCCCCACACCTTGCGTTCCTCGCCGTGCAATAAGTCGGGAAGCATATGTTTATCCGCCACGCTGGCCGCCGAGGTGATCACCGTATGCACCACCGTTTCCTTGCTGTCCACGCCGATGTGCGCCTTGGCCCCGAAGTACCACTGCTTCCCCTTCTTGGTCTGATGCATCTCGGGGTCGCGCTGACCGCTGGAGTTCTTCGTCGACGAGGGCGCGTGGATGATCGTCGCGTCCACAATCGTGCCGGTCGAAATGCGGATGCCCCTGCTTTCCAGATAGCGGTTCACCGTCATCAGCATTTCGCCGCACAGATCGTGCTGCTCCAGCAAATGGCGGAAGCGAAGAATCGTGGTCTCGTCCGGCGCCGCAGCCGCGCCCAGATCCACTCCGGCGAAGCGCCGCAGCACCGCCGACTCGTAGAATGCCTCTTCCATACCGGGGTCCGACAGGCCGAACCACTGCTGCAAGAAATACGTCCGCAGCATGATCGGCAAACCCACCGGCTGCCGGCCCTTGCCCGCCTTGGGATAATGAGGCTCAACCAACGACAATAACTCAGACCACGGAACCACCTGGTTCATCTGGTCGAGAAACAGCTCACGCTTGCTCTTGCGGCCGAACTTCTCAAAACTCCCCTGGGATGCAAACGTCTGCTGAATCCGCGCCATTCGCTTCATGCTTCCAGTTTATTCAAATACGACGCCGATTGCAGACTTGTGCAGAGGTTCCTTAGTCCCTTAGTCCCTTAGTCCCTCAGTCCCTTAGTCCCTCAGTCCCTTAGTCCCTCAGTCCCTTAGTCCCTCAGTCCCTCAGTCCCTCAGTCCCTTAGTCCCTTAGTCCCTAGTCCCTGCCTTTAAGGCACTTGCACCACCAAATCCGAAGTTGCACCCGGCGAGAGTGTTATCGCCTGGCTGGGCAAAGCCGCCAGCACCGCGGGATTCCTGTACTCGAACGGCGCGTTCCCTGCCAACGTGTACACGTGATAATTGCCGGGAGTCAGTCCATTGAGAGTCATCGTTCCGCCGGTTGACAGCCTCAACGTAACCTGCTGGGGATCGACGGTCGAGTCGAAGTCGGGAATAGCGTACACGGTGTAGAACTTCTCCTCTCCCGGCTGCATTCCTTCAAGAGTTTCGGGCAGGCTCAAGGTAAGCCTGGCGCAATCGTCGCGAAGGGTCAGCTCGAGCGGGGCCTGCACCCCCGCCTGCCCAACCAGCAAAGGTTCGCGCGCCAGGTTTGCGCCTCCGGCAGTGAACGAGCTTTCGCAATAACCATTCGCTGTGGCGACGGTGTGCACCCAGTAAGCGCCGGGCGGAACAGGCTGGCCTGCGAGTGGGCCGGGCAACTGGCAACTGGCAAGTTCGGTCACCATGCTTTCATCGGGCAACTGGCCGGGAGACTGAGGAGCCTGCGAGGCGGTGACAACAAACTGGCTTCCTGAGGCGGGCTGTTCGCTAGAGCCGCTGCGCAGCACATTCAACTGAACCTGGACTGGTGGCGCCTCAGTAAGCGCCACGCGCAGATTGGTTACGGGCTGGCCGGCGATTTGAAGGTCAATCGAGCCTTCCAGCATTGGTGCGGGTCCCTGGCGGTGGTCGAAGTCGATTGAGAAGCTTTGTCCGTCAAGAGAGAAACTTTGTCCTCGGGGCGATGTGGTAACAGTCAGCCGGTAGCTGCCATCGGGCAGCGATGCCTCAATCATCTTCGCGTTGGGATCGTAGCGCGCCGGATAGGGCAGAGCGCGGCCGGAGATGTCCATCACCTGCACTGCGTAGTCGAGGTTGCGTCCGGCCAGCGCCTGGGGCAGAACCGCCATTGCGGTTACCGTCTGAAATGTTTCGCGCACAAGCGTCAGATTCGCCTGCACGGTTGCGCCCGGCTCTACCGTGATCTTTGAGGCGGCCGAGGGATCGCGGGCGTCGGAGTAGTACACCGACGCGAATCCCCATTGATGCGTTGCACTGCCGCGACCCGCTTCGACCGGCAAATTCAAGTTCTCTGAATCCAGCGACGGCTCGGTGTAGAGCTCGTAGACGCCCGGAGTCAATTCGCCAAACCGAAACGCGCCGTCGCTGCGTGTTTTGGCGCTTCCCGCCGGCGCCCAGCCCGCGCGCCCATCCATCGGCACCCGCCGCAGCAGGTTCAGCGCGATTCCTTCGGCCGCATCGCCGTTGGAGAGGTCAACCTGCCCCTGAATGGCGCCGGTGGGCGTAAGCGAGAACTCCACATCGGCCATGTCCTCAGCCAGCATCACGTTGTGCGGTGCAGGTGAAATCACGTCCATGACCTCCAGCGCTTCACTCGAGGTGGCGTCCAGGTATCCCGGCTTGTGTATGGAGACGATGACCGGACCAACGGGAAGATTGAGGATCTCGAATTTTCCGTCCCCGTCAGTCAACGCGCCGGTGGCTGCATCGCCTTCGACTGAAACCAGCGCGCGCGGAAGCGGCTCGCCGCTGGCTGCGTTGCGCACAACTCCGTGCAGCGTGGCCGGCGCCGGCGCTGCCTGCAGCGGCAGCTGTCCCGCATTCTGCTGGGCATCGGCCCCGGGAAGGGGCTGCAGCGGTTCCTGGGCCTGCGCAGCAACGGCAAGCATAATCGCCATCAGCCCACACCGGCGCAGACCGCATGCTCGCCACAGGATGAATGACGCCAGACCCACCACGCTTTTGCCGCACTCCGGATTGAGTCTCGAAATCAAACACCATTGTGACGGCACGGGCCACGGTTAGGAAAGCAGAGGAATTGAAAACTTCTGGCGCCTGCGACGCCGTCCGCCGGCGGCATCAATGGTTCGGGTCTGGCGGCGTCCCAATCTCGTCGAGATACCAGGGGATATTGATCACCACGATGCGCCGGTTGCCGCGCACCAGCAGGATCAACTTGAGCACATCGGCGCGGCGGTTATGGAGCAGCCCCTCCCACCAATGACGCACCACCAACTCCGGCACCAGCACGCATACCTTGCGGTTGCCTGTCTCCTCTTCCACCTTCAGCACGTATTCCACAACCGGCTGAATGATGTAACGGTATGGCGACTTGAGCGTGACGAGCCGGGGAACGCTGCGGCCGGCGGCCTTGAGCGGCGCGACAATCTTTTCATCCCATTCAACGCAGAAGGGGTCGGTTTCATCGCCAATCTGCACGTGAATGCAGCGAACATCGGAGGAGATGGTAAGCGCGAACGAAATACCCTTCTCACAGATCCGGCTCCAGCGGTCCACCGGCATCACCACCACCGGTTCTTGCGGTTCCACCGGGATCATGGGCCGGTCAAGATCGATCTCGGCGGCCACGCGCTCGTAGTGCCGTTTCACCGTCCGCATCACCACGATCATGACGATGACAAGCAGCGCGGTGATCCACGCGCCTTCAGCGAACTTGGCCACCAGCACCACAACAGTCGTGATGCCGGTTGCCACCGCGCCCACCAGATTCACCGTCATTCGCAGCGGCGCATTGCCCTGGCGCTTCCAGTGCATTACCATGCCGGCCTGCGAAAGCGTGAAGGCCATGAACGCGCCGATGGCGAAGAGGGGGATGAGCCGGTCGGTAATGCCGCCGAAGACGATGAGCAGAAGCGCGGTGAGCGCGACCAGCACATAAATGCCCCACGAGTAGAGCAGGCGGCGGCCGCGAATGAGAAAGACGCGCGGCATGTAATCGTCGAGGGCAATGGCGCGGGTGAGGCGGGGAAAATCGGCAAATGCCGTGTTGGCCGAGAGCGCCAGCACCAGCAGTACCGAAGCAATGGTCAGGTAGTAGAACCAGCCGTGGCCCATCACCGCGCGAGTGAGCATGGAGAGCACGCTCTCGTATCCCGCGCTGCCCGGATCGGTGGCGGCAATGCGGTAGGCGCGGCAAAGCAGCGCGATGCCGGCCAGCAGAATCGCCAGCAGCACGATGATGATGGTGAGCGTGGTCTTGGCGTTTCTGCGTCTCGGCTCGCGGAAGGCCATCACGCCGTTGCTCACCGCTTCAACACCGGTCATGGCGGTGCAGCCCGACGAAAAGACTTTGAGCAGCAGCCACCAGCCGGCCACGGCCATGGTGGCGGAGGGAACGGCCGGCATGGGCGAGACCGCCTGCGGATGCCCACCGCTAGCGAACACCTGCCAGCCGCCCACGGCAATCACAACCAGCAGCGTCAGCGTGAAAAGGTAAGTGGGAATCATGAAGACAATGCCGGTGTCGTGCACGCCGCGCATGTTCACAAGCGTGAGGATGACGAGAACGCCGAGGCAAAGCAGCAGCGTGTGCGGCTGCAGGCTGGGCACGGCCGAGATGAGCGCGCCAACACCCGCCGAGATGCCCACCGACGCGGTGAGCACGTAGTCGATCATGAGCGCCGCGGCCGCCAGCAGTCCGGCGCCGTGGCCCAGGTTTTCGCTGGCCACCGTGTACGAGCCGCCGCCCTGCGGGTAAGCCTCAATGGTCTGGCGATAGCTCATGTAAACAACCGCCAGCAGCGAGACGATGGCCATGCTGACGGGCACAATGTAGTGCACGCCCAGCAATCCAAGGGGAATGAGCAGCGTGAGCGCGGCCTCAGGACCGTACGCGGCGGAGCTGAGAGCGTCGAGACCGAAGACGGGTATACCGGCTACCGGGCCTATACATTCGGCGCGCTCTTCGCTGGTAGCCAGCGGACGGCCGAAGAGCAGACTCATTACGCGGGAAGTAATCGCCATTCAGAGAGGTCCAGCGGCCCGGGAATAACCAGCGGGAAAGGCCGTCGAAGCGATTGTCTCACGGGCAGATACGAATCATGATGAGATCCGGGGCCCGTGCCCGGCGGTCAAAGCTCAATCGCTTCAGAGCATCCAAATCCACCCGGCCCCGGAGCGCGCAGCGGGCAGCTTCTACCCACACCGGGAAAAATTTACCCGCCGGGGCTGAGTCCCATGATTCTTAACTGCAAGAAAGTAAACGACTTTTTCCCTCTCCTATTTGGAAATGGACGTGCTACCCAACCAGGAGGAGTAGTTTCTGGAGGGTCGCAATGGACGAAATGTTCGAATCGATCACCCCGGCGAAGCCGCCGGTTGCCTCACGAGTGGTCGCCTACATCGCTGCGGCAGTGGTCGGCGGGGCGGGCATTAGTTACGCAGTTTACGAGCAGCACGGAGCGCAGATGCTGGCTGCCAAAAACGCGCAGGTTACGTCACAACTGAATTTGACTCGAGGCGAACTGAGCGCGACGCAGGGCCAGTTGTCGAATCTTGCCGCGCGAGTGAATGCGCTGGCTGCAGGCGCCCAGAGCCAGGCTGCGGCGTCGACGGCCGCCAACCGAACGGCTGCTACGCATCGGGCCAACTCCTTGGACTCGCGCTTCAAGAAGATGCAGACGCAACTGGACGCGCAGGGCCACGCCATTGACCGGACCCGCACCGACCTTGCCGGCACTCAAGGCGATTTGAGCAACACGCGCACTGAGCTGACCGGCTCAATTGCGAAGACTCACGACGAGCTTGCGTCGCTCCAAAAGAGAGGCGAGCGCAATTACTTCGAGTTCGACATTTACAAGTCAAAGGAGTTCAAGCACGAGGGCCCCATCGGCATTCGCCTGGGCAAAGCCAATTCCAAAAAAGGCTACGCCGACCTGCTGCTGATTGTGGATGACCGCAACCTGACGCAGAAGCACGTGAATCTCTACCAGCCGGCGATGTTCTACCAGCCAGACAGCCCGCAACCCGTCGAGGTGGTCATCAACGACATATCGAAAGACCACATCCACGGATACGTAAGCGCGCCCAAGTACCGGCAGTCGGAACTGGCGTCGAACGATGAAGGCAATGCCGGAACGGATGCCGGTATAGTCACGCCGGGGTCGGGCACGAACGGACAATCGAACTCCAGCGCACCCCCGGCACAACGGCGGAAGCTGCCGTTGCCGACCGTTGATCCCAACCGGCAGTAAACGCGCCGGGGACAATGGGCAATGCGGCCATGGTGCCGGGAATTGATCCCCGGCCCCAGCATCGCGCTGGGATGGTGTGTCGCTGTTCGGGCTGGCGTTCCCACCCTTCCGCGATGAAACTGCGGAGGGATGGAGCACTCCTGGTTTTGAGGAAGTTTAGAACGTGCGACCCGCGCCGAGAGCGACTTACGGCATTTCCACTTCGGCCAGGATCGGCAGCGTGAAGTAGAACCGGCTTCCCTTGCCGAGCACGCTGTCGGCCCAGATGCGGCCGCCGTGCTGCTCCACGATGCTGCGGCACAGCGCCAGGCCC
This sequence comes from uncultured Acidobacteriaceae bacterium, assembly GCA_963808695.1. Classification (GTDB taxonomy): domain Bacteria; phylum Acidobacteriota; class Terriglobia; order Terriglobales; family Acidobacteriaceae; genus Telmatobacter. The sequence continues at coordinate 143,410 of CAWEHF010000003.1, forward strand.
AGGCCGGTGCCGCCAAGAGCGCGCGTATCGGAACTATCGCCCTGCTGGAATCGCTCGAAGATGCGGGCCAGTTTCTCAGGCGGGATGCCCGCTCCTTCGTCTTCGACAATGAAGCATACCTCGCCCTTGCGCACAAAGCACAGTTCGGGGCGGCCCAACGCGCTCATGCCGCCGAGCTGCGCCGAAAGCTGAATGGTGGATCCGGGCGCGGAGAATTTAATGGCGTTGGTAATGAGCTCGTTAAAGACCTGCAGAATCCGCTCATCGTCGGCATACACAGGCGTGGCAGCGGCATTCACCTCCAGGCTGATCTGGACCAGGCTTGCGGCGTGTTCGGCGGCGTCGGCCGCACGGCGCAGCAGATCAACGGCCTCAACCTGCTTGTGGTGGAGCACAAGCCTGCCCTTGTCGCCGCGATCGAAATCAAGAATGTTGTTCACCAGCCGCATCAGCCGCTCGCTATTGCCGATGGCCATCTGGATCATCTGCTTCTGCTTTTCAGGCCGGCTGTCGAGCGAGCCTGACGCGATGAGCCCGAGCGAGGCGCGCAACGCGGTGAGCGGGGTGCGCAGCTCATGGCTCACCGTCGAGATGAACTCTTCCTTCATCCTTTCCAGGCGCCGCCGCTCGGTAACATCCTGGAAGGCGATCACCATGCCCGAGATGTGGCCTTCCTTGATGAGAGGATTGGCAGTGTACTCAACCGGAATCGCCGTTCCGTCCTTGCGCCAGAAAACCTCATCGCGCATCCAGATGGATTCGGCACGGCGCAGCGCCAGCAGAATCGGGCTGGTGGCTCTCGAGTAGGGCGTTCCATCGGCGTGGCTGTGGTGGATGACGTCATGCACGTCTTTGCCTGCCAGCTGGTCGGGTGTGTAGCTCAGTACCTCTGCGCCGGCATTATTGATGAACGTGATCTTGCCTTCGAGATCGATGCCGAAGATACCGTCGCCCGCCGACTCCAGAATGAGCTCGCGCTGCCGCGTTGCCAGGTGCAGCGCCTCTTCGGCGGAATGCTGCTCGGTCACGTCCATGCCATTGCACAGCACAAACGGCTCGCCGCCGGGAACGACGATGCGCCGCGTGCGCACTGCGATGCGGCGCATCTCGCCGTCGCTGCGGCGAACCGAGAGCGCTCCCTGCCACTCACCGGATGCCTCCAGTGCGCGCAGGCACTCCTGAAAAGCCGCTGCGCCGGCCGAATCCATGAGCTCCGCAATCACCAGTTCTTTGAGCGTTTCGGCGCCATAGCCCAGGGTCTCCGCGGTAAAGTCGTTGACCGCGATCAGGCGGCCCTCCATGGAACACGCAAAGACGATGCCCAGGCTGTTCTCTACCATCTCGCGGTAGCGGTCTTCGCTGGCCAGCAGCGCCGCCTCAATGGCGCGCCGTCCGGTTACGTCCTGGCCGCTCACGATGAGGTATTGAATCTCGCGATTCGGACCCTCAAGGGCCTTGACCGTCCAGCTCACCCGCCGCTTGCCGCCGCCTCGGGACGTGGTCTTGCGGGCAATGTCTCCCGCCGTCTTCCAAACCGTCTCATGGGGGCCTGAAGCCTGCCCGGCCGCGGCTTCGCGCAGCTTGGCTGTCGCCCAGCCGCGATCGTCGCTTTCAAGAAACTCCTCAATAAACGGCCGGCCCACAACTGTATCGCTGCTCAGGCCGGTCAGTTGCGCGCACGGCTCATTCATCCTCACCACGCGACCGGCAGTGTCGAGCACCGTCACCAGCGCGGGTATGGAATCGAGCGTCGCTGTCACCATGCAGCGCTCAATGGCCAGCGCCCGCTCGGTTCGCAGCCGAACGCGTTGCCCCTCCTCCTGCAGTTGAATGCGGCTGTAGAGCTCAAGGCGGGTTTCCGCCTGGTGGCCAAGGGTAACAAGGCGTTTGATATGCGCCTGGTTGAAGCGATTGGGCGCCGTAGCCAGCACGGCCAGTGTGCCGATCACCTGCCGCGAACTCAAAATCAGCGGGACGCCCGCGTAGGAAAGGCAGCGGACGCCCGGCGACAGCTCAATTCCGGACCTCGGAAAACGCCCGTCTTTGCCGGTGTGGGGAACCAGCAGCGGGAGGCTGCTCTTCAGCGTAAATTGGCAGGCGCTCAAGTCACGCGGCTGATTCACGGCCTCAAAGCCGAAGCGCGATCGGAACCTGAGATGGTCGTCGTCAAGCCAACCAACGTAGGCGTAGTCGGCTTCGCACAACTCAGCTGCGAGTTCGGTCAACTCGTCGAGGACAGGATCTGAGTCACGATCGGGCATAGGAAACTCCGGTCGCAACCTAGCCTCCTGGAGCTCATCCAGTTGCGAGTCCAGCATCGCGTGCATGATCTAACACACCCGCTATGAGTATCAGCGTTTTCGAACGGGTTTTCTCTGACACAAACCGGGCAGAAGTATGCGGTCAGGCATACCACTGAGGTAACCAGTTTTTTGGCTCCATGGAGTTACGTTCGAGTTACGAACGAATTACTAGCTCGCAGATGGCTGAAAACGCAGTGCTTTGCGGCGATTGCTGAAGCTTCCGGAACGAGTCTGCACTCTGGCAGGATCCGGTGCAACCCTCATGTGTGGAAAACACGGGCGAAACCAGACCGTGCCTTCTCACATTACGCGAACAACCGGCCCTACGGTGTGAATAAACCCTAATGTCCCGGCAGTTTGCAGCAATCTCCAGCCTCCGGCGGGTCGTTTGCGCCCGCGTCCAGTACGAACTTCCAGCCTCCGTCGGCTTCCTTGCGCCAGATGGTCATATAACGTCCGCTGGTGACAACCGGGTTGCCGTTTGCGTCCTTGCTGTGGCCCTCGTAGTGGCCCCAGGTGTAACCCATGTCGCCTGAGGGGCCCATCATGGCGTCGGTGGGAGTCCAGGTAAGCTGGTAATCCTTTGGCGACCAGTTGGCCGCCTTCTCGATTGCCACCCTGCCCACAACCGGCGCGGCCCCGTTTCCCAGCAGAACTGCGTCTGGCGCGCACCATAACGCAAACGCTGCGCCGCCCTTGGCAGCCACATCTTTGGCGAACTGCGCTTCCAGGTTATAGAGCAGGATCTTCCCCGGATTCGCTGTCGTGTCGGTCAGAGGATTGGGCGCGGTTTGCGATGAATTGCCCGGGGGGAACGCCAATTGCCCCCATGCCGCCTGCTGTGCCGTTGCCAATGCCAACCCCGCCACTGCCGCCCACCCTATCGCCGCCGATAGGCCCCACTTGCCCAGGATCGCCACGTTCGTCTCCCTCCGCGTATAAAAATCTATGCGCCCATCCTACAACTGCAGGCTGGCTCCTGGTCACGCGGCGCGGCGTCTAACGTTACGGGCTGAAAACCGGACCGAAGGTATACTAAAGACTGGCGTATTAGCCGCCAAACCCGGCTATTTGCAAGATCTTTCGCTGCAGGGCTTTCGCACTTCCCTGGATGCCCGGCTTTTTCCCCGGGAGAAGGAACGATATGGGAACACTGCTGGAATCCATCCACTCTCCCGCCGACGTAAAAAATCTGACCCCCGCGCAGATGACGGCTCTCGCCGAAGAGATCCGCGAGCGCCTCATCCAGACGCTTTCAAAGACCGGCGGTCACCTGGGCCCCAATCTCGGCGTCGTCGAGCTGACGATCGCGCTGCACGCCGTATTCAACACTCCTGAAGACAGGATTCTTTTCGACGTCAGCCACCAGGCTTACGTTCACAAGCTGCTCACCGGCCGCAACGACCGCTTTGACACCATCCGCCAACCCGGCGGCCTGAACGGCTTCATGCTGCGCACCGAGAGCGAGCACGACTGCTACGGCGCGGGCCACGCAGGCACCGCGCTCTCGGCCGCGCTCGGCATGGCCGTGGCGCGCGACCTGGCCGGCGGCCACGAGCACGTGATCGCCGTGGCCGGCGACGCCGCATTCACCAACGGCATCTCGTTTGAAGCGATGAACAACATCGCCGAGCAGACCCGGCGCATGATTGTGGTGCTCAACGACAACGAGTGGTCCATCGACCGCAACGTGGGCGCGGTGGCGCGCTATTTCCACCGCATCGTCACCAACGAGCACTACCAGCACCTGCACGAGCGCGCCTCGCGACTCATCGAGCGCTTCGCGGGCAAAACCGCCATCAAGGTGGTGCGGCGCGCCGAAGAGGCCGCGAAAGGCATGCTCTGGCCCTCCATCCTCTTTGAGGAGTTCGGCCTGGAGTACTTCGGACCCATCGACGGCCACAACCTTCCGCTGCTCATCGAGACCTTCAAGTTCCTCAAGACCCTCGACCACCCCGTGCTTCTGCACATCCTCACGCAGAAGGGCCGCGGATTCCAGCCGGCTCTCGACGGGCAGAAAAAATTCCACGGCCTCGGCCCCTACGATCCCGAGACCGGCCAGACGCCGGATGGCGTGCCGACTTACGCTGAGGTGTTTGCCAACACGCTGGCCGACCTGGCCAACAAGGACCCGCGCATCGTGGCCATCACCGCGGCCATGCCCAACGGCACCGGCCTCGATCTCTTTCGCCCCAAGCATCCCAAGCGCTACTTCGACGTGGGCATCGCCGAAGAGCACGCGGTGATCTTCGCCGGCGGCATGGCCACGCGCGGATTCCGCCCGGTGTGCGCAATCTATTCCACATTTCTGCAGCGCGCCTTCGATCCGATTGTGCACGACATCGCGTTGCAAAAGCTGCCGGTTCTGTTCTGCATGGATCGCGCCGGCCTCTCGGGCGACGACGGCCCCACCCATCACGGCCTGTTCGATATCGGCTACCTGCGCTCGGTGCCCGAGATGCTGCTGATGGCGCCCAAAGACGAAGACGAGCTCGCCGACATGATGAAGACAGCCTTCGAAATCCCCGGCCCATCGGCGATTCGCTACCCGCGCGGCGCGGTGGCCGGCGTGGCCCGCAAGCCCGAGCCGCAGGTGTTGCCCATCGGCAAGGCCGAGGTGCTCAAGGATGGCTCTGACGTGGCGATTCTCGGTCTGGGACCGATGACGGCAATGGCGCAGAAACTTGCCAGCCTGCTTGAGAACGACGGCTACTCGGCCGCGGTCATCAATCCGCGCTTTATCAAGCCCATCGATCGCGAGATGCTGGCCCGCTACGCCACGCGCGTGGGCGCCTTCGTCACGTTTGAAGATCATGTACTGATGGGCGGCTTTGGATCGGCGGTTGTCGAGGCACTCGACGAGCTCGGCAGCAAGGTTCCGGTGGTGCGCGTCGGCTGGCCCGACCGGTTCATCGAGCACGGCAAGGTCGACCAGCTTCGCGCGCGCTACGGACTGACGCCGGAAGCAGCGTATAACCAGGTAATGCCGCTGCTGGCTCCGCGCCGCAGACCGACGCTGGTGGCGTCATAGAAGCAGCTTCTAGCTGCTAGCTATTCGCTTATAGCTTCCACTCTCGGCAGCCGCGCGCCCCTAGCTGGCAGCTAGAAGCTTTCCCTATTCCCTATTGCCTGTTCCCTCAGCCCCTGCCTTCACGGTCCCTGCTCGATCGCCACGCCCACCGTGGACGTATTCCCCGTCGCCGCAATTCCAACCAGATCTGTCGCCACGCCCGGCATTGAGGCTGGCGTAAAACTCACGCTCCCATCGATAGCCGAAGTAGCCGTTGCCGTCTGCGTCGCCAGCAGCACTCCCTGAGCGCAAACCGTATGCGGCTCGCACGGCGGAGTCCATGCATAAAGCGCCTGGTAGAACGAAACCGTTCCGTTGGCCATCGGATTCCCGTCCATATCCAGAACGCGCAGCACGATCTGGCTTGGCGTTCCTGATTCGGACACGGTCTGGCTTGTACCGCTCACGGCAACAACCATAGCGTACTCCGGCCGCGCGCCGATCACGTTGAATACGGCGCAACTGCTGGCGCCATTCACGCAGGCATTGATGGTGGCCAGTTGTCCCTCAGACAGCGGCCCCACAGTAAGCGTCTGCGTGGCAATGCCGGACGAGTTGGTAAGAACTGAGGCCGGCGGCGCCACGATTTCACTCGCGCTTGTCCACTGCACCGACTGGCCCGGCGCAGGCACGCCATTCGTGAGCGCAAGGGCCTCCACCGTCCAGGTCAGCGTGGTTCCCGCCGCCAGCGAAAGTTCCGGCGTAAGCGAAGCCAGCGCGGGCGGAGTTCCGCCGGCGAATTGCGCTTCAAGGCTCGATCCATTGGTCAGCGATGCAGTCACAATCGAAAGCGAACCATCCACCGCGGTCACATTTATCTGAGCGCGGCCGTCTCCGGATGCGGTGACGGAGCAGGTAGCCTGGCCGCAGGCGAGCAAGGCCGTTCCGCTGGTCACGGTGTAGATAACGGTCACGCCTCCGGCAGGAGCCAGCGTCGGCCCGAGCGCCTGCACCGCGAACGGCGTTGGAACACCGATGGGTATGGTGTTGAAGGGCCCGGTTAACAGCGTCAGTGCGTCGCCGTTGCCCGAGTCGTAGCTGATGCCTCCCGGAATCACGGCCGATGCGTAGAACACCGGCGCGTCGTCGACCTCGACATCTTGAGAGCCGGTAACGCCCGTGGCAGCCGCCGGGGCAATGGCAGTGATCTCGGTGGGCGAGATGCTGGTGACCAGCGCGGCCTGGTCGCCCACCTGCACGGTATCGGTGAGCCTGAATCCCATGCCGTGAATCACAATGGGGCCGCCCGAGGCCGGCAGCCGCGCGGGGTCGACCGTATCTGCGTAAAGAACCCATCCGTTGTAGCTATAGTCGGGCCGTCCGTCGCCGCGCGCATCGGCAACGCCGACGCGAACCACGTCGGCGGCATAGGTGTTCACCTGCATCCATGTCTCGCCTGTGGCCAGGCCGTTCAGCCCCGGCACGCTCACCACGGCCGCTGCGCCCGCCGGGTCGAACGCGTCCCAGATGCCGATCGAGGGCATGGCCTTCTGGTTCGAGGGCGCGCCGGTTTCATCGGTAGCCTGCGTAACGATGGTGAAGTTGCGGTTGCCGCGCACCGGAAAGGTAAACCAATCGGTCTGCCCCACTTGGCTCAGCCGCCCGCACCACATTCCCGTGACCGGCATCTGCCGCGGTTGGGCAACCGTACCAATGGCGTCGTTGAAACCGGGCTCGGGCGTACCCACGGCCGTAATCGTCAACGTCTGCGCGCTGCCCGCGGCCATGCCGGAAAGCACCACCGCGTTGAGCTTGCCCGAAGGATCGACCTGGCCCTGCATGTAAGGGCCAACCGAATCCGTCAGGATATAGAGCGGATCGATGGCTTCAAACGAAACCTGGTAAGTTGCCGCCGTCACGCCCGGCGGCAGCGGAATGCCGCTCAGGTCAAAGTACCCCTGCATGGCCGGATCGTTCGAGCCCCACATCGCCAGCGGATTGCCGTTGGCGGCGTCGAAGCCCAGCACCGGGTTGCCGTGGTTGCCGTTGAAATACGCGCCCGAGACGAAACTGACCGTGTACTCATAGAGCGGGCTTCCGTTCGCGTCAAGCGGCCGCGCCACCACGTTCACCCCCTGCATCCCGTAACCGTTCGCGAACTCAACCGTCCCCTGGATTGAAACCGCGTTTGCCGCCGTAATCTGCTTGCCGGGAAAGCTCGCAAGGTTGGCCGAGGCGATGGGATAGATGCGGTTCAGCGCGGCGATATCGTCGTAGCGCAGAACGTTGGGGTCGGGAATACAATCTCCTCCGCTCGCCCCGCAGATTCCGCTCAAAGACTGCATCACCGGCCAGCCCAGCGTGCCGCCGGGCTCGCCGTTTTCCTGCGCTCCGGGATTCACCTGCGAGTAGTCGAGCCCGAGCACGCGTCCGAAGGCCCGCTCAATCTCGTAGCTCATCATTGCGAGCATCGGGGGCGTGGTGGCGCACAATCCGTTCACGATAATGATGGCGTGCGCGATGGTTGCATCGGCGTTCAGGTTATCCATCCACACATAGACGCCGTTGTCCTGGCAGGTCTCGGGAGTGCTGGTGGTTGCGCCGAAGAGGTCATCGATCACCGATCCGTCCGCGTCGTAGATGACGCCCAGCGGATAACTCGTGGCCGATGGAGTCACATCTGCCGGCGCGGTGATCTGGCCGGTCGCGTTCACCGCGATGCCAGTCACATTGACCTCGATGTTTGCCCCGTTTACATCTTCGTTGAGCTGACCCATGTCAGTCAGCGTCACGCCTGCCGTGGGAACCGCGCTCCACAAGGCGGCGGCCGCGTCAACCATGGCCGTGGCCTGCTGGTTGGTGACAGTGCTTGACAGCGCGCCCTGGTCAACGTAGTAGTTCACCTGGCCGTTGGCCCAGTGCGCCGGCTGGCCAAGGACGGCGGGATTGAAATAGCTGGCGCCGGCAACGTATTTTGGTCCGCCGGCAACGGCAGCCGCAGGCCCAAACGCGAGCAGAAAAACAGCGACAGAGCCCAAAACAATGCGGCGCTCGCACCGGTAATTATTGCGGCGGTCACACCTGAAGAGCGGCACACGAATCCTCCGGAACGAGGATTCGCGGCAAAAGACGCACCATCCGGATGAAGTTCTAGAAAGAGGCTATTAACTTTTTCAAGGGATTCGGATGAGAAGCTCTTAAGATTCGGCGATCCGGTCCGCATCAACGGACGATCTTCGACGGCTCGCCAACGCGCCGACTTGCTGACTCGCTGTCTTGCTCACTCGCTAAATCTCCGGATAGAAATCGAAAAACGCATCGAGGCTGCGCTTGAGCTGGGTCTCGATCTGCTCGCGCGAACCCTCGATGGTGTGCATGGTCACGTGGGCCTCGTGGCCGTTGGCCAGCTTCAGCTTCGCGTCCTCGATCGCCGTTACTTCCCCTTCCGGCAAGAGGCGCAGGCCATAGATCAGAGTCAGATTCGCCATGTGCATCATCTTATACGCGATCCAATGCGGCCATCCGCGGGTTCTCTTCGCCGCCGCCACGCAAGCCTGGGGCCTGTGATTGACTTAGGCCGGTGCCGTCAACAGCACCCATCCCATTTATTCTCCTGTGTATGCATCGAGCCGAACAACAGGGACGCCTGCCCCGCAGCTGGTGGCCGTGGATCGCCGCAGGCCTGGCGATGCGCGTCCTGTTCATCGTCTTTCCGCGCCCCGGCGACGACGACACCCTGGACTACCTGCAACTCGGCCACAATCTGCTGCATCACGGAATCTACGGCGTCGGCAGCGGCGCCGATATCTCCCCTTCCCTCTATCGTCTGCCGGCCTATCCCATCTTTCTCGCCACGTTCGAGCAGCTTTTTGCCCGTCTCTGGCCAATGTCCTGGATGAATGCCGTCTTTGTCGCGCAGCTTATCTTTGATATGGCAGCCGGGCTGCTGCTCGCGGCCTTTGCCCGCCGTCATCTTTCAGAGCGCGCCGGCCTGGTCGCCCTGGCGCTGGCCATGCTTTGCCCCTTCACCGCCGCTTACTCAGCCATCGCCATGCCCGAATGCCTCACCGTCTTCGCGATTGCGCTTGGCATCTACAGCGTGGGCCGCGCCCTCGCCGCCGAAACCGCCAGCCAACGCGATCTGCCGGCATTGCTGCTGCCCGGATGCGCCTCAGCCCTCGCCATGCTTCTCCGCCCCGACGGCGCTCTGCTCTTCGTCTCGCTGGTTGGGGGCTTGTTCTACTACACGCTGCGCAACCGCTGCCTCGCACTAGGCTTCCGCCGGACTCTGGGCCGCAGCTTCACCGCAGCCTCCATCTTTTGTTTCGCCGCCTTGCTCCCGCTCTCCGTCTGGACCGCGCGCAATTGGGCGCAATTCCACGTCTTTCAACCGCTCGCGCCGCGCTATGCGAACGATCCCGGCGACCCTGTCAACGCCGGTTTTTACCGCTGGGCGCGTACCTGGGCCGTGGAGTACGTGACCACCGCAAACGTTTTGTGGAACGCCGGCGAAGGGCCGATCGATATCAACGACCTGACCCCGAGCGCCTTCGACTCGCCCGAACAGCGCGGGCAAACGCTCGAGCTGATCGCCGACTACAACCGGACCAATACGATCACTCCGGAACTCGACAGCCGCTTCGCCGCCCTCGCCGACGAGCGCATCCACGCCCACCCCTTCCGCTACTACGTCACGGTTCCAGCACTTCGCGTGGCTGACATGCTCCTGCGACCGCGAACGCTGGAGTTTGACATCGATGTCTTCTGGTGGCGTTGGAGCGAGCACCACGGCCAAACGACCTGGGCCATTCTGCTCGGCCTCATCAACCTGTTTTACGTGGCTGCCGCGGCCTGGGCATTCCTTCGCCGCCGCGTGCCCTTGGCGGGTATGCTGGGCGGGTACCTAGTGCTTCGCTTTCTGATGCTCGGCACCATCGAACATCCCGAGCCGCGCTACACCGTGGAGTGTTTTCCTATTTTCGTAATCGCCGCCGCGGCCGCGCTCACAGCCCGCAAAGAACCCCGTGGCTGAATCTGCCGAGCGGCCATCCGCATCAAACCGTTGGCCGCTGCGAACACGCCGTGATTTCCTCGGTTTGCCGCAAACGCCATATCAATCTGAGGCTCTAAAATCAACTCGAGACTGCTCATGACTGAAATTCGCGATACCGTAATTCTTGGCTCGGGATGCGCCGGGCTGACCGCTGCCATCTACACCGCCCGCGCCGGCCTCAAACCGCTGGTTCTCGAGGGCCACGAGCCCGGCGGCCAGCTCTCCATCACCACGATGGTCGAAAACTTCCCCGGCTGGCCCGAAGGCATCCAGGGCCCCGAGCTGATCGACAACATGAAGAAGCAGGCGCAGCGCTTTGGCGCAACCTTCGAGATGGCGCACCTGCACTCGGTCGAGCTCGGAGCGCACCCCATCAAGCTGCACACCTCCATCGGCGAGATTCATACCCGCACGCTCATCGTTGCCTCCGGCGCCAGCGCGCGCTGGCTCGGCCTGCCCAGCGAGCAGGCGCTCATCGGCCACGGCGTTTCGAGCTGCGCCACCTGCGACGGATTTTTCTTCCGCGGCAAAGAGATCGCGGTCGTGGGCGGCGGCGACTCGGCCATGGAAGAGGCGCTCTTCCTCACCCGCTTCGCCACCAAGGTCACGCTGCTGCACCGGCGCGAGCATTTCCGCGCATCGAAGATCATGCTGGAACGCGCCATCGCCCACCCCAACATCGAACTGCGCACCAACACCGTGATTGAAGAAGTTCTCGGCGCCGATGAGCAGGAGGTGCGCGGCGTGAAGCTGCGCGATGTAAAGACCGGCGAAACGTGCACGCTCGCCATCAGCGGCCTGTTTCTCGGCATCGGTCACGAGCCCAACGCAAAGTTCTTTGCCGGAAAGATGGATCTGGACGAGGACGGTTACATCAAGACCACAAAGAACGTGTTCACTACCGATAAGGGCGAGATTATTCCCGGCGTCTTTGCCTGCGGCGACGTGCAGGACCGCCGCTACCGCCAGGCGATTACCGCCGCCGGCTCCGGCTGCATGGCCGCGCTCGAGGCGGAGAAATATCTCGAGGAGCGCGGCCACTGACTCCGACGCAAATCAGAACTTGTGAAAAATAAGGAACGCCGCGCCCACCAGCAAAGCTCCGGCGACCGCGTGATTCCAGCGCAGGTGCGAGCCGAAATAAAACGTGGCGAAGACGCCGAAGACCGTGAGCGTAATAATCTCCTGGATCACCTTGAGCTGCACGGGCGTGAAGCGGCCGTAGCCGATGCAGTTAGCGGGAACCTGAAAGCAGTACTCGAAAAACGCGATGCACCAGCTCACCACAATTACCTTCCACAGTGGCTGGTTTTCAAACTTCAAATGACCGTACCAGGCAATGGTCATAAAGATGTTGGAGAAGAACAGAAGAACAATTGTACCCATCGTCCGGTTGGATGCTGCAACAATAGATAGCGTTGCTGAATGCCGAACAACGAGCGGCGCAAATGCCGCTTCCCGTAGGGAGGCATGGAATTTAGCCCAGGACGCAGTCCTGGGTAAGCGCGAAATAAATGACCGCAGCCCCGTGGGGCGGCGCGATCATCGGGAGTCAGTCCCATCGGACTAAGCCGAGGAAGCATTTGAACCCGCTCGCAGAGAATCTTGAGAAGCTCGAGGAATCGATCGCCGCCGCCTGCCGCGCCGCGGGCCGCCCGCGCAGTGAAGTGGAGCTGATGGCCGTCTCCAAGACCTTTCCCGCCGAAACGCTCATCGAAGCTGCCTCACTGGGTCTCAGGCTCTTTGGAGAAAATCGCGTGCAGGAGTGGATTCAGAAGGCCCCCGCCCTCGGTCCAAAGCGCCAGGGCATGGAATGCCACCTGATCGGGCATCTGCAATCGAACAAAGCACTGCGTGCGGCAGACCTCTTTGATGGTATCGACTCGCTCGATTCCCTGCGCCTGGCCGAACGCCTGAACGATGCGGCCGCAAAGCTCGGCAAACGGCTGCCCGCGTTGATCGAGGTCAAGCTCAGCCCGGAAGAGACCAAGGCCGGCATCGACCCCGAATCGGAAGACGCGGCAAAGCTGCTCGAGGCCCTGCCCCATCTCAGCTCGCTCGAAGCTCGCGGCCTGATGACGATTGCGCCGTGGGGCGCGCCCGATGAGGTTACCCGCGCCTGCTTCCGCAGCCTGCGCACGTGGCGCGACCGCTGGGCGAAGGCGCATCCGCGTCTCAACTTCGACGTGCTCTCCATGGGCATGAGCGGCGATTTTGCTCTGGCCATCGCCGAAGGCGCAACGCGCATCCGCGTCGGCACTGCGCTGTTCGGCAAACGCACGCGACCGGCAGCACAAGATTCAGACAACGAAGCGGAGCAGGCCTGATGTTGCGGCCGGCCAAAGACGGCGTCACGCTTGCGGTCCGCGCCCAACCCGGCGCAAAGAAAACCGCAATCGCCGGCGTCTACGGCGAAGGCGCCGCAGCGCAGTTGAAGATCGCCGTCAACGCGCCTCCGGTTGAAGGCCGCGCGAATGACGCGCTGATTGCGTTCCTGGCCGAATTCTTCTCGCTGCCAAAGAGTGCAATCGAACTCGCATCCGGCACCTCTTCGCGCAGCAAGGTGTTTCTGTTGCGCGGCATTTCGCTGATGCAGGCCGAAGCCGCAATCAAGGCCGCGCCCACTCGCTGACTTGCTACTTCGCCGACGATTGCCGCTGAAGCTCGGCCTCAAACGCCTGTCGCCGCTCGGCAACATACGCCTTGTACCCCGCCGGATCGACGAACGCGTCGCGGTCGCCGTCCTTGAATCGCGCGTACTTTTCCTTCATGCCGAAGTAACTGCCATGCGCGCCAAGAAAAATGCCGCAAGGCAGGCGGTTGAGAACCGCGAACCCGCGCTTGTAATCCTCGGCAATGTGCGGATACACCTTGTTGCCCAGCAGCTTGTAGCCGGGATTCACGTTGGGGCTGCCGACGATAACCACGTGCAGCGTGCGGCCGCCCTCGCGCTCATCCCCTTCGCGCTCATCCATAGTCCACGTCGTTGTGCCGCGCGTGTGGCCGGCCGTCAAATGCGCGGTAAGAACCACGCCGCCCAGGCTCACTGTGTCGCCATTGTGGAGAACGCGATCGACGTGCGCCGGAGCGAAATGCATCGTCGGGTCGGAACCATATTGAAAATCGGTCCGCCCGCCCGACTCCACCACACCGGCGTCGCCATCCATCACTTCATACTTTGCGCCCGTCTCCTTCAGAATCTCGGCGCTGCCGCCACAGTGATCGTTGTGCGCGTGACTGATGAGCAGGATCTTGATGTCGGTGAATTTGAAGCCCAGCGCCTCAACGCTCTTGCGAATCAGGGGCGGAGAGGAGGCCAGATTGCTGTTGATGAGAATGAGACCTTTGGGCGTCGCAACAAGATAGGAGGCGAGATCGGCGCTGCCCACGTAGTTCAGATTGCCCGCGATGTGGAACGGCGGGAACGGCGTCGTCCACTCGGGCGGAAACTGCGCGCTCAGCCGTGCGGTGAACGCGAAAGTGAGGATCGGAGCGAGAATTCCCGGATATCTGCGGACTCTCATCGAGCCTCCGTTGCCAGCAGGTTCTTCGCGGTTTCAATGGCGCGCTCAAGATGCACGCCACGCGAGCCCTTCACCAGCACTTGGTCGCCCTCGCGCAGATTCCGCGCCAGCCAATGGCCAGCGGCATCGGCATCGGGCAAAAAGAGCGAAGCAACTCCGCCGGCGCAAGCCTCTTCTGCAATGAATTTCGCATTGCCTTGCACGCCCACGACCAAGTCGAGATCGGCATGAGCGGCCGCACGGCCGCACGCAGCGTGCAGCGCCGGCGAGTGTTCGCCAAGCTCGAGCATTTCGCCGGCAACCAGAATGCGGCGCGTGCCGGGGCGCGAAGCCAGCGTGGCTATCATCGAACGCAGCGCCTCGGGGTTGGAATTGTAGCTGTCATTCAAAATCGTTGCGCCGTTCATCTCCAGCAACTGCCCGCGCTTGTCGCCCGCCGTAAGCTGTGCGAGCGCGATCAGGGCGGCATCCAGATCCACGCCTGCTTCGAGCGCCACGGCAAGACCGGCGATCGCATTGGAGGCGTTGTGCGCGCCCAGCATCTGCAAGGTAAACGCGCCTTCGCGTTCCAGCCCCACGGACGAAGATCTGTCCGCGGGGACCCCGCGAGCACCCGCGCGGAATCGCACGTGCAGGCCGTTAAGATCTTCAGACGCCGACAGAATCTGCGGATCGGCGCAGGGACCGAAGCCGAAATACACTGCGCGGCCGGCAAAATCGCGGCCAAACTGCGACACGTAAGGATCGCTGCAGTTCAGGAACGCCACGCCGTTGGCCGGCAGCGCGGCAACCAGCTCAAACTTGGAGCGCGCAATTCCGGCCTGGCCGTCGGCAAAGTTTTCAACGTGCGCATTGCCCACATTCGTCACCAGGCCCCAGTCGGGCGAAGCGATGCGGCACAGCGCCGCAATCTCGCCCGTGCGGTTCATGCCCATTTCAACCACCGCGATCTCATGTTGCGGTTCCAGGCGCAGCAATTGCAACGGCAGGCCGAAGGCGTTGTTCAGGTTGCCCCGCGACTTGAGCACGCTGAACTTTGTGCCCAGCGCGGCCGCCGTGGCTTCCTTGGTGGTCGTCTTCCCCGCCGATCCGGTAATGGCGACAAGGCGCTTGCCCCACTGCCTGCGCACGTGCGCGGCCAGCAGTTGCAGAGCAGCCAGCGGATCCTCGGTAATCAGCAGCGGTGAGGCGAGCGCGGCGTCGGGCAGGCTGGCCACGCGCGCGCGCGAAACCGCCGCGGCCAGCGCGCCGCGCTCGAGAGCCGCGGCCACGTAATCATGCCCGTCAAGCCGTTCGCCGCGCACCGCAAAAAACAGCTCGCCGGGCGCAATGGTGCGCGAGTCAATCGAGTAGCCTTCGGCCACCAGCGCGCCGGCATTCGGCACGCTCGCAGGCGCCTCAAGCATGGCCCCTGCGCCCATCGCGATTTCGGCAAGCGTGAGTCTCATTGTTCACCAACAATACGGCGAACCGCACGGCAATTCAATGACGCAGATGGTTCACTTGGTACCTGCGTAACCGAGCTCAGCAAGGGCATGCAGCGCAACCTCGGCATCGTCAAACGGAATGGTGCGATCGGCGAGGATCTGCTCCTTCTCGTGCCCCTTGCCGGCTATCAGCACCACGTCGCCGGGCGCGGCCTTGGCCAGCGCAATCCCGATGGCCGCCGCGCGATCGGGCTCAATCAGATATTTGACGCTGGTGGCCCGCAATGCGGGTTCGATTTCGGCAAGAATCGCCAGCGGATCCTCGGAGCGCGGATTGTCGCTGGTCGCCACCACAAAATCGCTGCCTTCGCCTGCCGCCTGACCCATCTTGGGGCGCTTGGTGCGATCGCGGTCGCCGCCGCAACCAAACAGAGTAATGACGCGCTTCCCCGTGCTGGCCGTCATCTGGCGAGCAAGCGCGATCAGGTTACGCAGCGCATCGTCGGTGTGCGCGTAATCCACAATCACGGTAAACGGCTGGCCGGCGGCGACGGGCTGAAAGCGGCCCGGAACCGGGCGCAAATGCGGCACGGCTTCAACGAGTTGGATGAAAGGAATGCCGCGCGCGTGTGCTGCCGTGAGGGCCGCAAGCAGATTGAAGACATTCACCTCGCCGGCCAGATGCGATTCAAGGCACGCAGAGCCAGCCGGTGTTTCAATCTCGATGGTCGCGCCCGATGGCGTGAGAGCGTACCGCGTCGCGCGCCAATCGCCTTTGCCGATGCCGCCAATGCCATATGTCCGAACCTCGGCGCCGGCTTTGCCGGCGGCGCTGGCAAGTTCTTCACCATGCGGATCGCACGCATTGATGACAGCCACGCGCGGCGCGGTGTAGCGCGACCCGTCGAAGAGCAGGCGCTTGGCGGCAAAGTAATTCTCCATGGTCTGGTGGTAGTCCAGATGGTCGCGCGTGAGATTGGTAAAGACCGCAACGTCAAAGTCGATACCCGCCATGCGCCCCTGGTCGAGTGCATGGCTCGAGACCTCGGTCACCAGCTCGGTTGCACACAGCCCCGCGCCCTCGGCCATCAACTCGTACAGGTCGCGCGACTCCGGCGTGGTGTGGATCGAAGGCCTCACCTCGCCCGCAACGTGATATTCGATAGTACCGATGAGCACGGTTTTGCGAGCAGCGGCGTTAAGGAGCGCTTCGGTGAGGAAAGCCGTGGTTGTTTTGCCATTGGTGCCCGTAACGCCGGTGGCGGCAAGCTTTCGCTCGGGATGGCCGAAAAACGCCGCCGACGCCTGCGCCAGAGCGCGGCGTCCGTGGTCGACCTCGAGAACCGGAAGGCCCGGCTGGTAAACCGTGAAATGGTCGAAGGTCTGCGCGGAGTCGGTAATGATTCCCAGCGCGCCGGCGTTGATCGCCTTCTCAATGTAGCGATTGCCGTCGGTGGTGCCGCCCTTCATGGCCACGAAGACGGCGCCTGTGCGTATGCGGCGCGAGTCGTATTCGATTCCGGTAATGATTTCGGCGGAGCTGCCCGCGGAACCGACAGCGGTGACTTCGGCGATTAGCTCGTGCCAGTGCATCATTTGGTTGATTGTAGTTGGTTGGGATGAACTCGCGACTCGACCGGCGAGCGATTCTCAATTGGCGCAACACCCGCTCAGCGCGAGCATTTGACCACGATCTTTGTGCCTTCGGCCACCATGGTTCCGGCCGCCGGCGCTTGTTCGCGGGCCGTGCCGCTGCCGGCAATCTCAACGTCGAGCCCTGCCGAGGCCGCCTGCACAATCACATCGCGCATCGAGAGCCCCACCAGCGAGGGCACGCGCAATTGCTTTGCCTCGGAGATCGTCACGCTCCTGGCCATTGGCGGCGGAGGGGTGTTCTGCGCCACTTGCGCGAGGGACGGCGTTGAAGAAGGTTTGCCTTGCGGCTGCGTTGGCGGCGTATTCGCTGATCCATCTGCGCTCTTCCCGGTTTTCCCATTTGGAGCACTCGTGTTCCGCGCAACCGAGGCGGCAGGCAGCGCCGACGCGCTTTGAGGATCGTCGGCGGGCAAATCGTTGGCCGCGTCATACAGCGCCTTGATGTTTTCGTTCTGCGAATCGGCCTCATCCTCGACGATCGGCTTCTGTTTGCCCGCCGGTTTGGCGGGCCGCAGATCGATATCGTGCTGCACTCCCAGGTACTCCAGCACCCGCTGCGCCACCTCGGCAAAGACCGGCGCTGAAACCTCCGCGCCGTAGTACTGCCCCTTCGGCGTATCGATGACGATGGCCACCGAAATCACCGGATCGTTGACTGGCGCGAAACCCGCGAACGACGCAATGTGCATGGTCTTCGAATAGGTGTGCGTTTTGGGGTCAATCTTCTGCGCGGTGCCTGTCTTGCCGCCCGAGGAATAGCCGTTGAGCTGCGCGGACTTGCCGGTGCCGAACAGCACCACGCCCTCCATCATCTTGCGCATCTCGGCCGCGGTCATTGTGGAGATGACGCGGTGCGCGCCCTGCGGCAACGGATTGGGCAGATCCTCGCCGGCCTTGAAGGGCTGCGCCAGCACCTGCGGTGCGGCAGAGTTTTGGTTGGGATCTGCCGATGCAGGTGCGTCGGGCATGAGGATGTGCGGCGGCAGATACACGCCGCCATTGGCAATGGTCGAAACCATGGTGACAAGCTGCACCGGCGTCACGGCAACTTCCTGGCCAATGGCAAGCGAACCGATCGACGAGCCGCTCCAGCGATTCACCGGACGCAGCAGGCCGCGCGTCTCGCCGGGCAGCTCAATCCCCGAGCGCGATCCGAAACCAAACGCGCGAATGTACTGGTAAAAATGGTCGGAACCGACCTTGAGCGCCAGCTTCACCGCGGCCACGTCGCTGGAGCGCGCGAGGGCCGTCGCCACCGTCACCGTGCCCAGCCCGCGATCGCTCTTGTCATCGTGAATCACGCGGCCGGCAATCGTAATTTGCCCGCCCTGGCAATCGATCATGTCGTCGGGGGTGGCCACGTGCTGGTCGAGCGCCGTGGAGTACGTGACCAGCTTGAATGTCGAGCCCGGCTCATACACGTCGCTCACCGCGTGGTCGCGCAGCTGCTCAGGGGTGGTGTGGCGAAACTGATTCGGATTGAACGTGGGCCGAATGGCCAGCGCAAGAATCTGGCCGGTGTGCACGTCCTGCACCACCACGGTGCCATTCAGCGCCTGCGTCTTCTCCATCGCATGGTCGAGCGCCTGCTCGGCCATGAACTGGATATTCTCGTCGATGGTCAGCACCAGGTTGCGGCCCGGCTCAGGCTCTTTTTCGGTCGAGCCAAGCACCTTGCGGCGCGCGTCCATGGCGGTGTACATTTCGCCCGGCGCGCCATGCAACTCACCGTCGAACTTTTCTTCCAGGCCGCCGAGCCCGTTATCGTCCACGCCCACGTAGCCAAGCACCTGCGCGGCAATCTCGTTGTCGGGGTAGAAGCGCTCAAACTCTTTCTGCGAATAAATTCCCTTCATATTGAGCGCCCGCACGCGCGCCGCAACCTCAGGCGTTACGCGCCGCGCCACCCAGGCAAAACTCTTGCCCGCAGCCAGCCGTTCGGCAATCGCTTTCTCAGTGGTGCGATCGTCTTCAGGGTCGATGTGCGTGGCCGGGGAGAGAATGTGCGCAGCCGCCTGCTTCGAGTCAATCTCGGTGGGCACCGCGTAGATTGAGTCGACCAGCACGGTCATGGCCAGCTCATGCCCGTCGCGGTCGTAGAGCACGCCGCGCCGCGGCGCAACCTCAAAGGTGCGCTGCTGCTGCTTGGCAGCACGCTCAACGTACTCGGGATGGCGAACGATCTGCAGCCAGAAAAGCCGTGCGCCGATGCCGATTGCCCACAAAAAGAAAAACAGGCAGATAAGCCAGAACCGCCCGCGCTTCAACGGAACGGCATTAGGGGTGGTCGCGCGGTTGCGAATGGCTCGTACGGCTGCCTGCATGTTCTTTAGCTTTCAGCTATTGGCTCCCTGGACCGCTGACCGCATGATTTTGTGCTATCCCACCCTTTCCGCGAAAAGGCTGCGGAAAGGATGGGGCGCCCACTATTAGCTGATGGCTGCGTCGTCAGTGCCCCGGCGGCGTAACCTGCGCCAACGTTGGCGCGCCGGAGTTCACCTGCACGCTGGGATGCACGACCTGGCCAGGCTGCGGCGCAACCAGCCCAAGCTGCTGCGCAAGGCCGTCGATGCGGCTAGGCTGCGTGAGCTCAGCTTCAGTCAACTTCAGCTGACGGTTATCTTCGCGCAACTGCTCAAGCATCTGCTTCTCGCTCTCAACACGGTAGCTGTTTTCAATCGCATAAAAGTGCTGCAGGCCGTAAACCATCACCAGTGAGAACAGCACGGCAACCGCGGCGCAGAACACCCGCATCTGGCGCGCGCGCACCGGGTCGGGAGCCTTCACCAGCCGCGAGTTGTCGAAGCTCCTGGCGAAATAAAACTCCGGCGTCCGCACGCGGCGGCGGCGCACCGGCTGCTGCGCCAGCAACTCGGCGTTGCGCTCGGCAACTCGCGCGTTCCATCCCCGCCCCGATTCCAAATATGCAACTGCTGCCGCCATGCTTGCTCTCCCTAAGCTTCTAGCTCCTGGCTTCTAGCTGCTAGCTTTTCCCTAGCCCTGCGTACTTCTCGTTCAAAACCCCGCGCGTCTCAGTTCCCGCCAACCACCGCTTCCGCACTTCAATAGCTAGTAGCTAGAAGCTAGAAGCTGGTAGCTAGCGGCTGCCTTTCCGCCACTCTCAACTTCGCGCTTCGCGAGCGCGGGTTGTGTTCAATCTCTTCTTCGTCCGCCGTCACCGGCTTTTTTGTAACGATGTTCCAGATTCCGTTTCTTGCGCCGTCTCTCAAACTGTCTTTCGCGATGCGATCTTCTAATGAATGAAAACTGATGACTGCAAGCCTCGCTGAGGGCTTAAGCAACTTTGGTGCGGCCTCAAGCAGCTCTTTGATCTCTTCAAGCTCGCGATTGACGTAGATGCGCAGTGCCTGGAACGTTCGCGTGGCCGGGTGAATGTATTTCATTGGCGGGACGGCCGATGCTACAATCCGTGCAAGTTGCCCGGTGGTAGCTATCGGCCGCCCTCGCACAATTGCTCTGGCGACTGTCCGCGACCTCCTTTCCTCACCGTATTCGTAAATGAGATTCGCAAGCTCGCGCTCGTCCATCTCATTCACCACCTGTTCGGCAGTGGGCCCGGTGCGCGTATCCATACGCATATCCAGCGGCCCATCCGCCTGAAAACTGAATCCCCTGCGCGCTTCGTCAAAGTGAAGGCTGCTTGCGCCAAAGTCCGCCAGCAGTCCGTCCAGCTCGCCCGGCCTAACATGCCGGGCAATGGTGCTGAACGCCTCGCCGATCAGCCTCACCTCCGCCGCCTGGCTTCCCAGCTCTTCCCTTACCCGCTCAACGCGCGCCGTTGCCAACTCCAGCGCCTCGGGATCCCGGTCAAAGCCGATCAGCCTTCCCTTGGGGCCCAGCCGCCGCAAGATTCCTTCGGCGTGACCACCCATGCCCAGCGTGCAGTCCGCATAAGTCCCATCGGGGCGAATGCAGAGAAAATCCAACGTCACTTGGTAAAGAACTGGCACATGCTTTGGTCCGCGGACCGTCATGTGCACCCCCTCAGGGGTTTCCCGCCGGCCGGCCATTCAGAATCGCTCCCACAGAACGCCGATCGTCCTGGGTGAGCGCATTCGCCGGCAGGCTCGCTTCAAACGCTGCCTGGTTATGCACCTCGAGGTGGTCGATCTTGCCAATCACCACCACCTCCGCATCGAGCCGTGCTGCTCCGCGCAGAATCTGCGGAATCAGCACACGGGCCTGGCTGTCCATCTCAACCTGCTGCCCGTAGTAGCTGGTCAGGCTCAAATACTTCTCCACGGCGTCGTTCATAATGCTGAACTCGGCCAGCTTCGCCTCGACCTTTTCCCACGCCGGCAGCGGCCAGATCTCGGCCTTGGCCCCGTCGCTCGAGGTGATATAGAACTGGCTCACGCCCTGCGCATCCACAAGCTGCTTGAACGCAGCGGGAAGCTTGAGCCGCCCTTTCTCATCGACCTTGGCCGGATGGTTGCCGCGAAACATCTACTGCCTCTTCCTGCTTCCGCTTTCCCGTTCGCTCGCGGTAACCCTGGTCCCGGCGTATGCTTAAATCAAGCTGGCCCCGGCTGGTTAGCAAAACTGGTTCACTCGCTCGACCAAGGGGCCCAAAACCGCAATTGCGGAACTGAAAACGAAGTAAAATCCTGTTGAAAGTTGCTGGAAAAGAGCTTTGGGCGGTTGGCCCTTCTGCTCCATTAAGCTCCACAACTCTCCACTTAGGGACGATAGTACCGCTCTTCTCTGCCCGCGCAAAGGAAAAAATGGGCTTTGGGAGGAGGAAAACTCCACTCACCGGTTGAAAATCCCCTAATAGATCGCCAGCCCGACCACACCACAACATGTTGTGTTTACTGCTGAGGTTCATGCTCTGGACAGGGATTCCGGCCTGTGATAGGGGAACAAAAGGCGAAGATTGACGGGGTTACTGCGCGGAGATTTGCCTTTCAGCCTTCTCTTCGGGAGAGGTTTCCGCTCTCGCCCCTGCCCTGGCGGGGCTCTGCGATGGCCGGAGGACAGGCTGGGCAGGAAACGCGGGGCTGAGTGGAAGATTGTGGAGCGCCTGATGCCTCAGCCCGCGTGAGACGGCCGATTACTTCTTCTTCTTCCGCGCCCTTACCTTCTGCCGCGCCTTTTCAGTCACCAGCTTGAGCAGATAGATGAAGACCAGGACGTTGATGGTGAACAGGCCGACGCGGACCCAGGTGACGTGGCGGAAGATCTCGAAGACTTCCCAGGGCAGGAACGAGGCGGTAATGGCCAGCGTAAGGAACTCGCCCCAGGCCTTCTCGAGATAGAGGCCAAGGCCCTCGGCAATGCACAGCGCCGAATAGCCAAATGCTGCGAAGCCAATGCGCCGCAGCAGCGGATCGTTGACCAGCGATGCGCGGTCGAGGATGAAGTTGATGAGCCGCGACTCGGGATTGAAGCGCAGATGGCGGGCGATCAATTCAATCTGGTCGGCGATGTCCTTGTGCAGCAGGCGGTGCGCGCCCAGCCCGATGAGGATAAAGAAGGAGGCCTGCGCGAACTTGAAAAAGGCAATCAGGACCAGCCACCGGTTGTGGCGCTTTCTGGCGGCGACTGTTGCGGATGATGCGCGGGGAGAAGTTCTTGCCATGTTTGCTGAATCGGGTACTGACTTAAGAGTAAACGATGGAGATGAAGAGCGGAGCTAGCGGGGTTAGATCCGGGAAAGGTAGCCGGAGTCTGAACGTGGGTGAGTCGCTGATGCCTGGGTTTTGTAACAGGGCACGGCGACCTCTTATCGCAAGCTTTGCCCAGGGGATTTAGATATTTTGGCCCCGGTCGATTTCTCTCTATTACTTGAGCTTGAGCAGCGCATCGCGGTCCATCACGTTGCCATCCTCAATCAACGTGGAAATGCGCCGTGCATTCCAGATGCTGACCGTCGGGTCTCCGTCAACCACCAGCACGTCGGCGCGGCGTCCCGGCGCAACCTGGCCGAGCTCTGTCCAGCCAAACTGTTCGGCGTAGTTGTTGGTAGCCGCGGCCAGCGCCTCGCGCGGCGAGAGCCCCAGCCGCACCAGCAGCTCAAGCTCGGTATGCAGAGAGATGCCCGGCATGGTGCCAAGAGCATCGGCGCCTGAGCCGGCCAGGTAATGCGGGAAGGCGGAGAAGATGGTTTCGCTGATGCGCCAAAGCCGCATCGCTGCCTGGTCGGCCTTCTTCTGCAGATCGGCTTCAACCCAGCGCTGGCCCGCCGCGGGCAGGCGCCGTGGCCAGCCGGTCAGCGGATACATCATCTCCCCGGTGGCGGGATTGGTGGGACGGAACATCCGGTTGGGACTGAGCAACGCTGCGGCCGGCTCGCGCCACAGGTTGCGGTGGGCAGGCAGCTCGACGTAGTAGAGGCTGAAGGTGGGCAAAAGTGCGGCGTGGTGCGCGGCTACAAATTGCGCATAGGCGCGCAGACGCCCATCGGTAGGCGGAATGCGTTCGGAGTAGTCGAACGCAGTCACCGCCGATGGGCCAAAAGGGTCGTCGACGAGCGGCTTCTGCAATTCGTCTGGAACGACGCCCAGTTCGTAGTGACCCATGTGGACCAGAGCGTCGACGCCTGCCTCGATGCCCACGCGATAGGGCGTCGACACAAATCCGCCGTAGGTTACAAGGTGAAGGTCGTGGGCGCGCGCAATGATCAGTTGTGCATTGGCCGCCGTCACATCGGCTCCGAGCAGCACTACGCGCGTGCCCAGGCGCGCCGTATCAACCAGCTGGCGTGCCGTATCGTCGGGGTTCAGCTCTACCGGGCGCGTGCCTTCGCGCAGTTTCGCAACCCACTCGGGATTGTGGGCCAGCAAGCTCCAGTTGTCGGTTGTGCCTGCTGAGTCGACGAGGTAAAGGTGCGGGCTGGGGCTCGACGCAGTGTCGATGTATCCCCGTTCGTAGTCGGCGCGGGCAACCACCGTGGTCACGCCCATATATAGGTCGGCGTTCGCCTCGGCCTGCGAGCTCATGCCGGCAAATCCATCCACCAGGCCCGGAATAATGTAACGCCCCGTGCAGTCGATAACGCGCGCGCCCTTGGGAATCTGGAGGACGCTTGCCGGGCCAACGTCGGTGATGCGTCCCTCGCGAATGATCACAACGGCATTGGTCAGGTCGCGGGCCGAGTCGCCCCAGCCGGTGACGTCGACAACCGTGCCGCCGGCAAGAACCAGCGGGGCCGGCGCCGCGGGTGCAGGGGCTTGCGGCTGGGCAGCCATCGAGCGAATGGCCAGGCAGAAAACATTGATCAGAACCAGATAGAAGGTTTTCATCGTTACGCCGGCCTGTGTGGATTGTCGCACACGCGAGAGGCTACGCCATCGCACGAGGAGTCGATACGCCTTAGTCGACATCGACATCGAATTTGTCATCGGGCAGTTCGATGCGAAGATTCTCTCTGTTCTCATCGCGAACCTTGCCGCCCGCCAGCGGATGCAGTTTGAACAGAACCAGGATATTGCGATCGGAGTCGTCGAATGAGGGCCAGGCGGCAACCTGCTCAAGGGAGTAACGCGTGTGCAGATCCTCAAGCGTTGCCGGATCAAGAACGTTCCACGCGGCGTACCACCCCGGCTGGTATTCGCCGAGTTTATCGGGAAGCGGCATGGTGCCGTAATCGTCGCAGATGGCAGGCAGATGCGTGGCCAGCATGATCTGGTCGCCGCTGATGGAGAGCAGCAGGCGCCGCCCGTTGGGGTGAGCGTCAATGTATTGCGCGAGATGCCCGGCCGCATTCACAAACGTGTACTCGGGATGGGTGACGTAAGTGAGCGTCTGGGCGCCGTTCCCCGCAGCAGCCACAAGCGAGACCGCAACCACGGTGACTCCCGCGCCGCGCAGCAGCAGGCGAAGCGTGCCGGCGGAGGCTGAAGCCTGCCGCAGCAAAGCCGCGGCGCCCTGCGCGACCAGGAAGAAGCAGAAAACCGCGGTGACTGTGAAGTAGCGCGGCTGGGGATGGTTCTGGTAGGTCATAAAGGCGATCGTCCCCGCGCCGGCGACGAGCGATGAGCCGAAGACCGGATCGAGGAGCAGTCGCCGGGCAAATGCAGCCAGGCTCCCGGTGACGGGGCCGCGCGATGCGCGCCGCGCGGCGACTGCGGAGACGATCGCCGCCAGCACAACAATGCCGGCCAGTGGGAGAAGTACCTGATCTGCCCACAGTCCGCCATGGAACGACCACCAGAATGCGACCAGCGGCCAGTAGAGCCCGTGCGGCCGCGGATAGTGGTTGATGAAGAAGAAGAGTTTGTAATCGCCGAGAAATCCGCGGCTGGCGATGAGCGCCAGCCACAATCCGTAACCGGCGGCAAACGTGGCGCCGGCCACCAGCAAACACTGCACTGCGAGCCTTCGGCGCCGGCGCAGAGGCAAAGCCATGGCCCACGCCAGCGCGGGAAGCAGAAACGCGGCGTTGGTCTTGGTCAGCACCATCACCGCAAAGAGAAATCCGACGGCGAAGGCGCCCCATACGGGTCTGCGCATCCGGGGCAGGCGTACCGCCAGGTTGAGCGCCGCGAGCGTGAAGACCATGACAAACGGCTCAAGGTTCGCCAGGCGGCTGAAGCAATAGAGGAACGGGCTTGTGACAACCAACGTGAGGGCCAGCAGCGCGGTCCATCGCGATCCCGAAGTGCGAAGCAGCAGATAGCTGAGCAAAAGGTTAAGAAGAAATCCAGCAACGGCCAATCCGCGCGCGGCTTCAAGCGAAACTCCGGTAAAGAAAAACAGAATCCACTCAAGAAACGGCCACACGGGAAGCGCTACAGCGGGGTTCAAGTCGCCCTTGAGATACCAGTGGCCCAGCAGATGCGCGCGGATGGCGGCGTTCGAGTACCAGCCCTCGTCGGTGTATTTCGCCCAGTCGCCGGACCAGACCGTGTGGTTGGGAAAATCGGCGCGCAGGTTCAAGCCGTGGAGGACGGCAAGAGTGACGATCGCCGCCAGCCACGCAGTGTACAGCAGGTTTTTCAGCCGTGGACCCAAGAACCAATCTCCGCAAGGTGCAAATGGGCGAGCCGCGAACAATTCGAGGCGCCGGAACCGGCGACGACAGGAAACGGCAAGAAGGAATGCACTGAGTATAGAGCCTGAAAACTTGAAGTCAAGGAGTGCACCCGATGCGGCCGCGAGGGTGGTTGCGGCCCGGAATGCATGAGCCGGTTTTCCACGCTCAAGTTTTGCATTTAGAGGCCGATGAAAACGGTGTCGGCTCGGATAGCCCTCCCGGGCCACGAAGGCGTGGCACGTATTGGGGGACAAAGGCGAGGCTCGTTGGGATCGATGCAAAGCGCCGTTCAATTTCAGCCCCAGTCCTCAGGTTTCGGACTGACGCTCGTCGAGATGGAGCCGCCGCGCGCCGGCGAAGTAGTGGGCGTGAGCGCTGCATGGCGCAAGCTCCTCATGCAGGCCGAGATGGCCGCTCCTCATCTTCAGGTGGGCACCATCGAAGGCGAGCACGGATCGGGCAAACAGACCCTGGCCCGATACATCTTCAGCCGGTCACAGCTTGCCAGTGGAGCTTTCAAGCGGCGCGATGCGCGCGAATGGCTGGCGACGGACGCCAATCCCGCGGGGCTGGCCGGGTTCACCTATCTCGATCGCGTCGATCTGCTGGCTCCGCCCGGGCAGGGATTGCTGCTGGGCGTCTTGAAGGCGCTGCAGGATCGCCCTCCCGGCCAGGCAATCGTCGTCACCTCGTCTGAAACATCTCTGCGGCAGATGGCCGGCCAGGGACTCATTCTTCCCGATCTTGCCTTCCGGCTCACCGCCATCCGATTCGGCATTCCCCCGCTTCGCCAGCGGCGCGAGGATATCGCCCCTCTTGCGCAGGCGTTCCTTGAGCGGCTCTGCGAGCGCTACCAGCAACGCCCTGTCCTGCTGGGCCCCGGAGCGCTGGCGCGCCTGCTGCAACATAACTGGCCGGGAAATGTGCGCGAGCTGGCCAGCGTGCTTGAGACTGCTTTGCTCGAGGCGGTCAACGGCGTCATCCGCACGACCGACCTGGCCATTCCCGATGGTCCGCTGGTGCAACCCGCGCCTCCGCCCTCCACGCAGCTCGACAATCTTTCCCTCGATGCCGTCATTCGCCATCACGTGCAATACGTGCTCGACCTCAATCGCGGCAACAAGCTCCGCGCCGCCCAGCAGCTTTCGATCAGCAGATCGACGCTCTATCGCATCCTCGCCAATGAGGGAGTGTTATCCGGCTCAAAAGACGGTACGGCGCATGACGGCATGACGGGATAGCACCTGCGACCACGGTTCGACTCAAGGGCGCGAGCCTCAGACCCGTGATTCGATTCGCCAAGAGAGGCGGCCTTCACGTCCGTACCCTTATCTAGCTCCGCCACAGCTCGGCCGTTCCCTCTCATGTGAAGCAGATCACATAGACCCCCGCCAACTCCGGCGTAAACTCCCTTGGTTACACCTTCGCATTCATCCCAACTGAAGGCGCGTCGATGCCCGTCGAAGAAAATCTTTGTCTCCAGAGCTATGCGCGGGGCCCGGCGCGGCCTCTGCTTGAACTCACCATTGGCAGCCTGCTTACCCGCACTGCCGATCGCTTTCCCGACCGGCTCGCAGTGGCCAGCCTGCACCAGGGCAAGCGCCTCACCTGGAGCGAGCTGAGCGCGGCGGCCGACCGCGTAGCTCGCGGATTGTGGTCTCTCGGCATCCGGCGCGGCGATCGCGTTGGCATCTGGTCAACCAATTGCATCGAGTGGATCATGATGCACATGGGCGCGGCGCGGGCCGGCGCTTCCCTCGTCAATGTGAATCCTGCTTACCGCTCGCACGAGCTGCAGTTCACGCTCACCCGCTCGCGCATGAAGGCGCTCTTCCTGTGGCACAAAGACAAGCGCGCCGACTACGAAGAAATCCTGGGCCGCGCGCGCCATGGGCTCGATCTGGCCCTCGAGCACACCATCTACTTCGACTCGCCCGAGTGGCCGGCTCTGCTTGATGCTGAAGGCCGATTGCCCGAAGCCGTGGCCGTCGACGACGTCGCCAACATCCAGTACACCAGTGGAACCACCGGCCTGCCCAAAGGCGTGCTGCTCACCCACCGCAATGTCGTGAACAACGGCCAATTCCTGGCCCAGGGATTCCACTACACCGAGCAGGACAAGATTGTGGTCCCGGTGCCGCTCTTCCACTGCTACGGATGCGTGATTGGGACGATGAGCGCCCTCAACTCAGGCGCGGCAATTGTGCTGCCCAACTGGACCTTCGATGCGCGGGCAACCCTGCGCGCCGTGCACGAGGAGCGCGCCACCAGCGTCTACGGCGTGCCCGCGATGTACGTTGCCGAATTTGGACTGGACGATTTCGCGAGCTACGATTTGACCAGCCTGCGCACCGGCATGATGAGCGGCGCGCCCTGCCCCGTCGAGCTGATGAAGCGCGTGCTCGAAGAAATGCACTGCCGCGAGCTGGTCATCGCCTACGGGCAGACCGAAACTTCGCCGGTTGTAACCATGAGCGATGCCGGCGACTCCATCGAGATTCGCGTCAAGACCGTGGGCCGCGCCATGCCGCAGACCGAAATCAAAATCGCCTCGCTCGAGGCGCAGCCCGAAACGAATCACAGGGCAAAGCCCGAGACGAATATCGACACGCATGAGGCGATGCCCTGCGGCGAACAAGGCGAGGTGTGCGTGCGCGGATACGCGGTGATGAAGGGCTACGACGGCGATCCCGAAGGCACGGCGATGGTGATTCAACACGACGGCTGGCTGCGCACCGGGGACCTGGGAGTGATGCGCGAAGACGGCTGCATCCACATCACCGGCCGCTCGCGCGACGTGATCATCCGCGGCGGCGAGAACATCTACCCGCGCGAGGTGGAGGAGTTTCTCTACACCCATCCCAAGGTTGGCGAAGTGCAGGTGATCGGCATTCCCAACGCGCGGCTGGGCGAGATTGTAGTGGCGTGGGTCAGGCTCCGGCCCGGCCTGAAGCCGGATATCGACGCCTCCGAGGAAGAGATCGAAGAATTCTGCCAGGGCCAGATCGCGTACTACAAGATCCCCGAACACATCCGCTTTGTATCGGAGTTCCCTGCCACGCTCAGTGGCAAGATTCAGAAGTACAAGATGCGCGAGTTCGAAATTGAAGCGCGCGGCCTGCAGGACTTGGCAAAGACGGCGACGGCGTAAGCACGAAATTCCTCAGATCTTGCAATCAGGCCGAAGATTGTTGAGAAGCAACTGCAGATCCCTCGACTTTGCGGGCCGCTCGACTCTTAAGATTTGCGCGGTGCGCGGCGCGCCGAATGACATTGATATCGATGTTGCTAAGTGAATACGAGACTCGCAGGCTGGTCGAGCTCCCCTCACGCCGCGCTGGCTACCGCGGCATCGCGCGTAATGGCAACCACCGTCATATCGTCCTGCTGACCGAACTCCTTGGCCGCCTTCACAATGGCCGCCACGGGCTGCAATGACATTTCGCTGCTGCGTTCAAATCCAAACAACTCGCCCTGCGCATTCTGCGCCTCCACAATTCCATCGGAGTAGAAGGTGAGCCTGCTGCCCAGGGGCAGTTTGAACGCGACCGTCTCATACCGCGTCCCGGATTTCACCCCAAGGGGCAGCGCGCCGGGCAACGGCACCTCCATGCCGTCAAAATAGGGCGGCAGATGCCCGGCATTCGCGATCGTCACCTCTCCATGCGCGTCGATGCGCGCCACCAGCGCCGTTGAGAACCCTCCCCCTGCGCGCCCCACCAGCCGCTCATTCAGATTGGTCAATAGCTCGGCCGGATCGGAGGTGTACTCGGCCACGCCTCGCGTGGCTCCCACAAGCACTGAAACCAGCATCGCGGCGGGCAGACCCTTGCCCGCAACATCGCCAATCACCACCAGCATTCCGCCGTCGCGCGTGGGCAGTATCTGGTAAAAGTCGCCGCCCACCTGTTGCGCCGGCTCGTACACGCTCTCGACCTTGAAACCGGGTACGGTTTCGCTGCTCTCCGGCACAATCACATGCTGGACCTCGCGTGCGGCGGCAATCTCTGCCTCCATCTGCGCCTGCTGCCGGCTGGTTCTCGTCGAGCGCAGAATCATGATGACGGTCAGCGAGATGGTCGACAGGATTCCCGATACCTGGTTGAGCGAAACTGCAAAAGGCCCAACCGGAAAGCGGTCGATCAGGTCGAACCCGCGCAGCGCCATCTGTCTCCATAACGGGACCTCAAACAGCGAGTTCAGAAACAATTCGGCGTAGATGTAAAGACTGAAGAGACCCACCGGAATCAGCAGTATTCCCGCTTCATGGTTGCCCTGCCGCCAGTGCGTCGCCAGCACGATGGGCACCACCCCGGCAAGCAGGGCGATGAATGGCAGGTTCATATAGAGCTGGATATGCAGCGGCGAGACGAATAAGAGCCCCTGGAAAGCTGACAACATATTCATCATGCCGGCAATCGCCAGAATGATCTTCCATCCCCAGCTGCCCTTCTGGTTCACGAATGAGAAGTACACCGAAACCATAACGTAGGGCACGAACAGCCTGAAGATGTCGGTGAATACCTCCCAGCCGACGGGGATGTTGTGCCAGGTTGCGACAAATGGCTCAGGAAACTCGCAAACGGTGATCAAACCCCAGGCGGCAACCCACTTGTACTCCTCCGCCACGCGCTCGGCTTTGAAAAACATCAACGCCACAAGACCCAGGCCGACGAGAAGGGCGCTTTGCACCCAGCCAAGCGCATCCCCGCCCACCACGGCAAGCCAGTTTGCATTTTCAAGCGTCGATTCCTGGCCGATTTGGAGATTGGTAACGTAGTACCCCGGATTCTGCCCCCCGACCCACTCAGTCTTGGAGAGGTGGACGCGCATCGCAATCACGATGGAACCCGATCGCAGCAGCCTGTCTGGGATTCGTTTCAGGATTCTCGCATTCGTCGTGTAGGGTTTGAACGGGCTCATCTGGCCGCTTTCAATCAGCCGTTCCCCGTTCACATAAATCTCAAATGCGCGCGAAAGGTTCCACTCATCCAGCGCCAGGCCGGTGTGTGTGGGATCGACCTTGACGTGGAGCCGGTACCAGATCACCGGCGGCATATCGTGCGGAAACACACTTGTCAGCGAATCGTGAGGGTCAAAGAGAGGCCAGTGGGAGTCGTCGAATCCGGGCTGCGCCCACGCCGGATCGTCGCCTGCCTGGATGAGCCACGGCACGCCAGGATAGGTGGGCTCGAGCAAGGCTGTGGCGTCAAAAGTCTGCGCATGGAGCACTCGCGGCGCCATCCCCAGGGCCACCAGCGCAAAAGTGGCAATTGCAATCAGACGCCGGGAAGTGCGGAGATGACAGCAGCGAGCCATAAGGTGGAGGAGCCTCGCGAGGGATAGGTCCACCCTACCACTCGTACCGTTGCCGGCTCCAGAGCCTGTTATCGACTTTCGTTTGGTCGTCAAGGCCGATGACGAGGGGCCTCACGCCGCCGTGGCCACCGCTGCATCGCGCGTAATGGCAACCACCGTCATATCGTCCTGCTGGCCGAATTCCTTGGCCGCCTTCACAATCGCCGCCACAGGCTGCAAAGACATTTCGCTGCTGCGTTCAAATCCAAACAACTCGCCACGGGCGTTCTGTGCCTCCACGATTCCGTCGGAGTAGAAGGTGAGCCTGCTGCCTGGCGGAAGTTCGAAGGAGACGGTCTGATAGTGCGTGCCGCTTTCCACGCCGAGCGGGAGTGCTCCCGGCAGCTCTACTTCGCCGCCATCGATATACGGGGGCAGGTGTCCGGCGTTGGCAATTGAGACTTGGCCGCGCGCGCCGATGCGCGCCACCAGCGCCGTCGAAAATCCTCCCTCCACGCGCCCCACCAGCCGCTGATTCAGATTTGCCAGAAGCTCGGCCGGATCGGAGGTGTAATCGGTCGCGGCGCGAATCGCGCCCACCAGCACTGAAACCAGCATCGCCGCAGGCAATCCCTTGCCGGTGACATCGCCGATCACCAGCAGCAACCCGCCTGCGCCATCGGGCAGCACCTGGAAGAAGTCGCCGCCCACCTGCTGCGCCGGCTCATAAATGCTTTCCACGGTGAATCCGGGAACGGTCTCCATCTGTTCCGGCAAGATCACCTGCTGCACCTCGCGGGCGGCGGCCATTTCGCTTTCAATCAGCGCCTGCTGGCGGCTGATGCGCGTGGAGCGCAGAACCAGAATTACGCCGAGAGATAGCACGAAGAAGCAGCCGAACAGATCGTTTATGGTCAGGGTGAAAGGCCCCAGCGTCGGATTTTCGATCGCCGTCTGCCATCGCAACGCGCCTTGCGCAAGGGCCGGAATTTGCAACCCCACGTAAAAGACGAGGTTGAGAGAGAGGTTTAGGCCAATGAAAATGGCGGGAATGAGCAGAATGCCGGCCTCGCGGTTACCGCGGCGCCAATTCACGATCAGCAGAATCGGAATGATGGCTGCGAAAAGCGCGGCCTGCGGGATGACGGTGAGAAATGTAGTAAGCGAGGACCCGAGCGCATTGGCTGTCCCAACCATGGAGACCACTTGCGCGGCCACGGTAATCCCCAGCACAGCCCTCATCCACCAGCCGAAGCGGATGCGCAGCAGCGCAAAGTACATGAGAGTTTCAAAGATCAGGACCGCAATCCCCAAAGACTGTTGGACGTATTCCCATCCAGATGGAAGATTGTGGAAGAACCTGTAAGCTGTCAGCGGCAGTTGGAGCCCCGAGGCGAGGAACAACAGGAAGATCCACACGTACTCGCGCTGATGCGGCTGGGAGAAAAAGAGCGCGAGCGCCACAATGCCCAGCCCCAGGCCGGTGACCAGAAAGAACAGAAAAAGCGCGTTCCGTCCGATAAGCGTGAGCCAAATGCTGTCGCTGAGTGCGCGTTCCTGGCCAATCGTAAGGTTGTAGGCGTAGTACCCGGGAAAGCCGGTAACCCAATCGAGCCCGGAAATGTGGACCCGCATGGCAATGACGATTGACCCGGTGGCGATGTCCGCTTCGGGAATGCGCTGGATGAGATGCCCGTCGAAGGTGTAAGGCACGAATGGCGCCACCTTGCCCGTCTCGAAGAGCTCTTTGCCATTTACGTAGATTTCGAAAGCGCTGCTCAGGTTCCACTCTGCCAGCGCCAGGCCGGTTTCGTTGGGTGCGACCTTCACGTGCAGGCGATACCACACCACTTGAGGCCGGGCTTGAAAGATGCCAGTAAGGCTTTGGCTGGGATCGAAGCGCATCCACCTGGAATCGTCGAAATCTGTCCGCGCGTAAGCGGGGTCGTCGCCGGCTTTGAGCAGCCAGGTCATGCTCAGGTCGGTTGGCTGGTGCAGCGTAGTGGCGTCGAACGTTTGCGCGCTGAGACAGCGCGGAACAAGACACAGCGCAAGCAGCGCAAGAGCGGCAACTGCGCACACGCGCAAAGGCAGAATCGGGAAACTGCGGCAAGCCATAGGGTGGACGAGCCTCCGGGGGTTAGGTCCACCCTAACACTCAGACCATTCGAGTTACCAGCACAATTCCCTACTGTTGCGGAGCCGGCGCAGGAGCAGGCGCCGCGTCGCCGCGATTGGCTGTGAACTCTTGCGGCGGACGGTCACCGCTCCCGCCAAAAGTACGGGTGAACTTGATGGTGTCGCCGTTAATCGTTCCCTTGTAGCTGATGGTGAACGAATTTCCGTTGAAGTTCATCACCGTGTCAAAGGTGATGGTGTCGCCGTCAATCTTGCCGTTTGAAATGTCCACGTCGCCGCGCGGCGTGGTAACGGCGCCGGTGACCGTCGCGCCATCCACTTTGAAGTTGAAGGTGAGGTTCTGAGGACCGCGCATGCCCTGCACGGTGCCAGACCACTTCCCGTTAAAGTCCGCTGCCAGAGCAGCGACAGAGCCCAGCGCCAGAAACGTGACGGCGAGCAAGAATTTGCGCATCATTCGAATTGCCTCCTCGCGCGCCTCCCCTTCGCTCAAGCCTGCGGAGGTCGCGGTTTACGTTCCGATCCCGGCAACTGCAGATAGCGACGGCTGGGACCTCTCACTCTGGGACGGAGATTCCTGGCAATTAGTTTAGGGCGTTGAAGATTCGCCGGTAAATATTCAGCCCGCCCTCGGGCGTTCGGGTTATTTCGCCAGCCTCGGCCGGTGGATGTGTTCGACCTGGCGGCCGTATCGTCCCAGCAATGCGTTCCAGCGCACGATGGCGATGTCCTGCAACATGCGCATTCCATCTTTCAGGTAGCTCATGCGGGTGCGCTCGTCGTGGGCCCAGCTCACCGGCACTTCATCGATGCGGAAGCCGCGCTTGAGGCCGATAAACAGGATCTCGGGATCGAAGCCCCACCGCTCGATTGTCTGCAGCTGAAAAACAGTCTGCGCAGCCTTGCGCGAAAAAGCCTTGAAGCCGCACTGCGTATCGGCGAATGGCAGGCCCATGATCATGCGCGTGACCGCATTGAAGCAGCGTCCGAAAAACTGCCGGTAAAGCGGCTGGCGGATGGTTTGCCGATTGCGCTCAAGCCAGCGCGAACCGATGGCGATGTCGGCGCCGCCGGCGATCGCGGCAAACAGCCCCTCGGCCTCTTCCATCGGCGCGGAAAGATCGGCGTCGGTAAACATCGCCACCTCGCCCAGCGCCTGCAGCATGCCGTTGCGCACGCTGTAACCCTTGCCCCGGTTCCCGGGATTCTGGATCAGCCGCACCTCCGGGGCCTGCGCGGCAATCGCCCTCACCACCTCGGCGGTCGTGTCGCGTGAGCCGTCATCCACCACAATAACCTCGGCGTTCCAGTTGTGCGCGTGAACGCAATCCAGAACCGAACGGAGCGTGGCAGGGATGCGCCCGCTCTCGTTGTAGGCGGGAATCACGATGCTATAGGCCGGATAGGGCATTCTTCAGGGCTCTCAGGTTTCCCGGCCTCGAAACGGGCATCCGCATCCGACCCGGGCGGCTTACTCTTTGATGGAATCGCCGCACAACGGTTTTCAAGTTCATTCCCCGGGCCGGGTACCGTCGCGAGTGCTGCCGTCGAGTGTCGGACTTCAGGCACAGGGCGGGCTACCGCGGGCAGGCTTCCGTCATCATACAGCATTAACGGCCGCCCGGCGGTCCCGCCGGTGGCGGGAGCAGGGGGGTCCAAATGGCTGATGCAAAAGAGCTAAATTCCACAAGGGACTTGCATTTTCGTGCGCCGACGGGCAGAATCCGGTTATGCTTGGTGGGGAGGCGAATCGTACATGACAAAAGCAGATCTGGTGGAAAAGGTAACCGCGCTGGGCGACCTGACCCGCCGCGACGGCGAAGTGATTGTTGAAACCATCTTCGGCTCTGTCATCGGAGCCCTGCAGCACGGCGATAAGATCGAGATTCGCGGCTTCGGTTCATTCCGCATTCGCCAGCGCAATCCCCGCATTGGCCGCAACCCCAAAACCGGCGAGCGCGTCGAAGTCCCCGCCAAGAAGGTTCCATACTTCAAGCCGTCGAAGGAACTCCGCGACCTGGTGAACCCGGGCGAGGCGTCAAGCGGCGCGTAGGGCGGAAAACTATCCTGGCCATCTTCCAACCAGCTGCGGCGCTTTCTTTGCGCCGTACGCTTCCGCGCTTTTCTCTTCACTGAGCTTGTCTCGCTAGCCCCTGATCCCCACCACTGCCATCATGCGCCCAGCGCGCCCGCGTGAGCCGCGGTGCGAATAAAAGAGCCCGGAGTGACACTGTGTGCAGCCTCCAACCACCGCAATCGACTTCGCCCTCAACCCCGCGGCGATCAACTGCCTCCGGTTGGCCTCGATCAAGTCCGCGTGCAGGCTCGGCCCGATGGGCGAGTGCCCCGGCGCCCGCTGCGTTAGAAAAAGCATGGGGTACTTTTGCCGCACCACGTCAGCGTCGTACACCTCGCGAAAGAGTTCGTGCGCGTAACTGAATTGCGACTCGAACTCCGAGAGCACCTCTTCGCCCACGGCGTAACAGCACACGCCGTTTCCCGGCCCGATTGCCGCAACCATGCCTTCAGGCTTGGAGCCGAACTCGAGCCGCATGCGCCCCACCCCGATCTCGGCAATGCGCTTCACCGTTCCCCGCCAGCCGGCGTGAAACACACCCACCGCGCGCCGCCTGCGGTCGGCCACAATCACCGGAATGCAATCGGCCGTCTGCACCGCCAGCAGAATCCCGGGCTCATCGGTGACTTGCCCGTCAGCCCGCCGCGGCCGCGCGCGCTGTGCGTCGGCCGCTGTCGCGCGCACCACCAGGTTTGAGTGGAACTGCTTCAGCGCGATGAGCGGCGTGGCCGGATCGCCCGTCACCGCCTCGGCCAGCAGGCGCCGGTTGGCGGCTACGGCCTGGCGCGAGTCTTCGACCGTATACCCTAGGTTCAGTTCCCCCGGCGCATCGTCAGGGCAGTAGGCGCGGCTCACTCCGCCGACCCGGGTGCTGAACCCGCTCCAGAGCCAGGAAAAGTCCCAACCCGGAACCGGCAGCCACGCGGCCCCGTTGGCAGCGATGCGCGGTTCTGGCGCTTTCCGAGCAAGTTCTTGCTGAGCGGCACGATCGAATCTGGCTGCCCTCGTCGACGGAACGGCCGCTCCCCGCCGGTTCCTCACCAGCCCTCCAATCGCAGACATCGCGTCGATGCCCTCAACCGTCTGCTTGCTCGCAGCAGTCTGCGGAAAGCTGCTGGCTCGCGCAGAAGCGGCGGCTCGCGAGGAACCAGCCGAATTCGGCCGTTTTGTGGCGAGAGGATTTTTGCCGGGGCGGGAAGGCATACTGAATTCAATTCTAGCGGCGTCGAATATGCGGTCCGGAAGTTGAAAAGAGCCCAAACGAGCAGATGGGCCTACCTTCCGGTAGGCCCGCTCGAGAGGCAGTTAAGGGAGGGAATCCAGGGGGGATTTTGGGAAGAGGTCCGCAAACGGACCCTCAAAAAGGAATTGAAGCCTTTCTTTGGTAGGACATATTGGGGAAGCCTCTGCTAATTACCTAATAGGATGCAAACTTGCACAAAAGGTTGCAACTCAAATTAGTACGCATCAAAAACTTTTTCTGAACCCCTTAAGCGATTTAGTGTCCCCTTTCGGTCCTCCACCCTGTGGAAAACCTCTCATATCTGGACAAATCAGGTCCAAAAACCGGTTTCGCCAAGACAAGAAAGGCGGAAATCGGGCCGGCTCGGCCGCGATTCAACCCGGTAGCAGAGCCTAAGGCAGTTCCCTCACCCAGATATTCCTGAAGCTGATTGGCTCGCTCTTGTCGCCGTGGGCCTGCAGCTTGATCGGCGCGCGGTCGTACTTCTTGTAGAAAGGCTGGCCGATGTACAGCGTCTGCCCCTTCAGTTGAAAGTGGTCCTGCACCAGCACCCCGTTGAAAAACGCGGTCACATACGCCGGCGTCTTCAGCGAGCCGTCGTCATTGAAGGTCGGCGCGGTCCACACCACGTCGTAGCTTTGCCACTCGCCCGGCTTCCGCGCCGGGTTTACCAGCGGTGGGCTCTGCTTGTAGATGCTTCCTCCCTGGCCGTTGACATAGGTGGGATTCTTATAGGCGTCCAGCACCTGCAGCTCGTATCCGTCGTCGCCCGGGCCCGTCGAAGCAAGAAATAATCCACTGTTGCCCCGCGCCTGCCCGCTTCCCGTAATGTTCTCGGGAATCCTGAACTCCAGGTGCATCTGGTAGTCCTTGAATCTGCGCTTCGTTTCGATGTTGCCCACCCCGGACGCCTTCTTCACGGTCAGAATTCCGTCGTGCACCACCCACTGCGCGGGAGTGTGGTCCTGGGCTGAAACCCACTCGTCCTCGTTCCTGCCGTCGAAGAGAACGATCGCGTCCGACGGAGGGTCAGCGTCTTTTGCGCCTGGTGTGACGATGGCGGGCACCGGTTGCCACACCTCAGTATCTTCAGGCCGGGGCTTGGGCTGCTCCTGTGCCGCCAGTGGAATTGCAATTGCAACGAGCGAGACAAAGGCAAATAAACTTGTGGTTCGACGCAGACTCATAGGACGATTCCTTCCCGCTCCAATGTACCGCTTCAGCCCATTCGAGCGCCAAGGAGTAATGTTTGCGCCTAGAGTCCCGTCTCCAAAGTTCGCATCATAAATGCGGTGTCATCCTGAGCGAACGGGGCCCCAAACGCCTTTCAGTTTGGGGGTGGTGAGTCGAGGGATCTGCGGTTGTTCTTCAATCAACTTTTGGAACACCACACTAGCTTCTAGCTATTGGCTATTGGCTACTGGCTATCTATTTTCTCGACTTCGGGACACGTCCCAGCCGTGGATCGCGTCGCAACAGCAGATCGCAAGCATGCATTGCTTCTGCTTCAAAGTCGGGGCCGTCGCTTGGAATCAAAAGCCAATGGCTGATTTTATTCCCCAGCAACTCGATGGCGCGAAGCGATTGAAATTCGCGGCGCAGCGCTCGATCCGCGGGGTCAGTGCCTTCAGAGAGAACCAGCCAGATGCCATTGTCCCGGGGAGATTTCGCGTAGTCGCGGAGCATGCAGACGATGCGATCGCCGATATAGACGGAGAATCCCGAGAACATCCGCCGCACCTCGGGCTCGAGGGGCGCGAGCGTTTCCACGATGAAGGGAAACGGAGGCTTCGATTTTGCTTTCGCCGGCCGCGTCATTAGTCAATACGTATCATGTCCCACTGTTTCCGAGAGAAGAGAACAGTGATCAGCTGGCGGAGTTTAGCTTGATGAAGGCCTTGAAGAGGGCTATGGCGTCCGCGGGTTTGATCGTTGGTGAAGTTTCTGCTCCCTTCCTTTTTCTTGGGGTGTGGGGGCTGCGCTTGCGGGGCGGGTCGTGCGATACCCGCTGCTGCGCGCTAACGGCTGCGACATTTTCCACGATGGATTCGGAATCCGGGGCGGGTTTGCTGCTCTCTTCGGTGTCCTCTTCGCTGCCTGACGCAGCGTTTTCTTCAATTCGCTCCTCGGCATCGTCTGTCGGTGTTTCATCGTCGCTCAGGTCTGCCAGATCCTCGTACTTTTCCTTATCCTCTTGAGTGGGTTCGTAGTCGTTGCAGTTGAAACGCTGGCCGCAGTTCGAGCAATCTTCGTTGTCAACTTTGTCACCGTCTTCCCGGATGCAGAGTGGGATGGCCAGTTCCTCCGCCGCGCCGGAGTTGGCGAAGAAGCGCACACTTTCGGTGGGGTCCTCGGATTCGACCTTGATATGCTGCGAGGCGATCTGGATTCCGTAGAGCATTATGCCAGCCTCTTTGGCGTCGATTTGCCTGGCGAGCAAGGCCTGGATGATCTGGTGAACGGCTAACTGTACGGCGGCATGTCCCTCGGCGATGGGGAGGAGGAGATTGTCACGGGAGCTGGTGCGGGTGATGCCGTGGGCCTTGGAGTGGAAATAGCAGAAGACGTTGCGGCGCATGGCCGGAGACTGGCACCGGAGCCCGTTAGGCTTGATATGTTGGCAGGCTTGATACATGGGACCCTCCCCCCTCCCTTTTTCGGGTTAAGTGGTTTGTTTTGAGCTGTGTGTACCTTTGATCATTGGCTGCAAGCCGATGAAAACAAAGGGGTTGAAACGTAAAATCAACAAGAATAGGGACTTACGAATGGCGGTTGCACTGATTGGGGTGCAAAACGCGATGCCGTAGGTGAAAAAGCCCCGGAAAACGGATGCGGCCCGGGATCGACTCTACAGTCGACTCCGGGCCGCATTTTTCAGGAGGATGTTCTGCCCTGATTTGAGAGTAGCTCGGCGGGTGGAAATTGCATGCAAATCGCGGCGGGGTTAGCGAGTACCCTCCCACCCAAGCGAAGCTTGGATGGGGCACCCGGCGAGCAGGCCGGCTAGCTTATCTGGGATTGAGACTCGGCGAGGAGAGGTAGGGTTGACAGTTCGCGGACGAGGCGGACGGTTTCCAGGCTTACGGTGACGACCTGGCCGATGAGCCGGACGATGTACTCGGGATCGTCTTCGCGGTTGGGGTCGTTGACGATGCGGGAACGCTTGTCGGTGGAGACGCGGTACTGGTCTACAACCCATTCGAGGGCGCTGCGGTTGCCGAGGCGGTAATCGTAGACTTCGGGCGGGATGGCGCTGAGGGTGATGAAATCGTTGTATTTCAGTTGCGTTTTGTCTTTCGAGAGCGTCATCTTTTCGACGCGCCAATCGAGCTTGCCGGTTTCGGTGCGCTCAAGGGGGAATTCGGGCTGCTGCTCGTATTCGAGATGGAGCTTCATGAGGGATGCGCCGATGCGGGCGTAGTCGTCGAAGGCGGGGGCGAAGGGGATGCGGGGCAGCTCGCGCTTGAGGTTGGCGGCGTAGCGGGTGCGGTATTCGGGGTGGTGCAGCAGGGCGTAGGTGTAGTGGAAGATTTCTTGCTTGGTAATAGATTTCTTGCTGTAGTGGCTGCGGAACTCGGCGACAGCCCAATCGGTGATGTTTTCGCGGCGGTTGGTGCCGTCTTCGTCGTAGGTGTAAAGGGGGAAGCACTGTGACGCGCCCTGCGGGAGGCCATTCGGGATCGTGTTTGCCGAGAGAACGAAGAAGGGGATTTCGCTGCCGGTCTTAACCCAGATGACTCTGTTTTCGCGCTCGGTTTCTTCGCATGGGAAAACAAGGTTTGTTTGGTATCGACGCTCGACGAATTGGCTGTCGAAGTACAACCATTGTCGAGTGAATGGTCGGTAGAGCGAGCTTCGAATCTCATTCGGGTCGAATTTGGCCCGATGTCCTCCGCGAAGTTGGTGCTTTAGAGTTTCTGACCAGCAGATAAATGCTGGGTCGTTCGAGAGAAATGCGTCGATCTGTCGGCCATCTGGCTTTGCGCGTGCCCAGCGGTCAAGCTCGGCGTTGTAGTTCGTCGTGAGTTTCATGGCGTTCTTAAGAAGTTGATCCCGATCAAAGTTGTATGTCCAGGCGTCGCGGTTGGTTTTTACGCCGTTAGTGTTTAGGTCGAATACTCCGCCTTTCAGCGCAACGAATTCTTCGAAGCCGGCTCCCATTTTGTCTCTCAGCCAGACTTGCTGCACATCGGGGGTTATCTTTCGCCACTTGACTCCGGATATTGATTTCGAGTCTTCGAGGAAGCGGCACTTTTCCTCCTTTTTCCAGTCCTTGCCGACCGCCGCGTACGAGATTCTCCCCTGCTGGGTGATCTCGTGTCCTGGCAGCTTGATGAGTAGCGTGATGGCAACGCCTACTTGAATGCCGAAGACATTGTGGGTCGTGCCGGATAGCTTGGGATTCTTGCGGACGTTCCCGCCCAAGTCGAGCACATATATCTTGTCGAATTCGTGCGCAAGGTACTTCCTCATGCCGTCGAACGCGAGTTGGTCGACGTAGCTGTCGTTGCTCACAAAGCAAATAAGGCCGCCCTGACGGATTCTGTCGGCGGCAAACCGGAACGCCTTCACATAAGGGTCGGCTAGTGCATTCTTGTTTGTGGCCTTTGACGCTTTCGCATATGTTTCGGAGATTCTTTTGCCGAGCTCCTTGTATTTCCGGTTCTTGTTTGCGTCGTTCTCTGTCTCCTGCCACGCGTTGTAGGGCGGATTTCCGACAACGACAAAGATGGGCGCACGCTTCTGACGGCGGATTCGCGCGGTGTTGCCTTCGTTCATGTATTCGAATTCGGCCTGCTTGGGTTCGGCTAACTCGAATGTGTCCACGAGACAGATGCCTTCGAAAGACTCATATTCGCCGGTGCGATCAAGGTAGGCGTGTTCGATGTTCATGCTGGCGATGTAGTAGGGCAGCAGCATGATTTCGTTGCAGTGCAGTTCTTCTTTGTACTTTTGCGGCAGGCGGCTGGTTTTGATCTCCTGCATGACGCGGGTGATGAAGTTGCCGGTGCCGACGAAGGGGTCGAGGATGTGGACGTCTTTGTCGCTGAGGCTGCGGCCAAATTCGGCTTTCAGGATTTCCTGGACGCTGCGGACCATGAAGTTGACGATGGGCTGCGGGGTATAGACGATTCCGTGCGTATCGGCCTGTTTGCGGTTGAAGCCCTGGAAGAAACGCTCGTAGATTTTGTTGAGAAAGGCCTGCTTTTGCGTGTAGGTTTCGGTGGTGGAGGCAGCTTCTTCAATGGCTTTGTAGAAGGGGTCGAGGTCACGCAGGAAGCTGTCGCGGCTGAAGTGGCGCTTGGTGAGCGAGTCGATGACTTTTTCGATCTCGGCGGCGATGACGTTGCGGCGGGTGAACTCGGGGTTATCGAAGATGCGGCGGAAGATGCGCTCGGTGAGCAGATGCTGGACAAGCATCTCTTCGACGGCTTGGTCTTTGAGGTCGGGATTGATGGACTCGCGGCACAGGTCGGCGAAGGCGGTGAAACGCTCAACGAATGCGCGGTTGGTTTTTTTCTCGCTTTCAATGAGCTTCATTGCCCCGGAGGCGATTTGGGGGATGCGCTCGGAGAATTCGCGGGCGGCGCGGTCCCAGCTATCGTGGTCGGGCTGACGCCAGTTGAAGAAGAGCTGGAGGACGCGGACGAGCTCACCGGCCTGCTCGATGGAGCCGTGGAAGGCGATGCGGCCATCTTGAAATAGAAGAGCCTCAGTGGGGCGCTGGAAGAGGATGTTGGAGCGGGGGTAACCGGCCTCAAACTTCTTCTTCATTTCGTCGCCGAGGGAGTCTTTTTCGTCCTTGGCTTCCCAATAGCCGCGCGGCAGGTTGAAGGCGTCGAGGAGGGCGGCGTCGACGCTCAAGGGGTTGCGGTCTTTTCGGGGGATGGAGTACTCGGGCACGACTGTCCACTCGAATTGACGCGCGCAATGCTTGAGCAGGTCCTCGAAGGCTCCGCGGATGTTGCCCTCTTTGTCGAAATGGCCGCGGGCGAAGCGTTCGAGGGTGGCGTAGTACTTTTTGACCGCCGCGCCGGTGGGCTTGAGGTTGAGTGTGGACATGAAGGCTTCTCAGTTTGAAAGGATAGCGCAGGGAGCGGTGGGTTGGTGTGGAAGGGTCCTTCCGGGGCTGAAGCCCGGATACATGTAGGCGATCGATTCAGAGGCCTGAAGGCCTCTGCTCCCTCCGGGTTTCCCGGGGACTGAACAGGATGCGGAATAACGAATTGAACGAAGCAATCTCTCAACAATCGACATAGCAGGGGCTGAAGCCCGGACTGATTTATTGAGCTTTATTGGCCCGGCTGAAGCCGTGCCCTTGTTACAAAGCCCCTTTGCCTGAATGAGATTTCAGGCAGCGTGTAATGCCCGGCGCTACTGTCGGTTTACATTGTTCCCTCGCCACGGCGAGCCTTCGGCCTTGCTCCTCGCTTTAATCGAAGACCACCGTCTTGTTGCCGTAGCAGAGAATGCGCCGGTCGAGATGCCAGCGCACGGCGCGAGAGAGCACCATGCGCTCGAGATCGCGGCCGCGGGCGACGAGGTCCTCCACCTGGTCGCGGTGCGAGATGCGCGCCACGTCCTGCTCGATGATGGGGCCGTCGTCGAGCACCTCGGTGACGTAGTGGCTGGTGGCGCCGATAAGCTTGACGCCGCGGGCGTGCGCGGCGTGATAGGGGCGCGCGCCGGTGAATGCAGGCAGAAACGAGTGGTGCACATTGATGATGGCCGCCGGGTACTTTGCGACAAAGACCGGAGACAGAATCTGCATATAACGGGCGAGCACGACCAGCTCGATGCCGTGGCGCGTGAGCAATTCGATCTGCCTCGCTTCGACCTCGGGGCGCGTTGCCGCGGTGACCGGCGTGTGCTCAAAAGGGATTCCGTAGAATGCGGCGAGGTTTTCGACTGCGCGGTGATTGGAG
Organism: uncultured Acidobacteriaceae bacterium; assembly: GCA_963808695.1. Classification (GTDB taxonomy): domain Bacteria; phylum Acidobacteriota; class Terriglobia; order Terriglobales; family Acidobacteriaceae; genus Telmatobacter. The sequence continues at coordinate 187,064 of CAWEHF010000003.1, forward strand.
ACGATGAGAGGAATCTCGCAATGGAGCTCGCCGGTGCGCCAGCGGTGCAAGAGGTCGGCCATGCAGTGCAGGTACTGCGAGCAGAAGAGCGCGACGCGCGGCCGGCGCGCGCTCGAGGCCAGTTTCCAGCGCATGCCGAGCTCGGCGGCCAGCGGCGCGAATGCGGCGCGAAAGGCTTCAAGGTCGGGATTCGCCGCCGGCAGCCCTGCGGGCGTTCCAGCGGCCGGCGCACTTGCGCCGGGCAGCCCTTTGGCTCCCGCGGAGGGCGGTCCTTTGGACAGGTCATGGAGTTGGACCGGGTCCGCGCCAACGCTTTCATCGCTGCCGTTCACCGTGAATTCGACGCGCATGAAGAAGAGGCCCAGGTCGTGGTCCTGGTGCTGGTCGGCGTGCAGGATGTTGGCGCCGTGCTCGTAGAGCAGGCCGGAGACGCGGGCCACCAGGCCCTTGCGGTCGGGGCAATCGATGAGGAGAACTGCGGAGTCTTTCATGCTCACTTCAGATTAGCGCCCCGCGGGCGGGGGCGTTTTGGTCGAGCATGCGGACGCTAAGGAAAATGCCGGGGCGGGATGCGCCCCGGCCTGGAATCCTTCGTCCCGATTGATGCGCGGGCGAAGTGCAGTCTGCGCGTGCATCGCAGTGAATCTCGTGGTGCGCGAATACGCCGCGTGCATCCGTGGCGCGGGCCTTCGCGAAATGAACCGTCGCAAGAAGCACCTTTGCAAGAAGGGTCTTCGCCGGACCGGCCCGCGCTACGCCAGCCACGCCGAATGCCGTCCACCCCACTGCAGGTGGTTATGCGGCAACGCTGCCCCGCTGGCCGGTACGGACGACGGCCGGCGCAGCCGGCGCGTTGAGCTGGCTGCGCAAACTGCCGGCCAGATCGGCGACCACGCGAAGCCTTTCGGCCACCTGCGGAGACAGGTTGCCACCATTGAGGGCAAGTTCGGAGTTGAGCAGCAGGCCGGCCACGGTGGATTTGAGCTCGGCCTCGATGACCGCCGAGGCGGCGCGGCGGGCCAGCATTTGCTCGCGCTCGCGGCGGTGCAGCGCCGAACGGATCTCGCGCACCAGCCGAGCCGCGCCCGACAGGGCAAAGTTGATCTGCACTGGGATGGCCAGGCCGGCGTGCTCGCAGATGGCGTCGGCCGCGGCGGGATCGCACTCGGCCAAAGTCTCGTCGATCACCACGGCCTGGAACTCGCCGCGCCGCAACGCGCCGAGCGCGCTCCTGCGGCCCTCGGCCACCTCCACTTCCGTTCCCAGCTGCGCGCCCACCGCATTGGCGCAGTTGCGCGCGCCTTCCACTCCGGTCACCATCAGAATGCTCATGGTCTTGCTCCTCATCTCGCCTTCGGCTCGCTGATAGCTGCTAGCTTCTAGTTTCTAGCCGTTGGTCGCAAAAGCTCTCAGGCAGTTATTTTTCGATTGGGTTTGATCCTTGCTGTTGGAATCGGTCCGCTGGAGAACAAAGAGAAAACCGCGGCAGCCTTTCCCAGCAGGAACGAGCTAGCAGCTAGAAGCTAGCGGCTAGTAGCTGTCGTTCACTCATCCTGCATCGGATCGGCGATGCCGTACTCTTTGAGCTTGCGGTAGAGCGTGGTCTTGCCGATACCGAGCAGACGCGCGGCCTGCAGTTTGTCGCCGTTAAGGGCGCGAATGGCGCCCAGGATTGCCTCGCGCTCGAGATCGGCGAGAGGCTTGACGGCCACGCCGTCTGCCGCTTGCTGCCCATCGCCCCCGGCTGCGCCGTTGCGGGCATCGTGATTCCGATCCCGGCCGTACTCCAGGCCCCTCTGCTGCAGCTGCGTGGGCAGGTCGCCCAGGTGCAGCACCGGTCCGGAGGAGAGAGCGCAGGCGCGCTCCACACTGTTTTCAAGCTCGCGGACGTTGCCCGGCCAGTCGTAGCGCATCATGGTGCGCAGGGCTTCGTCGGAGAGGGTGAACTTGGCGCCATGGTCGCGGCTGATGCGGTCAAGAAAGTGAGCCGCGAGCAGCGGAATGTCTTCGCGCCGGTCGCGCAGCGAGGGCAGCCGCAGGTTGACCACGTTGAGTCGGTAGAAGAGGTCCTTGCGGAAGGTGCCATTTTCAACCATCCCGGCCAGATCGCGGTTGGTGGCGGCCACGATGCGCGCCTTGATCGGAATGCGGTGCGTGGCGCCGACGGGCCGGACCTCTTTCTCTTGCAGGGCGCGCAGCAGCTTGGCCTGCAGATCGAGCGAAAGCTCGCCGATCTCGTCGAGAAAAACCGTTCCGCCCTCGGCCGACACCAGCAAACCGTCTTTGGAGTGATTGGCGCCGGTAAAGGCTCCTTTCACGTAGCCGAAGAGCTCGCTCTCGATGAGCGTGGGCACCAGCGACCCGCAGTCGACGGGCAAAAAGGGCTTGAGGGCGTTGGGGCCGAAGGCGTGAATCGTGCGCGCCACCAGCTCCTTGCCGGTGCCGCTTTCACCGAGGACCAGGACCGGATGCGAGCTCTGCGCGACCTTCGAGAGGATGCGGTAGAGCTTTTCCATCTCGGGCGAGCGGCCGATCATGGAGCCAAGCCCCTCGGAGAGGCGCAGGCGCTCGCGCAACACGCGGGTCTCGGTATCGGCGCGGTGGCTGCGGGCGGCGCGGTCAAGAACGGTGGAGAGCTCGTCGACGGCAAAGGGCTTGGTGAGGTAGTCTGAGGCGCCGCAACGCATGGCCTCCACCGCGGCATTCACCGAGCCCGAAGCGGTCATGGCAATCACCGAGGTGTCAGGGTAGAGCAGCTTGACTTCGGAGACCAGATCGACGCCGCTCGAGGAGCCGTAAGGCAGGTTGACGAGCAGGATGTCGGCGGCCCGGCCGCGCAACTGCACCCGCGCCTGGCCCAGGTCGCCGGTGCTCTCAACGGCGTAGCCAAGGCTCGCGGCGATCTCGGCGCAGGCCGAGCGCACCGCCGGATCGGCGTCGACCACCAGCAGGTGCAGCCGCGGCGCCGGCTCGGCGACTTGAGGAATCAACTCCATGGAGCGTGTGTTGAAGACTGTTGTGAGCATTGTATGCGCCTCTCACGCGTTCGAAACATGTTGCAGATCACTGTCGATGCCGGGGCGGCCGGGCCGCCCGCGGAAGATGCATGCGTAGGGTGAGCGCCTTCAAAGTGCGGGCAGCTCGATCACGAAGCGCGCGCCTCCGCCGGGCCGGTTCGAGACCTCAATCCGGCCGCAGGCCGACTCGATGATGGAGCGTGTAATGGCCAGGCCCAGGCCGCGGTGAAAGGTCGACCAGTTCTCTCCGGGGCGGGTCGGAGCCTGGGTGGTAAAGCCACGGTCGAAGACTTTGCCAATGATTTGGGAGGGGATTCCGGGACCGTTGTCTTCAAAGGTCAGAAGCAGGCGGGTTGGAGCCCCGGCCGGCGAGGGCCGCCCTGCGGGGCTGACCTCGGTGAGGCTGATATGGATGCGCCCGCCCGAGGGCATGGCCTCGGCTGCATTCCTGACCAGGTTGACCAGGATGCGGGTGAGGTCTTCGGCGGTGAGCTGGATGCCGCGAGCGCCTCCCTCGGCATCGACGGTGACGGCGATGCCCGGACCGGCGAGGGCCGCGAGCAGGTTGCGGGTGGCCAGCAGCTCCGCGACCAGGTTGGTGATGGGGGTAGCGGCAAATTCGTCATCGATTCGAGCGCAGGAGGCCCGTTGCCGGATGAGGCGGGCAGTTGCTGGAGGGACGGGGCCGTAGGCCTCGCCGGGAGCCGCAACTGGCCAGGGCGCGAACGGGGCTGCCGGAAAGGCCGCGGCTGAAGCCGCGGGTTCGCGCTCGCTCTGGGCAACGAGCTTTGAGACCAGGCGGCGGCCGGCGGCGGCAACCAGGCGCAGTTCGTTGCGGTAGTGAATGAAGGGCGGAGCCAGAACGCCGGGCTCGTCAAGAAGGTCGCAGTAAAGGCCGAGGGCCGTGATCAGGTTGCGGGCATCGTGAGCCAGTGCGGCGACAGTGTCGCTGCCGAGTCCGCTTCCCAGTTCGGGATGCTGCGCGAAGGTTGCCGAAGCGGCGCTAAACGGCGCTGATTCCGTTTTCTGCGATTCAATGAGTCCGGTCTCGTACATGGAGTTTCCTTTCGAAGCAGTGGTCAGTTGTCAGGGGTCAGGGATCAGAGGTCAGTTGTCAGTGTTCCCTATTCCCTATTCCCTGTTCCCTGTTCCCTGATCTCTGTATCACCGTGGAACTGTCCCTTTTCTATACACGTGGTGTGCCAAACTCGGACAGTTTTCGTAAGCCGTTGATTGGAGATATGTTAGAGAGGTTTCAGCACCAAAGTGTGGCCGGGGAGGGGCAGGAGCGAGTTCCAGAATGGAACTCACCGCAAAGATGCTAATCAACAAAGCTGTTTGTTTTAAATGAGATAGGCCTTAAGTCCCGGAATGGACCGCGTTGGGGAGCGATTCCCGTCGCGGGAATCCAAACGGGCCTGGCCTCGGAAAGGGAGACGGCTATCTTAGAATTCCCATATGCAAGCCACATTTTTCCGTCCCGGCGGCAGATCGGCTGCCCAGCTTCGTCTCCTCACCCTCACTCCCGGATACGTGCAGACCGCCGAAGGCGCGGTGCTGGTGGCTCTCGGCAATACGCGCGTGCTTTGTTGCGCCACGGTGGAGCAGGGAGTGCCGGGCTGGCTGCGCAATTCGGGCCGCGGCTGGGTGACGGCCGAGTACGCCATGCTGCCGCGTTCGACCGTGACCCGCACGCCGCGCGAGAGCGAGAGGGGCAAGATAGGAGGCCGGACGCACGAGATTCAGCGGCTGATCGGCCGGAGCCTGCGCTCGGTCGTGGACATGAACGCTCTCGGCGAACGAACCGTCATCCTCGACTGCGACGTGATCCAGGCCGATGGCGGCACGCGGACCGCGGCCATCACGGGCGCAGCGGTGGCGCTGAGGCTGGCTCTCGATGCGCTGGTAAAGGCGGGGACGCTGAAGGCCTCGCCGATGAAGCAGCTGGTGGCCGCAACCTCAGTAGGCATCGTGGGCGGCGCGGCGCTGCTCGACCTCTGCTACGAAGAGGACTCGCAGGCCGAAGTGGACATGAATGTGGTGATGACCGAGGACGGCGGCCTGATCGAAACGCAGGCGACTGCCGAGAAGGGTTCGTACTCTCGCGCCGATTTAAATGGACTCATCGATCTGGCCGAGACTGGGTTGAAGGAGATCTTCGCCGCGCAGCGGGCCGCGCTGTAAAAGCGGGGACTGAGGGACTAGGGACTGAAGAGAGCTCCTGGCTTCAAACGTTCAGCTATTAGCTTGCGGGCTTTAGCTGGGAGGTCCAAGTCTCCTGCAGGCCTGCTACGCTCCAAGCACTTCTGATTGCTAACCATTGATCACTGACCAAGGATTTTTCCGCATCCTTTCAGGAGGCCCGCGAATCTTTCGGGAAGCGGGGCGGTGTCGAAAGACGGCTATGCTCCGGAGACAGATTCCATGCCCAAAATGACAGCCGCCGATCGCGACGCCTCGTTGCGCGAACACCTTTTGAAACTGCTCACCGCCGAGCAGGCCCACGTCAACTTCGATTCCGCCATCAAGAACCTGCCCGCCGAGTTGCGCGGCAAGCGGCCTAAAGGCGCGGACCACTCACCATGGGAGCTGCTCGAGCACCTGCGCATCGCGCAGAGCGACATCCTGGACTTCTCGCGCAATCCGAATTACAAAGCGCTTGACTGGCCGAGCGGCTACCGGCCGGAGACGCCCGCGCCTCCCGACGCTAGAGCCTGGGACAAGAGCGTGCGCGCCTTCCGCAAGGACCTGAAGACCTTCTGCGCGCTGATTGCCAATCCTGCGACCGATCTTTACGCGCGCATCCCCCATGGCGACGGCCAGACGATCCTGCGCGAGGCAATGCTGATCGCCGACCACAACGCGTACCACGTGGGGCAGCTGGTGATGGTGAAGAAGCTTCTAGCTGCTAGCCATTAACTAGTAGCCTGTAGCTTGCAGATAGAAGCTAATAGCTCGTTGCACGTAGCTACTGGCTACCGGCTCGCGTCTCTGATCTCCGTTCCCTGTTCCCTGTTCCCTGTTCCCTGCCTTTCCGTGTTCATTGCCACAAAACGCGCTTGCTAACCTCTGCTACCATAAGGATGATTGCGGTTCCCGCGAGCGAGCGAGTTTGCTGGGCCTGTTGCCAACTTTCGAGCCGGGGCGCCGATGAGTTGAAGGCGGGCTCAGCCGTGAAGGCGGCTGGAGCCAGCACAAAAGGAGAATTTTATGCCTCTTGTATCGATGCGGCAGCTACTCGACGAGGCTGCCAAGGGCGGATATGGCGTGGGCGCGTTCAACGTCAACGACATGGAACAGATTCAGGCCATCATGATGGCCGCCAGGCAGACCAAGTCACCGGTGATCGTGCAGGCCAGCCGCGGGGCGCGGGCCTTTGCCGAGGACCTTTACCTCTTCAGGCTGATCCAGGCCGCGGCCGAGCTCAATCCGGATATCCCGATCGCCATGCACCAGGATCACGGCAACAGCTTCGAGACCTGCCGCAGCGCCATCGCGCTGGGCTACACCAGCGTGATGATGGACGGATCGCTGAAGGAAGACGGCAAGACCCCCTCGACATTTGAAGAGAACGTTGAAGTAACGCGCAAGGTAGTGGAGTACGCGCACGAGCGCGGCGTTACGGTCGAGGGCGAGATCGGCGTGCTGGGCGGCGTGGAAGACGGTCACGGCGCGGGCGGCTCGGGTCTGGAGCACATCACCGATCCCGACCAGGCTGTGGAGTTTGCCGGGCGCACCGGCGTTGACGCGCTGGCCATCGCCATCGGCACCAGCCACGGCGCTTACAAGTTCACCAAGAAGCCCGACGGCTCAGTGCTCAAGATGGACGTGCTGATCGCGATCCACAAGCGGCTGCCGCTCACACACCTTGTCATGCACGGCTCGAGCTCGGTGCCCAAGGAGCTGCAGGACATCGTGAACCAGTACGGCGGCAAGCTGAAGCAGACGTGGGGCGTGCCCATCGAGGAGATTCAGCTGGGCATCCGCAACGGCGTGCGCAAGGTCAACGTCGACACCGACAACCGCCTGGCCATCACCGGGGCCATCCGCAAGGTGTTTGCCGAGACGCCTGAGAAGTTCGATCCGCGCGACTACATGAAACCGGCCCGCGAGGCCATGGCCAAGGTTGTGGCCGAGCGCATGACCCAGTTCGGGCAGGCGGGTCACGCCGGCGACTACAAGCCGATCCCGATCACCGAGATTGCCAAAGGCTACGCCGATGGGTCGCTGGACACGCGGCCGTCGCTGGCGGCGTCGCGGTAGGAATGCGGCTCCCACTTTAGGGTTGAAGTTGAATTGGAAAAGGCCATCCGCCGCGGCGGATGGCCTTTTTGCTGCTGGTAAGAATCGGCGCGTGCGCAAGGTTCCCTGTGACTCCGACTGTTGAACTGAGAGCAACTGCAGAGCAGGCGGCAATCCAGGAGGTGCTCGTCTCTTGCCGAGCAGTTCTCAGAACGAAACGCCATAGGGAATCAGGCGATGCTCGTAGGCTTGCCGCTCAAGCTGCTCGCGGAAGTCGGGATGGGCGATGGAGATGAGCGCCTGGGCGCGCTCCGCGACCGACTTTCCCTTCAGGTTGACCATGCCGTATTCGGTGACGACGTACATCACGTCGGAGCGCGGCGTGGTGACGATGTTGCCTGGCGTCAGGTTGAGTACGATGCGGCTGCGGGGCTCGCCCTGCTTGCAATAGGTGGATGAGAGACAGATGAAGGATTTGCCTTCTTTGGACGCATAGGCGCCGCGCACGAATTGCAGTTGCCCACCGGTACCGCTGATGTGGCGGTGGCCGTCCGACTCGGAGGCGGCCTGGCCCTGCAGATCGATCTGGGTCGTGTTGTTGATGGAGACTACACGGTCGTTCCGCATGATGATGTGCGGCGAGTTGGTGTAGTCCACTTGGCAGCAGTACATGTCGGAGTTGCGGTCGGCCAGCGCATACAGGGCGCTCGAACCGAGCGAAAAGGTGTAGACGATCTTGCCGGGGTCGAGCGCCTTTCTGGCGCCCGTGATGCGGCCGGCTTTATACAGATCCCCGATGCCGTCGGTCAGCATCTCGGTGTGCACGCCAAGGTCGCGTACGCCGCTATCGAGCAGCAGCGCGCAGACCGCGTTGGGCATGCCGCCGATGCCGATCTGCAGACAGGCGCCGTCCTCGATCTCGCCGGCGATGAGGCGCGCAACGGCGCGGTCGATCTCGGTCGGCTGAGGATTGGGCAGCTCCGGCGCGGGCTCGTGATCGCCTTCGACGATGAAATCCACCTCGCTCCGGTGGACGCTATTCCCGTCACCGTAGACATAAGGCAAGCTTCGGCACACCTCAACGATGACCATCTTTGCACTTTCAACCACCGCGCGGTGCCAGAGATTGGCGGCGCTGAAGTTGAAGAAGCCTTTCTCGTCCATCGGGCAGGTCTTCAGAATGGCGATGTCCACTGGGGCGAGAAAGCGGCGGTAGTAGTCCGGCACCTCGCCCAGGTTCAGCGGCATGTAGTGGCAGCGCCCGGCGTCGTGTCTCTTGCGGTCGTAGCCGGAGAAGTGCCAACTGAACAGAAAAAACCGATTGCCTCCCGCATCGCCCTCCGCCACCGCCCGCGGCTTCATCGATAGGCAGGAGCGGATCTTTACATTTTCGAGTCGCTCTGCCTGGGCGGCGAGCGCTTTATCGAACACATCGGGCTGGCCGAGCCCGGAGCCGTAATCAAGCCACATGCCGGACCTGACGAAGGCTGCGGCCTGTTCGGGGGAAATGGTCTGCGCGGGGGCGCAGGGGATCCTCTTGGACATGCGGGTAGCCTCTCTATTGGGGAGCGATCCAATTAAATGCTGAAGGGACTGCCTCAGAATGAATCGCACAGCAATTCTCGCACGCTTGACCAGTCGTCGCGTTGCTCATTGTCCTTTCCAGCAAGGAGCGCGCTTCTCCAAGAATGCCGAGATGCCTTCCTGCGCGTCGTGAGCGAGGGCGTTGGTGCTCATCACCTCTTTGGCGTAGTCGTATGCTTTCGGCTGGTCCAGATCGATCTGCGCATAGTACGCCTGCTTGCCCAGCGCCACCACCAAGTCGCTCGCTTCCGCGATGCGGCCAGCAAGTTGCAGCGTCTCCGCCCGCAACCTGTCGGGGGCGACCACGCGATTTACCAAGCCCCAATCAGCCGCTCTGTGCGCATCGATCAGTTCACCCGTGAGCAGCATCTCGAGCGCGCGCTTGCGCCCGATCACGCGACTGAGAGCCACCATGGGGGTGGTACAGAACAGCCCGATCTTCACTCCGGGCGTGGCAAATGCAGCATCCTCAGAGGCGATGGCCAAGTCACAGGTAGCGACCAGTTGGCAACCAGCGGCCGTGGCAATACCTTGCACCTCGGCGATCACCGGCTGCGGAATCGACTGCAGCTTCTCCATCAACTCCGTGCAGACGTCGAACAATTTCCTGTATTCGCTAATCTCGCGGCCTACCATCTCCGAAAGGTCATGACCAGCAGAAAAGACTCTCCCGGTTGCCGACAGAATTACCGCGCGCAGATCACGCCGGCTCCCGATCTCACTCAGGCAGCCGATCAACTCCTGCATGAGCACGAGCGAAAGGGCGTTACGTCGTTGCGGCCGATTCAGGGTGACGAGAGCAATGTTGCCTTCGGATGCAAAGCAGATATTCTCGTAGCTCATCCCATGATCTTACGGCCAAATTCCAATCCGATTGATATTTCGGGCATTTTGCAAACGGGTTCCGGGCTAGCGGTCGCCCAAACCGGAATTTGCTATTCAGATCTCGTACTGGCCGTCCCGCTTTGGCTTGCGCGGCGGCGCCGTGTTTTTCGGAACCGAAACCTCCCGCTCGACGCCCTCCTGGGCCGCTATCGCTGCCTGCACGCCGTAGTTCATGGCGATCTCGTCGATCTTGCCGGTGTACCGGGAACGGAGTTTGCAAAGCTCATTGCGGATTTCGGCGCGGGTGTGCGCACTCAGAACGCCGGAGCTCTCCCATCTGGCTGCCAGCACAATAGAAAGACGGAGGCCGGCGAGTTGCTCGACGGCGTCGGAGAGACTGATGTGTTGGCGTTCGAGGACGGACCGCGAGGCAAGCCCGGTATCGGCGGGATGGAGAGCTTCAGTGAGGGTCATATCGGTTCTCCTTGTTGGAGTCGATCGGCAGGTTCTCTTCCAGAAGCAATCTGCCAATCCTGCGGGGATCAAACAGGCCCTGAAACGAACCAAGCTGAACCAATTCCTCGCTGGCTTGATTCCCAGTGTGCAGGCGCGAGGCTATTCAGAAAGTGAGCTAAATCACTTGAGCAAGGGCCGAGCAGGGATGGTCCGATTTGACAGCAAAAAGGAAGGCCCCGGGGAGAGCCGGGGCCGGAAAACTTGAGTGCTGCAAGATTAGCGGAGGAGTTCCTTCTCAAAACTGACGCTGGAAGGTGTTTTTCAGGTTGGGATAAAGAGCGATGTAGAAGAAGATGAGCAAGTTGAGCGCACCTTCAACTACGACGAGATCGATCTGCGAAGGCCCGAAAAGGTTGGGATCGCCGAGTCCGGCGATGTTGAAGTAGGAGACAACGAGGTGAGCAATTACGTAGCCCGAGAAGGCCACGGAGATAAAGAGAATCGGTTTCCAGCGGAGCAGCCACATGAGGCCGATTCCCAGAGAAAGGACGGCCATCACGCCCAGAGCTTCAGCCATGGTGGTGGGCAGCTTCTTGTGGTCGACGCCGCCGAGGGCGATCGGAATCAGAGCCGGACAACGGCCTATGATCCAGCCACCGAGATCCGAATCGGATGATGCAACAAGTTTGACGGCAAACAGTGAGTAAATGGCGGCGCGCAGAAAGTAGATGGCGGTGATGGCTGAAATGCCGAAGGGAGCCTTCGCCTCAGTCATGCTGCGTGCGCGGCGGACCGCGTTCACCAATGTCATGGGATCGGCTTCAATTTGAGACGCAGACACTGGATCTATGATTTGCTGATAGACCTCAGTAACGGGTTGCCACTGATTTCTCGCTTCCATGGGTGAGCTCTCCTCTCGCCCTCAAGCGTCGAGTTCCGGGGTTCAGCCAGATTAAACGGAAACATTGCGGCAATCGGGGAACTAAGCATCTGCTGCCAACGTTGGGCCCGTCACCCTATTTATTTTGCAACTGAAGGTGACTTACCGTTCTAATGAGGCCTGGCCTGAAACGCACTCAGGTAGTGAAGAAAGAATGCAGCAGCGAATTCGAGAAGGGTATCACACAAAGGAGGCAAATTGGTGACATTTGGGTCATTGCCGGCGGGAAGAGGGGCAGGTGCTCCGGCCGGAATGAAGTTCAGAAAGGCTTCTCGAAAGCTTCCTTCATTCCCGGATAGAATGCCAGATATAAGAAAACAATAGAGTTAAGAAAACATCCCAGCATCAGGATGCTGCCCTGACTCCCGGAAAGTCCGCTACCCACCCCAGAGGCAACCCCGGCGAAGTAATAGATGCCGGCGCGCAGAACAATGCCCCCCGAGTAGGCCATGGTGACCCAGCGGATCTTCCAGGAACGGAAAAGCCACATGCCGCCAACCACCACGGATACTGCCGCCGAAAAAAGCAGGGCCTGGCCCACGAGCCTGACATATATCTCAGGATGGCGGTGGGAGATGGTAAAGGGAATCATGACGCGGGAGATCGAAACGATCCAGAGCGAGAAGTCGGAACCGGGGTCGGAGAGGAGTTTGCCGGACAGGCCAGGAAAACAACAGCGCGCACAAAGTACAGGCCGGTGATGATGTTAAGGCTCATTGGAACAACGGAGTTCTTGGGCAGGTCCCTCTGGCTTACCGGCACGGGTGCCGGCTTCGGAGGCTGGACGACGGCGGGCGGCGCGTTGCCCGCAATCTCCTGCTGATAAAGGTCGGTAATGGGCTGCCAGCGATTGGCTGGCTGAGCCGGAGCCTGGCTGGAGGGTTGGCTGGCTGACTGGTTCGCAGGCTGGTCACTTTTTTCCACTGCATCCCCTTTCTTTATCGCAGGAAGCGCCCAGGGAAATGCGTCATCAATCGCTGCCGGCGCACTAAGGCGCTCAAAAAGATCCTTTGGCTGCGAATGGCGAAAGTGTACCACCGAATTCAAGAAAAACAGGTAATCGGAGAGACACGCATGTACCAAGGTACGGAGATCTTAGGTCTGAGCGTATGGGAATTCGTGTCAGCTCCGCGGACCAGTCCGCTCGGAGACAGTCGCTGTCAAGCGTCGAGAAAATACTGAAGTATCTGCTTGACACTTTTCTCGATTCGGTCAATACTGAAGTTGTTGCTTAACTATTCCCCTTGGAGGAACCAATATGACCGCCGCTGAACCCACCACCATCCACGACACATTTGCCGTCGAACGCAACTACCCGCAACCGCCGGAACGCGTCTTTGCCGCGTTTGCCGAGCTCGACCGCAAGCGCCGCTGGTACGCCGAAGGCGACCACGAGATCAAGGAATTCGTAATGGACTTCCGCATTGGCGGGAGCGAGCGCCTCCACTACCGCTTCAAGGAGGGCCACCCTATCGCGGGGTCTGAGATCGTGAACGAGTCTGGTTATCAGGACATCGTGCCCAGCCAGCGGATCGTTGTGACTTCAAAGATGTCGTTGAACGGAAAGCCCATCTCCATCACTCTCGTCACCCTCGAATTCCTGCCCTCGGGAACGGGAACGGACTTTGTGCTCACCAACCAGGGCACGTTTATCGACTGGCCGGATGGAGCAAAGAAGCTCGAACAAGGCTGGGGCGTGCTCTTCGACCGTCTCGGAAAAGCGCTGGCGAACTGATTGGAAAGAGAGAATCGAAGCAGCGATGCCCACGCAACCAGAGAAAATCGATCGTGTCTTCCACGCGCTTGGAGATCCAACCCGGCGCTCTATTCTCGACGCGCTCGTTCATAGGCCCGCATCGGTTTCGAAGCTGGCAGAACCGCTCGGCATTACTCTCACGGCAGTGATGCAGCACCTCGAGATTCTTGAAGACGCGGGCCTGGTGCACACTGAGAAACTCGGCCGCGTGCGTGTCTGCCGTCTTGAGCCTGGAGGGTTTGGCGCGCTGGAGCAATGGATTCGCGAACACCGGAAAGCTTGGGAGCAAAAGCTCGACCGGCTCGGGGAGTTTCTTGGCGAAGAAGATGAAGGCCGGTAGACGCTGGGTGCGGCCGGGGGGAAAATGCGGGCTACAGTTTTTCGCGCAGAAAGCTGATCACGTGTTCAGCCTGGACAACGCCCACCATTCGGTTCTGGGCATCCACCACAGGCAACGCGTGGAGGTTGTACTTGTCGAACTTCTCCGCAAGCTCGTTCTGCTTTGTATCGGCTGGGCAAGAGAGCACGCGGGGCTCGGTGAGGACGCTTAGCCGGGTCTCGGGCAGCGACATCACCAGGCGGGCAAGCGAGACGGCGCCGCGCAGGACGCGCTTGTCGTCGAGCAGGAAGACCTCCGTCACAGATTCCGGATCGCCGTCGAAGGTGCGCAGCGCCTGCACCGCCTGGGACACTGTGGCGTCGGTGCCAACAAAAACAAAGTCGGTGGTCATGCAGCCGGCCGCGGAGTTTTCGTCGAATTCGAGAAGTTCCTCGACTTCCTGGCGCTCCTCGGGCTCCATCTCTTCGAGGATGGCGTCGGACTGATCTTCAGGAAGCTCGGCGAGCAGGTCGGCGGCAGCGCCGGGGTCCATCTCCTCGACGATGTCGGCAATGCGCTCTTCGTCGAGTTTTTCAAGCAGCGCCTTCTGCAGCTTGGGCTCGACCTCTTCGAGTGCTTCGGCGGCCACCTCTTCATCGAGCGAGGTGAAGACGGCTTCGCGCTCGGCGGGCGCAAGATCTTCAAGGATGTCGGCCAGTTCGGAGGGGTGAATATCCGCCAGGCGCTCGTGCTCGATGCGCAGCTTGACGCGGCGGGCGGGATCGGGCTCGATGACATCGACGAATTGCCAGGGAATGGCACGGGGATGGAAGCGGCGCGAGAGTTTTTCCAGCTGCGGACGCGGCAGCAGGCCTTTGAAGATACGGCGGAAGGCGCCGCGGAGACCGACTTCGACCTCGGCTACGCGAAGCAGGTGCACGCTGCCGCGACCCAGCCACTCCAGATCGACGTCGTTCACGCGGACCACCTTGCGGCCGTGGATATCGATGATCTGGCGGTCGATCAGGTCCTGCTGAAGGTAGAGGTAGTTGCCCGGATCGTTGAGAGGCGCAATTGCGTCGGACGAGCGCAGCTCGAGCGTGCCGGCAGGGGTTTCCATCACGTCTTGCGAGGGGACGATGGCGAGACCGGCGCGGGTTTTGAGCACCAGGCCGGCAACCTTGCCGCCGTCGGGACCGGTGCTGACGGCAATGTCCTTGAGTTTGCCGCGGAGCTGGCCCTGCGCATCGGTAACGGGAGTTCCGAGAAGCGCAGTGAGGCTCACGCGGGTCGCGATATGCTGTTCAGCCCGTTGCTCGGGGCGTGCCTCGACTCTCGTCTCCATGGGATGAGTGTAGCCCTTCAGAGCGGCAGGCGGCACAACTTACGAACCAGAAACGAGACATGCGGCTTGACACAATCGCATCGAGACTAGAAACTGCGAGCTAGCGTGAAATGCGCGGTGGCGCGACCCACGCAACGGAGGCGGAGCCCAACCCGGTGAGCGGACCCAGCAAAGGACGGTGGAGCTTCAAGCTCAACTCCACCATGGAAAGCGTAAACGAGGTAGAGGCGGCGGCGGATAAGATGGCCGCCGAGGCCGGGCTCGATGACGATCTGCGTTTCCACATCACCATGGCCGTGCATGAGGCCACAGTGAACGCAGTGCTGCACGGCAACGAGTACGACCCGTCGCGGCTGATCAACGTAGTGCTTGAAAATACCGGGAAGGACTTCATCTTTACCATTGCCGACCAGGGGCGGGGTTTCGATCCCAACCACGTGCCGGATCCATTGGCCCCCGAAAACCTGCTCCGCGGCACCGGCCGCGGGATATTCCTTATCCGATCGCTGATGGATGAGGTACACTTTCGTCAACTGCATCCCGGAACCGAGTTAACGCTGGTCAAGCATCTGGCGCCGGCGGAGAAGTAAACCAGAAGCGCTGGCGCGAAGCAGGGCCTGTTCGCGACCGGGCGGGCAGCGGGTTCCCCACCTGTAGCCGCCCCCTGAAGTGCTATAACCGTATTACCGAGTAGGAGGAGATTCTCAGTGGCACTATCTATCGCTTCCCGAGAAGTAGACGGCGTAACCGTTCTGGACCTCAACGGCAGGATCACACTGGGCGAAGGCAGCGTACAGCTGCGCGACGCCATTCGCGATCTTATCGGCAAGGGACAAAAGAGCATCCTGCTCAACCTGAGCGAAGTGAACTACATTGACAGCTCGGGCCTGGGCGAGCTGGTGAGCGCTTACACCACGGCGCGCAACCAGGGCGCGGCCCTCAAACTGCTGGGGCTGACCAAGAAGGTAAACGACCTTCTTCAGCTCACCAAGCTCTACACAGTTTTCGACATCTACGACGACGAAGCCAGCGCCATCGCTTCGTACAAGTAGGCGCTCTCGCGCAGTCGGGCATTGACGAAGAGGCCATCCCGCCCCAGGCGGGATGGCCTGTTTTGCGTCAGCGAATATCGATGGCCCTGCTCTAGAAGTTCACCTGCGGGGCGTTCTGCGCGGCAGGGCTGGCGTCGAAGCGAGCGTTGTTCGGTTGGAAGCCCGACATTCCCGCCCAGATGCTGTTGGGGAATTGCCCGATGAAAGTGTTGTAGTCCTGCAGCGCCTCGTTGTAGCGCTTGCGGGCCACGGCAATGCGATTCTCAGTCCCGGCAAGTTCGTCCTGCAGGCGCATGAACTGGTCGCTGGAGCGCAGTTGCGGGTAGTTCTCAGTCAACAGCAGCAATCGGCCGATCGCGGAGTCGAGCTGGCCGTTGGCAGCGATCTTGCTCTGCGGGGTTTGCGCGTTCAACATGCCGGCGCGTGCATTGGCGATATCCGCATACACGCTGTTCTCTTCCTTGGTGAATCCCTTCACCGTCGAAACCAGGTTGGGGATAAGATCGGCGCGGCGCTGCAACTGTACTTCGACGTCGGACCACGCCGTCTTCACTACCTGGTCCTTGGCAACCATCTGGTTGCGCGCGCTTACAAAGCTGCCGAAGATCATCAAAACCACCAGCAGCAACACGCCAACTACTGCCAGCGTAATTCCAAGTCCCTTGCTCATGTTCTTTCCTTCTCCTCCGGCCTTCCGATCGGGAAGGCACCGTAATACAGTGGTCAGTGGCCAGTGGTCAATGACCAGCTCTCAGCGGGTGCCCCATCCTTGCGCCAGCTTCATCGGCGCAAGGGTGGGAGCGCACGAAACCCAACTTACCAACTTCCTCCGGCGCCGCCGCCGCCAAAGCCGCCGCCTCCGCCGCCGAATCCACCAAACCCTCCACCACCGCCGCCACCAAAGCCTCCACCACCGCCGCCACCAAAGCCTCCACCACCGCCGCCACCAAAGCCTCCGCCGCCAAAACCCCCGCGGCCCCATCCGCCGAAGAAGAGTCCCGCGCCGAGGAGCATCCTGAGCAGCGAAAAGCCGCCAAAGAAGATAAGAACGATGATGATCAGGATCAGCTTAGCCACCGCGCCGCCCTGATGTTGCGCGGGAGCGTACTCCGCCGGCGCATTGGGCATGTCGGCGTTGAGCGTGATGTGCGCGTCGTCGGCAAGATCCTGGGCAATGGTTCCGACAGCATAGAGCGCGGCCCCGTCGTAGTCTTTGGCGCGCAGATCGGGAACCATGGAGCGGCCGATATCGCCCACCTTGGCGTCATTCAGGACTCCCTCGACGCCGTAACCGGTCTCGATGCGGTATTTGTGGTCGTCTACGGCCAGCAGGACCAACGCGTTGCGGTTCTGGCCTTTGTCGCCCATCTTCCAGTGATCTTCAAGCTGGTTGGCGTAGTCGGCGGCCTCGTCACCGTCGAGATTATGAACGGTAACGACCGCGATCTGGGCGTGGGCCGCCGAGTGGTCGAGCTCGGAGCAAATGGCGTCGATGCGCGCAACGGCCTCAGGCGACAGGACATTCGCGAAGTCGCTGACGTAGTCGGTGGGCTGGGGAAGGTCCTTGACGCTCTCGGCGCGGGCCGCAAACGGCAAAAGCAGGAAAAATGCCGCCAGAAGGGGCAAAAAGACAATCCTGTTGGCACGCCGATGGGCTTTCATCGCTCTCTATTGTACGTGGAGGGGCGGACGAAGGTTCCGCGGGAGCAGCAGGCCGGCAGGTCGGCGAGTCAGTAGGTCAGCGAGCGGTTAGGGCGGGCCGATAAACTGATAGACGATGACCGAATTCCCCGCACCGCCCATTGCAACCAAACACCCAACCGAGACGCAAAAGCACGGAGCCACTCTGCGCGACGACTACGCGTGGCTGCGCGACAAAGAGAATCCCGAAGTGACGGCGTACCTGGAGGCCGAGAACGCCTACGCCGAGGCGGAGATGGCGCCTCTGGCCGGGCTGCGCGAAGAGCTCTACCAGGAGATGCTGAGCCACGTAAAGCAGACCGACGTCTCGGTTCCCTACCGCGATGGGGCGTGGTGGTATTACTCGCGCACTGAGGAGGGACTGCAGTACTCGATCTATTGCCGCAAGCATGGCGGCGAGGCCGGGCCGGATGCCGATGCCGAGGAGCGAGTGCTGCTGGACGGAAACGTGCTCGGGCAAGGGCACGCGTTCTTTTCGATCGGCGACACCGACATTTCAGACGATGGACGCTGGCTCGCGTACACCACTGACCTGACCGGCTTCAGGCAGTACACGCTGCAGGTGAAGGATCTCGATACAGGCGAGACGCTGCCGGGCGAGGTAGAACGCGTGGGATCGGTGGTGTGGGCCGCGGACAACCGCACGCTGTTTTACACCGTGGAAGACGAGCAGCAGAAGCGTCAGCACCAGTTGTTCCGGGCCGACGGGCGTCGTTTGCCTGAGGCCGCGCTCGTTTACCAGGAAGAAGATGAGCGATTCAATCTGGGCGTGGGACGCACGCGCGACGGCAAATACATTGTGTTCGAGGCAGGCAGCCACATCACCACCGAGTGCCGCTTTCTCGCGGCCGATGAGCCCGGAGGCGAATTCATGCTGATTGCTCCGCGCGAGGACGACCACGAGTACTTCATCGACCATCGCAACGGGCTGTGGTTTATCCGCACCAACGACAAGGGTCGAAATTACCGGCTGGTGACAGCGCCGGTAAATGCGCCTGGGCGTGAAAACTGGACGGAGCGGATAGCGCATCGCCCTGATGTGGCGCTTGAAGCAGTCGACCTTTTCCGCGATTACTTTGTGGCCTGCGAGCGCGAAGATGGGTTGCCGCGGCTGCGCATGGGTCGATTCGAGGGCCATGGGCCCGAGGCGCAGGCAGCGGGCGAGATTGCATTTCCCGAGCCGGCGTACGACGCGCACCCCGGCATCAATCGCGTGTTTGAGAGCGGCAAGTTCCGCTACGGGTACCAGTCGCTTGTGACGCCGAGCAGCGTGTACGAGTACGACGTAGCGGCGCGGACTTCGACGCTTTTGAAGCAGCTTGAAATTCCCGGAGGGTTCGACCGGACGCTCTACGCGAGTGAGCGGATTCACGCGAAGGCGGACGATGGCGTCGAGGTTCCGATATCGATTGTGTATCGAAAAGACAAGCGCGAGCCGGGGAAGAATGCACTGTATGTGTACGGCTACGGATCGTACGGCTACGCGCTGCCCATCGGGTTCAACAGTAACCGGCTGTGTCTGCTCGACCGCGGCCTGGTGATGACCTATGCGCACATCCGCGGCGGCGGCGACCTGGGCGAGCCATGGCACGATGCGGGCAAGATGCTGGTGAAGCGCAATACGTTCACTGATTTCATCACCTGCGTGGAGCATCTGACGGCCGAGGGCTACGGCGACCCGGCGCGCGTGGCGATTGAAGGCGGATCGGCGGGCGGCCTGCTGATGGGCGCGGTGGTGAATATGGCGCCCGAGCTCGCGCGCGTTGTGGCGTCGCATGTGCCGTTCGTCGATGTGATGAACACCATGCTCGATGCGTCGCTACCACTGACGGTTCCCGAATACGAGGAGTGGGGCGATCCCAACGACGAGAAGTATTTCCGGTACATGCTCAGCTACTCGCCCTATGACAATCTGCGCGAAGCCGCGTATCCAGCGATGCTGGTAAAGACCAGCCTGCACGACAGCCAGGTGATGTATTGGGAGCCGGCCAAGTACGTTGCCAGGCTGCGCACGTTGAAGGAGGACCCGCGACCGCTGCTGCTGCTAACAAATATGAAGGCCGGGCACGGCGGCGCAAGCGGGCGCTACGATTACCTGAAAGAGATTGCCCTGGATTACGCGTTCATGCTGCGGGAGCTGGGGCTGGCGGGATAATCCGCCGGCCCGGTGCGTTGCCCGCGCTTCGAGCGGCTGGAAAACCAGGCAACCCGATGGTTGCGGCGGTACTCTGGATACGTGCGGCCCCAAGGCCACGATCAACGCGAGGTTCTTGCGTGCATAGGAAATCGCCAATGGGTTTAGCGCTGTTGATCCTCTGCTCTGCGGGCCTTTATGCGCAAGGTCTGGCGGCGCAGGCGACAGCAGTCGTCCCAGCCCATACCGAGCCCTCAACAGCAGGCGGGTCTTCGCCGACGGACCCCACGACTGACAACGGCCAATTCGCGCCTTGGCGAACGCTTTTTGATTCCGGCAAAGTAACTCTTGGCCAGGTCAGGTTCGTGTTTCTGTACCAGGACGTCATTGTTGGCGGAACGGTGGAGAACCTGGGCCGAAGCAGCCAGCTCCTTGAGTGGCGAATTGCGGCCAAAACTCCCGCATCGATTCAGGCAGCCAATCCGGACCTTGAGGGAGCCCCCCATCAGGCGCGGTACTTTGTGCCTCATGCTATGGACGGCCTTCCCGTTCGCTATTCGGGCAACAAAGCCAATGTCATTGCGGTCCAATTGCATCTTTCCCAGGCGCCCGGAGCCATAGACAACGCGCTGGGAGAAGCCGTTACGGACGACGGCGCCATCAATCCCTGCTTCGACCTCGTGGTGCAATTCGACGACGGAACCACGGCAATGACCACGCAATACCCCGCAACGCTCGCGACTGCAAGCCTGGCAGAGCCGGTATCGGTCATAAACGCCGCCGCCGAACGGATGCAGCGGGAGCTTCCGGAGATCGTAGGCATAAGCGTTTATGCAGCCGGATTTACGCAACTTTACAAGCCATACAGCACTATCGACGAGATGGTGAACCAGGACGATGCCGAAAAAATCTCTCCGGCTGATATTCCATTGTTTGAACCGCTCACGATCGTTGCCGCAAAGTACGTCGAGTCGGCTGGCGTGGTCATCGAGGTGCAGCTTCCAGACGGCGATAAAGCTCTTGCCCTCACCTCGATGTCCCAGCTTTTCCTGCCGCCGTTGAACGGGAGAGAGCAATCGTTCCTGGAACGGGTGATCGGCCTCTTCCTCGCGGAGATTCCCCGCAAATTGACCAAGAGGGAATTGAGCGCGATCAGGAGCGGGTCGATTTATCGCGGCATGTCAGAGAACGCGCTCGAATACGTGATGGGTTTCCCCGACAAAGAGAGCGATTGGCAAGACGGCGGCAAGCAATTCATCTTCAGAAAGTCTCTTCTGGTCTACGTGAGCTATTCAGGGACGGTCGTGGATTGGAAGTTCCTCGACGAGAAAAAGCGAGTCGATTGACGAAAAGTGCGCCGGGTACAAAAGACGGAGCGCAGGCGCCCTTCCAGATCACGGTTGGACCCAGTTTCCGGCTTGAACCCTAACCTAGGACCGCAATTTGCCGCGCGGGGAATCACGCCCCGCCCGATAGTTCTGCCAGCGTACCCTCCAGGCTCGCCGCGTCTTCCACATTCAGCGATCGGAGCGCGGGATCGATCTGCCTGAGCAAGCCGCAGAGCACCTTGCCGGGGCCGGCTTCAACAAAGACATCTGCCGGTGCGACGTGCCCCTCCGCCGCCAGCGACCGGCCGGCGAGCGACTGTACGCATTCCACCCAGCGCACCGCGCCCGTAACCTGCCTCACCAATGCGTCGCGCGCGGCAACCGCCGTGGTCACCATGCCGCCGCTCACGTTGGCGGCCACGGGAATACGGGGATCGTGCATCGCCAACCCGTCCAGCACCCGCGCCACCTCTTCCTGCGCGGGCTGCATGAGCGCGCAGTGGAAGGGAGCGCTGACGGGAAGCATGACGGCGCGGCGCGCGCCCCTGGCCTTGCAGATCTCCGCGGCTTTGCTGACGGCGGCAGCAGCGCCGGAGATGACGGTCTGCGCAGGCGAGTTGATATTGGCGGCCTGCACGATGAGGCCGGTTTCGCGGGCGGCTTCAGCGCACGCTTCGGCAACCTGCGCGGCGTCGAGCGCGAGCACCGCGGCCATGGCTCCCTCGCCTGCGGGGACGGCGCGCTGCATGGCCGCTCCACGGGCTTTGACCGCGCGCACCGCATCGGCAAAGCTGAAGGTGCCGGCGATGACGTGGGCGGACCACTCGCCCAGAGAGTGGCCTGCGGCAAGAGCGGGCTCGATTCCTTTCTCTGCCAGCACCCGCGCGGCGGCCACGCTCACGGTCATGATGGCGGGCTGGGTATTCTCAGTGAGCTTGAGAGCTTCTTCTGGGCCTTCGAAACAGAGCTTTGAGAGCGGGAAGCCGAGAGCCTCATCGGCTTCGGCGAAGGTTTGAGCGGCAACGGGAAATTTGCCGGCGAGGTCGTGGCCCATGCCGACAGCCTGCGATCCCTGGCCCGGAAAAAGAAAGGCGATTCTGTTTGACATTGCGAGAACCATTTTATCGCGGGTGCCGGGTTCGATCTGTGATTCCCGACCGCACCGCGTGAAGGCAAATGTGCCGTCGTCCGTCGTCCCTACGGGACTTTTTTTCTCTTTGGAGGCCCGCTTTCGCCACGTTAAAACGCGGGGCTAACAACCGCCGCTCCTACGGCGCGATGCAACTAGTAAGGCTCTGTTCCCTGTTCCCTGTTCCCTGTTCCCTGTTCCCTGTTCCCTGTTCCCTGTTTTATTCAGTTCCACCGCTTCTTGTCGTTGGGGTCGTCGTCGATCGGGCGGCCCTGGCCGTCGAAGTGCACGGTGCGGCCCTGCGACTTCATATAGACCTCGAACTTGCGCGCGGCGCGGCGGCGCTTCCAGCGGTAATAGCGGTTGCGCAGTCCGTACCACTTTTCGCTGAGCGTGAACCCGAATCCCCGGCTGGGTGCGCGCCCCAGCAAGATCAACCCGCTCAGGCCGCCGCCGAGCTGCGCAAAGGCGTAGATGCCCTGGGAGGTGAAGAGCGTGGCAACAGCGATGAGCGTGTAGATGATGGCCAGGTACTTTGCCTTGATGCCGATGGGGAGAGGGAACAGCATGAACTGCATCTCGCCATAGCGAACGCCGATGACGGCGAGCATGGCGAAGATGGCGCCGAACGTTCCGGCGATGGGAGTCTGCCGAAGGGAAGAGCCGAAGACCGCCAGGATGCCGTAAAGCGCCAGCGCAGCGACTGCCGTTGCCAGAATCGCGGTGACGAAAAGGCCCATGACCCATGAAGACCGATGGCCCATCGTCTCAAGAAAGCCGGCCAGGAACCAGAGCGAGAGCAGCTCGAGAAAGGTGCTGAAGATGCCCACATGCACAAAGCTGTAGGTGATGGGCTGCCAGAGCTTGCCATCGAGAAGATAGCTGGGAATGAAGCTGAGATTCAGCTGGATGTCGAGGATGCGGTCACGGAAGATGTGGCCGAAGAAGAGCAGCAGGAAGTAGGCAGCCAGATTGGCAAGAACGATGCGGCGTGTGGCGCCGCGAAAGTCAGGGAAAGCGAGCTGGCTTGAGCCGATTCTGGCCATGACAAAGATCAGGTTAAACTCTCGAGCTGGCCAGTGTCACCGCGTTGGGCCACAATGGGAGGAAGTGCACAGAGAGTGTTGCAAGGGGCGACGGAACGGAACAAACAGCACTCAAAAGGTTGCGATGCGGGAGCAATTGAAAGAGTCTTTGTGCAGGTGTTCGCGAGGCAAACGAGGTACAATGGCGGCTGTTTCCAGGGTCTTGACCTGAGGCGGGTTTGCCCTTAAGACTATAGCGGAACCCGAGTCCACATACAGCCCTGATGAACCGGAGCGTAACCCGAATCGGTTCTTCAGGAGTCTGAAAGGCAGGTAGTGTGGCGCGATTTGAGCTGTATGGTTTCAAATAGGAAGTGCGGAAGTTTGCAGACTGAAATTGCCGCGATAGAGAATTCGCAATCGACCGAAGACTTTGGCAATTACCTGAAGCCGGCGACCACGCTGCGGAGAGCGAATAGAGAGGAGGCTGCCATGCCCAGCTGCCCTGAATGCGAGAACGAACTGGATATTGAAGAAGATGAAGTGGAAGAAGGCGACGTGGTCGCCTGTGAAGAGTGTGGCACGGAGTACGAGGTGGTAGGCGTTGAGCCGCTGGAGCTGGCCCGTATCGACGACGAGCTCGAGGACGACGAAGATTACCTCGACGAAGACGAAGAGGAGGAAGAGTGAAGCTACGCCGGGCGACTGTGGTGGCGCTGGCCGCGCCTGCATTGGGGATTTTACTTCTTGGCTTTTTCACCACGTTCAACGGACCTAAAATACACGCTCAGAACCTGGGCGAGCGGACCGTTACCGGCACGGTGCTTGATGGCGCATCCAATCCGGTACAGGGGGCAACGGTTTTCCTGAAAAACCAAAAGTCCAAGTCCATCCGCAGCTTTACCTCGCTTGCCAATGGGCACTTCTATTTCGCCCAGGTAAACAAGGCCGAGGACTTCGATCTCTGGGCCGAGAAGAACGGCCACAAGAGCGAAGTGAAGACGGTGAGCTCGTGGGACGATCGCGCTCAGTTCGTCACTGAACTGCGGTTGAAGTAGGACTGCCGGCGCACCCTGCGCCGGCGCCGGACTTTCACTTTGGCTTGCCCTTGCTCGAAAGCACAAACTTGTTGCCATCTGAATCCCTGAAGATGGCCGACGAGCCCCAATGCTCGTTGCGCGGCTCCTGCTCGAACTCCACTCCCTTTTGCTTGAGAGCCTTCGCCGTGGCAAAGACGTCGTCGCACCAGAACGAGATGGGCTGGAAATCTCCGATACGGCCTTCGTGTCCCGGAGGCGTGAAGAGCGCCAGGCCGGTGTCGGCGCCCGGAATCATCAGCTCGATCCAGCGCTGCTTGTCGTTGAACGGCTGGTCGGTCACCACCTTGAATCCCAGCGCCTCAGTGTAGAACTTCAAAGCGGCATCCTGATCGCGCACAGGAACGCTTATGAACTTGATTCCCCGAATCATCCTGTCCTCCCTCGATATTTGAGGCGAGCATAGCGCGGCGCCCCGGAGGGTGCAATCTGCCATCAATTGCTATAGTAATATTCGGTACAGCATGGCCAACTTCGACGATTACGTGCTCGACACGCTGATGCGCGATCTGGTGGGTCACGATCACAAGCCGGTGAGTTTCCTTGTCTACCTGTGGATCGCCGCAGAACAGGAGCGGCGCGGCGGCGCGGTGTGCGTGAGCTACCGCGAGATGGCGGAGTCTATTGGGGTTTCGAAGAGCTCGGTGCAGGCCGCGGTGGCGTGGCTTGTAAAACGCAAGCTACTGGCAGCACGGAAAGAGAATGCGACTGCTACGCCCGCTTACACCGCACGGATGCCATGGCGGGACTCGGCAAAGCGGCAGGCTGGTCGAGAGCGGTGAAGTCCGCAGAACCTAGACCCTAGTCTCTGCTCTCCAGCTTCTTCGTCACCAGCTCGTTCAGCAGCGCCGGGTTTGCCTGGCCCTTTGAGGCTCGCATCACCTGGCCCACGAAGAATCCGGCGAGGGTGGTCTTGCCGGCGCGATACTGCTCCACCTGCCTGGGGTTGGCGGCAATCACTTCATCGATGAGTTTCTCGATGGCCGAGGTGTCGGTGATCTGCTGTGGTTTTTCGCGTTCGTAAACAGGGCCAAAGTCCTCACCCTTTTCAAAGGCGATATCGAATATCTGCTTCATCTGCTTCGAACTGATCTTGCCCTCGTCGAGCAGATCGGCGGCTTGCACAATGCCGGTCATCGTAACGGGGGATTGATCGAGCTCGATGCCGAGGGAGTTGAGCCTGCCGCCTACTTCGCTCAGCAGAATGTTGGCCACGCGGCGAGGATTGCGCGCGGATTTTGCCGCGGCCTCAAAGCGGTCGGCGAATTCGCGCGAGGCGGTGAGCGTCTGCACGTCCTTGGGGTTCAACTCGTACTCGGCAACCATGCGCGCGCGGCGCGCCTCCGGCATCTCCGGAAGCTCTGCTTTTTTGCGTTCCAGAAATTCTTGCGACAAGATGAGCGGCGGCAAATCGGGCTCGGGAAAGTAGCGGTAATCGTGCGCCTGTTCCTTTGAGCGCATGGAGTAGGTGCGGCCCTCGTTCGCGTTCCACAACCGCGTCTCCTGCCTTACGCGGCCGCCCGATTCGACCACGTCGATCTGGCGCTCGATTTCATATTCCAGGGCGGCGCGAATGAATTTGAAGCTGTTCACGTTCTTGACTTCGACCTTTGTCCCAAAGCGCTCCGCGCCCTTGAGACGGACGCTGACGTTAGCATCACAACGGAGCGAGCCTTCTTCCATGTTGCAGTCGCTTACGCCGGTGTAAAGCAGGATCTCTTTCAGGCGCGTGAGATACTCGAAGGCCTCGTCGGGAGTACGGATGTCGGGCTCGCTGACGATTTCGGCCAGCGGCGTGCCGCAGCGGTTGAGGTCGAGATAAGTACGGGTGGCGGAGTCGGGGAAGCCATCGTGCAGGCTCTTGCCGGCGTCCTCTTCCATGTGCAGGCGCGTGATGCCGATCTTTTTCGTGCCGCCGTCGGCAGTGGGGACGACGATGGAGCCGTGCTCGGCAATCGGCTTGTCGAATTGCGAGATCTGGTAGCCCTTGGGCAGGTCGGGATAGAAGTAATTTTTGCGCGCAAAGATGGAACGCTGGTTGACCGTGCAGTTAAGCGCAAGCGAGGCGAGCGCGGCGAATTCGACAGCGCGGGCGTTGAGTACGGGCAGAGCGCCCGGCAACCCGAGACACACGGGGCAGACGTTGGTGTTGGGCTCGGATCCGAACTTGTTGGCACAGCCGCAAAAGGCCTTGGTAGCGGTGAGCAGTTGCACGTGGACTTCAAGGCCGATGACCGGCTCGTATTTTGCCAGTACGTCAAGCGCGATTGCGGATGCGGGCATAAGAGAATTTTAGCGCACGGCCTTCCCGCCATTCGTTATGCCCGCATCGTCATTCGTACCAGTACAGCACCACCTTCTCGATGGTGTGGCCGTGGGGGCTGAAGCCATTGATCCTTCCGGCAGAGCTATCTGCAACGGGAGTCAAATGGCCGCCTAACCAGGCGGCCATTTGTGTTTCGAGAGCGAGCGTAGGGACCTTGCGTCAGGCCTGCGGCGCGGGCGGGCGAGGCGGAGCCGGCGGCTGCGGCGGCCGGGGCTTGGCTGCGTCCTTCTTCGCCGGAGCGAGGATGGCGTGGAGGATGGTGCCCTCCATGCGCGGCATGAACTCGACAATACCGGCGTCGCCTATATCCATGATGAGGCGGTTGATGATGTTATAGCCCAGTTCGCGGTGGGCCATCTGGCGGCCGCGGAAGCGCAGGCTGGCCTTCACCTTGTCGCCCTCAGTCAGGAAGCGCACCGCCTGGTTCTTCTTGGTCTGGTAGTCGTGCTCGTCAACGGTGACCGAGAACTTGACTTCCTTGATGGTGATGACCTTCTGCTTCTTGCGGGCGGCGCGTTCGCTCTTCTCTTTTTCGTAGAGATAGCGGCCGTAGTCCTGGATGCGGCAGACGGGCGGAACGGCGGTTGGTGAAACCTCAACCAGGTCCAAACCACGCTCGCGGGCGATCTTCAACGCCTCAAAGGGCGCCAGGATGCCCAGTTGTTCGCCGTTTTCGTCGATGACGCGGATTTCGCGGGCGCGAATTCGATCGTTGATGCGGATAAAGGACTTGGCCGAACGTTTATCGAGTGCGATGGTGCTCCTCCAGGTGAATTGTTGAGTTGGTGCAGTGCGAAACGCAACGCCTGACAATGGGGCGCGCAGACGCACAAACGCACACTGAGTATAGCATTGGCTCGGGTTCTATGAATAAAGGAGTTAGCAGAAGTTTTAGACGCATGTTTCAGAGAATTCCGGGGCAGATTCAACAAACCCGGCGGGGCGTGCGGTAAGTGCGCCTTCAGGCGTAAGTCCGGTCACGGCGATGCGAAGGAGCTGATTGGCGGCATAGGAGCCCTCCAGCTCGACGGGCAGGAAGTTGTCCGTGAGGGCATCCGTTCCGCCGCGGGCGGCAAGAGCAGCCGGCGAGTGCAGCGTGATGACCGGCAGTTCACGCCCGATCATATTCATGCGGTGGGCAATGGATTTCTCGCGGGCCAGCGCGCGGAGCGTGTTCATACGCTCTAAAACGGCCTCGGAAGCGACGGGGGCTGCTGCATGCAATGCCCAGCCGCGAGTGCCGGGCCGCGGCGAAAACGGGAACAGGTGGAGATAACCAAACGGCAGCGCGCGAATGAAGGCCACGGTCTCTTCGAATTCAGCATTGGTTTCGCCGGGAAAGCCGACCATGACGTCGGCGCCGAGGGTGAGCTCGGGACCGGCGGCGCGCAGCAATGCGGCGACTTTTTCTGCATAGTGCCAGGGACGGTAGCGGCGGTGCATGCGGCGCAGCACGGCATCGGAGCCGGATTGCAGCGGCAGATGCGCGTGTCGGGCGAGGCGCGGCTCGCGTGCATCGGGGCCGGCGAATGCGGCCATCAGGCCGATGAGCTCGTCGGTCCAGTCCATGGGCTCAATGGAGCTGAGGCGCAGGCGCGGCAGATCGGTGTGCGTAAGGATGTGGCGGACGAGCGCCGCAAGGCTGAGAGGCCAGCTCTCCGGGCCAAAAGACTCCGGCTCTTTCATTTCTCTCCCCCAGCGCCCAAGGTTGATGCCTGAAAGAACCAGTTCGTTGCCGCCAGCGTTGATGAAGCCCTCGACCTGCCGGAGAACCGCTTCGTGAGGCAGACTTTTGGACGGGCCGCGCGTGAATGGTATTACGCAGAAGGTGCAGCGATTGCCGCAACCCTCCTGGATCTTGAGGTTGGGCCGGGTCTGCGTACCCGGCGCCAGTTGCGCTTCTTCAATAAAAGAGTGCGCGAAGTTGTCATCGGCAAATATTGATGCCGGACCGGCCAGCAGCGACTCCACGCTGACGAAAGAACCCGTCGCGGGCGCCTGTGGCCGAGGGAGATGCGCGAAGTCAACCACAACCTCAGGCACAAGGGCTTTGTGGCTGTTACCCATCACCGCGGCGACGCCGTTGATGGCGGCAAGCTCGGCTGGGGCGCGCTGCGCATAGCAGCCGGTGACCACGATCTTCGCCGCGGGATTGATTCGGTTGGCGCGACGGATAAAAGCGCGGGCCTGGCGGTCGGCCTCGGCGGTGACGGTGCAAGTGTTAACGACGACCACATCGGCTTCGGAGGCCTGCCGCACGCTGTGCCCGAAGGAGAGCAAGCGGGCGCCAATCGCCTCGCCATCGGCGCGCGCGGCGCGGCAGCCGAAGTTTTCGATGTGAAAGCCGAAGCCCATGAAGCCAGTTTATCTGGATTCGCAGTTGGATGGCAGAGAGTAGCTGTGTGTGCGGGGCGAGGATTCTGCGCGCAGCCGCTCTTACTCGCGCAAGCTGAGCGGGATACCAGCCTGCTATCCTCATGGCGGGGTGCGCCATGGCTGAGACTGCCTCCTTCCCCTACGAAACTCGCCTCAACGTTCTCTACGGCACGCTGGAACTCTTTGACGTGCACGCCATTCCCGGCGCCAACGACCACATGTGGTTCAATCAGACGCTGTGCAAAGTAAACGATTCCGTTGTGCGCATGGCGGCAATCGAGGGCGAGTACCACTGGCACAAGCACGATGAGGACGATGAGTTCTTCTACGTGGTCGACGGCGAGCTGCTCGTTGATCTGCAAGGCTCCGCCAACGGGTCCGGCGCCCGCACCGTTACGCTCAAGTCCGGCCAGGGATTCGTGGTGCCGAAGACTGTGGTGCACCGAACCCGCGCGCCGCAGCGAACGACGATCCTGATGGTGGAGAACGCGGGCATCATTCCCACGGGAAACTGAGGCAGGGCCTGCCCGGCCCGCCGAGCCCTCGCGATTATTCTGAAATGTGACCGCAAGCCCGAATACACAACCCAGGCGTCCGCTTCGGAGGGTTTCGCCCCTGGCCTTTGTCCGTTGGCTTGGCCTCGGCGTGGCGTCGGTTTGGCTGCTTGCCGCGTTGCTGCTTGTGGCCGCCAAATGGGTCGACCCGCCCACCGACGCGGTGCACATCGAGCGCTGCGTGCAGGCCTGGATTCACCGCAAGCCGTATCACGAACGCTTCGAATTTGTTCCGCTCAGCCGGATCTCGCCCGATTTCCAGCACGCCGTCATCGCCGCGGAGGACGCGCGCTTCTATCAACATCACGGCTTCGACTGGCAGGCAATCGAGATCGCGGCTGAAGACGACATGCACGGGGGGCGCATTCGCGGAGGTTCGACCATTACGCAGCAGCTGGTAAAAAACCTGTTCTTCGGAACCGGCCGCTCGTTCCTGCGCAAGGGCGCGGAGTTCACGCTGGTTCCGGTGGCCGAGCTCGTCCTGGGCAAGCAGCGCATTCTTGAGCTCTACCTCAACGAGATCGAATGGGGCCCCGGTGTTTATGGCGCAGAGGCAGCGTCTCGCGCCTATTACAGCACCGCTGCCGCGCATATCGACCGGGAACAAGGCGCGCGGCTGGCGGCGGTTCTGCCCGATCCCCGCAGGCGAAAGCCCGCAAGGATGGATCATTACAGCGCCATCGTTCTTGACCGTATGCAGCAGATGGGTTGGTAAGGGTCAGCGATCACAGGGGTGCAGTCCGGCTGTTTGCTAAAATTGCCGAGCGATTCGTTCAGGAATTGTGACGCGAAGTTCGCAGGAAGAACGATGCAAGTAAGCACTGACGAGTCGATCAAAGAGCGGCTTACGGCCTTAGGACGGCTGGTGGGGAATACGCCGCTCCTGGGGATTCGTTCGAGCTACCAGGGCCGGGAGCGGGTCATCTATGCCAAATGCGAGCAGATGAACCTGACGGGCAGCATCAAGGACCGCATGGCGCTGCACATCCTGAGGAAGTCCTATGCCGCCGGGGATCTGCACCCGGGCGACACGATCGTGGAGGCGACCAGCGGCAACACCGGGATAGCCTTTGCGGCGCTCGGCCGGGCGTTGGGGCATCCAGTCAGCATCTTCATGCCCGACTGGATGAGTTCGGAGAGGAAGGATCTGATCCGCGGCTACGGCGCAGAGGTTCTGCCGGTAAGCAAAGAGCAGGGCGGATTTCTGGGCAGCATCCGCCTGGCCGAAGAAATCGCGGCGGCCCGCGGCGACGTGTTTCTTCCACGGCAGTTCTCAAACAGCGCAAACGTTGAGGCGCATGCCATCACTACCGGACCCGAGATATGGGCGCAGCTCGAGTGTGCGGGGCTGGCGCCGGATGCCTTTGTTGCGGGCGTGGGAACGGGCGGCACGGTGATGGGCGTGGGGCAGTTCCTGCGCAGCCGCAATCCAGAGATCAAGGTGCATCCGGTGGAACCGGCCGAATCGCCGACTCTTTCCACCGGGTACAAGGTGGGGAAGCATCGCATCCAGGGCATCTCCGACGAGTTCGTTCCCGCGCTGATCGACTTGTCGAGGCTGGATGAAGTCATCGCGATACCCGACGGCGACTCGATCCTGATGGCGCAAAAGCTGGCGTCGGCGCTGGGTCTGGCAGTAGGCATCTCGTCGGGATGCAACTTTCTGGCGGCGCTGAAGGCGCAGGAGCGGCTGGGTCCCGATGCTGTTGTGGTCACGGTGTTCCCGGATGACAACCGGAAGTACCTGAGCACCGACCTGATGCGCGACGAACCGGTGCGCAAAAGTTATGTTGCACCCGGTGTGCAACTGTTGGGGTTGACAACGGTTGGACGGGTGTGCGCGTTCTGCGACGCGCGAGTTTGAGTTCCCGGCGTTCGGACGATTGCCGGGAAGCAGTTACTGGAAACTTCGCATGAGGAAGCAATTCTCAAGGCGCAGCGGGTTGGACCTTGCAGGCGCCGTAGTCTTTGCTTAGTCCCTCCACCACGAACTGCTGGGTAACGCCGCTGCTCTTCTTTGCCTTCTTGCCCGAGACGCGGACGTGCTCTCCAGGCTTGATTGCAGCTACTTCACCGGAGAGAGCGTAGGTTTGCCCGTCGCCCCGGTTCTGCAGCTGCAGGCCATCGGGACCTGAGACAGCGCATCCGTTGAGAGAGTGTCCGTGGTGAAAGGCGTAATAGACGCCGATCCCGATTCCCGCGCCAATGGCGGCTACGGCAACTCCGATCCATACCGCGTCGGATTTGGTAACACCACCGATGGGGGCGCTCGACCGGGCGGCTGACGGTGCGATTACGAGCAAGGCGCAGATCACAGCCTTGCACAGGAAACTGCGAAGTTGTGCTGACTTGAGGAGCCTCGTTTCCAATGTGCGTATTTTGGAGGGGCCCGATAGAGGAACGGGGAAGAAGAATTTGTTTACTGAAAGTACACTCCATGTACCGACAAGTCAAGGAAACTGGGCCTCAGTGGCCTGCGGCCGGTGCCTCAGGGTTCGATGCTCCGGCAAGCGGAGGACAGCCAAGCGGAGACCGATATACCCTCCCCCTCCCCCCTCCTTGAGGCTAAGTACTTGATTCCGTTAAAGTTGCCAAGATTTGGAACGCATCAGTGGCCGCAAAATCTTCATAGCAAAGGACTTATCTCTTAAAAACCTGCAAACAAAAGGGTTACGGGCGCGATTTTGCGCCGGTTGAGGTAAAGGGCGGGCCGGCGCGTGCCAGCGTGTAGTTTGCCCTGAATTGATTGTGCGCCGGGAGGGGGAAATTAAATGCAAAGCGGCGGAGTCAGCGGAGCTAGCGGGGTTAGCGGAGTTAGCAAGTTAGCGTCGCTGGAGCGACGGTAGCGAGTTGGCGGGTTAGCGGGCGGGGCGTTGCGTGAACGGGCCGCAGAGTGGGGACGCGGGGCACCGATGTGGCGATCGGCAGACTATTGACTGAAAGGGACACCAAATGCAAGGAGAGCCGTGTGAGGCGGGCGAACTTGTGCGCCAATAATTTTGGGGGCTCTCCCCATCTCTTCCCATATCCGAATTGCAACAGCATTCATATAAAGCAGCCGAATCTGCTCACGGCTCTCTCCGCGCAGGCTGTAGATGCTGATGGCAGTCAAGAGGCTCCTCTGCCCGGACTTGAGCAGGTACGGCTCCATGCTGACGGCTGGCGCATTTTCGATGCTCTGCACGTCCTCCGCGCTTTGAGCAACGATCTGATAGTTGAGCGCTGCCGCGGTGTGTTCCGCGATGAGGCTTTCCAGGAGATCGTTCGACGTGGAACCGGAGTCAGGTTGTGGGTTGCTCACTCTGCGCCTCGCAGGGAGACCCAGTAGTACCGCCGCCAGCAAAACTTGCAGCGAACCGGGCGGAGAGCAAACATGCCAAAGAGACTATCGAAGGAATGCAACTCGGCTGGTTTGAACTGAACTGAGTTGCAGCGAGGGCACATTCGCCGAATCACCAGCACCCGTGGCAGCCAACGCGGCCAGGTCATGGATTCAACGTTCATCGTGAACTTCCTTTCAGGGTAAGGACGGCATGCATTACTGTTCGGTTCCGTATCCCGCGCTGGAATGGGCGTCAAGCCATTTGAGCAAGCAAAGGATGCTACCCGTGGCCAAAGCAATGCAGGAATCAGCGGCCCCGTAATAAAGATGAATCGTATCTCCATCAGCGCCGATGGTTTGGCCGCAGGGAAACACGACGTCGTGCACATCTCCAGCGCGCTCGTACGGGGTGTCGGGACCAAACATCCAGGAGTCTCCCCGTTGCAAGCAGACATCCGGACGTTCAAGATCGAAGAGCGCCAGGCCCAGGCGATAAATGCTACCCGCGGCGGTTTGTCGCACTCCGTGGTAGATCATCAGCCAGCCTTTCGACGTTTCGATGGGCGGGGAGCACAGACCAATCTTGTTCGCATCCCACCATCCCCCACGCCGCGCTTCCAGGATGACTTTATGACTGCCCCAATGCCGCAAGTCGGGAGAATACGAGATCCACATATGAGCGCCGGTCGACGTCATCGGCCGGTGGATCAAGGCCCAGTAGCCGTTGATTCTTCGCGGCAGCAGAGCAGCATCCTTATCTTCGGGCGGCATGATCACGCCGAACCGTTCGAAGCTTCGGAAGTCCCTGGTGAGCGCCAATGAAACTCCTGGGCCGCCACGCGCAAAAGAGGTATACGCCACGGCAAATTGTTCGAGCTCCGGAACGAAGGTAATGCGCGGATCTTCGATGCCCCAGATTTCTTCAGGGTAGTCGCGGGGGCTGGACATCAACGTGGGCTGGGCATCCACCCGCCATCCGTCGATTCCATTTTCCGAACGCGCCGCGCACAAATGCGACATGCCACTCCGGTCTTCCACGCGGCAAAGCAACAAAGTGTCTCCGCCGGGCAATCGTACTGCTCCCGCGTTGAAGACGCTGTTAATGGCATAGGGCCAATTCTGCCGGGCAAGGATCGGATTGCCGGAATAGCGCGTGAACAGCGGAAAGTCTGCACAGGAGCCCGGCTCTCGTTTATCCAGAGAGTTCGTCTCTGGCAAAGCCGCTGGTTCAATCAGTGGATTCAAATCAAGACGCTCATTTCGTGGTGCGTTTCTTCGGCGTTGGTCACTTTCGCTCCCTGCATCTCGAGGAGCGCCATCAGGAACGAAAGAGTTGATTCCGCCCCCTGGTTTTCATTCACACGATCCGGATGAAGGCCGTCCCGGCATCCGCCCGTGGTTATGTCATAAAGGGGAACCTGAAGATCGTTCTTACCCAGGAACCACCGGAAGACACGATGGGCTTCCTCACGCCAGCGCTCTTCGTGCGTAAGCCTGTATGCCTCAAGACAGGCAGAGATCGTGGCACAGGCTTCAACCGGTTGCTGATCGAAGCGAGCCTTCTCCGCACCTTCAGTGAAGGAGCCGTTGGAACCGATGGGCACAAAGACTTCTCTATCACCGCAATGCTGTGCGGCGGCAAGCCATTCCAGCGACTCGATTCCCGCGGCGATCATTTTCTGGTTATTACTGTGCCAT
This sequence comes from uncultured Acidobacteriaceae bacterium, assembly GCA_963808695.1. GTDB lineage: Bacteria > Acidobacteriota > Terriglobia > Terriglobales > Acidobacteriaceae > Telmatobacter. Next base: position 221,290 of record CAWEHF010000003.1, read on the forward strand.
CCGGCCAGGATAAGCGCCTGCGACAGTCTTGCATTCGAGTACGCAAGACTCTTCTCGAACCAATGCCAGCTCTCGGAGCGACTGCGTTCGTAAATGTCCAGCAGGCGATCGGCAAGGGTGTTGCGAACGCCTTGCATGGCTCTGTCGCCGGGGAACCAGTCGAGATATGCCTGCAAGCCGAGAATGCTGAATGCCCAAGCGCGCGGGCTGCTGAAGGTTGAAGCCGCAGGAACGGCAGCTTCAAAGAGTCTTCCCGCGGCGCCTCGCAATCCTGCATTCCGCGAATGTGCGAGCACCGATCCCAAGGCCCACAGGGCGCGGCCATGGCTATCTTCAGAGCCAACGTCCTCCAACCATTTGCGGTCGTAACCAAGGAAATTCCTGAACCGCCCGGTATCGGAATGAAAGGCAAGCCATAGAAAAGCCATATAGCGGCGAGAGAGATTGAGATGCTTCTCGTCGTGCTCGAGCCCGGCACTCTCAATGAGAAGAGTGGATACGATGAGGGCGCGCGCGTTGTCGTCGGTGGTATAGCCCTCGCGTGTGTTGGGCAGGGAAAAGATGGCGTGCTGCAACATCCCCGTGTCGTCGGTCATGGTCAACAGATGACCGGTGTTCAGCACCGGCAGATGCGCCATCGAATCGATGGAGTCCAAGGCGGCATCGTCCGATTGCGCAGCTCTTGGCTGCAACGATCGTTCGAATCGCGCCCGCTGAAAAGTCGCCATGTAGGCCCGCGCCGTCTTCGGCCAGGTGGTTCCGCGCGAGTGCAGATATGCTCGCTTGCGCATTGCGTGGCGTTCTGCATCGTTCTCAAGCAAGGCGAGAACCGAATCTGCGATTGCATCCGGCTGGTCAAATGGAACAAGCACGCCTCTCTTCTCCGCGAGCAGTTCCTTGGCGTGCCAGTAGGGCGTGGAGATAATTGCCTTGCCTGCTCCAAGCGCGATGGCCAGCGTGCCCGAGACTACCTGCGCCTCATGCCGGTAGGGCGTGATGTAAATATCCGCGGCGCCCACGTGCTCCACAAGTTCTTCTGCACTCACAAAGCGATTGTTCAGAATCAAATGGGAAGAAACGCCAAGCTGTTCCGCCAGCGCCTTCAATTCTTCGCGGTATCGCTCGCCTTCGCGCCGCCGGATGTGGGGATGAGTCACTCCGGAAACGATATACACCACGTTCGGATGCTGCGCTAGAATCGCGGGTAGCGCCCGAATGACGTTTTCAATTCCCTTGTTCGGCGACAGCAAGCCGAATGTAAGCAGAACAGACTTGCCTTCCGTGCCAAACTTGTCCTTGAAATAATTGGGGTCCATGAAGGGCATGTCGGGCACGCCGTGCGGAATAACATCAATCTTTCCGTTCGGAACCGCATACACTTCGCGCAACAGTTGGGCCGCCAGTTCACTCATCACCACCAGGCGGTCGGAGAGCTGTGCAATCTCTTCAAGCACGATGCGTTGATTCGCGTCCGGCTGGCGCAGAACCGTGTGCAGCGTGGTGACCAGCGGCATTTTCAGTCGACGGAGCAAGGACAGAATGTAACGGCCCGCGGCGCCGCCGTAGATGCCGTATTCATGTTGCAGGCAGACGAGATCGTTGCCATTGAAGTTGAGGAAATCCGCAGCCCGCTCATAGGAGGCAATGTCATCCTGCGTCAGCTCCAGGCGCACTTGCTCCGGATAGTCGTAGCTTGAATCGGGATCGTTGACGGGAATCGCAAACAAGCGCCCTTCTCCGAATTCAGCTGCAAGCGCAGAGCATAAGTCGGTCGTGAAGGTGGCGATGCCGCACTCGCGAGGCAGATAATTTCCAATGAAGGCAATACGTGTGGGCAAAGGCAAGCGGCTGACTTTCAATGCGACGGGCAAAGAGGTTGATGCACCAGTTCCTCCAGCCTGTGTCTCGGAATGTAATGTTTCGGGGAAAGGCATTCTATCCCCCCTTCAATCGGGATTAGCTTTACGCGCGGAATACGCTGCACGAAGTCAGTACGGCCGCCTGGTACATCGCTCAGTGCTCGGCGCTCATGCTTTGTGAAATCCGGCATAACTCGCGTAGCCAGCCTGCGGTTGTCGCTGGTTTAGATTGTCAGCGGATGAGTGTTGCTGAATCTCGCGTGGATTCAAGGTGACACTCGCGACGCAAAAACCTGGATACCTCGAAGCCTGAACGGAATTGAGCTCGGCGGCGTTGAATTGACGCGGAACTGTGTTCAGTGCGCGCGCTAAAGCGCGACGGGTCGCGTTTTCCGGCGTCAGCCCAAAGCCTCTTCGGGAGCACGCACCAGGCATCCACGTGGAGTACCATCCCGCCTGGCGAATCATCGTATCGAAAACCGCCGCCGGAATCTCTTCCACGAGCATCCAGTGGTCGCCCACGGGCTCCCGGAGCGGATCCAAACGATCCGGAAGGATGCACTCTTTGCGCAGGAAAACGGAATGCGGCTTCACGCTTGCGCGCTTTTGGATGCTGTGGGCGCCCTACGGCCGATGGAACCGGCCACAGGTTCGGCCGGCGTGACGACTGCGACCGATGACGAATGTTCCGAGACGAAATCCGCAGCAAAATTCAATGGATTTGCTTTGATTGTGTCCCCTTCGGCCAGTGAGAAACCAGTCGCATCGGGCTGGCTTACCGACGCGTAAAAGGGCACTCTTGTTCGGAAGCGGGGAGACAGGTGGTTCTTGACATCGCTTTTCTTGACGAGGCTCATGGCGGTTCCAGTCGTTCGGTTGCGTGTCTGAAAGATGCTCGTCTGGAGCGAAGCCTGGAATGCCGAAGGCGAGAAAGGGAAAACGGGCTGCTATTTCAAGCATACGCCTCTCGTGACCTGCGTGCCGGCGACTTTCCCTTCATCGTGCCCGATCCTGGCGGGCGCACAATCTGGGCGACACACTCATCGAATGTTGATTAGTACAGGCATGTCAGCATTGTGGGAGCCGATCTCCCACCAACGCAAAACGGCCACCCTTTCGGGTGGCCGTTTTACTGAACACTGATCACCGACAACTGTCTTTATCAGCCTTCGCGCTTCCATTGGATGAGGTCGCCGAGGGTGGTGGTGGAGCTTGAGACCGGATGCTTGTGCGTATCGGCCTTGTAGTGCTCGACCTGTGCACGGCTGGCCTCGTGACCGCTGACCGCGCGCAGGCTGAGGCCCACCTTCTTCTCTTCAACATTGATCTTGATGATCTTGAACTCGTGCTCCGCGCCCGTATCGAGCTTGGAGTGGTCGCCGTCGTCGCCGGCCTCGGAGATGTGGCAGAGGCCTTCGACGCCATCGGCGATTTCGACGAATGCGCCGAACTGCGCGGTGCGCAGAACCTTGCCGTGCACCAGGTCGCCCACGCGATGGGTGGCAAAGAAGCTCTCCCACACATCGGGCTGGAGCTGCTTGATGCCCAGCGAGAGGCGGCGGTTCTGCGGCTCGACGCCGAGAACAACGGCCTTCACCTTTTCGCCCTTCTTGACGATCTCAGAAGGATGCTTGACGCGCTTGGTCCAGCTCAGGTTGGAGACGTGCACCAGGCCGTCGATTCCATCCTCGATCTCAATGAATGCGCCAAAGTCAGTGAGGTTGCGGACGCGGCCCTCGACGATGGCGCCGGTGGGATAACGCTCGCTGAGGTTCTCCCAGGGGTTCTCGAGAAGCTGCTTCATGCCCAGCGAGATGCGGCGGTCGGTGGGGTTGACCTGGAGAACCACGGTGTCGACCTCGTCGCTAGGCTTGACCAGCTTGGAGGGGTGCTTGAGGCGCTTGGACCAGGTCATCTCAGAGAGGTGAACCAGGCCTTCGATGCCCTGCTCGAGCTCAACGAACGCGCCGTAGTCGGTAACCGACAGAACGCGGCCGTGAACCTTGGCGCCGACGGGATAACGCTCGGAGGCGTCAAGCCACGGATCGGGGGTGAGCTGCTTGAAGCCAAGCGAGACGCGCTGCTTGTCTTTGTCGAACTTGAGCACCTTTACCTGGATCTCGTCAGCGACGTTGACCAGGTCGCGGGGGTGGGTGAGGCGTCCCCAGCTCATGTCGGTGATGTGCAGCAGGCCATCGATACCGCCGAGGTCGACGAACGCGCCGTAGTCGGTGAGGTTCTTGACCGTGCCGGTGAGCACCGCGCCCTCAAAGAGATGTTCCATGGTGGCCGAACGCTTGCTGTTCAGGTCTTCTTCGATAAGCTCTTTGCGGCTGACCACCACGTTGCCGCGCTTTTTGTTGAGCTTGATGACGCGGACGTCGATCTGCTGGCCGAGGTAGCCGTCGAGATTGCGGACCGGGCGAATCTCAAGCTGCGAGCCGGGCAGGAATGCCTTGATGCCGATGTCGACGGTAAGGCCGCCCTTGACGCGGTTCACCACGGTTCCCTTGACGGGAGTCTTTTCGTTGGCTGCCTTCTCGATGGTGTCCCACACGCGGAGGCGCTGCGCACGCTCGTAGCTGACGAGGTAGCCGCTTTCGGGCTCCTCGCGCTCGATTACCACGTCAATGACTTCACCGGGTTGGAACTTGACTGCGCCGGTGTGATCGACCACCTGATCGAGCGGGACAAGGCCCTCGCTCTTGAGGCCGAGATCGATCACCAGATGCTTGTCAGTCTGCTTGACGACGGTGCCTTGCACGACCTTGTCGCCATAGGCCTCGACGGCGGCAGCTTCAGCGGCCTGCTCGCGCTCGAAGGCTTCGAGGGCGGCCGAAAAATCGTCCATCGACTCTGCCGCTACGTGTTCAGACTGGGGTGCCGCAGCCACGGCCTCGGGCGCACTCTCAGGTGCAGCCTCGGCAACGGGCTCATCGGACTTGGTTGAAAGGGTATCGGCGTCCAGCACAGGTTCTTCGACGGTTAGGGTGATGTCGGGGTTGGACGTGGACTCACGCGACGGCTGGTCAAGACTCTGTAGAGTCTCCAGCTCCGTCGCAGGCTCTAGCGTTGGGGTTTCGAGTTCGGTGTTCAGGGTTATGCTCTCGGTTTCGGGATTGAGGACGTTTGCCATTACTGCAAGCTCCGGGACTGCGTCGTCGAGCGGTAGATTGGGCCCGCCGCTCCGTGGCTTCTGCGCCGGTCGCGGCGAACCGCAGCCTTGAAGTGCACTGAGCCAGGTTCCCGTCGCCGCGCTCGGTGACTTGCCGGTAGCGATCTCCAAAGCGACGGCCTCTCGCCCGATCGTTTGCCTCGGGGTAAAGGCTTTTGGTCTCCTTGGGAAACACCCGGCAGGCAACGGCATGCTGGAAAGGCGGCCGCAACTCACTGCTGGAATCCGCGCAGGAAGCTACGCTCACGAGTGTAGCAATCTATTGGATTAAAGGTCAAACCAGGCGGGGGTCAGGTGACGTCAAGCCGCTTGTGTAAAAACGCGGAGGGTGCGATTTTTCCATTCCAGGTTGAATCTCTGGAAGATGGAGTAGATGATGCGGTCCACGGATTGCACGTTGACGAAGCAGACCATGGGCCGGGTTCTTCGGCGAACTTCGACGAAGCAACGTTCGATGATGTTGGTGGTGCGCAGCTTGCGCCAGAGATGCTTGGGAAAAGCGAAGAAAGCGAGCAGCTCGGGCAGATCGCGCTCCAGTTGCCTGACCACGGAGGAATATTCGCTCCGCCAGCGACGGCAGAAGGCGCGCGCGGCAGCCTCTGCCTGACGGCGGCCTTTGGCCAGATAAATGGCCTGGGCGTCGACCTTGACGGCGTCGTAGTCGCGCTTGCGCACCTTCTCCAGGATGTTGCGCATCTTGTGCACCCAGCAGCGCTGGTGGGTCGCGCGCGGGTACACGGTTTGGATGGCCGCCGCCAACCCGGGACATCCGTCGGTGACGACCAGCAGCAGCTTGTCGCCCCTCAGGCCGCGCCGGTAGAGATCGTTGAGCAGCGCCTCCCAGTGGGCCTGGCCCTCACCTTTGGTGCGCAGAAAGCCGAGCAGTTGCCGAGTGCCGTCCTGGCGCACACCGTAGGCCACCAGCATCTGCACGCACTGCCGTCCTGCGGGCCGGCGCACCTTGAGATTTACCCCGTCCAGGAATAGATAGGCCCACTCGTCGTTCAGCTTGGCCTGATGAAACTGCCGGACGGCATGGTCCAGATCGCGAGCCAGGTTGGAGACCGTCTGCGCGCTGACCGTCTCGCCCGTCAGCGTGGCCACCACACGGCCCACCTGACGCGTGGAAATGCCGCGCAGAAAGGCCTCGCGAATCAGCAGCGCCACCTCCGGCGCCCGGCGCTGGAACTTGTCCAATCCGGCGGGAAGGAAACCCTTGTCCCGGGTGCGCGCTATGCGCAGCCGCAGGGTGCCGAAGCGGGTCACAAAGTCCCGCTCGTAATAGCCGTTGCGATAGCCCGCCGCCACCCTGGGGCCGCGTTCGTACGACTCGTAGCCCATGTACAGATTGCGCATCCGCTCCGACTCCGCCTCCAGAAAATGCTTCCAGGCCAGCCGCGTCTTGGCTTCCAGGTCGCCCCAGAAGCTCTCCTTCAAATCACTGAGAAAGTGTTGGAAATGCTCGTCAATCGAGATAATCTTCGCCATGGGGTGTAAGTCTCCTTTTCGGAATCGGCTTTAGCTCGTCAGGCCAAAGCCAACTTACACCCTCCTGCCTTTTACACAATCGAATTTACGTCACCGGGGGTCAAAACGCATCCCACTTACGCGGACAGGGTGCGGTTTTGGCGCCCGCGATGAATGGCAGGTAAATCACACTCTCAGGCTGGATGCCCCGCGTTCCATTCGAAAGCATTTGGCCGCATCCCGTTAGAGAAAATGGAGTTCGTCAGTCTGAAAACCCGACGGCTTTCGCAGAAAATTCATCGAGGGATTGTGGGGCAAGCTGAAGAAGGCGCATAAGATGAGGTTTCGCCATGGCACTTGCCCGCGCGAATGCCGTGCGGAATTCAGGAACCTGGCAGGCTCCGCTCACCGCCGGCGTTGCCCACCGCGAAGGTTAAACTTAACTCAACTGATCGATCAAGGAATAACGTAGCGCAAGGAGCAATGCAGTGCGAATCCTGATGACCCTGGCTATTTGCCTGCTTACGAGCACTGCATCGGCTGAAACCTGCTCGCTCCAGACCTATGCGTCCTCATGGATGGCGACGGGAACGCCATTTTCAGTCAAGTGCCCGTCGGGAGTGTATTCGGGGCACCTGGTGACGACCTCGGCGCGGAAGTTCTTCCGGCGCGGCCACATGCTTCTGGCGTTCGATCAGCCGGTCGCGGTGGTCTCAAAGAATCCAGCGGACGAGGGAAAACTTCAGTCGAACCGGGGCAGGCAGATTGCAAATATGCTGCTGGACGGCGGTGCGGGAATCGGGACCAAGGACCTGACCGACGGGCTGTCGGGGGCGGTCTTCAAATCCTGGTATATGATTCCCGTCTCGTGCGTGACACTGGCATTTTTCTCAAACGGCGGCGACATCCTGCTCAAGCCGGGCCACCAATTGCAGATCACTTCGCCGAGGGAGACCACTTCGCCAAAGGAGACCACATCGCAGGGAAATTGAGCGACAATGTCACGATGGATCATTTATGGACTCCGTGGCGTTATGCGTATGTGACCTCGGCAGATAGCGCCAGGCGGGCGGGGGTTCCGGCGGCGCTGAGCGCGTGGCAGGGCGACCTGGGCTGCGTCTTCTGCAACCTGATGGCCTCGATTGATTACGCAATTGCACAGGGGATGGAGCAAAACAAGGCCGAAGCGGCTGGCGGGCTCATATTGCGCGGCACGCACTGCTTCATCTGCCTGAATGCGTTCCCCTACACCAGCGGCCACGTGATGGTGATGCCATACGCGCATCTCGACCGGCTCGCCGGCCTGCCGGTTGAAGCGGCCCACGAGCTGATGGATCTTGCCCAGAAGACCGAGCGAGTGCTTGAACGGGTTTACCAGCCGCATGGGTTCAACTTCGGGTTGAACGTTGGCCGGTCGGCGGGCGCCGGCGTGGCCGGGCATGTGCATCTGCACGCCATGCCGCGCTGGATGGGCGACACCAGCTTTATTACCACGGTTGCCGAGACGCGCGTGCTGCCCGAAGACCTGGAGACGACCTGGCGGCGGCTGCGCGAGGGATTCGCGGGAATTGAGAGCGAGAAGTAAGCGCCAAAATCGGCGCGGCGACGGTCAACGGCATGACCATTCACCACACCCATTTTCGTGCTTGATTGAGAGGGGCTGGTTGAGGTTCGTGCTTTTCCAGGGCTCAGAATCGAGACATGGGGCACATTCGTTTCGTGCTTGAACCATCATCTTCAAGACCTGTGTCACTCATGTGGATACGTTCAGCTCTCTGGGCTCTGCTCGTCCACTTCGGCAGCAAGGGCGAGAGTCGGCTCCTCGGGCTCCGCGGCTTCAACTCCCGACGCTTCGAGCAGCCCTTGCGGCATCTGCTTCTTCGTCTTCGGCGCGACGCCGAGTTCGCGAAGCATCTCGACCTGGCGCACTAAATTCCCGGGGCCGGTGGAGAGCTGGCGGCTGGCCTCGTCGTAGGCATTGCGGGCCTTCAGAATCGCGTCTCCCACCGCTTCGAGATTGACGACAAAGCCAACAAATTTGTCGTAGAGCTCGGCGCCGCGTTTCATCACCTTCTCAACATTCTGTGCCTGCATCTCCTGCCGCCACAGATCGGCCACAATGCGAATGACAAAGAGCACCGTGGTGGGACCGGAGAGAAGAACGCCCTTCGAATAAGCGTCATGCCACAGCGACTCATCGTTTTGCAGCGCCAGCAGAAACGCCGGCTCGATGGGCACAAACATCACCACAAAGTCCGGCGACTCGATGCCGTCGAGCGCGTGGTAATTGCGGCCGGCAAGCTCAGTAAAGTGATTGCGAACGCTCACCAGGTGCCTCTTGATCGCCTCGACGCGGTCCTTCTCGTCTGCGGCGTTCACGCTGTCGTTGTAGGCATTCAGCGAGACCTTCGAATCGATGACGAGGTGACGGCCTCCGGGCAGCTTGACCACCACGTCGGTCTGGCGGCGCTGCACCGGCTCTCCGTCTGCATTCATCTCGGTAAAGCTTTGCTGAAAGCTGTAGTGCAGGCCCTCCTGAAGGCCTGACTTATCAAGGATGTTGCGCAGAATCGTCTCGCCCCAGTTGCCCTGCGCCTTGGTATCGCGGCGCAATGCCGTGGCCAGGTTGTGCGCCTCCTCAGTGAGAGCCTGGTTCAAATTGCCCATCGCGCCGATCAGCGTCTTCAGCTCGACTACTCCGGCGGTCGAATCGGTCTGGACCTTTTCAACCCGTGTGCGAAACTCGGCGAGTTGCTCGCGGAGCGGCGTAAGCAGGCTGCCGATTTCTTTCTGGCTGCCCTCCGATAAAGTCTTCGATTTCTGATCGAGGATGTCGGCGGCCAGCGTCTGGAACTGATTGGCAAGAGTCTGCTTGGCTTGGTCCAAAAGCTTGATCTTTTCTGCCACGTTCTCGCGCTCGTTGCGCAATTCGGTTTCAAGTTCAGCAACGCGGGTCTTAGCGAGATTCTCGGCGTCGGTTTTGTACTGCAAATCCTTGCGCAGCGCATCGTATTCCGTCGCGAGCTCGCCGATTCTCTTGTCGCGTTCCTCGGCCAGCGACTCAAACCCGGCTCGCTTGGCGGCCACAGCCATTGACTCGCTCAAGGCATTCCCAGCCTGCGTGAGCGCATTGGCCAACTCCTCGTTGCGTTGGATCAGACCATCTTTTTCCGATTTTGCCAGTGAGCCACGAATCAGGATTCCGGCCAGAATCCCAACCAAGACGCCAACTCCGCCAATAAGCGCCTGCAGAGCAAAAGGCTGCGCCATAACAGATTGCATGGGTAAATTTCCTCTTCGCCTAATGTACGCTCCCGGGCGGTGAAATTCAGGGTAAATTCAGCGCCGATGCAGCGCCGGAAGCGCTATTCCCTATTCCCTACTCCTTATTCCCTTTTTTCTCAACCTTTTCCCCACAGACAGCCGCCTTTACACCCCCAACCCCGCCCGGTAGACTTGAAGTTTCGGGGTCAGGCGCATTTTTTGTCGCGCAATGGTTGTGTTTCCCGGCCGTAGGCCGTTATTGTAGGAGCCTGCTAAAGACTTTCCCGCCTGCGCGAAAGTCAAGAACGGGCTCAAGGCAGCAGAGTGGGAAAGGGCTTTTTTTCTGAAAGCTCCGAAGACGGTTTTTTTTGAGAAGGTTCTGAAACACACGAGGAGACGCACGCATGGCTGTTGAAGAAAAGGTAAAACAAATCATCGTCGAGCAGTTGCAGGTGGACGAAGCGGAAGTGACGCCTGGCGCCAGCTTCCAGGAAGACCTTGGTGCAGACTCGCTGGACGTGGTTGAGCTGGTGATGCAGTTCGAAGAGGCGTTCGATCTTGAGATTCCCGACGAGGACGCCGAGAAGATCAAGACGGTGAAGGACGCCATCGACTACATCGAGAAGAACGCGAAAGGCGGCAAGTAGGATTGGCCCAGGACGTGACCCGCAGAGTTGTAGTTACCGGGGTGGGGCTGTTATGCGGCGTCGGCAATACAGCTCCCGAAATCTGGCGGCAGTTGCTGGCCGGAGCCAGCGGTATGGCTCCGATTCAGGGCTTCGACGCTTCTGGTTTCCCGGTGACCTTCGCCGCCGAGGTCAAGAACTTTGACCCTCTGAATTTTGTCGACAAAAAAGAATCGCGCAAGATGGGACGCTTCATCCATTTTGCCTTTGCGGCAACGCAGGAGGCGATGGAGCAGTCCGGCCTGAAGATTACGCAGGAGAATGCCGACCGGGTGGGCGTGTTTATTGGGTCGGGCATCGGCGGATTCGAAATCATCGAGCGCGAGCACGCATCGCTGCTGCAGGGCGGCCCGCGCAAAATCTCGCCTTTCTTTATTCCCGCGACCATTGTGAACATGGCGGCCGGGCAACTGAGCATTCGCTACGGCGCGCAGGGGCCCATTTCGGCCACGGCGACGGCTTGCGCCACCAGCGCCAACTCCATTGGCGACTCGGTGCGCATGATTCTGCACGGCGACGCGGATGCGATGATTGCCGGCGGCAGCGAGGCCGCGGTAACGGCGCTTTCGGTGGGCGGATTTGCCGCCATGCGCGCGCTCTCGACGCGTAACGACGAGCCGACCAAGGCGAGCCGGCCCTTCGACAAGAATCGCGATGGATTTGTGATCGGCGAAGGCGCGGGCATCCTGATCCTCGAAGAGCTCGATTTCGCGCGCAAGCGCGGCGCCAAGATCCTGGCCGAGATTATCGGCTACGGAATGAGCGCCGACGCCTACCACATGACCGGCATCGCGCCCGATGGCGCGGGCGCGCAGCGCAGCATGCGAGCGGCGTTGAAGGACGCGGAAATTCAACCCGGGCAGGTGGGTTATGTGAACGCGCATGCAACGTCGACTCCGGCCGGCGACGGCAACGAGAGCCGCGCCATTGAGCTGGTGTTTGGCGAGCACGCGCTCAGCAAGAAGCTCAAGATCAGCGCGACCAAGTCAATGACCGGGCACCTGCTGGGCGGCGCGGGCGGGCTTGAGGCCGGCATCACGGTGCTTGCCTTGCAGAACCAGATGCTTCCGCCCACCATCAACCTCGATGAGCCCGATCCGGAGTGCAAGCTGGACTATGTGCCCAACGCGGCTCAGCCGCTCAGCTTTGACGTGGCGCTGTCGAACTCATTCGGATTCGGCGGCATCAATGCATCGCTGGTGATGAGGCGGTGGGTGGAGTAGAGCAGCTTCTAGCTTCTAGCCATTTGTGCTGGAACGAAGATGGCGCGCAGACCCGATGGTTTGCGCGCCGTTTTGTCGGTGCGAGAAAACGCAGGCACCATCGGCCGGATATGTGGTAGGATAACTGGTATGACAGTTAAGGCGACACAGCGGAAGATTAAGCGCAGTTTTACTTTATCTCCCGAATTGGTGGTGTTTGTGAGTGAGACGCGGAAGCGGCGGCATGCGGCATCCGACTCTGAAGCGCTTGACCTTCTGTTGCGCGAGAAGATGCTGGCGATGAAGCAGGAAGAAATCGACGCTGCCTACAAGAGTTACTACGACACAGTCAGCGACGAGGTGCTCGCTGAAAAGCGCGAATGGGCTGAGATGACGTCCCGGGGTATGTGGGCGGATATTCCGGAATGAGCACACCGGCGAGGACCTATCCGCTCCGTGGCGAAATCTGGTGGACTCACTTTCCATTCGACCCACCTGAGAAATCACGCCCCGCGATCATCGTTTCTCCCAATGGGCGCAACTCGCATCCGCGCGCGAACACCGTCATTGCGATTCCGCTTTCGACAACAGTGCACAAACAAAGCCCAGGGCAACTGCTGCTGCAAGCGGGAGAGACAGGACTGCGCACAGACTGTATGGCCAGGGCCGAAGACATTGGCCCGATCCCGAAAGAACAGCTGAAAGAGCCGGTCGCGGGTCATCGGCCGCTGACGCATACGCAGATCTGCCGCCTTGCCTCACTGGTTAAGCTGGCGATGGGTTGCGCGGAACTGTAAGCTGGAACGAAACTGGCGCGCAGGCCCGATGGGTTTGCGCGCCGGTTTGTTGCGGGAAGAATTGCGGCGAGGGCCGCAGCAAGATTCGCAGCGCGTTTCTAAATCCGGCGTTCAGCCGGCAATTGCGGCATAGCCTACGCCAAGCAGCGTAATGACGACCCACCATCCAAACACTGCAATGTAGCCGGCGCTGCGCTTAACTCCGGCCACAACCGACAAGCCGATGCTGAGGAGCACCAGGTACCAGATGGTGGTGAAGTCAAGAGCTGTGGCCAACCGGTACACGGCCGGGCCCACGTCCTGGATGCTAAGAAACGCCGCAACGTTTGTGGGCGCAAAGTTCTGGATGTTGAACGACTCCGGCGCCATGCCGGAGAAGAGGACAGTCGTGCCAAGAATCGATTTGATCAGTCCCGGCAGACTTGCGTAAAACCACACGGCAAAGACCGCGCCAAAGCTGGCCTTGCCCCCAAAGATAAAGTTAATGGTGCCCAGCATCACCCCAGCAATCACAGCCGCAACCAGCAGCACCATCACTGGCGAGGCGATAAAGATCCCTTCGGTCAGGTATTGGGTGAGCCTCACCGCGGAAGCGCGCTGATCGGCCGGCAACTGGGCCATGCGCTCTGCCGACTTCTGATTCATGGAAATTACATTCTCGGCCACCTGGGACCAACCGACTTTCATCGTGATGGCACCGAAGAGCGCGTAGGCAAAAACGATGGAGAGAATGAACGGCAGCCACCAGCTCTTGTTACCGCGCTTGATGTCTTCAAAGGTTTGGGAAGGCGCGGTAAAGGCGCTGGCGATGCGCTGGAATTGTGAGAGCCCCGGCACGGGTGCAGCGGCGGGTTGAATCTCAGGCTCGGTCATAGTCCTGCCTTTCAATGAAGACGGATTGGCATCTGCCTGAAACAGCCCTGATACCGAACAGACGAGGCCGGCAAACCTGCCTGCGCCGGCGAATTACAGGGCAATTTCAGTCAAATGCGTTCGCCCGCGATTGTACCCCGGAACGCGGCAGGGGAACGAGTCAAATTTTTGTGAGGAAATGAGCGAGACGTGAGTCATTCGGCCGGAACCGCCTTCCCGGCAGGCTCACAGCCCCTGGGAGGCCACGCCGTCGGCAACCGGGGCGTGAACCGTGCGCTCTTTGGCTCCGCCTGTGTGGGCTTGCGAGGGACGACGCGGAGCGGGGTGGTACGCGGGCATGTAGTCTTTGTAGACGGCGATGTGGAAGCAGGCCTGCTGGAACTCCTCTTCGACGTCGATTTTGCCCTCGGCTTCGATCGCCAGCAGGTAGCGGCGCATCCAGGCCATCTCGGCGCGGCTCAGGTTGTCTTTGGCAATATCGACCGCGGCGCCGGTAAGGTGCGGGCTCACTACGTCGCCCTGGGCCGGCGCGGCGTTGCCGTTCACCTGCATCAGCCTCTTCTGGTATTCCACGGTGCGGACGGCGGAACTGACTTCGAGCGGCCGGTGAAACTGGGCTTGATGCGCTGCGGCCAGGTCAGCGAGAAAGCGAGCGGTCCAGGGGCGGCAATAGCGGTGATTGGCAGGCAGGTTGCCGTTGACGGTGAGCGCATCGGAGGCCGGCACGGGAACCAGAAGACGATGGGCGATGCGGGCGGCCAGATCGTCTTCGTCTTCGATGCGCTCGAGCCCCTCGGCCTCAAGCCGCTGGTTCTGGCGCTCGAGCGAGGCACGGTTTCCGCGCAGCGGAGCGGGCATGTAGCCGCGGGCAATCGTGAGCGACGCTTCTTCAGTCTCTGCTTTCAGGCGCGTGTCCTCTGAGAGGTTGTAGTTGTTGGTGTTCTCGCCCACTGATTCATTTGTCGCGCCGCGATCGTTGAAGACGGGTGCGGCCTCGGGAATTCGGGCTTGCGCGTGGCGCGCAAACGACGGATGCACAGCATTGCGGTCGGCAGGGATGGTGGAATCAGTAAAGTTTGAATCGGTCCCGTCAGTGTCGACGCTTGCGACCATTGAACTGGCTGGCCGCGGAGCAGCGTTTCTACGTGCCGTTTGCACGGGAGCGGCAGGCTGGGGAACATCCGCTTCGGAGTCGGACGGCGACGATTCGGAAGTTTCTGCGGTCGGGGATGCGGAGGCCGACGTCTCGAAGGCAGAGGCCGGATCGCTGCGGTCCTCACCGGTACGGGCGGAAGGTGAGGTCTCAGGTTGCGCGTCAACCGCTTCGTAGTGCGTGGTCCCGCTCATTGGTTCCAATTCAGGCTGGCGGGACGGGCGCTCGCCGGTAACGACTGCAGCGGGATGGGCGGCGCCTGCAGACGAATAACTGGCGCGAACAAGCTCGGGTTGGTGGCGCGCCGGGGCCGGGCGGCGCAAGACGGCCTGGCGGTACGTATTGCTGCGGGCTCTGTGGCCTGCGGCCAGTTGGCTGCGAATCTTGAGCCCGGCGGCGCGGCCAACTTCTTCAGGAGTCGGCTTTTGGAGGGCGGCCTGAGCCGTGGTCCCACCCGTAGATCGACCTGCAGCCCGACTTGTGGACTGAATCGCGGGGCGCCTTGCGGCCGTTGCGGGCCGGTGTCGCGTGGTTAATTTCTCGTGAGGATGGGCTGGGCCGTGGGCTGAGCGCTCATGCGTCGAAGTTTGGCGAGCGGGGGCGTGGCGAGCCGTCTGCGAGCCCGCAGCCTTGCTGTGGGCGTGTGCAGAGGTCACCGGGACGCCGTGCGCCGAAACGGCCAGCGCCGCCAGCGCAATCGTGATGATTGCGGTCCGGCCCATGAGGGATGGTGCGGACAATCGAGAGCCTCTTCAGTGTATGTCGATCCGGATCGCGCTCCGAGTACCTATCCGGATGCGGTCTTGTCTGATAAGTAGACCCGGGGGGTGGGCGATAGTCGCGCGGGGAGACAGGGATCAGGGGTCAGAGAGTCGGCGGGCAGCGTGTCAACGGTGCTTCTAGCATGTAGCTTGTAGCTCGTAGCTGCCGGCTACCGGCTACCGGCCACTGGCTCTCAGTCCCTAGTCCCTAGTCCCTAGTCCCTAGTCCCTCGTCCCTCGCTTTTCCAAGCATGTACCCCACCGCCGCTTCCAGCTCGGACGGGGTGACGTCTTCAACCACGCCGGCGTCGCCGATGCCGATGGGCAATACAAAACGGCGCACTCCGCCTACGTTCTTCTTGTCGCTGCCAGTTGCGGCCACCAGCTTTTTGGCGCTCAGCTTAAGCGCGGGCAGCGGGCCGTAGCGGTAAATCACAGATTCCATGCGGTCGAGCTGGCCGGCGGTGATGGTTCCCCGCTGCCGAGCGAGATAGAGCGCGGCCACCATGCCCCAGGCAATTGCCTCGCCGTGCAGCATGGCCTTGTAGCGCGTCACCTGTTCAAGTGCGTGGCCCACGGTGTGGCCCAGGTTCAGAATCATGCGCAGGCCGCTCTCGCGCTCGTCCTTGTTCACCACGCCGGCCTTGATGCGGATGGAACCGGCGATGACCCGCTCGAGAGCTTTGGGGTCGCGGGCGAGCACTTCGTCAACATGCTCTTCGATGTAGCGAAACAGGGTGCGGTCGCGAATAATCCCGGACTTGACGCTTTCCATCAAGCCAGCCCTCAGCTCGCGGTCGGGCAGAGTGCCCAGCACGCCGATATCGGCAAACACGGCGCGCGGATGGTGGAAGTTGCCGACGAGGTTCTTGGCCTCGGGCAGGTTGACGCCCACCTTGCCGCCCACGCTTGAGTCAACCTGCGCCAGCAGCGTGGTGGGCACCTGGATATACGGAGTGCCGCGCATGAAGATAGCCGCGACAAAGCCGCCCACGTCGCCTACGATTCCGCCGCCAAAGGCGATGAGCAGCGAGCCGCGGTCGCCGCCGGCGCGAACCATCTCGCGGGTGAACCGCTCCACGTTGGCCATGTTCTTGTGGCGCTCGCCAGGCGGCAAAAAGAGCGTGATGGGCGGCTCGGCAAAGGAGCGAAGGAAGGTCGCGGACCACAAAGACCAGATCTCGGGCGAGGTGAGCACGAAGACGCGGCGCGGCAGTGGGCCGATGGCGCGCTCGATGCGGGGCACGAGGGATTCGAGGAGCCCGCTGCCGGCGAAGACGTCGTACCGGGCCGAAGGAGTATCTACGCGGATGGTTTGCACGAATTAATCGTAGCAGCGGGGCTGGCGTAACGAGCGGAGCTAGCGGAGTTAGCGGGGTTAGCGGGGGTAGGGGAGTTGGCGGGGTTAGCGGAGTTAGGACGGGGCGCGCCGGCCCGAACGCCTTCAGTCTGGACCCCCCGCCACCCGCACGATGTAAGCTGTTTGTGTCCATGCCCAAGCCCTCATCGCTTCTCGATACGCGGGTAATCTACTGCGGCGACAATCTGGAGCAGTTGCGCAAACTGCCCGACGCCTGCATCGACCTTATCTACATCGATCCGCCATTCAACTCCAATCGGAATTACGAGGTCTTCTGGGGCGAAACCAAGGAAAAACGCGCCTTCGAGGACCGGCATGAGTCCACGCAAGCCTATATCGAATTCATGCGGCCCCGATGCGTGGAACTGGCCCGCGTTCTCAAGAAGACCGGCAGCTTTTACTACCACTGCGACTGGCACGCAAGCCATTACGTCAAGGTGATGCTCGACCAGATTCTCGGAGAACAGAACTTTATCAACGAGATCATTTGGAAGCGTCAATCGGCCCACAACGATGCAAAGCAGGGCTCCAAACACCTGGGCCGCGTGCATGACACGATATTGCTGTATGGCGAAGGCGAAGATTGCTTCTTCAAGCATCTTTACCGCCCATACGACCAAGGGTACATCGACAGTTTCTACAGCCACACAGAACCGGGAACGGGCCGCAGATACAGGCTCGGCGACCTCACCGCCCCCGGCGGCGCGGCCCCGTCAAAGGGCAATCCCCACTATGAATTTCTCGGCGTCACCCGCTATTGGCGGTACTCCAAGGAGAACATGCAAAAGCTTCACGAGGAGGGGAGAATCGTCCAAACCAAGCCCGGAGCCGTGCCGGCGTACAAACGGTATTTGGATGAGGGAAAGGGCGTCCCGCTCGGGTCCGTATGGGACGACATCGGCCCCATACAAGGCGCTGCCTCTGAACGACTTGGCTACCCCACACAGAAACCGCTCAAACTGCTTGAGCGCATAGTTGAGATTTCGTCGCAGCCCAACGACATCGTCCTCGATGCTTTTTGCGGCTGTGGAACCGCGTTGGTTGCTGCACAGACCCTCAACCGCCAGTGGATCGGAATCGACATTTCTCCAACTGCCTGCCGCGTGATGGCGAAGCGTCTGAGGGATGTATGCAAACTGCGCGAAGACGAGAATTACTGGCTTCACGGCAAGGGCTTTGTTGTCCGCGACCTGCCGTGGACCGAAAAGCAGCTCCGCGTCATTCCGCCGTTCGAGTTCGAGAACTGGGCTGTGATTGCATTGGGCGGCATTCCCAACAAAACGCAGGTTGGCGACATGGGAATCGACGGACGCATTTATCACATCGGCTCAGAACCAGGCGCTACCGGTAAAGAGGCCGGGCAGCTCGATTTCATGGACGACTGGTATCCGATTCAGGTGAAGCAGATGGACAAGGTTGGCCGTCCCGACATCGATAAATTTGAAGCGGCCATGATGCGCACGAAACGCAAGAAAGGCTTCTTTGTCGGCTTCGATTTCAGCAGCGATGCCCTGCGCGAAATCGACCAGTTCTTCCGCCGCGAGCATATCGCCATGGTCCCGCTGACCGTACGGGAAATCCTGGACGAGACGATTGCGCAGAGGCTGGTATAAGGGCCCTCGAACGGCCGTACCCGAAAATAAACATTTGTCGAGTCTCGATAGGTCCGGGAGTGGGCCAAACGCTATTTCAACAAAACCCCTTCGACGCCTCTAATCCTGAGGTCAAGGTACTCGTTGACGTCTGAAATAGGCAGGACATCTGAGGCAATGTCAATTATGCTGCCAACAAAAAGCTTTCTCGGCGCGACGGAGCCAGGCTCTACGGCTATTCTGAACTCGCTTTGATAAGCGAAGGATGAACGTTTTCGGAAGCGTCCCACTTGGCCCGAGTATGCCTCAAGATCGAAGTATTCCACCATCCCAGATTCGAAGCGGCTCAGGCAGGCGCCCCTTGCTGCGTCAACAACACGGTCCAGAAATTCGTCGATTTGTGCGATCGCTACAAATGAGTCACCAAGCTGCAGGTTCTGCCTGCTCACTGAGGCTTCATCAGCGTGATCCGTTGCTGCGAACATGCAGTACACATTGCACCGCCCGGTCTCACCATTTGCGAAACGGACTGGTCCGCTCATGTGAGCTGGATCAATCGCGTGCCAGCCAGCCCTCCCGCCGTCGACTGCGAAATGTCTGATGTGATGAGGTTGCAGAATCTCTGTCGTTCCTTCAAAGTTGTCACCCCTAGCAGTGTCTGATTCAAGCTGGGCGAACTCGGCCAGCGGCCTCATGAATAGCAGTCCATCTCTGCGAAGCTCTTCAAGGTGCTGTCTCTTGCCAAACTTAAGGAGGGCGTAGATTTCCTTCTGAGGATCAAGCGCTAGCTGCGTCTCCGAACTCGCCATTACTCGGTGTCCCCTATCCGAAGCGGGGTTCACTTACTCGACGTGCTTGAAAATCAACGCGACCTCTTCCATGGGATCCTCACATACCTTTGGTTCGGCTCTCCCAGGGATGGCTCTCTTGGAGCCAGGAACACCGCATGGGAACGTCCCGCATAGTTCCCAGCCGCTTTCACCCGCACTTTTGAAGAACTCATAGAGAAACCCCGGCTGCACGCCATCCATAGGAAGATTGATATTCCAGTCAAATTTTCCCGTAAATCTGTCGAATTCTGCTAAGCCATATCTGATGCTCATCGGTAGCCTTTCGGCGACCTCTCTCAAATTGAGATTGGTCGTTAGCAAATCGTACGACAGGCCCCAGTGGAAAAGCGGGACCGGACGGTTGCCGAGCCGGATGCCTCGGAGCCTATCCTCAGCTAAGCCAAAAAAGGCCCGCGCCTGAAGGCCGCGATGAAGCTGTGCCCTTTTCAGAGGCCTGAAGGCCTCTGCTCCTTCCAGTTCCCTTCCCGCCCTAGCGAAGCTAGAATCCACCCCACAGACGAAGACCTGTCTGTGGGGACCCCGGTGAACGGGGCACCCGGCGGAGTTAGCGGTGAAAGCGACGCTTGTTCCCTCCCGCCCTAGCGAAGCCAGGACGGGGCACCCCGATCCGGAAACTATTAGGGTAGGCCGCCTGCCCGAGAAAGGAGGTTCCGGTTTGTAAAACAATCCATAGATATTGCGCGTGGTTTTAAAAGGGAGTATACCAGTTAGTAACGGAAGCTGCACCTTGAGGTATTCCGGCCAAACGACCACTTTGGGGTTTCGCTCGGCACATGCCTCCTCCCTGAGGTAGCGCGTTTCCTGTGAATGAGCCGCGGATCGCCGGCATCGGGAGAGGCCGAAATGCGCAATCAAGCGGAAGCCAATCTTTCGGCCTTGATCGAGAGCACTGACGACCTCATTGGTGCGTTCGACCTCGATTTCAGGCTGATCACATTCAACCAGGCCTTAAGCAAAAACATCGCGAAGAATCGTGGCGTCAATATCGCGCTGGGCATGAAGGTGGAGGATTTCCTTCCCCCGGAACCTGCAGCGCTCTTTAACGGCCATTTTCAGCGGGCGCTGGCGGAAGGACCTTTTCAGACCACATTGACTACGCTCGATGGCCGCGTCATCGAGTTTGCGTTCAACCCCATCGTTGCCGGCAGCAAGAAGGCTGGCGTCTCCGTTTTTGGAAAGGATATCTCCGATCGCAGCCGGGCCGCGGCGAACCTCTCAGCCCTGATTGAGAGCACATCGGACTTTATTTGGTCAGTGGACCGCAATTATCGATTGACAACGTTTAATGGGGAGCTAAAGCGGTCCTTCGAGGCGAGCTTTGGCATCACGCCGGTGGAGGGAATGCTTCCGCAGGACCTGCTTCCGACGGAGAGAGCCGCTCTTTTCCCTTCGCTGTATGAACGGGCGTTGGCGGAAGGTCCTTTTCGCACTGAATACACGACGCGCGACGGCCGGATCGTGGAGATGGTCTTCAATCCGATCATTGTTGAGGGTGAAAAGTCAGGCGTCTCCGTCTTCGGCAAGGACATCACCGAACGCAAGCGGTCCGAGGCGCAACAGCGCGACAGCGAAGAGCGCTACCGCACGGTATTCGACACCAGCCCTGATGCGGTCATGATTTCGCGGATGAGCGATGGGGTAATCCTCGACGTCAACCAGTCATTTGTCGATTCAGCCGGGTTCGAGCGCAGTGAAGTGATTGGGCGCAAGGTAAAGGAACTCGGCATCTGGGTGAATGACAACGATCTTCAGATCTTTGTCGACACGCTGCACAGAGACTCCAGGTGCCAGAATTTCGAGGTCAAGTCCAGAAGAAAGAACGGCGAGATTTTTTGGATGAGGATATCGTCATCGCTCATTGAAATTGACGGGAGCCAATGCCGGATTTCATTTGCGCAAGACATCTCTGAGACAAAGGCGGCTGCAGATGCCATGCGGATGAGCGAGGAACGCTACCGCACGGTATTCGAGACCAGCCCCGATGCCATCTGCATCATCCGCCTCAGCGATACTTTGTATATCGACGTAAATCAGTACTTCCTCGACATTCTGGGATTCGAACGCGAAGAAGTCATCGGGAAAACCGCGCAGGAATTGGGAATCTGGGTGGATGACAGCGACCGCCAGGCCATGTTAGAAACCGCGAGAGAGAACTCCGGCTTCCGCGCTTTAGAGGCTCAGTTCAGGAAGAAGAGCGGAGAGATTGCATGGGGAGAGGTTTCGTCGTCGGTCATCGAGATTGACGGCGTTGCTTGCCTCCTTACTGTAACGCGGGATATCACCTCTGCCAAAGCGGCGGAGAAAACCATCCGGAGCCTGGCTTTCTATGACTCATTGACTGGGTTGCCCAACCGCCGGCAGTTGTTTGAGCAATTGCGCCTGATCCCGGCCGCCAGCACCGGAAGCGGACGCTTGCGGGCGTTGCTATTGGTCGATCTGGATCATTTCAAAACCTTCAACGACACCCTCGGCCATCAAACAGGCGACCTTCTGCTCAAGGAAGTCGCGCGGCGTGTCGCCGCCGCAGTCTACGAGGGAGACACCGTTTGCCGGTTGGGGGGAGATGAGTTTGCGGTAATGCTTGAGAACCTCAGCGAAGTTGCGGAGGAAGCCGCGACACAAGCCAGGGCCGTGGGAGAACATGTGCTGGCTGCGATTGGCCGGCCCTACTCGATCGAGAACCGCGAGTATCAATTGACCGCCAGCATCGGAATCACCATCTTCGGGGGCCGGCAAAAAAGCACCGATGAAGTCTTGCAGCAGGCCGATATTGCCATGGATGAATCCAAGGCGGCGGGCCGCAACACCATGCGCTTTTTCTCGCCCGCCTTGCAGGCTGCCGTGAATGCCCGCGCCGCGCTGATAGAGGACCTGCGGCAAGCGATCCAGGCAAAACAGTTCCTGCTTTACTATCAGCCCCTGGTCGAGCGAGGACGCGTTACCGGAGCCGAAGCCCTGATCCGCTGGAACCACCCCGTGCGAGGTCTGGTGATGCCGGATGACTTCATTCCCGTCGCCGAGCAATCCAGGCTGATTCTGCCCATCGGAGATTGGGTTCTGGAAACCGTTTGCGCGCAAATTGCCGCTTGGGGAGATCGAAAGCAAACCTCCCGTCTCGTGCTTTCCGTCAATGTCAGCGCCCTCCAGTTCCGCCAGCCGGAGTTTGTCGAAAATGTGTTGATGGCCCTGGATCGCGCCAACGCCAATCCCAGAAACCTCCGGCTGGAACTCACGGAGAGCATGTTGGTGGAGAATTTGGATGAGATCGTCGCCAAAATGGCCGAGCTCAAGGTCCATGGCCTGAGATTCTCCCTGGATGACTTTGGCACGGGCTATTCGTCGTTGGTTTACCTCCAGCGCCTGCCCCTCGATCAACTGAAGATCGACAGAGCTTTCGTCCGCGACATTCTTGCGGATACGACCAGCCGCGCCATTGCGCAGACCATCCTGTCGCTCGGCAAGGCCATGGGTTTGCCGGTGATTGCCGAAGGCGTGGAAACCGAAGAACAGCTGAGCTTGCTCGCCGGTCTCGGCTGCAAATCCTTCCAGGGGTTCCTGTTCAGCTATCCGGTGCCGTTGGATCAGTTCCATCCCTTGCTGAGGGGAATCGCGCGAAAAACTGTGCCTCGTCTTTAGGAAGAAGGCGGGGCATCCCGCCCAAAGCTCCATCTCCCTCCCGCCCTAGCGGAGCCAGGAGGGAGCACCGCCTCAAGTCTCGATTCCGAGGCTTCATGCGAATTCAGCGCTCATATACCTCACGCCGGTGACCGATGCGCAGGACGAGGATAAGCACCAGTTTGTCTTCAATGGAGCAGATGAGCCGGTAGTCGCCGACGCGATACTTCCAGAACTCGCCGAGCCTGGAGCCGTGCAAGGCTTCTCCGATGCTGCGCGGGTTGTCGAGCGGGGCTACCCGATCATTTAGAAACTTGAGGATGCGCCTTGCGATCTGGGCATCCAGCTTGTCGAGCTGTCGGTCAGCCTCAACAGACAGCTCAATCTTCCAGGCCATGCTTCTTCATCGCGCTTTCAAGAGGGATGGATTTGCTGCGGCCGGCGCGAATATCCTCGAGTGCAGCCTCGGCGAAATAGGTATCTTCTAGGTCGTCGATGTGGGCGAGCAGCGCTTCGCGGGCGTAGTAGGTCTTGGTTCGCCCGGTGCGTTTCGCCAGCCGGTCAAGACGCTTTTCGATGTCCCCAGGGAGCCTGATGGCAAGCATATTCAGCCTCTGCTATACATGTATATCATAACACGGTTCCCTGCTCAGCTCACTGCGGGCACGCCACCGGCTGCATCTCCTCGGTATCGAGTTCGTAGCCGGCGGGGGGCTGGAAGAGCGCGGGGTCGGGGTTGTTGAGGTCGACCGAGACCGCTTCGCGATCCATCTGGCCCATGCGCGGATCCTCGATCATGGAGCGCAGGACCATGCCGAGGCTGGGCGCCATCCATATCTCGTCGGTGCGCACCAGCGGCTGGTCGTTGCCCATGACGCCGGCCGGCGTGGTAACGGTGGTGCGCGATCCGCGAACCGCAACACCCATAAAGGTGTCCGCACCCAGATCCTCGTGAACCACGTTGCCCGGGTCAGGCCCTGGCCCAACCGTCGTGATGGGGCCGGGAGGCGCGGAGGACGTCAAGGCGCCTGAACTGCCTGTTCCGATCCCCCCGCAGGAAAGGTAGGCGAGGAAGTCGCCCTCGGCCAGGGGCGAAGCGACCGGCGGGGCTGCTCCAGCCAGTCGCTGGAGGGGCTGCGGCGGCTGCAGCGGACAGCCCGCGTTGGCGTTGCCGTAGTTGGCCCGGTAACGGCCATCCGGCGTGGCCCAGCAGCCGTGGCGCGCGTCGCCCACCGGCCGCCGTACGTCGTGTGCCACCTTGCTTTCCGAGGTCCAGCTGATCTCTTCGCCGGTGGTGGGGTCGTTGACGTGGACGGTGGTGATGGCGGGCCGGTCGCCGGTCGGCGCATTTGTGGTGGCGTTCATGCGGCGCATCTCCTGGTCGCGGGCCATCACTTCTTTGGTTTCAGTGGTGATGGTGGTTCCGTTGGCCAGGGTCTGAACGTGGGTGGTCTTGAACTCGACGGTGTAGGGCGGGCGTGTGCGCGGGGCTGGGGTTCTGGTGGCCGGGGCCTGTGCAAGCGCCGGCAGAACCGCGCAGAGAGCCACCAAGATTAATGCGCCAAACTGTTGATTTTTAATCATTTTCTTCACCCTGGGGACGGTCCGGGAGGGGATGGTATCGGGCGGAGCCAACCCGAAGACTGATCCGCACACCCCAAGCATTTTGGGGCTGAGCGGCGTTTTCGCCACGCCCCCTGGATCCCGGCAAATATGGCGAAATTATGGGCTGCCGGGGCGCTTTGGTCAACTGAATTGTAGCCAGTAGCCAACAGCCAGTAGTTTGTAGCCAGTAGTTAAAAGCGTAGCTACGCCTACCGGCTACCGGCTATTGGCTATTGGCTACTGGCTATTGGCTTTGCCCCTCAGATCCCGCCACCATCCCCGCCACCGCGCACGCGGCCAGGATCACCCCAATCACAACCAGCGAGGCCAGGATCGGGATCTCGACCCAGTGGGCGAGGAGCATCTTGAGCGCGACGAAGCCGAGCAGCGCGCCGAGGCCGTAATGCAAATAGCGGAAGCGGTCGAGCATATCGGCGAGGGCGAAGTAGAGCGAGCGCAGGCCGAGCACCGCTGCAATGTTGGAGGTGTAGGCGATGAAGGGGTTGTGAGTGACGGCGAGGACGGCGGGGATGGAGTCGGTGGCGAAGAGCAGGTCGGTGAACTCGACGGCCACAATCACCGGCAGCAGCGAGCCGCGCGCGGGCTGCAGGCGGCGAATCCACTCGGGAATGACCGCGCGGGCCGAGCCGCCACGGAGCAGTTTGACGGCCGCGTAGAGCAGAACGGCGCCGAAGATCCAGGTGATCCAGACGTAATGGCGAAGAAGCGTGACGCCCGCGCCGATGAAGATGGCGCGCAGCACGACGGCGCCCCACACGCCCCACGCGAGTGCGGTGTGCTGGCGCTGGCGGCTGATCTGGAAACCTTCAAAGAGCAGCAGGAAGACAAAGAGATTGTCGACGGAGAGCGAGAACTCGATGGTGTATCCGGCGACGAACTCGAGGGCCGGCTGGCGGCCTCTGGAGAAGGCGATCCAGAGGACGAAGGAAGCGGCGACAAGCACGAACGCGCCTGCGCCTAGCCACGCGGAGGCCGGTGCGTGGCGGGCGCGGCGTCGATGGCCGGGCATGAATGAGTCGGCCACAAGCAGCAGCGCCACGGCCGCGTGGAACCCGACCCACCACTCCCAGGAAACGCCTGCAAGCATAGGTGGATGCTAACAAAGCTGGGACTGAGGGACTAAGGGACTAAGGACAGCCTCTAGCCTCTAGCCTCTAGCCTCTAGCTTCTAGCTTCTAGCTTCTAGCTTCTAGCTTCTAGCTACTGGCTGCTGGCTACCGGCTACTGGCTATTGGCTATTGGCTATTGGCTACTGGCTATTGGCTACTGGCTTATTCATCGCGCGGGCTCCATTCGTGCCACTTTAAGTCGCGCTTCTGCATCTCCATAACGAGAGGTCAACGTGGGCGAACTAACGGCGCAGATGCGGGCGGAGATAGCAGGTCGGCGCACGGGTGCGGCAATCGCCCGGCCAAGAGTGGTGATTGTGGGCGGAGGGTTTGCCGGAATCCACGCGGCGCGGGCGTTCAAGGACATGAATGTGAGCGTAACGCTGATCGACCGGCGCAACCATCACCTCTTCCAGCCGCTGCTTTACCAGGTGGCGCTGGCGGTGCTGTCGCCGGCCGATATTGCCCAACCCATCCGCTCGATCCTGAGCAGCCAGCAGAACGCCGAAGTGCTGATGGACGAGGTGGTGGGGATCGACGTTGCGGCGCGGCAATTGACGCTGGGCTCGGGAGCGCGCGTGGCCTACGACTACCTGGCGCTGGCCACGGGAGCGAGCCACTCCTACTTTGGGCACGAGGAGTGGCTGCCGCTTGCGCCGGGGTTGAAGACGGTTGAAGACGCGCTCGAGATCAGGCGGCGCGTGCTGCTGGCTTTTGAGCTGGCCGAGCGGCAGATGGTGGAGCACGGTTGGCATCCGCCGCTGAACTTTGTGGTGGTGGGCGGCGGGCCGACGGGCGTGGAGTTGGCCGGCGCCATCAGCGACATTGCCCAGCTCTACATGCGGCACGACTTCAGGCACATCGATCCGGCCAAGAGCCGCGTGCTGCTGCTGGATGGCGGTCCGAGGCTGCTGGCCGCGTATCCCGAAGACCTTTCGGCCAAAGCCGAAGAGGCGCTGAGGAGGCTCGGTGTTGAGGTTCACACCAAAACGAATGTCACCGGCGTGGGCCCGGGGTGGGTTGAGGCCAACGGTGAGCGGTTCGATTCGGTGGTTACGCTGTGGGCCGCGGGCGTGCAGGCGTCGCCGCTGGGCAAGCTGCTGGGCGCGCCGGTGGATAACCGCGGATGCGTGATTGTGGATGACCGGCTGAATCCGCCGGGACTACCCGAGGTGTTTGTGCTGGGCGACCTGGCGCACCTGGTTGAGAACGGAAGGCAGATTCCGGGGGTGGCGCAGCCGGCGATGCAGATGGGCGACCACGTGGCCAGGATCATCGCCGCCGATCTCGAGGGAAGGCCGCGGCCGGCGTTCCGTTACTTCGACAAGGGCGATATGGCGACCATCGGGCGCATGGATGCAGTGGCCAAGGTGGAGTGGCCGTTGAAGGCGCACTTGAGCGGGCTGCCGGCGTGGGTCACCTGGCTGGTGGTGCACATCTTCTTCCTGATCGGGTTCAGGAATCGCATCTTTGTGTTCTGGGCGTGGATGTGGACGTACTTCACGTTCCGGCGCGGCGCCCGGCTGATCACCGGCGACCAGCACCTGCCGGGGTGGAAGGAGCAGATGGAGGCGAAAGACGCCGGCACGGCGGGCGGAAAGGCGGCGGATTGAGGAGTGAACAGATGCTGCCAGCCGCGCGCTCGAGGTCCGGCGCACCCGGATCGCGGTCATGACGCTACGCAATTAATTGAATCATTGAGTCTTAAGAGAAAACTGTTGCAGTAATTGCCCGATTTGACGATAATAACCCTTGAGCAGTCGGTGCGCCGGACGGTTTCAGTTAGCCGGGCGGATTGCTCAATAGGAGTTCAGAAAGGCCGCCTACGGGCGGCCTTTCTGCTTCTCTGGCTTGATTCTGTCGCCCTTTGGAATCACCGAAAAGAGTTCGGGCCTCGGATGCCGACTCATGCATTCGAAGATCGCACGGTCATGGACCGTGTTTCCCATGCGGTCCGTTCTGGCTCTCGGGTTCTCAATTGCCTGCATAGGCAAACTTCCGACCAGCGCGGATTCCTCACTCATTGCGCTCAAAATTTGCTCAATCACGTCGTCAATCGTGTATTGATCCCGCTCGATGCGGCTCCTGTAGATGTGGCTTCCGATGAAGATCACCTCAGCCACGACCGGAGGCAGAGAAGAGTTCCTGGCCAAGCGGTGCTGATTGATGGCCTGAAGCTGCAGTTCGGTCAGGGTTCCAATTGCAACAGCCTTTGCCTTCTGACCACTTTGGATCGCGACGAGGTTCGCCCGAATGAGGGCCGAGGCATTCTCAAACAATGGCATGAAAGATGGTTGTATTGTTTCACGCCGGTGTTGCACCCGGCCCGGCGGGCGGCCACCCAGTTAAGTCGTGCTCGCCGGTGAGCGTTTGCGCCGGCTGAAGAGGAAGTGAGCGAGCAGGAGCGCGGCCCCGAATGTGCTCAAAACGGCGTCGGCGGCGGGCATGCCGCGCGGTCCCCACAGCGCGTAGCCGCGGCCATCGGCCCAGGACATATACGCGACTGGGAGATTGCCGAGCGAGTTGATGATGGCATAGCGCGAGCTGCCGCTTTTGCCTGAGCTGCCGAGAAACTCGAGTGAGACCCCGGTGAAGAGCGCATAGCAGGCGCCGATGGTAAAGAGAAAGAGCACCGTGCTTATGTAATAGACCATGGGGCGCAAGGGCCCGATGGCCAGGATGGCGAGCGAGGCGGCATTGGCCAGCCCGGCAATGAGAAAGGCAACCGAGGCGCGCACGCGCACGGGGATGAGAGAAACTGCGAGCGCGCCCAGGGTGGTGAGCAATGCCCCGGCCACACCATTGATCCACGCCACCGCCGAACCGCTCACGCCGTAGTCGCGGGCCAGCTCGGGCAGCAGGCCAAGCATGCCGCCACTGCACATGGGAAAGGTGACCAGCAGCGTGTAAGGAATCGCTTCCCAGCGCAGAAACGTGGATTTGAATTCGCGCCAGACGCGGCTGGCGATTTCGCGGGACTTCCCTCTGAGCACGGGTTCGGCGGGCATGGCAAACGCAGTGAGCGCGGGGGTCGCAACCAGCGCGGCAATCATGCATCCGATTGCAAACAGGCTGAAACGCCCTGAGCACGAGACAACCAGAAATGTAGCGATGGCGCCGAATGTGAGCGAGCCGCTCTGGTAAAAGGAACCGGCGCGGCGGCGGCTGACCTCGCTGCGCAGCGTACCCATCATTCCGCCGCAGGCGGCTGGCACCATGACCGCGATGCACGCGGTGATAAAGAGCAGCGCGACGCCACGCGTGGATGCGAGCCGCGGCTCATGAAACGCGAGCAGCAGTGTAAGCGCCGAGAGCGCGGCCGCAAGCAGGAGCCAGGTGCGGCGGCGAATGAAGAAATCGGTTACCGGACCCCAAAGGAAGTAAATGGCGTGGGGCAAAGTCAGCAGGGCCACAATGCTGGCTGCGCGCGCCGGGTTGACTCCTTCGTCGCGGAGGAGGTAGCTGAGTGCGCCGTCGATGAGGCCGACAGCAATGACCGCGTCAGGTGCAATGAGGAAGCTGAAGAGCCACGAGCGCTCTCGCGGGACGGAAGGGGGACCGTTCCCGGCCAGCGCGCCCTCTGCTGGTTGCATGGGAATCAGCCTAACAGAAGGGCGGTTTTTCGCACCGATCACTCGCGGAGAGGCGTCGCGTAGTCGAGTAAACTGGTAGTGTCATGCTTGACCTGGGATTTGTAAGGTCCAACCTGGAGTTGGTGGAAGAAAACCTACGTGATCGGGGTGCCGATCCGGACGCCTTGCTCGGTCGTTTCAAGGAATTTGACCGCGCTCGTCGCGAGACAATCACTAACTCAGAGAAACTAAAGGCCCGTGTCAATGAGTTAAGCCAACAGATAGGAATTCTGAAAAAGGCCGGCGACGACGCGTCCTCCCAAACGAACGAGGTTCGCGAAATAAAGGAAACGCTCGGTGGTTTGGAGCTTCTCGCCACTGCTGCGGACAAAAAAATGAGGGATTGCCTTGAACAAATCCCGAACCTCACGCGGCCCGAAGTTCCCAAGGGGCGTTCAGAAGAAAATAACGAGGTGCAGGGCAATCCGTGGTGGCCGAAAGGCTACCAGGAGCTGGATTTCAAGGCCAAACCTCACTGGGAGCTTGGCGAGACGCTGGGGATTCTGGATCTTGAGCGCGCGGCCAAGCTGAGTGGCGCGCGGTTTGCGGTGTACATGGGTGCGGGGGCGAGGCTGGAGCGGGCGCTCATCGGCTTTATGCTCGACACGCACACGCAGAAGCACGGCTATAAGGAAGTGCTGCCGCCTTTCATGGTGAATTCAAAGTCGCTGTTTGGCACGGGGCAGTTGCCAAAGTTTGCCGAAGATTTGTTCCGCTGCTCTGACGCAGACGCGGAGGCGGCCACGCGCGGCGAATTCAAAGACAACGACCACTGGCTCATCCCTACCGCGGAAGTGCCGGTGACGAATCTCTATCGCGACGAGATTCTTGATGAGGCGCGGCTGCCGATTTCGCTTGCAGCGTACACACCGTGCTTCAGGGCCGAGGCCGGCGCGGCCGGCAAAGACACGCGGGGCATTATCCGGCAGCACCAGTTCCAGAAGGTTGAGCTGGTGAAGTTCTCCAAGCCGGAAGAGTCGGACGCCGAGCACGAGAAGCTGACGCGCGACGCCGAAGAGATTCTTGAAGCGTTGGACTTGCCGTACAGGCGGGTCTTGCTATGCACCGGCGACACGGGATTTTCATCGGCCAAGACGTTTGACCTCGAAGTGTGGCTGCCGGGGCAGGGGCTCTACCGCGAGATCTCGTCGTGCTCGAATTTTGAGGCGTTCCAGGCGCGGCGCGCCAATATCCGCTACCGGCCCAGCGCTGGACTACAGGGCGGGGCAAAGGCCAAGGTTGAATTTGTGCACACGCTGAACGGCAGCGGGCTGGCCGTGGGCCGCACCTGGGTGGCGATTGTTGAGAACTACCAGCAGGCCGATGGCAGCGTGGTGGTGCCCGAGGCGCTGCGCCCGTACATGGGCGGCGTTGACCGGATTGAGAAGGAGACACGATGAAGGCTGACAGCGCGGCGGGGCAGGTGGGGCAGGCGGCGAATTCAGGGCGCGGGTTCAAGGCGATCCTGAAGAGCTACTTTTACTGGACCTACCCGCGCGGCTCGTTCCACTACGACGTGATGGTGACGCTGATTCTGCTGTTCATCTTTGTCACGCCCCACCTGTGGAACTTCGGCGACCGGCCGTCGACCGAACCGGGACCCTCGCATCCAATCACGGTGAGCAGCGACGGCGGCCACGGCGTAATTATTACCGTGGACGCGGCTGACGTGAATACGCCGGCAGGCGCAACCGACAGCCAGGTAAAGCGGGCCTTGCGGCACGCGATTGAGCCGGTAACAGGCGACGATGTATTCGTAGTGCGCTGGATGACGGTGACCACGGCCGACGGACGCCTGGCCTGGAAGGTGTGGGCGCACAAGTAAGGCCTGGCCTGGGCCGAGCCGTTCGCTTTGCGCCGCTTCGAATCGATTGATCAGTTTTCTGCGAAATCTGCGCAGAATATTCACGAGCCTTGGCGAAACTTCTGGCGTCAAATACCGTAAGGAATCTTATGCAATTGAAGAGATTTTTGTTTTTTGCCGCGCTCTGTTCCTTTGGGTTATCTGCACCAAGTGCGGTTGCTGCTCAAGATTTGCAGAGCGTGCTGAACAGGATGGATGCTGCATCGGCGAAATTCCACACCACATCGGCCGATGTCGAGTTCACCACCGCGCAGACGAAGCCGATCCCCGACACCGATGTGCAGAAGGGCACGGTCTATTACAAGCGCGAGGGCTCGAGCTACCAGATGGGCGTGCACATCGACACCGACGATGGGCAGGCAGCGCCGAAGGTGGTGGTGTGCTGCATCAACGGCGCAATCAAGCTGTATGAGAAGCTGCAGGACCAGGTGACGACGCTCAGCAAGCTGAGCCAGTACGAGAGCTGGTTCATGCTGGGCTTTGGCGCCAGCGGCAAAGAGCTCGCATCCAGGTGGGACATCAAGTACGACGGACCTGAAACCGTGGACGGCGTGAGCACCGAAAAGCTCGAACTCACTCCCAAGGACCCCAACGTAAAGGCCAAGTTGCCCAAGGTGATTTTGTGGATGGACGCCGACCGGGCCATCAGCCTTAAGCAGTACTTCGATGAGGGGGACGGGCAGTCGCGCACCTGCCACTACACCAATATCAAGGTGAATCAGTCGCTGCCCAGGGACGCCTTTAGCTTCGCCACCGACAAGAAGACGACGTTCGTCAACAGGTAGAGAGCCAAGGCGAACTACGGAACCGCTCTACGGCACTGTCACTTCGAACGTCGCGCTGACGGTCACACTGTTTGTGTCCAAAGCCTTGACGGTGTAGGAATAGGTTCCCGGGGTAACGACGCTGTTGCTTCCGCCACAACCGCTCATTGCTCCAAGGCCTGCGAACGTCACCGCTCCCAACAAGACCAGAAACAAGCAGCGCGAGACCTTCCTGCGGAAGCCGATACCCACCAGCAGCGCACCAGCCAGCGCAAGTCCCGCAGTAACCGCTTGCGACCGGCGAACGGGCATGCTCACTGGCTCGGGAACAGGAACGTTGAAGAAAGGGAGCGACCCCGTCACCACTGCGTTCGCGTTCAAGGTGTAACCGACCGGTGGTAAAGAGCCGCCGCAATAGGGCAGCTTTGCACCGGCCGGCTCATTGGCCGGGTAACAGGTAACGCCTACTGTGCCGGTATAACCATTCACAGACGTCAAGGTGAATATGCTCAAGCCCGTGCCGTTGGAGCCGCTCGATGACATGGTTACATTGGTGGCCGAGACTGTGAAGCTGGGAGTGACCGCGCGCGCCTGTGCGCCGTAGATGCCAAGGCCCAACGTCAGGAACGTTGCGATGGAGACAAACGCCTTTTGTTTCTTCATGGAAGGATCCTTTCCCGGGTAGCCTGCGCGGCCTCCGGCCGGTTGAGTGACCTCCGATTTTGTGCCAGTCTATTTGACGGGGCGATTGGGGTTTCGGCTGAGATTATGCCCCTCTTTCTTTGATCGACATGGATCGACAAGCAGAGCTTGGCCGATCAAGCCCCCGGGGACTCTTCCACTTCGCGTTCGATGGTTTCACCCAGCTCCATGCGGGCCTTTGTGAGGTCGTGCATCTGTTGCAGATTCAGCCAGAATTCCGGGCTGTTCCCAAAGAAGCGCGCCAGGCGCAGCGCTGTATCGGGCGTGATTCCCCGGCGCCCGTGGAGAATATCCCCGATTCGGGTTGCAGGCACGCGAATCTTCATTGCAAGCGCGTTCTGGCTCAACCCGAGAGGGGCAAGGAACTCCTCGCACAGCATTTCGCCGGGATGCGTGGTGACTCGTCTCATCTTCCAACCCGTGGCTGGCCTGGCAATCGTCATCTGTGTGCTGCTCCTTTGCGCAGAATCAGTGATGATCGGTGATTTCGACCTCGTGAGCCCCATCCGCCTTCCAGATGAAGCAAACCCGGTATTTCTCATTGATCCTGATGCTGTGTTGTCCTTTTCTGTCGCCTTTGAGCGCCTCAAGCCGGTTGCCTGGAGGCACGCGAAGGTCAGTCAGACTCGTGCTCGCCTCAAGTTGATCGAGTTTCCTCAAAGCCACACCGGCAATTGCGGCCCAACGCCGGCTTGATCGGCTCTCAAACAACTCTTTTGTTCCGGCGTCCCTGAAGCTCTGGATCACATGGCAAGTATATAACGGAGTTCGTTATACGTCGAACATTATATTGCAGCCTTCCGGCCGGTGTGCAGGGTTCCACTTATCAACAAGTAAACCGCGTTCCCCGCCAGCACAAAAATCATCGGGAAGCACTCCAGCGTATAGCGCGCCTCGGGCGCTTCAACGGTGAGCAGAAGCGCGCTGCGCAGCAGCATGTAAGCCACCAGTGGCAGCCAGAGCTTTGGCCGCATGAATACGCCCACCAGCGCCAGCAATAGATACAGCGCGTTGAGCGCGGCCCAGCTCCAGCTGAACTTTGTTTCGGCGTAGTGGTGCGCGTAGACCCACCAGTCGAGGTCGATGGGCAGATTTTCGACGCGGGGCCTGAGCCACATGTCGGCAACGCGGCCCAGCGGGAGCCACAAATAGTTGCGCAGGGGATGCGCGGCGATGCGCTCGCGGGCAAGCGCGCCGAAGCGCGCATCGATTGCGGGCGTCAGGTCGTATCCGTTTCGGTTGTAGTCGCCGGCGATGGCAGCGGTCTGACTCCGCTCGGCGGGCGTGTCGAAGGCGCGGCTGGGGAGTTGATCGATGTCGAGCTCACTGCCCGGTACATTCCAGTAGATCTGGTAGGTGGAAACGTAATCGAGGCACCAGGATTTGACCCAGCGCTCCCAACCGAGGTTGGGGCTCTCGTCGGGTTCGACGGCCAGGCGCGGCGCGAGCGGTTGAACCACGTGGAACGTCTTCCAGTTGCGGGCCGTCCAGAGGACGAAGGGCGTGACGGCGATGAGAGCGCAGACGGCGGCCATGCGCATGAGCCTGCGCGGTCGAATGAGCGGGCGGCGCAGCCCAAGGACGAGCGCCGGCGCAAAGGCAACGCCGGCGAGCGCGCCATCGGGACGCAAAAGCGCCGCGTAAGTGACAGCGAAGGCGAAGATGAGCGCAAAACCCCAGCCGGGACGCTGGCGAAAGCGCGCCATCGAAGCCATGGCCAGCGCAAGGCAAAAGATGGTTGGCGCCTCGGTGAGCGGCATGGCCGCATAGGACGCCGTAAAGGGGCACAGGGCCGCGAGCCACACGGTTGCGATGGCCGCCCCGTTTTTGAGCTGCGGGTGCGCGATGCGGCGGGCGAAGTCGGCCAGCAGAAGGCAGGCAGCAAGGTCGAGCCCGATCTGGATGAGGCACGGCGCGTAGTAATTCTCCATGCCGAAGAGCTTGAAGCAGCAGGCAAGAAAGAGCGGATAGCCGGGTAGGCGGATGATGGTGGGATAAAGCTCGCCGCCCGCGCCGTTGAGCGCATAGCGGCCGTGCAGAAGCAGGTTTTTGGCGATGCCCCCGTAGATGAGCGCATCGTAATCGGCCTCGAAGCAGACCCTGAGCGCCAACAGGCGCAAGGCCAGGCCGGCAGCCAGGGGAAGGCCGAAACCGAACAGGATGCGGAAAAGCCGGCTCGCGGCGCCGTAGCGTTCGAATTGACTCCCCGGAGCGGCTTTCATACGATTCGTACTGTAACAGCCCGGAGCCTGTTATTCACTCTCGCGCAGGCGGCGCCCCGATCGTCGGCCGCCCGCACTCGTTATTCTTAGAGTGCGCAGACCGCCAGGGCGGTTCGCGCCGAAACCAAGACTCTCCCAAGATGCCTGACCGCCAGATTTTTTACGACCCGGAACGAAAGCGCTGGAAACGGCTGCGGCGCGTCCTCGACGCCGGGGCCGTGCTCACTACCCTGGTGATCATCGGCTTTGTCTTCAACGTGCTCCGCAACCAGGAACTGCCCGAGCTGCTGCTCCCCACCCCCAAGCACAATTACCGCGCCCTGCCTGACCGCCAGCCCTTGCTGCGCGTGCACAACCTGCGTCCCTCGCGGCGCAAGACGGATCGCAAACCGTCCGACATTCCCTTCAACTCGGGCGAAGGGTTGCGGGCCGCCTACTATGTGCAGGACGACGCGGCCAGCTATTCCTCGCTCAAGGAGCACGTTCACCAGATCGATCTGCTGTTTCCGCAGTGGCTGCACATCGACGCGCCCAACGGCACGCTGATGATGATGAGCGGCGACAACCTGCGCGAGTTCCCGGTGATCGAGGGCGCAGCGGTGCACGACCCCGACGACCTGAATCGCGTGAAGCGCGTGATTCAGGCGGCGCGTGCCGACACTGAGATCTTTCCCCACGTCAACAACTACAATCCGCACACGCAAAGCTGGGACGCGGATGTGGGCGATGAGCTGATGGACCCGGAAAAGAGCGCCAGCCTGCGCGCTCAGCTCATCAAGTTCCTCACTGCCTACCCGACCTACCGCGGACTTTCGCTCGATATTGAAAGCCTATCCGACGATGCCGATCCGGCCTATCTCGCGTTCATCCAGGCGCTGTATGCCCAGATGCATCCGCACAATTTAAAGCTCTATGTGAACGTGGCCGCGGCCACCAGCGACAGCGACCTGAAGCTGATTGCAGCCAACAGCGACGGCATTGTGCTGATGAACTACGATCAGCACCAGACCACCAGCGATCCCGGACCCATCGCGGCGCAGAGCTGGTTCATCGGCAACCTGACGCGGGTCATGAAAGATGTGCCGCTCAGCAAGCTGATCTGCGCGGTGGGCAATTACGGCTACGACTGGACGCTTTCGATTCCCAATCCCAAAGACCGCAAGCATAAAAAGCCCGTGGTGCTTGATACCGAGGACCTGTCGGTATCGGAGGCGTGGCAGGAGGCATCGGACGCCGACGCCGACCTGGATCTCGACTACGACACGCTGAACCCGCACTTCGAGTACATCGACGAGGACAGCAACCAACGGCACGTGGTGTGGTTCCTGGACGGCGTAACGATCATGAACGAGCTGCGCGCGGCGCGCTGGATGGGCGTGGAGACCTTCGCGCTGTGGCGGCTGGGCGAGGAAGACAACTCGCTGTGGAACGTGTGGGACCTGCCCCGCAAGGCCGATGCGCTGCAGGCGCTGGGCCAGGTTACCCCCGGGCACGATGTGGATACCGAGGGCGACGGAGACATACTGCGCGTAACGGGTTTGCCCCAGCCCGGCAAGCGCACAGTCAGCGTGGATGACGACGAGCCCGACCCGCGCAAGAAGCTCATCGTCGACGAACACATGGATGTGTACCCGCGCGCCTACACGGTGGAGCAATACGGATACCATCTCAACGAAGTTGCGATTTCGTTTGACGATGGACCCGATCCCAACTGGACGCCGAAGATTCTCGACATCCTGAAGCAGAAGAACGTGAAGGGCACGTTCATGATTATCGGCGCCGAGGCTGCCCAGCATGTGGGCGTGCTGCAAAGGGTGTTTCGCGAGGGCCACGAGATCGGCAACCACACCTATACCCACCCCGACATCAGCGAAATCTCGCCGCGCCAGCTCGATCTCGAGGTGAATCTGACCGAGCGGCTCTTTGCCAGCAAGCTGGGCGTGCAGCCGCTATACTTCCGTCCGCCGTACGACATCGACGAAGAACCCGACACCGACGACGAGGCTGCGCCGGTGTGGCGCATCCAGCAGGACGGCTTTACGATCATTGGCAACAAGATCGACACGGACGACTGGAACGAGCATCCGCGCAAGACCACTGCCGAGATCATCCAGTCGGTGCTGGCGCAGTTGCAGACCATGAAGACCAAGCCGCAGTTCCGCGGCTCCATCATCCTGATGCACGACGGCGGCGGCAACCGCCAGGTGACGGTGAATGCGCTGGGGCCGCTGATCGACGCGCTGCGCGCCCACGGCTACCAGGTTGTGCCCGTGAGCGCGCTGATGGGCAAGACCACCGCGCAGGTGATGCCGCCGCTGGGCTTCTGGGCGCGGGTGCGGTCGATTCCCGATTCCATCGCGTTCTCGGCTCTCGACATCATCGGCGCTTTCATTGTGATGGTCTTCTTTGTGGGTGACATCCTGATGAGCGCGCGCCTCATCCTGGTGGGACTGTTCGCCATCATCGACCGGCTGCTGAAGCCGCACCGCGAGGCTTCGCCGGGTTACAATCCGCGGGTTGCGGTGCTCATCCCGGCCTTCAATGAAGAGACGGTGATTGTGCGCACCATTCGCTCGGTGCTGAATTCCGACTACAAAAACCTCCGCGTGATCGTGATCGACGATGGCTCGACGGACCGCACGGCCGAAGTGGCCTGCGAGGCCTATGCGCAGGAGATGAAGGCCGGCCGGGTGCAGGTGCTCACCAAGCCCAATGCGGGCAAGGCCGCCGCGCTGAACTACGCTCTCGACAGGATCGACGAGGAGATCTTTGTCGGCATCGATGCCGATACCGTGATTGCGGCCGACGCAATCTCAAAGCTGGTGCCGCACTTTGAGGATCAGAGAATTGGCGCGATGGCCGGCAACGCCAAAGTAGGCAACCGCGTGAATCTGTGGACCAGCTGGCAGGCGCTGGAGTACGTCACCAGCCAGAATTTCGAGCGCCGCGCCCTCGACCTGATGCACGTGGTCACGGTGGTTCCCGGCGCCATTGGCGCGTGGAGAACCGCGCCGGTGAAGGCCGCGGGCGGCTATCCGTTGAATACCGTTGCCGAAGATGCCGACCTGACCATGAACCTGCTTGAGCAGGGATATCGCGTGGACTACGAGGATCGCTCCCTGGCGTTTACCGAGGCGCCCATCAACGCGAGCGGGCTGATGCGGCAGCGCTTCCGCTGGTCGTTTGGAACGCTGCAGGCCATCTGGAAACATCGCGCGGCGTTTGTGCGCAACAAGGCAATGGGATTGTTTGCGCTGCCCAACATTCTCATCTTCCAGATGATTCTGCCGCTGGTTTCGCCCTTCATCGACCTGCTGTTTTCATGGGGCATCGTGAACTACCTGATGGACCGCCATTTCCACCCTGAGGCTGCATCGCCGGCCAGCTTCCTAAAGCTGGTCACGTACTTCCTCGGCTTCCTGGTCATCGACTTCCTAACGTCGTCCGTGGCCTTCAGCCTGGAGCGGCGTCACCGGGCCAACAAGGGCGACGGATGGCTCCTCTTCCACATCTGGCTGCAGCGGTTCGCGTACCGGCAGCTCTTCAGCCTGGTGATAGCCAAGACGCTCAAGCGCGCCATCGACGGCAAGCCCTTCAACTGGGACAAGATTCAGCGCACCGCCAAGATGAGCAAGAAGACCGAGGCGATGGTGGAGGCGGCGGGGTAGCAAGAAGACAGGGAACAGGGATCAGGGATCAGGGATCAGTGGTCAACAGGCAGGTTGGGCGGCGCGCGCCTGGTTCAGCTCGAGAAGCCGGCGCAGGATCTCGTCGTCGCTGAGCGCTGCCGGCCAGCCGTAGGCCGCAAGTACTGCCTTGTCGAGCCGGGCGTGGGCATTTTCAAGCCATTTGGGGCGCTTGTTGTAGAGGTTGGTCAGCGTCAGCTTCGCCAGCATCTCGGGCGCGGCGTCGGGCGGATTGAGCCAGTGGTCGCGCTGCCGCACCAGTTCGCGAGCGGCTGCGGAGATGGCCTCGGCCGGCGGCGAGTCTTTTGGCTCCTTGCCCGGCGACCAGGGAAACGGGAAGGTCTCAAAGGTCGAAGTGGGCGTGTAGCGAAATCCGCTTTCCACTTCGCGAAGTTGCGTGCCTTGCGCTCTCGCCCAGACCTCGTGCGCGCGGGAGTGGAGCACGCCGAAGAAGTAGTCGTCGTCGCGGGCGATGACGAAGGTTGCCGAATCGGGCAGCGTCTCAATACCGAGCCACTCAAAGATTCGATGCTTGGAGACGCGCGGGG
Organism: uncultured Acidobacteriaceae bacterium; assembly: GCA_963808695.1. Taxonomy (GTDB): domain Bacteria; phylum Acidobacteriota; class Terriglobia; order Terriglobales; family Acidobacteriaceae; genus Telmatobacter. Next base: position 260,098 of record CAWEHF010000003.1, read on the forward strand.
TAATGATGTAGCGCTTTAACTTTTCAAGTGCCGACCTGAGCTCCGGTCGAGGGCGAGCATGCAACCACTTCGGCTTATTGCCGAGGTCGCGGTTGTCATCTTTGCGCTCGGGATATACGTGCTCGCGCACATACTCGAACGGCATCTCGTACAGTGCGGCCTGCTCTTCCGCCATATCGACGCCAAAATCGACGATATACATGCCGCGCGGACGGCGCGTGATGTCGAGCGCATTCACCCAGGGTTTCACCACATCGGAGTTGGGCCGGCCGTTGGGGTTGAGCGGAGCAGAAAGCATCCTCCTCGCTGTTTCAGGATCGAGGTCGAAGGACCCGGCCTTCGTGGTTCCCATGAAGCAGAGGCCGGCATTCTCGGGCAGGATGCGGGCAAGCGTGGCGTCGGAGCCGCTGGTGAGGTCGGAGTTGATGGCCTCCACCGGCGCGCCGTTCAGCCTGTGACCCGGTTCATCGCCGCCGTCGAAGCCCACAATCGAAATGTGTACCGCGGCGCCTTCGTTGATCCAGTCGCGGTCGCTCCAGGCCATGAAGATGTTGCCGGTTTCGCCGATGCGCTTGAGCACCTCGCGGTTGGCGCCGCCGCGGATGGCCTGCGTGGCCACCAGTCCCACGGCGCGCACCTGCTTGCGCTCGACCATCTCGCGGGCTTTCTCAAACCAGTAGGCAACGAGATCAGCCTCGGCGGGCACGCGGCCGTTATAAAGCTTGAGCACTGCGTCGACGTAGGCATCGCCCAGGTTGCGGCGCAGCAGCTTGCCGCCCAGGAACGGCGGATTGCTGACGATGAAATCCACTGGCGGCCAGGCCGGTTCACTCGCGTTCCCGGCGGAGTCGAGCCGGGGCCGGCCATCGCCATCGAGCTCGACGATGGCGTCGCGGTGCTGAATGTTGGTGAGCACGCGAAGGATTGGCTCTTCCGGCTCGCCCCGGCCGCTGTCGCGCCGCCACTGCAGGTATCCGATCCAGACCACCACCGAGGCCATCTCGTGCGCGTAGACGTTGGTCTCGATGCCGTAGAGCTGCCCGGGATTGACCTTGCAGGGCAGGAAGGTGGGCAGCCGGTGATCGGCGGCGAAGACCTGCGCCTCCTTCCACAGGTCGAGGATAAGCCGCAGTGCGATATAGAGAAAGTTTCCGCTGCCGCAGGCGGGATCGAGGATGCGGATGCGGGATAGCTCTTCCATCCAGCCCAGCACTTTGTCTTCAAGCTGCGCGCGCATGCGGGCTCGGGCTCCGCTGGTGGCCGTCTCCATGGCCGCCGCAATCTCTTCGGCTCCCAATTTGACTTCGGCCCAGCGCCGCCGAAGAGGAGCCATGACCACCGGCTCGACAATGAGCAGGATGTCTTCGCGGCTGGTGTAGTGGGCGCCAAGCTGGGCGCGCTTCTCCTCGTTCAGGATGCGCTCGAAGAGGGTGCCGAAGATGGCGGGTTCCACGCGGCCCCAGTCAAGCTGCGAGGCGCTGCGAAGAATGCCCATGTCTTCGTGATCGAGATCGAAGACCGTATCGTCGCCGGGACAGAAGAGGCCGCCGTTGAAGTGATGGATGGCGGTAAAGCCGAACTCGGCGTCGCCGGTGGCCATGGCAGCAAAGAGATTTTTGAGTTTGCGGACGAATTTCTTCGGCTCCTGGCGGTCGGTTTGGATGGTCTTGCGGAAGAGATTGTCGGGAAGCAGGCCGACGCTGTCGGCAAACAGGCAGAAGAGCAGCCGCATGATGAAGCGCGCAATGGCCTCGTTGTCGCTCGACCGCGCGCGCAGGTTGTTCTTGAGCTTGGTGAACTCCTCGGCAGCCTTCTGTGTGACACGGACCTCGAGAGCGCCGGGCTTGAGCTTGTCCGGATCCTGAAAGACGGCAAGAAGGATCTCGAAAGCCGTGAGATCCGATCCGGCGACAGGGGTGGTGAGGATCAGATCGTCGAGCGTGAACCGGTAGACCTGGGGATGAGCGTTGGTGAAGTTGGTGTGGACCTCGAAGCGGACAAAATCGCATACGACCAAAAGCGGAGGATGATCGAGGTCGGCGCTGTAGTCATTGAGTTGCTTGTAGGCGGCCTTCAAGTCTTTATGCGGCCCTTTGTACTCCCAGCCGAAAAAGCCCCGCTTCCAGACGTCGGCAAATCCCTTGTCGTCGCCGATCTTGTTGACGTGCTTCTCAAAGGTGTATTCGGCGCCTCTGGGGTCGGCGTTGGCCGGGTGAGGCTCGTCGAGGATGTCGCAGAGGTCGTCGAAGTGGGATTGAGCTCCGGCGCGCTCGGTGAGTTCGCTGTCTTTCCAGCAGCGGATGAATTCCGGCAGGCTCAACTTCATGGCTTAAACCGAGTCTACAGCGTTCCTGTACCCGATGAGCTGCGGAAAACCCAGCCCGAAGGTGACCAACGAGACTCCCTGTTCCGAGCACGAACGCCGCCTTCCCAGTGTGGGAACTGCGCATAGACGCAGTGGCAATAGCTAACAGCTAATAGCTAATGGATGTCTTCCCGGCCTGCGCCTCAGTGAGAGTACGACTCGGGGTCGATCTCGACATCCGGCGGCGGGAACATGAGCGTGTGCGTCCTGGGGTCGTATTCCAGATTGAGCGCGCCGCTTTTGCGGCCGTTGATGAGAATCGCGGCCAATAAAACGTTGCCGTAAATGCGCGCCGCAACAATTTTGTGCGACCGGATGGCGCCGTAGTCGTTGTTATGGCTGTCGGGCGACCAGTCTTTCTGGAATTGGTCGAAGGTATAGAACTTGAGCTGGGTGGGGTGCTGCTGCCACTTGGGATCGTGAAGCCAGACGCCGTAGGCCTTCTGAAGATCGTCCCTTTCGACGTCGGCGAGAAAGTGGTTCATTGAGCTGCGGCCGGCGAAATGGGTATACCAGTTCCAGGGCCAGTCGATGGGACGGCCGGATAAGAGCCAGAAGGCGATGAAGAGCACAAAGAGGATGCTTGCGGTGCCGTAAAGGATGGTGCGGCGGCGACGTTCGCGGGCTACGTCAAACTGTGGTGCATCGAGAAGAGTCATAGGCAGTAGTCAGTGGACAGTGGACAGTGGTCAGTGGTCAGAGATCAGAGATCAGCTCCCAATCCATTAGACACCATGGGCGCGAAGGTGGTTCCCGGGGATTCTCCCTTAGTCTCGTCACAATGAAACCGCGAAAAGAATGGCGCGCGGGCAAAATGCTTTCTCGTTCCCTGTTCCCTGGTTCCCTTGTTCCCTGCCCCTTCACTTCCCTGCCTCGTAGCTGTACGTGGTGCGGGTTTTATCGGCGTGGCGCTCGAGCGCCAGCTCGATGAGCCGGGTGATCAGGTCCTTATAGCTCATGCCGGTCGCCTCCCACAGCTTGGGGTACATGCTGATGCTGGTGAATCCGGGCAGCGTGTTCACTTCGTTGACGTAGATGCGGCGCTTGCCGCCGGGCTCCATCAGGAAGTCGACGCGGGCAAGACCCGAGAGGTCGCAGGCTTTGAAGGCCTCGACGGCCATCTGCCGGATTTTCTTCGATTCCGCGCGCGTGATTTTGGCGGGAATGACAGGCACAGAGCCCTCTGACAGGTACTTTGCCTCGTAGTCGTAGAACTCCTTGCCGGGAATGATTTCGCCCACCACGCTGGCTTTGGGATCGTCGTTGCCGAGGACCGCGACCTCGAACTCGCGGGCGCGGGCTTTTGTGCCGCCCACGCCGCGTTCGACGACGATCTTGCGGTCGTACTTTGCAGCCAGCGTGAGCGCCGGGCCGAGTTCCTTGCGGTTGTGCGCCTTGCTGATGCCGACCGAGGAGCCAAGGTTCGCCGGCTTGACGAAGACGGGATACTTGAGCGCGGCCTCAACGCGTGCAATGGCTTTGCGGGGCGCTTTCTCCCACTCAGTCCGCAGCAGCGTGACGTGTTTCACGATGGGCAATCCGGCCTGGGCGAAGAGCCGCTTCATTACGTCCTTGTCCATGCCGGCCGAGGAGCCGAGAACGCCGGCGCCGACATAAGCGATGCCGGCCAGTTCGAAGAGTCCCTGGATGGTTCCGTCCTCGCCGAAGGTGCCGTGCAGGACCGGAAAGACCACATCGAGGGGCTGGCCGCCCCGGCCTTCCTTTTGGATGAGGGCCGTGGAAGAGCGGGGTTCGGGCGCGAGCAGCGTTGGAATGCCTTCGTGGAGGAGTTTGGCGCCGGGCGTGGTTTCAGGATCGCCGGCCCTCAAGCGACGAGAAACAGCGCTCGAGTCTCCCTCAAGCAGCCCCTTTGCATCGGCCGAGGCCAGCCAGCGTCCCTCCTTGGTGATGCCGATGGGGGTCACGTCGAACTTGTCGCGGTCGATTGCCTTGAGGATGGAGGCGGCCGAGAGCAGCGAGACCTCGTGCTCGCCGCTGCGCCCGCCAAAGAGAACACCTACGCGGAGCTTTTTGCCCATGCTTCTATTTCACCACTTGCAACCGCATTTTCATCGGTCCTGCATCGACTTAGGCAAGGGTTCACGTTAAGCTGTACGCAATTCCGGCGAAGAAGAGGAGGACACGATGAGTCATCCGGTGGTTCATTTTGAGATTGGCTGCAGGGACAAGGAGGCCACGAGCGCCTTTTACTCCGCGGTCTTTGAGTGGGAGATCGACGCGGACCCGACGGGCGCGATCGATACGGGATCGGCAGACGGCATACAGGGACACATTGCGGCCCTGGGCCACGAGCCGCATCAGTTCACGCACTTTTATGTGCAGACCGACGACGTGGAGCAGACGTTGGCGCAGGTGGAGCAGCTGGGTGGCAAGACGGTGGTGCCGCCGGTGCCGCTGCCAGCGGGAACGTTCGCGTGGTTTGCCGACCCCGAGGGGAACATCGTGGGGTTGTGGAAGCCGGCAGCGTAGAACAGAGACAGCAAGTTAGCGTGCGCTGGCGCGCACGTTGGCGTCGCTTACGCGACGTTGGCGAGTTGGCGTCGTGCTCTCCCACCCTTTCGGCACAAAACGCCGAAAGGATGGGGCACCCATTTCCGTGCTGGGGGTTGCGTCAACCGAATCCAAAGGCCAGGCGAGGTTACAGTATCTTCTTCCCGAACGCCGAGCAGGCCAGTTCGACCGCAAGGTCGGCGGTCCGGTTGTGCTCGTCTATCACCGGATTCACCTCGACCATCTCGAAGCTGAGCAGGCGGCCGTGGTCGGCGAGGATCTCCATGGCCAGGTGGGCCTCGCGGTAGGTAGCTCCGCCGCGAACCGGCGTGCCCACCCCGGGCGCATCTTCGGGATCGATCCAGTCGAGATCGAGCGAGACGTGGTAGCCGGCGGCGCCGCGGCCGGCAGCCTCGAGGGCTTCTTCCATCACTGCTCTCATGCCGCGCTCGTCGATGTCGCGCATGGTGTAGACGTGGGTCATGCCGGCGCGGCGTATGTTTTCGCGCTCGGCGGCATCCACGCTGCGAAGGCCGACGAGAACCGCATTTTCAGGCGCGATCTTGGGTGAGTAGCCGTAGATGTTGGCGAGCGGCTCGGGGCCGAGGCCGAGCAACGCGGCCAGCGGCATGCCGTGCACGTTGCCGCTGGGCGAGGTGTCGGGTGTGTTGATGTCGGAATGGGCGTCGATCCAGAGGACGCCGATCTTCTGCTCGCGGCGGCGATAGAAGTGGGAGACGCCGGAGACCGAGCCGGCGGCAAGCGAGTGGTCGCCGCCGAGCAGCAGCGGGGTTTTGCCTTCTTCAAGCGTGGCCAGCACAGCCTCGGCGGTGCGGGTGCAGGTTTCGGCAATCTCGGCCAGGTAGCGGGCGCTGCTGCTGCCATAGGCGCGCGTCTCGGCCACTTCAACGCGGATGTTGCCGGCGTCGGTGACGCGATGGCCGAGAGCCTCGAGGCGCGCTTCGAGCCCGGCCACACGCATGGCTGAGGGCCCCATATCGACACCGCGGCGGCTGGAGCCCATATCGAGTGGTACGCCGATGATGCGAATGCTGCGCGTGGGCATGGTCTGCGCGCCCGGCGTGTGCATTCCCTGGGTTGACGATTCGTCATCGATAGTCATGAGACTGTCTCCTGGACCCAATCCCCGAGGCTTTTGGGGAGGGGGCCCGGTGAATTGTACACAAATTGGCCCATGGGAAGCGTTCGGGTGCCGAGGATGTACTGACGCACCTCCCAAATTTGCTATTACGCGCTCTCTACGCAGGAGTAGGATAGATGCGATTGTTTTAATCCTGGCCAATTGGGTGGTGAGGTTTGCACATGCGCTCGCGAGCGACCGCGTAACGCGAAATTGGCCTACATTCAGGGATTTCGGCCGGCAGCGGGACTTCAAAAAAATCGCCGCCGGCCCTGGTCGACTTGGTTGAAGCACGCGCGGCGAATGGCCGTATGCGGATTCCCCTGATGCGGGGATTAAGGGGGGCAAACTGCGGACTGCACACCCATCCGTCGTAGTTGCTTTGCGGGCCTCGATTTTCGCTGTCACTGCCGTAGCACTCAGTGTGCCTTGCGCACTTGCCGCAGCTACCATTACCTCGATCCGCGCAGTAAAATCGCTCACCAACGATCAGGCCCGCCAGGAGCTTCCCGTCGATTTCGAGGCCACGGTCCAATACGCCCGCCTCTACCAGACCACCCTGTTTGTTGAAGAAGACGGCGTACCGATTTACGTCAGCGCGCACATCAATCTCAATCTCGTTCCGGGCGATCGCGTGCGCGTGCGCGGAACAACCCGGTCCAGCTTCAGGCCCTACGTTGTGAGCTCCCAGATCGACCTTCTCGGCCACGGTCCGGTTCCCGCTCCCGAAAAGGTAACTTACGAACAGCTGCGATCGGGCTCGACCGACTGCCAATTGGTGACGGTCAATGCTCATATAGTGTCGGCCGATCTTGCTCCATCGGGTCCAAATAACCAGGTAATTACCACTCTAGAAATCCTGATCGAAGGCGAAAAAGCTGAGGCGACCCTCGACAACAGCGATCCTGCGCCGCTGAAAAAACTGCTCGACGCCGATGTGGAGATGACCGGAGTTTCAGGAGAACAGTTCGACAACAAGATGCAGCAGACCGGAATCCTGCTGCACATCCAGGAAAATGACTGGATCAAGATACTTTCGCGCGCCAGCGCCGATCCCTGGTCATTACCTGTCACGCCCATGAATCTGCTTTACACCGGGTATGCAATGCGCGACGAGAGCCAGCGCATGCGCGTACATGGAACCATCACCTATTACGAGCCGGGATCGGCGCTGGTGTTGCAGGACGGGGCAAAAAGCGTTTGGGTAACCACCGCGACGTACCAGCCGATGCACATCGGCGACGTTGCCGATGCCATCGGGTTTCCCGAGGTGCACAGTGGATTTCTGAATCTGACCCGCAGCGAGGTGCGTTTGAGCGGCCAACAGGCCCCGGTGGTTCCGGCGCTGCTCACGTGGCGCGACCTGGCGATGGGAGGCAACGAGTCTGGCGGACACAGCTTCGACCTTGTGTCGATCGAGGGCCAGGTGGCAGCCGAAGTGCGCCAGGGGGGGCAGGACGAATACGTGCTGGTGGCAGAGGGCCATGTCTTCAGCGCCGTCATGCGGCATCCCGCGCCGGGCGGCGCCGCGCCCTTGCCCAAAATGCGGGAGGTTGCGGTCGGCTCCCGGATCCGTGTCACCGGCGTCTGCATGCTTGAGTACGCCAATCCCTTCAACGGCGGCGTGCCCTTCAACATCCTCATGCGCTCTTACGACGACATCGAGGTTGCGGCCAACCCGCCGTGGCTCGACGTTCCTCACCTGACCATGGCCGTGATCGTGCTGCTGCTGGCGATCTTCCTCATCGGCATCAGGGTGATGTGGATCGAGCGCCATGCGCGCCGCTACAACGCGCACCTGGCTTATCTCGAAAGGCGGCGCGCCAGGATTCTCGAAGACATCAACAACTCCAAGCCGCTGGCCGAAATCCTGGAGCGCATTACCGAACTGGTGTCGGTGCGGTTGAACGGCGCGCCGTGCTGGTGCAAGGTATCCGACGGCGCCACACTGGGGAACTGCCCCAGCGACGAATTCATGTCCAGGCTGCGCATCGCCGAGCAGGAGATTCCCGGGCGCTCGGCCGGCACGCTCGGCGTAATGTATGCCGCATTCGCGGCGAACAGCAAGCCGGGCAGCGAGGAAGACGAAGCTCTTAAACAGGCCGCCGGCCTGGCGACGCTGGCCATCGAAACCTCGCGACTTTACAGCGACCTGGTGCATCGATCCGAATTCGACCTGCTCACCGACATTCACAACCGCTTCTCGCTTGATAAGCATCTGGAGAGCGTGATCGAGGCTGCCCGCCAATCGGCAAGCATCTTCGGGCTGCTCTACGTCGACCTGGACGACTTCAAGCTGGTCAACGACCAATACGGGCACCACACCGGCGACCTCTACCTGCAGGAGGTTGCGCTGCGCATGAAACGGCAGTTGCGCCCCGGCGACGTGCTGGCGCGGCTGGGCGGCGACGAGTTTGTCGTGGTAGTGTTGCGGGTTCACTCGAGCGCCGACGTGGAGGTGATATCGCAGCGGCTGCATCGGTGTTTCGAACAGCCCTTCGTTTGCGAGGGCCAGGTGATCACCGGTTCGGCCAGTATCGGAATCGCGATGTATCCTGTCGACGGCGCTGCGAGAGACACCCTGCTGGGCGCAGCCGACGCAGCCATGTACGTGGCCAAGCAGTCCAAGCCGCGCAGAGGGGAGACCCGCTCCGGCCAGGCGTTGAGATAGCGAATCAGCGAGTCAGCGAAAGCGCCCACTTTTCCGCGTCGCGGCGCCGTCCGGTCATTCATCTTTCAACTCAATCTGCCGATAGGACCTGCGGGCGCTTACAATCCTCATCGCCTGCGACCATCGGGAACATCAGCAACGCCGAAGCGCAAAGGCACGTCGAGGTATCGTTTGAAGCGGCGGATGCCTGCTTCAGGGGTTATCAAAAGGGTTCTGTTCGTTCAGGATGGAGACGCGGCGATGTATGTGCCGGTAACCACCAATCTCAATCTCATTCCCGGCGCAACTCACACAAAAGGCTCATACACGAAAGGTTCTTACACTAAAGGCACATGGAATCACTGCGGATTCTTTATTATGGTGATTGCAATGGGCTCGGGGAGGTCGGCCTCCGGATGCCGCGAATTGTTCAGCCAGAAACCGGTAACCTCAGATTCCCATTGACATTCGGGACCCCGTTGCGCCGACAATTCCGCATGATGCCGATGTGCAATCGGAACGGACTTCGCAGGCAGATCGCGCCAACCATCGGACGCCTGACCGCGTCCAGCCGGATTGTCGTTCTTGTTTGCATGGCCCTCAGCTCCGCCGCGGCCTTTGCCGCGCCGGCTGCCATCACCTCTCTCGCCGCCCTTCACAAACTGACCAACGAGCAGGCCGCCCAGGCCATTCCTGTGGCTTTTGAAGGCACCGTTGCGTACTACATCAAAGGCAGCATCGATCTGTTTGTGCAGGATAACGGCATTGCCATCTACGTTCAGGTGCCCACCAATCTTGACCTTGTGCCGGGCGACCGGGTGCTGGTGCGCGGCAAAACACGCGCCAGTTTTCGCCCCGACATCGTGGCCGACAGCGTAACGCGCATTGGTCATGGCCCGGTTCCGGCGGCGGTGCCCGCAAGCTACCGGCAACTGATTCGCGCTGAACTTGACTGCATGCGTGTGACGGTCACCGGACAGGTGCGAAGCGCCGACCTGGTGACGTACGGCAAGGTGGTGAACATCTACCTGGGACTGCTGATGGATGGAGGAACCGTTGACGTCTCCATCAACAGCAGCGACGGCAGCATGTTGAAGAAGTTGCTTGGCGCAGAAGTTTCAGTCACCGGGTCGGCGTCAGGGCTATTCGACAGCAAGAACCAGATGACGGGAGTGGTGATCGAAGCTCCCTGGATTGCCGACCTGAAGATTCTGAAGCCGGCCGCCAGCGACCCCGATTCGCTTCCCTTGACCCCGATGGACGAGATCCTTCAGCACGCCTTCGTCAATGACCAGACGGAACGCGTGCGAGTAGAAGGAACCATTACCTACTACCTGCCCGGGGCAGCGGTGGTGCTGCAGAACGGCGCCAAGAGCCTGTGGATCGAAACCAAGGACGAAGAGCCGATGAGTATCGGCAACAAAGCCACAGCCTCGGGATTCCCCGCTGTCCGCAATGGCCTGCTGACGCTGACCAGCGCCAAGGTTGACGACAGCCATGCTCGGGCGCCTGCTGCGCCCGCGGCGATAGGTTGGGACCAATTGTCTTCAGGCACGGATGCCTTCGATCTGGTTTCGATTCAAGGCCAGGTGGTGAAAGAGTCGCGTGAGAACGGGCAGGATGAGTACGTCCTGACCAGCGGCGGGCATCTTTTCTCGGTTCTTTATCGCCATCCCGACCAGGACCTGGGCTTCGAGGTGCCGCCGATGATGCAGGTACCGGTGGGCGCCACGGTGCGCGTCACCGGCATCTCGTCAGTCTCTTATGGCTCTAACCCGTTTGCCGGCCCGGTGGGCTTCGATGTTCTGCTGCGTACGTTCGACGACGTTGCAGTGACTGCCCAACCCGCCTGGCTGAATGTGCGCAACCTGAGCACGCTGGTCGAGGTTCTCATCTTCGTCGTCTTTATCTTCGGCATCAGGGTGGTGTGGACCGAACGGCAGGCGCGGCACCAAAATGCCACGATCGCCTACATCGAGCGCCGCCGCGGCAAGATTCTCGAAGACATCAACAACTCCAAACCCCTGGCTGAGATACTGGAGAGCATCACCGAGCTGGTTTCCACGCGCCTGGGAGGCGCTCCCTGCTGGATTGAAGTGGAGGGTGGAGCGACTCTCGGGAACCATCTCTCCGGCGGGATCCGAACCGGATTTCGCGCAGCTCAACACGCTGTTGTGGGCCGCTCGGGCGCTCACCTGGGAGCCATCTTCGCGGTATTCAATATACGCAGCAAGCCCGGCCACGATGAGACCGAGGCCCTGACGCAGGCGGCCGGGCTGGCCACTCTGGCGATTGAAACCTCGCGCCTGTATGCCGATCTCGTGCACCGCTCCGAGTTCGACCTGCTCACCGACATTGAGAACCGCTTCTCATTCGAGCGCCAACTTGAGAACGCGATTTTCGCCGCGCGCCAATCGGCCGGCGTCTTCGGGCTGCTCTACGTGGACCTGAACGACTTTAAGCAGGTAAATGACGCATACGGGCACCGCACCGGTGACCTTTACCTGCAACAGGTGGCCTGGCGCATGAAGCGCCAGCTCCGCCCCGGCGACGTGCTGGCGCGGCTGGGAGGCGACGAGTTTGCCGTGTTGATTCAGGATGTGCGCAATCGCGCAACCGCAGAGGAGGTTGCCCAGCGCCTGGAGCATTGCTTCAACAGTCCTTTTGAGTGCGAAGGAGTGGCTGTGCGGGGCTCAGCGAGCATCGGCATCGCCATATATCCGGAGGATGGCGCCACCAAGGACAGCCTGCTGAACGCGGCCGACGCGTCGATGTACGTGGTGAAGCAGACCAAGTCGCAGTAAAGCGCATCTGCATCTGCTGAACTACAAAAGGCCCGGCGGTTAAGCCGGGCCTGTTTGACCACTGATCGCTGACAACCGATCACTGTCTTCACTCCGCCGCCATCTCTTCGGCTTCGCCTTCCTGGCGCATCATCTCCAGCTCGCGCTCTTCAGCTTCCTTCTCGGCGGTCACTTCCTGCTGTACGCGCGCCGCCGCCTCTTCAAGCTCGGGCGAGAGCTGCACGTTGCGGTAGTACTCAAGGCCGGTGCCCGCCGGGATCAGGCGTCCGACGATCACGTTCTCCTTGAGGCCGCGCAGGTTGTCGACGGCGCCGTTGATCGAAGCTTCGGTCAGCACGCGGGTCGTCTCCTGGAAGCTGGCAGCCGAGATAAAGCTGTCAGTGGAGAGCGAGGCCTTGGTGATACCCAGCAGCAGCGGACGCCCGATTGCCGGCCGGCCTCCGTTGGCGAGCACTTTCTCGTTCTCTTCGCGGAAGCGGAAGCGGTCGACCTGCTGCTCGAGCAGGAAGTTGGTGTCGCCCACCTCGTCGATGCGCACCCAGCGCAGCATCTGCCGCACAATCACTTCGATGTGCTTGTCGCTGATGGCCACGCCCTGCAGACGGTAGACCTCCTGGATTTCGTTCACCAGGTAAGCCTGCAGCTCCTTTTCGCCCAGCACGGCAAGAATGTCGTGCGGGTTCAGGGGGCCGTCCATCAGCGGGTCGCCGGCGCGCAGGCGTTCGCCTTCCTGCACGTTGACGTGAATGCCGCGAGGCACCGCGTACTCCTTCTCGTCGCCGTTGTCGGCGGTGACGTAGATTTTGCGCTGGCCCTTGGCCACTTCGCCGAAGCGAACCACGCCATCGATCTCACTGATGATTGCCTTCTCGCGCGGAGTGCGGGCTTCAAAGAGCTCGACCACGCGCGGCAGGCCGCCGGTGATGTCCTTGGTGCGGGTCGATTCCTTGGGAATCTTGGCCAGCACGTCGCCGGGACCGACTTCATCGCCATCCTGCACCATGAGGTGAGCGCCGCGAGGCAGCAGGTAACGCTTGCTGCCCTTGGAGTTCTTGACCACGCAGGCCGGCTGCCGCTTTTCGTCGGGCGAATCTGCAACCACCCAGCGCGAAAGGCCGGTCACTTCGTCCACTTCCTCGTTGAGCGTGATGCCTTCCTGCAGGTCCTTGAAGGTGACTGTGCCGCCGATCTCAGTGAGGATCGCGTAGGTATACGGATCCCACTCCGCCAGCAGCTCGCCAAGCTTCACCGCCGCGCCGTCCTTGACGCGGAGGCGCGCACCGTAAACCAGCTGGTAGCGCTCCTTTTCACGGCCGCGCTCGTCAACGATGGCAATGGAGCCGGAGCGGTTCATTGAGACCAGCGCACCGTCTCGGCTTTCAACGGTGTTCAGGTTGATGAAGCGCACAAAGCCGTTGTTCTTGGCGTCGAGGCGCGAGCTTTCAGACACGCGGCTGGCGGTGCCGCCCACGTGGAAGGTACGCATGGTGAGCTGCGTGCCGGGCTCGCCGATGGACTGCGCGGCAATCACGCCGCAAGTTTCGCCGAGCTCGACCATGCGGCCCGAGCCCAGGTTGCGGCCGTAGCACAGCGCGCAGACGCCGCGGCGCGACTCGCAGGTGAGCACCGAGCGAATCTTTACCTTCTCAACGCCCGCGCCCTGGATGGCCGAAGCAATCTCTTCGTCGATGGGCTGGTTGACTTCAACCACCACGTTGCCGTCGTAGTCCTTGATGCGCTCGAGAGAAACGCGGCCAATGATGCGGTCGCGCAACGGTTCGATGATCTCGCCGGACTCGACGATCGAGCCCACGTAGATGCCTTCCACCGTTCCGCAGTCGTTCTCAGTCACGATCACGTCCTGCGCCACGTCGACCAGGCGGCGGGTCAAGTAGCCGGAGTCGGCGGTCTTGAGCGCCGTATCGGCCAGGCCCTTGCGCGCGCCGTGGGTCGAGATGAAGTACTCGAGCACCGTGAGGCCTTCGCGGAAGTTCGAAGTGATGGGCGTCTCGATGACTTCGCCTGAAGGCTTGGCCATCAGTCCGCGCATTCCGCTGAGCTGGCGAATCTGCTGCTTCGAACCGCGGGCGCCGGAGTCGGCCATGACGTAGATCGGGTTCATGGCGCCTTCCTCGTCGGCCCGCTTCATGTTGCCGAACATCTCGTCGGCCACCTTGTCGGTGACGGCAGACCACATCTGGATAACCTTGTTGGAGCGCTCGCCGTTGGTGATGGCGCCGTCCATGTACTGCTTCTGGACTTCGATCACCTTCTTGTCGGCTTCGTCGACCACGGTGTACTTCGAGTCGGGAATGACCATGTCGTCAAGGCCGACGGAGAGGCCCGAACGCGTGGCGTAATGGAAGCCCAGCGACTTGATGCGGTCGAGCATGCCAACCGTGACTTCAAGACCGAGGTTCTGGTTGCAGTAGTTCACAAGCTGGCCGATGCCCTTCTTCTTGAGCAGGCCGTTGATGAACGGCATCCCCGAGGGAAGCGCATCGTTGAGGATGGTACGGCCCACCGTGGTGGAGATGTACTCCTTGTTGAACTCCACCGGCTCGGTGTGCAGCAGGTCCTGGTCGTCGTAGGCCGTGGTCATATCGAGCACCTTGCCCGTGAAGCGCAGACGGATGGGCGAAAGCGTCTCGATCTCCCTGGCTTCAAGAGCCATCAGGACTTCGTCGACATTGGCAAACACGCGGCCTTCGCCCCGTGCGCCCTTCTTGGCCTTGGTCAGGTAGTAGAGGCCGAGAACCATGTCCTGCGTGGGCACGGTGATGGGCTGGCCGGAGGCCGGCGAAAGAATGTTGTGCGAGGCCAGCATCAGCACGCTGGCTTCAATCTGCGCCTCGGGCGAGAGCGGAATGTGCACGGCCATCTGGTCGCCGTCGAAATCGGCGTTGAAGGCGGTGCAGACCAGCGGGTGAATCTTGATGGCCTTGCCCTCGACCAGCACCGGCTCAAAAGCCTGAATGCCCAGGCGGTGCAGGGTTGGAGCGCGGTTCAACAGAACCGGGTGGTCCTTGATGACTTCTTCAAGGATGTCCCACACCACCGGCTCCTGCATCTCCACCATTTCCTTGGCCTGCTTGATGGTGGTGCACTGGCCGGTCTGCTCCAGGCGGTGATAGATGAACGGCTTGAAGAGCTCGAGAGCCATCTTCTTGGGCAGGCCGCACTGGTGCAGCTTGAGCTCGGGGCCGACCACGATGACCGAACGGCCGGAGTAGTCGACGCGCTTGCCGAGCAGGTTCTGGCGGAAACGGCCCTGCTTGCCCTTGAGCGTGTCAGAGAGCGACTTGAGCGGGCGGTTGTTGGCGCCGCGCAGAACGCGGCCGCGGCGGCCGTTGTCGAACAGGGCGTCGACGGCCTCCTGCAGCATGCGCTTTTCGTTGCGCACGATCACTTCGGGCGCGTGCAGGTCCATGAGCTTCTTCAACCGGTTGTTGCGGTTGATCACGCGGCGATAGAGATCGTTTAGATCGGAAGTGGCAAAGCGGCCGCCATCGAGCGGCACCAGCGGGCGCAGCTCCGGAGGAATGACCGGCAGCACGTCGAGAATCATCCACTGCGGCTTGTTGCTCGACTTGCGGAAGGCCTCGACGACCTTGAGGCGCTTGGCGTACTTGAGCTTCTTCTGCGCGGAGGCTTCGTTCTTCATGCGCTCGCGCAGTTCCATCCCCAGCTCGTCGATCTGCACGCGCTTCAGCAGTTCCTTGATGGCCTCGGCGCCCATCATGGCCTTGAAGCCGGAGGGGCGGAACTGCTGGTCGAGCTCGCGGAAGCGGGTCTCGTCCTTGATGATTTCGCGCTCGCGCACCGGCGCATCGCCGGGATCGACCACGACATAGGACTCGAAGTAGAGAATGCTCTCAAGGTCGCGCAGAGAGATGTCGAGCAGGTGGCCGATACGCGAAGGCAGTCCCTTGAAGAACCAGACATGAGAACAAGGAGAAGCGAGCTCAATGTGGCCCATGCGCTCGCGGCGCACCTTGCTCACGGTCACTTCAACGCCGCACTTGTCGCAGATCACGCCGCGGTGCTTCATGCGCTTGTACTTGCCGCACAGGCACTCCCAGTCAGTGACCGGGCCAAAGATGCGGGCGCAGAACAGGCCGTCGCGCTCCGGCTTGAAGGTGCGGTAGTTGATGGTCTCAGGCTTGGTAACTTCGCCATGCGACCAACTGCGGATCTTCTCGGGCGAAGCCAGCATGATGCGAATGGCATCGAAGTCTGTGATCGGGCTGGTAAGCTCAAACGGGTTCGAACGGAACAAGGCGACCCTCCAGTTTCTAGGTGCTAGCTACTAGCTTTTGGCTTCCCAGGTTTGGGAAGCAGTTCATTTTCCCGGCGAATCACGCGCGTGTTAGATGCGGCCCGCACATTTCGCAAAATTTGCATCGCCTCGGCTGCCAGTTCAACCCCGTTCAAGCTAGAGGCTAGAAGCTAGCAGCTGGAGGCTGCACTCTTAATCCGCCACTGCCGCGACTTCAGGCACCGGCAGTTTCTTGATTAGATCCGCGCGCTTGATCAGCTCCACGTCGAGGCAGAGCGACTGCAGCTCGCGGATGAGCACGTTGAACGACTCGGGCACGCCCGGCTCGATCGCCGCCTCGCCCTTGACGATGGCTTCGTAGATCTTGGTGCGGCCATAGACGTCGTCGGACTTGGCGGTGAGCAGTTCCTGCAGGATGTATGCTGCGCCGTAGGCTTCGAGCGCCCAAACTTCCATCTCGCCGAAGCGCTGTCCGCCGAACTGCGCCTTGCCGCCCAGCGGCTGTTGCGTAATCAGCGAATACGGTCCGATGGAACGCGCGTGAATCTTGTCGTCGACCAGGTGCGAGAGCTTGAGCATATAGATGTAGCCAACCGTCACCGGCTGCTCGAACTGCTCGCCCGTCATGCCGTCGAAGAGCATGGTCTTGCCCGACGAAGGCAGGCCCGCAGACGCCAGGAGCGCCTTGATTTCGCTCTCCTGCGCGCCATCGAACACGTTGGTTCCGAACCAGATGCCCTTCTCCATGCCGCGCGCCACGCGTACCAGCATGTCGTCGTCGAGCTCGAGCAGCTGGCGCAGCGTCGCGGTGCCGGCGAACTCCTTCTTCACGACTTCGCGAACGTAATCGGCACGGGTTTTACCCTCGAGCTTGTCGAGCATCTTGCCGCCTTCTGACTTCTGCTCCAACATCGCGGTAATCTCTTTGACTTGGCGAACGACTTTCAAGCCCAGAGCATGCGCCGCCCATCCCAGATGGGTTTCAAGAATCTGCCCTACGTTCATACGGCTGGGCACGCCCAGCGGGTTCAGAACGATCTCAACCGGTGTGCCGTCGGGCAGGTACGGCATATCTTCTTCGGGAAGAATGCGCGCAATCACGCCCTTGTTGCCGTGGCGGCCGGCCATCTTATCGCCCACTGAGAGCTTGCGCTTCATGGCGACATAGACCTTCACCAGCTTGATGACGCCCGGAGGCAGTTCATCGCCCTTCTGCAGCTTGGCCACCTTCTCATTGGTGATCTTGCGCAGAACTTCGATCTGGCGCGAGGTCATCTCTTCGATCTCGTCGATCTGCTCGTTCACCCGCGGATCCTTGTCGGCATAGCGGATGCGCTTGAGGTTCTTGGTCGAGATGCGCTCGATGGTGTCGCGATCGAGAATCGCGGCCTTGGTCAATAGCCGTTTGTTCGTCCGCTCGTCGTGCAGGTCGGCCAGAACTTCCTTGCCGCCCAGAATCGCATCGAGACGCTTCAAACGCTCGTCGGTCAGAATGCGGATCTCGTCGCCCAGGTTGTTCTCGAGCTTGGCCACGTACTCGGCCTCGATCTGCTTGGCGCGCTCGTCCTTCTCCTGGCCCTTGCGGCTGAAGATGCGAACGTCAACCACCGTGCCCTCGATGCCCGGAGGGCAGGTGAGCGAAGCATCGCGCACATCGCCGGCCTTTTCGCCGAAGATGGCGCGCAGCAGCTTCTCTTCCGGAGTGAGCTGGGTTTCGCCCTTGGGCGTCACCTTGCCCACCAGGATGTCGCCGTGGCCGATCTGAGCGCCGATGCGGATGACGCCGCTCTCGTCCAGATCGCGCAGCGCATGCTCGGAAACGTTGGGAATGTCGCGCGTGATCTCTTCGGGACCCAGCTTGGTGTCGCGCGCTTCGATCTCGAACTCCTCGATGTGCACACTGGTGTAGTAGTCGTCCTTCACCAGCTTCTCGCTGATCAGGATGGCGTCTTCAAAGTTGTAACCGCGCCAGGGCATGAAGGCCACCAGCACGTTGCGTCCCAGGGCCAGCTCGCCCTGCTCGGTGCAGGGACCGTCGGCAATCACCTGCCCCTTCAGCACGCGGTCGCCTTCGCGAACCACCGGCTTCTGGTTGATGCAGGTGTTCTGGTTCGAGCGCTTGAACTTGATGAGCTGGTAGATGTCCGATCCCACCTCGCGCGAGAGCTGCGTGGGGTGGTGCTCACCCTCGACGCGCACGATGATGCGCTCGGAGTCGACCGAGTCGACAATGCCGTTGCGCTTGGCCAGAATCACGGCGCCGGAGTCGCGCGCGGTCACGCCTTCCATGCCGGTGCCCACCAGCGGAGCCTCGGCCACCAGCAGAGGAACCGACTGGCGCTGCATGTTGGCGCCCATCAGAGCGCGGTTGGCGTCGTCGTGCTCGAGGAATGGCACCAGCGAAGCCGCCACCGAAACCAGTTGCTTCGGGCTCACGTCGATGTAGTCCACTTCGGCGCGGTTCACCAGCACAAAGTTGCCCTGACGGCGGGCGTTCACCAAGTCCTCGGTGATCTCGCCCTTGTCGTTGAACTCGATGTTGGCCTGCGCGATGGTGTGCTTGTCCTCTTCCCACGCCGACAGGTAGAAGCTGAATGGAATGGAGTCGATGGCGCGCTTGCCGGCTTTCTTGAGCTGCGCGTTCAAGCGCGCGGCTTCTTCCTTTTCAATGTGGTCGCCCACCCGCAGTCCGCTCTCGCCGGCGTTCACGATCTCAATGTAGTCGAGAATGCGCGAGTCCTTCACCTTGCGGTAAGGCGACTCGATGAAGCCATACTCGTTGATGCGCGCAAAGCAGCTTAGCGAGCTGATCAGGCCGATGTTCGGACCTTCAGGCGTCTCGATCGGGCAGATGCGGCCGTAGTGCGTGGGGTGCACGTCGCGGACTTCGAATCCGGCGCGCTCACGCGAGAGACCGCCCGGCCCGAGAGCCGAGAGACGCCGCTTGTGCGTGATCTCGGAGAGCGGGTTGGTCTGGTCCATGAACTGCGAGAGCTGCGAAGAACCGAAGAACTCGCGGATGGCCGCCATCACCGGCTTGGCGTTGATGAGGTCGTGCGGCATGGCCGTGTTCAGCTCCTGGTACACGCTCATCTTTTCCTTGATGGCGCGCTCCATGCGCACCAGGCCGATGCGGAACTGGTTCTCCATCAGCTCGCCCACGGCGCGCACGCGCCGGTTGCCAAGGTGGTCGATGTCGTCCACCATGCCGATGTTCTTGCGCAGCTTGAGCAGGTAACGGATGGTTCCGTAGAAGTCCTCGGGCGTCAACGTGCGGCGATCGAGATGCGTGGCGTCCTGGCTCTCGTAGAGCTTGATGTTGAACTTCAAGCGGCCCACCCGCGAAAAGTCATACTTGCGCGGATCGAAGAACATGCCTTCGAAGAGCGCCGTGGCCGTGTCGAGCGTGGGCGGATCGCCCGGGCGCAGCTTGCGGTAGATCTCGATGAGCGCCTCTTCAGGCTTGTGCACCGAGTCGCGCTTCAGAGTATTGGTGATGATGTTGCCCACGTCGTCGCGATCGGGGAAGAAGACCTCGAAGCTCGATGCGCTCGAGGCCATGATCTTGTGCAGGCGATCGGCCGTCAGCTCCACGTTGGCCTCAACAATCACTTCGCCGCTCTCGGTGTCAACCACGTCGCCAGCGGTCAGCGCGCCATCAATCTCGGCGGCTTCCACCTCGACCTTTTCGATGGCGGCTGCGCGCAGCGCCTTGAGAGCGTGCGGCGTGATCTTGCGGCCGGAGTGAGCAATCTCTTCGCTGCCGTGCAGCACAGCGTGCGCGGGCTTGGCGCCCAGCAGGTGCGTGCTGGCGCCGGCCTCCTGCGGAACAGTCCAGAAGAGCTTGTTGTCGGCCACCTGGATGCGGTCGACCGTGTAGAAGGTCTTCAGAATCTCCTCATCCGAGCGCAGGCCGAGCGCGCGCAAGAAGATGGTTCCCAGGAACTTGCGCTTGCGGTCGATGCGCACGTAGAGCGTGTTCTTCTGGTCGTATTCGAATTCAACCCACGAACCGCGGTAGGGAATGATCTTGCCCAGGAAGTAAGTGCGGTTGTTGGCCGTCTCGAAAAAGACGCCAGGCGAGCGGTGCAACTGCGAGACGATCACGCGCTCGGTGCCGTTCACAATGAACGTGCCATTCGGCGTCATCAGCGGAATGTCGCCAAAGAAGACTTCCTGCTCCTTGATGTCGCGGATGGTCTTGTTGCCGGTCTCGGGATCCTTGTCGTAGATGGTGAGGCGCACCGTAACCTTCAGCGGAGCCGAGAAGGTCATGCCGCGCTCTTCGCACTCCTGCTGGTCGTACTTGAGCTGCAGACTCACCGGGTCGCCGCACTTGTTGCAGAAGTCGGGCATGTTCTTGTTGTAGGTACCGCACTTCTGGCAAAGCACGTCGCCGGGAAGGAAGGGATCGGTAATCACCATCGCCCCGCAATGCACGCAGGCGGTGCGCAGGTGATGCAGTCCCTTCAGGTGGCCGCACTTGCACTCCCAGTTGCCGATCGAGTAATCGACAAAGTCGAGCTGCGAGATGCCGCGGAAGTCGGTAATCGGAAATACCGAGACGAAAACCGACTGCAGGCCCGAGTCGTCGCGCTCCTTGGGCAGTTTGTCCATCTGCAGAAAACGCTCGTAGCTGCGCCGCTGCACTTCAATCAGGTTGGGTATCTGGGTTGCGGTGGGAATTTTTGAAAAATCGAGCCGGCTGCGAATCCCGCGCTTCTCGTTAGACATGATCACTCCTGAGCCTCGTCGCTCCGGCGCGCCAGGTTGCGCGCCGGGCCGGCGCCTGAGTCTCTGGGGCGCCGGCATTTTTCTGTCTTCCGTCGAAAACCGGACGGACCAGCCTCAGAATTTAAGGCTTCCGTCATCGCACGCGGGCCGGCTTGCTTTGCCGCGCCAATCCCGCGCTGCTTTGAACCCTGGTCAGGGGTCGATTGAGAACCGCGTTAAAAAACGCGTGGAGGGCATTGCCGTCCGCCGGGTTGTTAGGCTAGACTGCGCTCAATTGGAGAAGCGTGAGTCGCGGTAGTTCCGGATTTCCGGAAAAACCGCGGAGGGAGTTTGTGTGCGCAGGACGTATGGGAGGTCAAAAAACCTCTGTCTGGGAAAATCCCCTATCAGACACGGATAGCCCGCGAGGACGCAATACCTCACGAGCGTGGCTTAACGCCAATGCTCCCATCCGAATTCTTTTGCCCTGTTCTCGCCGATCCCAATCTTCGCTTCTGCCGCTCGCTCGCCAGCCGCTCAACCCCGGTCAACCAGCTTACCCGCCTGACCTCTGAATAAACTATTGACCTGAAAGCACTTGACAACCCCTTGCACCCTCGCTCCGCAAAGCCTTAAAATCCCGCTCCCGGTGTGAATGCCCGACATTGCCGCATAATGTCACGAAAGAACGCGCCAATTACCGGGCTCAAACTGTCGAAAACAGCAATGAGCCGGAAAGACGCGCAACCTTTATTGTAGCGCGCCTCCCGCGTCCTAGCAAGTGCTGGACCGTTTACTTGATCTCGACCGTGGCCACGCCTTCGAACTTCTTCTTGATAGCCTCGGCCTCTTCCTTGGTCGCGTTCTCCTTCAGGGCCTTGGGAGCACCGTCCACCAGGTCCTTGGCTTCCTTCAGACCCAGCGAGGTGATTTCGCGTACAGCCTTGATGGTGTTGATCTTATTGGCGCCGGCATCCTTCAGGATGACCTGGAACTCGGTCTTCTCCTCAACCGCCGGTGCAGCCGCACCAGCGCCGCCCGCCACCACCACCGGAGCAGCCGCCGCAGCCGAAACGCCAAGACGCTCCTCCAGCTTCTTTACCAGAGCCGCCGCTTCCAGCAGGCTCAACGAAACAATCTGTTCTTCCAACTGCGCTAGATCCGCCATTTTTCTTCTCCAATCAAAATCGTTTAAATTTGTGGCCGAGCCAAAACTCCCGTCCGAAAGGCTGCCCCACGCAGTGGAGAGTTTCCGATGCGCCAGACCAGCGCCCTCTCCAATCGATGTGCAGCCAAAACCCTTGAAGGCAGCTACCAGCTTCTAGCTGCTAGCCTCTAGCTCCGTCGTGCGAGAACCCTCCGCCTCGGCTTCCACTAAGATAGCTAGAAGCTAGTGGCTAGAAGCTAGAAGCCCGCGCCGCGGCTACGCCGCGGCAAACTTTTCCTTCTCCACGCCCTGGCCGATCACCACCGCAAGATCGCGGCCCGCGGCGTTGAGTACCGTAACCAGCCGCTGCGCCGGAGCATTGATGAGGAAGAGCAGCTTGGCAAAAATCTCTTCCTTGCCCGGCATGGTGGCCAGCGCCTTGATTTCTTCAACGTTCAGCAGCTTGCCGTCAACAATGGCGAGCTTGAACTGGAACTCCGCCGCGTTTTCGCCGGCCCACTTGGCAAATACCTTGGCGAGCGCCACGGGATCGCCCGCGGTAAACGCCACCGAGTTCACGCCCTTCAATCCCTTGAGCGCGGACTCAACCTGCGTGCCCGTGCCGGAGATCGCTGCCAGCTTGTTCTTGACCACGCGATAACGGCCGCCCGCCTCGCGAATGGTCTTGCGCAGCTGGTAGTCCTTGGCCACGGTGAGTTTGTTGAAGGTGCCGATGATTGCCGTGGTCGAGGTCTCCAGCTCCCTGGCCAGCAACTGAATCTTCTCGCTCTTTTTTGCTTTCGTAATCGCCATTGTCTTCGCTCCGCTACGACAGGGATCAGGGAACAGGGATCAGGGATCAGGACCTCATTTCATCGCCACCAGAATCCTTGCCGCTCGTTCCTTTGCCCCTTTCCTTCTGCACCCTCAATTGGTGCCGCCTAAAAAATCCCGTTTCTGCATTTGGAACTCAAGGGACTCGCATACAGCTTGCTGTCTTCGGGAACCAACCGTTCCCTGTTCCCTGTTCCCTGTTCCCTGTTCCCTGCTTTTCTACTTCTTCCCCGCCGCGTCGGCCACAGCCGAATCAAGCGGCACGCCCGGGCCCATCGTCGAGCTCAATGTGACGCTCTTGATGTACTTGCCCTTGGCTGCCGAAGGCTTGGCGCGCACAATCGATGTGATGACCGTGGTGGCGTTGTCGATCAGCTTTTGCCCGTCGAAGCTCAGCTTGCCCACCGGAACGTGCACCAGGCTGGTCTTGTCGGCGCGAAACTCAACTTTGCCGGCTTTGATCTCTTTCACGGCGGCGGCCACATCCATGGTCACCGTGCCGGTTTTGGGGTTGGGCATCAGGCCCTTGGGGCCCAGCACCTTGCCCAGCCGGCCAACCACCTTCATCATGTCGGGCGTGGCGATCAGCGCGTCGAACGCGGTCCAGTTTTCCTTCTGGATCTTCTCCACCATCTCCTCGCCGCCCACAAAGTCGGCGCCGGCTTCCTGCGCTTCCTTCTGGCGGTCGCCGCTGGCAATCACGGCCACGGTCTTGGTCTTGCCCAATCCGTGGGGCAGAACGACCGTGCCGCGCACCATCTGGTCGGCGTGGCGCGTGTCGACACCCAGACGCATGGTCAGGTCGACGGTCTCATCGAACTTTGCGAACTTTACCTGCTTCAGCAGGCTCACGGCTTCAGGCAGCGGATACGCTGTTTTGGTGACGGCAGCGCGCGCCTTAGCAATATTCTTGCCAGTCTTGGCCATTCTTCCCTCGTCTCCCACCGCTTTTGCCAGCCCGCCGTGGCGGAATCCGTTGACCTTGCAGGGCACTCGTCCAAAACGTCGCCCGTTCGGCCAGGACCAAAAGCCGTGGTGCTATTGACAGTGCAGGGATTTCCCCCGCGCACATCTATGTATCGTATCGGAATGGCTGGGGAATTGCAAACGCCCCTCATTCCCTTAAGCGATACAAGTAATTCGCGCGAGTGGTAAGATTCAGAACCAACGAAGAAATCCCCCTCATACCTCACTCTAGAAGGTAGCGATGATCGACGTCTGTTGCCCGAAATGCGGAAGGATAGAGCACGTCGAAAACGAGCATGCCGGTCTTTTGATAATCTGTCCAGGCTGCCGGACTGCCTTCCAGGTTGTGCCTATGCAGGGATACCCCGCCCGGCCCGAACCAAGGGTTGAACCGCAAAGGAACGGGCCAACGAGACAAGTCACACCGGCATCGACAAAAGATTGGCACAAGTTTGGCGAAAGTCTTGGCGAGGGTATTCGCTACCAACTAGTCAGGCACAAGCGGGCCGTGTTCGTGTTCGCACTAATTGTGATTGCCTTGACTTGGCTTATTATTTCGCAGGTACAGATGTCGAAGCAGGAAGCTGCGTACGACAAGGAAATACAAGAAAAGGTCGCCGCCAAAGCGGCAGCGGAATCTGCCGCATCAAGCAACACTCCGCCACCGGATTACGACGCGCTCGCCGCCAAATATGGCGGCTCGCAGACGGCAAATACCGCTCCGGCGACGCTCCCGAAGGATTATTCGGGCTGGGATCCGGCGCCCACCAATGCCCAGCCATCGCCCGCGGCGACTCCCGCTGGCCCGAAACCTGCGCAGCCCCGCCCGCACCGCGATCTCGGAGTTGATGTAGCTTCACCCACCTATTCCCATGTTTCGCTCATGGATACGCCGGATACTAACGGAGCTGTTGTTAGGAGCGTTACGGCAAACGACGTTTTGGTCTTGGTAGATCGAACACCATCTAATGGCTGGTACGATGTGATCGACGTGCGCTCCGGGAAGGAAGGCTGGGTGAGTCAAGATGACGTTCAAATCAGCTTCACAAAGCATCCGGAGCAGGCAGCCAAGTTCACGGAAGAGTACACTGGTTCCGATGACCCACCCGAAATTTCAGTAGAGAATGCAACCAGCGGTGTACTGAACCTTAAAGTTGACGGAAACTTTTACTCCGTTCAACCGAATTCAACCATCTCAATCTCGTTGTCGGGCGGTTCCTCGAGCTATTACGCCACAGAGCCCGGCGCAATTCCCGCCATGGGTAAGAAGGATTTCGAGCGCGGCTACCGCTATTCTTGGAGATTCTGGATTGAAACGTCGTACGTGCCCGTCCCCTAAGCGCAGCTTGAGAAGTCCTTTGTGAAAAATGAATTCGGGCGCTACGCGCCTGATTCTGAGGCCCGGGCCAGCAGTGATTTACGACTGGGCGCTCCAACCCGCGCCTACGGCGCGCGGGCTCGAACGAGCTCGCCGCTCGCGCACGCTTCGCGTTTCCTCACTCCAGCGCAGCAGCTTGCGCATCGGGAGCCGGCTCCCTACCTCCTCGCGCCAGCGCCCATAGATAAAAGCAGCCGGTGGCCAACAGGATCAGCGGTGCTGGAAAAACCTGCACGGCCATCGCCAGCCACGCGCCCCAGCCCGTTGCCGGCGGATGCATGACAGTGAGTAGACCTTCGACAATCATCCAACCAAAGGCGCCTGTGAACACGAGGGCCGCGGCCGTGACCGCAAGCCCGATGCGTCCGGCGATTCCCTTCCGTGACCACAGCAGCGCGCATCCGGGGACGGCGAGCAAAAGAAGCGCAGCATCCAACTGCCGGTGATAGATGGGCAGCATGGTGAGCGCTGCAACGGCCGCCAGGGCCATCCATGTCCGGGCAGGCGAACTTCGCCGCCGCAGCGCCAGATAAATCAAGGCAAGCAAAAGCGGCGTACAGACGAGCTCGGCGGCCGCATTGTAGAAGCGAGGGTCATCTTTGATGACGCTGAAGATGGTCTGCAGGCTGACGAGCGAATCCAGACCGTGGCCGCCGCTCGAATGCAGTCCAGGATCGTTCACGCCCCCGCGCGCCGAGTAGGCCGCCAGGTTTACTCCCCACTCATGGATCCACTGCGGCGCCACGCGCCAGACCCATAGCAGGCCAGGCAGGCTTAGAACCAGCGCCACCAGGAGGGTTTTCAAAGCGCGCTTGCGCTGGATCGATCCTGCCAGCAGAAAATAGAGCCACACCAATCCGGTATCGTGCGGCTTGAGCACAAGACTCACCGCCAGGCACAGGATGCCGAGAGCCACCAATCGCTCGCGCACGAAACACCACACTGCAATCGCGCACAGGCCGATCGCAATTCCGGCAACATTCCCAGTCATGGGAAGGAGCTCGCTGGCGGCGAGCAGGAATCCAACCAAGGCTCCTGACAGGGCAGGCGCATAATCCGCGCCCAGATTCCACACCAGCAGCGACGCCGTGATAAAGCACGCTAAGGTGACGATCGACCAGAGAATGCCGGCAGGCTTCAACGGCAACGCCGCGAAGGGCACGGCGAGGAAAAGAGTATTGGGCGGGTAGACGTTCTGTGTCGCGATTTGGCGATCCTTTGGGGTCTCGGGCGCGCGACTATCGCGCTGCGCCTCGTAGATCCGCGTCACTTCGCCAGGCTTGAATGGATCGCGCTGTTCGATCAGGGCTTTTGAAGGAAAGTAGATGGTCCCGAAGTCGGCAAGCGGCGCGGGCACGGCGCGCTGAAGTACCGTGCCCATCAGGATGAAAACCAGGCTCCCCATCAGCACCAGATACAATCCGTCCCGCTGCTCATTCGACATGGAGCTTCTCATTTGCCTCCGCAATCCGCTAACTGTGCGTCCCGGCCGCCACGCGGCATTTCTCATCCTATATTGAAGCTGCTCCTCGCGTCCCGCGCCGCCCGCGCGATCCAGATCGCGGCGCAATCTTTGCCCTTGAACCGCTGGCACAAGCGGGAGCCGGCTACAGGCCGCTCCATCCATTGCAGGGTCCCGGAGCCTATTCATGTTAGTTCCTTCTCATAGAATTCAGGACCGCCGCACCCCGTTCAAAGTCTGCTTCCCGTCCAAGCAATTCCGCGATGTCCGTCGGTCGGGAACTGCTAGGATAGCTGCAATGAAATCGAACGATCAGATCGAACCGTGCCTCGCTGCGATCATGCCCGTCTACAACGAGGCTGCCACGGTGGCCAAAACAGTTGAGGCTGTGCTGGCGCAGCGGCCGGTGCAGGAATTGATCGTTGTGGACGACTGCTCGCAGGATGGAACCTGGGCGATTCTCGAGCCGCTGGCCGCAACCGACTCACGCGTTACGCTGGTGAGGCATGAGAAGAACCAGGGCAAGGGAGCGGCGCTGCGCACAGGCATTGCGCACGCGACGGCGCCGATCGTCGTGATCCAGGATGCGGATCTCGAATACGATCCCGTGGAATACTGCCTGCTTCTCGAACCGATTCTCGCCGGCAGGGCGGACGTAGTTTACGGGTCGAGATTCCGCGGCGGCGCCGGAGCCGCCCGGGTGTTGTACTTCTGGCATTCGGTCGGCAACGGCTTTCTCACCATGTGCTCGAATATGGCCACGGATTTGAACCTCACGGACATGGAAACGGGATTCAAGACCTTTCGCCGCGAAGTGATCCAGGGCATCCGGATTCGCGAGGACCGTTTCGGATTCGAGCCGGAGATTACGGCCAAGGTGGCAAGGCTCGGGGTGCGCATTTACGAAGTGGGCATCTCCTATGCGGGCCGCACCTACGCCGAAGGCAAGAAGATTGGATGGCGTGACGGAGTTCGCGCCTTGTGGTGCATCCTGAGATACAACTACTGGAGCCATTGACCGAACTCGTGCCCGCATCCACACAGTCGAACGACTTTGAATGCTCCGCGCTTGAAAAGGCGAAGAACCATCGTCGGCGTCCCGTGATAAAGGCGGACTAAGCGCGCCTCTTGCGGCTCGGCCGCTTCTTTGCATATCTGGGGCTCACGCCGGCGATCAGAAGCCACAGGCAAAATGCGCCCTCGGCGACGATGCCAAAGATCTCAGTCGCGCTGTTGAGAGGCTTGGCAAACGGAAAGAGGAAGAGAAGCCATCCCACGCCGGCCAGGATCAGCAGCAGGCCGAGGATCTTCGGCAGAAATCCGGATCGGACGACCAGTTGGCCGAGCAACAGGCAGTAGAACCCGAAGAAAACCAGCGGGCTAATGACATAGCGGGTCAGGTGCAGCGTCTGCATGACCGAGAAGATGCAGCCCGTAAAGCTGAACAGCGCGGCAAGCAGCGAAACCCAGCGGCTGACCGGCTTGAACATGAAATAAAAGAGCACCGTGACCAGCGCGTAGATTGCCAGAGAAGCCAGGTTGAGAGAGAGAGCGGTCACGCCGTGGGGATCGAAGGCCGCGCCGGTGAAGGCCAAAAGAAAGTAGGTGAAATAGACGGCGCCGGTGAACCGCGCTTCGGTCTTTGGTGTAGCCGTGCGGATTTTTTCATCCAGCTTCATTGCTTTCCCCGGCGAGTCTCTTGGCCACAAATCATTCGACCCATCAACAGCGAGTGATGGCGCGGCCGCCCAAACTCACTATACTTGGTACGCGTCCGGCAGAGCCTGCCGGTTCGCAACCAAATACTGCCATGAAACCACTATCGCGCCGCCAGTTTCTCTCTTCCGCAGCTTTCACCATTGCAGCAGCCCGGCTCACGGCTCAAAGTGCGAACGCGCACGCGACCCTCGGCATTCCCGCACAGGCCACCGGGCCGCGCGTGCCGGCCGATTTTATCGGGCTCTCCTACGAGGTTCAGCAACTCGTCGATCCCAACTTCTTTTCCGCGGCGAATACCGGCTTGGTGAACTCGTTCAAGGCGCTTTCACCGCAGGGAGTACTGCGCCTGGGCGGTAATACCAGCGAGTTTGAATACTGGAAGCCCTCGCCCGGCTCGCCCGAGCCCACGCACCCTGAGACGCGCGTCGTTGAAGGCGAACCCCGGCCCTCCTATTACCCGGTGACGGCTGAAGCGATCCGCAACCTGGGCGCATTTCTCAATGCCGCAGGATGGAAATGTATTTACGGCATCGGCATGGGCACCAACACCCCCGAACACGCGGCCGACGAGGCCGAGTACGTGGCACAAACACTCGCGGCCAGGCTCCAGTACTTCCAGATCGGCAATGAGGCCGATCTGTTCAGCAGTCATCTGCGCGATCCCAAAACCTGGTCGGTGAAAACCTATCTCGACGAGTGGCTGGCGATCGCGCGCGCCGTCGAAAAGCGCGTTCCCGGAGCGCGATTCGGCATGCCCGACGTGGCATCGAGGATTGATTGGCTGACGCAGATTGCCGATGCCTGGCCCTCCATTGCAGACAAGCCCGAAGTGATCACGCTCAGTCATCACCATTACTTCGGCGGGCCGGCCACCAATCCCAATGTGAACATTCCCAACCTGCTCGCGTCGGCCAACATGGCCCGCGTGCAGAAGACCGCCGACCAGGCCAACGCCGCCGCAACAAGGATGGGCGTGCCCGTGCGCATGACCGAGGGCAACACCTGCTATCGCGGCGGCAAGCCCGGCGTGAGCGACGTCTTCGCGTCGGCGCTGTGGAGCGCCAATTACTCGCTGCTGCTGGCGGCCAATCGCTATACCGGCGTCAACCTGCACGGAGGCACGGGTCACTCCGTCGCAAATTCCGTGGGAGGGTCGCTGCCCGGCGACGGAATGCTGGCGGCGCAGGGCGTCTCGCCCGAAGACATCGCCCGGCATCCTCACCCGTTCTATACGCCGATCGCCACCTTCGGCTCGGAGTACGTCCTGGAGCCTGTGGCGTATGGTCTGGTTTTTGCCGGCTCGTTTGCCGGCGCCACGATGTTTGCAGAAGACCTGACGTCGCCGCTGCAGGCAGCCAATGTGAACGCCGTTGCCTACGCCGCGCAACTCACCAATGGGCACGCGTCGGTGATTGTTCTCAACAAGGATGCAGGAAAGGACCTTGAACTGACCCTCGACTTCGGGTCGCGCTCGGGAGCAGTCGAGACTGAGACGATGCACGCTCCGGCACTCGAAAGCCGCGAGACGCAAATCGTTCGCTCCTCGGTCGCAGCCCGGTTGCGCGGAGGAAAACACACATTGACCGTCCCGCGGGCTACCGCAATGCGTCTAACGCTCATCTAATGGTCAGCATCACGCCGGGGGGAAACCAACACAATGAAAACGCAATTTGCCGCAGCCGCCGCACTCGCGCTAGTGGCAGCGTCGGCCTGGGCGCAAAGCGATAACTTTTCAGGCCGCGCTATCCTCACCGTGCTGCCCGCCCACCCCGAAGCGCAGGATGCAAGCCTGAGCGCCAGCCAGCTCGATGTCAAACTGGACGGCAAACAGGCCACTGTCACCGGCCTCACACAGCTCACTTCGTCCAACAGCCCGCTCGAATTAGTCCTGTTGATCGACGGCGGAGTTCGCACCAGCCTGTACGGGCAGGCCGGCGACATTAACGGGTTCGCCAAGGAGATTCCATCCAATACTCAAATGGCGATTGCCTATATGGAGAACGGGCACGCAGCTCTTCAGGGGCCGCTCTCATCCGATCCGGCGACTATTGAGAGTGGACTGCATATGACGGCCGGCGTGCCGGGCTCGAACGCCAGCCCGTACTTCTGCCTCTCTGACCTGGTCAAGCACTGGCCCTCGAATAATACTGGCGCGCGTCGCGTGGTGGTGATGATCACCGACGGGGTGGATGAGTACGACAGGCGCTTTGATCCCGAAGATCCCTACGTGCAGACCGCAATCGACGATTCGTTGCGCGCCGGAATTGTGGTCTTTTCCATGTACTGGCACGACCAGGGACGCGCCAGCAGTTCCGAGGGCGAAACGGACGCGGGCCAGAACCTTTTGTTGCAGGTGACGCAGGCAACCGGAGGCAACAGCTTTTGGCAGGGCACCGGCAATCCCGTCTCGCCGAAGCCTTACTTCGACGATCTTCGCCGACGGCTGCGCAGCGAATATGAACTTGTTCTTTCGGCGCCCTTCAAGGGCAAGCCATTTGCAGCCAGCCTCAAACTCAAGGCCAATGCGCCCAATGCCAAGGTCACCGCGCCGCGGTTTGTCTATCTCAGCGGCGCGCCCGCGCCGCAGTAGCGGTTCGCGCGCGGCCTGGAGCTGATCTTGCGCCCCCGTATGCCGCCGCGCCCTTACCGCTTCCCCACACCCACCTCGTTGTGGGAGACTTGCAGCCACAGAGAGGACTCCGATTCCCTCTGACCCGAGGTCCCATGCGATCTTTCCGTTTTGCACTTGCCATTACCCTTGCCGCATGTTTCTGCGCGCTGCCCGCAGCCGCCACGCGCTATACCATCGACGACCTGCTCAAGCTGGTCCGCGTCTCTGACCCGCAGATCTCGCCCGACGGCAAGTCGATCGTGGTGGTTGTGAGCCGCCCCAACCTGAAGACCGACAAATACGAACCGGAGCTGGTGCTGGTGGATATCGCCACGCACGCCCAGCGGGTGCTCACGCACGATCGCGTGGTTGGGGGCTTTCCGCGCTGGTCTCCCAACGGCGATCGCATCGCCTACATTGCGCAGGACAGCGACAAGAAGCCGCAGATCTACATATTGCCCATGAATGGCGGTGATTCGTTCCAGTTGACGCACGCGGCCGGCGCGGTATCGCAGTTCGCGTGGAAGCCCGACGGCTCGGCGATCGCCTTTGCCGCGCTCGACGAACTGCCCAAGCGTGAGGGCGAGGCCAAGTTCCTGGATGCGTTCGAGGTGGGCGCAAACGACTCGCTGGAGGATGGACCCGAGCCCTCTTCGCACCTCTGGCTCATTCCCTCGGCCGGCGGCGACGCCAAACGACTCACCAGCGGCTCGTGGTCGCTGCCCATCGTCTTTCCTCCTGGACCGCCGGCTTCGCCCATCAACTGGTCGCCCGACGGCAAGCAGATCGCGTTCGTCAAACAGATCGATCCGCTCTCGGGCGACGCCGAGCACACCCAGATCGAACTGCTCGACGTGACCTCGGGGCAGTTTCATCCGCTCAACGATCGCACCAACCTGGCTGCTTATCCGGTGATCTCACCTGACGGCAGGCACGTGGCCTACTGGTACAGCATCGACGGCAAGGGCTGGAACGAAAACGAAATTCGTGCTTCGGCGATCGATGGCTCCGGCGACGGGTCGCAGTCGATGCCCGGCATCGACCGCAACATGTGCCGTGCGCTATGGACTGCCGACGGCAAGGCGCTGCTGATGGGCGCGAATGATGGCGCCACCACAGGTCTCTGGCTCAAGCCGCTCGACGGCGAGGCGAAGCGGATCGACGTGGGGCATGTAACCATCAACACCGCTTTCTGGATCGATTTGAACCTCGGTCCCAACGATGCGCTTGCCTTCACCGGCGCTACCGATGAGCGCTCAACCGAGCTCTACTACATGCCCACGCTCACCAGCGCTCCGGTCAGGCTCACGGACTTTAATGCGGCGCTCGACTCGCTCGAACGCGGCAAATCTGAAACCGTCACCTGGACCAACGACGGCTTTACGCTCGACGGAGTCGTCACCTATCCGCCCGATTTCAAGCCGTCGCAAAAGTATCCGCTGGTGCTTTTGGTGCACGGCGGCCCCGGAGCGGCTTCAAAGGAATCGCTGAACCCATTCGTGCAGGTCTTTGCGGCGCAGGGATGGGTGGGGTTCGAACCCAACTACCGCGGCTCTGACAATATCGGCAACAAGTTCATGTCCTCCATCTACAAGGATGCCGGCGCAGGGCCGGGGCGTGACGTGATGGCCGGCGTCGAAATGCTTGAGAAACGCGGCTTCGTCGACACCACGCGCGTGGCCGTCTCCGGCTGGAGCTACGGCGGGTACATGACCACCTGGCTGCTGGGCCACTACAACGTGTGGAAGGCCGCGGTGGCCGGCGCCGCGGTGACCGACTGGACGGTAATGTACTCAGTTTCCGACGGCAACGTGACCGTCACCGACCAGACCGGCGGCTCGCCTTTCGTCCCCGGCAATGAACAGCTCAACAAGGATCAATCGCCGATTACCTTTGCGGCCAACATTCACGCGCCCACACTCATCCTCAGCGACACCGGCGACACGCGCGTGCCCTTCGCCAACTCTTACGAGCTCTTCCGCACGTTGAAGGATAACGGCGTAACCACGCGCTTCTTCGCCTATCCGGTGCCCGGCCACGCGCCGAGCGATCCCATCAGGGGGCGCGACGTGCGTCAGCGCTGGCTCGACTGGCTGGTCCAGTACCTGGGCACCACGGCGCCGGCTGCACCCGCCGCTCCAGCGGCAGCGAAATAAACCGCAGGTCGGCGCATTCTTCACCGGGCGCATCTGGTTTGCTTTCCGGATGCGCCTGCCGCTCAAAACACTTTGCTCCGGGCGGTCTCCCGTGGCACACTGTTCTGCATGGGAAGCAAAGATAAAGGCCGCAAAGAAGTAAAGAAAGCGCCCAAACCCAAACCGAAGCCGGAGCCCGGCCGCAAGCGCGAAATCTTTACGCCGCCCCCGCCGCCGAAGTAAAGCGGTTCTCCAATTGGAGTTGGGCGGAGCCGAGACTTCCGGGTGGCGTTTTCATCGAGAAAACGTCACTTGGCACACCCCATGAGACTGGCCAGGAATTGGGGAACCGCGTCAGTAGCGCACGGCTAACGCTTGACGCCAATGGCCTCGCACACACGAAGGCCCTCCCCGCATGGGGAGGGCCTTCGAATTGAGCTGGTTGTTGCGGAGCGCGTTTGCGTGAGCGCGGAACGCTTTACGCTACGACTTCAATGCCCATCGAGCGTGCCGTGCCCTTGATGCTCTTGATCGCGGTCTCAACCGATGCCGCGTTCAGGTCGGGCATCTTCTGCGTAGCGATCTCGCGCACCTGCTTCTCGGTCACCTTGCCCACTTTCTCCTTGTTGGGCGTGCCCGAGCCCTTGGCAATGCCGGCTGCCTTCAGCAGCAGAACAGCCGCCGGAGGAGTCTTGGTGACAAAGCTGAACGTGCGGTCGGCGTAAACCGTGATGACGACCGGAATGATGAGGCCGGCCATGTCCTTGTTCTGCGTGCGCGCGTTGAACTGCTTGCAGAACTCCATAATGTTGACCTGGGCCTGACCCAGCGCGGGTCCCACCGGGGGCGCAGGCGTGGCCTTGCCGGCCTCGATCTGCAGTTTGACTTGTGCGGTTACCTTCTTTGGAGGCGCCATAAATGCTTCCTTCGGAAACAGCTTTTAGCTCCTAGCTATTAGCTGTTAGCTGTTCGTACAACTTTGAATTTTGGTGCTGCGGCTTTAGCGTTCGCATCAAACCGGCGTCCGCTAGGATGGCGCGCCGGCTAGAAGCAGAAGCTAGTAGCTAGAAGCTGCAACTACTCAATCTTTTCCACCTTGCCGAACTCCAGTTCCACCGGCGTTGAGCGGCCGAAGATGGTCACCATGACCTTGAGCGTCTCGCGATCTTCGTTGATCTCATCCACCACGCCATTGAAGTTGGCAAACGGCCCGTCGGTAATGCGGACCTGCTCGTTCTTCTCAAACTTGATTTTAAGCCGGGGCTTGTCCTTCGACGTTTCGGTGCGGAAGAGGATCGAACTCACCTCATCGTTGCTCAGCGCCACCGGCTTGTCGCCCGTGCCCAGGAACCCGGTCACCTTGGGCGTGTCTTTCAGCACGTGCCACAGGTCGTTGTCGAGCTCCATCTCGACCAGCACGTAGCCGGGCAGGAACACGCGTTCGACGGTGCGCTTCTTGCCGTTCACAATCTCGGTTACCGGCTCGGTGGGAATCATCACCCGGCCCACGCGATCCTTGAGGCCGAAAGCCTGAACACGGCTCTCGATCGACTCCTTGACCTTGCGCTCAAAGCCAGAGTACGCATGCAGGATGTACCAGCGAAAGCGCTCGTTGGGCGCCGGCTGCGGCTCCTGCGGTTGCGCAGATTGTTCCATCTCTTCTGCCATTCTCATCTCGTTTCCGGACTGCGAAGGTTACTGCGTTCCCCCCAGCTTGTTGAGCACGTTGTTGACGCCCACCCTGAACACCATGTCCACCAAAAAGAAGAACACCCCAAAGAGGACGACCGTGATAACCACCACGAAAGTGGTCGCGCGCACTTCCTTCCAGGCCGGCGACACCACCTTGCGCATCTCGGCGCGCACATCGCTCAAAAAGCCGGTGAAGTTCGTCCACACGCCCATCGCGTTGCCTCCAAACTCCTGGAGTGCGCCGGGCTCTTGCCGCTTGGCCGACCGCTCGTCGCCTCGCTCGATTGCCGTTTTCGTCGCCATACTTCGTGTCCTTCTCAGTGATCAGTTGTCAGTGATCAGTTGCCAGCCAATCCGTGCCTGGCCGGGCTTCGCGCTTCGCTCTGCCTCAGCGATTTCTGATCCCTGTTCCCTGATCCCTATTCCCTGTATTTCTGGCAGGGGCGGAGGGATTCGAACCCCCAAGTCCGGTTTTGGAGACCGGCAGTTTAGCCGTTGAGCTTACGCCCCTGTTAAGAGATCAGTAGTCAGAGATCGGAGATCAGTTCTTTTCGTGCTGCCGCCATCTTTCGTGTTCGCACGCGCCCTCTGATCTCTGATCCCTGTTCTCTGATCTCTGCTTTACTTCGATTCCTTGTGCGGCGTGTGCTTGCGGCAGCGGTTACAGAACTTCTTGAACTCCAGACGGCCGGTGGTCGTCTTTTTGTTCTTCGTCGTCGAGTAGTTCCGCTCCTTGCACTCGGTGCACTGCAATGTAACTATTTCCCGCATGTTTGCTTCCCTTCGGTCAGCAGTGAACAAGTGAATCAGTGAAAAAGTGAATTGCCGGTTTGCCGCGTCTTCACTCTTTCACTCTCTTCACTCTTTCACTTGCTTCGCTCACTCTTACTTAATGATCTCGCTGATCGTGCCTGCGCCCACGGTCCGGCCGCCTTCGCGGATCGCAAAGCGCAGTCCCTTTTCCATAGCCACAGGCGTGATCAGCTCGATCGTCAGCTCCACGTTGTCGCCGGGCATCACCATCTCGGTGCCCGCCGGCAACTCCGCCACGCCCGTCACGTCGGTCGTGCGGAAGTAGAACTGCGGACGATACCCCTTGAAGAACGGCGTATGACGGCCACCCTCTTCCTTACTCAGTACGTACACCGAGCCCTTGAAGGTGGTGTGCGGCGTGATCGATCCCGGCTTGGCCAGAACCATGCCGCGCTCCACGTCTTCCTTCGGCGTGCCACGCAGCAGAATGCCCGCGTTGTCCCCGGCCAGACCCTCGTCCAGCTGCTTCTTGAACATCTCCACGCCCGTGCACACCGTCGTGCGCGTCTCGCGGAAGCCCACGATCTCAACGTTCTCGCCCACCTTCACCTTGCCGCGCTCAATGCGGCCGGTGACCACCGTTCCACGGCCCGAGATCGAGAAAATATCTTCGATCGGCATCAGGAAGGGCAGATCCACGGCGCGGTCCGGACGCGGCACATAGTTGTCCACCGCCTCCATCAGCTCGTCGATCTTGGCTTCCCACTTGGCCTCGCCGTTCAGCGCGCCCAGCGCCGAGCCGCGGATTACCGGCGCGTCTTCCGGGAACTGATACTTACCCAGCAGCTCGCGAACTTCCATCTCCACCAGCTCGATCAGCTCCTCGTCCTCCACCGCGTCGCACTTGTTCAGGAACACCAAAACGCAGGGCACGCCCACCTGGCGGGCCAGAAGCACGTGTTCCTTGGTCTGCGGCATCGGGCCGTCGGTGGCCGCAACCACCAGGATCGCGCCATCCATCTGCGCCGCGCCCGTGATCATGTTCTTGATGTAGTCGGCGTGGCCCGGGCAGTCAACGTGCGCGTAGTGCCGGTTGGCCGTCTCGTACTCCACGTGCGCCGTCGCGATCGTGATGCCGCGCTCCCGCTCTTCCGGCGCGTTGTCAATCGAGTCGAACGAACGGAACTGGTTCTTCGGGTTGTGCTTCTGCAACACCTTGGTGATTGCCGCCGTCAACGTCGTCTTGCCGTGATCGATGTGCCCGATCGTTCCCACGTTCACGTGCGGCTTCGAACGATCAAATTTTTCCTTCGCCATGACTTTCCAATCCTCCGTAAAACTTGCTTGCCTTCAGCTTGTTGCCTGTAGCTTGTAGCTCATCCGCGGTAAAGCTACGCGCTACCGGCTATCGGCTCGCTTTCTCAGCTCAGTAATACGCGTACGCCTTCAAATATCTCTGCCGCAGTTCCAGCGGCACTTTTTCAACCAATCGCAGATACCGCTCGCGGGTCAATCCCTGGTCTGAAACCGGCAGCGCCGCATACAGCGTCTGCGCTTCCCTGCCCAGCAGCCCGCGCCCCAGAATCGTCTCGTAGTCGCGAACCCTCAACCTGGCCCGCTTCACTCGATCGAGAAAAACCTCAACCTGGCTGGAGTCGAACGCCGCATTGATCAACGCGTGAAGCTTCTTGTACGCTTTTGCGTCCTGGACTTCGATCGCCACCTGCTCAAACATTCGATTCCCTCAAAACACCTTTCAGCCAATTCTGGAGCGGGAGACGGGGATCGAACCCGCGACCAACAGCTTGGAAGGCTGTGACTCTACCACTGAGTTACTCCCGCGAAAACCAGTTGTCAGTCGTCAGTTGTCAGTAATCAGTTTTTCCGTGCCGATGGAAGCCTCAACGCCTCCCCGGCCCATGCCTCAACTGATCACTGACCACTGTTCACCGACAACTGCACTTCTGGAGCTGATGACCAGGATTGAACTGGTGACCTCTCCCTTACCAAGGGAGTGCTCTACCAACTGAGCTACATCAGCCCGTTAAACCCGAGCTTTCAGCTTTTAGCCGTTAGCCGATAGCTCCATCTCGCTGGCGCTAGCCACGTCGGCTGCATCCAGCACGTCCAAGCTAAGAGCTGATAGCTAGCAGCTAAGAGCTAGTCTTTTCCCCGCCTGATCCGGTCTGCCTGCATCGCCACATACGTCCGAAAAGAAAACAAGCCCAGAATCACGATCGGAATCAACCTTACCTGCACCGGCCGGCCCATCACTATCACGCTGCCTTCGCCAACCGTAAACCAAACCAGAACTGCCAGAACCGCGTACATCGCCAGGGCTACCGGGTACTTCTTTTCGAGCTCGCTGCCGGCGCGCTTTCCCCGATCGACTCCCGACCCATTCGCGGGATCACGATCCAACCGCGCTTCCTTCTCCATCCCTCAGCGCCCCTACTCCCTACTCCCTATTCCCTGTCTTTATGGTGCACAGGGGAGGATTCGAACCTCCGTAGCTCGCAAGGAGCGGCAGATTTACAGTCTGCTGCCATTAACCGCTCGGCCACCTGTGCCCAATCACCCAGCCAATTCCTCTGGGTGCCCCATCCTGAACGCGTCTTTTGCGTTCAGGGTGGGAAACCGCCAATTTCCACCAGCCCGAACTCCGTTTACCACCCGCTTCCGCGCACGCCGCAACCGCCGGAGAGCCCTCCGGAATTGGGCAGCCTGCACCTGAAGTGGAGTCACCGCGGAGAACAGGCCCGGCGTTTTTCGAACCTCGAATCGCCGGCTACAGCGGTTTCAGGATCTCTATACCGAGGAGCCGATGCACTTAAGTCGTTCCGACCCCGGGGCCCCCGGCGAGTGATCTGTACTCGACGGGGTGGGACCCCAAGGAGGAACGACCCAGCACAAAAGCTCGATACGGTACCTCTATCCTGGAACCGCTCTAAAATCCTGCCGTTACAAGCTTCGTCTCCGGTCCCGTTTTGTGGAGCTGGCGAAGGGATTTGAACCCCCGACCCTCTGATTACAAATCAGATGCTCTACCAGCTGAGCTACGCCAGCTCTTGGAACAGTTGCGCGGGAGCCAAAGAGGCTGCAGCTCAGCCGTTCAAACCACCGGAAACCGTTCCGGAAGCCCGCATTACGCGCGGACACACTACCACTCCGCGCATAGTACGGCACAGAAATCAAGGTTAGCATACTGCGATGTGCGGGGCAAACCCACCTTCTCAACTCGCTGAAGGCTGAAGAATTGCCTTGACACAGGCCATGGGCCGGGGGAACCTTGCTGACAGGGCCCACTCTCCTAAAAAGGTGACCGCATGAATATTTCCAGGTCTTTCCCGGCCTGCATGGTTGGGCTGGCGCTCCTGGCTGGTGCCTTGGCCAGTGAGTTACATCCACAAACTCCGCCCACACGCAAGACCCGCATCGCAATCATGGACTTTGACTACGCTACAGTACAATCTTCAACCTCGGCCATGTTCGGCACGAATGTGGACGTTGGTAAAGGAATCACCGATCTCCTGGTTACCGATCTGGTAAAGGACGGCACCTACTCCATCATCGAACGTGCAGCCCTCGACAAGATTCTGAAGGAACAGAACTTCTCAAATTCGAATCGCGCCGACCCCAGCAGTGCTGCCCAGATCGGCAAGTTGCTTGGCGTTGATTACATCATCGTGGGCAGCATCACCCAGTTTGGCAACGAAACCAAGAATACCGGCGTGGGAGGAGGCGGCGGGGGCATTGGCGGATTTGGCCTGGGTGGATTCAAGCACTCCAACTCCAAGGCCAACGTGGCTGTTACCGCCCGCATCATCAACATCGACACCGGTGAGATTCTGGCCGTGGCCGATGGCAAAGGCGAATCTTCCCGCTCCTCTACGTCGATGCTGGGCGGCGGCGGAAATTGGGGCGGCTTCGGCGGCGGCAATGTGAATTTCGGCGCCAGCGACTTTCAGCAGACCATCATCGGCGAGGCGACCAAGGCTGCCACCGATCAATTGAGCACGGGCCTGGTTGCAGATGCGCCCAAATTGCCCGTGCGCACTATCACGGTCGAGGGTCAGGTAGCCGCGGTCGATAGC
This sequence comes from uncultured Acidobacteriaceae bacterium, assembly GCA_963808695.1. Lineage (GTDB taxonomy): Bacteria > Acidobacteriota > Terriglobia > Terriglobales > Acidobacteriaceae > Telmatobacter. The sequence goes on from CAWEHF010000003.1 coordinate 299,352, forward strand.
GGCCAGATCATCATCAACGTGGGCGCCAAGGCCGGCGTCAAGGTCGGCGATCAATTCGACGTGCTCCGCGTGACCAAGGAGATCAAGGATCCTGCCACCGGCAATGTTCTGCGGAGGCTCACCACCACGGTCGGCGTCATCAAAGCCACCGACGTGGACGACGTTTCCGCAATCTGTACCGCGGTTTCCGGTTCCGGCTTCCAGGCCGGCGATCGCGTGAAAACGACTGTTCAATAGCCCGGATACATACCGGGATGCCCGCTGCGATTGCGGCGGGCATTTCTCTTTTGGGAGGCTGCCAACCATCGCTTACGCCTGCGCCGGCCGCTCAGGGCTCGACGGAACGGGCGCCCGTTGGCATTTGAATGACGATTCGTCCTTGCGCCACATACGGCCGAAGAGTATTGTTTGATGTCGTCCCCCTCAGGTAATTTCCGGTCATCCACCATCGGGCCCCTACTTGCAAGGGAGGTGAGCAGATGCGCTCCCATCTTGTCCAGGTATTCTTCCTCGGTCTGGTGCTCGCTTTCGGCTCGGCGTCTTCCGCTTCACTGCTCAATGCGCAGGATGTGGACAAATCTGCTGCCGACTTCCACTTTACCGACGTTGACAACCAGGTCCTTCACGATTCGAAAGCCATCGACCAGCAATACTTGAAAAAGGGTCTGGTTTTGCAGGACCCCCAGCTCCAGCCCTATCTCGACTCAATCGGGAAGCGCATCATCGGCAATCGCCCGATCCCCGATCAGGTTGAGTTCAAGTTCATGGTCCTGCGTGATCCCATGGTGCAGGCATTCGCTCTGCCCAACGGCTCTGTTTACGTAACCACCGGCCTGCTCTCGCTGTTGGAAGACGAATCGCAACTGGCGGCGGTGCTCGGCCATGAAACCGCGCATGTCTTTGAGCGTCACGGTTACCTTGAGAACCGCAGCGTCCGAAAGAAGGTCCTCACTCTCAACATTCTGCAGATTGTTGCTTCCGCGGCGCCGACCGGCCCCAACCTCGCTCAGAGCGTGCAGCTTTTTGGAGCGGCCGTACAGCTTGGGGCTGCAGTCAGCAGCGAGGTTATTGTTGCGTCGGTGTTCGGATATTCGCGCGAAATGGAACATCAGGCCGACAGCGACGGCCTGATCGCGTTGTCGAACGCATCCTACGATCCCGGGGCCATGGCCCGATCCTTTGAGCTGCTCGACGAAGACAGCAGCCTGGAGTACGAGCCAATTCAGGGATTCTACCGCGACCATCCCAAGCTCACCGAGCGCCGCGAATTTGCTTTGCAGTATGCATCGACACACAAAGCCGACAAGCCAGAGGCAGACGACAAGAGGACTTACGCCGACAACGCTTCTGCTGCCATCTGCTCCGAGATCCAACTCGACCTGAGCAGCCGCCGGGAGCGGACTGCAGTCGACCGCGCTTCAAAATTGAGCGCCATGTTCCCCGACAATCCGAAGTACAAGGTGCTGCTCGCAGACTCGTATCGAGCTCTCGGAGCAAAAGCAAAATTGCCTTCGCCAGACGAGCGAACCCGGCACGGACAGGCCGAACATCGCAAGGAGTACTTTTCCATGACGCCGGAGGAGGAGCAGAAGAGGCTCCTTGAGAAGCCTGAAGGGCAGGCTGCGATTCGCGATAACCAGGCAACGGCGGAGCAACTCTACAAAAACGTCCTGCAAAGCAGCCCCAATTACGCAGATGCCCACCGCGGCCTTGGTTTCCTGTTCGAGCAGGAAGGCAAGAACGGCGACGCTGCCACCGAATACCAGAGCTACCTGAGCATGGTGGCCGGGACCAGCATGGATCACCTCCGCATCGAGCGCCGCCTGGCGGCCGTTCAGAAGCTGGCGGGCTCACCCATGCAATCCCGGTAAACCAGACGCGGGCGGGTATGAACAATGCCCCTCCGCCAATTGAAAACGTGAGGAACGACCTATGACTTTGAAACCCCGCCTTTTCGCCATCATGTGCGCGGCTGGATTCCTGACTGTCAATGCCCGCGCCACCACCCCATCGTGGTCTTATGAGAGCCCTAAGGTCACTTCCGGCGAATTCCAGATTCGCAATGTGTGCATGATGCCTGTCGAAGGAAAGCTGTCAAAGGTGACGATGAAAGGCGGGCAAGGCATGTCCAATGAGTCCGACACCTGGACTGCCGCTCTCGAAAGCATGGTTGAGGCGCACTTCAAAACTGCCTCGGTGCAGATTGTGCAGGCAACGGACGCCATGGCAAGCGGAGCGTCGGACGAGGAGATTCGTCAGGTCATCGTGCAGTTGAATCAAAAATACGAGGACGTTGCCAACCAGCTCAATAAGCATCCCAAGGACATCAAGAAATCCAGGTTTACTCTGGGCGACGATGCCGCCTTGCTGCCCTGCTCCGCCAAATCCGACGTAATCGTCTTCGTGCAGGGAGAAGGCCAGGTGACTTCGGGGGGAAAGAAGGCCATGGGTATGCTCGTGGGAGGAAGAGGCAACGTCTCGGAAGCGACCCTCGTCCTCACCATGGCCGATGCCAAAACCGGCGAGATTCTGGCCTTCGCAAGGCTCTCGAATGCAGAGAGTTTCGGCGATAAGTTCGTCGATCAGACCGAGAGCGTGTACGGAAAAGCTCTGGACAAGCAATTTGAGCGATTGCGGATTGGCATGTACCTCGACAAGAAGAAGCACTAGTCACTCGTTGTGACTAATCGCTCCGATTTTGAGCACATGTGGCCGCAGACGTCCCGGCCAGTTGTATGATTTGGTTGCTTCCCCTTAACAGGTTCGATCCGCACCCAAAGGTGCGGAAGTGTCTTGAATTGAGGGGTGAGCTATGAAGAAGATCATTGCAATTTTTCTATGCGTCCTTTTTCCGGTGAGTGCGCTTGCCGGCGATAACGGCTACAAGATCGTTTACGACGGCGGTTCCCTGGCAAACGAAAAAGCCGGGAACGATATGAGGCTGGTGATTGACGGGACCAATATTCGCATCACGAAAGACAAAGCAGAGGTCATCGTGATTCCGGCCTCCGCTGTTACCGAAATCAGTTATGGGCAGGATGTCCATCGCCGCGTGGGTGCTGCGATTGGCGTTGCCGTGATCTCGTTTGGGATCGGTGCATTGCTCGCGCTGTCAAAATCCAAGAAACACTTTGTCGGCATCACCTGGGACGACAGCGGGAAGAAAGGTGGACTCGCTTTCCAGGCCGACAAAAACGATTACCGCGGCCTGTTGGCGGGGCTTGAGGGGATCACCGGAAAGAAAGCCGTCGACACAGACACAATGAATGTAAAGAACTGAAAGCCACAACACCTCTGCGCCTCGGCTGGGCAAGGCGCGGGTGTTAGGGTATTTCTTGACGGCTTGTGCCGTCACCAATGCATCGGCGCACGCGCAGAACGCTCCTGATTGTCGCCGCGGTCCTGCTTCTTCTGGCCGTGGCTGTCTTTCTACGCTCCAAGGCCCCGCCCGAGGCCGCGCGCCTGTTGCCCGAGTCCGACGGCATTCTCTACCTCAATCTCAAGCCCATCCGCGCCCTCTTTCACAAGGACCTGAAGCCGCCCCGGCCCGTGCCCGAGTACCAGCAGTTCATCGATGCAACCGGCATCGACTGGGAGCGCGACCTTGACCAGGCCGCCATTGCGCTGCACCGCATGGACAATCCCAGCGGGCCCAATGGCCCGGTAGCCTACTCCATGGTGCTGGTGGGCCGGCTCACGGGCCAAAAGCTGAACGCCTGGCTCGAAAGCCACGCCACCTCGCGCGAGGTATACGCCGGCAAAACCATCTACAACATCCCCTCCGAGGGCCGCACCGTGCGCGTGGCGCAGATCGGCTACGACATGCTGGCCATCAGCAACACGCCCACGCCCGAGCAGATTCACTCCATCATCGACCGGCATCGCTCGGCGGCCTTGCCCTTTGCCGGCTCATCACTGCTTGAGAAGCACTTCCGCGACGTGCCGCTGCTGAGCGTTGCGTGGGGCGTCGGGCAAATCGGCCTGCCCTTCAACGAGAGCGGCGCCATCGGCATCTTCGGCTTCCAGCTTCCCCTGCCTGCCGACGCCACCATCGTGGCCAGCCTTTCGCCGGTGCTGCCCGTGCCGGGCAAGCTGGGCGCGCTGCGCCTCAAGGTGGAAGAGATTGCGCCCAACGAAACCGAGGCTGCTACCCAGGCAGCAAGCCTGAACACCTTGGTGACGCTTGCGCGCGGATTCACCGCGCCGCTCGGCGACAACAGCGCCAACAACGCGCTCAAGGCGCTGCTCAAGGATGCCAGCGTTGCCCAGCACCACGACCGCGTGGTGGTAACGGCTTCGCTGCCGGCGGGGTTCCTGGCCAGCGTCGCGCAATAGGAGCGAGTCAGCGGGTCAGTGAGTCAGCGGCGGCAGGTCCGCGGACTCTGCCTATCTGTTCCCTGTTCTCTGTTCTCTGTTCCCTGTTCCCTGTTCCCTGTTCTCTGTTCCCTGTTCTCTGTTCCCTGTTCCCTGTTCTCTGTTCTCTACACGCACTCAGGAGCCAACGGCACGCTGTTGTCGAGCCAGTGCAGGTAAGTATCGACGCTGTGGTAGCAGCCGAGATTTTTCTTCGCGAAAAGCGATGAGTCGAAACTGTAGGCAACGTCGACGTGCTCGTAGTCGAGGATGAAGGGGACGGTGGGCGGGACCTTGGGAACGAGATCGCGAATATTGAAGATGCGCCAGGAGGTGAGAGGCAGCGCGTCGAACACGTGCTTGAACTTGAGATTGCCTACCTTGGGTGAGGCCAGGGTGCTGATGAGCGAGATGTCGAACTTGTGCTTGGTGCTTTCCTCGAGGACAAAGAGCGTGGCCAGCGCGGAGCCGAGGCTGTGACCGGTAACCACGGTGGGACGGTCGCGGCGGTCGCGGCCCGCGGCGAACTGGCGTGCGACGCCGCGCTCGGCCTCGCGCCGGAGCGCGAGCTGCTCGAGCTGGTCGCCGAAAGAGCCGGTGAGCTCGGCCTCTGCCTCGGCCGCAACGGCCTGGCCGGGCGCGATGTGCGGCACGGGCACAATCTTCATCGTGGAGTAGATCTTGTCAAAGCCATAGGCCACGCGGCCGGCGGAGGGCGCCTGCTTGAACGGCACCATGACAATGGACGCGGCGTCGTCGAGCCACTCGATAATGCCTTCAGTACCGCGGATCGCGATGATGCGGTTGTCGGCGTTGGCGATCTCGTGCACGACGATGCCGTAGAACTTCGGATCCTCGATCTGAAATAGAAAATCCGACATGTTGATCCAGGCGGAAAGCTCCCAGCCCGCAGGAATGTTTTTGGGCGCGGGACGCAGATCGTTCTCGTTGACGGCGAACATATCGTAGGCGGCTGCGACGAACCGTCCGTAAAAGGCTGCCTGGCCAGGATCGAGTGGCGTGCCCATGGTGTGCCTCCTCGTTCAGGTATGTGCAGGAATGGTACCGGCGAGCGCGGCAAAGCTCAAGTGAATTTCTCTCGAGCAGCGAAAGCCCGCGCGGGCCGCGCTGACCTCTGCCGGCGCCGGGGCCCCTGGCCAGCGTCGCGCAATAAAGCGAGCCGGCGAGTCGCGGACTCGCTGACTTGCTATTTCTTTTCCAGCCCCAGTGCTTCCACCGTCTGCGGATCGACGATCGATTTGCCGGTCTTGGGGTCCTTCACTGCCACGCCAAAGCCGTTGTGATAGTCCCACATGGCCCAGCCAATGCCGTCTGCTTCGAGCGCCGTGCGCACATCGCGAATCCAGTTGGTGCGCGAAACCGGATCGGAGTGTTCGCGGAACGCGCCGAACTCATTGCAGGTGAGCGGCGCGTTGTTGGCCTTGCCCCACGCCGCCGCCTCGTCGATCAGCAGACGGATGTGATGGGCGTCCCAGTGGTCGAGCCAGTAGTTCTCAAGCTGGAAGCGATCGGCCGGCTCGGGAACCAGCTTGAGCCGATCCTCCATCGCGCTCTCGGTTGCCGGATAGGGAATATTGTGCGTGTAAATCCACCACGGCGAGCCCCAGCCCGCGCCCTGGTGCGTGAACTGGATGGGATCGTAGAAGTGGAAGTTATAAATTACGTTGCCGTCGGCCAGCGGGTGCAGTGTGAGCAGGTCGCCAAGGCCGGAGTAGTTGGGCCCGGTGGCAATGATGGTCTGACGCGGCGCAGCGGCGCGAATAGCCGCGGCAACGCGAGCCTGGATTCCGGCCCAGCGATAGGGATCGCTCACCTCGGGCTCGTTGAGGATTTCAAAGAAGACCAGATTGGGGTCGCGCCCAGCGTAATGCGCGGCCAGTTTCTGCCACAGCATCACCATACGGTCCACTGCGCCGCTATCGGTGCGCAGGGCCTGCTTGTAGCGGTCCTCGGGGTGGACGTCGACAATCACCGCCATGCCCGTGGCAAGAATCCCGTCGACAGCCTTGTCGAGCCGGACGAGAAAATCGCCGTCGCCCCATCCGCTGAAAGCCTGCGCGAGCGGCTCGGTATCGATGCTCACGCGCACGTGATCGAATCCGAGCCCCGCCATAATGGCAATGTCTTCAGGGGTCGTTTCATGGTTGGTGTAGTTGGCCGAGTAGTCTTCGGGGTGTTGCGCAAACCAGAGTGAAGCGTTGATGCCGTGCTTCAGATGCTGCGCGCGGGCGAATGCGGTTTGTACATCGGCGGCGTGGTCCTGGGCAAAAGCTGAAAGAGCAAAGGCGAAAAAGATGGCAAGAAGCAGAGTACGGAAACGCACGGTAATCCTCCCTGGAATCGGACCAGCTAACGATACTACGCAGGAGGACCATGCGGGCGGCTTGCACAGCGGGCCGAAAAGGCCGGCAGCTCCGGGGACACTGCGAACCAGCCGGCGGCAAAAACAGCAACGGCTCCTGAGAGGGAGCCGCGGTCTGATCGATCTGGAATTTCGCTTATTCGCCTGAGCCGGACCTGTCAGCGTCCGAGTCGGCAAGCTGCTCAAATGTCATGCGCAGATATTTGTGCGGATTGACCGGCACGTTGTGCACACGCACCTCGTAGTGCAGATGCGGGCCGGTGGCGCGGCCCGATTGCCCAACGTAGCCGATGACCTGTCCGCGGGTGACGTGCTGGCCGGGCAGAACCGCAATGGCCGAGAGATGCCCGTAAACCGTGAGCAGATCGTGGCCGTGATTGAGGACCACTTCCTTGCCGTAGCCGGCGCCCATCGAGGCATCGGAGACGTCGCCGTCGCCGGCCGCATGAACCGGAGTGCCGTAGGGTGCGTCGATATCGATGCCGGTGTGGAATTTGCCTTCCCCGTTGATTGGGTCTTCGCGCTCGCCAAAGCTTGAAGCAATGGGTCCCTGAATCGGCCACAGCGAAGGCGCGTCGGCAAAAACGGTCCAGTCGCCGGTAAAGCTCGGGCTGAGACCGCCCTCAAGCGCGCGGGTCACGCGGCCTGAAAGCGCATCGCTGCGAAGCTCATAAAACTGATCGATGGTCTTTGCGAATTGCTGCTGGCTGATTTCGTCGCTTTGCGTTTGGCCAGCCGGCGCGGGAGCTGGAGTTTTTGCCGCCGGCGCCACATTGTGCGAAGTTGCGCTGGGGCGGTTAGGCCTTAACCCGTAGAGCGCTGTTACTTCGTTGGCCAGCGCGCCCAGCGACGCAACCTGAACGCTGCGGTCGTGGGCAATCTGCGCCATCTGGTTGTAGTCTTTGCGCAGCGTCTCGCGCTCTTGCCGCATCTGGTTGTAGCTCTCGGTCTTCATCAGCATGCGGGTATAGGAGCCCGCCAGGCCCACGATGGTGAATGCGCCAAACACCGCGGCCACTACGAAGCCGTAAACGTAATGCAGCGGGAGCGGAATCTTGCGTATTCTTCCGTCTTCATCCCGGGCTACAAAAAGAATGTAATAGCGCTTGCGCAGCATGATTCTGCCTTTCACCCCGCAAATCGCAGGTCCGCAATTCGCCAAATACTCAAAAATGGCGCAAAGACACGAGCCCTCAAGCCCAGCCAAAGCGACAAGCGCACACCAGTGCGCAGACAAGAGAAGCTCGATAAAGCCTAACAAACAGGCCATGGCCGGGTCAATCAATTTCAATAGGAGAAATGCTGCTAAAGCTGCTATTTGTCACAAATTTGCAACATTTCGCCTCGCCTTCGGCCCGGAGGAACGCCGCCGACCCCTACGGTCGACCTGCAAGTGAGATGTTGCAGCCGCTCCAGGGGCTTACTATCGCCGGGTTGTTCTTTCAGAGCAAGCGGAATCAACAGCTTGCGTTCGCCCAATGCCCGACTAAGCTCTGAATCGGCACAATCGGGCCGGAACTTGAGTCCGCTGGCCGAGTCCGAAACACGCCCCGTCCGGTGGAGTTGTATCCTCAACCCATGGAGCACATGCAGTGATGGAGCGGGCCTGATGGAGCGGAACCGACGGGCTGGCCCGGAATCGAGAGAACGCCGGCGCACAGGGCCGGGCGGCGAACTGGCCATGCTGGCCCGGATACGCGCCCGCGTGGCGGCTGCGGGCCCCATGCGGGATCGGGACCGGAATGTGCGCCTGGGGATTGGCGACGATTGCGCCCTGGTGACCGTCAAGCCGGGCGAAGAGATTGCCGTAACTACCGATTTTTCAATTGCCGGCCGGCATTTTGAGCTCGCCTGGCACCCTCCTGAGGCAATCGGGCACCGGGTTTTGGCGCGCGGTTTGAGCGACCTGGCAGCCATGGGCGCCCGCCCGGTAGCCGCGTTCCTGTCGCTGGGGATTCCGAAGGAGCTGGCCCAAAGATCAAAGCCTCGCGGAGCGAAGTCTGGATCGCCGGGGCAAATCCCAGGACCAAACCAAGGCCCCTGGCAGAACCTCTGGATCGACCGGTTCTATGACGGGCTGCTCGCGCTTGCCCGCGAGTTTGACACCCCCCTTGCCGGGGGCGACCTGGCTGAGTCGCCCATTGCCGCTGCCGACATTGTTCTGCTGGGCGCTGTGCCGAGTGGCAAGGCGCTGCTGCGCTCGGGGGCACGGCCCGGCGACGCCATTTATGTGACCGGCAGCCTGGGCGGCGCGGCGGCTGGCCTCAAAAAGCTGAAGGAGCTGGCCAGCACGCAGAAATCCTCAGGAGTGGGCGGGTTGACGACTCCCAGGAGAATTGAAGCGGCGCTGGCCAAGCACCTTTATCCGCAGCCTCGGGTCAGGCAGGGATTGTGGCTGGTAAAGCCCGGGATGGCCACGGCGGCGATCGATGTGAGTGACGGGCTTTCGACCGACCTCAGGCACCTTTGCGAGGAATCTGGCGTGGCCGCGGAGCTTGACGCCGGCGCGCTGCCCATCTCGGCCGGGGCAACGCTCAAACAGGCACTCCACGGCGGCGAGGACTACGAGTTGTTGTTTACTGCGCGGTCGAACGCACGCGTCCCGCGAAGAATCGAAGGCGTCGCAGTAACGAAGATCGGGCAAGTGATCAAGCGCTCAGCAAAACGGCCAATCGTCTCGCTGATCACTCCCGAAGGACGTGAAGCGCTCGAAGCGCAGGGGTGGCAGCATTTTGCGTAGAGCGCGTCTCGGGTTGCGCTTGGTCGTTTTGCGTTTCCCGCCGCCCGCCAGCGGTTAAAGTGGTTTGTGAGAGTAGGAATGTTCGAACAAAACGTCTTCTGGATTGAAGGAGAACCGCGGGCCAGGCTGGCGGTTGTGCTCAGGCCGCGCCCCGAAGACTGGCTTGAGGAGAACCTGCGGCACTACGCAAACAGCGGCATCGATACCCTCGTCTCGCTGCTGGAGCCGCGCGAAGCCGCATGGCTCGGCCTGGGCTTCGAGTCGACGTTGGCCTGCCAGGTTGGCATGGAGTTCCTCAATTACCCCATCCCCGATGTGCATGTGCCAGCTAACGTGGCAAGCTTTCGCGCGTTTGTGTCGGGGCTGGCCGATCATCTGCGCGCTGGCCGCAGCGTTGGAGTGCACTGCCGCGGCAGCATCGGCCGCTCTACCGTGGCCGCGGCCTGCACGCTGATTCACCTGGGATGGAATCCTGAAGCGGCAATTGAGGCGATCCGCGAGGCGCGCGGATTGGACGTGCCCGACACCGAAGAGCAACTCGATTGGATCCTCGACTACGAGGCGCAGCCGGGAGCGGCCAAGTGATGGCTGCAGGTGAGGGATCGCGTTTGTGATCGCGCCGACGATCGACGAGAGCTTTCCTCACCACTGGCAGGCCGAGGTGCTGCCGGCGCGGCCCGCGATTCTGCCGGCGCGGCATTATGTGTATCCGCAACAAGCCGAAGAAGTGGAACGCGGCGCGCTCGAGGTGCTCATCAGGCCCGCCTTGTATCAGGGCATGACTTCAGTCGTGCCGCAAATCGCCGAAAAGAAGGATGGGGCTTTAGCCCCTGAGGGAAGCTCGTCACCCGTAACACAGGCCTTTTTGGCCACCTGCGCTCTCGGCTTTCGCGATCCCGCAGTTCCGACGGGCCTATGGTCTACTCCAGATCCAGGAAAGATCTGCGCCGTCGCAGGCGGTTACGCCTACATCATTGACACAACTGCACCGGAGCGCTTCACCATGATTCCCTACCGCCCGGCGCTGCGCGTCGTGCCCGCGGTCGAGGCCGGCCTGCTGCTCTTCGTAGGCCACCGCTCGATTCTCGCGTGGGGTGGTCTCGCGTGGGGCCGCGACGGCCAGGCGTGGGAGTCGGAGAAGTTATCGGACGAAGGCGTCGCCATTATTGCGATCGAAGGAACGGTTTTGCGCGGAACGGGGTGGGAGATGAGGACAGACAAGGAAAATGCGTTCGCGATCGATCTGGGCAGCGGGAAGCGATTGGAATTGTAGGTTGCAGATCGCCTACCTAATTACTATCTCCCGTGCCCCATCCTTTCGCCCTCTTTTTGGCGAAAGAGTGGGACAGCGCAGGCCTGAACTCTGCGAAAATCGGTGATGTGAAAGATTCCGAATCGCAGGCACTCAGGTTTCTTCACTCCCGCGGCTTTTCTCGAGCCATCTATGAACCAGACGGGAACGTCCCGCCGGACTTCTTGGTCGATGGGAGAATTGCGGTAGAAGTTCGTCGCATGAATTACACCTATATCGACAAAACTGGACACACTGAAGGAGTGGAAAGCTCCCAGATTGCATTGATGCGTTACATGAAGCGCCTGCTCCCAGCGTTTGGCGCTCCGATGACCGGCCAGAGCTGGTTCGTACGCTTCTGGTTCAAGCGCCCTCTACCCCCGTTCGCTACGCTACGGCGGGACATCAAACATGCTCTCGCAAGTTTTTGCGACGGACCTATAACCGATCGAAAAATACCCATCGGCGACCAGTTCAACCTGTTTCTATCCCCTTGCAGTACTGCTCGCTCGAATCGTTTTGTTTTGCTCGGATACGTTGAC